>CAJULG010000029.1 GCA_910587045.1 uncultured Lachnospiraceae bacterium | reverse complement strand
AAGAAGCTGAAGCACTACATCACTAATAAAGCTTCCCAAAAGATCCCGGCTTTTGGTTGTGTCTAACAGAGGCATATCCTGAATAATGATATCTGCACCGATTTCTTTTGTCAATATCCGCCATTGCTCCTTGATTTCTTCATAATTTCGTCCAAGGCGGTCGATGCTTTTTGTCACTACTACGTCGCCGGCTTTCAATTTTTTTACCATTTTTTGATATGCCGGCCTTCTGAAATCTTTGCCGCTTTGCCGATCTATGAATATCTTTGCCTGTGGAACTCCGATTTTCTCCAGCGCAATCAGTTGACGCTCCACATTCTGCTCTCTGGTGGATACACGTACATAGCCATATACATTTTTCTTCATAAAGTCCTCCTTTTATCTGCCGTATTTGAAAATACATTATAAAAGAAGAAACTCTGTCCTAACATGAAATATATAATTGGACAGAATACTTTTAATGTCATGTTTTATTTTTATACTTTATTGGACGAAGTCCACCTGCCCCGAAGGGGCATGTATTACGGTGTGCCCGTAGGGTATACTCTATGGGTACCCGCTAATACGTGCCCCTTCGAGGTGGTTGGACTTCGTTCGTTAAGAAATTATAAGTAAGCGGAGCATTCGGTTCTTTTTTTATATATTTCCTGTAATTGAAGTGCAAGAGCATTATTCCATTTAAGTGTACTTCATTGGACAATAGCCGGCAATCCATATAGCACTTCCCGGACATCCGAATAATAACTTTATTGGGAAAAGGATGTTCCCTGTAATTATCAAGGAGGAAAAAAATATGAGAATTCAGCACAATATTACTGCATTAAATGCACACAGAAACTTGAGCAATAACAACTCTTCCGTAGGAAAGAACCTGGAGAAATTGTCCTCCGGTTACAAGATTAACCGTGCTGGCGATGATGCCGCTGGTCTGGCTATTTCCGAGAAGATGAGAGCTCAGATTACCGGTCTTGAGACCGCTCAGAAAAACGCAGAAGACGGTGTATCTCTGGTACAGACAGCAGAAGGTGCTCTGACAGAAGTTCACTCCATGCTGAACCGTATGGTTGCACTGGCTACCCAGTCTGCAAATGGAACCTATTCTACTGCAAACCGTGCTGAGATGCAGAAGGAAATCGATGCATTGAATGACGAAATTGATCGAATTGGTAAGACAGCAAACTTTAATGGTACTAAGTTGTTTAACGGAGATGTGGATTCAATCATACTTCACGTTGGTGAAGAGGGAACAACTGACAACCAATTGACAGTTACACTTGCTGCAATGTCAAGTAGTAGTATAAGCAAGGGCGATGGTTCTAATGCAATAGACCTTAAATCCGATGTTAAGGTTGACACTGCTCAAAACGCTATGGATTCAATCGCAAAGATAAATGATGCAATTGACAACATTTCTTCCATGCGTTCCGACTTCGGTGCTCTTCAGAATCGTCTGGATCAATAACCTGGGTGTTCAGAATGAGAATATCACCGCTGCCGAGAGCCGTATCCGTGATGTAGACATGGCAAAAGAGATGATGGCTTACACCAAGAATAACATTCTGGTTCAGGCTTCTCAGGCTATGCTCGCTCAGGCTAATCAGGTTCCTCAGGGAGTTCTGCAGTTACTGCAGTAAGCTGAATAAACAACAAAAAATGCCGGTCCTTTGGGCCGGTATTTTTTTGTGTAAACAGGAAAATCAAAGCATTCACAATTCGCCAATAAGGATGGGATTTGTGATATTCTATTTCAAATACAAGAAAAGGAGCATATCTTTATGAAACTGCCACTTACGATTTCGCTTCT
>CAJULG010000028.1:311-2111 GCA_910587045.1 uncultured Lachnospiraceae bacterium | reverse complement strand
AAACTGCCAGCTTCAACTGTTCCATCTCTTTTGTTTTCTGCCTTTGTTCTGCATCATAATATCCCTGGATTCTCTGCCCTAAGACTGTATTGCGCTTTCCGCTGTCATCCGTATGGATACACTGGCACACTGCGTTCCAGTCTCCAACCAGATAAACCTTGCATTTCGCCCTGGTAATCGCTGTATAGAGGATGTTGCGTTTCAGCATAGTGTAAAATGCTTTTACACACGGGATAATCACGACCGGATATTCGGAACCCTGGGACTTATGGATAGTGATAGCATTGGCATGTTCCACCATCTCCATCTGTTCCCGTTCGTACCGGACTACCCGGTTTTCCGAGAACAGAATCTGCACCTTCTGGCTTTCGTCTGAATCCTCGTAAATATCCTGGATAATTCCCATGTCCCCATTGCTGACCAAATCCGTATTCTTATTCTGCAGAATCTTATCGCCCACCCGGAATACATCTTTTCCTATCGCAATCTCACTCTTTCCGATGGTAGGTGGATTAATCAGATCCTCCAATGTCCGGTTCAATTCCACCACGCCAGCGGCAGTCTTTACACGGTAAGAAGTCAGGATCTGCACCTGCTCCAGCCCGTATTTCTGTACTTCCTCCAGATACAGCTTCTTTACCATCTCTGCAGTCGGCTCTATTCCATCACATGGGACAAATATAAAATCTTCTCCCATAAACAGGTTTGTCCGGTTCTGCTGGATCAGATTTGCATTGACCGGGATATTGCTTGACGCTCCCTGGCGGTATACCATATCCAATACGGTGACCGGGATCAGGCCGCAGCCAATCAACTGCCGGAACACGTCCCCGGCTCCTACGGATGGAAGCTGGTCCACATCTCCTAACAGCAGCACTCTGGCACTGTCCTTTACTCTGCTGAAAAATTCATAGGCAAGGTGCATATCCACCATAGACACTTCATCTACATTCAGAAACTCTGCTTCCAAATACTGGAATCCCAGGTTGTAGTCGCTTCCTCCGAGCAGACCTAATGCCATATGCATCGTGGATGCGTCTTCCTTGCCGGTGCTTTCCGCCATTCTCCTTGCCGCGCGTCCGGTAGGCGCCATCAGCTGTACCGAAGTCTTGCATTTCAGGCCATGGATATAAAGAATGACCTTCAGAACGGTCGTCTTGCCCGTTCCGGGGCCACCTGTGATAATACTTAAAGAGCTTTCAAACACCATCCTTACCGCCTGTTTCTGCCGTTCGGACAGTGTAATACCTAAGACCTGCTGTGCCTAATTCAACTCCGTTTCAATCGGGAATGGCTGTCTTGCTGTCTGTATCCGTTTCGCAATCATCAACGCCGTCAGCCGTTCCTCCTCATACTGCTGGAAAATATATACCTTCTCATGATCCACCACAATGCTCTGCTGCATGACCAGCTGATAGAGTACTCTGCTTCAGCAATGCCAATGTTTTATCCATCAGCGTCTCCTGATTCAAGTATAGATGCCCTTCCTTCATGGCTTCATGCAGGATATAACTGATACACCCCGAAATACGCATGGGATCATTCAGCGTCCTGCATAGCTGCCGGCCAATCGCATCTACCGTCAGAAAGCCGAAGCCTTTTACTGCACACAGCATATACGGACGGTTCTGGATAATACGGACGGATTCCTCATGAAAAGTTTTTAGAATCATGTTCACCTTCTTCGGCGTTACCTTATAGGGAGCCAGAAATGTCATCAGCTCCCGGAATACCTGGTTCTGCCCATAACATTCTACGATCTCCCTTAACTTCCGTTCAGAAATCCCCCGGATAGACAAG
>CAJULG010000028.1:0-301 GCA_910587045.1 uncultured Lachnospiraceae bacterium | reverse complement strand
ATGTCTGCAGCCCGAACTGCTGGTAGATTGCCTCTGCTGTCCTCTGCTTTACACCTTTGATGGCTCCGGAAGAGAGGTAGCCGATGATCCCTGCCTTTGTCCGCGGTACGATTTCCATAAAGGAGTCTACCTTCAGCTGCAGCCCATGGCTTCCGTTCTCCCAGTCACCTTCCATTTCCAATTCAATCGTATCAGTCAGCGGCAGGTTATAACCTACCGCCGTAAAACCAATGATATTTCTGCTTTCGAAGTATTTATTTCTGGCAGAAAGGGGTACAGACTCATCGGAAGTGGAATAGAC
>CAJULG010000027.1 GCA_910587045.1 uncultured Lachnospiraceae bacterium | reverse complement strand
ACATATTCCATATTATGAGAGAATAGGATAACTTAAATTTTTTTGTGGATATCTCCAGCGGAAAATCGTGATTTTCTATCAGCATTGTGAATAACTTCCATAACCACCTGTGGTTGTTTGTAGTCGTTTGTGGTTGTTCTCTCTTTACATTTATTTGTTAAGGTGTTAAATGATACAACATCACTTTCCACGATTGCAGAAGTCAAAGAAACTTAAATAAATGTTCCCACTTCCCATCAGGCCAGCGTTCTGCGGTGGTCTTTTTGTAATACTTATTTTTCAACCTGTATAAAATTTTCAAAGTTCACAAATTTCTACTTGACTTTCTATTTGCAGACTTCTTTTTCAAGTTAGGGAGACTTACCACCTTGTAACACGATTACTCCTTGCTATTATCATACCACATTCTCTCAATAGTGACAAATTTAACTCATATCTTTTAATATCCGATAGATATCTGTTCCTTCACTCTTTCCGAACAGGTGAAGGGTACCCGTATAAAGCTCCTTCCTGGTCGTATCCTTCCTTGCAGTTGCAAAATCAATGATCTCAGCAGTCCTGTTCTCGTATTTTGTTCCCAGCAGAGCATCCTTAATCCTTGCACGCATAGCATTGCGCTCCTCATATTTCCCATACTCTGCCGCCAGATCCAGCAAACCGGACTTCTCACAGAGGATCTCTTTCCGCCGGCTGTCTGCGGGAGAATTCAAACTCATAAGAGCCTTCTCAATATTTGCAGCCCTTATCAGTTGTATGTCCTGCGTTTCGGCCTTAAGCTTAAGGAAGTCGATCAAGGCATCAAAACCTTTATCGTTACTGATAATCGCTATTTCCGATACATCTGTATGACTTACATACCCGCATTCTGCAGCGATATAGAAATCCAGTGCATTTTTTCCGGTCTTCTTCAGCTTGTATACCTGAAAGGAAGATCCGGCAGACAGGATCGCTTCCATACAATCTCTCCGAATCTTTGGGCAGCACTGACTGTAAAATATGATCAGGCGATCGTTGGCATTCAGGTATTCAATGCCTTTTAGTCCATTTTTCATTGATACATTTTCATAATCAACTAATAGTACCGCCATAAATATCCGCCTTTCCTTCTTCATCACTTTATGATTTGAATTAGTATGCAAAGAAAAACAGAGATTCTCCGGAACCTCTGCTTTCCTATAATGTAATATGATTTCCAAATTATTATTTTCCTTAAAATACGTCAATAGCAAGGGAATTTCTATCCGTGTAATGGATTATTTTAATCGGATGTAACAGGTTGATTTACCAGCACCCTCACGTTTTAGCTCACCGGTATTCACCAGTTTTCTCAAAGAACCTTCAATAGAGCTGATGCTTAACGCCGGACATAATTCTCTGATATCCTGCTTGGTGAATCTTCCTATCTTATTTTGTGTTGCCTTACGAACCATTTCAATGGCTGGAAGCCTTTCCTCTACGATAGAGAACCTATCCTCGAAATCCTTGTATGCGGCAAGGATAGTGCTGAGAATGAATTTGATAAACGGAACAGCGTCCTCTGTACCTTCGTGCCATCCATACTGTGACTTGTTCAGTGCGTCATAATAAAGATCCTTGTCATTTGCAATCTTTGCTTCCAGGGAAATATATTTTCCTATATAAAATCCACTGCGATATAAAAGCAGAGTAGTGAGCAGCCGGCTCATTCTGCCATTTCCATCGTTAAACGGATGGATACACAGAAAATCATGGATAAAGACCGGAATGGCAATCAGCGGTTCCAGTTCAAAATTACCTATGACCTTATTATACTCTTCACAGATCCTGTCTAAAGCCTCCGGTGTCTCATATGGAGGAAGCGGCGTGAACAGAATTTCTGTATGCCCGTCAGGATAACCTGCACTGATATAATTCTGAACATTTTTTGTCTGTCCGGCCATCGGGTTATTCATATGGCTGTACATAATTTTATGCAGTTGCAGAATGTAGTTCCGGGAAATCGGAATAGCATCAAAGCTATCATGGATAATATTCAATACATCACGATAACCTGCTATTTCCTGTTCATCACGATTCTTTGGAGTCGTTTTTTCCGCAACTAACTGTTTAATGCGGGTATTCGTTGTAACAATACCTTCAATCGCATTGGAAGCCTCCGTACTCTGAACCTTTGCGATTTCCACCAGCTTTTCCAGCTCATTCGGCCGCTGCTTTAGAGACAGCTCCTGTTTACCTGCTTCCTTGTAAATGGCAGCTATATAACCAAGAATATCTGAATCCCATTTCTGTTCTTTCATTGATGTGTAATTAAATGTTCTCATTTCCTTAATCACCACCCTTTCCCTTAATTTTTACCACATATTAAGGGAATAATCAATAAATAAAGCATTTTTTCTTATATGCAAAATACAACTAAGGCCCATGATGATGGCAACCGTCCTCGTTATTGTTGTACAAACATTAACCCCGCACCTTCTCCATTTACCTGGATCACCTGACACAGGAAGCTGCACTGCGTATCAATCATTGCTGTACCGGCGGATACGGATGCCACTGCTGCAAAGCCGCTTTCACTGACCGAATAATTGTACCAGCCATCCGAAGAACGGGTAACCAGATGAATTGCCACAAGCTGTCCGGACATCTGATTCATGATAGTCACTACATCACTGCTGCAGGTACCGTCTATGGTGCCTGAGTAGACTCTGCTGTTGTTTCCTCTGTCGCCTCTTCAGCATCCTCTGTAGCGGGTGCTTCTGTAGCTGTCCGGGTTTCTTTTCCTGTCTGCGTTTTTCCATCTCCTGTACCTGCTGTATTCTCTGTTCCATTTTCC
>CAJULG010000026.1 GCA_910587045.1 uncultured Lachnospiraceae bacterium | reverse complement strand
CTATGTCTGCTACGACAACGGCGCTTATATGAATACTGGTATCCAGCGTTCCTCTGCCACCCCAAGATATGCAGACACTACGACTACCCCCGTAGGCTCTCAATCCAATGGCAAGCTTCAGGGCAGAAAGGATCTGGCGGCTATCATTGCAGCACACAATGTGCCTTACGTTGCACAGACTACCTTTATCGGTAATTTCAAGGATATCCATACCAAATCCGAGACTGCCATCTATACACCGGGGGCTGCATTTCTGAATGTGCTGGCACCTTGTCCACGGGGCTGGCAGTACGAAACCAGTGAGATCATGACGATCTGCAAGCTGGCAGTGGAGACGTGCTACTGGCCGTTATTTGAGGTGATCGATGGAAAATGGATCCTGAATTACGAACCGAAGAAAAAGCTTCCGATCGAAGATTTCTTAAAAGTCCAGGGCCGGTTTAAACACCTGTTCAAGCCGGGAAATGAGCATTTAATTGCACAGTTCCAGGCGGAGGTTGATCGTCGTTGGGAGGATCTGCAATATAATTGTTCCCGTAATTAAATATAAAAGAAGAACAGGTATCCGGATTCGTTTTCGGATACCTGTTCTTTATGATAAGACATTTTCCTTTGGTACACACTATGATTCCCGCTTTGTAAAAACAGGTACCAAACCCGTTCCGTGGATATTATCCAGCATCAGAGCGTATGCCGGGGTCTCACTGTCTTCCAGATATATATAATAGTATTCCAGACTGCCATGAGTAACGTAACTCCTTTCATAAACCAGTCTCTCCTGTTCATCAAAATACTCATGAACATCGCACCTCGTTGTTCCCCAGATACCCGTATTATAAAAACTATCCTTTCGGCTTAATGTTCCATCTGCCCGATAGCAGAAATCAATCTGAATAATCGTACTGGGATCCGTATCTTCGCGATAATCGATCAAATTTCCGGTCGACTCAAAATGTACCAGCTGACCGGCTGCGTTATACTCAAAGGTTTCCTCATAGTTATCTACAAATTCACTTCCATCACTATTATCCTTTTGAACAGAATAAACCTCTTTCTCAGGATAACTCCATGGCTGATCGGATTCTGCAACCTCCAGTGAAGCAAATCCTTCCATCCTTTCTAATTGTCCATCCTGTGAATAAATATATCGAATTCCGCAGATCACTTCCTCCGCCTCATTATAATATAGTTCCAGCTGCACCTCACCTTCTGTATTCTCCCAGGCTGATTCTTTCCCATAAAATATATAAAACGGTTCCTCTTCCGCTGCACCCTCGCCCATAAAATGTTCAAGAAATTCCCCCTTTGTCTCCACAGTAATATAACCGAACCATTTATCATCTATGATCCATTCCCAGATGTCAGACGTCCCTTCTCCCTGTTTCTTCTCTCCTGTATTCTCCTCAGGTGTATTCGCTTCCACTGTAGCTTCATTGCTGTTGTCAGGCGTAGAAACGGAGTTCGATACACAGCCGCAACAAATAAACGCACCGAGAATCAGCAGGCCTTTTATTGTACATTTTTTTCTCATGTTATCTTCCTTTCACCGTAACAACATCCTCTTTGATTCCTAGTTTCAATTTTACAGTATCCATAAACGAAAAGATAGTATTACTTTTAAAAATCCGACCCCTCTGTTACATTTTCTCTTGCATTTTCCTCCCCGTTCCGATAAGATGTGGTTAGATACATAACTGGCGGAACCGGTATCACCGGGTAGAGAACACTACAAGGGAATGTATTGGCAGAATAAGAGGGTTCTTTTCTGCAGGGTGAATTCAGCCGCACCGCCTGGGCAGCATACTGTATGCCCGTTTTTTTATTTTAAATAGTTAATGCACTGCAAGGAAGAAGGAGGACAAACAATGAAAATGCTATCACTGGAACAGGAGTTAAAGAATAACACCTATCCCGGCAGAGGAATTGTGATCGGCAGATCCGCAGATGGCACCAAAGCGGTCACTGCTTACTTTATCATGGGAAGAAGCGCCAACAGCCGAAACCGGGTATTTGTAACAGAGGGGGAGGGCATCCGTACAGAGGCCTTTGATCCATCCAAGATGGAGGACCCAAGCCTGATCATCTATGCACCGGTTCGTGTACTGGACACAAAAACCATCGTAACCAATGGGGATCAGACAGATACCATTTATGACGGACTTTCTCAGGGCCTTACCTTTGAACAGTCTCTCCGTTCCCGAGAATTCGAACCGGACGGGCCGAATTATACACCGAGAATTTCCGGTGTCATGCAGGTTGCAGACAGAAGCTATCACTATGCTATGTCCATCCTGAAAAGTAATAATGGCAATCCAAAGGCCTCTAACCGATACACCTTTACCTACGAAAATCCGATTGCCGGCGAGGGACATTTTATCCATACCTATGCCAGGAATGAGGAACCGCTCCCGAGCTTTGAGGGGGAACCTAAGCTGGTAGATATCCCGAATGAAATAAATGCGTTTACCGAATCAGTCTGGAACAGCTTGAACGAAGAAAATAAGGTTTCATTATTTGTACGGTTTATTGACATTGAGACCGGCAAATACGAAACGAAGATCGTAAATAAGAATCAGTAGAAAAAGGAGAATGACTATGAACGAGATTCAGTTAAAATATGGATGTAACCCGAATCAAAAACCATCCCGCATTTATATGGAGGACGGAAGTGAGCTTCCGGTTACTGTACGAAACGGCAAACCAGGCTATATTAACTTTCTGGATGCATTTAACGGCTGGCAGCTGGTAAAAGAATTAAAGGAAGCAACCGGTCTTCCTGCCGCAACCTCCTTCAAGCATGTGTCCCCTGCCGGAGCCGCTGTAGGTCTTCCTCTGAACGATACTCTGGCTAAAATCTACTGGGTGGATGATTTAGGCGACCTGTCCCCGCTGGCGTGTGCCTATGCAAGAGCAAGAGGCGCAGACCGTATGTCCTCCTTTGGTGATTTCATCGCACTTTCTGATATCTGCGATGCGGATACGGCCCGCCTGATCAAGCGTGAGGTATCTGACGGTGTCATTGCTCCCGGCTATACAGAAGAAGCCCTGAAATTACTGATGGAAAAAAAGAAAGGGAATTATAATATCATTCAGATTGACCCTTCCTATGTACCGGCACAGTTAGAACGGAAACAGGTGTATGGCATTACCTTTGAACAGGGACGGAATGAGTTAAATATTGATGCAGACTTATTATCCAATATTGTAACCAAAAACAAGAACATTCCGGAATCTGCACTGATCGATATCAAGATTGCCCTGATCACATTAAAGTACACCCAGTCCAATTCTGTCTGCTATGTCAAAGATGGACAGGCAATCGGTATCGGTGCCGGACAGCAGTCCAGAATCCACTGTACCAGACTGGCCGGACAAAAGGCTGATAACTGGTATCTCCGTCAGGCGCCTCAGGTTATGAACCTGCAGTTCGCAGACGGCCTTGGACGGGCAGACCGGGACAATACCATTGATGTCTATATCGGAGATGAATACGAAGATGTTCTTCGGGAAGGTGAATGGCAGAAGCGTTTTAAGGTAAAGCCTCCGGTATTTACCAGAAAAGAAAAACGCGCCTGGTTAGATGGTAATCAGAACGTAACTCTGGGTTCGGATGCGTTCTTCCCGTTTTCCGATAACATTGAACGTGCTTATAAGAGCGGAGTAAAATATATTGCCCAGCCGGGCGGTTCCGTTCGTGATGATCTGGTCATCGAATGCTGCGATCAATATGATATGGTTATGGCATTTACCGGCATTCGCTTATTCCATCATTAATCAGCAGAATCCAGAAAGAGGCTTGCCGCTTTCTTATACAAAAACACGGCAAGCCTCTTTTAATCTCTATTCCTGTCACCCTTATGATTCTTTAAGACCGAGACTGCTAAAAAGAGAAATGCAACAGCCTGAATCAAAAATACCAGTCCCACAACTATATGCATTGTAAGCGCTTCCTCTACTGGCTTCAGAAGTGCAGTCACACCAGTAATAAGTTCGATCAGACCAATAGAAAACGGCCATTTCCATCCATTCTTTCCCGCTCTTCTTTTTTCGGTGGATTCGATGACTCGCAAAACTCCAGAAAACAAATCCCATACACAAAAAAAGAAGGGAATCACTGCAGGCAGAATCATCTCATTAAACAATGGAAAAACAGAGAGCAAGGTTGCCGTCAGCCCGTCTGCGAATAACCATTTTCCCTCTGTCGAATCCTTTAGACAATAAAAATACAACCATACATTAGCGCCACCAGAAATCAGCATTGATGCACCAATCCACGATGCAATTTCTGTCAATCTGTCACTGGAGGCTGCCAGGCACAAAACTGCTGCTGCTCCCAGAGCTGTGCTGGATATGATCCATACAATTCCCGGAATCCATTTATTTACTGTCCGTATACCTGCTTTCTGCATCATTCACCTCTTTTTCACTATTCCACCAGTTCTAAAACTTATGCGGTTTATAACTTCTACGGCTGACAAAGTACAGAATCAACAGCGAAAGTCCGATCAGCAGTATACCACTCAATCCGGCTACGCAGGTATAAAGTCCCCAATCCCTGGGAAAAATCTCCAGCAATACCGGATCATTACCCAAAAGCATCCCGTACTGACTTTCCAAGATGAACAGCCGCAACGGTCGTACCAAAAAAATAGCGAGTGCGGTGCATCCGCTAAGAGCCATGGTTATAATTCCGCCCAGCTTTAAGACATCATACCACTTCTGATTACGCAAAAGCAGCAAGCCCGCAACTACCAGCAGTATACCTATTCCACAGATCCATTTACTAATCTGGTAAATCTGCTGCATCCATATAAGAATCTGATTCAGTCGTTCACCGGAATCATAGGTAGATAAGCCAGTTATCTTCTGATTTCCAATGATCTGCTGGATCAACCCATCGTAATTCAATTCCGCCTCAAAAGTAGATATCTGTGTCTGCAATTCCAACTTCTGTTGTTCATACAAATAATTATAAATCTCTCGTCTGGGCAAAAGAAGCAGGATGACAGCAGTTACAGCAGATAGCATTATTATTATCGAAAGTATTATTTTTAACCATAAATTCTTTTTCATCTGTGCTTACTTTCTTTCCTAAAATTAGTTTTCCTTCAGATACACGGCACAGGCGCGGATAAAGCGCTGTTCAATCTCAAATCGCTTCAAATGACCCATCTTCTCAATATTGGCACTCGGAATAAAACCACCTGCCATGCAGGTATGTCCACCGCCACTTCCGATACCCTCCATAGCCATTCCAACGATCCGGCCGGCATCCAGAGACTCCAGTTCACTTCGAACTGAGAATTTTAATCCATCCTCCCGCACAGCATAAACGACTGCAAATTCAACTACATCCAGATCCAGAATAAAATCAGAAACCATTGCGATCAGTGCGTCCGGGCAATCAAACGGAATCTCTGCAAAGCCAATATTATTAAATACCTTTATATTTGAAATTGCCGCACCATAGGCCTGCAGGTCTGCAAGTTCCATTGTACATCGGTTCATTGCCGATATTTTCTCCGAATCTACATAATGATATAAATAGCCATACATCTCTATATCCAGTTCTGTCACTCCTCTGGACAGATTGTTTGTATCCACACGCAGGCCATATAACAAGGCTGTTGCAGTATTGGAATCAATAGCAGTACCACTTGCTTGAAAATATTCAGCGATCAGGGTTGCACAGGCACCCACAATGCGTATGTCCTTATACTTATAATCACACTCGATATAAGTCGGGTGATGATCAATACAGGCTACTTCGTCACCGATAAAATCCGTAATATTTGCATTATATTTCTGGGCATCCACCGTTATGATGTAATCCTCCGGCTTCATATCCGGAATATCATCAATATTATAAATTTCAAAATCAAACACCTCCAGCATTCGCCTGGTGTTCAGTTTTTCAATCGTTCCCGCATAGCACATGGTGGAATCTACACCATGATGTCGCAGAAACACCTGAAGCCCCAGACCGCTTGCCATAGCATCCGGGTCTGGATAATTATGTGTCTGTATATATACCTTGTGTCCTTTTAATAAATCAACTAATTTCTCCCAATCCATCTTTTTTCTCCTGTTTGTAAAATTTCATATCTATGTGTTATTTAATAATTATAGTAATTTACGAATTGCAATTACACTCCGATTCTATCCGACATCAGGACTCCTCCCAGCTACGCTGGGCCCTTCCTCATGTCAAATCCCAGCTTCGTTGGGCCCCTCCTCAAGGCATATTCCGCATAAACACTCACCTCAAAACCTTCGGTTTTTCGGTGTTCGTTACACGAACATAGTTCCTTGAACATTTGTCTGGCTGCAAGCAGCCGCCCAATATTCTGCGTCACTGCGTTCGCGCTTATGCGTTCATTATACCACGTTTTTTAGTCTTTCACTATTTTATTTTTTGTTTACCTGTTCTTCCTTATTTTATCCCAAAACAATATTGACAAATAGTTTCTCTTTCGTTATACTAAATGAGTTGCTTGTAGTGACATTATAAGCGGAAGTGTCGGAACTGGCAGACGAGCAAGACTAAGGATCTTGTGGCAGCAATGTCGTGTGGGTTCAAGTCCCATCTTCCGCAGTCAGAAAGAGGAAACCTTGGGAATGAGGTTTCCTTTTATATTGCTTTTAAACTTGTGCTTTCTGTAGCTTGCTCTTCTCCATCTCTGCGCTATTCCCGTAACATCTTCTGTAATATCTAATATTGTAAGCTATATCCCGTTGAAGTAATCAATAAGTTGTGTCCTTTTAGGCTCCGAACATTTTTCTATTTCTCTCAATGCAACAGTAGACAAATACACATCTTATCTTCCATCCTTAAGTATTTCCCATGATTTCCGTGTATCGGCCATATTCTCTGATACATCTTCTTGCAGCAAATGACTGATAACTGATGTATCTAAATATACTTTCCATTTTGGCATATTACATTACCTCATAAAAAACTCTTATAATATAAATGTAATACCCGTACTCTATTTTTCAATCAATATTATTTTTTGATTTTAATTAAATTACTTATCCAAATCAAAAATCAGGATTTATCAAGTACCCATTTCATTCCTATCCTTTCCCCTAACCTCTCACCATGCGGGAAGCGGCTACGCCGCCGGAACGGAAAGGAACAGAAGCGGCAGCACAGAGCGCAGTAGAAATATACCGGGAAATGCTTGTCTCTCATGTTCCGTATGTCCGTATCGCTCATACCGTCGAGAAGCGCGTCGAGCTGCTGCCGATTAGTGTCTTTCCCGGCGGTGCTGTCCCAAAAGCCTTGACGTCGTATTTGGGCACCGGTCTTTTGCCATAGTTATTCACCCGATTACATTTTACTGTTCACCTTTCCTTTTGGATATGTCTACACTGTTCTATCAGTTAGCCAAAATAATTCGTAAAATGTAATCGAGAAAATTTTGTTTTCTTTATGGAATCTTCAAAAATGGCAGTTATCCTTTTCTTACAAACACAAAAAAGGGGCGAAGAAAATATGAGTATGATTTTGAAAACGACAAACCTATGCAAATCTTTCAGCGGGCAGACAGCCGTAAATAACATATCGCTGAACATTGAAAAAAATTCCGTCTATGGATTATTGGGACCAAACGGTGCCGGGAAATCTACGACGCTCAAAATGATTACGGGCATTTTGAAACCGACCTCCGGGAATATCGAATTTGACGGTCACGCATGGAAACGCAGCGACTTAAACCATATTGGAGCATTGATTGAAATGCCGCCGCTTTATGATAACTTAACTGCCTATGAAAATCTGAAAGTAAGGACTACTATTTTAGGATTGACAGATAAGCGGATTGGCGAAGTGCTGCAAATCGTCCGGCTGACGGAAACAGGCAAGAAAAGAGCCGGACAGTTTTCTCTTGGAATGAAACAGCGTCTTGGAATTGCGGTTGCATTACTAAACAACCCAAAGCTGCTCATACTTGATGAACCAACCAACGGGCTTGACCCGATTGGGATTGAAGAACTCAGAGAGCTTATTCGTTCTTTTCCTGCTAAAGGTATTACAGTTATCCTGTCCAGTCACATTCTTTCAGAAGTGCAGCAGATAGCTGACCATATCGGCATTATCGCGGGTGGCGTTCTTGGATATGAGGGAAAATTGAACGCAAACGAAAATTTGGAACAGCTTTTTATGGACGTTGCAAAAAGTAATCACAGGGAGGGTTAAGGCATGAACTATCTGAAATCAGAACATTTGAAATTCAAGCGGACAATATCGAACAAACTGATTTTCATTGTTCCACTAATCACAGCTATTTTTGCGTGGCTTATGGGTGGATTTATGGGGTATCAGTACATGACACTTTACTGGTGGTATGCGTTCCTGCTTCCGGGAGCAATCGCAATTTTGTGCTCTTTGTCACACAGAAAAGAAGAAAACGCCGGGAAATACTATTCGGTATTTTCTATGCCTGTGAACCTTTCAAAATTTGAATTTGCCAAAGGCATTGTCTTAATCGAAAAACTGCTTGTTTCGGCAATATTTTTAGCATTGTTTATCTCTATCAGTAATATCATTTCTCCGGCAACGGCAGTATATTCTGTTTTACACAGCATTGCAGGAAGTATCGGGATTATCCTTGTGTCTGTCTGGCAAATCCCTTTGTGCCTGTACTTAGCACGCAAAACGGGAATGTTTGTGCCGATCGTGTTAAATACAATACTTGGGATTGTTCTATCTACTGCTACTGCATTCGGAAATACAATAGCATGGTGGTTTGTACCGTATTGTTGGGCGGCAAAACTGGCAGAACCGCTTATGGGAATTGAAATAAACGGAACTTATGCGGGGAATTGTGGATTTTCTATAGCCATTATGATTTCCATTTCGTTGTCAATACTCTTGTTCCTTATTTTGTCCTATGTCGACGCAAAGGATTTTTCCAAAGGGAGGTAGATGGAAATGGGTTTTATTTATGCGGTTCGTTCTGAACAGGAAAAAACAAAGCATACACCGTTTTGGCCTATTCATTTTTGTGTACCTGTTATCGGGGCATTGTTATTTCTTGTTTACTATTTCCAGTATGGAAGCACAGCAGATAGTAAAAAGCTCAAAATCATATTAGAAATTACGACAACGTTTTTTCCATTGTTGATAAGCGTTATTGTCGGTCTGAATGTTGCACTGGAAGAAAAGGCTTCACACTTCCAAACGCTGCTTGCTGTACCGAAGCGACACAAAAATATGCTTGCAAAATTAACTTATCTTTATGGTTCAGGGGTATTTGCATTATTCTTTCTGTTCCTGCTGTTTGTGATCGGCATATATCTTTTGGGAATGGCTGATACAGTGCAGCTTGGAACGCTGATCGGAGCCGCCGCAGGGATTGCATTTTGTAATTTGATAATATACATCTTGCACCTGTTCCTCAGCTTCAAATTTGGATTAGGGTTATCTCTGTTTTGGGGCGTATTTGAAAGTCTGCAATGTATCTTATATAGCAATATCGAACTAAAAGGCATAGCGA
>CAJULG010000025.1 GCA_910587045.1 uncultured Lachnospiraceae bacterium | reverse complement strand
CGGCTGGCAGAAGATCAATGGCACCTGGTACTATATGGATAACAGCGGAGCTATGGTGACCGGCTGGCAGAAGATCAATGGCACCTGGTACTATATGGATAACAGCGGAGCTATGCTGACCGGCTGGCAACAAATCAATGGTACCTGGTATTATATGTATGACAGCGGAGCGATGGCTTCCGATACTTATATTGACAGTTATTATGTTGATGCATCCGGAGCATGGATAACAGATACTTCTGCAACTGCATCAAGCTTTGGATGGATCAAGGATAATACCGGCTGGTGGTATCGACATGAGGATGGCAGTTATACAAGAAATGGTTGGGAGAAGATAGATAAGCAGTGGTATTACTTTAACGCTTCCGGCTATATGCATATCGGCTGGCTCAAATCCGGAAAGTATTGGTACTATCTGCAGCCAAGCGGAGCCATGGCAAAGAATATGTATATCGGTGATAATTATGTTGATATGAGCGGGAAATGGCTGACTGGGGCAGAAAAGGATAAGTATTTACAGGCTCTTGCAGTAGCACAGGAGATTGCAAATAGTATACCAAAGTATGAGACTTCTTCTGATTCGGCTAGTGTCGCAGCAGCGGCTTGGAAAGTGTCGCAATATTGTAATAAAGGAACGTATACTACAGAAGGAAGCGATTATTATACAGCGTATGGGGTGTTTATCAGTGGTGAGTATTCCTGTGCTGGTGCAACCCGTGCATTAGGTATGGTACTTGAGTGCATGGGATACGAATGGGAGCATGTGAATGAAAATCAGTGGACGCATCAGTGGTGTAAGCTTGAAATGGATGGTAGAATTGGCTGGGCGGATGGACAAATGGGTGGTGCCGGATATGGTGAACGAATGATTAATTGATAGTTTCTGCCGATTTATAATTATTTTTTGGAAAGCTTAAACTTGTAATACCCAAAGACATATAATATAGCGCCAATAGGCAAAAATTATGAGTGAACCGTAAAGACAACAAAATCCTCGGTAGTTACAGCTATCGGGGATGCCTATTTTCAATTTAGGCAATGCTATTATATAATATGTCAGTTTTTGAATAATCGAAAATGAAATTAAGAGGACAGATAGTAAAAATTATTTGTCCTTTTTTAGTGCAGAAAATAATGGATATTCATCTCGTCAGAATATCGTTTACATAGATAAAATACTAATTCAAAATGGAAAGGAGATGTGCCATGAAGATGAGCACAAGAAGTTTTCGTCAGAGCATTATTATGCTGCTGGCGGTTTTTTTGACCCTATTTGGGTTGATGATTAGACCAGGGGAGGTGTATGCAGCACAAGAACCAGAATTAAGTGCGATTAATGTATGGACTTCAGAAGATATGAAGATTTATTACAATGCAACTGAAGTTCATGAAGCGCCACAGATCCTGTATATAACTCAAGCAGATGGAGGACTAAGACCATTTTTTTGTGTTGACTATGGAAAGACAGCCCATACAGGAGATAAGCTAAGCTGGGTATCAGAGGAAAATTATGTTGCCTTAAATGCAGATCAAAAACTTGCAATCAGTTATGTGCTTGGCTGTGGGGTACAGATGAATCCTCCTTCGGAGGATGGATTAGGCTATGAAGTAGATTACACGAATGAAGTCTACCAAACACAGATAAAAAACTATTGGTCTACCCAGTTGATGCTCTGGTATTACATTGATAAATATGCAGATAATCCGGGATCCGGAAATACCGGAGGTATTACCTGGGCAGGTGTGGAGGCTACCTGCAATGCCGGATGGGGTAATCTGAATGAATGTAACCGGATCTGGAATGCAGTAGAAAAGATTAATCAGATCCCAAGCTTTAGTGTTGATCCGAATTCAGGAACAGAGATTCCTGTGTATGAAATGAAGTATAATCAGACAAGTGGTAAGTATGAGATCATGCTTGAGAATACAAACGGGAATTGTACACTAAATAATTTCTCTTTCCCAGAAGGAACCGGATTAGAATACCAGTTTTCTAATGCAGATGGAACTGCGAATGACAACGGAAATTTTTTAAAGATTACATCCAATGTAGCGATAGGAGAAAGTGCAAAAATATCTATAGAGGCAGAATATTATCCATTAATTGGAGATATCTGGTATTTAAATAACCAAACATCGTATCAGGCGGGACTTGTCTCATATGGAACAGATAAGAGCAGTAGTCCGGTGGAATTTGCCTTCAAAGTGTACACCCAGAATATAACGGACCTTTCTATCAGCAAGCAGGATATTACCACACAGGCAGAGCTGCCGGGCTGTACGCTCACCGTTACCAGTGAGGATGGAAGTATTACATATGATACCTGGGTATCCGGTACGACACCGCATATCATTACCGGACTGGAAAGTGGGAATTATGTTCTGACTGAGATCAATCCGGCAGATGGTTATACGACAGCAAGCAGTATTTCATTTTCATATGATAAGACTGCTGATCAGGTACAGAGCGTAACAATGTATAACAGCAAGACAAGGGTAGAACTGCTAAAGACAGATGAGACCGGGAATCCGTTGGCCGGAGCGAAACTGGAGGTGAGACGTGCAGACGGTACTCTGGTAGAAAGCTGGATGAGCGGAAGTGCTCCCCATGTAATCGAAGGACTTGCTGCCGGTGATTATGTGCTGAAGGAGCTGGAAGCTCCGAATGGCTATAAGCTGGCAGATGATGTGATATTTACGGTAACGAATCAGCCTGAGACGGTGACGGTAAGGATGTCAGATAAGCAGACAAAGGTAGAATTATTAAAGACCGATGAAGCCGGGAATCCGTTAGCCGGGGCGAAGCTGGAATTAAGATGGACAGATGGAACCGTGGTAGAGAGCTGGACAAGCGGGAAGACTGCCCATGTGATCGAAGGCTTGGCGGTTGGTGAATATGAGTTAAGGGAAATAGATCCTCCGCAGGGCTATACAATCGCAAAAAGCATTCTTTTTACAGTGGAGGATACCAAAGAGCCACAGAGAATTATCATGAAGGATGAGGCGGTAAAGGGGGTCATTCGGATTTACAAGACCGGTGATCAGGCAGTTTCAACTACTGTTTATGATTCCATATATGGAAGCTTTAAGCGCCTGGAATTTGCCCAGAAGCCATTGCAGGGAACTGTATTTGAAATCCATCGGGCATCAGATGATGCTTTAGTGGATACCGTAACTACCGGTAAGGATGGCTATGCAGTATCCAAAGAACTGCCATGGGGTGATTATTATCTGCTGGAGATCAGGACGAAGAATGGTCTGGTTCTGGATGCCGATCCGGTGCCGGTAAAGCTTGTCCTGCCGGAGCATTATCATGAAACCGTTTATCATGCGGATGTTTCCGTTGAGAACCAGGTGGGAAATACAGAAATTAATGTATATAAGAAGGGTGAGATCTTAAATGTGGCAGACGGTACATATTCCTTTGGAACAAAACCGCTGCCAGGTGTCATTTTTGGCATCTATGCAGATGCCGATATTCTGGATTACGAAGGAAATGTACTCATTGGCAAGGATGAGTGCATCGGATTTATCAAGACCGGCGAAGATGGAAAGGCAAGTTTAAAGGATGCCCTTGTGGAAGGCGCATATTATTACAGGGAAGTACAGGCCCTGGATGGTTATATTTTAGATGAGTCAAAACATGCATTTACACTGATTCTTGGAAATACGGAATTAAATACCATGGATGTGAATAAGGAAAATCCGGATATCAACCGCTTATACAAGACAAGGCTGCAGCTGATCAAGAGTGACAGTGCAGACCGGGATATTGTGCTGAGCGGTGTGGTATTTGAATTATATAATGATAAAGATGAGTTGATGGGTATTTATACAACGGATGAAAACGGACGGATCATTGTAGAGGATCTTCCGTATGGATCATACTATTTCAAAGAAACCAGGGCGGCTGAGGGATATCAGATTGATACCTCAAGGCAGAGCTTTCTTGCTGCATCAGAAGGGATGCAGATGGAAGTTACCAATGAGAAGATTCCGGAAACACCGCAGACAGGGGATCCTGCTCCGATCGGTCTGCCTGCAGGCATAGCATTTCTTTTCAGTATTCTGTTCCTGATCACCAGAGAAAGGAGGAGATAGCATTGAAATATTCTGCGATACCTAATCTAATAATAGGAATTGGCTTTATATGTGCCGAATTATTATTACTTTCAGGAGGAGAGGAACAAATGAATACAGCAGGATGGATTTCAATTTTTGTTGCCTTAATTGCTGTAGCAGGTGGCATATGGGGGCAGATTGTTCAATTTAAGAAGGATGCTCAGCGTATAGACGGAGTGAATGCAACAGCCGGAGAAGTCAAATCAGATACTTCGGGAATGAAACCAAAGATTGACAGGATCGAGGAGTTATCCAAGCAGATGAGTAGTGATATCGTAAGAGAAATCCTGCCCCAGATCAGTAATGTAGGAAAGATAGGAGAAGACGTAGGAAAACTGCTGGAGGGATATAAGGTTGAGAAGGAGATTAAGAACCGGGTTTCCACCAGTCTGAATAATCCGGATTATCTGATCAGCAGTATTAAGCTGTTATATGATATCAATGCCAGTTGTAACGGGCAGATCCAGGAGTTAACAAATGAAGTATATAATCTTCGGAATGAAAATGCTGCGTTAAAGGAAGAGGTTTTTCAGTTGAAGGAGGAGAGAACAAAGTTAAAACAAGAAAACTTTGACTTGAGACAGACAATGAATCAGAGCATGGATAGGGGGATCGGTGCCAGAGAATGCTAATGAGAAGTGAAGTTTCCGCAGTGGCAAGTGAAAGTTTGTGAAGCGGAAGCTTCATTCATTAATGAAAGTATATATTAATTATTATAATTAAAACAATGGAGCCTATACCGGCTCTTTTTCAGTTTTAAATCAAAGGAGGATAAAGGAATGAACAAAGTTTTTCTAATGGGACGGTTAACCAGAGATCCGGAAGTGCGTTATTCGCAGGGGGCTAATCAGACTGCAGTTGCAAGATTTTCCCTTGCGGTAGACCGGCGCTGGAAGCGGGAAGGAGAAGCGGATGCGGATTTCTTCAACTGTACTGTGTTTGGCAAGCAGGCAGACTTTGTAGAGAAATATTTAAGACAGGGAATCAAGATTGTGGTTTCCGGCCGGATCCAGAATAATAATTATACAAATAAGGATGGGGTAAAGGTATACTCCGTCCAGATTCTTGTAGATGAGATTGATTTTGCAGAGAGCAGGAATTCACCTGCTGGCGGAGCAGTCGGGAATGAAGGCAGACCATCCCCGTCCCAGGCTGCCGGTGATAGTTTTCTGAGTATTACACCAGGGGAAGAAGAGGAGCTGCCATTTAACTGATTTTGAAAAGGAGGAACGAATGAAATTAATAATGTTACTTATCCTGCTTGTGGTATGCGGCGGTGCTTACATCTATAGTACCTATGGCAGGAAAAAGGGCGGCAGGACAGCAGATATCCAGAAGACCGTTCAGGAATTTATGAATGTATCAGATATTGAGCAATCCTTTATTTATACAAGAGACAATTATCTGATTGGATTCCTGCAGATCTCCGGCAGGAAGACGGATCTGTTGAGCAACCGGGAGAAGGCAGCATTGACACAGCAGTTAACAGCAGAGGTATCTACGGTAAATGTCTGCTGGCAGTTGCTTGCAGTATCCCAGCCGGAGGATAATTCCGCTCTGATCTATCAGTATCAGGAGATGATGGATACCCAGAATGCAACCCGGAAGAAGCTGCTGCGGGAAGCAATCCGCTATCAGAATGAACTGCTTCTTTCCGGAGAAAATGTTGAACGGAAATTTTATATCAAGCTGTGGGAGTACCGGAAGGAAGGCGCAGAGCAGGAGCTGATGGAGCATCTGCAGCAGTTTGCAAAATGCTTTGATATTTCCGGCTACTCCAGTGAGATATTAGGGAAAGAGGAGGTTATCCGGTTATGTAACCTGGTACATAATCCGGCAGCCATATTATATGAAGGGGATGAGATCAGCCGGGGAATGCCCCGGCTGGCCGGAAAGGAGGACGTAGAATGAAGAAGAAAAAGAAACCGGAAAATGCTGCATTACTGAATGTTATCGCTCCCATGAATCTGGACTTTGGACATACATCCATGCAGATCGGTGAGAACAGGGCAAAGGGGTATGGCATCATACGGTATGCAACCGATAATCCCTATGGCTGGTTGTCCCGGATTACGAACCTGCCCAATTCCATCGTATCCATTACTTATGAACCGCTTGATACGTCAGAGATGATCAGCATCATGGACAGCAATATATCAGCGGCAAAAAAGCGGATCATAGATGCTAAGAAAGTTTCTGAAGAGACCAGAGCGGAAAAGGAGATACGAAACAGCAGAAAGCTTCTGGATGAGATTGACGACAAGAATGAATCGATCGGATCCATATCTACGGTTGTTGTACCTTTATGCAGCGAGGAAAATTTTGACAGGACAGACCGGAAAGCAAAGAGTACCGCAAAAAAGGCCGGATGTCGGATGCGGTGTATTACAAATAAGCAGAAGGATATTTATAAGCAGGTATCACCGGCATATATTCCCCAGGATGGTATTCGGGATATTGTCGGCAGGGTGACACCGCTTTCCACGCTGCTTGGTGGCTTTCCGTTCTCAACCTCGGGCATGAATGATGGAGAAGGTTATTATTTTGCCAGGGATGATGCCGGAAGTATATGTACACTGAATCCATGGAAGCGGGAAGGTGACCGGACGAATTCTAACATGGCTTTCCTAGGTGGCTCCGGTGCCGGAAAGAGTACAAAGATGAAGGATATGTTGACGGATGAATACATGATGGGAAGTAAGATTATTGTAATTGATCCGGAGGATGAATATAAGGAGCAATGTCGGATATTCAATGGGAACTGGCTGAACGGAGCGGGTGGTTTGAATTGCCGGATTAATCCGCTGCAAATTCAGCAGATTCCAAAGGAAGAAACGGATGAATATTACAAGGATGAAGGGAATGGGATGGGAGCTCTGGCTTTGTATCTGAAGCATTTGGAGACTTTCTTTTCCCTTTACATGCCAAGCATGGATGATTACCTGCTTGCATATCTAAAAATGCTTCTGGTGGACGTATACAAGAAGCATAGCATTACCTTTGAAACAGATATTTCCGGACTGGGAAATGAAGACTATCCAATTATAGAAGAAGTGGTTGCATTAGCCCAGGAACGGGCAAAGGAATTTGAATCAGAGGGAAAGAGCGGAGAGAATTATTATGAAAAGCTGGGTTTGCTGCTATATGATGCAGCATTTGGAGCAGATGCCTTTCTGTTTAATGGATATACCAGCATTCAGGCAGACAGTCAGTATATATGTATTTCCACGTCCGGGCTTACGGATGCTTCAGACCGGATCAAACGGACACAGTATTTTAATCTGCTCACCTGGGCCTGGAATGAGATCAGCAGGAACCGGAAGGAACGTGTGCTCCTGGTCTGTGATGAAGCATATCTGCTTGTTGATCCGGAGATACCGCAGTCTTTGATATTCTTACGCAACGCTATGAAGCGGGCAAGAAAATATGAGGCGGCAATCTGGGTCATTACCCAGAATGTGGTTGACTTCCTGGGGGAGACGGTAAAGACTTACGGATCAGAGATGCTGGATAATCCGACTTATAAGGTTTTGATGGGAATTGATGGAGCAAATCTGGAGAAGATCACCCAGCTTTATCATTTAACAGAACAGGAGATATCCATGCTGGAAGCAAAGCGGCGGGCCCATGCTATTTTTATTGCCGGATCTCGGCGGATGCATGTAAGGTTTGAGATACCGGATTACAAATTCCAGTATTTTGGAACGGCAGGTGGTCGTTAATGAAATGGAAGTATATACTAATACCGCTCGCAATTTCAGGCTTTTTGCTGTTTGCAGTGATCTCCTACTTTCTGACAACGCCCCTTGCAGTATTGATCATTGATGGAGGAGGCGGAGAATCATGGACGGAGTGGATCACAGCTTTTAAGAATGAAACAGCAGATATCAGTCAGCAGTATGGCTACTACGACTGGGATACCATGGAGATTCTGGCCGGAGAGATGGATGTAGTATATTTTTCCCAGAAGGATACCCGCTGGGCTGGAAAGTATTATGATACCAGGAAGAATAAGACACAGACCATTCGGATCGGTGGATGCGGGCCGACTTCTCTTGCTATCGTATACAGCAGTCTTTCGGAGGAGGTAATGGATCCCGCAGCCATGGCTGACTTTGCCATGGCTGCGGGATATTGTGCAGCTCCGCAGGGCAGCTATCGTTCTTTATTTGTCACAGGAGCGGAACGGTTAGGATTGAAATGCTATTATGCCGGCGAGGACTTAGGGACAGCTATGGAATATCTTTCGCAGGATTGTCTGATCGTGTCCCTGATGGGGCCGGGAATCTTCTGCGATGGCGGGCACTTTGTTGTGATCCGTGGCGTTACCGAGGATGGAAAACTGCTGCTGGCTGACTGCTGGAATGAAGAGAATAACAGTAAGGAGTGGGAGATCAATACCATTGCCCAGAATTTGAAAGCAGATGGCGGTGGCTGTCTGTGGGTGATTGGCATCGATGCTGGAGAGGAAGGAGAATAGATATGAGCATGGAGCGGAAGAAGCTGGGTGAAACGTCCCTTTGGATCGTGTTGCTTGTGTTCTGTATTGGGTTATCTGTTTTTTGTACTATAAGGGATCATAGCCTGATACAGAGCAAAGAGACCGTCAGGAATGAAGGTACGGAAGAAATGCTGGAGAATCTGGAGATTAGGGATAGCTACTCTATTCAAAATGAGAACGAGGATAGAAAAGACATACCGGATTTGCCATCGGGAATTTAGGGAAGAAAAAGGAACAGATAGGAGCAATAGAAGAAAATAATAAAAGTAAAACAACCTGTCCAACTGCGAACCGGACAGGTTGTTTTGAGTTTAATAATAAAATGTATTGGTACTCTTTTATCTTATATCGAGACAGAGAATGTGTCAAGCATTTTCTTTCGGTATCCTGAAAAAAGAGTACAAGCAGGAAAGGATATAGGATAAAATGGAACGATTTGAAACAAAATATGATTTACTAAACCGGGTATACGCAGATACAAGACTAAAACGGACGACGAAATCCCTTATGCAGTATCTGGTTGCCAAATCGGATGACAGGAGCTGCCATCCAAGTGTCGCAGTTATTGCTGCAGCAATACGAATGTCCGAGCGGACAGTACAGCGGCATATCCGGGAATTAGAAAAATATCATTACCTGGTGTGCAGGAGTCGCTTTTATCGGAATGAGCAGCTTACAAACCAGTATGAATTTGTCCTGGATGTAGTGGATGAATCTGACGGGGAAAAGCATTCAGGTGCAGGTTTTGATATAGACATCTTTAAAGAGATGCAAGAAAAGAATCAGAATTTTATTAAAATGAAGTATATAAAATACCTTTCCGGGACCGGAGTTTCCAATAAAGAATGTCTGGTCCTGATCTATTTTGTGCATAAGGCCGACCGGAACGGAATCGCTTACAATAATATAAAGAAGATAAGCAAGGAGCTGCATCTGTCTGTCCGTCTGCTCTGGAAGATCCTTCTGGAGCTTCGGAAAAAGCAGTACCTGTTGCTTAAGAGCAATGCTGGAAAGCTTATTGTAAAACTGACAGAACCGGATGTAGAAGGGAGACTATATCCTGAATCAAAACATGTATGTCCTGAGTATGTTACGGAGGAGGCAGAGAGCAGCGCAAGAGTCAATCGTAAAAATAGGATATGCTTTCCATATCCAGGAAAAAAATATAAGCACAATGGATGGCACATATCCAGAGAGGTAAAATTGCCCAAAGGCGAGAGAATTCAGCAGATATTCAAGCAATGTTTTAGTACTGCATTTCTCCATGTTAAGAAGATCCTCCGGCATTTTCTTTCATAATGTCGATTTTGTCACCCAGTCTATACAATAGGATACCGAAAAGAAAGGTAGTGTATCACCGAAAGGTATGAGTTACGATAATACACTACCTTTTGCTTATTACTTGGTTTCTTCTGCAAACCGTTTCAGGATCGGGATGATAATATTCTGAATCTGATGATCCGGGATCTTCTGGCAGAGAATATTTACTTCCCGATGGATTCCCTTCAGGGAATAATCCGGATCGAAGAATTCAGAAAGTGTAATGTGAAAATGATCACAGACCAGAGCCAGGATATCATAAGGCACACTTTGCTTTCCTCTGCGGACATCGGCGAAGTATCCTTTGTTCAGGTGCAGATCCTCACTCAATCTGGAGGGAGAAATACCGGAATCCTCAATCAGATCCAGCAATCGGTTGCGAATAAAATTTGTCATACGCTACACTCCTTTCGAAAATAGTTAATTTAAGTATAGCGAAAAACAGATTTGCTTCTATGATTTTACATAAAATATTAATATGATTTATTAGGAATGTTCTTCCTGGGGCAAAATGTTAGAAGTTGGCACTGATGTGGAAACTGCCGCAGAAGCTAGTGTGAATTTTTTTGAAGAAATGATAGTTTTAAGGCTGTATGCCGGAATGGTCTGCAGTTTGTTTCATTTTAAGGTCAATGAATGTTGTTAAAAAGAAGTGGATGCTCCTGATGCCAAGCATTTTGATTATCCACTTCTTTTGCACTATTCTTTATCTTTTGAAAAATTCTCCAGGATTGGGATAATGATATTCTGGATTTGAAATTCAGGGATCCTTTGACAGAGAAGATTTACTTCCCTATAGATTTCCTTCAGGGAATAATCTGGATCAAAGAATTCAGAGAGCGTGATGTGAAAAAGCTCACAGATCGGAACTAGGATTTTATAAGGCACACTCTGTTTTCCTCTTCGGACATCGGCAAAGTATCCTTTGTTCAGATGCAGTTCCTTACTCAGTCTGGAAGGAGAAATACCGGAATCTTCCATCAGTTCAAACAATCGTTTGCGAATAAAATCTGTCATACGCTACACTCCTTTCGAGAAAAAGTTAATTCTAGTGTGGATAAATATAAGCAAAGATTATTTTAAATGATATCTTATGAAATATCAAAAAATGGAAAATAGTAATAGTTTAATGGATAAATTATAATATATAATTATAATTAAAAATAATAAACTCTATAGTTTATTTCCGAACAATGTATGTTATAATAATGTTCGAGGTGGTTTAACGTGCGATTCGAGGAAAGTAGTATTCATGGACAAGTTAAGGCTTATTTAGCACTTACTAATTGGACACTAACAGATGTGGTGGAAGAAATGAATAGAAGGCGAGATATAAGCAATCAGACATCTTTACAGAACATATCTAACAAATTGAGGCGTGGAACAATAAAGTATTCTGAAATATTAGAAATCGCTGAAATAATAGGTTGTCAAATAAAATGGGAGAGGTGAGAATATGCAGATTATGAAGGATATTGATATCCGAGAGCCTTTGATCAGGAGATTGGTGAAACAAAATGAAACACATAACCATTGTCAGGAGAGTGGTTATCGAATTATTCCGGAATTGTCAGTATGTGATGGGTTGTCGCGTGTAGATGTGGCAGTTGCAAATGGTAGCTTGTACGGATATGAGATTAAAAGTGATGCTGATACTTTGGATAGGCTGGAGAGTCAGATAATATATTATAATAAGACATTCGATAAGGTATTTATTGTAGTTGGTTCTAAATTTGAGAAGGTAATTGCAGATCATATACCAGAGTGGTGGGGAATATATGTTGCCTCTTATAACAAGAATGATGAAATTATACTGAAGGAACGACGAAGAGGGCGTAAGAACATGGAAATATGCGCAGCATCTTTACTGGAACTGCTGTGGCGAGAAGAAGTTGTAACATTGCTGAAAGAGAGAGGCTTTCGACAGTTATCTGGTAAGAATCGACGTATATTGAGAAGAATTGCAGAGGATAATCTGCCTTTGTCTGTAATTCGGGATTATACAAGGGAAACGTTAAAGAATAGAAAAGAATGGAGACAGTGAGCCCCATTCTTTTTATTATAATTCTTTTGCAATTAGGGTAATATGATGATTCATATTATAGCTGATCCAGTTCATAAGGTTTCCAGGAGATAATGTAAGAGCTTCTGCAATCTGATAAATAATGTTGTCACCCCATGAGAATTCCGGACCTGAAAAGTCGGGACTACTTACGAGAAGTTTTGCAAGATGCCTTACGTTATGAATATCAAGTCCCCCTTTTGTGATAGAATGACCTTTTATATAAAGGTAGTTTTCCCATGAAGTGTATTTGATTTTAAAATTTGGGAATATACCTGGTATATATTTGTAATCTTCCATGTCTGATGTTCCATAATCAGAAAAAAGATAATGGAAACCATATTGATTGGAAAGATTGAGAAGGTGATTGTGTATTTTGTCTTCTATACGATTAAATTGATAGATTTTGCTATAATCTAACGTATATGTATTCTTTGGAAAGGAGGCTGATGCAACTATGATAGAATGATATTCATGAGCATTAGGCAGATTTGAAAATGTAGTATCTAATAGTGATGTTATATCATCCAATCTGTCAGAAGAAATATGTTGCAAATCAAATATCAAATCTGTTTGACTCACCTCTATCATCCCGGAATTAAATAGAGGATTCAATAAAGATGCTATCTCGCTAAATTCATTGTTTCTAAGGCGGATAGCTATGCCATTCTTGCTTAAAGGCTTCCAGTTTTTAATATATTCTGTAGAAGATAAATTTATCACCGGTGTACCAGGGAGCTGGTTAATAATGGGCAATACTTTATCAGAAATAAATGTAGAATATGGCTCCTGACTTTTATTCTGCCATTCCGGCATAAAATAAAAGAAGAATGGATAATCACTCCAAAAGGATTGTAAATGTCCACAGAGTGAATGCTTTTTAGATGTCACTGAATAAGGTATTTCTAATAAGGGTTTGATTACAGATTTTATGTTGGAATCTAGGTGTGATAGAGCTTTTTCTTCTCCTTGTTTACATTTTAGAATAGGAACATAAATGGTTTGCATTATGAGTTTTCTCCTCCTGATTTGATTACATGAAAAATAATTTCAATAGCATTTAGTTATAAATTACACTGCCAGCATTGGAACAATATCCCTATAAAAGATTTCTTCAATCTTCTTCATATGAATTTCTGTATAGGTAATAATTGGTATATCATATTCCAGTAGAAATTCATTTCTTTTATTGCTTTCCTTATACCATTGCTTTTCAGGGTGCTCAGCATCGCTGTGTGTACTGGTTGGACTAAGTTCAATTCCAAATCGGCGATCCTGTGCTAGATTTATGATTAAAAAATCAAGACGATATTTGTGCTTAATCTGTGGCCCGCCAAATCGGAATTCGGGTATTAATAAGGGTAGGGATAATTGTTTATCAATAGGTAAAGTAATTACATATCTTAAATATTCAAGCATAAAATTTGCTTCATACTTTGATTTGAGAGTATGGGCTAATAAAAAGAAAAAATCTGCAAGGCTATTGATAGGGTAGTGTGTCCCATTTTGTAAAATCACCCCTGTTCTGCATAAATGTCCAATCGTAAAATAGTCTAGGGAGTTTTTATCAAAATTACCATTTTTCCAATAATAATCACCGTTATATGATTTTTCAAGTTTTGGGTTTTTAAATAGCGCCATAATATGTTTGTTATCATTCATGGAAATAGCATCTAAATTATTATAATCCTTTAATTGATTTGCAGATTTACCAATTAGCCTTGTATCAAACGGATCATAATAATGGAGATTTCTCACAATAGAACAGTCATTAGCCTTTCTTACTATGCAGGGATGTTCAAAAAAGTCCAAAAATAGATATTCGTTTTGATACTCCTCTACTTTTGATAAAATCAGGTAGAACAGATGATTAGTCTTTTCATCAAAGGAAACTAATGTACCTAAATACAAAATATCTTGAGTATAAAAAATGCAGGTGTGTGTTTGACCATGTGAAAAATCCATTTTTTTACACAAATTTAAATCAGATATCCAATTACGATATACAGGGTAGTAATATGTTTTATGATAGGCATAACTTTTGTCTAAATGTAACAATATGTTATCAATAGAACTTGCTTGTATAAAATATTCAAAAGAATCAAGGTTTATTTCTTGCATAGTGTTCCTCCTTGTATAAGTTTAAATAATAAAAGCAATTCCGATAGTAGCAGCTGCTTTTGTTATCATAACGTTCTCCTTGTTTTACTATATTGCGGAACTTTTCCATTGGTAAATAATCGTATATTTAAAGAATCTAAAAACAAACAATTAAGGGGCATAATTAACTATCAAAATGAACATAAATAACCTTCCGATCACCTGTTACCCAGTATCTTTTTTCCTATCTGAAACTTCTTCTTGCTGGCGATATAATTTAACCATCTCACCAAGAATATAGTCCTTGTTTTCTGTATTTAATCTACCAAAGTAAGATAGAATTTTTTTGATTCTACACTTAGAGGAGGGGACGGAGCAGTTTTTGAATTGGTTAATCCCAGTAAATAATCAATGGAGACATTATATATTTGGGAAAGACGAATCACAATATCAACTGAAATCTGACGTTTTCTGCACGTCTTTCCGGTAAATCTATTTAGCGGGCTAAATGTAGTACCTCTTCTTGTTGTGCTTCCCAAAGCATTTCGTTTGTTATCTCTTGAAGGTGTTCTGAATCTTCGGACATAAATTCTCTGTATTCCAACCAATTCCTGAAAGCATTTATTAAGTTTGCCAGAGCTAAAATGGTTTCGTCTCTTTTGATTTCGTCGTTTTTTTCTGTGGCTTTTCTTAATTCTGCTTCCAATATTGCACGTTTACTCTCATAATCTACTTTTGATTTGATTTCATCATAATCATCATACATTTGCTTCATTCTCCTTTTTGTATAATTGTTTTTATAAGGTATTTCTATTGATAGATATTTGTATAACCAAAATCTCTAAAATAAAACAAATTAAAGGTACAGCTAATTATCAAAATGAACATAAATAACCTTCTCATCATCTGCTACCCAGTATCTTTTTTTCTATCTACATTTTCCTCCTGTTGGCGATATAATCTTATCATTTCACCAAGAATATAATCCTGATTTTCAATATTTAAGCGGTTATAGTAATTTATAACTCTTTGAAATTTTTTATCCAAATTTTGCTGGCTATGTTTATGGGTATTATTTACATTGGTAAGGCCGAGAAGATAATCAACAGAAACATCATAAAAACTAGCCATTTTTATAAGTGTCTCATAATCAGGTTCACGCATGCCATTTTCATATTTACTAATGGACTGTTGTGAAACTTGTAAAAAATCAGCTAATTCTTTTTGAGTAATTCCTTTTTTTATACGTTCATCTTTGAATCTTCTCATAAAAACCTCCTAAATTTATAGTAACGCAAAAAAGCATATAATTAAATATACAAAGGGGTATTATAGTTGACAAACACCAAAACACGGAGTATATTATAACAAATAGGTATATTTTATAGTTAGTGATTGACAATAATGTTAATTGCGCAAATGAAAGAACATTAAGAAAAAACTCCAAAATGTATTATTTAGAAGGAATTCTAATATGAACCAAACCATAAAAAACTTTCGCAAGCAGAATAAAATGACGCAAAAAGAACTGGCAGATCTGGTCGGTACATCACAGGCTGCTATATCCAGTTATGAAAAAGGTACTAGGAGGCTGGGCTTAGAAACTGCCCAGAAGATTGCAATAGCTTTAGAGGTATCTCTGGATGAGCTATGGCATGGAATAGATGCAGAGGCTAAGGAGTAATATCCATTCAAATATTAAGAAAAGAAAGAGGAGGCGATCACATGCAAATTACAATTCAAAACGATCAAATTGAGTACATCGATGGCAAAATGGCAGCCAGGATACCCAACGAGGCATTCTATCTGTACCTGAATCCGTATGATATCATCGAGCGGGGTACGGATCATATCCGTGCCGAAATCAGTGAGGGCACAGTATATACCATAGGACCGAAGGATTCGACGTTGCCACGGGTAAAGATATCCGGAGACAAGCTTGCCCGGCGTTATACAGAGAATGTAGAAGGACAGCCGGGGCGTTCTGCCGGAGAATTAAGCGCAGACAGTACAAAGATCATCATTTCCAAAAGTATTGTTGAGCGGATAGAGGAGGATGGCATGATCGTATCCCGGATTCCGGGTACAAAGAAATATCTGTATTTGAATCCGGAAGCGGTTCTGGAGGAAGGAGATAAGGCGCTCCTGGCAGAGATAAAGAGCGGCGAGCGATATACCATGGGAGATATCAATCCGGAGAAATCGGCTACAAGGGTACGTGGAGAACTGATTCAGGGGTATTATCGGTATTATGAGGCGTATGATCCGCAGTTGAAGGACACTATGGTATTGGATCAGACACAGCAGCAATCACAGTCTGCTGCAGCACAGAAGCAGCAGACAAAAGCCGTTGATCAGCCCCGGGAGCCCCGGGAATCTTCACAGCCTGTCAG
>CAJULG010000024.1 GCA_910587045.1 uncultured Lachnospiraceae bacterium | reverse complement strand
GGATATCTCAAGCGGAAAATGGTGATTTTCTATCAGCATTGTGAATAACTTCCATAAACAACTGTAGTCGTTTGTGGTCGTTTGTGGTTGTTCTCTCTTTACATTTATTTGTTAAGGTGTTAAACTATATACAAAGGAGTAACCGCCCACAAAGTGGTTAGCCTCCGGGTATCTTTATAAGCCTACCTGTACTCGACCAAGTGACAAGGTAGGCTTATTTATTTTCGCTTGTTGTTCCTATCTATGTAGGCAAGCAGTGCAATAAGAAACGTTCCGAACAAAATTAACAATGTTAAAACTTCGTATGTATTCATATGCACCACCTCCCTTCTTTCTCAAGTTAGGGAGACTTTCCACCTTGTAACACGATTACTCCTTGCTATTATCATACCACATTCCCTCAATAGTGACAAATTTAACTCAGATTTTTTAATATCCGATAGATATCTCTTCCTTCACTCTTTCCGAACAGGTGAAGGGTACCCGTATAAAGCTCCTTCCTGGTCGTATCCTTCCTTGCAGTTGCAAAATCAATGATCTCAGCAGTCCTGTTCTCGTATTTTGTTCCCAGCAGAGCATCCTTAATCCTTGCACGCATAGCATTGCGCTCCTCATATTTCCCATACTCTGCCGCCAGATCCAGCAAACCGGACTTCTCACAGAGGATCTCTTTCCGCCGGCTGTCTGCGGGAGAATTCAAACTCATAAGAGCCTTCTCAATATTTGCAGCCCTTATCAGTTGTATGTCCTGCGTTTCGGCCTTAAGCTTAAGGAAGTCGATCAAGGCATCAAAACCTTTATCGTTACTGATAATCGCTATTTCCGATACATCTGTATGACTTACATACCCGCATTCTGCAGCGATATAGAAATCCAGTGCATTTTTTCCGGTCTTCTTCAGCTTGTATACCTGAAAGGAAGATCCGGCAGACAGGATCGCTTCCATACAATCTCTCCGAATCTTTGGGCAGCACTGACTGTAAAATATGATCAGGCGATCGTTGGCATTCAGGTATTCAATGCCTTTTAGTCCATTTTTCATTGATACATTTTCATAATCAACTAATAGTACCGCCATAAATATCCGCCTTTCCTTCTGTAATGTTTTAAAATGCAAATCCCATCCTGCCTTAACAACAAGATGGGACATTTATCTGATAATATTTTACCTATTCCTTTATTGTGCTTTACTTTGTCCAACATTTTCCTGAACTTCATTTAAAGCCTTAATAATTCTTCTGCCTGCCAAATCATGTTCCTGTGTATGAGAAATGATTTCTGTAATATATTTATCCTCTTTTGTACTAAATAAATACTTTGTAATTGCTAATGGAATTGCTATCACTGATGAGGCAAAACCAACCATAGCAGTAATTATAGCTGGTATTGCATTAATAATCTCTTCACCACTACATTTTATCAAAAGCACTATGATAGTTGCACATGCCAGTAATCCTAAAGTAATGAGTAACCCCATAATAATTCGGAAAAAAATCCATTTATTTTCTTCCTTCGCTTCATTCCTTCTACAAGTTATGCTCACAAAATGCTTTAGCAAGTTAGAGTATTCTTCGTCCCGCTTCGTTATCTCCTGTTTTGATCTGTCATCAAAATCATCACTACCATCAACGTCCGTTCCAGCAATTTTAGCAATTTCAGACATTATTTTAAAATAATCTGCTTTAGCCATTGTTATACATTAGCAATCTTCAACTCGCTAATATCCCCCAGTCTCTTTTTTACTTTATCCCTTGTCACTTCAAAAACCATGCTTAAAATTTCAACTCTTAGTTTTTCTGCTTTTTCATGTCCAAATATTGAAAGAATTTCATCAATCACTTTATTACATTTTTTAAAACGTTCCATTGGCATAAGAATACTTCGGGCAAAATAATCTGCTTCCAGCTCTTCAGGATTTTCTCTTTTATCATCATCCCTATGTGCGTATAGTTTCTGCTCCTTCTTATGCAAAATAAAATGTCCATACTCATGGGCAGCTATAAACCTACTCTTTTTTAATACAACGCTTTCTTCATTATCCGGATTCTTGAATTTTGTGTTTACAACAATCAGACGATTATATTGTCCCATTTCATCTACCGGCTCATTATCATTTACTGCCAAATAACCAGTTACGTCCATAGGTATATCCGCTTTCTGAACCAAAAAACCATCTTTTCTAACAATCGTTACAATATCTACAGATGGTTCTTTAGAAAAATCATAATCCAAAAGTATCTTTGTAACAATCTCCTCTATTTCATTTTTTCTGTTCAACGTAATATCCTTCATGGTACATCCACCCTTTTTCTTATAGGTATATAAATAAATCACTCTTGCACTCATATCCCACCTCGAATTAATAATACTGGGATAATAATATCAGAATATCTTCACATAAATTGTCAATTCTTCCATTAATTTGTAATGTAATACTACCACATAAACAAAATTTTGTCTATTAAATCACGAACGATTTCTACCAAATCCAACCTGCTCAGACATTTTATTTCTCTACAAACAGCAAATTTATATTCCAGAGTCTTACTTCTGTTCTCTGATAGGTGAATAATTGAATGTTCACATTCCCTTAATTTGTATCTCATATTAAGGGAATGGACAATATAGTAAGTAAATTTCCCCTGTAATAACCTGTAAATAAGCTATAAATCATTCTGTAAGTGGTTTCAGTATTCTTCCTTTCTCTGTGTCTTCTACTATACGATTTTTATAATACAATTCCCAGGTAAATTCATCTACATCTATCTTCTCGAACCGGATCACCCAGACCCACGGATTAGCTGCCCATCCCTTGGAATCCAAATCTGGTTTTCTGATTGTTGAATTCCAGAATGCTTCAAATGCTTCCCTTTGATTCATATCAAAGTAGTCTGCTTCCGGATGTACAAAACTGTTAATACCTTCCAGCAGCACATCCCGACCATTTATATCCTGTAAGCGTTCTACCCGACTCTCTGTAACTTTCAGAAAAATACGTGTTGCAGCTTTGGGCATATGAATAGAAGGATGCCAAATTATCCGGTTTCCAAAATGATCTTTCTTATTTCCATCTGCCCGATACACATAGCCAGCAGGCATTTCACTCCAGGCTTCCCTGACATATAGAATATCCAATGGCTGATATGGACAAAACTCACGAACCATATATGCGGCATTTTCATATATCCGCTGTACATTGGGTACACCATTATCCTGTATTGAGCAGTAATAATCTAAAATACGTTTATTGATGATTCGCCTTGTAACCCCTTTGCTGCCATCTAATATCCGCAATATCATCTCAGTATTAAAAAGAATTGGTCTTAACCACCTTATTCCCAATATCTCATTTCTTGTCATTTTCATCATCCTCCTATTGCTGCACAAACATTAACCCCGCACCTTCCCCATTTACCTGGATCACCTGACACAGGAAGCTGCACTGCGTATCAATCATTGCTGTACCGGCGGATACGGATGCCACTGCTGCAAAGCCGCTTTCACTGACCGAATAATTGTACCAGCCATCCGAAGAACGGGTAACCAGATGGATTGCCACAAGCTGTCCGGACATCTGATTCATGATAGTCACTACATCACTTCCAGTATAGATCTGTCCGTGATACCCGCCAAGGGATGGCGTCACTGCTGCAGGTACCGTCTGCGGTGCCTGAGTAGACTCTGCTGTTGTTCCCTCTGTCGCCTCTTCAGCATCCTCTGTAGCCGGTGCTTCTGTAGCTGTCCGGGTTTCTCCTGTCTGCGTTTTTCCATCTCCTGTACCTGCTGTATTCTCTGTTCCATTTTCCCAGGCTCCGTTCTGCTCATCCGGATTCGCTTCAGCTATTCCATTTTCTGCAATCTCGCCTGTACCAGTATCTTCTCCCTGCAGCACCTCTGCACCTGCCACCTGCTCGCTGACCAACAGCATCCGGATCCGGGTGATACCTGTAAAATCCATCCGTGACACGGACTCCACTGCGACCTGGATATTGTCGTTCTGCTTATGTGTAACAGCCATGCCTAACCAAAATGCTCCGAGCAACATACAAAGAAACACTCCAATGATCTTCTGCTTTTGTGTTAACTGTCTTTGTCTGGTCTTCGGTTTCGGAAGTGCTGCCTTCGGCAGATGAAACGGGATCACAATCCGCTTTTTCTCTTCCTTTGGCAATGGCTTCACATATCCTTCCACCAGCTCCTGGTAATCGTCGGAGAAAGTAAATAAGTCCGGCTCGAACGGTACGAACCAGACTTTGACCTGCTCAGATGCATATTGATTTCTTAATGCTGTCCGCTCTGACTCCGGAACAAAGGTAAACGCTAAAATAATATTGCCCGGATAGTCCTCTAATGCATGTAGTTGCCGGATAAGATCCTGCAGATGATAGGACTTTCCATCTGCTACCAGAAGTTTAATCTGACACTGCTTCCAGATCTCATGACAGCGGGGATCCATGAGGCCCAGATCAAAGACTGTATAGGGAATATTCGCATCGATCTGGTTATGATTGTAAATAATGCCTCCCCACTGATAGGAGCCTTCCGCCAGTTCCTTCCATCCATATGTTTCTGAAAGACAGACAAAGGCATCCGTCCGCTCTGTTACTGCCACCTCCTGTCCCTGCGCATGTATGTATGCCGCCAGATGCATCGCAAGAGCAGTTGTACCTGCTCCCGGTGTCAGCCCCGCTGTTGCGATCCATACCTGATTAAAAGCAGCATCCATTTCCGGATCGGCATTCCTCTCCCCGTCTGCGGCATCTGCATGTACGGTTTGAAGCCAGGTATCTATCAGCTCTGAAATATCCCGGTGGCTGCGATTTAATGTATCATAATATTCTCCCCGGATAAACGTCTCCGGTATTTCCGGTTTGTCAATGAGTAAGAGCAGCGGAATGTTCTGGCTCAGGCGGAACGCCTCTGCCGCAGTATCCCAGGTACTCCGATCCACGGCCTGCTCCTCTACGATCACATGTGTTACTGCTCCCATATGCTGTAATTTCTTTCGAAATACCTGCGTCATATCCTGATGCTGAAAGATCATTATATGAATATCCACATTCCGGCCGGTCAATCCTTCTTCATGCTCCTCATCAGATAGATATAATATCATTCTGCCCCTCCTTTCTCTTCCTCTAGCTGCTTATAGGTATAATGCTGCTGTTCCCGCAGGAAGCGGATCGCAAACAAAAGACTGCTGTAGATGGAAATATTCGTCACCTGCGACCGCATAACAAGTGCCAGGACAGATGCCTCGCCAAACAGTATGGCTCCGACTCCATATACCAGCTTTCCGGCGATCATATATAGCAGTATGGCAATCACAACTACCAGGATCGAACCATAAACCGCCTGTATCAGTTCCCGCCTGCCAAAGCCTTCCCGCCATTCCCGTTCTGCCTTTAGCCCCTGTGGTATAAATAAACGCTGTTCCTCCATATATACTCCCTTCTGATTCTTTAATTGATACCCCTGAAATACTTTTTTCATATCAGGATATCCGATCTGTTTCTACTGCCTGTTCATTAAAAATATTTGCTGATAATCTCCGGTATATCATAGACGCATACTACAGCTACCAGTGCAATTAATGCAGTCCGTTTCTGTTTCTTGTAGAGCTGCGGCTGATCCTCCTGATCGCTCTGTTTGATACAACAGAATATAAAACGTAGAACAAGAGCAATCTCTGTCAGCAATACCAGTGCGTCGATCATATCCTTTAATGTATCCATTCAAACCACCTGCCCTGCCTAATATCTGCTTATGAGATTAGATGCCATATACATAAGTGACATCATTTTTCCGCCACCACCACCTTGCTTTGGAATCAGGAGATCATTAAACAGCTTCGGGGTTGTAATTGCTGCAATTACACATACTCCAGCCAGACCCAATAGCAAGGCAGCCATGTCTATATTGCCTGTTGGTATGAAAGAAACAATCAGAAGTGATACTCCTATCAAAAAGAACTGAGTAATAATTGTCAAAAAAGTTTTCAATATCAACTTACTGTAAGCCTGAAATACACCCTTATCCGCATCCAGCAGGCCGGAACAGGCAAGAGGCGCTCCCAGACGCAGCACCCAAAGCTCCAGACCCATCCTTAGTTGTAGAAATAGCAAAACCACAACCAGTATCACATATACAGACACCAGAAGAACCATGATTGTACCTGGATATGTATTTCCTATGGTTTTCATATTACTACTGAGATTTTCAGCATTCATAAAAGAGACTGCATTCATCAGTTGATCTGCAAAATCCAGAACGATATCCACCAGCCAGTCATATATAACCGTAAAGGATAAGGATATCACCATTGCCTTACAGAAGTTTGTGATCAGAGTTGAGAATTCCATATTGCTGTCTCCATCCGTCTGCAGACCGTAGATATCGAGTATCTTCTTCACAAATTTCAGAATGAGCAGATAGTAAGCAAAGGTATAAATTACTGTCCTGACATTAGAAATCGGTAATCCAATTCCTTCAAAGAAGCGCTGCATATTCAGAATCAGAGTGATTCCGTTTGAATCAAATCCGGAATTATATATTAAATTTGCTATGCTGACAAGCCCGGTTCCAGCTTCCTCGCCAGTTCCAAATACAAACTGCCAGAGGAAATCCAACAACATTTTATTTAGACCTACCAGTCCAATCATTTTATATTCCTCCTCCGAAATAACCCAGTACCAGATTGATGATATCCTTTGCGAGAATGATCAATATTAAGATGATCACCAGCCCAATCTGCCAGTTTGTATATCGTTTACGCTCCTGCTCCTCTTCCCTTGCTTTCTTAATTGAAACTACGATAAATATAAATAAAACAATAATCCCCCCTATAAATTGCGCTGCCCCAACAGCATCATTCAAGAAGTTTTTTACCCCCTGTCCGATCGTAGAATCCAGGATCCTGTTCCCCAGGATCATATTCATTAATAATAAATTCATATTTTCTATCCTCTCTATGACTATTCCTTATTTTGCATTTTTGCTTTCTTTGCTTCTTTTCTCGCTTCTTCCTGGTACCGCTTCCAGATACCCCACAGCTCTATTTCCTTTGCTTCGTGTTCCTTTCTTTCCCCATGCCGCTGCTGTCTTAGCTGTACATTATGCTCCCGATCGCCCATGCCGAACCGTTTATTGAATGACCATTGACTGATATCCGGCGCATATAAAATTGCCGGATGACTGGATGACATAACAAGAGAATACGGTCTCTTGATCCGCCCGATCTCATCCGGGGTCAGAAGCTCTCTGCCAACCAGATTCGAGCTGGATGAGCTTTGATCGCTGCGGTGTCTGCTGTAATTCAGGCTGTATCCCTTCGTTGTATACTTTCCCAGATCCTTCGAGATGATCTCTCTGGTATCCGGATCCGCAGAGCGCAGATATACTTTTATCTCGCAGTTGCCCCGGATGGTCTTCGCCGCATCCCGCTCATATACAGCATCAAGCTGGGCATAATCCTGCAGGAATAAGTGAAAGCGGATCCGCTTTCCACCGGCAACAGTCAGCATCTGAATAAAATTCGGTATCTTTGCAAAATTACCGAACTCATCACAGACAAAATTCACCGGCACAGAAAGCTCACCGCCCCGCTGCTTGGCCAGATAGGATAACCGGCTGTAAATCTGCGTTACGAATAAGGTTGCCAGCGGATGATACGTCTTCCGATCCTCCGGCAGGATAATAAATAATGCGGATCTCTTCTTTCCGAGATCATCCAGATGAAAGCTGGATGATCTGGTAATGCTGTACAGATTCGGATTGGAGAATAACCGCAGCGTCAGCAATGCAGAGGTATAAAAGGATCCTCTGGTCTCTCTTGGAGCAATATCCGCTACAGCCAGCACTGCTTTACAGGGATGTGTATCCGGCAGTCGCAGCCTGTAAAAATTAAGCGGCAAGAAAGCGCCAATGCTGGTACACATCTCTACCAGAAAATAATACACATTGGTCATGTTCCGGTATTTATGATTCTCCGGCTTCCGGTTATCATAACAGACTGCCATGATCGCCCCGGCAATGGCAGAACATTCACCGTCATTCCAGATCCGCTCTCCTTTTGCCTCTCCTACAAGCTGGGATACGATATCCCAGCAGGCATCGATCGCAGCTGAGATATCCCCTTCATCAATCTTATCAATTACCGGCTGCAGGGGATTATTGGCATCGGAAAGTACCTGTTCGTCATAGTCCATGACGTTTACCTTATAGCCCAGCTCCCGTAAATAAGGAGCAGTATAATCATACAATTCTCCCTTGATATCCGTTACGACAATGCTTTCTCCGGCCAGCCCGCATAATCCGATCGTCTCTAATACTTCATGCCTTGTCTTACCGGAACGGGTGGCACCCAGAGTAATGGAATGGATCATATCCCGGATATAATAGACCTTTTCCTTCCCGTTTCTCAGATCCTGTTTCCCGATCACCAGACCGCCGCTTTCCAACTGCCTTGTGTTCTGATCGATGATACAGCTTGCAAAGGTCTGCTCCAGTTCTTTTTTCGTCAGCCACTTTGCAGTACCATGCTGTCCCTGACCGGCAGGTGCCGGTGTCTTAATATCCGGTGTGATCCGGATCATATCTGCCTGATACTGCTTATCATCCACCATCAGATACCAGATGCCCATAATCTCTAACACAAGCATACAGATCCCGATTTTCAGATAACTGCTTTCCTGTATAGGAAGCCTGTGCAGCAAAAATAAGTTGAGCGGTATGCAGATGAGTATCAGTACGGTCCACATAGCCGCCCTCGTTTTCTTATCTTTCATAACCTCTTCCTTTCTTCTGTTCGGCGGCATATTCCCGCATTGCCGCCTGTGTTCCGATGCCCTTGAAGGCATCATGATTCTGCAGCGGATATGGCTGGTCTGCCATCTGTACCAGCGTCTTCGCTGCATATAAGAACGAACGGAAGCCCTGATATGCCTCCATATCTTTCCTCTGCTCCTCCACTGCTTCTGCCCGTTGTATCTCCAGTGCCTGTTTATTTAACCGGAACTGCTCTAACAATGCTTCTTTGGTAAATGCCTCTGCCGGTTCCAGCCGATGATGCCTTACCCGGTGTCCTGCCTGATCGCTGAACACAATATATTTATGTTCATCCTTCCAGGTAACACCAAAACCAAGCTCCCGCATCTGCCGGATGAAGTCCGCCCGGCTGATCGCAGACTGGGCACATATAGTAGCTGCGATCCGGATCTCCTCCTTCCAGCTCCCGCCCTGTTTTAATACCTCCACTTCATTTTTCCGCCGGTGGGGAACCGTATAATGTTCTTTCTTCTGACAGATAGACAACTTATATTCCCGGCATAGTTCATCCGAATAATCCTTTAGCTTCTGCAGTTCCTCCTTGCTGAGATGCCACTGTTTTCCGGTCTCCGTATTACAGGTATCTATAATAAAGTGCGTATGTAACTTTCCGGTATCAATGTGTGTAGCATATACCACTTGAAAGCCACGAAAGATTTCATGCTTTAAGAACTTCTCTGCGATCTCGGATGCCACTTCCGGTGTCAGCTCATCCTCCGGATCAAAGCCCTGCACCATATGTGTCACCATCCTGCGCTTGCCATTCTCAGGCTTATCCCACAACGTCTTGTTCAGAACAAACTCCTCATACGCATTCTGAGCAGAGCAATTCAGTCCCTTAATCAGATTCTCGTTAGTCTTTCGTAAGTCCGTAATGTATGCAATTACCCGCTTTATAGACGCATGGGTCTTATATCCATGATATACCCCTTGTTTAGAGTAGGCCTTACCATTTAAAACCTCAATAATTCCCATCATCCACCTCGCTTCATAATCTGCGTGACCTGCTTTAACAGCTTCTTTAAAGTACGATTCATATCTGCCAGATCCAGACAGGTGATCTGCCCCTTATGTGCCAGGATCGCAAGCTGATTCAGATTGGTACCCAGCTTTGACAACTGATGCAGGATATCCTTTCCATCCAGGATGATCACGATTGAATCATTTAAGACTGCACGCCTTAAGTATTCACTAAGCGGTATACGGGCCAGTACTGCTTTCTCCTCAATGACAGCCTTATCCTCCTTAGATATCCGGCATGAGATAGAAGTGTTCTTCTGTGATCCACCGGAGGCTGACACTAGGCTTTTACCTGTCCCTGCCACTGATCCTGCATCCGGCCTGACATTTAATTCTCCTGCTCCAGCATAAGCGGAGGCAGAAGTAAGCACCCTGACACAATACTCTGACATCCGTTCGCCAGATATCGCAGCAGCTTCCTCTATCTTCTGTCTGACCTCCGGCTGCACCCGGAAATGAATGTCCTTTGTCCTGGCGATAAGACCACCTCCTTCCTGTTAGTGTTCATTTCGGTATTTCGTAAATGCCGATCCTGCCTGCTACTATTTACCTGCTGTCTGCAAGAGGGTCTCAGGGATACTTCCCTGACAAGCTGATTGTGTCACGAATGTGATACAATCGGGAAGCTTGCCCCTGTTAGCACAGGGTATTACCGAAAAGAAATACCCTGTGGATACCCGGTTTCTGCATCCTTTGGCTGCAGGCCCTGCTCTGCTAAAAACCGCTGAAATTCCCGACGGATCAGATACTCATTAAAGTCCTTGTATGGCTTCGGCGACTGACGTCGAACCTCGCAGGTACGGTCATAGGTCTTATATATCTGCCGGAATGCTTCTTCTCCGGCTTCGTCATGATCGGTACAGACAACCAGCTTCCGGATATCCGGATAATCGATCAGGTATCGTTCCAGTGCTGCTATGGATATTCCTGCAAGCGTGATATAATGATCTGCAAGCTCCCTGCCGGACTGTTTCAGCATACTCTGATAGGAAATCAAATCTATGGGTGCTTCAAATATGTACACGGTATCTGTGCTGCCTGTACAGGAGAACGCATACCGCTTATCGGATCCGGCTGCATCACCCTTATATGGCCGCTGTGTTTTTGTTCCCCGCATGGATGCGAACCGGGCGGCTCCTTCTGGATCATATCCGACAAAGACACAGTTCTGATTGACATCTTCATACAATTTCTTATCCTTTACCAACTGCTGGATCAATCCCTGGTCTAGCTTTCGGGATTTGATCAAATATGCAAATATATGCTCATATATAGTATTCTTTGCCGGTAGTCGGAACATTGACTTTTCTTTTGTTCTCCTGTGCGCTTGCACTGGATCCGATCCCGGATGATACTGACAGTCAGGATCTGATTCCTTCAGCAATTCCTTTACCGCCTCTACCCAGGAAAGCTGCTTCATCATCATGACAAACTGGATCGGCCCGCCGCCCTTCTTTTCCGCTTCCCAGTACCATTTGTCTGGTTCGATCAGCAGGCCGCCATAACCGGTAATCTTCCAGTATCCCGGATGATATTCCCTGACCGGATACCCCTGCCGCCTGGCATATGCAACGATATTGATATGATTGGCATATGCTAACTGATCATCTGTAAAGTGCATATATTTCATGCCTGCCTCCCTTCTGCCTTATTCCCTGCATTCTATCGTCTGATTGCCAGACTCTGTTCTTCCATGCCTTCCATAATCCGGTCTCCTGACCAGACCTCATGATTTTCCTGTAACTGCTTTAACTCTTCTTTCACGGATAACAAATTCTTCATTCCATCCGGATTTATCTGCAGATCCATCATTTGTTCCATCAGGTACTCCTGTTGCTCCATGTCAAAACCGGAGTCGCCTGGCACTTCCTGAATGACCTTTCGGGCATTTGCAGCGTATTCCTGCCATTCCTCTGCTATTATGTACAATTCGCTCTCAGTACCAGCACTTTGCAGATCCTCACAAACCTCCTTTTGTAATAACTCTATTGATTCATAAAAATGATACCCTTCCGCATACTGTGAGAATTCCTGTATCATATCTTCCAGATTGTCAAGCTGGAATGCTATCTCCTGCTTTGCCACCTCTACCAGAAACATATCCGGTTCTTCCTTTAACATCTGCTCTAATATTCCATCCCTTCCATCCTGGATCAGTTGTACCCTTGTTAAAAATTCTTCTGGATCATTTGCATATCCATCCTGATTGGCATACATGAAATTCCTCCAGACCAATAAATACGGTGTTAATCGTCTCATAATTGCCCTCCTATCTTACCGGCACAAATGCCTGCTCCTGAGTTTCTAATAGCATAAGTTCTTCTTCCTCCAGGGATGGCAACAGACTGGATGCTAATTGCTCATACGATTCTCTCATATAATCCATCTCTTCATAGTGTAGTGGAAGCTTTAACTCCAGCCTCTTCAGAATATCCTTTTCAATCCACCGTTCCAGATGTGCTTTACCGCTTCCCGGTTCCTTCTCCTCATGCTTCACTGCCATTCGGACAGCCGCCTCTTGCTGCCTGCTTAATAATTCCTGTCCCGCTTCCGACTTTTCCAGAATATTCTGGTTATTGCTTAAAGCTTTTTCTTGAACCAGCCTTTGCTGGTGATAGCGCTCCTCTAAAAAGTCACATGCCTTCTGTGCATCTGCAATAGCCCGAAATAATTCATTTGGATCATTTTCCAATGCATTAATCCAGGACTCAAGATACTGTGTATGACTATTAAAATGCTGGGTATCAAACTGTAGATTCATATCACTCTGAATAAAAAAAGAACCAAGCTCAGCTCTTAGTTCTTCTAACGCATATTCCGGAGTACCAAATCGATTCAGGATTGATCTGTTTAACCGATCCGGATGCCCGGTTGAATGTACCATTTCGTGTAATTGTGTTGCTAAAAATGACTGTGAATCCAGAAAGGCATTTCTATCCGGCAATATAATTTCATCCTGACGGACGGAATAATATGCGCTTCCCTCATTATTTTCACGGATCGGGCATAAACTGGATGCCTGAAAGCATTCTGCCATTTCTAATATTTCATCCGGTTCTAATATCTTCATCGGCTCCGGCTCCGGCATCCCGTCCACCTGAGCGGCATTGAATACCACAAAGGTATTCACCATAGGCCTGTTTAATCGGATCGTCTTTTTCTCTGTTTCTCCGGTTTCCGGATTCTGTTCTTCTACCTGTTTGGTAAAGATGTATTTTTCACAGCGGACACCCTTCTCGCCCTTCCTTACCTGCCAGCCCTCACTTTGCGCCTGCTTGTAAGTTACCCAGCGGCCATCTGTATAACCCTGCTTTAGTCCCCTCAAATATAGGCGGAGCAGATTTGCCCCCTGGTATCTTGCTCCGGAAACCGGATTGCGGATTCTCATATCCAGGAAAGCCTCTGAATCCCAATCGGGCTTTGGCAACACATAGCCCTGCCTCATATTTTCAATGATCTGGTCAACCAGTTTCTTACGTTCTTCCATTACCCGATCATAACTCCCCGACATCTTCCCACGCTCCTTCCATGTCTTCATCATCCACAGTTTCCTCTTCCCAGATGATAATACCTAAGGTTTTAACATAATCCTCCATTTCTTTCATCGTCTACCTCCATAACTTTATTATTGTACCGGCACCATTGCCTGTTCTGCCTGTTCTGCCTGTGCTTCCAGCAGCATATCCTCTGCTGCTTCCTGAAAAGGATTCTTCTCTACTCCATCCAGTAATTTTACTTCTCCCTGCTGAATCAAAATCGTTACCCTGTTCCCCTCCGGATCGGTTAATTGAAACTGCTTATTCCCTAAAGCCTGAATGTCAACTGCTTCCTGATCCAGATAATGCTCAAATACATATTGATTTACCCGTTCATTCAGATAACCGCTCTGGATCCGGTTGAAGGTCCGGATACTGTTATCTACGATCTTGCCGACGGTCTTGTGATAATAGGTACCATAGTAAATCTGATTTTCATCCAGCAGATGTCTTATCTGATCATCCTTTTCCATGCTTTCTGTCAGATCATGAATCCGTCCCTCCTGCTGGAACTGTGTCTTATCCCGATTGACAAAGAAAACAAAATTATTGTATTGCTCATGCAGTGTCAATAATAATCTTTGATACTCTGAAGTCAGCTGCTGGTTATAAATTCCGTTCAGCAGGACGGGTGAATCTGTTACCACAAAATCCGTTTTCCCCAGATAGCGGTCAATCCGCTTTAATTGCTCCTGCAGCATCTCATACTGATGCTCTGCGGAGCCATCCAGCATGTTATAATCCTCGTCATAGACATAATCCTTTGCCACCTCGGAAACATACTCCGCATTATATCCACGTTTCTTTAACTGCTGACAGATATCCATGCAGGCAACCGTCTTGCCGGAACCGGGGCCGCCATAGGCGCTGATCACTACCGTCTGCCTGTCATGCAATGCCTGCGGTTCTGCTACTTTATCAATATGATCAAAGACATATTCCTGCATATCCCAGATCAGATCCTCCATGCTCAGATGATCCGATCTGGTTATAACATCATTCTCATCAACGCTAAAGTACATTGTTTCATTTTCCCGATCTGTAACCCTGACAACGAAACTGTTGATCATCTTTGTGTCAATATAGCCTTGTACATAATTGTCACTCAGATATTCCAGTATCTTTTGCTGCCGGTCTGTAATTCTCTGTTTCTGCATTTGTACCCTCCTATTCCTTACATCTTATTGTTTGCAAAATATGCTTCCAGTGCTGCCTCAATGGTCGCCTCGATCTCCTTTTGATTTGTACCCTCTTCAAAGTATCTGCTTATGATCTTTGGATTCACCTTTACTGCTTTGGGCCTGCCCGGTTTCTTTAACTGCTTCCCGCAAAGAACCTCCTTCATGCTTTCTTCCTGCAGCTTTCCCTGCATTTCCAGTCTCCGCAGCGCCTCTGCTTTCTGGATATTCAGCTTATATTCCCGGCTGTCCAGCAGTTCATCCAACTCAACCTGATGCTCCGGTGCCAGATAGGATAGTTCAACACCAGCATATAAAGCTATCTCATCTAAATCCATTCGATCCTTTAATTCCTGGATCAATGTATAGATTCTTAAGTACCTTGCCACTGTATTTTTTGACAGTTCATAAGCCTCTCCAGACTGTCTTATATTTCCTTTTGTCCCTATTAGGGACAAACCCTCCTCAGCCATTGAATTTACTGGCTTCGCAAGGGTTTGAATTTCTGCATTTATTTCCTCTAAAAAGCCGGTTCGGATGCCCTTGTAATTGACCGCATTGTAGTGTGCATATAACACCTCTGCACGCTCACTGTGGCTCATATCCTCCCAGGAACGCTGCAGCAGGTTTGTCTCTGTTTCGATCAGATCTGCTTCCTCTTCCGAAAGTCCGGTTTTTATGACCGCTGGTATTTCCTCCAGACCGGCTTCCTTTGCCATTGCAGTCCGGCGATGCCCTGCAAGGATCTCATATGTATCACCTTCTCCGCCGGCATCCGAAAGGGGACGGACGATCACCGGCTCTAATACGCCAAATTCCCGGATGGACTGTAACAGATCCTCATTCTTCTTTCCCAGATTGGTCTGGAATCTATGATTTCTCTTTGGATAAAGCTTCCCGATCGGAAGCAGGCGCTGTCCGCTTTCTCCCGCTGCACTTTGCAACACTTCTTTTCGTGCTGTTGCGGGAGCTTCTTCTGTACTGCCAAACATATCGTCCAGGCTTACCAGCTTTCTGCTTGTTTTCAGACTACTCATCTCCGGCCACCTCCCTTGCCAGTGCCTTATATGCCAGTGACACTTTATTCTGCTTTGCATATTGTATGATGGACTGGCTCTGCAGGTTGGATTCCCCTACCTTAACGGAGCATGGTATCTTTGTCTCATAGATCGGGATCGCACTACCGTATGTATTACAGATAATATCCTCCACCGTCTGAGTCAGCCGCATCCGCTCCTTGAACATGGTAAACAGGATGCCCTCTATCTCCAGCTCCGGATTGATCTTCCGCTTAACCCGGAGAATATTCTTTAGCAGGATTTCCAGACCTTTGGCTGATAAATACTCCGGTGTTACCGGAATGATAACCGCCTGCGCCGCTACCAGTGCATTGATGGTAAGCATCCCCAGGGACGGAGAACAGTCAATAATTATATAATCGTAACCTTCGGCCAGCTGCCCCAATATGCCTTTTAAGATGCTTTCCCGGCAGACTGCATTTACCAGGCTCACATCCACCGCAGATAACTCCATGCTGCACGGGATGAAATCCAGTGTCTTACTGCTTTGGGATGCAGGATGATAGATATACTGACAATCCTCCGGTAAATCCAGATCCTCCATGACCTTCTGCATCAATGTAGCTATCGTGCATGGCAGACTGTCCGTATCGTCATAACCCATGCATACGGTTAAGGAGCTTTGCGGATCGAAGTCAATCAATAACACCTTCTTCTCCGCTTCTGCCAGGGCATAGCCCAGATTCAGGGTGGTTGTCGTCTTTCCGACACCGCCCTTCTGATTCACAACTGCAATGATCTTTCCCATAATTTGTACCTCTTTTCCTTATATTTATTTGTAAGCAGGATGAATACCTTCTGTACCAGCCTGTTACTTACATAAAAAAACAGACTATACAATATCACATAATGTATAGCCTGCATTATTTCCTTATTCTGTTTTCCTTTCACCGTTTCTGCAACTAATTACTCTGAACCATATTCCCAATGGCTTCTTCAACTGCTGAATTCAAACTTTTTCCATGCTGAATTGCATATACTGCTATTCTTCTATGCAAATCCGGACTGATTCTTACGTTAAAGGATCCTTTATATGCCTGCTCTGGTTCTACACCCCGCTCCTGGCAATCCGCCAGATATTCGTCTACTGCTGATTCAAATGCCCTCTTTAATTCCTGCACGGAAGACCCTTCATAAGAGATTAAGGACTTCAAGCCTACCACCTTACCAAATAAACATTCATCCTCTTCGGAATACTCCACACTTCCATTGTAATTCTTATAGGATAATAAACTACTCATATCAGTCCCTCCTTTTGCAGCTTTTCAATTACCTGCTGCAATACATAATTCTTTAATGTGCCATTGGGATGAGGTTTGTGAAAGTTAATCACTTCATTTGAGCCTTCCTTTATAAATTTTACTCCTGAACCAGTTCCGCCCTGCTTTAATTGATAACCAAAGTAAGCCAGCAGTGCTGTCATTTCATCAAATGTAAAGTCCTTCGGCTTTCTTAATAATCTATTTACTAATTTATCCTTTTTACTCAAAAATATCACCTCACATTTGTATTTTATCATATCCCTTTTCTTGTTGCAACTATATATAGTCGCAAACATTCAAAACGGGCTGCCATGTGGGAAGCATGTCAGCCCTAAGAAAAGAGTCCCCGTCATGCCGATAGGACAGCATTTGATAGAATAGTTTGTTTTACCTGTAATATGGTTGTTCTTATGAAGTCGCCGCAGA
>CAJULG010000023.1:15460-23605 GCA_910587045.1 uncultured Lachnospiraceae bacterium | reverse complement strand
AAAATAAAGCGTTTATTGGAAATGTTTACATCTACAGTTCACAACATATCACATCGACGACGTAAGGGCATTTCTGGTTAGTATAATAGAAGCTGTTAATAATTCTCAGCACTTATTTCAAAGAAGCTTTGCGGATGGTTACAGGTCGGACATACCTCTGGTGCCTTGGTTCCCACAACAATATGTCCGCAGTTCCGGCATTCCCATACCTTCACTTCACTTTTTTCAAATACGGAAGCAGTTTCTATATTTCTTAAGAGTGCGCGGTACCGTTCTTCATGATGCTTTTCGATCGCGGCAACCAGTCGGAACTTCTCTGCCAGTTCCTGGAAGCCCTCTTCTTCTGCTGTCTTTGCAAATGCTTCATACATGTCGGTCCATTCATAATTCTCACCGTCTGCGGCGGCCTCCAGGTTGGCTTTTGTATCACCGATCCCCTGCAGTTCCTTTAACCACATTTTTGCATGTTCCTTCTCATTCTCTGCTGTCTTTAAGAACATGGCAGAAATCTGCTCATATCCTTCCTTTTTTGCCGTGGAAGCGAAATAGGTATACTTATTTCTTGCCTGAGATTCGCCTGCAAAAGCGGCCAGCAGATTCTTCTCCGTCCGGGTACCTGCATACTTGTTATCCATAGTGTTTCTCTCCTTTTTCTGTTGTTTTATTGCTTATGTATTTATAAGCAAGTATTGTATATATAGTACGATTTCTGGAAAGAATTGGCAAGCGTTTCTTTTTTTGCTGTTGTGGTAGCAGATCAGCTTCCGGTCAGAAGCCTCTCATATATGCTCCGGTCTGTATCCTTGAATACATTGAAGATCACCCGTTCCATACAGTCGCCTCCATGGGCGTTCAAAACATCCGTTACAGTCTTCACTGCAATTTCTGCTGCGGTATCATTAGGAAAGTGAAATTCGCCGGTTGAAATACAGCAAAAAGCAATGGATCTGATATGATGTTCAATACAACAGGTCAGGGCAGCTTCATAACAGCTTCTTAAGTCCCGGCAGAGAGCCGGAGTTAATCCCTCATATACAATCGGCCCGACAGTATGGATCACGTAATCGCAGGGCAGGTTATAGCTTCTGGTCAGCGTGGCGGTTCCTACCGGCTCCTCATATGGTATACCATGCTGCTGCCGCTGCTTCATGATCTGATCGCATTCGAGGCGAAGCTGAATACCGGCAGCACTGTGAATGGCATTGTCAATGCAGCGGTGACAGGGTACAAAGCATCCCAGCATCCGGGAATTGGCAGCGTTTACGATCGCTCCCGCCTTTAGTCTGGTAATATCACCCTGCCAGAGTGATATCCTGTCCGCAAAGGGTAACGTGCTGCCATATTGCTGCTGGGCCGTCGGTATGTCTGCCAGACTGACAATTCCCTCTTTCATAAGCGTCTCCTGCAGATAATCATCCTGCAGGTGCAGTAGCTCCTCAGCTGCCTGCCTGGGCATACGGATATTCATAAGAGAACGGATCAGCGTCCTTTGCTCTGTGTCCGTCTCCGGAATCATTATATTGCTATGATCGGAATCAGCGACCAGCTGCTCCAGCAGCAGGGTTGTCTTAGTGTGTTCCTTCATGGTATCCCTCCTTTAACAGGTTTATCACAGCATTGATATTCTTCACGGATGCATATTGCCCGGGCATTCAGTGTATCCGGCACACAGGCTTCATTCACATGATGACAAAACCTTCTTCATTTCTCCAAGGTTTTGCCGTTCCGTCTGAAATCCGGCAACCTGAGGTAGTCCTCCATAAATTATATAATCGTTCCATGCATCCTCATATTCTCCATTGCAAGCAGAATAGAATTCTGCAAAAGAAAGAGGGTAAACCCTGATTTCATCTCCCCTGCCCCGAAACTCTGTTACAATGTCACTGGACAGAAATCTGGAATTGCTGCCTGTCACATAGATGTCAATGTTACTTATACGGAGCAGGCTGTTCAGTACCTCTTCAAATCGGGGCATAAATTGTATTTCATCTAAAAGTAGATAATATTTTTCATCGTCTTTTATTGCAGTTTTCACGTACTGATAACATATTTTGGGATCTCGTAATTCTTCATTTAAACATATCGACTGTTCCTCAATCCCCTTAGGACAGACAGTCTGCGTTCCATGGAAGAGGACGGTATCGTCATAAGAACGGTATACCCGGAGGTTCCGTCCCGGGTGGAGTATGCGCTGAGTGAACTGGGGCAATCGATGCGTCCGATCCTGAATGCAATGTATGAGTGGGGAGAGGATTATAAAAAACGAAGTTAATCCTCCACATATTGATAAAAATTGTATTCTGTAATTCCGTCAGCGGCAGTAAATTTGTTCGCCACGAATCGTTTCCATTCGCTGAGTATTTCTTCACTGATCTCGTCCTCTCCGGTACAGAGGACTTCCCCTCCTGAAGAACGATACGAAAAGGTATCAGTCATAAAGCTGCGGTCAGCGAACATCACCAGTCCTTCCGAATCAGACAGGATATCCTGTCCGATGATGAGACGGGAATCATATTCCAGGCCAAGGAGGTTGGATACGGTCGGCAGGATATCGATGCTGCTGCAGACCTTGTCAATCCTGACCGGCTCCTCCATGGAACCGGACCAGATGATCAGAGAACTTTTATACGCCTCGAAGGTATCCTCTAATTCATATCCGGCAAGCTCATCCAGGACATCCATATTGTTATATGGAACATGATCTCCCGCAAGAACGATCAAAGTATTATCATATTGTCCGTTTTCCTTTAATTCGTCGATCAGCTCAGACATCGCCAGTTCCAGCTCGTACTGGCAGGCAAGATATGCTCTGGTAGTTTCACTGTAAGGTAAATTTTCCGTTATATCCATATGCTTATAACTCATGGCATTCTCTGAGAAGTTATAGATCACATGGCCGCTGACAGTCAGATAGTACAGATGGTAAGGCTCCTCTTTGCTATAGGTGTCAAAGGTATCCTGGATCATGACCAGATCCGATTGCGGCCAGATGGCATTTTCATACTGGTTGAGCTGTGGTTCCAGGCCGGAACCGTTGGCAATAAAGGTATAGCCCAGTGCCGGATGAGAGATGTTCCGGTCGTAATAGGTATTGGTATTATTGTGAAAGGCATAGGTATGATAGCCCAGACCCTTTAACTGATTCCCCATGGAAAACGCAAAGGAATTACCGCTTTGCGCGGCATGGCTGAGACTCAGATAACCACCGTTCTTCGGCATACTGCCCATGAGATTTGCATATTCTCCGCCCAGCGTAGAACCATACCAGAGAGGAGAGTAATAATTCTCAAAGACAAAGCCCTCCTCTGCCACCATGGACAGCGTAGGATATAGATCCGAATTCAGAGCATAGCCGGAAAAGCCTTCTGCAGTGATCCAGATCACATTATAATTCTGAAACATACCGGTATATTCATTCTTGTTCGTAGGCGTAAGACTGGAAAAATAGTCACATAGGGATGATACCCCTTCACTGTCGGACTCTGCTGCAATTTGTGCAAAGTCAATGTCCATACAGTTAGGGCCGGAAGCCGTCCGGTTGTCTTCTGTTGAAGGCTTATGATCATCTTCTGCCGTAGGATCTTTCGTAGAATCACTGATATCTGACAGACTGGTACTTGTCTGTGCAGAGTTCTTCCCTGTTGCCGGATCCGTACTGCCCTGGATCAGATACAGGCCATTATCCCGGCCCAGACTGTCAGCAATTCCTTCCCGAAGGTCAATTGCCAGAGCCTCACATACGCCCAGACGTTCCACCGTCATATCTACAGATGTATAATACTGATACATTTCGTATGCATTATATGGCCGGCTGTCCTGAATACTCAGGAGAAATATGCTGATGCCATATCCTCCGATAGCAGCGGCAGTAAGAAACAGGGTATTGCGCCAGGTTCTTCGCCGGAAGTCGAACACCTTCCATACCAGAAAAGGAACTATAATAACCGGAAGAACAAGAAGCAACATCATTCCCGCGTGCTGCTTTATGTTCAGCAGGATCGTATCAAAGTTGTCCATAGCCTGACTGCTGTACTGCAGGGTACCCCAGAAGGATATGTAATTATTAAATACTGCATGATACAGAAACTGAATAATGAAGATCAGCGCCAGGAGAATGGTGAAGATCACAGCCAGACTACGGTTGACCGGCCGGGGGAAGAGACTGGTAACAATACTGAGAAAGCATCCTGCTATGATAGAAAATAAAACGGTATTTGCAAGATAGCCGTCTGTCATACCAAAGTGATAGCCATGGAATATAAGCTCATAATACAGCACGATCAATATAAAAAGGATCGTGGAGTTAAATGGTATTTGGTTGATTCGTTCGATTATTTTCATTGTCAATCCCTTTTTTGACTCTTGTTTCTGCTATTAGTTCCATTATAAAAACATTTGTCGAATGAAGTCAATTCATAAATGACAGAAAGTGACAGGATACGGCATATTCAATTTAAATTTCAAAAACAGCACGGAAAACAAATGATATCTGTCTTCCGTGCTGTTTGAATATATGCTGGCAGATTTTAATTAATCACCATAATTCTCAGCAATCGTATGGCTGATCTTATATTCCTGAATCCGTTTCTGAATCCGTTCTGTCTGATCCAGGATATCACTGATGGATGCATCGTGATTCAGATGATCGATGAGCAGTGCAACATACTTACTCAGATCTGCAGAAGCATACCACTCTCTGGATAACAGCTCCGGTGTCTGATAGGTAAGATTCGTTGTGATCACCTTCTGTATGATCCCATCCTGATAACAACGGTCAAATACCTCCAGCCCGCTGGTAAATAACCCGAATGTACTCATGCAGAACACACGATTTGCTTTCCGGTCCTTCAGCTGTCTGGCTACATCTAACATGCTTTCGCCCGAGGAAATCATATCATCAATAATGATAACATCCTTTCCGTCTACGGAATCTCCCAGAAATTCATGAGCAACGATCGGATTCCGTCCGTTTATAACCTTGGTATAATCCCTTCGTTTATAGAACATGCCCACATCTACGCCCAGCATATTTGCCAGATAGATGGCCCGGTGCATAGCTCCCTCATCCGGGGAGATCACCATCATATGATCCTTATCAATTTCCAGATCCGGAGTCGAACGCAGCAGGCTCTTTACAAACTGATAGGTAGGACGGATATTTTCAAAACCATGGAGGGGAATCGCATTCTGTACACGCGGATCGTGTGCATCAAACGTGATGATATTGTCAACACCCAGCCCGGTCAGTTCCTGAAGCATTAAGGCACAATCCAGGGATTCTCTGGCGCTTCTTTTGTGCTGACGGCTTTCATATAAGAAAGGCATGATCACCGTAATCTTACGGGACTTACCCGTGGATGCCGCGATCACACGCTTCAGATCCTGATAGTGGTCGTCCGGAGACATGGGAGAGGGTTTGCCGCAAATGGTATATTCCAGACTGTGGTTCAATACATCGACCAGGATATAAAGATCTGTACCCCGGACAGATTCCCGGATTACGCCTTTGGCTTCACCGGAACCAAATCTCGGACAGGAGCTGTCGATCAGATAGGAATCCCGCTCGTAACCATGGAAAGCTATGGTAGATTTGTGTTCATTTTGACGGGCGGCTCTCCATTTTACAAGGTAGTTATCTACCTTGTTGCCAAGCTCCGTACAGCTTTCCAGGGTAATGATACCCAGCCGGCCTACCGGTATGGTTTCTAATTTGCTATCATCAGGCATGATATGTTTCCTCCGTTGGTTAAAGAATGATTAGGTTTGCATATGTAAAGGGCAAAAAGACCCGTTGCATTTATAACATTGTTTTATTATCCCCGTCAAGTGCAATTTTATGATTGCTGCCATTTCTTCCGTCGTGCAAAGCGGATATCTTCTCCATATATGGTATAGATCAGATAGCTGTCGCAGATGCGGGAAAAAATACGTTCACTGTAATGCCCCCGAATCTCTGCCAGTGACAGATTAGTAGAAATGATCGTTGGTTTACGACGTAACAGACGGTCGTTGATCAGGCTGTACAGACAGGAAACCGTAAAGCTGCTCGTCAATTCTGTTCCCAGATCATCAATGAGCAGAAAGTCACATTCCCCGGTAGCATGATAGAAATCCCGGCTTCCCGGAAGCTGGTTTTTATTCAGGATCACGTCGCTGAACCTGTCAAACAGACTGCCGGCCGAGGTATATAAGAGCGCATAGCCCTTGTCCAGCAGTTCCTTGGCAACACAGTTAGACAGAAAGGTCTTTCCGACCCCGGTATTCCCCTGAAAGAGGATATTCCCTTTCTGGTTCACATCACCCTGAAGATATGCATCAACACCATTGATATATTGCATAAGAGACTGACGGATATTTTCAATATTATTTCTTGGGGATAATTCATGAATTCCATCCGGTTGATCACTGTAAAAATCAGAACGGAAGACTGAAAAATTTTCCTGAGACAGATTTTGTTCCAGCTGCGAATTCTGGTATTGGCGTTTTACGACCCGCTGGCGGTAGCATTCACATGCTTTATTGTTAATGTAACCGGTATCCTTGCATTTGTCACAGGTATAGATTGGAGACAGATAATCTGCAGGATAACCTGCGTTTGCCAGGATCCGGTATTTCTCTTGGATCAGGATTCCGGTCTGGGTCGTTAACTGTTCTTTGTCAACGGGTTCCTCGTGAAGAGAAGCAAGCGCAGCATCAATATTTATATCCCGGATCCGGGCATCAATATCGGCGATCTCTGGTACCTGCTCGCGAACCTCGTGGATCCGGGCGTTTAATAATTGTTGGTTGCGGAAACGAATTTGTTCATATTCCTGCATGATTTCCTTCTTATAAGAAGCTTCTGATGGCATTACTATTCTCCTTGTGACAATTATTCTGTCATTTTTTGGACTTCTTTGATAAAGAAGTTTTCCAATTCCTGATTGTCGTATTCCCGTTGTTCAAAGTCGTGGAAGGACAGGGGCGATGTCTTTTGAACAGTCTGCCTTCCGGAACCTTTCTTCTGGGCGGCATGCTGCTGATCCAGACGCTGAATGTCTTCCAGATTCTTAACCCGGCTTTCGTGCCAGTTTGTAAGAATCCCATTAATATAACGGAAGTTGATTTTATTATCTGCACTTGCGCGCTGACAGGCTTCAATTATGATATCCTGCTGAAAAGCATAGTCATTTTTCCAGGTATTAATATAACGCAGCTCTGTTGGAGTTAAAACCCTGGAAAGGCCAAGCTCCTTGGTAATGGCAGAGTTCAACGCATGATATGCGGCCATTTCCTGTTTTGCCTGCTCTGCAGTCCGGATTTCCCTCGAGTACCAGTCAATGGCTACTTTTTCCATATAACGATTGGAGGTATGCTCCAGAGAGGCACAATATTCAATCAGATATTCCAGCAGTTCAGCCGGAAAATGAAGCTGTTCATATATATATAACAAAGTCTGATATTCTGCCGGCGTAGGAGTATGTCCACAGTACATTTCAAACTGGTACAGAATATTTTCCATCTCCTGATCCTTTTCAAGTCGATTTAATTGTGCTGGAGAATAGGTTTTCTTAACCGGAATTTCGTTATCAGGTTCCTCTGCCACCTGTGGTGCCGGTTTTCGAGGCTGCCGGGTCTGAACGATCGGATATATCCGGGAGACAGATTCAGTCCGGTTCAAGAGATTCAGACCGGAATTCACATCCGGCTCTTCCGGCTGCTCCGGCGGAGTCAGGTGCATAACAGTAATTCCCAGTAATTCATTCTTCTGATTGTATTCCAGACGAAGAATGTTACGATCCACCCAATAGCGGATCGCACGACATATGTCCTTTTGTGTGCATTGAAAATGATCTGCAATATCCTGAATGCTGATGGAATGGCCTGCTTCTAACAGACGTACCATATAAAGGTAAATCTTAACAAACTCTCCATTTGCCTGTGTCATGTGATAATCAATGAAAAAGTTGGAAATTGAGGAAAAGGTTTCTCCATTCTCAGATGTAATTGTTATGGTCTTCAACCTCAGTTCCCCCCCTCAAAGAAAAATGATTTGTAACAAGTCATGCGAGACCAGTTACTACCCCAAAGTATGCAAGCATCGGTTTGTATGCTGTATGTTCTTGCCTGGCAAGCCATGCGCACCTCGTGAAACTGCGTTCCACT
>CAJULG010000023.1:0-15360 GCA_910587045.1 uncultured Lachnospiraceae bacterium | reverse complement strand
GTCGGGCATACGCCCTATAAGACCGGATAGTACCAGCCAAAAGTATGCAAGCATCGGTTTGTGTGCTGTATGTTCTTGCCTGGCAAGCCATGCGCACCTCGTGAAACTGCGTTCCACTCGGTGTCGGGCATACGCCCTATAAGACCGGATAGTACCAGCCAAAAGTATGCAAGCATCCTTTTGACTGCTGCTATCCGTTCTTGCATGGCTTGATGTAAACGCATTATATAATACAGATTTTGAATTGTAAATAGAACAGGTTTTCGGGGGGCTGGGGAGGGATAAAAAGTGAAAAGAGTGGATAATGTGGATAATTTCGGCAAGGGTACATTTTGTTGAAATATTGGATAGAAAATGCCCACAATTTCTCTTTTTAGAAGTGGAAGGAGAAATTGTGGACAATGTGAATAACTATTTTTTTAAGAGGTTTTCACCAATGTTTACAACATCTCCGGCTCCCATAGTTATTAACAAATCATTATTTTTGCAATTTTTTTTCAGATAGTCCTCCGCCTCCTGGAAGGTCGGGAGATAGATAACATCTGCATGGTACTTATTTTCAAGCAATTCAGCAATATTCTGAGAGGATACCATGCCGGTATCCTTTTCCCGGGCAGCATAGATTTTAGTCAGAACTATATGGTCAGCTAAATGAAGGGCCTCTGCAAACTCCGGCAGTAAAGCCTTTGTCCGGGTATAGGTATGTGGTTGAAACACACACCAGAGTTCATTATGCTCCATTCGCTTTGCAGCAGAAAGTGTTGCCTGGATCTCTGTTGGATGATGGGCATAATCGTCAACGATCGTTACACCGTTAGCGACTCCCTTCATCTCAAATCGACGCCTGGTTCCGCCGAAATCTTCCAATCCCTGACGAATATCCGCCATTTCCATATGTAAAGTATCTGCAGTCGCAATCGCAGCCAGTGAATTCACAACATTATGGATTCCATTAACATGAAGGGTAATCCTCGTAACCGGTTTATTATCAATCTTAAGCGTATAGCTGGCACAGCCAAGTGCATCATACTTGATATCAGTTGCACTGTATTTGCAGTTCTCAGAAAGGCCAAAGGTGCAGATATTGCAATTCAGATCTTCTATTATAATAGGTAGACAATCCATTTCTCCGTTGATAACCAGGATGCCATTGTCAGGAAGCTTCCGGGCAAAGGTGCGGAAAGACTGGATGATCTCATCAATTCCACTGAAAAAGTCCAGATGATCTGCATCCACATTTAGTATGATACTGATCCAGGGAGAAAAGGCATGGAAGCTGTTTGTGTATTCGCAGGCTTCTGTAACAAAATATTGGGATCTGCCTACACGGATGTTACCGCCGATCGCATCCAGCATACCGCCAATAGATATAGTCGGATCTGCCTGCGCCGCAAGGAATACATGTGAAAGCATGGAAGTAGTCGTAGTCTTGCCGTGGGTTCCGCTGACAGCGACGGAATACTTATAATTAGACATGATCTGACCCAGCAGTTGTGCTCTGGTCAGAATCGGTTTTCCGCTGGCGAGTGCCGCCTTGTATTCCGGATTATCCGGGTGGATCGCTGCTGTATATACGATTAAGTCAATATCCTCTGTAATATTTTCCGCCTGCTGTCCGATCCGGATCGTCGCACCCAGGTTCTTTAAAAGAGAAGTAATATCTGATTCCTTTGAATCGGAACCGCTGACCGTAAATCCCTCCTGCAGCAGTATTTCTGCCAGACCGCTCATACTGATTCCGCCAATTCCGATAAAATGCACATGAATTGGCTGGTTGAACTCTATCTTATACATGTTAATCCTTCCATTCTGTTTTTAATATTATATGACTTATTGTTACCAAACGGTGCAAAGCAGCCTTTGATGACCGGTGTGTGCATGACGCACTTCCTTATATATAAGACATAATGTGAAAATATTATAGTATAGCAGGGAAATATCGTCAATACAAAGTATTTCCGGCCTCTGTTCAGGATGGGTTTAAATGCAATATTTATTACTTCAGCAGTTTTCACAGAAGCAGGTTGATAAGGCGCGGTCTTGTGTTATAATTAGCCCATAAATCCGAAATGGGGTTGTTATGAAAACTTTGATATTGAATGGTTCTCCAAGAATAGATGGTGATACGAGCAGACTTCAAACATATTTTTGTGCTAGATTTTTTAGGAATGAAGAACCTGTTGCAATATCTAAGAAAGGAGCAGTTATATTAGTTGGAGGTGGTGACGATCATATAGACAAAGCATACAGTACAGCATGTACGCTTTTACATATTCCGCCGGAACTTACACCACAGCAAACCTCTGCTATTTACACATCTGAAGCTGATTGCTGAATATGGCATTATTTGGTATGACAGCTAAACAATGGCGGGATATGAACCCGGATAGAAAAGGCAATATCAGGGATTATGCGAGTATAAATGAATTGATATGCCTGCCCAATATGGAAAACATCAATGCAGTCCTGATTGAAGATGGGCTGAACCAGAAAGAACGCTTAATAAAACTCAATAAAATTGCAATACATCAGATGTTAATTTTGGAAGAACAGACTACAAGGATTTTGAAGTGATTTAATTCCCCCGAATTCGGGGGAATTAAAATTACCACGGTTCAAGACTTTCTTCCGCATCCACCCACATCTGCATATTTCCTTCAAGATACAATCTTGCGTATTCAAGCGGTTCATCTATTGCCAAAGCATTTAAGGCAAATTCAGAGCAGGGAGTAGTTTTCAAACTTTCTTCTGCTTTGTTGGGGTCTATCCGTAAAAGTAGCCTGCATAGGTGTATATGTCAATACTGTTATGGTGGATATTGTATGTGGCATAAATGATATTTATTTTTTATCTGTCCTCTTTTCATTGATTTTTTGAAAGCACAACAATAAATTTGTGCCTAATCCATTGCTCACAAATACAAAGAAAAATGAAACAGTGAAATCCCAGAAGGAATGAATGCAAAGAAGGGGGTACAGGATTGAGACATTTGGTTGATTTGCTAAGCATAAAAAAAGAGGATATTTTTGAAATTTTCTATATTGTAGATAAAATATAAGAAGGAAAATTTAAAGGTTTTTTAATAGAAAGAGCATTGTGCTATTTTTCCCTAATACAAGCATAAGAACTTGTGCAGTACTCCACTGTTCCGATAATTAATGCAATGACGGATATTAATCATCCCTGTGAGATTATTTCAGATATGTATTCATTATCTAAAATCAGAGTAGATTTTACAAAGCACAGAAATAATACAGATTTCTATTGACGAACACCAGTAAACTATGCTATTCTATACCGTGCGACGGAAGAAGGCGTTTTTTTTGTGTGCAAAAACAAGTCACGCAAGAAAGTGCTTGCAAATTTAATAAGAAACGGAGGTGGCAGTTGTGCGCGTAAAAATAACATTGGCATGTGAAGAGTGTAAACAGCGTAATTACAATCTCACAAAGGATAAGAAGACGCATCCGGACCGAATGGAAACCAAAAAGTATTGTAAGTTCTGCAAGGCTCATACAATGCATAAGGAAACTAAGTAAACCCCGATGACCACATAAGGAGTAATTAAATGGGAAGTAAAAACGAGGAAAAAGCAGCGGGCGGCAAGGAAAAGGCAGCCCTGAAGCGCAGCTGGTTCCAGGAATTAAAAGCCGAGTTTCATAAAATCGTCTGGCCGGACAAGAATTCCCTTGTGAAAGAATCCATTGCGGTTATCATTATTGCAATTATCATTGGCTGTATTGTGTCCCTGGTGGATATGGGATTAAGCAAGGGGTTGGAAGCATTGATGGCCCTGGTACAGCAGATAGGGTAAAGGTTGGTGATTATATGTCAGAAGCAGATTCAAAAGCAAGATGGTATGTAGTCCATACCTACTCCGGTTATGAGAACAAGGTCAAGGCTGATATTGAGAAGAGTGTGGAGAACCGCGGTCTTGAGGATCAGATCCTTGAGGTTGCCGTTCCGCTTCAGGATGTTGTTGAGGTGAAGAACGGTGCCAAGAAACAGGTTTCTAAGAAGATGTTCCCCGGGTATGTCCTGTTAAACATGATCATGAATGATACCACCTGGTATGTAGTTCGGAATACCAGAGGGGTAACCGGTTTCGTAGGCCCCGGATCCAAGCCGGTCCCGCTTACGGAAGGTGAGATCCGTTCCATGGGTGTGACGACCAAGACACAGGTAGAAATCGACTTAGAGGTTGGCGATGCAATTAAGGTTATTTCCGGTGCGTGGGCAGATGCGGTTGGTGAGATCAAGTCCATCAACATGGCAAAGCAGACCGTAACCATTGATGTTGATATCTTTGGACGTGCCACATCGGTAGAGATCGGCTTCTTAGAGGTAAAGAAGTTAAATTAACAAGTGGGAGGGTATCCCCCGTAAATACCACAATTTATTCAGGAGGTAAGCTATAATGGCTAAAAAAGTAGAAGGTTATATTAAATTACAGATTCCGGCAGGCAAGGCAACTCCAGCTCCACCAGTTGGACCGGCTCTTGGACAACATGGTGTCAATATCGTTCAGTTTACGAAGGAGTTCAATGCAAGAACTGCAGATCAGGGCGATATGATCATCCCTGTCGTTATTACGGTATACGCAGACAGAAGCTTTAGTTTTATTACTAAGACCCCGCCTGCTGCTGTTTTATTAAAGAAGGCATGCAAGATCAAGTCCGGTTCCGGCGTGCCGAATAAGACAAAGGTTGCAACCATTACACGGGCAGAGGTACAGAAGATCGCAGAGCTGAAGATGCCGGACCTGAATGCAGCAAGCATTGAAGCAGCAACCAGCATGATCGCAGGTACTGCACGTTCCATGGGTATCACCGTTGTTGATTAATTTTTAAGTGGGAGGGTCGCTCCCGATAATACCACAGGAGGTTATTTATTATGAAAAAAGGTAAGAGATATGCAGAAGCTGCCAAGCTGGTAGATAGAATGAGTACCTATGATGCCGAGGAAGCAGTTTCTATTATTAAGAAGTCAGCGAGCGCTAAATTTGATGAGACGATCGAATGTCATATCCGGCTCGGTGTTGACGGACGTCATGCTGATCAGCAGGTTCGTGGTGCAGTCGTACTTCCGCATGGAACCGGTAAGACTGTACGCGTATTAGTATTTGCCAAGGGTGCCAAGCTTGATGAGGCACAGGCGGCAGGTGCAGATTTCGTAGGTGGCGAGGAATTGATCCCGAAGATCCAGAATGATGGCTGGTTGGATTTTGATGTTGTTGTTGCTACACCGGATATGATGGGCGTGGTCGGACGTCTGGGCCGTGTACTCGGACCAAAAGGCTTAATGCCGAATCCAAAGGCCGGTACAGTAACCATGGACGTTACCAAGGCTGTCGCTGATATTAAAGCAGGTAAGATCGAATACCGGTTAGACAAGTCCAATATTATCCATGTGCCAATAGGAAAAGCTTCTTTCTCTGAGGAGCAGTTAGCGGACAACTTCCAGACGTTAATGGATGCCGTGATCAAGGCGAAGCCTTCAGCAGCAAAGGGACAGTATTTAAGAAGCGTAACACTTGCTTCTACTATGGGTCCCGGCGTTAAGCTGAATGTGACCAAGCTTATGTAAGAACAGGCATCATAAGAGATATATGAGCAATAAGGTTTCCTGTAAATGCAGGGAACCTTATTTTTTGCCTGACTATTTAAAAAACAGAGAAGTTTAAAAGATTGAATTGCATAACTTCCATTTGCTTGTTATAATTGCTTATATAGTAGGATCTACTAATGAGAAGGTATCGGTTGCAGTAGGAGGTTATAGGAATATGAAATTAAGATTAAAGTTATTAATGTTGGCGGCAATACCAACAGTGGCGATAACAGCGCTGACGATCCTGTTGATCGCAGGACCGTTTGAACTGACGACAGGGGTAATTGCCCTGATCCTGATCCTGGCATTGATCGTAGCCACAGTCGTGACTACATTTCTGGCAATGCGGATCAGTCAGGCGATCACTGCAAGCGTGGATGCGGTAAAGCAGGTATCAGCCGGGAATCTGAATGCTGAGATGGACGACAGAGCGACGAACCGGGGGGATGAGATCGGTGTTCTTGCCCGCTCCGTAGCCGGTTTACGGGATGAGTTAAAGTATATGTTTCAGGATATTTCAGAGCATGCGACCTCGCTTCTGGAATCTGCGGAGCAGCTTAACGATACTGCACAGAAGAACCTGGTAACGGTAGATAATGTGGAACGGGCAGTCGGTGAGATTGCGGATGGTGCAACCTCTCAGGCACAGGATGCGCAGAATGCTTCGGAAAGCGTATACTCCATGGGAGAGATGATCGAGGATACGGCAAGAGAGGTCGAGAACCTGAATATGACCGCAGATTATATGCGACGCTCCAGTACAGAGGCTAGTCAGTCCCTGGTTGAGCTTCGGAATATTAACGATGAAGTAAAGAAGGCGATCGATCTGATCTACGAGCAGACAAACCGTACCAACGAATCTTCACAGAAGATCCGCGAAGCGACCCGCCTGATCAGTTCCATTGCAGAAGAAACCAACCTGTTATCTCTGAATGCAAGTATTGAAGCGGCAAGAGCCGGCGAGCAGGGACGCTCCTTTGCAGTTGTAGCGAACCAGATTCAGAAGCTGGCAGACCAGTCCAATGCTTCTGCCGATGCGATTGATAATATCATTAACGAGCTGATCAATGATTCCAACGAAGCAGTAGGAACCATGGCAAAGGTACGGGAGATCATCAACAGTCAGAGTGAGAATGTAGCGAATACGGAAACGATCGTAAGTCAGGTAATGAGTGGAATTGAGGATTCTATTCGTGGAATCGAGGCGATTGAGAATCGTACGGTAGCCCTGAATGAGGCAAGAGCATCTATCATTGAGGTGGTGCAGGGCTTGTCCGCAGTAGCAGAAGAAAATGCGGCAAGTACGGAAGAAACTTCAGCAGCAACCGCAGAGGTTGCAAACAGTTTTAACGAGGTTACAGAATCTGCCGGCGTTGTAAAGAATGCAGCAGACGAGATCGCAAACTCCATGAGCAACTTCCAGGTATAGCCGGCACAGGCATCCCGGATCAGGGCTGTAGTTTGCACCAGGCATAGTCACAGATAAATATTTTTTATAACAGGATCAAGGCTGTTCCGGTTTGGGGCAGCCTTTTTTTGTATTCTCATTTATAACACAAATCAGGTGTAAAAAGGTAATAAAATTTCCAAAAGTGCAATAAATGGTCGATTTATGCAATATATATTGTTTTTGTGTCTAAAATCAGGTAATGATATTCCTATAAAGAAAGCTGTTAGAAAGTTGAATAACGAAAAACGATAAATTTGAATATGGAGGCTGTAGAATTGAAATTTACTGTCAGAACCAGAAACCGGCAATTATTCGTTCGGGTCCGGCTGGACTCAAATACCGAATTAAGTTCCAGGGAACTGGAATGTCTTTCCGCCGGTGGATTAAGCGGTTTTCTGACATTGAAACGGTCGAAGCGAAGCATGCTTGAATTTGAAGGCCCGCAGGGGGTGTCTCTGTTGCAGAGTTTAAAGGACCCAATGTCAGAAAGTGATTTTTTTTACATGATGCAACAGATCGTAGAAGCAGTAAAGGTGTTGGAGGGACACAGGCTGTTTCTTAAGAATCTGGTTTTGGATATGCGGTATGTATTTATCAATCAGAATACAAAGGAATTGCTGTTTTTGTATCTTCCAGTGGTATCCGATTTCCGAAGTGTCGATATGCTGGGCTTTATACAGTCGGTGGTCTATTCGGCTGCCTTTATGGAGAACAGAACGGACTTTGCAGTGCAGTTTATGCGGTATTTGAAAGAAGAAAGAGATTTTTCTGTAGAAACGCTGGAACGGTATCTGACAGAAAAGGGAATACGGATAAAACCGTCATCCATGCAGGCTGGAATGTTTCAGGAAGGAACCTCTCTGTTATCAGAATACGGGTCGGCCCCTTATATGGATGAGGGAACCTCTCTTTTGACAGGTGCGGCACCAGTCTCCGGCCTGGACGAGGGAACCTCCCTGCTGAAAGCATGGAATCCGGTGTCTGATATAGAAGATGGAACCTCCCTGCTGGCAACACCGCCATCTGTTCCGGAGGCAGACGAGGGGACATCATTGCTGGTATCCAATATGGGAGGCACCGGCGTTCAGCAGCATAGAGCATATCTGATCCGCAGTTCTACAAATGAAAAGATAATGATCTATAAGGATGTATTTACAATGGGAAAGGGAGAAAAGAATGTTGATTATATGATCACGGATAACAATGCAGTCAGCCGGATCCATGCAGACATTCTTACCAGAGGAACACGGTTCTTTGTCATGGATCATGGAGCTACCAATAAGACCTACATTAATGGCATTGTACTTCCTGAGCATGCCGAGGTGGAATTGCCGGACGGTGCTATTTTAAAGCTGGCAAATGAAGAGTTTGTATTTCATGCATAAGGGAGCAGGATGGATACCAATAGAAATAAATAGAATTGGACGGTGAAGATATGGGTTTAAAAGAAGCGGGAAAGGTTCGTGAGATGAGCTGTGGTGGAAACTTTGCCTACATCATCCAGGATAACAATGACTTTCTGGCCACGGAATATAAGGTGCTGAAAAATCAGAATGAGAAGGGATTCGTAAAGTGTGTGCGGCTCATGCATAACGGAAAGATAGAATTATACTATCTGACGGAAAATTATCGTTCCTTCTCCTCCATGCTGACCTCCATTGATGGAGAAGGCTTCATGACCATCGTCATGAATCTGTTTACTTCCGTACTGGAGGTAAAGAATAATGGATTTCTGGCATGTCAGGGCATTGATATTTCCATTGACAAGATTTTTGTAAATCCAAGTAATTATACCATTGGATTGATCTATATCCCGACCAGGAGCCGGGCCTTTGACAGCTATGAAACCTTTGAAAATGAATTGCGGACCAGTCTGGTAAAGCTGATCAGCAATATGCCGACGATCAGTTCTCAGAAGATCATAACGCTATCCATGGATCTGATCGACGGAACTCAGGATCTGGAGGCCCTGGTCAATAAGAGCAAAGGTATGGTTCATATGAAACAATCTGTGCAGGCGGCGCATTCCATGCAGCCGGCACCGGCCATGCAGAAGATGCCGGCCATGCAGCAGGAGAGCGGGCTGCTTCTGATCGCTCCTTCTTATGACCTGACTCTCTGTGTGGATAAGGATGAATATGTGATCGGAAAACATCCGTCCGGAGACGGAGTGATCGGATTTAATAAAGCCATCAGCCGGCAGCATTGCAGGATCAGTCATACAATGGGAAATTATTTTGTTGAAGACTTACGTAGCTCCAATGGAACTTATCTGAATCAAAGGCGGTTGGAACCGAATCAGCCGGCAAAGCTTGCAGACGGTGATATTCTCCGGCTGGCGGATTTGGATCTTCAGGTAAAGCTGGGTGAAAGGAGAGGGCGATGAGTAAACCGAGAGTCATGATTGCCGATCTGGATGAAAATTATATCATTCCATTGCAGGTAAAATTCATAGAAGAATATTTTGATATGATCGATCTGGAAATTGTTACGGATCCACAGTATTTTAACGAACTGTTTTCTCAGCCCCAGGTGATAGACATCCTTGTAGTGGCCAAGGAATTATATGATACCAGTCTGAAACGACATAATATCAGCAGTATTTTTGTGTTGACAGAACAGTACGAGAATGGTGAGACCGACGATCTGTCCATTCATAAGCTGTTTAAATATACCAGCATCAAAGAGATATTTAATGTGATCGTGGGCAACAGCCTGGGCATTCTACAGGAAAAAACAGGAAGGCAGAGGGATTGTCAGATCCTCCTGGTATGCTCGGCCAATGGCGGTACCGGAAAGACAACGGTCGCTTTGGGAATGAGCGTCAGCCTGACCCAGAATCATAAGCGGGTACTGTATATGAATGCAGAGCATTTACAGGTGTTTCAGTGGTTTATGGATAATCAGAGTCCCATTGGAGCAGCGGAGATCTACGCAAGGATGAATACTCTGGATGATAAGCTCTATCAGGATATCAAGCATGTCATCCGAAAGGAAGGGTTCCACTATATCCCGCCATTTAAAGCATCGCTGGTTGCGATCGGCATGACCTACAGCATTTATGAGATCCTTGCAAAGGCGGCAAAGATTTCAAAGGAGTATGACTATATCATTGTGGATACGGATTCTGTATTCAATGAGGATAAGGTACGACTTATGAATCTGGCAGACCGGGTCATTGTAGTGACCAGGCAGAATGCAGCATCCGTCTATGCCACCAATGCACTGGCAGGCAGTATCAATGGAATCGATACGGAGAAGTTTATTTTCATCTGTAACGATTTTAATAAAGGACGGGATAATGCACTAATCTCCAATGAATATAACATCAAGTTTAATATTGATGAATATGTGGAGCATTATGAACAGTATGATCAGATGAGACGGGAGGATCTTGCAGATCTGAACGGAATACAGAAGATCGCATTTTTAGTTATGTAGGTGAGGCGGATGGAAGAAAAGGCAATTATTATACTAATACTGCATAAAAGAAATTATCAGACGGATCTGGAGATCCCGTTGAATGTAAGTGCCAATGAGTTCGTTGCCGCCCTGAATGCAGCATATGATCTGGGTATTGATACTACAGATGTGAAGAACTGCTATCTGAAGGCGGAGAATCCGATCGCGTTGATCCGGGGGAATAAGACGCTGATGGAGTTTGGTGTACGAAACGGAACCATCATACATTTTACAGAATAGGAGATCGAGATGCAGAGCAGATATAAACTGATCGTTTCTAACAAAAATATATATAAAGAAATCGACCTGTCGCCGGATATGGAAGAACTGCGGCTTGGAACTACCATGGAATGTGATGTGCGTCTGCGAAAGGAATTATTTTTCGGCCATGTCATCCTGTCCTTTGTCCGTAATCAGGATATCTGGAATGTATTCTGTTCCGATAATCTATATCTGACGCTGGGAGATGTACGCAAATTGATCACCCGGCAGCTTCAGCACGGGGACGAGCTGCTGGTAAAATATCAGAATACGGATAACGAGCTGTTCCGCCTCAGCTTTATGATCGATTTTGAGTATGAGGAAAAGGATTACAATCGTGTCATAGATCTGGCGGGAAAGCAGGAAGTAACCATTGGCGGCACCCCGAACAGCGATATTTATATTTCGGATGCCTATCTGGGAACAGACAGCATGACCCTGAAACGGGAACAGAACGGGTGGCTGCTGGTGGATAACGGCAGCAAATACGGCACCCATGTAAACGGTGCCAGGATCAATGGACAAAAGAGTGTACAGGATTATGATTTCTTTTCTATTGTCGGCTACAGCTTTTATTATAAGCAGAACCGCTTGTATACCTCGTCCCGACAGGAGATGGCGATCCGCAGACTGACATCCGGAATTGCGGAGCAGCACAGTACACACTTTTCCTATCCGAAGTTTAACCGGAATACCAGAGTACAGTATGTCCTTCCCATGGATGAACTGGAGATTCAGCAGGCAAAGCCGATGCCGGGAAAACCAAAGAAGAATATTGTCATGACATTGATCCCGACTGTTGTCATGCTGGCGATGACGATCGTACTGCGGGGGATCATTGGCGGCGGCGGTACCTTTGTCATCTATAGTGCAGTATCCATGTCCATCGGTGTCATCATGTCAGTGATCACTTATATTCAGGATAAGAAGCAGTATAAAAAGGATTATGAGGAACGACTACAGGTTTATAATGAGTATATTGTAAAAAAGCGCAAAGAGATTGAGCAGGCGCGGGCAGAGGAGCTGCGTGTCAGGAATCTGATCTATGAATCGCTTGAGAACAGCCTGACAGAGGTAAAGGAATTTGGAAGAAGGCTGTTTGAAAAATCGGCAGAGGACAAGGACTTTTTGCAGATATATTTAGGTAAAGGACGGATAGAGTCCGCAAACCAGGTGTCATTTAACAAGCAGGAGTTCCTGGATCTGGAGGATCCGCTGGCGCCGGTTCCGGAGGAAGTGGCAGAGTTCTACCGCTATATTGACGACGCGCCGATCATATCGGACTTTCATGCATCCTGCGGTGTAGGTGTGGTAGGAGCCAGAGGAGAACTGGAGCAGGTATTAAAGAACCTGACGCTGGATGTGGCGATCCGGCATTTCTATGGAGATGTAAGACTGGTCTATATACTGGACGAGGAGTTCGCACAGAAGATGGAATGGGTCCGCTGGCTGCACAATGTGGAAAATGCGGCATTAGGCGTGCGGAATATCATATGCGATGATGAAAGCCGGAATCTTCTGCTGGAGAATCTGTATTCCATCCTTTCTGTCCGGGAGGCAAAGAAGGAGGAGGAAGAGGAAAGCAGAAAGCAGACAGTGCCGGATGTAGAGTATGTGGTATTTGTTACGGATACTTCCGCTATCAGCCGGCATCCGGTTTCCAAATACATAAAAAACAGTAAAGAATATGGCTTTACCTTTGTATTTCTGGAGGAATACGAAGAAGAGCTGCCACAGGGCTGTACGGAGATCATTCGGATCGACAATACAAGCAGCGGTCATGCGCTGAAGACAGAGAATGGAGATGTAATCGCAGATTTTCATTATCCGTCCGTTCCAGATGCAGTTGCTTTAGAAGCAGCGCTGAAGCTGGGAGCCGTTACGGTAGATGAGGTGACACTGGAAGGTCAGTTGACCAAAAATATTACTATGTTTGAACTGCTGGGGATCATGTCGGTGGACGATCTGAATCTGGAGGAACGTTGGAGGAATTCTCTGGCGTACAAGAGTCTGGCGGCCCCGTTAGGTGTGAAGAAAAAGAATGAAGTTGTATATCTGGATATCAGCGACAAAGCGGGGGCGCACGGGCCCCATGGTCTGGTGGCAGGTACTACAGGCTCCGGTAAGAGTGAGATCCTGCAGACCTATATCCTGTCCATCGCAACGCTGTTCCATCCGTATGAAGTAGGATTTGTGATCATTGACTTTAAGGGCGGTGGTATGGCGAATCAGTTTAAGGATCTTCCGCATCTGATCGGTACCATTACCAATATTGACGGAAGAGAGATCAACCGATCCCTTCTTTCCATCAAGGCGGAGCTGGTCAAGCGACAGGAGATGTTTGCGGCAGCCGGAGTAAATCACATTAATGATTATATTAAGCTGTTTAAGGCCGAGAAGGTGACCGTGGCTATGCCGCACCTGATCATGATCGTGGACGAGTTTGCCGAACTGAAATCCGAGCATCCGGATTTCATGAAGGAATTAATATCTGCAGCCCGGATCGGACGTACGCTTGGCGTTCACCTGATCCTGGCAACCCAGAAGCCGGCAGGCGTAGTCGATGCGCAGATCTGGTCAAACTCAAAGTTCAAGCTCTGCTTAAAGGTACAGACCAAGGAAGACAGTAAGGAAGTGCTGAAGACACCATTGGCAGCCGAGATCATTGAACCCGGCCGGGCTTATTTCCAGGTGGGAAATAACGAGATCTTCGACCTGTTCCAGTCTGCGTACAGCGGCGCAAATGTACCGAGCGGAGATGATGTCAATGAGAATATATATGAGATCTATGAGAAGAACATCTGGGGAAAGCGTACATTAGTATACACCAATAAAAAGAAGAGTAAGAAAACCAGTCAGATCACTCAGTTGGACGCTATTGTGGAGTATGTAGGCAATTATTGCATTTCTCAGGGAATCCGGCAGTTGCCGGGTATCTGCCTTCCATCCATGGAGGAGCATATACCGACCCGCCAGTTGAACTACGAGAGCAGTCAGGATGAGGTAGTGATCTCCACGCCGATCGGTCTGTTTGACGATCCGGAACAGCAGTACCAGGGCGAAATGATACTGGAGGTATCCCGGGACAATGTCTATATCGTCGGCTCCGCCCAGACCGGTAAGACTGTCATGCTGCAGACGATATTATACGGTCTGATCCAGAAGTATGATCCAAGTCAGGTAAATGCGTATCTGATCGACTGTGGCAGTATGGTGCTGAAGACCTTCGAGGACTCCTATCATGTAGGCGGTGTAGTGCTGTCCAATGAGGATGAGAAGTGCAAGAACCTCTTTAAGCTGTTAAATACCCTGATCATAGACCGAAAGAAGGTGCTTTCCGGAAAAGGCGTAGGTAACTACGCAGCTTATCTGGATGCAGGGTTTACGGATATGCCGATGGTGGTGGTCATGATCGACAACATGGCTGCATTTAAGGAATATTTTCCGGATCAGGCAGATGAGATCAACAGTATCAGCCGGGAGGCAGCAGGTGTGGGTATCTCCCTGATCATCACGGCAGCAACGGCAAATACGCTGAACTATCGGACCCAGGCGAATTTTGGTAAAAAGTTCGTACTGAATTGTAATGACCCGAATGATTACAGCAATGTCCTGGGACATTGTAAGATTTCTCCGAAGGAGAATCCGGGACGGGGACTGTTCCTGGTGGACAAGCGCATCCTGGAATTCCAGATCGCCATGTTTGGCGAAAGCAGGAAAGAAGCCGAGCGCAGTCAGGAGTTAAAGGACTATATTGCAAAGCGGAATCAGGTCTGCAAGGGACGGGCAACCGCAATTCCGATGATACCGGAGAAGCTGGTATTATCAGAGGTTATGCAGGAGAACAGCGGATTGTTCCGCAACAAGGGAATCCTGCCGATCGGTATGGAATTCGCTACCGTGGATTACTCATTACTGAATCTGAGTACCTCCGGCTTCCTGGCATTGATCGGCGATCCGGACAGCCGGGATCGTTTTGTAAAGAATATGCTGCTTATGCTGGCAAAAACCATTGTATTCCATAATGTGGAGGCAATTATCATAGATGACAAGCAGAGAAAGCTGAAGGAATGCTCCGAGTATGGATTTATCAGGGATTATACCGCAGATGTCACAGAAGGCATGCAGCTGGTCAGTGATTTTTATGACGAGCTGAACCGCCGGCAGAGAGAGATGGAGGATATGTCAGAATATGATTCCTATCTGCTGCTGATCATCCAGAACGCGGAAGTCTTCCGAAAGATCTGCTCAGATAAGAATGAGAGTAAGGCATTGGCAGATGCCATGAAGACGGCAGGCGAGGCAGGAGCCTTTGTTATGATGACTGCGGTGGAGAATCAGGCAGTGGGCTTTAATTCGCCGGAAGTATACAAGGTCATTAAGGATCTGCGAAAGGCAGTGCTGTTTGCACCGTTGAATGAGAACAAGATATTTGAGATATCCTTCCGTGCAAAGCCGGATCCGTCCTTTGACAAGTCCATGGGATACCGGTTTGACGGCAGTAATGTTTCAAAGATCAAAATATATGAATAGTCCAGCGGTGTAATGTCAAGTGAGAAATGAATAATAAATCAAATATC
>CAJULG010000022.1 GCA_910587045.1 uncultured Lachnospiraceae bacterium | reverse complement strand
CATTATTATCCCTGTTTCCGCTGTCCGTGATGAAGGTACAAGCTATCATTATATAACACCCTCACCGGAAATCGAAGCAAACACACATTCCATTCAAATATTAGAAAATGTATTAACAGCTTGTGGCTACCCCTATGTAAAAGGCAAAACATGGACTTCGGACGCTATTTACAGGGAAACACTCTCCGCTATCAAGGAACGCCAACAGGAGGGCTGTCTTGCCATAGAAATGGAATGTGCTTCCATGTTCGCGGTTTCAAAATACAGACACATTCCTTTTATTCAATTTTTATATGGAGCGGACAACCTTAGTTCTGAAACATGGGAAATCAGAGATTTAACGTCTTATGGTCTTACCAACGCAGAAAAGTATATGGTTCTTGCCTTTGAATGTGGACTTGCCATGTAAAAACGCAAGTATCATAATACCCGTCCGAAATCCAGTATTTGTCAAATAATTATAGCTACTTTAGAGAGCCTTAATGACATTTGAATTTTCTCGTGGTATAGTGGACTTCCACTTTTAAGAAAAGGAGTTGATGATATATGCCACAGATGAATAAAGGCGGTAAATTTATTTTCGGAAAATCACTGATACGAAATGATTTGACAATCCATCTCCCAACACAGGCTCTTACAGAGTACAACGCCACAGCAGAGAGAAAAGTCTATCTTTTTACTGGAAGCAAGGTCACTGGCGGCTTTTGTGTGACAAGAAAAGGATTGTTAGAACCGTCAAAGTTAGGACACATTCTTACTGATAATCCGGCTTTACTGAATTATCAGACCGCAGAGGGCGAATTTGTCAAATACAAAGGGCGGTCATACTGTTGGGTAAATATTTCAGAGAATGGTGTAATTCAGCTTAATCAGCAGATATTAGATTTTCTTAATCTGAAGATTGGAATGGAACTATTGTCTATCCGAAGCAGTGATATAGCTTTTACAATGGGTGCAACCGGTCCTCTGTTGGAAAGAGCCGACAACTATGAGGGCGAAATTCCTCTGTATTAAAAAGCAGGTATCATGATACCCACCCCCAATCCAGTATTCATCAAATAAATAGAGCCATTTTAGAGCCAAACGGCATAAAGCAATCCCGGAAACGCCCATTTTATCAGCATTTCCGGGATTTTATCCGTTACTCGAACTCAATCGTTGCCGGCGGCTTCCCGGTACAGTCATACAGCACCCGGTTAACCCCCTTTACCTCATTCACAATCCGGTTCGTCACCTTTCCCAGTACCTCCCACGGAATCTCAGCACTCTCCGCTGTCATAAAGTCAGACGTGCATACTGCCCGGAGTGCCACAGCATAGTCATAGGTTCTCTCATCTCCCATTACACCCACACTTCGCATATTTGTAAGCGCTGCAAAATACTGTCCCAGCCCTTTATCTACTCCCGCCTTTGCAATCTCCTCCCGGTAAATTGCATCCGCATCCTGCACGATCCGCACCTTATCAGCAGTTACCTCACCTATGATCCGGATTCCAAGTCCAGGGCCTGGAAATGGCTGACGGAACACCAGATAATCCGGAATCCCAAGCTCTAAGCCTGCCCTGCGGACCTCATCCTTAAACAACAGCCGGAGCGGTTCCACAATTTCCTTAAAATCCACATAATCCGGCAGACCGCCTACGTTATGATGAGACTTGATCACAGCAGACTTACCAAGACCAGACTCGATCACATCCGGATAGATCGTTCCCTGTACCAGGAAATCAACTGCTCCGATTTTCCTGGCTTCCTCCTCAAACACACGAATGAATTCCTCGCCAATGATCTTCCGTTTCTGCTCCGGTTCCTCTACACCCTTCAGCCTGTCATAGAAACGTTCCTGGGCATTGACCCGGACAAAATTCAGGTCATATGGCCCCTCTGGTCCGAATACAGCTTCAACCTCGTCTCCCTCATGTTTCCGAAGCAGACCATGATCCACGAATACACAGGTCAGTTGCTTTCCTACGGCTTTGGATAACAAAACTGCTGCAACAGAGGAATCCACGCCGCCGGATAACGCACACAGAACCTTTCCATTACCAATCTTCTCCCGTAGTTCCTGAATGGTATGCTCTACAAAGGAATCCATCTTCCAGTCCCCTTTACAGCCACATACCTTGTATACAAAATTCGCCAGCATCTTCTGCCCCTCCCGGGTATGCATAACCTCAGGATGGAACTGGGTAGCATACAACTTCCGTTCCGGAATCTCCATAGCAGCAACCGGACACACCGGAGTATGGGCAGTAATCCGAAATTCCTCCGGTGCCTTTGCAATATAATCTGTATGACTCATCCAGCACACTGTCGTTGGCTCAACATCCTGAAACAATACGGAAGACGTATCGACTTCTACCTCCGTTCTTCCATATTCGCTGACCGGGGCTGTCTCTACACTGCCCTCCAATGTATATGCCATCAACTGGGAACCATAACAGATGCCAAGGATCGGAATCCCCAGTTCAAAGATTTCCTTCTGATACCGTGGCGATTCCTCCGCATAAACGCTGTTTGGCCCTCCGGTAAAAATGATCCCCTTCGGATTCATATCCTTTATCTTTTCCAGGCCCAGGGTATACGGATGTACCTCCGCATACACATTACACTCCCGAACCCTTCTTGCGATCAACTGATTATACTGACCGCCAAAATCCAATACGATAATTAATTCCTGATCCATCAATGTATCTTTCCTCCACTCCTGAATTCTCATGTCCTCTTGCGTTTCCAGATATATTCTCCCTTTACAATATCAGATTCCATTCAAAATCTCATAAAGCAAAATGTAGAATGAATCCTGTACCTAATGATTCATTCTACATGATTTCAGAAATATCAGCAAGTAATAGTTTCCTCGCAGGCCTGCCCATTACTCCTCTTTTTCTTCTTCCGCACTGACATCCTCTTTTTTCGTTCCCGGAAGCTGTCCGTTCATAAGCATAGCATGCTCCTGTTCCAGCTCCTTTGCCAGGTCGTAGAAGGTCCATTTCTTATTGGTACTGGTCAGCACACACTTCAACGGGATTCCTTCCAGGCCACGCTTCTTGATATTCGTCAGCATCAGATCGATCCGCTTATTGATCGTAAAATTATGCATGACGATCACTTCCTCATTCAATGGCGGATACTGCTCCGGAGCCGGATTCTCCTCCATATCCTTCACACCGGCCAGAAAGCCCACGGTCTGTCCCAGCTGGTCGTCATGGATCGTCTTCACACGGATACCCATCTGTACCATGACATACTGCAATTCTCTCGCTCTCTGCGGGTCAGTAAACCCATACATTAATACGGTTTCCCCTGTTGGTCTATGCATTTACTTCTCCTCCTTTAACATATCTAAAAATGGTCGAAATGCCGAAGGCATTGCCACTTTATGCTCTAATTCCTCCATCGTTACCCATTGAAACTCCCTGCACATCTGCTGACAGGCAAGATAGTAGGCGGTCATTCTCCATTCCACATGCGAGAATACATGGGTATAATGATACGACATCTTCATATGCTCCGGCGCTGTCTTCCACTGTGCCGCTACATCTGCCGCCTGTTGTTCTATCAGGATGCCTTCCACATTAGGGAACTCCCACATGCCCGATAACAGACCCTTACTGTCCCGCTTCCGTACTGCGACCCGATTCCCGCATCGCAGAACAAATACTGTTTTATCTTCCAGTCTTCTACTCTTCTTCTCATCCCGGACCGGATACTGCTGCCATGTGTCATGCTGCCCTGCAAGACATATGGACTGTAACGGACACTCGCCACACTTCGGCATACCATTGGGCAGACAGACCGTTGCCCCAAGCTCCATCAGACTCTGTGTAAACATGCCGCACTTCCCCTTTGGATATACTGCCGCAAGCTGTTCCCGGATCATTTTCTTTGTGGACTGCTTATCAATATTGGATGCATCCGCCATCACTCTGGTATACACCCGCAGGACATTTCCATCCACTGCCGGCGTCGGAAGATCAAAACATATGGAGCCGATCGCCCCTGCCGTATATTCACCAATACCGGACAGAGATAAAATCTCCTCATATGTCTTCGGAAACCTGCCTTCTCTTTCATTTACGATCGTCTGTGCCGCCTTTTTCAGGTTCCTTGCCCGGTTATAATAGCCAAGTCCCTCCCACAGCTTCAGCAATCGATCCTCCTCCACATTGGCCAGGTCAGCGATCGTCGGAAGTGCCTGCAGAAATCGCTTATAATATTCTTTTACCGCTTCAACTCTGGTCTGCTGGAGCATGATCTCCGACAGCCAGACATGATAAGGATCACGATCCCTTCTCCAGGGCAGCTCCCTTGCATGATCCGGATACCAGGCAATCAGATATTCCGCCAGCTTCTTACATTTGTTCATGTTATACCTGCTATATCATTATTATCTAAATCAATTCCAAAGAAACATCCCTGACAACAGAAATCTCCTCCTATTATATACCCAAATCAACCATTGCACAATTCTAATCGCACAGGAAGATCTTTCATTCTGCAAACAGCACCTGTTCTGCGATCAACGCTGCATCCCGGACACAATCCGGACAGGAACGAAGCACCTCACCGGTTCCCACACCCTTTAATACTTTGCATACAACTGTTGTATTCTGATCCTTAAACTGCTTCACGACCTCCCTGGACAGCTTATATGTTTCCGATTTACTGTTTGGCTGCTCCAGATTACCCGTACTGCATTTCAGACCGACCAGCACACAGACAGCGGTTACAGTACCGCAGGTTCCCTCCATGCCGCCCATACCAAGTCCCAGTGCCTCTGTCATCCGGAACATGGTGGTCTCATCTATACCCACCAGATCGCAGTAAGTACAGGCGATCGCCTGTGCACAGTTAAATCCTTTTCGATGACGCTTCAACGCCTCCTCCACTCTTGACTCCATCCAATCTTCCTCCTGTTCATCTCTATATTATCCAAATCATCCAGACGCAGATCCGCCTAAGCCCGGTCAGTTGTCAGAGCGGATATGGTACCGCCTCCAATGACAATATCTCCACAATACAACACCACAGCCTGTCCTCTGGTAATTGCCCGTTGAGGCTCTAAGAATTCCACCTGGATCCGGTCTCCCTCCAGGCGTTTCACATAGGCATTCTGTGCCGCCTGGCGGTAACGCACCTTTGCCTGAATTATCATATCCTTATAGTCAGACGACATAAGCCAGTTTACATGCTCAGCCACCAGTGTCGTCTGGTACAGATCTTCATTTTCTCCCAAAACAACCTGATTGCGTTCCGGCAGAATATCGACCACATAATACGGGGCCTCCGCAGCGATTCCCAGTCCCCGACGCTGTCCGATCGTAAATCCATAATAACCGGAGTGCTTTCCCAGAACCTTTCCGGTCCTGTCCACAAATTCGCCATCCCCGATATTGATATGATAATGCTCCCTCATAAACCGTTTATAATCTCCATCCGGAATGAAACAGATATCCTGGCTCTCACGCTTGGCTGCATTGATAAGATCATGCTCCCGGGCAAGCTCCCGTACCTGCTCCTTTTTCAACGCTCCAAGCGGAAACATGGTATGGCCTAACTGCTCCTGCGTCAGTGAATACAGTACATAGCTTTGATCCTTTGCCGGATCCGCCGCCCTTTTTAAACAATACTGCGTGCCATCGTGATCAACACAGGCATAATGACCCGTTGCGATCACATCACAGCCCAGCTCCTCAGCCTTTCGGTATAAATGCTCAAATTTTAAATGCCGGTTGCATTCAATACACGGATTGGGCGTACAGCCCCGCAGATAAGCCTCTACAAACGGATCCATAACCTTTTCCTTGAAATCCGCTTTATAATCTACAACATAAAAAGGAATCCCCAGTCGTTCCGCAACCCGCCCGGCGTCTGCAATGTCATCAGAGGTACAACAGCTCTTCTCCAATGCCAATCCATTGTCCCTGTTATCGTGCAGCTTCATTGTCACGCCAATACAGTCATATCCCTTTTCCTTCATCAGAAGGGCGGCTACGGATGAGTCCACGCCGCCGCTCATGGCAATCAATGCCTTTCTGCTCATATGCCTATCCTCTTTTTGTATCTATCCCTGCTTCTTCTGAAAATATTATATTTCAACCACAACAAATAATCAACCATTCCTTATACAGCCCCGCATCCAGTGCGACAGATCCAGTCAACCGATACATCCATGGCGGCACGGCAGGCATTGGTCTGATCTAATGCATTCAGCATTACAATGTCATGGATCATACCCTGAAAGCGGATGGCAGTCACGCTCACACCGGCCTCCCGCAGCTTCCGGGCAAATGCTTCGCCCTCATCCCGCAATACATCTGCTTCTCCATTTAATATCATGGTTGGCGGAAATCCGCAGAGCTGCTCCGTCAATGCCCGAAGCGGTGATGCCGTTATCTGATTTCGTTCCTGCTCAGAACGGGTATACTGATTCCAGAACCACATCATTCCTTCCCGGTACAGATAATAATTTTCTGCAAACTGACAATATGACTTCGTATCAAAGCATGCATTGGTCACCGGATAATATAACAACAGACTTTGCATGCAGGGCCCCTTCCGCTGCTTTGCCATAAATATCATGGCAATGGCCATATTACCGCCTACACTGTCTCCTGCAATGACCAGTGCAGACGGGTCATAGGAGATATTCATGACAGCCGCCAGCTCCGGCAGTCTGGACAGGACAGAATAGCACTGTTCAATCGCCACCGGATATCGTGCTTCCGGAGACCTCGTATACTCCGGGAAGACAACAACCGAACCGGTCCGTGCCGCCAGCTCCCGCACCAGCTTTTCATGGGTATGGAAGCTGCCAAATACCCATCCTGCGCCATGAATATAAAAAATTATCCGTTTGGTACAGGATACCTGTTCCGGAACAACGATATAGACCGGAATCCGTCCCCATCTCCCGGTATTCATCACAGTTTTCCGTATATCTGCCGGACACATACATACCGGCGTACTCTGAGCTTCCTCCACCAGCTCCCGTCCTCTCCATGGTGGTAACTGAAACAGAAAAGGCGGCACTGCGTTTGCATCGCAAACCGCCGCCGCTTCTGGTTCCAGTGATATCCGTTCTGACATATCTGAATCCTCCCGATGCTGTGCACATCTATGCTTTGACCTCAGAATTAAGATATTCAGAAGAGAATCGAATGTTAATATTCCTGTAGTACTGTTTCTTATCCTGATACATTCTCTGATCCGCCTTTTCAATAATAGCGCCCAGATCATTTGGAGATTCTGAATAGCCGCCGCCCACAGCTGCGCTGCAGCCATGCCTGCCGCTCAGTTCCCGTCGCAGTACGGATTCTATGGAAGCAAACTCTTCCTTTGTAATATTCTGACACAAAACCACAAATTCATCGCCACCCAGCCGGTATACCGGATAATCCTTCACGCCGGAACAGACAATCTGGTAAATCCTCCGGATCAGTTCGTCCCCTGTTTCATGACCAAATATATCATTACTTCGCTTTAAGCCATTAATATCAATAAAGAAACATCCGATAGAAGACAGCTCTCCGTTGTCCTCAGACATGGTATCACGTATATACGCATTCCGGTTCAGGGCTCCGGTCATGGCATCTGTAAAGCCGATCTTCCGCAGATAATCCTCCCGCTTCTTGCGTTCCAGAAGCGATTGAAAGAAATAGGCCAGCATCTTCAGGATATTGGACATCTCATTCAGATTTCCGGTTCTCGGGTTATCTACTCCGAAATATCCTACCAGCTTCCCCTTGTCCATCATCGGGACCGTGATCAGCGAATGTACCTTCTGCCGCTTCAGGATCTCATATTCATCCGGTGCATAATCCCGGATCTCCTCCAGGTCTTCCATGATCACACACTCATTCTTCGTAAAGAACGGCATCCAGCGGTCGATCGTGGTAATCGGAACATTCTGCAATGTATCAATTTCCTGAGAAACACCTTCTGCACACCACTCATAGGTATTGTCCATATATTTACCAAAGACATGAAATATATAAGTACGCTCACTTCCTAATGAAGTGCCAAGTACCTGTAACGCATTATTCAGTGCAATATCTGTTTCCAGAGAAGAATACATCATTTTCACACATTCCAGCACAATCCGTTCGTTGTTCAGCCGGCTCTGCTTCTGCGCTTCCATGTCATACACGGCCGCTTCCGCCACATCCTCGGCAATCTCCATACGGACATCCCTGCCCTCCCAGGAAATCAGCTTATCCTTGATCTGATATGTTTTGCCTCCTATATGATCCTCATGCTTCCATTCCAGATACTGCTCTCTGCATAACTGACCGTTCGTACAGAATTGACAGGGATGATCCAGACCGTGTAATACCTCATAGCACTTTTTTCCCTTTACCTGTTCCAGTTCGCTATATCCGACGGTCTGTAAACCGGCCTTATTTAAGAACATTAAATTATAGTTCTCCGGATCAGCCACATATACAATTTCCCTGAAACCATCAAACTCCCTGATTATCCGTTCCATGATTTATCTCCTTCTCACACAGAGTTGTTTCTAATAGGATCATATATCCGAAGTCTCAAAATGAGCCGCAACCTCTTTCAGATGTTCTATGATCGGCAGATGCTGCGGACAGACTCCCTCACACTGACCGCACGCTACACAGGCGCTTGCTTTGCCAAATGTGCCTGTCAGTCTGTCATAATATTCTCCCTGTGGTGTCCATCCCTTTTCCTTTATCTCCTGCAGATCCGCATTGTATAGCGAAAAATATTTCGGAATGGCAATCTTCATCGGACAGCCGTCCGTACAATAGGAACAGCCGGTACACGGAATGACAATATTGGAGTTGATCATAGCTGCCGCCTCCCGGATCGTCTGTTGCTCCTCTGCATTCAGCGGCTGAAACTCAGCCATATATTCCGTATTGTCCAGCAGTTGTTCCATGCTGCTCATACCGCTCAATACCATCATGACATTATCCAGACTTGCAGCAAAGCGGATCGCCCAGGAGGAAACAGACCAGTCCGGATGAACATCCTTGAATAACCGCTCCACTCCCTCCGGAACATTCGCCAGAGTTCCGCCCTTGACCGGTTCCATGACAATAACCGGTTTCTTATGCTTTACTGCTGTCTCGTAGCACTTGCCGGACTGGATTCCCGCACTGTCCCAGTCCAGGTAATTGATCTGAAGCTGTACAAACTCCATCTCCGGATGCTCTGTCAGTACCTGATCCAGCAATTCTGCATTATCGTGATAAGAAAAACCGATATGCTTTACCAGTCCCTGCCGCTTTTTCTCCTGTAACCACTGGAAGCAGTCCAGCTCTGTATACACCTTATAGTGATCCTGTCCGATGTCATGTAACAGATAATAGTCAAAGTATTCCACTCCGGTCTTTGCCAGCTGTTCATTGAAAATCCGGTCCCGGTCCTCCTTGCTCTGGAGAAATCCTGCATGAAGCTTGGTCGCCAGTGTAAAACGATCCCTGGGATAACGTTCTACCAGCGCTTCTCTGGCTGCATTTTCACTTTGAAAGCCACAATACATCCATGCAGTATCAAAATATGTAAAACCACGCTCCAGGAATGTATCCACCATCTGTTTCGTCCGTTCCATATCAATCCCGGCCGGATCATCCGGGTCTGATAAAGGCAGACGCATCAATCCAAATCCTAATCGCTTCGTACTCATATTGCTACCCCCTTGTTTACCGCAGCATTTCATGATCCATTCAAATCCTATATAATAGATTCTAGCAGATTTCAGGTATTGTGCAAGTGTCAAATCTGAATATATACATACCAAATTTGACCGGATCCCTTCACGATGCTTTCGTCATTATGCTGATTTTTATATTCGAAAGTCATATATTGACATACATCGGAATTTGATATTAAATAGTATTAGAATAATAAAGGAACGAAATATACTCAGAAAGGACGATACCAATATGCATAAGAGCAAAAAACAGGATCAGTGGGCGGAACAACTGATAAACGAATTAAATGTTCAGGCACAGAAATCATTTCAGGTCGGTTTATTTGAGGAGGTTACGGATGCAGTTATATGCGAGGGGGAGCCAGGTGTAACGGCAGCGCTGAACAATCTGCTAAACTGTGCAAATCTGTTACTGAACCATGCCAGAGAAAATATGACCATGATCAACCGGATCAATCACTCCGGGATGTGGTCCATGTACTTTGGAGACGAACTGCAGATCAGTCGCGTTATGTTCAGTGATGAATTCCGTGAAATTACAGGCTACACGGATCGGGATGAATTTGAAGATTCTTTCGATGCATGGACTGCAAAGATTCATGATGCGGATCGGAATTGGGTCTTGCAGGAGTTTCATGATACAGTGGAAGACAACACCGGGCAAAAGGAATTTGATGTGGAATACCGCTTTCATACAAAACAAAGCGGAATCCGCTGGATGCGTATGGCAGGCGAGATCGTAAGGCGGGGTGGAAAGCCCTTTGAGTTTATCGGGACCATCACAGATATTACGATTGCCCATACCAATGCAGTAGATCTGGATATCTCTACCAAACGTCATGATGCCATTGACTCCATTCTCAATGAAGGCTCCTGGAGTATGAATGTCATGAACGGAGACATCGCAAATCCGGAAAATCCATTCTGGTATTCAGAACAGTTCCGGAGGCTGTTAGGGTTTCATGATGAGCAGGATTTTCCAAACTCTCCGGATACATACTCCAGTCGGATCCATGACGAGGACAGAAAGAATGTCATGGAACAGATCCTGCATTATGTAAAAAGCGCATCACAGCATACCCCGCTGAAGCTGGAATTCCGCATCCGCCATGCTGACGGAGCTTACCGGTGGTTTCAGATGACTGTTACCGCGGTATTTGATTCTGCCAGAAAGCCGATCGTGCTGGCAGCAACCGCTCTGGATGTAACAGAGCAGAAACGCAGCCGGGAAATCTTTGAAGCTGATATGGAACGGAGCATTCACAGCCTGGCTGCCGGACTGGATGAGATCAGCGCAGTCGTTGCCGAGACCACCACGGATGTACAGGACTTAAATGAAAAACAAAGCAGTATCACGACCTCTGCCGCTGCCGTAAATGAAAAAGTAAATGAATCGCTGGAGATCATCTCTTTGATCCAGGGCATCGCCACCCAGACGAATTTACTGTCCTTAAATGCTTCCATCGAAGCCGCCAGAGCCGGGGAAGCCGGCCGGGGTTTTGCGGTTGTAGCAGATGAGGTAGGTAAACTGGCAGTATCCTGCAACGAAACCTCCAAGCATATCTCTCAGAGCCTGAATGAGATGCAGCAGGCGATCGGGCATATCTTATCCAGAATCGAGAGTATGGACAAGGCCGTAACATCCCAGGCCGCAAATATGGAGAAGATCAACGCCATGACAAAAGAACTGAATGCTTTGTGTGACCAGGAAAAGGAGATCGCACAGACCGTATTTGCATAAGGAAATTAAGCCCGCCGGTCACTAGCCGGCGGGCTTAATTTCTTTAAGATATGATACATTTACTTAATATCCACGGTATACTCATCAACGGTTCCGGTTACTTCATATTCGTAAATCGTACCTTCATATTCAAAGCTTCCACTGCAGTTACCGTCTGCAAAATCCTCAGTGATATCAATCCTGCTGTCGCCGATCGCCAGATAAATCCGGTCATCCTCCCGCAGAAGCCCTGCACTGAAATCACTTTCTGGCTGCTCCCCCTCCCCGGCTTTTCCACAAATAAATCCATTTCCTGTTCCTTCCGTTTCCAGTCGGGAACCATCTGCGCCATAGAATACGACCTTGGCAGGCTTCTCACCGTCTGTCTCATACTCGAATTCACCATAGACGGTATCTCCCTCCTCATGCCAGGTAATATCCTGCTCCACCGGTTCTCCATTAATATAAAGGATCACCTTCTCTACCCATGTGTTTCCGGTTGCTGCATAGCAGATTCCATTTGATGCTGCAATGCAGATCCCGAATGCTGCCGCAATAGCTGCTGCATATCTTAATTTACTCTTCCTCTGGATCTTCTTTTCTTCCATCTTCATACCCTTGACCTTTCCCAGCAATGCCTCAGGGACATGTACCTCATCAAAGGTTTCCTGATAATATTCTTTATTCTTCATCTTCCCACGCCTCCTTAAGCTGCTGTCGTAATAGTTTCCTTGCACGAACAAGTCTGGTTCTTACCGTTGCCTCCCGCATATGCAGAAGCGCCGCAATCTCCTTTGAAGAATAGTCCTCATAATAAAACAGATGAACAACGATCCTGCACTTTGCCGGCAGGTTCATCACCGCCTGATACAGATCCTGCCTTTCCTCAATAGAGAACTCCGGTTCCGTTGCCGGCACATCTGAATACTCCACGTTCCTTCTCCAGAAAGAGGACCACAGGCTGTTACATTCGTTCACGGTTACCCGGATCAGCCATCTTCGTATATGCTCTTCATCCCGGAACTCCCTGTTACCGGTCAGAAGTTTCATGAAAGTTGTCTGCACCACATCCTCTGCATCCTGAGGAGCTCCGGTATAGCTGAGTGCCACACGATACACTATGTCTGCATACTGCCCGACAATCCTGTTAAACTCCTGGTCGCTCACAGCCACACCTCCTTGTTCCGCTTCTGCTTCCTTTGAAAGGCCTTTCACTATATAAACGATTGAGAAGCAATAAATGTGCGATTTATAATCAATGATTTTCTTGTCACTGTTCCTGTAATAAGCTAAAATATCCATAATACATGTCAAGGCATAACCAAAACCATACAGAAAGGATCTCCCATGACTCAAAAACAAATTCTTATCATAGATGATGATACGGATCTGTCTCTCATTCTGTCTGATATGCTGGAAAGCTACGGATACAGCGTTACCTGCGCCGCAGACAGTGATCAGGCATTCGAACTGCTCACAGACTCTGTCTTTCATCTTATTTTACTGGATATCAATCTGCCCGGCATGACCGGCTTCGAGCTTTGCCGGGAGCTTCGCCGGGTCTCTACTGTTCCGGTCATCTTTGCAAGCGCCAGAACCAGTGAAACAGACCGGATCACCGGACTGGATCTGGGCGGCGACGATTACCTGCCCAAGCCCTATTCCATGAAGGAGCTGTTATCCAGAGTCAATGCGCTGATGCGACGGACCTATGGATTCCAACAGGCAGAACGCATCATAAGCTTCGGTGATATTTCTGTGAATATTACCGCCCGGAGCGTTAAGAAAGGCGACACTCTGATATCCCTCTCTCTACGGGAATTCGATCTGCTTGCTTATCTTTGTGAGCATCCGGATACAGCACTTCCGAAAGAACAGCTGATCCAGGAGGTATGGGGAGCCTTCTCCATGGTAGAAGCTTCCACGCTGACCGTACACATTCGATGGCTGAGGGAAAAATTAGAAGATGATCCGGCAAAACCCCGATACATTAAAACGGTCTGGGGAATCGGCTATCTGCTGGAGACAGGAGGCATACATGAAGCATAAATTACTTGGCATCACCTTATTCTTTATATTGATTCTTTTTCTCATGTCCGGCATCCTTTTGCTTCAGGATCAGTCAGAAAAAGTGACAGACCGGAAAGGAGAAACGCTCGTCGCACTGAATGAGATCGAACAGCTGATTCAGTCCGGCAGACAGGAGGCGGCCGCTGAAATGACCCGGACTCTGCAGACCTCCATACGTCAGGAAGGATCCGCCTCTGAACAGCCGGCCGCTATCATTCCGCTGGTACTCTGCTGTCTGGTATTTCTTATTACGGTATTTCTTTATGTCTATTTTACCATACTCCGGCCCTTTGACAAGCTGCAGCACTTTGCGGAACAGATTGCCAGGGGAAATTTTGATCTGCCTCTTAATTATGAACGTTCCAATTATTTCGGACAGTTTACCTGGGCCTTTGACCATATGCGGCAGGAGATTACAAAAGCGCGTGCCTGTGAACGGGAGGCCATTGAGAACAACAAAACCGTGATCGCTACCCTTTCCCATGATATTAAAACGCCGATCGCATCGATCCGTGCCTATGCGGAAGGCCTCGAAGCCAATCTTGATACAAGCCCGGAAAAACGACAGAATTATATTACGATACTGATACGAAAATGCGATGAGGTTACCCGTTTGACCAATGATCTCTTCTTACATTCCCTCTCGGATCTGAATAAGCTTAAGATCACCCCCGTCGAGTTCGAGCTGTGCAGCTATATGCAGAACGCTATTGCAGAAATTGCGGCGGATCAAAAGGATGTTATCTTTCACATCCCTGCCTTCACCGCACTTGTAGATGCCGACCAGAACCGGCTGCTGCAGATCACGGAAAATCTGATCAACAATGCACGAAAATATGCCGGGACTCCAATAGACGTATCCCTGACACAGGCAGATGACACCGTGGCAATCCGCTTCCGGGACTATGGCGGTGGTATCCCCGATACCGATATGCCATTTATCTTTGATAAGTTTTATCGCGGGAAGAACTGCGGAAACGAGCCCGGCTCCGGCTTAGGCCTGTATATTGTAAGATATATTGCAGAACAGATGAAAGGCAGCATTCAACTGCACAATCATACCGATGGTCTGGAGGCTATCGTATATCTCCCTGTAAAATCCCCATACTCTTAAGGACTTCTTAATAACTTTTCTGCTACAGTACGTACAGGAAGCATTGATACGAAGAATGAATTCCAACAAGACAGCCAACCCAGAATCCTTCGGCTGTACAGGAAAGGGGAACACATGAAACAAACGATTTTATCAGCAAAGGACTTATGCAAAAGCTTTGCCCACAATGGCGGTCAGCTGCATATTCTGTCCCACATCAACTTAACTCTATATGAAGGAGACTTTACCGTGATCATGGGAGCCTCCGGCTCCGGCAAATCCACCCTGCTCTATGCCCTGAGCGGTATGGATCGGGCAACCGCCGGAGAGATCATCTACCAGGACAGCAATCTTGCCACTATAAGTGAGAAGAAGCTGGCTGAACTGCGCCATACAGACTTCGGCTTTATCTTTCAGCAGATTCATCTGGTCAGCAACCTGTCCTTATTTGAAAATATTGTGGTACCCGGTTATCTGAATAAGCAGTCTTCTGCCTCTGAAATCAATGCCCGGGCCAACAGCCTTTTGGAGCAGGTGGGAATCTCCCATGTAAAAACCCATCTTCCTTCTCAGGTATCCGGTGGTGAACAGCAGCGCTGTGCCATTGCAAGAGCAATTATCCATCAGCCAAAGCTGCTGTTCGCAGACGAGCCGACTGGAGCCCTGAACCGACGGAATACCACGGAGGTATTAAATCTGCTGACGGACCTAAATACCAGGGGGCAAAGTATACTGATGGTTACCCATGATATGCGTGCTGCATTACGGGCAGGTCGTATCCTCTATCTGGCAGACGGGACTATTATCGGAGAGCTTTCCCTGCCGCCCTATTCGGCGGAGGAAGAGAAGAGCCGGGAAGCCCAGGTCAATGCCTGGCTGAATTCCATGGAATGGTAGGTGAGATATATGGAAATCTTCACACTTTTAAAAGCAAATATCCGTCATAGAAAGGGAACCTTCATCAGTATTCTGATCCTTATGCTGATCATTGTCACAGCTATGACTGCAATATTTAACGCCAGTGACAATGGAAATCTGGCAGTAGAACAGGCATTACAACGGGTTCATTCCGGTGATCTGATCGTATATATAAATGAAAGCGCTTATACGGAAGAACTGCAGGCCTCCCTTCTGGAACAGGATAGCGTAGACAAAGTGGTACCGGTTCCTGCCTTCTGGACAGAGTCCAGCGAAGCAAACGGGAAAAAATCGCATGAAACCGCCTTTTTGCGAACCCTGACACCGGACTATCAGATACTGAATGAGACGAAGACAGAATACGAACCGGAAACACCACCACTGAATCCGGGCGAGATCTATGTTCCACTGGGGGTGCAGGCGAAGTATCCCTGTGCCATCGGAGATACCATTCATTATACAACCACCTTTGGAGAGTATGATTTTGTAGTAAAGGGATTTATTGAAGAACCAAATAATGGAGGCTCCATGATGGGCTGGAAGCAGATCTTTGTCAGCAATTCCGACTTTACACAGATGGAGCAGGATTACGGAAAGCTCTATACGAAGGAAGAAAATATGGGTACGATGTATATCCTTCATATTTTCAAGTCACCGGATTGTACGGTTTCCGATGCGACGTGGAAGCAGGAGTTAAATCTGGAAACCGGCATCATTGATATTGCCGCCATGGGTTCTCTGACAAAAGCACAGGTCCTTCATTATACCGGACTGTTCAATACCATTATTTCCAATATTCTGATAGTATTCCTGTGTCTGTTATTCGTCATTGTGTTGATCATTATCAGCCACAGTCTTTCCAGCAGTATTGAGGCGGATTATATCAATCTCGGGATTCTGAAGGCACAGGGCTTTACCACAGGGAAACTACAGGCAGTCCTGCTGTTACAGTATCTGTCAGCAGAAGTGGCAGGTGCTGCTCTGGGACTGATCCTTGCCATTCCGCTGACTGCCGCTCTGGTAAGGCTCTATCTGCCGATCACTGCTATATTAGCAGATCACACCGTCTCTCTGAATAAAAGCCTTATCTGTATCCTTGTCCTCCTGCTGCTGTCGACGGTTATACTCCTTTGCCTGACGCAGAAGGTTGGAAAGCTGTCACCTGTCCGTGCCTTGTCTGCCGGCCAGGCAGATCAATACTTTGACAGTCGATTCCACTTTGCCATCACGCAAAAGCTGCTCACAGGAAGTCTTGCGTTACGGCAATTTACCTCTGCCAGCAGACGATACCTTTCATCCATTCTGGTAGCCGCCATTTTAGTCTTCTTCATGCTGACCATTACTGTGCTGGCAAATATGGCAAATTCAAAAGCGGCTCTGGAAAGCATGGGCTACATATACAGTGATTTAATTATCTATTTCCAGGAACCTGCCAGTGATTCTCAGATAGAAGACATCGAAGCCGAGATTACACTACATTCACCGATCAATAAAGCATATTATCTGACAAACCAGTATATATCCATCGATGGATATGAGATTTACTGCTTTATTTTTCGAGATCCGGAAATCATCGCTGGCATCACCCGGGGACGGGCTCCATTATACAGCAATGAAGTCCTGATCACGGATATCGTTGCCAGTGAGCTTGATCTGGATATTGGAGATACGGTACTTCTTTCCAACTATCATTCCCGGGAGGAATTCATGATCTCCGGATTTTTCCAAAGCACCAACGATACCGGCATGGTCATTGCCATTTCCTCGAAGGCCGGTGACAAACTGGATATTCAAAGTCCTACCCGTGCACACTTTTCGCTGCAGGATCCTTCCATGGTTCAGGAAATCGCAGATTCTCTGAATGATAAATACGGAACCACTCTGGAAGCACAGGTAGTGGAAACTGATTCTTTCACAAACCTGATCCGGACCGCCCTGGATGCCATAAAAGTAGTTATTTACTCCTTTTCCATCGTATTCGCCCTTGTTGTTGTCTATATGGTCTGCAGCAAGATCTTTATCAAAGAGCGGATTGACATTGGAATCTATAAGGCCATGGGCTTTACTGCAGCAAGCCTGCGTCTTCAGTTCGCCTTCCGTTTTCTGATCGTAGCAGGAAGCGGTTCCGTTCTGGGAGTGATCCTTTCCTTCCTGCTCAGTAATCGGCTGCTGAATTCACTACTGCGATTAATGGGTATTACCAACTTTGAGTCAGACTTTACCATTGCCTCGATCCTTCTGCCTGTGCTGTTACTCTGCCTTTGCTTCTTCCTGTTCGCCTATCTGATCTCCGGCCGGATAAAGCGGGTTGCGATTCGGGATCTGGTAACGGAGTAAAAGAGGAATACCAATTCTGCTTATCTGGTCATTCCTCTCTGTCCATAACGTTTTACCAGGGCATCTGCCAGATAAGCACATCCAATGCCGATCAGCATTCCGACCAGAACATCGGTCGGATAATGCACCCCTACATACAGGCGGGAAAATCCGATCAGGGCGGCCAGACATACAGCGGGAATTCCGTATCGCTTCGGTACATTACGGAGCAGTACCCATGCTACGGAAAACCCGCTGCTGGTATGGCCGGACGGAAAGGAGGCATCGACCGGTCTGGCGATGATTGCCTGCAGACCTGCAACCACCTCATAGGGACGGATCCGTCCCACCAGATTCTTAAGAAACAGGTTATTCAAAAGGAATGCCACTGTTAATGAACAGGCACAGATGATGCCGATCCGCCTCGTCCTCTTACAGATACACAAGGCTATCGTTCCTGCGATCCAAATGGCACCTGCATTTCCAAGTGTTGTAATACAGATCAGAACCGGATTCAGGATGGGATTCCGGATATTCTCCTGCAAAAACAACAGGATCCTGCTGTCCAGATTTCCTTCTTCCGGCGAAACCGCCCAGAGGATGTATGCCAGTCCGAGCAGGAGAAGTCCTGCTGCTGCCAATATGAACTTATTTCGTTTCTCTCGCTCCAAAGTGATTCCTTCCTGCTGCTTACGCGTCTGTATGCTATATTACTATAATACCAGCCACATACACTATCCCTCCTGTAAATGCTTTCTTCTACAATGCCGGTAATAAATCCACTCCCATATCCCCAGACTCAGACAGCCTGCTCCATAGCATATGATATCTTTGAGATCAAAGGTTGCACCAAGTAATATTCGAAAAAAGCGGTTTCCCTCCAGTCCCAATAGCATAACCAGGTCAAAATACTGCATGACCTCCACGAAAACAGCAAATAAAAATACATATAATGGCAGGAGCGGGATCTTCTCCGGCAGCCAGATCCGGATAAAGGAATAGATCACCACAACCACCAGAGCGTCTCCCACATAGGGACGTACAAAGTCGTCGTGTACATAAAGGGCGATCAGAACCTCTGCAATAAGCAGGAGCACTGTAATGACCGCATAACCGGTTCGCATTTTCATTTTATGAGACAGCATAATGTTCTTCATTCCTTTTAATCTCAACCTGCTCCTACGGTAATTACGAAAGCTTCATGATAATTTCCCTTGCAACCGCTTCCTCGATCGGTGTTGCAAACACTCCCTGCTCAAATTCAACCACATTTCCGATCCCCTTCTGGATCACAAAACGCAGCTTACCATCCCGCACCTTCTTATCTGTATAAAGCTTCTTTACCAGCTCCTCCCGGTCGATATAATCGGGAATCCCGGTAGGAAGCTTCGCCTTCTGCAATAAGGAAACTACGGCATCCCGCTCTGCCTCTGTTACATATCCAAGCTGGAGCGCCAGCTCTGCTTCCGCCACCAGACCGATGGAAACTGCCTCCCCGTGCAGCAGCCGGTAACCGCTTACCGTTTCTATGGCACGTCCCACTGTATGTCCCAGATTCAGGATTTCCCGCAGACCGCTCTCTCGCTCGTCCTTCATGACTACCTGGTACTTTATTTTACAGTTTTCCTGTGCAATATGCGCGCAGGCCTCCGGTTCTATGGTAAGTAACTCCTCCATATGTGCATCCAGATACTGAAAGAGCTCCTGACTGGCAATGATGGCATGCTTGATGGTCTCCGCCAGACCGCTGGACACCTGGTCTGCGGGCAGTGTCTTCCATGCAGCTACATCCAGATATACCTTTCTGGGCTGATTGAATAAACCGATCAGATTCGTTGCCAGCGGAGTATCCACTGCGGTCTTTCCTCCAACGGACGCATCTGCCGCCGCCAGCAGCGTGGTCGCATAATTAATGAACGGAACCCCTCTGCCATAGGTTCCCGCTACAAAACCAGCCAGATCCGTGACAACGCCGCCGCCGACTGCAATAATACAACAGTCCCTGCGATATCCCTTCGCCAGCATAGCATCCTCAAGCTGTTCCTTTGTCCTCCGGGTCTTGCTGGTCTCTCCCGCAGGAAAGACAAACAGATCCGCCTGATAACCGGCCTCCAGTAACATCTGATAAATCCGGTCTCCGTATAAGTCCTTTACCGTACTGTCCGTGATCACTGCAAAGCGGTGCAGCGCTCCCGCCAGACCATTCTGAATATCCGTGAGCAATGTATGCTCTAAGCCAAATCCGATCTCGATATCATAGCTGTCATCCACTATTTTCTTCAGTTCTACCTTAAATCTGCTCATCTTCCTCTTCCTCCACGATCTCCTTTATCAGCAGCTCCACACGATTCAGTCCGGTTTCCGTCTTTAACCAGTTGGTAAGCGTCTGCTGCTCCTCCTCTGACAAGGTCTCTGATGATTCTGCCACAAACATAATATAATCACCATCTGCATCCGACATCATCCCGCAACTGCAACTGCCAAGCTTCTGAAATATCGTCCTTGCCCGGTCTGATATTCCCTGATAGTCGATCGCTGATGCCTTTTCTTCCTCATAAGCCCTTACACTCTTTTCCATTGCATCCAACTGGCCTTCCTGCTCCTTTAACTGTGTCTGCAGCTCGGATATGGTATTCTCCTGTATGGCAATGGTGATCTTATCCGTATCCTCGACTTCACCCTCCATCGGGATCGAATTCTGAGTCACACGGAGGGTATACCCTTCCAGATTGTAACGGGAAAGCTCCTTCTCCAGAACCGTAAGCACTTCCTCCTCCACAGGCACGCCGACCAGTGAAACTGAAATCACCTTATTCAGCTTATCCGTACTGCTCTGTACCAACTGCGTATCCGGGAATACGAATTCATTATTCAGATAACCGGATACATTATGCTCGATCACAGAATCCCGGACTGTCTTAGCGCCTATGTATACACTCGGAATAATGGTAATGATGGTGATTGCGATAATGGCACGGTTGATCCGCTTCTGCTGTGCCTGGCGGAGATACTTATGCCGGGGTACGCCCAGAATCAGTACTACAAGAGCGGAAGAAAGCATGATAAATAACGTATTGATCAGAAACAGATAGAATGCCCCGAAGATAAATCTGGGCTGCAGAGAAGCAATTCCGTATCCGGCAGTACAAAGCGGCGGCATCAGCGCAGTCGCAATCGCCACACCGGGAATCACATTCCCCTTTTTCTGCCGGGTATTTCCGATCATGCCTGCGATACCGCCAAATAGAGCGATCATCACATCCCACAGGGTAGGGCTGGTCCGGGCGATCATCTCTGTGGTAGGATCGCTTAATGGCGTGATCACAAAGTACAAGGTGGCCGCTATCAGGCTGATCACCACCTGGGTTCCAAAGCGGATCAGCGACCGTTTCAACAGGGTCAGATCCCGCACCGCAAGAGAGAAGCCCATTGTCATGATCCCGCTCATTAGTGGCGAGATCAGCATGGCGCCAATGATGACCGCCGTGGAATTTACATTCAGTCCAATGGAGGCGATCAGTACTGCCAGCATGAGGATCCACATATTGGCACCATGAATGACGGTATTCTCTTCCATCATCTCGTCAATTTCCTCATAGCTCATCATATCATCACGCAGATCGAACAGGTCGTGAAAATACTTTCGAATTCCACCCTGTGCTTCATCTGCTTCTTTTTTATTCTTCTGCATATTAATATTCCCCGCTTTTCCCTATGTTAACAAATCTAATATTAATATACATTTCTGATTTTTACAACTGTTAATGCAGAATCCTGGTTATTCTGCCCTGCACATCCGGCTTTCTAATCTCCTGTTTTCCAGAAAGAGCCACAGAGTAAAAAAGCCTTCGTAGATCAGCATACCTGCAGCAACTACCCATGATGGAAAGCAGCAGCCGATGATCAGAGCACCAAGGGAGACAACGATCGCAGATACTGCATAAGCCTTTGAAATATAAAGCCAGGCAAAGGGCAGCAGATGTCCGCCGAATACCATCGCCAGCACCATGATCATCCGCTCCGGCATAACCGAATACACCCAGCCGGCGATCATAATGTAAATCATCTGATTTACTGTAAAAAGAAATCCCAGACGATTCAGGGGATTTTTCACATTCTGCATCCGTATGCCCAGAATCCTGGTGATCATGGCCGCCAGAGGCATTAATAAGGATGTCATAAAAAAGGAATATAAGTTCCTGGTATTTACGGGCAGTTCCATTCGCTGAATGATCAGAATGCCCAGCCATATTACGATCGAGGCCCCGATAAAAGCTATGCCCCGCTTATTTTTTGCCGCAGAATCCTGCCGCATGGATTGAATTGCTTCCTGCATATCATATTCGTTCATTCTTTTTCCCCTTCCATTTCCGGTTGTTTCATTTGTTCCTGTTGATATTGCTTCAATGCTGCAGTATACTCCGCTCCCTTCTTCTCCCGGCAGATCAGGAATATACCAACAGACAGAATATAAAGAACCAGAATGATCCCTGCAAAGATCATCCATTGCAGCAGACTTCCCTGCTTCTGAAACAATCCAAACTGATAAAAGCAGATGCTTTCATAAATGCCAAAGAGCAGCAGAAATGCGGTCAGCCTGGGCACAAAGCCGGCCCGTCGAAACAAAATACTGGAAAACAGCAGTGTAAAAATAAGTGCTCCTCCGATGACAAACAGCAAAAGCTGCCACAAAAAAAGGGTAGATATCCCTTCGATCCCCGCCACAGTATTTCGCAAGAGAAGTAATGCGATCAGCCAGGTAAAGCTTATACAGATACCATTACGCATCCAGAGCAAAAAGGTTTTTAATTTCTCCCTGTTCATATTCATCCTCCTATTATTCCTAAACGCCGCTTTATTCCCTGAGCATATCTGCGGGAAATATACAGTCGTTCCCCGTTACACATGACTGCCTGAATCGTACGGTTCAGCTCCGGCTTCAAACGGATGATCTTATTCATATTGATGATCTGCGACTTCGAACTCCGGACGAATGTCTCCTGCTGTTCCAGGAGCAGTTCCAGCTCATACAGCTTCTGTTCGATCTCTACTACCTGATCTGAGGTATATGCAAAGCTCCGGTTGTCAACCGTCTCGAAATAAAGCACCCGGGATAGTTCCACAAAGACCGTCTGACCTTCTGACTTCCCCTTTATCCTTTCCTCCCATGCCTCAATATGCCGTTTCAACCGGTCGATGCCGGCATTGCTATGCTTACATGCGATCGTAACCCGGATCGTATCCTCCTCATGGTGAATGATGTCTATCCGCATATGAAATGCACCTCCTGAAATCAGTGTAATTCAAAGAATCTGCTTTTACAAGGCAGGCAGAAGTATGCGGTACAATATCCGCCTCTGACCGGCCCGGCTGGTATCTGATACAATACAAAAAGGGGCTGTCGCACTAATTATTTAGTGCGACAGCCCCGCTACCATGATTAGCTTTCCTTGTATACTACATATTGAACAGATCTGCATGGGTGCCGGTACGGACTAATATTAATTCTGTATCTGTAGTCCTGTAGATCAGCAGCCAATCCGGGGATATATGACATTCTTTATGTCCGGCATAATCACCTTTTAGATTATGTTCCCTGTTCTTTTCTTCCAGTGGTGCAGGTATTGCCAGAGTATCAACCACAGAATACAGTAAATCAAAATTGTATTTTCGCTTTTGGCATATCTTCAAATCCTTTTTAAATTTATTGGTTGCTGATATTTTCAACATTTTTATTCCTCCAGAAGTGCATTTATAAAATCCTTTGCAGAGCCTTCAAAATGTTGACCTGTTCCAGCTGCTATCATTTCATCAGCTTCTTTCATTGCTTCTATTGTCTCACTATTCGGAATATCTACACCATCAATCGTTAATCCTTGAATATAGCCGATAATATAGGCTATTTTGGTATCTGGTACGGTGTCTAATAATTGATATAATTTTTCTCTATCACTCATGGTAACACTTCCTTTCCTGGTTATTGTATGCGGTTTAGGAGTGGCTATTCTGTTAGCTGGTTCTCCATTCTAATATCAATTGCTTTTTTTATATAGCCATTTACTGATTCATTGGCTTTTTTGGCTGCTGTTTGGATTTGCTCATATTTTTCTTTTTGTACATCCAAAGCAATACGCTTAAGTTTTTCTTTGGCATATTGCATGTTATATTCCGTCTTAATTTTACTATATGGCATATTTCGCCGCTTCTCTTCTATTATGTACATAGTATATCACACAATTAGGACCATGTACATGGTAAACAAAAGAAGTGAAGCACCCCATCTGCTGGAGTGCTTCCTTTTCGCTCAAGCCTTGATTTACAAGGCTTTTCGTTCATGAGACATCGGGGACTCGAACCCCGGACAACTTGATTAAAAGTCAAGTGCTCTACCACCTGAGCTAATATCCCATTCCAATATAAGATTGAATCCCATGAAGGTAAAACCTTCTAACTGGGCTAGCTGGATTCGAACCAGCGAAATGCAGGAGTCAAAGTCCTGTGCCTTACCGCTTGGCGATAGCCCATTAGTAAGAAAATATCTCCAGGAACGTC
>CAJULG010000021.1 GCA_910587045.1 uncultured Lachnospiraceae bacterium | reverse complement strand
AGACAAAAGCCGTTGATCAGCCCCGGGAGCCCCGGGAATCTTCACAGCCTGTCAGCCAGGCAGAGCAGAAGCAAGACAAGACTCAGACAGCGCAGCAGCAGTCAACCATAAATGTGAAATATTCCAGGGAACAGTTTAAGCAGTTAAAGCTTGGACAGAAACACCACCTTGATATAGCAAAATACTGGGATATTCATTTATCTGCGGAGCAGATGAAGCAGCTCCGCTTGATGCAGGAGGCTGGTGTAAAGATTGACGAGCTGGGTTACAACCATCCGGGGGTAAGCGCAGGGATGTTAAATGAATTAAGGCAATGCCACCGGGCAGGTTATTCTCTGGAGGGGATTAGCTGGCAGATGATGAACGAAGGGCAGTTAAAAGAGATCCGTCTGGGTATGGAACAGCGTTTAGATATTTCCCAGTATTCCTTTCCGGCATACTCTGCGGAGCAGATGAAGCAGCTTCGGCTCGGGTTAAAAAATGGTCTGAATATTGCACCGTACCGAAATCCACATTTCACAGTACAGCAGATGTATTCCTTGCGGTGCAGCCAGATCTTTGAGCAGATTAAATTAAAGCTGAAACAGCTATTTGATTCTGCAAAGCAGTTTTTACAACAGGGATCCCTTTCCAGGATACATATGGCAGTTATGGATAAGGTGGCACAGGGCTTAGATAAGACAGTGGAAGCACTTTCTCAGAAAGAAATGGTGCAGGGAGCTTTCCGGAATCAGGATGTGCCGGAGATCAGTCTGGATGACCGGATCCGGGAGACCGTTCAGGATATCAAAGAAATGCTGGTAGCACAGGAATTAGTACCGGAAACGGTTTTAGAGGATGAGACGCTTTCCGAGCGTCTGGATACCAGGATCCGGGAAGGACTGGATTCTCTGATGCAGCCGGAGAATATTAAGAATACAGAGAATCAGGAACAGATCGTATCCAGTCTTGCAGATGATGTGCTCCAGGAGACCGGTGCAGTGTTGCCAAAGTTTAAACTACAGTCGGAAGCACCAGAGGAAGTCCGGATAAATGAAGCAGAGCAGGTACAGTCACAGGAAACAGATAAAGCAAAAGACGACTGGGACAGCCTGAGTGACCGGGAGAAGATGGAAGCCCTTGCCTGGGAGGAATTAGAAGCATTGGAGCAGGAATATGTTTCGGATGAGGCTGAATGGATGCTTATGGAAGCACAGGAGGCCGGCATGGCACTGGTACGATAAATTATAATATGTTCATTTGTACTATGGGCTCCCGTGTGCAGGAATCCTCTGCACATGCAGGGAGCCTATCCACAAGTGAATATCTCACTTGAAATCGGAACCTTGATAACAGCATATAAGATAAATGCAATAGAACGCTGCAGGATACCGGGAGCGGAATCGCATATACTGCAAAGGGCCAAAAGGTCAGGAATGCAGATGCCGGATAAAGGCTGTTCCGACAAAACAGCAGAGCGATGATCGGTATTTCAGCGGAACCCGCACGAAAGTGTCCGCCGGCTTACAGGGCGAGGGGGAATGGTATGAATGGGGAAACCGTCCGGTTGGTTGCATTTATTATTTTGAATTAAGACAAGCAGGAAGTGCGTATAGTATAGTAATCTGACGAGGAGGGATTTTCATGATTGAATTGGTATGTGATCGTGATCACATGGATGAGAGCGGAGCTGTTCCTGAGCCGGAATCCAAAGTGCCGGAACGTGAACGCAGCATTAAGTGTGTAAATGTGTTTAAGACACAGGATGAGGATATGATGCAGGCCTTCACAAAAGCATGGATTGAACTGATGAATCAGACGGAGCAGAGAAAAGCGCAGATTACAAATACAAGGTAGTTTACAAACTCTCCTGTAGGTTTTATAGTTATTTGATAGAATAGTTTGTTTTATCTTCGAGGGAGATGAGGATGATGAAAGTAGCAATTTACTGCCGTCTGTCAGAAGAGGATCGAAACAAACAGTCCGAGACGGACGACAGCAACAGTATACAGAATCAGAAGTCCATGCTGATTCAATATGCCCTGGAGCAGGGATGGGAAATCTACAATATTTACAGTGACGACGACTACACAGGAGCAGATCGGAACCGGCCGGAATTCTGCCGGCTGCTGCAGGATGCAGAAGCCCACCGCTTTGATATCGTGCTTTGTAAGACACAATCCCGATTCACCAGAGAGCTGGAGATGGTTGAAAAATACATACATGGGTTGTTTCCGGTCTGGGGGATCCGCTTTATCAGCATCGTTGACAATGCGGATACCGCCAATAAGGGCAATAAGAAATCGAGACAGATCAACGGACTGGTAAACGAATGGTATTTAGAAGATATGTCTGAGAATATCAGAAGTGTGCTGACTGACCGACGAAAGAACGGGTTTCATATCGGTTCCTTTGCATTATACGGTTACAAGAAGGATCCGCAGCAGAAAGGGCATCTGATCATTGATGAGGAAGCTGCCGGGGTGGTCCGGGAAATATTCACCCTGTTTGCGCAGGGGCATGGAAAAGCAGCGATCGCCCGGATGCTGAATGACCGGGGAATCCCGAATCCAACAGAATATAAACGGTTAAAGGGCCTCCGGTATCAGCAGCCAAAGACAAGGAACAGTACCCTGTGGCAGTATTATGCCATAGCAGATATGTTGACGAATGAAACCTATATCGGCAATCTGATACAGGGAAAATACGGAAGCATTTCATATAAGAGTAAGCAGAACAAGCCAAGACCCAAAGAGCTATGGTATCGGGTGGAAGGAACCCATGAAGCGATTATTGACATCGACCTCTGGAACCAGGTGCAGGAGCTGATCCGGCAGAAGGCAAAGCCTTTTAAGACCGGGAATATTGGTCTTTTTGCCAGAAAAGCAAGATGTATGTACTGTGGCTATACCATGCGGTCAACAAAGACAAAGGATCGGTATTATCTGAAATGTTCCATCCGGCATACTGCCAGGGATGCCTGTATTGGTTCTTTTATTTCGGTATCCTTACTGGAAAAAGCAGTTTTACAGGAACTGAATCAACTGGCAGAGGCTTATTTAAATAAGGACGAGTTGCAGGAAAAGCTGGTCGTAAATCATGATCTGACTGGAAAGCGAAAGCGATTAGAAGCAGATCTGTCCCGAATGCAGCAGAAAAAGCAGGAATATATCAAAGGACTTCGGGAATTGTACATTGACAAGGTAAAGGGAATCATTACAGAAAAGGATTACATTGAACTGTCCGGAGATTTTACGAGGGAGCGGGACCGGCTGGATCATATGATTGCAGACTATGAACAGCAGCTGATCCGTTTGGAGGAGAAGCTCAAGAACAGGGATAATAAGCAGAAGATTGTAGAGCAGTATACCAGTCTGGAGCACTTAGACCGTCCTGCAGTTGAAAAGTTGATTGATTATATCTTAGTTGGCAAGAGGAATCCAGAGACCGGAGAAACCCCGATTGAGATACATTGGAATTTTTAATGCTGTTTTATGCGGATTTTCACGGGATTGCAAAAAAATGCATTGCTTTGCCCATACTATATGATATATTATAAGAAGGTACAAACGAATAAGTTGTTTGTCGTTATTGACTATTGAAATGATTTTGACTACAATGATGATTCTGAGATTAGTAGAATGGAAGGAGGGCTAACATGGAAAAGATTATTGATGTTGCACAGTATATCTACACAGAGTACAAAAAAATATCAGGTAAAGTAATCGATGAAATGAAGCTTCACAAGCTACTATATCTTGTCCAGAGAGAAGCGCTGGCAGTCACAGGTCAGCCATTATTTCCGGAAGTCTTTGAAGGCTGGAAGTACGGGCCGGTTTGCCGTGAGGTACGGAATTGCTATACGGAAGATGGAATGTTCAGAGAGGATATTCAGGACATCGCACTTGAAAGTGCATATATAGTCAATAATATAATTCTACAGTATGGTGCACTGGAATCATGGAAGTTAAGTGAACTTTCCCATCGGGAACTTTCCTGGCGGAATTCAAGAAAAGGGATTCCGGAAGGACAAAATGGAACAAGGGAGCTTAGCATAGAAGATATCAGAAAGGATTCAGAAAAGGTACGTCCCTATGACTCTGTCTGGGATATGTATTATGATGAATTCGAAGACGAGGAGGCAGAGTAAGTGATAGGAAAAGCTTATGTATCTACCTTTCCGTTTTATGATAACAGGACAGGCTCCATGTCATTTAAGAACAGACCGGTATTGATCGTTGGGTCGGCAGACAGCAGGGATTATGTTGTTTTACCGATCTCACGGGTGACGAATCAGAATAATTTAGACAGTTACTATGATGTGCCGATTGATACCGCAGATGTTCCATTGATGAATTTAAGACAAAGATCCTACATAAGAACCCATAAACAGTCCGTTATACATGCCGGAGAACTAACGAGAGAGATCATAGATTTTCGTGCCGAGTATAGGGATATATATGCAGAAGTGATAAAAAGAATGGAAGAATTTCAGAAAGAGCTTATATCAAATGCATTTTAAGAAGAGAGAAGAATCTCTCTTCTTGCTGATTTAAATCAAGTTTGTTCTTGCAAAGTCGCACCATCTGCTGCCATATCCTCATACAGATCCGTAATCGGATCACCCTTTACCGCAAATTCACAGGCATTAAACGGAACTCCTCCGGCGGACTGCGGCCAGATACCTAAAGTACGGTCTGTATAATACTTATCAAAACCAGACTTTTCAATTTCTTCCATAGATAGGTTTTTCGTTAACTGATAGATAATGGCACAAATGATCTCGCCATGCCCTAATTCTTCTGTTCCGATGTCGGTAAGAACCCCGGCAATTTTAGCATTTTTCATAGAATATCGTTGTGAAAGATATCGCATAGCTGCAGCAGATTCTCCATCCGGTCCTCCCGATGGCAGATATACGATTTCACGAATCCTCTGGAACTGCTTCCACCTGTTGCTTAGTATGATTATAAATCAATTTCCGGGAGACCAGACGCACGATTTTATTTCGTTCCTCCGGGCGACAGGAAGCTTGATGAAGGAACACGCTGGCAGAAGGAGAAAGAAAGGGTTGTATAGTTTCCAGTACCAGCGTTTCCAGATGTTCCCTTTTAATATAGTGGGATTCCGGGCAGATGCCATGATTATAACCGCTGCACTGAAAAGCAGTCCCCTTTCGTATCTGCACCAGATAGTGACCGCAACAACTGCACTGGATCATTTTCTGCAGATAATAAACACGAGAACAGGGGATTCCTGCCATAGAAGGAGCAGACACCGCAGGACTGTGGATGTCAGAACCAGCGTACTCCTGATATAAACGTGCCTGTACCTGTTTCCATACTTCCTGATCCACAAGTGGTATATGATTTCCTTCTGTAAATTCCATGTTTGTAAATAGATAATTCCGATCGTGAGACGGATAAGGAAGTAAAAAGGAACTTTCCTTTGCATATGCTTTTTCAAATGAGTGCTGGCAGCGTTTTCTCAGTTTTCCTATATACACCGGATTATTCAGAATATACATGATATTTCTGGGTTGAAACAGATTTCCCCGGCTGGTTTTCATCCCCTTCTGATTTAGTTTGGCAGCAATGTCCCGAACGCATTTACCACATGCATAGTCCTGGAAAATGATCGGAATCCAGGCTGCCTGATCCGGCCTTGGTTCAAAGCCCTCTTTCCCCATTTGATAGCCGAATGGCGGGACAGAGACTGCCTGGCCCCGGGAAAATCGCTCCTGCATACCCCGTCGGACCTCTTCCGCAAGATTAATAGAATAATATTCATCCATAGCTTCTAAGAGTGCTTCGATCAGAATAGAAGTAGGATCCTGGTTAAGCGGTTCCGTAATGGATATAACATCAATACCGCAATCCTTACGCAGCATGGACTTGTATAAGATACTGTCCTGCCGGTTTCTGGCAAACCGGGAGAATTTCCAGACTAGGATCTGTTGGAACGGATGTCCGGTCCGGGCCAGTTGGATCATACGCTGAAAAGCAGGACGTTTACTGGCATTCCTGCCACTGATCCCTTCATCAATAAAGATATATTCCTTTGGGATCTGAATGTTATGATGCATTGCATATTCCTGAATTCGTTTTAACTGGCTGTCCGGTGAGAACTCAATCTGATCTTCTGTAGAAACGCGAATATATGCGGCAGCAATAAGCATAGATTTAATCCTGATAATAATCTTACTCATTCATATGAAAAGAATATGAAAAAAATAATCATTTTCTATTGACCTTCCTGAAAAAACATGTATAATCTTAATTTGTGGTTTAGTAACACTAAACTTGAAGTTTAGGATTTGGAAACAGGTGTAAATCATGGAGATAGGTAAGAAAATCAAGGCTTTGCGGGTGCAAAAGGGACTGACCCAGGAAGAACTGGCAGACCGGGCAGAATTGACAAAAGGATTTATTTCACAGGTGGAACGGGACCTGACATCTCCGTCCATAGCAACTTTGGTGGATATTTTGCAATGTCTGGGAACCGATTTAAAGACGTTTTTTCATGACTCCGAGGATCGGCAGATCGTATTTCATAAAGGAGATTTCTTTGAAAAGACGGATATGGAATTGCAAAATACGATTGAATGGATCATACCAAATGCACAGAGAAATATGATGGAGCCAATCCTGGTCACCATTGAAGCGGGTGGTTCTACTTATCCGGACAATCCTCACGAGGGGGAAGAATTCGGGTATGTATTAAAGGGAAGTGTAGAGATTCATATCGGCAGTCAGATTTATAAGGCGAGGAAAGAGGAATCCTTCTATTTTACGCCGGCATATAAGCATTTTATCACATCTGAGCGTGGAGCAGTGATACTCTGGGTATCGACACCACCCAGCTTTTAACACTGTATGAAGGAATGAGACTATAACAGGTCTGCTAACAGAGCAGAAGTCAGATAAGTGGTTTGAGAACATCCGGGAATGATAGAATGATCATAGAAAGCAGGGAGGCAGGCGGAACATGTGCGATGTACTGATTGAATTAAAGGGCTTAACAAAGAACTTTGGTGACCAGCAGGTGCTGAAGGGGATTGATTTGAATATTCATAAGAATGAGTTTCTGACTTTGCTGGGACCATCCGGCTGTGGAAAGACAACTACCCTTCGGATTCTGGCAGGCTTTGATGAACCAAATGGCGGGGAGGTGTTATTTGACGGGGTAGATATCTCTAAGATTCCGCCCTATAAACGAGAAGTGAACACTGTATTTCAGAAATATGCCCTCTTCCCGTTTCTCAATGTTTATGAAAACGTAGCATTTGGATTAAAGATTAAGAAGATGGATAAAAGCCTGATCGAGCATAAGGTAAAAAAGACACTGAAGCTGGTAGGATTAGAAGGATTTGACAAGCGGGATATCACAAAGCTTTCCGGCGGCCAGCAGCAACGGGTTGCAATCGCAAGGGCTCTGGTAAATGAACCGAAGGTATTGCTGTTGGATGAACCTCTGGGGGCGCTGGATGCAAAGTTGCGGAAGGAAATGCAGGGAGAACTGAAAAAGATTCAGAAAGAAGTCGGCATTACATTTGTCTTTGTGACCCATGATCAGGAAGAAGCCTTATCCATGTCTGATACGGTGGTAGTCATGCATGAGGGTATCATTCAGCAGGTGGGAACGCCAGAGGATATATATAACGAGCCGGAAAATCGTTTTGTAGCAGATTTTATCGGAGAATCCAACATTGTAGATGCCTGTATGTTAGATGATCTGCTGGTAGAATTTGACGGTTTCCAGTTTGAATGTGTGGATAAGGGATTTAAAAAGAACGAATGTGTTGAGGTCGTGATCCGTCCCGAGGATATTGATATTGTCAAACCGGAGGAAGCGAAGCTGACCGGTACAGTAAAGTCAATCGTATTTAAAGGTGTGCATCATGAAATCATCGTTGAGACTGAGAAACGGGACTATATGATCCATACAACGGATTATTTTGAGGTTGGTCTGCAGGTGGGATTACGCTTCGGGCCGGATGATATCCATGTAATGTATCGGATGGATTGGGAATAGGGAGGTCTGACATGAAGCAGTTTGTCAAGTTAGTAAGGCCATACATGGTCTGGCTGGTGGTTATGGTGATCGTGCCGTTGCTTCTGATCGTGCTATATTCGGTTACCACCGGAGGCAATGATCTGGTCAACATACAGTTTACGCTGGACAATTTTAAGAAAATGACAGAGCCTATCTATGTTGCAGTTTTTGTGAAATCCTTTCAGCTTGGTTTGATATCGGTAGGAATCTGCCTGGTAGCCGGATATATTCTGGCTTATCTGATCACACTTTTTAGTGAACGGGTTCAGGGCCTTCTGATTCTGTTTGTTACGATTCCAATGTGGATCAATACGCTTCTGCGGACCTATGCCTGGATCTGTCTGCTTTCAGATAACGGGATCATCAACACAGTATTAGGGCTCTTTGGAATCGAACCGGTTTCCATGATGTATACTGACTTTGCAGTTATTCTTGGCCTGGTCAGTGATCTGCTGCCATTCATGGTAATCCCAATTCATACCTCCCTTTGTAAGATAGACCATTCCCTGCATGAAGCAGCCATGGACTTAGGAGCCAACCGCTTCCAGACCTTTTGGCGGGTGACCTTTAAGCTTTCTATTCCGGGTGTGCTCAATGGTATCATCATGACCTTTCTGCTGTCCATATCCACCTTTGTTATTCCGAAGCTTCTTGGAGGCGGACAGTATATGCTGATCGGTAATCTTGTTGAGACCCAGTTTATTTCCGTTGGCGACTGGAATTTCGGAAGTGCGATTTCCGTGATCCTGGCCTTTATCATCCTCATTGCCATCACCTGTATGAAGCGGATTGATAAAGAAGAAATAGAGGAGGAATAAGCTATGAAAAAGAAACGAATCGGTGCAGTCCTTTACATCGGGATCTGTTTTCTGTTCTTTTATCTGCCGATTGTGGTAACGATGATCTATTCCTTCAATTCATCCAAGTCACTGACCCGGTTTGAAAGTTTTTCTCTTCGCTGGTATGAGAATCTTTTTACTAACGGTGAGATTATGAATGCGGTGTATGTATCCGTTACCATAGCATTGCTGGCGACGGCAATCTCAACGATCCTGGGTACATTAACAGCAATCGGATTATCAAAATCCCGGCGGATTTTAAAGGAGCTTATCATTAATGTCAATAATATACCGATCATGAATCCGGATATCGTAACAGCGATCAGCCTGATGATATTATTCTCATCCCTGAAAATGGAAAAGGGATATCTTACAATGCTGCTGGCGCATATTGCATTCTGTACGCCATACGTTATAACAAGCGTGTATCCCAAGGTGCGCAATCTGGATCCGAATCTGGCAAATGCCGCCATGGACTTAGGTGCAACGCCTTTTCAGGCGCTGACAAAGGTGATCCTGCCGATGCTGAAGGAGGGAATCTATGCAGGCATACTACTGGCATTTACCATGTCCTTTGATGATTTTGTCATATCATATTTTGTCACGGGGAATGGTGTATCGAACATATCCATTATTGTATATAATATGACGAAACGAACGAATCCGACCATTAATGCGTTATCAACACTGGTGATCCTGGTCATAGTTATTACGCTGGTATTTGTTCAGGTTATTCCTCTGCTGGCCCGAAGAAAACGGGAACAGGGGGAGGCCTTAGCGGAAATGGGAGAAATAAATGAAATCGATGGAATGCAAAAGGAGGAACGAATATGAAAAAAAGAGGATGGGTAAGAACAATCGGGCTGTTATCAGGTATAACCCTGATGACAGGATTGCTGGCAGGCTGCGGAGCCTCCAATAAGCCGATACTGAAGGTATATAGCGCAGGAGAATATCTGGATACCAGTCTGTTAAGTGTATTTGAACAGGAGAATAACTGCAAGGTGATCTATGAGACCTTTGACTCCAATGAATCCATGTATACCAAGCTGCAAAGCGGGGAGACCTATGATATACTGGTGCCTTCCGATTACATGATCGAACGGTTGATCTTAGAAGACAGCCTGCAGCCGGTAGACTGGTCGCTGCTCTCTCAGGCAGGAGGACTGGATCAGGAGATACTGGGAAAGGAATTTGATCCGGATAATACCTATTCTGTTCCGTTCTTCTATGGCAGTGTCGGTATCCTGTATGATACTACGGTCGTCGACGAGGCGGACCTGGCAGATGGATGGGAATTGTTGCGGAATGAGAAATATGCCGGTGATATTTATATGTACGATTCCGAGCGGGATTCTTTCATGATTGCGTTGAAAGCGCTTGGATACTCCATGAATACAACGTCTACGGAAGAGATTGATGCGGCTTATGACTGGCTGATCGAGCAGAGAAATATAATGAATCCGGTCTATGCGGGTGATGATGTGATCGACAATATGATATCCGGTAATAAAGCAATGGCAGTGGTATATTCCGGTGATGCAGCCTATATTATATCGGAAAATGAGGATCTTGCCTATTTTGTACCGGAGGAGGGAACGAATGTCTGGCAGGATGCCATGGTGATCACAAAGGACTGTACCCAGACAGAATTGGCTCATGCCTATATTGACTTTATGCTGGAGACAGACCATGCCTATGCAAATACCATAGAAGTAGGATATACTTCTCCGGTGACAGAGGCAAGGAACCGGGCAGTTGAAGATGCATTTGCAGGCAATGCCGCGTATCTTCCGGATCTGACAAGAGAAAAGGATGAGGTATTCCGTTATCAGGAGCAGTCGGTAAGAGAGTATTTTGCTGATCTTTGGACGAAGGTAAAAGCAGCAAATTAGTCAATCGTAATGCAGTTACGGTTGATCACTTAGGCCGGGACTCTTCATCATTAAAATCCAGTGCAGCAACGATCTCATCAAATGCCTGGTTGATAGAGTCGAGGTGGCTGTCCTCCGTCGGCACAGAAGAATCTGCTTCTAAAGAGTCATCATGATCATCAGATTCAACTTCTGTGTCAGGCGGAGTGACAGTTTCCGGTTCTTCCTTGATTTCCGCCTCTTCATTTTGCCGGGTGCGGTAGAAGATGGCAGGAAGCTGATACCGCTTTTTCCGTTTCTGAATCCGCTTTTGGCTGTCCTCGCTTAACAGACGGTAAAGGGTCGCAGCAAGGGGAACGCCGATCAGCATGCCGAAGATACCGTTGATGCTGGCACCGATAGTGACAGCAGCTAATACCCAGATGCCGGGCAGCCCCACGGAAGAACCAACAACCTTTGGGTAGATCAGATTTCCTTCCAGCTGTTGCAGCACAATGATGAAGATAATAAAGAACAGCATTTGCAGTGGGCCGCTCTGGGTCAGCACCATAAAAGCTCCCACAATGGCCCCCACATATGCACCAATAATAGGGATTAAAGCGGTTGCACCAACCAGTGTTCCGATCATGACTGCATACGGGAAACGGAAGATGGTCATTCCGATAATGCAAAGAATACCAAGAATAACCGCCTCCACACATTGTCCTACAATGAAATTGGAAAAGGTTTCATTGGCGACACCGCAGACATGATATATCTTATCTGCAGATTTTGGCTTGATATAAGCATAAACCAGCTGTTTTACCTGATGATTGATCTTTTCCTTGGAGGCAAGGGCATAAATGCCGAATACCAGTGCGATCAGGAAGGTGATGAGACCGCTTCCGATATTCGAGGCGATATTAATTGTAGAATTCATGATCGTTCCGATTTTCTCCGAACTATCTGTGCCGAATATCATGGCAATCAGTTTTTCAAAAAATTTATCCCACTTCATATCCGCAGGATTGGTAAGATTTAGTTCGAAGTTTTGAGAAAGCCAGTTTTCCAGAGGCGGAACCTTGCTGATCCACTCTGCAATGGTATTTAATGCCGGTTCATAAGATTCCTGGATCTCAAGGGCGATCAGAGTGCAGGCATCGATCAGCTCCGGAATGACCATAATGATAACAAAGGCTATGGCGGCCAGGATTATGATCAGAGAAAGGGTAATGCAGACCGGGCGCCGGCTAAGGTTAAGAAAGCGGTTTTTGGTATGAGGAAAATAGATCTGCTCTAGCCGGCTCATGATGATATTGATCACAAATGCGATTCCAAAGCCCAGCAGCATAGGTGTCATGAAGCCGATGAGCGTACCGATCCACTGAAGGGCAAGGTCAAAATGCATAATGATCAATACCGCTATACTGAGAAAAATAATGGTTTTTAATATAATATGATCCCAATCTTTTCGTTCCATCAATCGTCCTCCGATAATATTTTTACCCGTTCTAAAAATTCCTAAACATGCCTTATTATATATTATATCCAGAATAACATAGGGCAAATAGGGTTTCAATACGAGGATGATAAAGATATTATTAAGATTTGAACGATAAGTCAGATGCGTATATCCGGTATATCCCCGCCATTGGCACCTCCGTATTGCGATATAATCGCCTGAGCAAGAGCCGCATTGGTTTCTTTAATATTTACCGGAAACTGCAGACGTTTCTCATATACCCACATGACTTACACCTCCCCCTGCCAAGGCCATGGACCCTGGTTCCACTGCCATTCATTATTTGAATTTACATTGTAACGATTTAAGGGCCCAAAGGACCTGGTGTATTCCATGACGGCCTGCGCACGTTTTTCTTTGAAAGCATTGTAATAATCCAGGGCATCCCGGTTTCGGGGATGTGTGTCTAGGAAAAGTGTTACATCGTCCAGCGCAAGACTGACAGCGTCGATATAATTCAGTAATTGTTTTTGATTCATGTTGTTCATGCACGATTCCCTCTCTTTCCGCAGAAGATCTGATTCAAGTCCATGAAGATCGTTCCTTCACAAAGCCCCTGTTCCGGTGCATAAAGGTTTTCCCATACCTGCCATGGCACATAAGCCATGCCGACCGGAAAGTCATCATGATCAACATTGAATCTATCCTGACAAGGCATGTTTGGTCTCTGAGGTCTGTCGGATGGTTGAGGCATCTGGTTTGGACGGACATGATGGGCGGTATTTCTTGGATTACCGGGATTACAGCCACAGCCGGCTGCCATGTTACGCCCCTGTGGATAACGGACTGGTTCCATAGTTAGCCTTCCTTTCTGTTCCGCATAAGCGGTTTTATATGGTTATTTTATGTCGAGGGCAGGAAAATGTGAAAAAAGCAGAATGGAGCCGCCTAGGACTGACAGGCGGCCTCATTATAGAAAATGTGTGTTTCATCAAGAATTTCAAATTGATCTTCCGACAGCTTTAAGATCATAACATTACAGTTTTTCTGCAGGCCGCCGGACCAGAACTGAGACAGATCATGCTTCTTAACGTAAGTCATAAGCGCCTTATTCATGGCGCCATGCGCCACGATCATGACCCGTGTGCATTGTTCCTGTAACGGTAAGATGACCTCCTCCATGAACTCTGCGGCCCGCTCACAAAGATGCTCCAGGGATTCACCGTTTTTGGGCGCTCTGTATAAGTGAGGCTGTTTAAAAAAATACCGGAAGGTATCCGTTTCATTGGCCAGCAGCATAGACATATTCTGCCCCTCATAATCACCAAAGCATAGTTCCCGCAAGCGGTCATCCCGGATGATATCTATCTTCTGATCACCGCGGAACAGACAGGCGGTTTCATAGGCGCGATTCAACGGGCTGGAATAGATGCGATCAAAGGGAGTATCAGAAAGGGCTTCTCCGGAAAGGCGTGCCAGATGCCGACCGGCCTCGCTCAAGGGGATATCCGTACTTCCCTGCAGCAGTTTTCCTTTGTTCCATTCAGTTTCTCCATGACGGACAATATATAGTTCCATTTGGCTCTCCTTGTGTATGGATCAGATTGCGATCCTGTTCTTTGTATTGTTTAAGCATAAGTAAGATTATAATAATACAAAAGTTATTTGTCAAAGTATCGTATTGTCAATTACCGGAAAAGGAAGTAGAATGTAACATGAATTGTACTGGCATATAATATGGATAGAAAAGGCAACGGATTGGAGGATGCAGAATCATGGAATTTCAGGGAATTAGAAAGATACATCAGGGAAAATTTATTGCCCGGTATGATATTACATATAAAGCAGTGGATGGCAGGGAAAAGGTGTATGAGATAATCAGCCGGGATCGTAACCTGACGGATTACTATGCACTCAGCCATCATGCCACGGATTCTGTTGTACTGATCATGGAGGATGAGGCAAGGGAACATATCCTGCTGAACCGGGAATACCGGATGGCAGTTGGAGAATGGGTTTATAACTTTCCGGCCGGGCTGATCGATCCGGGTGAAACACCGGAGACCAGTGCGGCAAGAGAACTAAAGGAGGAGACGGGTCTGGATCTGCTTCAGATTCTGGATATCATACCGGACAGCTACAGTGCAGTCGGCTTTAGTAATGAGAAGAATCAGTGTATTGTAGGAATCGCAGGAGGAAGCTTTGCACCAAGTAATTCTGTATTAGAGGAGATTGAAGCCGGATGGTATACCAGGGCTGAGGTACAAAACCTGCTAAAGACAGAGGCATTTGCCGCAAGATCTCAGGCATACTGCTATTTGTGGTCCCGTCAGCAGATGGAATGAGGAAACGAATATGAAGGATTTAACAAAAGGGAATATTATTAAACTGCTCATTGCATTTTCCATACCATTGTTGATCGGAAATATTTTTCAGTTATTATACAATATAGTGGATACGAAGGTCGTGGGTGAGATTCTGGGTGAGGATGCGCTGGCGGCCCTTGGCGCCAGCGGGCCGGTGTATGAGCTGATCATCTGTACTCTGACAGGGCTTGGCAACGGGTTTGGTATTGTTGTTGCCCAGTTTTACGGAGCAAAGGATATGAAACGGATGCGTCAGACAGTTGCAAATGGTATTTGTCTGATGCTTGGATTTACGATTCTGGCAACGCTTGGTTCCTTGTTTCTGATCCGGCCCCTGCTTCTGCTGCTGCATACGCCGCCGGAGATTATGGATCGTTGTATTAACTATATTAATATCATTATATTGTTTATGATATTTACTGCAGCATATAATCTATGTGCAGCGTTTCTGCGGGCATTGGGTGACACCATACGTCCATTGATCTTTCTGGCGATCGCATGTGTGATCAATGTAGGACTGGATATTCTGTTCGTAGGAGTATTGCATCTGGACGTTCGGGGCGCTGCATATGCCACAGTCATTGCTCAGGCAGTATCCTTTCTCTGTTGTGTCATCTATATCATTAAGAAATGTCCTGCGCTGCATTTAAAACGGGAAGACTTCCGGTTTGAAGCCAGACTGATCAATAACCTGATGAGTCAGGGGCTGGCAATGGCGTTTATGCTTTGTTTTGTTACGGTTGGAACCCTGATCCTGCAGGGTGCGATCAATAAGCTGGGAACGAATATCATTGCAGCGCATACCATTGCAAGAAAGCTGACATCTGTATTTATGCTGCCCTATGGTACGATTGGCGTAGCTGCCGCTACATTTGCCGGACAGAACTGCGGTGCCGGCAGATATGACAGGATACGGACGGGAATCAAAGATGCAATTCTGCTATCCTGGGGATGGTCTGCAGTCGTTGTAATTGCGGTATATACGATCGGTCCATTTCTGATCCGAATGATCTCGGGGGCTGAAACTGCAGAAGTCATTGACAATGCGATCTGGTATCTGAAATTTGATACGCCGTTCTATTTTGTGGTATGTATTTTACTGGTATTGCGGAATGCCATGCAGGGAATCGGAAGAAAGATCATTCCAATGATCGCAAGTGGAATCGAATTGCTTGGAAAGCTTCTGGTTGCCTGGATTCTGGCAGACCGGATGGGATATTTCGGTATTATCATCTCAGAGCCGGTGACATGGATATTATGTACCATATTATTAGTAGCCGCTTTTTTTACCGACAGTCGGATGCGCAAACCCGCAGATACACAGATTGAAAAGGCGGAGCGTTGACGCTTCTGTTGTTCATCTACTATAATATAGCTAAGGTTATAGCATTAAGGTATCGTCGTATGGAGGGAACAGGATGAAGATGATAGAGTTAAAAAACTCAGAATATGTCTGGATCAATTATAAAGGATCATTTTCCTATGGCGGCAGACAAAACTGGTTTTCTACAGATAAATGGATGAGCCGGGATTATTGTATTCACAAATGGGGGTGCGGCATCATTGCGGCAGGGGATCTTTTTCTGTATCTGGCAAGAATGAACCGGATGTACGCAACAGATGCTGTCATTCTGGCAAGATATGCCCGTCCCGTTTTGGACTGGGAGGATTATAAGCGTTATATTTATTATATCTATCAGTCCTTTGCACCGATCATGCCGGGATGTGGCATGAATGGATTTTCCCTTGCGGCGGCAGTCCGCCGGTATTGTATGAAATACCGGATTCCTATGACGATTGCCTGGAAAGGATTTCTGGATGAACAAAAGATGCTTCGACTCATGCGGAAGATGCTGCATGAGGATCTTCCGGTAATTTTGTCCATTGGGCCCAATACCCCCCTTCCGTTCCTGAAGAAAGGGATTCCGTTTTATACCATGTCAGAACAGGGAGAATTGATTCCCAGTGGTAATCCGGCAGTGCATAGACACTTTGTTGTGGTAACGGGGATTCTTGGCAGAAAGCATAAACAGGTGTTGCTGCGGATATCCTCCTGGGGAGCGGAGTATTATATTGATTATGGAGAATACAGAAATTATGTTACGCAGATGGGAGATACTCTGACCAGCAGTCTTTTATATCTGTCTAAAGAGGATGGAACATGGTTTTAAGAATATCTTCATAAAATGAGACAAATTTTGTAAGGTTCTGTTGTTATGATATTGCAGTGGAATACGATTGGTATAACTGGTAAGGATGAGAAAATACAGGAGGATGAGGTAGAGAATGAACATTCTGGTATGTGATGATGATAAAGAAATCGTAGAAGCTATCAGTATTTATCTGGAGCAGGAGGGCTATACCGTATGGAGGGCCTATGACGGTCTGCAGGCGTTGGAACTGGTTCGATCACAGGACATGCAGCTGATGATCATTGATATCATGATGCCGAACCTGGATGGCACCCATGCAGTTCTGGAACTGCGGAAGAACAGTAATATTCCGGTTATCATTCTGTCTGCAAAGTCGGAGGATACGGATAAGATCATGGGATTGACGATCGGCGCGGATGATTATGTGACCAAGCCCTTCAACCCGTTAGAACTGGTAGCAAGAGTGAAGTCTCAGCTACGCCGGTATTCCAAGCTGGGCAGTATGCCGGAAACGAAGCGGAATGTCCTGGTAAATGGGGGTCTGGTTCTGGAGGATGATAAGAAGCAGGTTACCCTGGATGGTGAACCCGTAAAGCTGACACCAACGGAATATAAGATCGTTCATTTGTTTATGCAAAATCTGGGGATTGTTTTTTCCAGTGCTCAGATTTATGAAAGCATATGGGAGGGAGATTCCTACGCCACAGAGAATATCGTATCCGTTCACATTCGAAGGATCCGGGAAAAGATTGAGATTAATTCGAAGGATCCGAAATATATAAAAGTGATGTGGGGAGTCGGCTATAAAATGGATCGCTTAGATTAGGAGAAAGGCGGGAAGTCATATGCGCCCATCAGTAAAGATCAGAAATATCCTGCAGTATGTCATATTATGTATCCTGCTGGCTGTAACATTATATTGTTCCCGCTTTTTCTCTTATATGGGCGGAGAATTTGGCTATAAGGATCTCCAGTATAAACAGTTTCCCGAGACCAGAAAATTTGCGGAAGAGTTATCCAATACTCTTTACTTATTAAATTCAAATGCTGCTTATCTGGAAAGCCATGATGATAACATCATGCGCAGAACGATCCAACTGGCGGAAATTGATTATCAGCAGCCTCTGCCTCCGATGGGGAATGGCGGCTGGATAACCATGCAGGAATTTGTGGATACATTTGGCTATTTCTACGATATCAATACTTCAGGAGCGGTACAGATCTATTCCGACAGGGATGAATATAATGATGCATGGTACACGGTTTCACTAACGGGAGAACAGCTTGCAGATGCCAGGCGGTTTTATTCTATATCCCGGGAGGATTATATTCAGCTTTTATGTGATCATGCCAGTATTAATTCGCAGTATGTAGAAATGAATCTCATGGAAAACGAACAAGAGGATACCAATGGCAAGGCTGCCACCTCGATCCCGGATGTCGGTTATGGCTATCTGGATGATGACTTTTCTGCAAACTCTTATGTTGGATATTATAATGATATTACATTTGTGTATTCACCGGATGAAGAAATGTTTTATTCCACTCTGTATGGCTGGTATACGATTCCCGATACCTTATACTTTCTGGCTGGAGATGTGGAGAATATAGAACCGATCGAACTGCTGCTTCATCAGTTTGCCAGCGGAGAAGCAATCCTGCGCCAGAAGATAGGCAATGACTACGAGGAGTATATTCGTAATTACATCGAACTGTCTTATAGTGAGCGCAACATTGCATACTATATGGTTTCCGGAAATAGAGTATATACCAATGTAGGCAGTCTGGATAAACTGGTAAGCTGTAATATCTATCTTGCATTTGAACTTACGGGCAGTGGAGAGTATACGGTAGATTTTCATAACTTTCATAATTCCTATTTAAGTGATGAGTATGCTACCAATCTGATCAACAATTTAAACGCATTAAATCCGGATGATAAATTATACATTGGAGTCTATACGACCTACCCGTATTCGGATAATTTCCTGTCGGCCAACCAGGTATTCAGAAAATATTATTTCTATATGGTGCCGGCGCTGATTCTTTCGGCCGTAGCGGGTGCTCTGTCATTATTTATGTTCATACGTATTATGAGGATGTGTGGCAGGGAATCAAAGGAAAATAATAAAATATATCTGAATTTCTGGGACAGGCTCCCTTTAGAATTAATGCTTCTGGCAGTAGCATTCGGGGCTTATTATCTGTTTATGGGAACCTTTACTGCCGATTCTGTCATCCACTGGAGCAGTGTGCGGAACAGCGTATTGATTTTTGCCGCGTCCTATACGCTTTTTATGACAGGACTGCTCAGTCTGGTACGGAGAGGAAGGGCAAGGAAGTTTTTTGATAGAAGTATTATCCGGGGAATGATGATCCTGGTCAAAAAGCTGATCACTTCTATCATTGGGCAAAAGAATTTACAGCTTCGGGCGGTAGAATTATTGAGCCTGTACTGGGGAATCATGCTGGGAGGGGCTTTACTGATCCTGAATGGCATGAACGGTCTGCTATGGCCGTTTATGTGGCTTGGTATTGCGATCATACTGGTCCTGAATATCGGTGTACTGATACTTCTGCTTTGGCAGGCAAAGGGAGAGCAATCCGTCCGGGATGCAACAAGGGTGCTGGCAGAGGGTGATCTGAATTATCAGCCTCCTGCATTCCGAAGGCTGGGTACGGAACAGGAGATAATCGATAATATCGCACACTTAAGCGACGGACTTCAGAAAGCAGTAGAAAAGAGCATTTATGATGAGCGGATGAAGGCAGAATTGATCACGAATGTATCGCATGATATTAAGACACCGTTAACATCAATTATAAATTATGTTGACCTGATCAAGCGGGAGAATATTGAAGATGAGAAGTTAATCCACTATATTGAGGTGCTGGATCGGAAATCACAGCGTCTCAAGCAGTTAACGGAGGATCTGGTAGAGGTCTCCAAGATTACGACCGGAAATATTGAACTGGAACGGGTGCCGATTGATCTGGGTGAATTATTGCGGCAATCTATGGGCGAATTCGAGGATAAGTTTGCAGAGCAGAATCTGGCACTGGTGGATAGTATTTCGGAACAGCCTTATATGATATTTGCAGACGGAAGGCGAACCTTCCGTATCCTGGATAACCTGTTTCAAAATATATATAAATATGCTATGCCTGGGACAAGGGTATATATTGATATAGTAAATCGGGATGGTATCATTGTCCTGTCCATTAAAAATGTATCCAGAGCTGCGCTTAACATTGCACCGGAGGAACTGATGGAACGCTTTGTACGGGGAGATTCTTCCAGAGCTTCTGAAGGCAGCGGGCTGGGTCTTTCCATTGCGCGGGATTTGGTCCGATTACAAGACGGGGAGTTTCAGCTTGGTATAGACGGAGATTTGTTCAAGGTCCTGATTACGTTTCCCGAATTTGTCAGTAAAATTATAATTGATTCAGAGGAGGGGGAAGGATTGCCGGAGAGCGGGGAGAAGTCCGGGGAAGGAGGAGTTCCGGCACTGGAAAAAAAGAAAAAAGAAAAAAGAAAAAAGAGAGAAAAAGAAATAAAAAGAAAAAGAATGCCGGTTCTGTCATGAATTGGCATTCTTCTATGTTATGGTGGCTTCAGAATAAAAGAGGAGGTACCTGATATGAATAAAATTTACGGATTATTTTCGATCAGCGGATTTATGCTTACCATGTTATGTTTTGTACTTACAGGGGCGGAAGTGACAAAGCTGGAGCTAACCATTATTTTCCTGGTGTGGATCGCTGCCGAGGCGGCCTGTTCCGGCGTAATAAAGCTGATACGCAGACAGCTTCAGACGAGAAGCCCCCGTTTTTCAGAGTTTATCCATTCACACTGTAACCATAGATAATAAGGGCGGGATCATTCCCGCCCTTGTTCGACTGTTTTTATGTTATAGTCGTTCATTTGCTTTCAATTTGTTGTAAATATATTGGATGACATCCTTACGGGTAATGATTCCGATGAATTTTTTTTCATCATCCACGACTGGAACAAAGTTCTGATTTGTAACTTTTGAAATCAGATCCTCAATATCAGAATTGATGCTGACCGGATCGTAGCTGACGGATCTTGGGATCTTCAGGACGTTGGCGCTTAAGTCCGTATCCGGTACTCCGGTAGTAATATTCTTAAAATAACGGAGAAAATCTCCTTCTGTAATGGTCGCTATGTATTCTCCTTTTTCAGAAATGACAGGAATCGAAGTATAAGAATGAGACTGAATCTGTGTTAACGCCTTACGGATCGTTATGGTGGAATCAATATATATGACTTCGCTTTTTGGTATCAGAAAAAATAAAATATTCATATTGCCGGTTAACCTCCATGTAGAATTCTGTCAGTAAAATGAACTATACTATAAATATTATATAAAATAATCAACAAATGTACAATGAAAAGAGATAGAAATATTTATTAAGATTTTGTGATATTTCTGTCGGAATATAGAAGAAAAGGTTGTTTATTATGGCGTATTTTGCTAAAATAATGTAACAGTTTAATTCTAATAGAGTGAACATTCAATTTGAATCATAAAGACAGCGGTTTTAGGAGGGAAAGTATGGATAATATATTTGATCAGGGTGTAGATTTCTTGATTCAGGCCAGAAATGAAGTGGTTCAGTGCAGCCAGTTGGAACAACAGCAAAGGCAGCTTCAGGAACAGGAAGAAAAAATGCGCAAATCTGTGGTACAGGAAGAGAAGTCCATTAATGATGAGATCAATACTACAGTTCGGAAACGAAAATCCGAAATTGAAGATACTTATGATACGCAGTTAGATGCCAGCCGTAAGAAGGTAAAGCGGGCACAGGAGCAGAAAGACAAGAAAAAGTCGGAACGGGTTGGAAAGCGGGTTGACGAGGAAACAGCGGGTATTAAAGAGAACAGCCGTCAGTTAAGAACAGAGATGAAGACAATGTTTAAAAAGAATCACGTTCCTTCCTTTTGTCAATCCGGCATTTACTATATCTTATTTATGCCAAAGGGCATAAAGGAACTGTTGCTGTTGTTGTTATTTATCCTGATCGGTCTGGCCGGACTGCCTTATGGTGTATTCCTGTTATTTACCCAGGTTATCCTGACAGGGAAGGAAATAGCGGAAGCACCATATTTCATGGCACTTGTGATTGCCATCACGATTATTGTGGTAATGGGTATTTATTTCCTGTTATTCAATCTGACGAAGGTAAAGCACAGAGATACCATTGCGGAAGGCCGGAAGATCCGTAATCAGATCATGGCAAACGAAAAGAATATTCGGGCGATCAAGAATGCGATCAACAAAGACAAGGATGAAAGTCAGTATGGTCTGGGTGCTTATGATGATAAGATCAATCAGTTCCAGATGGAGATGGATGCCATCGCAAAACAGAAGCAGGATGCATTAAAGGAGTTTGAACAGGATACCAAGAATACTATCATTCACGAAATTAACGGAAGACGTCTTGGGAAGCTGGAGGAGATGAAGCAGCAGAAGTCTGCTGTTGAGGAGGAACGGAATCGGATTGAGGAGCAGATTAAGGAAGTATCCTTAGGCATTACAGATAAGTATGCAAAATATTTAGGTAAGAATATTTGTAAAGAAGAAGTGTTGAACGATATCATCAATATCATGGAAACAGAACAGATTGCTACAGTGTCAGAAGGGCTTGCAATATATAAGGGAGAAGTACCGCACAAGCTGCAGCAGCCGGAGGAGTAGGTTCAAGATAAGGATGTGTCTGCCGGGGATATAAGTAGTGTTGACAATAGGTTATAGTTCTGGCTTTTGGAACATGCAGGAAGAGATCATGCCAGTGTGATCTCTTCCTGCATGTTTTTCTCTTCTTCTATAAAGTCGTCCACTTCTTCGACTTCCTCTATACTGCCTGCAGCATCTGTTTCCAGGATTCCTTCGAATTCCTCCAGATCTTCAGCGTGACTAATGCCGGATGCAATACAGTCTACCAGCTTCATTACAGTATATAATCGAGTATTTTGCAGCAGAAAAGCGCCGGGTCTGCCGGATAGATTGACAATGCCGGTAATTGAAATATCGCCAATTGCAGGTAAATCCTTTGAAATTCCCTGCCCGGGTTTTAAAGGTCCCTGCCGCAGGGTGACGTATCCAATATGATCCTTGGATCCGAGAGAAGCATCAATAGCGATGACAAATGGATTCTCATATTCTGCGTATATTTCCTCCATGGTCTCGATCAGATTAATGGCATGAACCGGTTCCTCCAGGTTTCCATATACAATAAAACGATTGGCGGAGGCAAGAAGCTGATGCCCGACCAGAGGACCCAGGGAATCACCGGTTACGCGGTCAGTACCGATACACAATACAATGACCGGTTGCGTATGATCCCGGTCGTTTTCTAATAAATGATATAGCTCTCGTCCCAGTTCTTCATATGCGGACTGGTCGAAGGCATCAAAATAAATCGTTTTCTTCATAATTTGCACCATTTCATTTAGAGTCGTATATATAGAGTATGAACAGGAATCATGGATTTAGACATAGTCCGGTCTGTCAAAATATGTATGACGGTGGCTGATCAGGGCGGACGGAGTGGAATCGGCTCGAAGGTATATACAAATTGCGTAAGAATATAGGGGTAAGGCGACAGGATTTGATAAGGAAACTGATTTCTCAGTGCTATGATGCTTCTAACAAGGAACTGAACTTAGGAAAGGCGGGAGAAGCAAGATGATAGAGGTTATATACGACAATGCGGAAAGCGATGCACAGGATGGAGAGATTCAGGGAATTCGCCTCCCGAAAAATATACGACAGGTGGGAACACCACAGGGAGGCAGACGGATTTATGTTGAAGATTACGTTATAACATATCTGAACCAGCTGGCGAAACCGGGAAATACATATGCAAGAGGTGCCATTCTTCTGGGAGAATATAAACAAACCGATAATCAAGGGGTATTGTTTATCAGCGGGGCATTAGAAGCACAAAATATGGAATTTGACCTGGAGGAAATCGAGTTTACAAATGAAGTCTGGAGCAATATTTATAATGATGTAAAGCGATATTTTCCGGATTTAGAGGTGGTAGGCTGGTTTCTTTCGCGTATGGGTTTTTCCACGCAGATCAATGATAAGATCACGAAGATCCATGTAGATAATTTTTCCGGCAGGGATAAGGCTTTATTTATGATCGACTCCTTGGAGGAAGAGGACGCATGGTATTTATTTGAAAATAACGGATTAAAGAGACAGAGTGGTTATTACATATATTATACACGTAACGATGCAATGCAGAGCTACATGATGACGCAGCGGAATCATATGGTAGAATCAGAAACGGATATCGCAGAACGGGATCAGGAATTGTTGAAGAAGTACCGGAGCCGTTTAGAGCAGCGCTCTGCACCGGAACAGGAACGAAAACCGATCAGTTTCCTTTATGTGGCCAGTTCTCTTTTGACAGTTGCATTTCTTGCGTTGGGTATAACAGTCATTAACAGCTATGACCGTCTTCAGAGCCTGGAGACAGCATTTAACCGTTTTGGTGTTATGAACGAGGATAATAACACGGAGGATCCGATCACCAATGTGGTCTCTGTAAATGCAAATGTAGAACCGGTAGTAAAAGATTCCACAGAAAATAGTGCTTCTGATACTGCCACAAATGCTTCCGAGGATACAACTGAAACCGAAACGGAAGCTACTACGGAGGAGGCATCAGAGGCGACGGAGACGCCTGCTTCAGAAGAGGAGCCGGAGGCTACGGAGGTATCTGTGAATGGTACACCGAGATATTATACCGTACAGGATGGAGATACTTTATCGTCCATCAGTTTTTCCATATACCATTCTATATTATATGTAGATCATATCATGGAGGCAAATGAAATGAAGAACGGTGATGAGATTTATGTAGGGCAGGAGATTCTGATTCCTGCGATTCCATAAATTTAGGAGTAGTACCAGCCGGAAAAATATGTTAAAATCAAAATACCTGTTTACAGTCCTGCAGGTAAGAATTCAGAAGCATGGAAAACGGATTGGCAGTATGAAGAAGGAAGAATATGGCAAAGGATAAAAAAAAGGTTTCGCAGCCAGTGGAGCAGCAAAGACAAAAGAAGATTGTTGAATTTAATGTAGAACCGCAACCAGAGACGCCGAAGCGTAAGCGGCCTTTTATCTGGTTGATTGTAGTTTTTGCAGTAGTATGCCTGTTAGCAGTCGGATACCTTTTTGTGCAAAAGCAGAAGACGTTTAATGATTTCGAAGTGCTGTCAAGAGTGGAAAGCACGGATCCCACACAGATGTCCTATCTTGCGTTCAACGGCAGTCTGATCAAGTACAGCCGGGAAGGCATCAGCTATTTAGATCGGAATGGCAATGCGGTCTGGGTGGAAAGCTATAAAATGAAGCAGCCCAAGGTGGTCATTTCCGGTGAGTATGTTGCAGTTGCGGATTTAAACGGTAATAGTGTATATATATTCAATACGGCAGGAAAAGTTAATTCTATGGAAGTGCCATATACGATCTGCAATCTGGATGTTGCAGATCAGGGCGTGTTTGCAGTTGTTCTGGAAAATGAAACAGAAAATTATATTGAATTGTATAACAAACAGGGGGATAAGCTGGTAGATATTCTTACAACAATAGCAGACGGTGGGTATCCGTTGGATATCGCACTTTCTAACGATGGTACAAAGCTGATCACCAGTTATATCACGGTGGAAGGTATTACAATAAGAAATTCCATCGCTGCTTACAATTTCGGAGATGTAGGACAGAATGAGACAGATCGTCTGGTAGGCGGTTTCAATAATTTAGAAAACACACTGGTATCAAAAGTTGAATTTCTGAATAATGATACAGTCTGTGCTTTCGGGGATGATCGGTTTATTTATTATAGCATGCGGGAAAAACCAAGTGAAAAATGTGAAATAAATGCTTTTCAGGAAGAGATAGAAAGTATTTTCTACAACAGTCATTTTGTAGGAATTGTTGAAAAGAAGAAGGATGATCCGAATAGCCTGTATCGTCTCCGTGTTTTTGATCTGAATGGAAAAGAGCGTTTTTCAAAAGGATTGGATTTTACATACCAGAATATTTATGCAACAGAGGATGAGATCATTGTTGTGGGAAATTCGGAATCCCGGATATATGATTTCCTGGGGAATCTGAAATTTTCCTATGCGTTTTCAAAGGAAATAAAGAATATTGTTCCGACGGGATCACCATTGAAATATATTGTGGTATATGATGATGCAACGGAAGTGATAAAGCTTCAGTATACCAGGGAGGAAACAGAGGAAGCGCAATAACAGTTGTGCTTTCTTTTTGCCTGGTTGGTATGGAGGACACATGAATATATTAGAGATCGTTTTATTAATTATAATGCTCCTGTGTGTTTGGAGGGGCTATGCACGAGGACTGTTCCGTTCCGTTTTGATCGTAGGCGCAATGGTACTGGCAATGGTGCTTTCTGCATATGCTACTCCGCATGTAAGCGGCCTGTTACAGCAATATACCGGTCTGGATGAAACCATTGAGGATTATATTGCAGAGCAGTTGTCTCTGGATGTTGATCAGGAGATTAATACGAAACATGAACAGATGCTGATCATTGAGGAATTACCATTTCCGGATGTATTGAAGATGGCGATTGTTAATCATAATAATTCAGAGGTTTATGAGGGTCTGGATGTCAGAGGATTTCAGGAATATCTGGCACATTATCTTAGCTGCGTTGTCATGAATTGTCTTGCATTTATCCTTATACAGCTTGTGATAACCACCGGTTTGATCATCCTGCTTTCCGTATCTAAAGTGCTAACGGAAATACCGATTCTGCATGGCATTGATAAAACAGGAGGAGTAATCCTTGGTATTATACAGACGCTGGCAATTATCTGGACACTGTTTATTTTCATCTCTCTGATCGGAAATACGCCATTTGGAATTTCCGTATTTGAAAAGATCATTGACAATCCGGTTTTAAGTTTTTTATATGAACATAACTGGCTGCTGGATACCATTACCAGCATTACAAATGTAGCTGTTATCCAATAAAAATTTATTTTTAAATAATTTGAAAAAAGTTGTTGACAATGCCTTGCCAGAGTGATAATATTGTCATTGCTGACGCGGTAAAAGCTGAAGCACTGTAATCAAACGAACCATGATAATCAAACAATAAGACAACCCTGAAAATTCAAAAGAATT
>CAJULG010000020.1 GCA_910587045.1 uncultured Lachnospiraceae bacterium | reverse complement strand
AAAATGAAGCTGCCGTTTCACGAATTTTCATTCGTTAAAGCGACAGCCCCTTTCTTTCCCGGAAGGAATGGGCTTCTTCTGACTGAGGATACTTTATCGTTGACGGAATCGTGATTCTGAATTAGAATGGTCAAAAAAGAGAAAGAGGAATACGATTGTGGATACAGAAGTGGAAGTAGAGAAAAAGAGGGGAATTCCGGGAAGCACCATTAAGATGATCGCCATTATTGCTATGTTTATTGATCATACGGCGGCAGTGATCCTGGAAAGGATCATGCGGCAGCAGGGAATCAATACCATGCTGGATATGGGGCCGGTAGAACCGATCGTGATCGTCTATCTGGTCATGCGGATCATTGGCAGGCTGGGCTTTCCGATCTTTATATTTTTATTGATTGAAGGATTGGAGCATACCAGAAATCAGTGGAAATATTTACTGCGCCTGATAATATTTGCACTGATTTCAGAGATACCGTTTGATTTTGCATTTAATCTGAGCAGGGAACAGATTTTTTCCGGACAGCTTCTGGAATTTACCTACCAGAATGTATTCTTTACATTGGCGATCGGACTGGCGGCAGTGATCGGGATTAAGATCATACAGGGCATAGAATTCAATGAGATGCTGAAGGTATTTATCAATATCGGGATCACTGTGGCAGGAATGGGGCTCGGGCTTTTGCTCCGTACAGATTATGGAGCGATCGGAGTATTGGCGATCATTATCATGTATCTGCTTCGTCAGAGGAGAATCCTGGCATCCGCCATGTCCTGTCTGGTTCTGATGTTTTCCAGCTTTCTTGAGGCAAGTGCATTTCTGATCCTGCTTCCCGTTGGATATTATAACGGAGAACGGGGCTGGAAACTGAAATGGGTATTCTATGCGTTTTATCCTGTACATTTGCTGTTATTATGGGTAATCTGTCTGTGCATGGGTATTGCATAAAAACCTGTAGCTTATGAAAGAGGTAGATAGTATGAACAGAATGCCGGGAAGGGAAGAATTGAAGAAACGATTTGCCAGACATCGGGATACGGTAGAGTATCGTGAGGACTTCAACCGGTTAATGGCACTGCAGTTTCAGGACTTTATGAAAGAGTTTTTAGAGTTTCATACCCGTGTAACGGAAGAAATGATGGATGAAACCGGAGAAAAGAATCCTACAGTGGAGGAGCGGGAATGGTTTTATCTGTATTATGGTGGTGAACTGTATTCCGATGTGATCAAGGCGCAGCGTTGGGGCAGAATGGTAGACATGGCGCTGGAATTAATCGATAAGGAGCAGGAAGGTTCGGATGGAGTTTCCTAGGTTCTGGCAGAAAGGCGGAATGCATCTGAGGATTTTCCGATGATGACAATATGATCATTCTCCTGAAAGATGAGATCTTCGCCAGAGAGTGGAATCAGAACTTCTTCCCGTTTAACTGCAATGATATTTACATGGTAGATCCGTCGGATATTCAGTTCGTGAATGCCTTTTCCTTCCCATTCTTTCAGAATAGGAAGTTCAAAGATGGAATACTCGCTTGTCAGTTCAATATAATCAAATATATTTTTTGCGTTATAACGGACTGCCAGCTTTTCCGCAATTTCCCGTTCAGGGAAGAATACTTCGTCAGCACCGATTTTTTTCAGAAATTCGGCCTGGCGTGCATGCTTTGCTTTTGTTATGACATATTTTGCACCCAGTTCCTTCAGCAGAGCGGTGATGTCCAGAGAGGCATAAGAACTTTCACCAATGGTTACAAAACAGTAATCAAAATTGTTGACACCGAGAGAACGGAGGATGCTTTCATTTTCACAGTCGCCGGTAAAAGCATTTTGAAACAGAACAGAAAGCTCCTGAATGCGTTCTTCATTTTTATCAACGATCATAACTTCGTTTCCTAATTCCTGCATTCGATATGCCAGATATTTTCCTACAGTTCCCATTCCGATGATTAAGACGGTTTTCATATCATTTCTCCTATCCGATTAATATTTTTTCTGTTGGTCTTCGAAGAGGGGCCTCCTTTGCCCGCTCACGAAATACCATTAACAGTGACAATGCACCGATCCTTCCGCCATACATCAGAAGGATAAGTATGAACTTTGAGATATCGCAGAGTCCGGCAGTAATTCCCTGAGACAGACCGACGGTACCGATCGCAGATACAATTTCAAACAAAATACTGCCCAGACTGTCCGATTCTATAAAGCAGATCGCCATACAGGAAAGTAAAATCCCGGTCAGGTAAACAAGCATGATCGCTGCGGCCTGACGGATGGTAGAATGATCCAGACGCTTTTTCATTACGGTTACATTCTCATTTCCCTTTGACAGATGAATCACAGTCAGAATAATAACAGCGATCGTAGTCGTCTTAATTCCGCCGGCAGTCGAACCGGGACTGCCTCCTATAAACATCAGGATCAGAGAAAGAATCAGTCCTGCATTGGATAAGGCGCTAAGATCCAGCGTGTTGAACCCGGCGGTTCTTGTTGTTACTGACATAAACAGAGAGGATAGAATTCGCTTTGGCAATGGATAACCGGCCATACTGCCATTCCATTCAAAGATCAGATAACCGATCGTTCCGGTCAGAAGCAGAACAGCAGTAGTCAATAATACGATTTTTGCATGTAAGGAATATTCAGCGAAATGCCATTTTTTTATGCTGATCTCTGTCCATACCAGAAATCCGAGGCCGCCGCAGATGATGAGCAGCATGATCGTAATATTTACCAGCCAGTCACTTTCATAAGCAGTAAGAGAAGAAGAGGCGCCCATTAGATCGAAACCCGCATTGCAGAATGCGGAAACGGAATGAAAGACGGAATAGTAAATTCCTTTCAAAAGTCCAAACTGGGGAATAAAGCGGATGCTTAGTAAAAGACTTCCGAACAATTCAAACAGCAGGGTACTTTGAACAATATGTTTTACCAGACGAACCATTCCGCTAAGCCGCATATTGCCGGCAGACTGCATCAGGATCTTACGTTCAGTCAGACTTATCTTGCGTTTTAGAAAGATGGAGAGCATTCCCATGAATGTCATAAAGCCAAGCCCGCCGATCTGTATCATGAACAATATGACAATCTGGCCGAAGAGAGACCAGTAAAGACCGGTATTTTGTACGGATAGTCCTGTTACACAGGTGGCGCTGACTGCGGTAAACAGAGCATCTGGAAAAGATGTAGGCTGACCGCTGACAGAGGCTGCAGGGAGTGTTAGCAGAAGGGTGCCGGACAGAATGATGATCAGAAAACTGAAAGCAATCGTCCGTGTATTGGTTAATTGATGTAGCCATTTATTCATGCTGTGATCCTTTCCAACAGTCCTTACAGGCTGCCAGTCAAATGTCTGTTAATATGTGGTAATCCGATTAAGTCTAAAAATAATATCATACTGCCTTTGATTTGTAAACATGAAATTTAAGACTGCTTCGATTAGGTCTTGTAATTATCAGGGAAATCCTGTAACATAATATGTTGGTAGAATGATGAAATCAGGCAGGAATTACCCGTGAAACAGCAGATAACGAAAAATGCGATAGAGACCGCCTTTCTGAAATTATTGAAGGACAGAAATTTTGAAAAGGTGATGGTAAAAGATATAGTGGAGGAATGTGGACTGACCCGGAATACCTTTTACTATTATTATGATGATACCTATAATATCATTGAGGATATTCTGGAACGGGAAACCCGGCGGATGATCGGGCTGTTGGATGAAGGAATTTCAATTTTTGAATCGGCAAAGGACATATTTGAGTTCCTGGAGGAGAATCCGAGGATTGTCCGTCATTTATTCGGTTCTGCGAAGAAAGAGGAAATGTACCGGTATGTGCGCAGTATGGTAGAAATTGTCCTGCGGCATTATTTTGAATTACAGACAACCGGGCAGAAGCTGTCGGAGCAGAACAGACGGGCATTGATCCAGACCAGTAAGTATGCGGTGCAGGGAACGATAGCGGAATGGCTGGAACAGGGGATGAAGACATCGCTGTTAAAGGAACTGGAACAGATAAAGGAATTATTTTCTGTTTTCTTTGAAAATGGTTCCGGTTAAAACGAAATAAAGAATGATTTTTTAGTACATTCTCGGCTCGGTGTATGGTTTTTGTACACCGGGCTGTTTTTGTTTCTTTTTTTTCAACAAAATCTGATATATTATATTCTGTAGTTTTGAAAACTATGTCAAATCGTCTGTGTATTGCCATGTACATAATTCTTATACCATATGGTATGAGAATCATAGTTTAAGATTGCCAGGCATAGTTTGAGAACAAAAGAAAATAAAGGTGTGAAGGAATATGAGTAAACTGGCACAAGGATTGCTAAGAGGACTGATTCAGGCAGGTATGTATATCGCATACCGTCCTAAAATCGAATATGAGGATATGGAAGTCATGAACATGGAGCATCCGGTGGTATTTATCTGTAACCATATGAGTCATAAGGACGGTGCGCTGATCGCTTCTGTTCTGCATAAGAAGAAACCGTATTTTCTGATTGCCAAGGACTGGTATGATAAGAAGCAGTTCAGCATGTTTCTGAAGGCGTACGGCAGTGTTCCGGTGGATCGTACAGGAATGGATACAGGCTGGTATGATACCTGCCGGAAATTGATCGAAGACGGACATTCGATCCTTATTTTTCCGGAAGGAAAGACTTCAAAGGAAGAGATGAATGAATTTCAGCCGGGGTTTGCTGTACTGGCAGAGAAAACCGGAGCCCCTGTGGTTGAATGTGCCCATACCGGTGCTTATAAGGTGTTGTTCGGAGAACGGAAACGCATTATGGTCAGCGATGCTTATAAACTGGAATGCCCAAAAGAATTGCGAAAGTCCATGTATGCAAAGCAGGTGGCGGCTGAGGCGAGAGAACGGATCCGCCTGATGAAGCTGGAACTGGAAGAGGCAGAATGCTATAAAGAGTATGATGCCGTACAGGAACTGCCGGGAGAGGCAGCAGTTACAGAAGAATATTAAGTGTATTACGCTTGATGCGGAGCAATGCTCCAGATAAAGAAATCATTCATAGCAGAAAGGAAGTTATAAAATGGAAAGAACAGAAGTAGCAGCAAAGATCAAAGCAATGTTAGTGGAGAATTTAAGGATACCGGAGGAAATCTTAGAAGAGGATTCAGAATTATTCGGCGGAGATATCGGACTGGACTCTGTGGATTCTCTGGAAATCATTGCCGGAATTGATGATTTGTTCAGTGTCAATATGACAGGTGTTGATAAGACGAACTTTCGGGATATTAATGCATTGACCAGTTATGTTGTGGAACATGCGGAGGCTTAGTTTATGAAAAAGCGATGTGTAATTACCGGACTGGGAATCGTATGTCCGGTCGGCAATAATGTGGAGGAGAGCTGGGACAATATACAGAAGGGGAAGTCCGGTATTGCAGAGGTAACCTCGGTGAATACGGAGGGCTGTTATGCCAGGCTTGGCGGGGAGGTGAAGTGTAAGGAGCTTCCTGCACCTCAGTTTGACCGGTCTGTCCGTCTGTGTATCAAGGCGTCGCAGGAAGCGATAGCAGATGCCGGACTTCAAAAGAAGATTGGAGAAGCCGGTATTATCGTGGGAAGCTGTATTGGCGGTGCTGTCAGCATTGATGAATACCTGACTGCCCAGAAGGAAGGCAGGGAGGATGACAGCCGGATTTCTAATATGGCGGCTTCTTCTATTGCAAATAATACTGCCGCTTATCTGGGTCTGAACGGGGTGACGGCGAATATTGTAAATGCATGTGCAGCAGGAACAATGAGTATTGCATATGCCTGTGACCTGATCCGATCCGGTAATGGAAGCCTGTTTCTGGCCGGTGGTACAGATCCTTTTTCTTCACTGGCATTTGCCGGATTCCATGCGCTGCAGGCATTATCCGTAGAGAGCTGTTCTCCGTTAAATCACAGTAAGGGAATTACACTGGGTGAGGGTTCCGGTATCCTGGTGGTAGAGGAATATGAGCATGCTGTTGCCAGAGGCGCAAGGATCTATTGTGAAGTTGCCGGTTATGGTGTGAATTGCGATGCATATCATATTACCGCACCGGATCCGACCGGACAGGGGCAGATGGATGTCATTCAGCGTGCCTTGAAATCTGCAGACGCAGTACCCGGAGAGATCGCATATATCAATGCGCATGGAACCGGTACGGCAAAGAATGACGAAGCGGAATTTTTATCGTTGCATACTATTTTTGACGGGACGGATGTATCCGTCAGTTCCACGAAGTCCATGACCGGTCATTGTCTGGGAGCGGCAGGTGCAGTGGAAGCAGTATTTACCGTTAAGGCTGTCAGTGAGGATATTCTGCCTCCGACCATCGGTTATTCGGAGGAGGATAAGGCGGTTCTGGCAGAAAAGGCCGGAGAACTGGATTTCGTAGCAAATGAAAGCCGCCAAAAGGCGATCCCGATGGCAATGTCCAACTCGTTTGCTTTTGGAGGTACCAATGCAAGTATTATCTTTGCTAAGGGTGAACATCCGGTTGAAGATGTTCCAAGGGAACGGATATTTGTTACCGGATTTGGACAGGTATTCAGTGAAGATACGGATGAAGCTGCTGGCACAGCCCGTGTGAATCTGGAAATGAAGGATTTTACAGAGCGGGGAGTAAAGCTTGGTGTCTTTCGTAAGCTGGACAAATTCAGTCAGTTGCAGTTGATCAGCGGGATTGATGCGTTAACCAGTGCCGGTATTACGGTAACGGAGGAAAATGAACGCAGGATCGGAACGATCATCGGTACATCTGCAGGCCCGGTAACAGAGGTTTCTAATTTTCAGAAAAATATCTGCGAGAAGGGTACAACAGCCGGCAGTGCTTTTACCTTTCCGAATACAGTATATAATGCAGCCGGTGGACATTTTTCTATTTTTACGAAGACAAAAGGCTATTGCGCAACTATAGCCAACGGTACACAGGCAGGAATCCAGAGTATCTGTTATGCCTGTGATGTCCTGGAAAAGGGAAACGAGGATATTATGCTGGCAGCAGGAACCGATGAGGGTTCTGATATGGTTACATACTTCTATGAACACAGTCATATAAACGGTGACCGAACCTTAGGAGAAGGCAGTTCTACCATATGTCTGGAGACCGAAGCCAGTGCAAGGAAGCGGCAGGCACATAAATACGCCCAGATTGCCGGATATGCCTGTACACATTCGGCAGGACAGGCCGGGTATACAGAGGCGGATGCAATGACGGAGGCGATTACCAGAGCATTGGCTCTGGCAGAAATGGAAGCCGGACAGATAGAAGCAATTTATGCCATTACGAGTAATCAGGCGGCAAAGGAATCAGAGGAAGCAGTATTGGAACGGATATTTGCCGGACGTAAGGTGATCGATGTGCGCGAGACGACCGGTGACTGCCGGGCGGCCAGTGCCAATATGCAGGTGATGAAAGCGGCGAAGGGGATTGATGAAAAACAGTATAAGAGTGCAGTTGCAGTATCGTATGGCTGCGGGTCTTATTCAGCAGTGGTACTGAAGTGAACCTATTATATGAATGGAGCATAAGGAGATCAGAATGAGTACAGCAGTAGTAACAGGAGCCTCCAGAGGCATTGGCAGAGCATGTGCCATTGAACTTGCGAAAGCAGGCTATGATATTGTAGTAAATTATGTATCCAACGCGGCCGCCGCACAGGAGGTGGTCGGGGAAATTGAGAGTCTGGGACGAAAGGCGCTGGCAATACAGGCAGATACCGCAGATTTAAAGGCTGTACAGGCAATGTTCCGGACGATCAGCAAAGAATTTGACAGTATGGATGTATTGGTTAATAATGCCGGTGTGGTAGATGATAAATATCTTCTGATGCTTCCGGAGGACTCTCTGGAGAGGAGCCTGGATATTAATATCAAGGGATATTTTCACTGTGCGCAGAATGCAGCCTTAAAAATGATGCGGAAGAAGAGTGGATGCATCATTAATATGTCTTCCGTCAGTTCGGTAGTAGCCATACCGGGACAAAGCGTATACAGTGCGACCAAGGGTGCAGTCAATGCTATGACTGCAACACTGGCAAAGGAACTGGCACAATATGGAATTCGTGTGAACGCAGTTGCTCCGGGCTTTATTGCTACAGATATGCTGGGGCAGATTCCGGAAGAACAAAAGGCAGAGCATTTACGATCGGTACCGCTGGGACGCTTTGGAGAAGCGGAAGAGGTTGGAAAGCTGGTATGCTTATTATGCTCGGATGCCATGGCTTATGTGACCGGGCAGACGATCGTAATGGATGGAGGATTGAGTTTATGAATCTTTTGGAGATCAATTCACGTATGCGGCAGCGGCCACCCTTTCAGATGATTGAGCGCGTGACAGAGCTGGATCCCGGAAAGTCTGCGACCGGTATAAAATGCGTATCTGTGAATGAACCATATTTTGAAGGACATATGCCGGGATATCCGATCATGCCGGGAGTATTGCTGATTGAGACCTGTGCGCAGCTTTGTTCGCTGGTCATTGAGCAGGATGGCATAGATGACAGCAGGATCTATGTGCTTCTGAAGGTAAAGGACTTTAAATTCGTCAAGGCAGTCATCCCGGGAGACCGTCTGGAAATCCGTGTTGAATGTGTACGGGGCGGTACCGGCCTTTATGAGTTTACCGCACAGGTATTCTGCGATGGAAACCTGCGTGCAAAGGGGAATATGTTATTCACTGCAGTTGATAAGGAAAGTATTTACAGGGAAGAAGACTGAGGTGGATATTATGAAGATTCTTGTGATCAATGGAAGCCCCAAGGGACCGGACAGCAATACCATGTGGCTGACTAACGCCTTTGTCAGCGGCTTCCCGAAGTCGGCAGAAATAAAAACAGTAACATTGCGGGATAAGAATATCCATCCCTGTATGGGCTGTTTTTCCTGTTGGACAAGGACACCGGGACATTGCGCCATTTCGGATGATATGCAGGAGATTTATCAGGATCTGTTAGAGGCGGACATCATTATAGAAAGCTTTCCTCTATACTTTGCCGGAATGCCTTCCCGTATGCGGATGTTAACAGAGCGTTGTCTGCTATTTACGAAACGATATGAAGGAAGCCCGGAGGATACCTTTCATTCCATTTTGGAAATGGAGGAACATCGACTGACGGATAAGAGACTGGTCGTGATCTCTTCCTGCGGATATGTTTCTATGGATACGATGTTCGAAGCGCTGTTAAAGGAATATGATCTGATATGCGGAGCTGGAAATTATACCAGTATATTATGTGCACAGGGGGAACTGCTTCAGGCAGGCAGCCGGACCCGGCAGGTGATGAATTATCTGAGTGAAGTGAAGCAGGCAGGAAAGGAATTCTATGAGACGGGAAAGCTTTCCGGGGAACGGATGCAGTTCCTGGAAAGGCCGATGGTTTCACCAGGGACCTTTGAGGTATTGATCAAACGGTATTGGAGTGAACGAATGCCCGGGCAGCCTGACTCAGGCAGGATGGAAGGAAAGTAACAGGAAAAGGATATGAAGAAGTTTGATATTGTCAAAGAAGCAAAAATAATTAATATCATTATATATTCATGCATGGCAGCAGTTGGTTTGTTTCTCCTGCTGTTTACCGGTCTGACGTCCGTGCAGGAGGCCATAATCATTAGTGTGTTATGCATTCTGGCAGGCGGTGCAAAAATACTGGGATATTTTTCTAATGATCTATACCGCCTTGCATTTCAGTTTGATTTTGCAACAGGACTGTTTCTGATCATTATTGGGATCATATTTTTGTTTACCGGTCTGCAGGATTCTCAGGCGAATGAAAAAATGTTCGGGATATATGTTTTTATTGATGGCCTGATGAAATTGCAGATTGCATTTGATGCAAAGAAATTTGGTATAAATAAGTGGTTTATTATTATGATGACTGCGTTGCTTTTAGTGGGAATTGGAATTATGACGCTTTTGGCACCCTATACGAAACAGCTTTCTTTATTTGTAGTAACAGCGGCAGCCATGATCCTGGACGGACTGGTTAATATCTGGATCACTGCTTATACTGTACGGATCCGGGCGAGGAAAAAGAATCTGGAAGAACGTTTCGGGCTGGACGAGAAGCGGAACATGCCGGAGGATCCGCAGGAATAGTTCTTGCTTATATAGAAAAAAAAGGGTATGATTATCTCATGTGGCATAGACAGGCAGGATATGCTGAATTTTGGTAGGAGGAATGAATAGCATGTATAGTTTTGATGAGATTACGAAGGTGGATCCGGAAATTGCTTCCGCAATACAGGATGAGGTGGGAAGGCAGAATAGCCATATTGAATTGATCGCTTCCGAGAACTTTGTCAGTAAAGCAGTGATGGCGGCAATGGGAAGTCCATTAACCAATAAGTATGCAGAAGGGTATCCGGCAAAGCGATATTATGGCGGCTGTGAATATGTGGATGTGGTAGAGAACCTTGCCATTGAGCGTGCAAAGCAGATTTTTGGCTGTGAATATGCAAATGTTCAGCCGCATTCCGGTGCTCAGGCGAATATGGCGGCATTTTTTGCGATCATGAATCCAGGCGATACCTTTATGGGAATGAATCTGGCGCATGGCGGACACCTGACTCATGGAAGCCCGGTGAATTTGTCCGGAAAGTATTTCAATGTAGTCCCTTACGGTGTGAATGACGATGGATTTATTGACTATGATGAGGTACTGCGTATTGCGAAGGAATGTAAGCCGAAGCTGATCGTGGCAGGTGCCAGTGCATATGCAAGGGCTATTGATTTTAAACGGTTCCGTGAAATTGCGGATGAAGTCGGCGCATATTTAATGGTAGATATGGCCCATATTGCCGGACTGGTTGCTGCAGGCCTGCATATGAGTCCGATTCCGTATGCTCACGTTACGACTACAACCACACATAAGACCCTGCGCGGACCAAGAGGTGGTATGATCTTATCCAGCAACGAGGTAAATGAGCAGTTCAATTTCAATAAGGCAGTCTTTCCCGGGATTCAGGGTGGCCCGTTAATGCATGTTATTGCAGCGAAGGCAGTCTGCTTTAAGGAATGTCTGACAGAGGAATACAAGGCGTATCAGACCCAGATCGTAAAGAATGCAGCGGCTTTATGCAAGGCATTGCAGGAGCGGGGATTTAAAATTGTTTCAGATGGTACGGACAATCATTTGATGCTGGTTGATCTTCAGAATCTTGACCTGACTGGCAAAGAGGTTGAGAAGCTGCTGGATTCCGTAAATATCACCTGTAATAAGAATACAGTACCAAATGATCCGAAATCACCATTTGTAACATCGGGTATCCGTCTTGGTACACCGGCTATTACGTCAAGGGGCGTGGTTGAGTCGGATATGCTATTGATCGCAGATGCAATCCGTGCAGCAGTGATCGATAAGGAGAACGACAAGGCAGTTGCTTTGGTTAAGGAGATAACGGACCGGTATCCATTGTATTAAAAAGTCAAAATTGACCTATTATAATGTCATTGTATGACCTATTAAAGAAAAAGCATCTCTGCTATAATCATCACGATTATAACAGGGGTGCTTTTTTATTGTCATCTTCCTGGCGGGAAGAGGCGGAAAAGAGGATCATATTGAAATGATAGATAAGGAGGTAACGAATATGGTCGAGACGATCAAAAAAACTAACAACAGGCAGGGAACCGGAATGAAGGATCTGACAGTAGGAAAACCATTTCGATGCATCCTTGAATTCTGGCTTCCGGTTTTTCTGGGAACAGTATTTCAGCAGCTGTATAATATGGTAGATACCATGATCGTAGGAAAATATCTCGGTCTGAACCAGTTGGCCGGTGTAGGAATAACAGGATCCCTGTCATTTCTGGTCCTGGGCTTTTGTATTGGAATATGCAGTGGATTTGCAATACCGGTAGCGCAGTCCTTTGGTGCGAAGGATATGGATGGATTAAGAAAGTATGTGACAAACAGTGTATGGTATTGCGGGGTGGTTTCCGTTGTGATCACAACACTGACTGTGGTATTCTGCAGACAGATGCTGGTCTGGATGAATACTCCCGGGGAAGCGTTCCGGTATGCATATATGTATATTGTTATAATATTTGCAGGTATCCCGTTTTCCGTACTCTACAATATGGTGTCAGGAATCTTTCGGGCATTGGGAGACAGCAAATCACCAGTCGTATTTCTGATCATTTCTTCTGTTCTGAATATAGGACTGGATCTGCTGTTTATTCCCGTGTTTAAAATGGATGTGGAAGGGGCGGCGCTGGCTACGATCATTGCACAGGGAGTATCCGGGTTTGCCAGTCTGATCTATCTGATAAAGAAATATGATATATTAAAGATGCAGAAAGAGGATTGGAAACCTAGACTTTCTTACATAAAAACGTTAACGATCATTGGTCTGCCTATGGGACTGCAATATTCTATTACTGCCGTTGGTTCTATTGTGCTGCAGACAGCTGTGAATTCGTTTGGCGAGATTGCAGTAGCAGGAGTAGCTGCTGCAAGCAGGGTATATTCACTGATTTCCTGTCCGTTGGAAGCGATGGGGAATACAATGGCGACCTTTGCCGGACAGAATATGGGAGCAAAGCGTCTGGATCGGATCAGTAAGGGATTATATCAGGCAACTCTGGCATGTATCGCTTTGTCTGTAGTAACCTTTGGCGTTGTAGTATTGTTTGGAAACGAGTTGTCAATGCTGTTTATTAAAAAGGAGGAAGTGGAGGCTCTGGCGTATGCGTATCAATATATCCTGATCTCTACGATAGGGTTTCCTTTGCTGACCTTTGTTCTGACTGTTCGTTTTACAATACAGGGAATGGGATTTTCTGCCTTTGCCATGACAGCCGGCGCTCTGGAAATGGTAGCCAGATGCTTTGCTGCCCTGGTTCTGCCGGCGCAGTTCGGGTTTACCAGCGTATGCCTGGCAAATCTGTTTGCATGGATTGCTGCGGATGCATTTCTGATTCCGGCATTTTTCTTCTGCAGACGAAAATTAGAGGGGAAACAGAAGAGAAGGAAGCGGATACAGTTTCGAAAGCTGAGATTTCTTTCAAGAGCAGGACGATAGAAAATACTGGTATTAAGGCTTGATAATAATAGCGTGAACAGTGTATACTGCTATATGTACAGTATATTACATGAGGGATTGGAATTGCCATTGTTATGCTGTAGAAATATGTTATATGGAGGGTATGGATATGGATACTAAGGCAATGTTTAAACTCGGCTATGGTTTATATGTTCTGACCAGCCGGACCGGTGAAAAGGATAATGGCTGTATCATCAATACGGTTGCACAGGTCACCAGTAATCCGAATCGTATTTCGATTACGGTAAATAAGGATAATTATACACATGATATGATCGTTGAAAGTGGGATATTTAATGTTTCCGTTTTGACCAATGAGGTTCCTTTTGCTGTTTTTCAGCGGTTTGGATTCCAGTCCGGCCGGAATTGTGATAAATTCGAAGGTTATGATTCCGTAAAGCGCGGAGAAAATGGCGTGCTGTACTGTACAGAGTATACGAATGCATTTATATCCGGCAAAGTAGTAAATCAGATAGATCTGGGAACACATACGATGTTTATTGCCGATGTGACGGATTGCGGGATCTTAAGTGACGCAACATCGGTTACCTATGACTATTACCAGAAGAATATCAAGCCACAGCCAAAGAAGGATGAGGCAGTTGTTACCGGCTATCGCTGTACGATCTGCGGATATATCTATGAAGGAGATGAATTGCCGGCGGATTTTGTCTGTCCGCTTTGCAAGCATGGTGCAGAGGTCTTTGAACCGATCCGGTAGAGCATTTACCGGTATGGATTGAAGTGCTATATTCATTATATGCATAGAATGGTGCAGAAAGCAGGATACAGGAAAAGCGGAGGAAGTAAACATGAATGATAAATATATTGCAGAGGATATTGTATATGCAGGAGTAGATGACAAAGAAATAGATTTATTTGAAAGCCAGTACATTGTACCCAATGGAGTCTCTTATAATTCATATATAATTTTAGATGAAAAGACTGCTATTCTGGATACAGTAGATGGAAGGAAGACGGAGGAATGGCTGGAACGGGTGCAGGAGGTTCTTGGCGACCGCATTCCGGATTATCTTGTTATTTCCCATATGGAGCCGGATCATTCCGGCAGTCTGGAAGCACTGGTGAAACGTTATCCGGATATCTGTCTGGTCGGGAATGCGAAAACATTCGCCATGCTGTCTCAGTTTACGTCTGTTCATGTGGAGGGACACTGTGTAACGGTGGCGGAGGGAGAAGTTCTGTCCCTTGGATCTCATACGCTGCAGTTTTTCATGGCACCGATGGTTCACTGGCCTGAGGTCATGGTCACTTATGAACAAAAAGAGCGGATTTTGTTCTCCGCAGATGCATTCGGTAAGTTTGGTGCTCTGGATACAGAGGAGGACTGGGCGTGCGAGGCAAGGAGATATTATTTTAATATTGTGGGAAAGTACGGAGGGCCGGCAGCAGCATTGTTAAAGAAAGCAGGCACTCTGGATATTCAGGTGATCTGCCCGTTGCATGGACCGATTCTGAAGGAGAATCTGGAATACTATATTGGTAAATATCAGACCTGGACCAGTTATGAGCCGGAGGATGAGGGGGTTCTGATCGCATATGCCTCTATTCATGGAAATACGGCAAAGGCGGCTCGCAGACTGGCTGAGTTATTGGAGGAGAAGGGCGTAAAGAAGGTAGTGGTCAGTGACCTCGCAAGAGAGGATATGGCGGAGGTGATTGAAGATGCTTTCCGTTATGACCGGATGATCTTGGCGGCCGCCAGTTATGATGCAGGCGTATTCCCGTGTATGGAGAGCTTTTTGAACCATCTGAAAGCGAAGGCATATCAGAATCGTAAGGTAGGTATTCTGGAGAATGGCTCCTGGGCGCCTTCTGCCGGCAAGGTAATGCGGGCAGCGTTAGAAGGTATGAAGAATATTACGATTGTTGAGCCGATGGTTACGATCAAGTCTGCCCTGAAGCCGGAGGACGGGCAGAAGCTGGAGGAGCTGGCTGAAAGCATGGTGCAATGAGATCGTGGATGCTCCGGGGAATTGCAGGTGCATTATTGCTGGTGACTCTATTTCAGGGCTATACTTATTCATAGCGAATAAGGAAAGTCAGACGCAAAAAGGATTGGCCAAGAGACCGTTTCAGGTTTTGAGTTTGCACAAAACCTGAAACGGTCATAATTAAGTTTATTCTTTTTTCAAATCCTTCTTAATTCTACTAAGTGATTCCGGAGCAATCCCCAAGTACGTAGCTACATATTGTTGTTTCACCGATTCACATATCATAGGATACTGCTTTCTAAAATGAACATAACGTTGTGTGGCATTCTCTACAAGAAATCCGTTTTCCCTATAAATTTTATAGCGTAACGCATTTTCCAAAAGCATTATATAAGTATTCTTAAGTTGATTATCATCATAAATAAGCTTTTTCATTTCCCGAATTTCAAAAAACATCAAAGTTGCGTCTTCTAAAGTTTCCCAAGTTACGATACTCTCACTGTAACTGAACAATCCTTCTTCCATACAAAAAGTTCCCGGAATCGAAAAACCACGAGTAATATCATTACCATCTTCATCCACATAATATGCTCTACAGATTCCATTAAGTACCAAAGCTGCTGTTTTGGTTTCTTCGCCCACATTTTGCAAAATACTACCTTTGGAAACCACGCGGAAGACAGTAGCATTTACAATCATTCCAAGGATTTCAGCATCTATTTCCACACCATTTTGCTTCGCTATATTCATCAGTTGATTAACTAAATATTCCCTGTCCATGACACTCCTACAAAGTAACAAGATAAAATAATACCGAAATCAAATTCATTCCACCATGTGCGATCATCGGAACAATCAGGTGCTTACTCCTTTTATATCCCCATATCCATAACAAACCGACCACAAAGGAATGTCCCATATTAAACCAGTCAAGCAGACCAAACATCATATTAAACAATAAGAGTGCTGCAGTTTCTCCAAAAACACTTCCACAAAAGTTTTTTGCAAATCCACGAAAAAAGATTTCCTTACAGAACCCACTCACAAAGCCCAACGAGATAGCCATCAAAACTATTTCACTCATAGTCAATCTATCCCATCCACCAAATGCCAAATCGGTTCTTCCCCTCATCAAAATAAGGGAGAACAAACTGATTACAGAAGATATAACTGCCAAACTGATTCCAAGAACGATATCCTTGCTTAGACTTGACTTATCAAATATTTCTTCTTTCAGACTGATCCCACCTTGTTTATATAAAAGGATAGCACTCGGAAGAAGAATGAGATTTGCCAATATAAGAACGAAACAGTACATGCTCAAATTTGCATTAGCAAAACTTGCAATATCAAGTAAATTCATTCCCATTTGATAATTTTGACAAGAACCAAGAACCTCATAACCTGCTACTATCAATGTTAATAACGTTGTAATTTTTAATGCTTTTTCAGCATTCTGTGAATTTGTATGATCCATGTTTTGTCACCTCCAGGGTGACTATATTACAAAATCATATTCTTTGCATTGACATATGTTAAGAAAATTCAAATTTCGCTTTTTATTTTATCACGCAAACCTCGGATATTCCACTCACATTTTTATGGATTTTTTTAAGGCGGACTGCAAATTCTTAGCAATCCGTCTATAGAATTACCACAATTTCAAACTATCTTCTGCATCAATCCACACCTGTATAATCCCATCGGGATAAAGTTCTGCATATTCAAGTGGATTGTCTATTGCAAGAGCATTTAAAGCACATTCTGAATTAAGTGTGGTCTTTACTCCTTCCTCTGCTTTTATGTAAGGGAGCCGATTTCCTTTGGCCGCCGTTTAATTTCACGGTTCAGACGCTCGATGGCGTTGTTAGGCTGGATCCTTGTCCAGTGTTGTGTGGGAATGTTCATATAGGTCAGAATGTGATGAAAATATAAATGAATAAAAGTGCCCAATGTGTCAAAAATACTCAATATATGATTGCTTGATTTACAATAATGTAATATAATAACTTTGAGCAAAAATGTCATTTATGTCAAAAATATTCAATAAAGGAGTTTCTTATGAATATCAGCAGAGATAAGTATTTGAATGATTTAATTAACAGGATGCACAATGGCTTGATCAAGGTTGTAACTGGAATAAGGAGATGTGGGAAGTCATATCTCATTTTTACTATATTTAAGAACTATTTATTAGAGCAGGGGATTGATGAAAAACATATTGTTTCCATTGAATTGGATCAAAGAAAAAATAAAAAGTATCGGAATCCGGACACAATTTTAGATTATATTGAGTCATGTATTATAGACGAAGAACAGTATTACATTTTGCTGGATGAAGTTCAGTTATTAGAAGACTTTGAGGAAGTATTGAATTCATTGCTTCATATCAGAAATGCTGATGTATATGTAACGGGAAGCAACTCTAGGTTTCTGTCAAAGGATGTCATTACAGAATTTCGGGGGAGAGGCGATGAGATTCATATTTATCCACTGACCTTTCAGGAATTCATGCAGGTTTATCAAGGAGATATGTATCATGGATGGGCAGAATATGTGATCTATGGCGGATTGCCGCTTACTGTAACAATGAAGACGGAAGAACAGAAGATAAATTATTTAACTAGGCTGTTTGAAGAAACATATTTAAAAGATATCATTGAAAGATATCATATTGAAAAGTCACAGGAATTGGAGGATTTGGTTAATGTTTTGGCTTCTGCAATCGGTTCTCTTACCAACGTGCCAAAAATCGAAGCAACTTTTAAGAGTGTGATACAGTCAAATATTAGTGCAAATACCATCAGGCAGTATATTGCGTATCTGGAAGATGCTTTTGTTATTAACAGGGCAAACCGCTATGATGTAAAGGGAAGAAAATACATTGGTACTCCATTGAAATACTATTTCGAGGATGTTGGTCTCAGAAATGCCAGATTGGGCTTCAGGCAGATTGAAGAAACACATATTATGGAAAATATTGTATATAACGAATTGCGCAGCCGGGGGTATTCTGTGGATGTAGGCGTTGTAGAAAAAAGAGGTCTAAATCAAAAAGGTAAGCAAACAAGAACCTATCTGGAAATTGATTTCATAGCGAATCTTGGGAGTAAACGATATTACATTCAGTCTGCTTTCAGAATACCTACAGAAGAAAAACGAATGCAGGAGAGAGCTTCGCTGATCCACGTAAATGACTCTTTTAAAAAAATAATTCTTGTTAAGGATGTTATGAATATAACGCGAGATGAGTATGGAATAACAACAATGAGCATCTACGATTTTCTTCTAAAAGAAAATAGCTTGGAATTATAGATGACCTGATAATTGGACAGAAAAAAATATATCTTAAATATTATAATTTAGATAACAGAAAATAAATAACAGAAAATATATATAAAACAAATTGATAAAACAATACTTTATTGCTATAATCAAGGAAAAGCATTCGATTTCTAAACTTCTTATGGCACAGCCATTCTAATCACATATTTCATATAGAACTTCAATGCTTTTGTTTCTTATTAAAAGCAGCGAGGGCTTACAAAACAGTATTGTATCAGAACACATGGAATCTGTGATTCCTCCTGCATATATCAGATTTAGGAGGAAGGAATGGATAAAGAATATAGAAAAAGTGAGGAACTGCGTCCTTTCCGTACACAGAAGGACCGGATGTTCCGTCTGCTGTTTGCAGATAAGAAGGAATTGCTTACTTTATATAATGCGTTGAACAATACAGGTTATACGGATGAAACGGAACTGGAGATCACTACACTGGAGAATGCAATATATATGAGTGTAAAAAATGATATTTCCTGCATATTGGATATGAATCTGAATTTGTATGAACACCAGTCTACAGTAAATCCGAATCTTCCCCTGCGAGATCTGGACTATGTGACAAGGAACTTTGACCGTCTGATGACAGGACAGGATATTTATTCTCCCAAGCCAGTTGTTCTGCCTAATCCGCGGTTTATCGTATTCTATAATGGAAGGCAGGAACAGCCGGCCAGAAAAGAGTGGCGCTTGTCGGATCTGTATCGCTGGGAGGAGGAGAGTCCGAAGCTGGAACTGGTTGTGACGCAGATTAATATTAATCCGGGATACAACGATGACCTGTTAGAAAGGTGTCCGACACTAAAAGGATATGTGCAATATACAGAATGTGTGCGGAAACACAGAAGAGAGCAGACCTATGCCAAGGCGGTGGAACTGGCAGTTGACGAATGCGTTCGAGAAGGAATCTTGGCGGAATTTTTGAGAAGGAATAAGGCGGAGGTGGTAAGTATGGGATTATTTGAATTTGATCCGGAGCTGCATGACAGGACAATGCGGGAAATCGGCAGAGAGGAAGGGGCAATGGAGGCATGTAATTCATCCATCCGAAATCTGATGAAGACAATGCACTGGACACTTCAGCAGGCGATGGATGCATTGATGATACCGGAGGAGGAACAGGAAAAGTATAAGGCGATGTTATAATGAAAAGATTTATGCGGAGATTAGAAAAGCAGATCAGCAGTAGATATATTTCATTACAATTTAATAAGATTATAAAGTGTATGGTAGAGAAAAATCAATATCATACACTTTTTTAATGAAAAATTTAACTTTAAAGAAAGTTTTGAACGTTAAGCGAGTATGGATTGCTGCGCTGCCACATTGTCTTAAGATCAATCTTTTGATTTCTGTATGTACGAAAAAAACAAAATATGCTAGAATATCATTGGCACAAAACTTATTATGGATGGGAAGGAGCTTGTGAAAACGAATGAAACGAGAAGACTATATCGGATGGGATCAATATTTTATGGGGATTGCCCTGTTATCGGCAGAGCGGAGCAAGGATCCTTCTACCCAGGTGGGGGCCTGCATTGTAGATGATACGAATCGCATTTTATCAGTGGGATATAATGGTATGCCTTCCGGTTGTGACGATGATGCCATGCCATGGGGCAAGGTAGGAAATGCATTAGATAATAAGTATTTTTTTGTCTGCCATGCTGAATTAAATGCCATATTGAACTATCGGGGAGGTTCATTACGGGGAGCAAAGTGCTATTCCACACTGTTTCCGTGCAATGAGTGTGCAAAGGCGATTATTCAAAGCGGAATTAAGGAAGTAATATTTTTATCGGATAAATATGCGGATACAGAATCTACGATTGCCTCTAAGCGGATGTTCAAGATGGCAGGGGTAAGCTATCGGGCATTTGAACCCCAGGGAAAAAAAGTTACACTTGATATATAAATACAACTGGAGGAACATAGTTTATGAATATCACAAAGGTGATCGCATCAGAATTAGGAATTAAACCAGCACAGGTAGAAGCGGTAATCCAATTAATTGACGAAGGAAATACGATTCCGTTTATTGCGAGATATCGAAAGGAAGCACATGGAGGGCTGAATGATGAGGTTCTTCGTGACCTAGATGAACGTCTTACATACCTTCGTAATTTAGAGGAGCGGAAGGAAGCCGTCTTAAAAAGCATTGAGGAACAGGAAAAGCTGACACCGGAATTGAAAAAGGAAATTGAGGAGGCAATGACTCTGGTAGCGGTGGAGGATCTTTATCGCCCGTTTAAGCAGAAGCGCAGAACCCGGGCCACTGTTGCGAAGGAAAAGGGGCTGGAAGGCCTTTCCAATATTATCTGGCTGCAGATGACAAAGAAGCCGATCGAGGAGGAGGCAAAGCAGTATCTGAGTGAAGAAAAAGGAGTGACTACGATAGAGGAAGCAATCCAGGGGGCGAAGGATATTCTGGCAGAAGTGGTTTCAGACAATGCGCAGTACCGGACCTGGATCCGTGACATTACCTGGAAGGAAGGAACTCTGATATCCACAGCAAAGGACAAGGAAGTGGAATCGGTTTATGAAATGTATTATGATTTTCAGGAACCGGTTGCAAAAATGGCCGGTTATCGTATACTTGCAGTGAATCGTGGAGAAAAAGAAAAAATATTGACGATTAAGCTGGAGGCGCCGGAGGAGAAGATAGTCAGATACCTGGAACGCCAGGTTATCCTCAATGAAAATCCGAATACTGTATCTATTTTACAGGATGTATGTGAAGACAGTTACCGTCGGCTGATCGCGGATTCGATTGAACGGGATATCCGGAATGAAATGACAGAGCGTGCAGAGGATGGTGCCATTGAGGTGTTTGGACAGAATCTGAATCAGTTATTGATGCAGCCACCAATTGCAGGACAGGTTGTTCTGGGCTGGGATCCGGCATTCCGTACCGGTTGTAAGCTGGCAGTCGTGGATGCAACCGGTAAGGTACTGGATACAAAGGTAATCTATCCAACAGCACCGCAGAATAAAGTTGCAGAAGCGAAAAAGGAAGTCTATCGGCTGATTAAAAAGTATGGTGTTACTTTAATATCCGTCGGGAATGGAACTGCATCCCGGGAATCGGAGCAGGTGATCGTTGATATGCTGAAAGAGATAAAAGAACCGGTGCAGTATGTGATCGTGAATGAAGCGGGTGCCTCCGTGTATTCCGCCAGTAAACTGGCCACCGAAGAATTTCCGAATTTTGATGTGGGACAGAGGAGTGCAGCATCCATTGCCAGACGAATACAGGATCCTTTGGCGGAACTGGTAAAGATCGATCCAAAATCTATTGGTGTGGGTCAGTATCAGCATGATATGAATCAGAAGAAATTAGGAGCGGCGCTGTCTGCGGTTGTTGAGGATTGTGTAAACCGGGTGGGCGTAGACCTGAACACTGCTTCCGTATCTTTGTTAGAATACGTATCCGGCATTTCGAAAACCCTGGCAAAGAATATTGTTGCCTACCGGGAGGAGCACGGAAGCTTTCGGAACCGGAAGGAATTATTGAAGGTGGCTAAGCTGGGGCCAAAGGCATACGAACAGTGTGCCGGATTCATGCGGATTACCGGCGGCGAGAATCCGTTGGATGGTACAAGCGTACATCCGGAATCCTATGATGTCGCTGCAAAGCTTTTGAATAAGCTGGGTTATCAACTGGCAGATATCATTTCCGGAGGCTTGATCGGGCTTTCCCTGGCAGCAAAGGATACCCAAAGACTATCCAGGGATCTGGATATTGGAGAGATGACTCTGAAGGATATCATTAAGGAACTGGAAAAACCGGCGAGAGATCCCAGGGATGAGATGCCGAAGCCGATCCTGCGTTCGGATGTTATGGAGCTGGAGGATCTGCAGGAAGGTATGATATTAAAGGGAACCGTGCGGAATGTGATTGATTTTGGGGCATTCGTTGATATAGGAGTCCATCAGGACGGATTAGTACACATTTCACAGATGAGCAATAAATTTATCAAGCATCCGTTAGAGGTGGTAAGTGTTGGTGACATTGTGGAGGTCAAGATTCTGGGAGTTGATGTTCAGAAGAAACGGATTCAGTTAACAATGAAACTGTAACCGGGATGACAAGACAGAAAAGATATGCAAAAGGAGAGATATCTATGGATCAGATAGAGATGGATCAGGAACAGGAGCAACAGCAGAATACGGAGCAGGCGGAGAATGCCCTGGAGGATTTCGTCGATCCTGCTTCTGTAGTAAGTCTCCCTGTCAATATGAAAGTTGGTTATATGTATTCATTTTTGTTTCAGCACCTGCATCGATCCTTTAAAGGAATTTTTGGAGTTTGCATCAGTATTGCTGCGCTGGTGGCATTTGTCATGTCCTTTGACGGGACAGAGGATACCACCCGGAAAGTAATCCTGCTGTTGATCAGTCTGCTGTTTACGGTGGTTAATCCGATCATGCTGTTGATTAAGGCTAAGCAGCAGGTGATGCTGTCTCCGATATTCAAGCAGCCACTGCAGTATACCTTCAGTCCGGCTGGAATGAGAGTGTCACAGGGCGAGGAGGAGCAGTTTGTAACATGGGAACAGATCCTGGAGGTACGAAAGACTCCGTCTGTTTTAATCTTGTATACGTCAAGAAGCTCCGGTTCTATTCTTGCATTTCAGGAAATGGGAGAAAAGCGTCAGGAAGTAGAGCGCATGATTGCAAAGGGGTGCAGAGGGGCCGGTGTAAAGAAGCTTCCTGCCTATATGGAACGGATGGAGCTGGATTAAAAGCAACATGGAACACGATCATATGAATTGTAAAAGAGAGGTCAACAGATTGAGTGAAGCGGTATGGCAAGACAGTTATTGTGCAGAGGATACATTTCAGATCGGATATAAGCTGGCATTACAGGCAAAGCCGGGAGATGTATTCTGTCTGATTGGCGACCTGGGAGTAGGAAAGACTGTATTTTCTCAAGGATTTGGCGCAGGCATCGGGGTTCAGGAACCGATCAACAGTCCTACCTTTACCATAGTACAGGTTTATGGGGAGGGCAGACTTCCATTTTATCATTTTGATGTGTATCGTCTTGCAGAGGAAGAAGAACTCTTTGAGATCGGGTTTGATGAGATGATAGATAGTGAGGGAGTATCCCTCATCGAATGGGCAAACCGGATACCGGGAAGTCTGCCCCCTCATTATAAAGAGATTGTAATTGAAAAGGATCTGAAGCAGGGCTTTGATTATCGAAGGATCACCATAGTAGAGATCGGAGCAAAGTGATTAAGATAGAACGGTTTTTGACGGAGGACGGGATAGAATGAAACTATTAGCTATGGACAGCTCCGGTCTGGTTGCTTCTGCCGCAATTATTGAGGATGAGATCATGCGTGCAGAATATACAGTGAATTATAAGAAGACACACTCCCAGACCCTGTTGCCGATGATTGATGAGATTGTAAAAATGACAGAAACAGATTTGAATGAGGTGGATGCGATCGCAGTTGCTGGTGGCCCCGGATCCTTTACCGGATTAAGGATCGGCTCGGCAACAGCCAAGGGCCTTGGCCTGGCACTTGATAAGCCGATTATCAGCGTGCCTACCGTTCTGGGGCTGGCATATAACTATTTTGGCTATCCACAGCCAGTCTGCCCCATCATGGATGCAAGGAGAGGACAGGTCTATACTGGAATCTACTGCTTCCGGGACGGTAAACGAATGACGTATCTGGAGCAGTGTGCCATATCCCTTCAGGAACTGCTTGCAACGATAGAAGAAATGGTTTCTGCGGGTACGATGTCAGAGAATATTGTATTTCTGGGGGATGGAGTTCCGATACACCGTAAATGCATCGATGAACAGCTCCACGTTCCACATACATTTGCACCGCCGCATCTGAACGGACAGCGGGCAGGTGCATTGGGTGTTTGTGCCATGCAGCTCGCAAAGGAGGGGAAGACGGAGACAGCAGCAGAGCATCATCCGGATTATTTAAGGTTATCGCAGGCCGAGCGGGAGCGGGCAGAACGAAATTTGTAATTGAGAAGGGACAAGAGTGGAAATGCCGGCAGAGCATGGGAATGAAAAAAATGTAATAAATATTCGGACAATGACTGTTCAGGATTGCGGAGCGGTTAGTGAGATTGAGAAATCCTGCTTTTCAGATGCATGGAGTCAGGCGATGTTTGAAGATCTGTTTCGATATCCAACGAACTATTATCTGGTGGCGGAGGCAGGGGGGAATATTGTAGGCTTTGCCGGTTCCTGTATTTCCATTGAGACTGCAGATGTTATGAATATAGCTGTTGTGGAAGCCTTTCGGGGAAGAGGAATCGGAGGAAGACTTCTGGCTGCCCTGCTGGAACAGGCAGAGAAGTCTGACTGTGAGAGGATGCTGTTAGAGGTCCGGGAAAGTAATCAGGCGGCAAGGCGGCTATACCAGAACTATGGATTTATTGAATTGACTGTGCGAAGAAATTACTATAGGGATCCTGTTGAAGACGCTGTTATTATGTGTCGCACAGTATAATTTTTGGAAAAAATTTCCATTTTTGTCTTTCTCTGTTTTCAACAAATTTTACCACTATACGACAAGATGTGTTTTCATTTATAATGAACCTAAGAAAAATACGAAAGAAAGGTTGGGAAAAATGGGACAGATAAGATGTAATCAATGCGGGAGAGAAATTTTGATCCAGGAGGGGAATCGAAGAGAGGATTGTCTGAAGGTTGTTAAGGAATGGGGATATTTTTCAGAAAAGGATAGGGAAGTTCATGAATTCTATCTGTGTGAGCATTGTTATGATGCATTGCTGGAGGGGTTTGCAATCCCTGTGAAGAAGGAGACAGTTGAAGAAGTGTTGTAAGGAATCTTTTTTTGAATAGATTGATTTATCAACTGAATATTGCTACAATAAGAGAAGTAAGAAGGAAACGAGGAACCAGAATGATTGACGTTTGTTTATTAGGGACCGGGGGAATGATGCCATTACCCCAGCGGGCACTTACTTCTCTCATGGTACGTTATAATGGGAGCAGTGTGCTGATAGATTGTGGCGAGGGAACGCAGATAGCAGTTAAGAAATGTGGCTGGAGTTTTAAGCCCATTGATGTTATCTGCTTTACTCATTTTCATGCAGATCATATCAGTGGTTTGCCGGGACTGTTATTAACGCTTGGTAATGCAGAACGAACGGAACCTTTGCTGTTGATAGGGCCAAGGCGTCTGGAAAAGGTGGTAAATGCATTGCGAACCATTGCACCGGAACTTCCGTTTCCAATAGAATTTCATGAATTGCAGGAGGCGGAGGAACGTATTTTTGTTCATGGATTAGCAATCCATGCATTTCGTGTGAATCACAATGTGACCTGCTATGGTTACAGTATTACGTTAGATCGTGCAGGGAAATTCGATATTGAGAAAGCAAGAGCCAATCAGGTTCCAATGGCTTGCTGGAGTCTATTGCAAAGACAGGATTCCATTTTGCATGAAGGAACCGTTTATACAAAGGATATGGTGCTGGGGCCGGAGCGTAAGGGTCTGAAGGTTACCTACTGTACAGATACACGTCCGACAGAGTCAATCGTAGAACATGCTGCGGATTCAGATTTATTTATCTGTGAAGGGATGTATGGAGAGGAAGGAAAAGAGACAAAAGCAAAGGAATATAAGCATATGACAATGTATGAGGCGGCAGAACTGGCCAGACGGGCGAAGGTCCGGGAGCTTTGGCTGACGCATTACAGTCCGTCTCTGGTCTACCCGGAGCAGTTTGAAGGAAAGGTAAAGCAGATTTTTCCGGATACGGTTATCAGCAGGGATGGAAGAGTCTGTGAACTGGTATTTGAAGAGGAAGGATAAAAGGAGGGATTGTTATGTCGAAGCAAAAAAGGGAGATAAGCAGTGAATCACCGAAGAGCCAGATTGTTCGTTACTGTATTATACTGGGATTGCTGGCAGTTGTAATCCTGGGCTTTTATTTTTATCTTACAAATCAATCCAAGAACAGTGACCGGCAGGCAGAGGAGAATATGAATGAGGCACAGGTTCTAAAACAGTATGATCTGGAGAAACAGTATCCGAAGTCTATAAGAGAAGTGGTAAAACTGCATTGCAGGCTCTTAAAGGTGATATATAATGGAAATCTGGAAGAGCAGGACATGCAGGCGTTAAATATGCAGGCCAGGAAGTTGTTTGCAGAGGAACTGCTTGCTGAAAATGATGAAGAGGAGCAGTTTGCCAGTCTGCAGAAGGAGGTTACAGAATTTCAGTCTGCAGGAAAGGTATTTGTGAATTACACGATTGATGTTGAAGATGATATCAGTTACCGGACGATAAATGGTGCTGAACTGGCAACGCTTTATGTAACCTGCAGTATCCGGGAAAACGGAACAACCAATTTCGTAGAGGAGCAGTATCTTCTGAAAAAGGAGGATGGACGCTGGAAGTTATTGGGGTGGCAGGGGCTGATGCCGGAGGATGCAGCTGGAGATAAGTAGAATATTTGATAAAGGTTGGATAGAAACAGGATGTTGGAAGAGATTAAGATACTGGCAGTTGAGTCTTCCTGTGATGAGACAGCGGCTGCAGTGGTAGTAAATGGCAGAGAGGTTCGTTCAAATATCATATCCTCACAAATAGACCTGCATACAATTTATGGAGGCGTGGTTCCTGAGATCGCTTCAAGAAAGCATGTGGAACATATAAATTATGTTATCCAGGAGGCACTGGATACTGCAGGAGTAACATTAAATGACATAGATGCAGTTGCAGTTACATATGGTCCTGGATTAGTCGGTGCATTACTGGTTGGTGTTGCAGAAGCAAAAGCGATCAGTTATGCCAGAAACCTTCCCCTGATCGGAGTTCATCATATTGAAGGGCATATTTCAGCAAATTATATTGAGAATCCTGATTTGGAACCTCCGTATGTCTGCCTGGTGGTTTCCGGCGGGCATTCGCATCTGGTAAAGGTGGTAGATTATGGTGTCTATGAGGTTCTTGGCAGAACCAGGGATGATGCGGCCGGAGAAGCATTTGACAAGGTGGCACGAGCGATTGGATTAGGCTATCCGGGAGGACCTAAGATAGACAGGCAGGCAAAGCTAGGGAATCCGCAGGCAATCGTGTTTCCAAGGGCCAGTATTGCGGATCATCCATATGATTTCAGTTTTAGTGGGCTGAAATCAGCGGTTCTTAATTATCTGAACCAGTGTGAAATGAAGGGTGAAACCTATGATCAGGCGGATGTTGCTGCATCCTTTCAACAGGCGGTGGTGGATGTACTGACCGGGCATGCCATGCTGGCAATGGAGGAAACCGGCATGAAAAGGCTTGCCATTGCAGGCGGTGTGGCTTCCAATACTGCACTTCGTCAGTCAATGAAGGAGGCATGCACCCAAAGAGGGATAGCGTTTTATTCTCCTTCACCGATTCTGTGTACTGATAATGCAGCTATGATCGGGGCGGCTGCTTATTATGAATACCGTAAGGGTGTCCGGCATGGTTTGGATCTAAATGCAGTGCCAAACTTAAGGCTGGGCGATCGGTAATATGAACTTACAAACAAGGAAATAATATTTGGGTAACCGGGCGTAAAATTATTGACGATTTCCCAAATCAGATACAAATCAAGGGTATTAGTTATGAAGGAAGAAATTACTGCGATTGTTCTGGCAGCAGGACAGGGACGACGCATGAACAGTACAGTTCAGAAACAGTTCCTGTTATTACAGGATAAGCCGGTTCTCTATTATTCCCTGCAATGCTTTCAGAATAGTGATGTAGATCGTATTGTGCTGGTGACAGGCGAAACGGAAATTGAATATTGCCGGAGTGAAATTGTAGAAAAATATAATATTGATAAGGTGACGGATATTATTGCGGGTGGAAGAGAACGATATGATTCTGTTGAACAGGGACTCAACTGTATTATGGATGGGATTGTATTGATCCATGATGGAGCCAGACCATTTGTGACAACGGATATTGTTCAGCGGTCAATTCAAACGGCAAAGGAGAAAGGAGCCTGTACCGCAGGAGTACCAGTTAAGGATACAATAAAGATCGTGGACGCAGAGCATTATGGCATTGCAACTCCTGATCGTAATACACTATGGCAGATACAGACACCCCAGACTTTTCGGGTATCTCTGCTCAAGGAGGCTTATGCCTGTATGAGACAGTCAGAATATGGGAATATTACGGATGATACCATGCTGGTAGAACGGTATTGTGGTGTTCGGGTAAAAGTAATTGAAGGTGATTATCAGAATCTGAAACTTACAACTCCGGAGGACATGATTCTGGCAGAGCAGATATTAAGGACATTTGACCGTATTTAGGACGTTCGCCCTATAGAAACAGTAGCACAAATAACTCTTTGAGAGCAAGCTCTCACGAGCCATTTGCTCTACTGTTTCTGCATGGCGGAACGGTTAGAAAAAAATCCGAAGAAAGTAGTTGACAGTGCAATTTTAAGGTGATATTATTATTGATGTCGCTGAGAAAAATGACAGGTAAAATGCGACAGAAACCATGTTGAAATAGCATGGATGAAAAATACAATTATATATATGGAGAGGTATCGAAGTGGTCATAACGAGGCGGTCTTGAAAACCGTTTGTCC
>CAJULG010000019.1 GCA_910587045.1 uncultured Lachnospiraceae bacterium | reverse complement strand
GTTCTATGCAACCGCTTACACGGTGTTCTGCAGAAGGAACAGGGGTGGTTGGCGGTAAACCTTTATGTTCTCTCAAAAGCTTCTTTTAAATATAATTCACATATTTCTGGTTGTTCTGGCAGATATCCAACTAATACATCAAGTTCCTTATCTTTATTCACTAACTCCCTTATTTTTTTCATAGGTATCTCATTCTTACTTATTGTATCATATCCCCGAAATTTTAATATTACCTTTCTTTTCTCATCATAATATTCCACATAGAATTTTATCATATAACGAGTTTGAGGTATATAACGAAACTTCATCGACTCTCCATCCAATTTTCCTAATATAAATACCCCATTTTTTCTAATTAAATTTGATTTGTAACATTCATTTAAAAATAAAATTAATAAAATGATAAATAACATACCTGACAAAAATAATCCTATCCTCATTACTTTCCACTCTTTACTCATAAAAAACATAATAATTACTAATGCAAAAGAGCTTATCAATTCATCCCAAAACTTATATCTCCATAATTCCTTCATAAATATTGTCTCCAATCTCCAATTACATCTTTATTATCTATTAAAAATTTAAATAAATTAATTGTTTCAACTATATCTTCATATCCTTCAATAATTCTATCAATTGCATATTCAAAATATCCCTTTCCATATTGTTCTTGTGTTATTTTGTCTGCAATAAAAAATTCAATTGTAATCAAGTTACCAGCCTCTGTAAAAGAAAATAAATCAACTACAATCCAGCCTAAATGTTCCATTTTATATTTATATCCACTCCCTTGGGGGCAAGTGAAAAATTCATACAAATGTATACCCGCATCAATACCAGCATCCATTTTTCCTAACGGTTTGGTAATTAATTCTAATTCTGGAAAAACAACTGTAGCCAACGCCATAATATAACTAATATTACCGAGTGCCTCATGCCATGCAGTAAACTCATTATCCCACTTCTCCAACCCAAATGGATCGAGATAGTTCACCGGATTCCCTTCTACATATGCATACCGGTTCAGGCTCGGGCTGTTCTCTACGCTTCCTACGATCACATCCTGATTCATGAAGCGTTTGATATCGACGTTATAGTATCTCGCCCGCATATAATACAGACCGTTTGCATCAGTGACGACTCCGTATTCTCCGTTGAACAGGAAGCGGTATTCTCCGATTGTTCCGTCTAAGAGTTCTCCGTATGGATTATACTCAAAGGTCTGGATCACCTGTCCCTTTTCATCCGTGATCAGGGTGGTGCTGCCCAGGTGGTTGAAGTGATACAGCCGGTATCCGCTTTCCGCTTCCTCCTGTGCGAGCAGACCGGTTCCATAGGTGTAGTATGTCGTCCGGCTTTCTCCGGTAGCCTTGTCCATTTCTACTGCCTGCAGAATTCTGGTCAGTTCCGGCTGGCTGTCTACCACATAACGGATCACGGATGTTCCGGTTTCGACTGCGATGCGGTGGTTCTCTGCATCATAGGTATAGATGATATCGCCTGCCTGTATCAGACGGTTCCGGCAGTCATAACGGAAGTCGGTCATGACACCGTTTAACGGGCCATGGATCATATTCCCGTCTGCGTCATAGGTTACGGATTTCCCATTGTATGTAAGGAGACGGTTATTGGCATCGTATTCCATGATACAGTTCATGAGTGCCGAATAATCATTTTCTCCGACTGCTTCCCCGCCGGTTCCAATGGAGGCGATATTGCCCCTGCCATCGTAGGTATAATCATACTGGTGCAGGATGGTCTCACCCTGACAGTCTAATATCTGAATGAGTTGTCCGGCAGGATTGTAGGTTCGGGTTTCTATACTGTTGTCCGGTCGTTTTGTGGAGATTAACTGGCTGTTCTTATTATAGGTGTAACTGGTTATGCGTCCTGCCCAGTCCGTGACGCTGGTCACTTTCCCATTCCTATCGTAAGTGTAGGTTACGGTTCTGCCATCCGGATAGTGGACAGCAGTTACATTATCAAAGGCATCGTAATCATAGGAAATGGTATTGCCTGCAGTATCCGTATAGCGGATTACCCGCCCTGCCGCATCATACTCTCTGGAAATGGTGCCTGCCGCATCCGTTACCGTAAGCAGGTTGCCCATGGTGTCATAGGCATATTCGATCACGCCAAGTCCGTCCTCCTGGCGGATCAGTCGTCCGCAGGCATCATACTGATAAGCTGTGAGCTGCCCCCTGGAATTCTCTCTGGTAATGACCTGATTCCGGGCATCATAATCGTAGGTAATGTGATAATCTTCACCGATGGATTCACTGAGAACATTATTGTTCCGGTCATAGGTATATTCTGTAACACCTCCGTTCGGGTTGGTGATGCTGGTGATATTTCCTTCGGCATCATAGGTGATGCTGCTGGCATTGCCTGCGGCATCCAGCACCTGTGACAGGATACCGTTACTGCCATACTGATACATGACACTGGACGCGCCTGCTGCCGTTTGGGTCGTAGCTGAGAGAAGCTTGCCCATGGCATCGTAATCCTGTTCGGTTACTGCCCCGGCTGCATCCGTGATCCGTACTGCCTGATTTCTGCAATCATATTCCGTTTTCCGGATGATATGTCCATATGCATCACGCAGTTCTGTCAGGTTGCTGTTATTATCATAGACAAGCTGATAGGTATTACCCTCACCGTCCGTGATTCCAACTATATTCCCCAGCATATCATAGCGGTAGCCGGTCTCAATAAAATCCGTACCATTATCCGCATACTGCCTTGTTGCAATGATCTGGTTATTTCCGTCGTATTCGTACTCCGTGATCCTGCCAAGGACATCCACGGATCGGATACGGTTTCCATTCTTATCATATGCATAGGTACTGGTATTGCCATTGGCATCCTTACAGGAAATCACCTGTCCGTAAGCATCATAGGTAAATGCAATCCGGTTCCCGCATCCATCCTCCAGAGAAATGATCTGATCGCAGGCATCATAGCCAATCCTGCACAGAACACCCATTGCATCTGATAATCCAGTCAGATTGCCCCTGGCATCATAGGTAAATGTGATCTGATTTCCTTCTGCATCGGTCTGACTCTGCAACAGGCCATTGGCATAATAGGTATAATGAATCGTCCCGCCATCTGGTCTGGTCACAGTCTCAAGCACACCCCATGCGCCATACTGATATTGCGTGGTATAACCATATACATTCGTAAGCGCAGTCAGATTGCCAGCTGAATCATATACTGCCTGTTCCATCGCAGACCCCTGGGCAGTCTCCGGATAGGTAATAGATGTGATATTGCCGTTACCATCTCTGGTACATTCCTTCCGGCTGCCATCCGGATAAATTTCCGCAATTAACTGATCCTGAATATTGTACTCATAATGCGTGGTGTTACCATTGCCATCGGTATAAGAGGTCATGTTGCCGACTGCATCATAGGTATAGCGTCTGCTAACCGTTCTTCCGTCAGATCCATCCTGCATCCTCTGTTCCATTACATTACCGGCCGCATCATAGGTCATATGAATGCGATTGCCTTCCCCGTCGGTATAGGCAGTGAGTCTGCCCGCTGCATCATAAATGATGCCTGCAGTATTTCCTTCCCGGTCCTGTATGGCTGTCAGCCTGTGATTCTCATAAGTATACCGGATGCTTCCTCTGTCACCCTGTTCCTCCTCTATAAGCTGGCCTGCAGCATTATAGGTATATGTAGTAGTAACCCCTCTGGAATCTGTAGCAGATATCCTTCGGTTTTCTGCATCGTATTCATATCGGGTAACGTTGGCTCCCCTGGATACGGTGAGACAGTTCCCGGCCGCATCATAGGTATACGTTTCCGTATTTCCCAATGCATCTGTATAGCGTTCCAGCTGTCCCAGCGTATTATATGCATAGCTGACCTGATGCCCGCCCCAGGCTCTGCCTGTTAACCTTCCGGCAGAATCATAGGTACATCGGATCTCATTTCCCTGTGCGTCTGTTTGTGACAGGATGTTTCCATTGCAATCCGCAGTCGTTGTCATTACTGCCTGATTTTTATCTGTATACACTACTATTATAGTACCATTTTCCTGTTCTGTATACTGGAATGTTGCAAGAGGAGTGGATGCATCACCATCATCCTGTGACAGCACCCTTCCCTTCTCATCATAGGTATTGATCAGATATGTCACTCCATCCGGATCCCGGCTTGTTGTGATACGATGCTGTTCATCATAGGTGTAATACAGACTGTCCCCTGCCGGATTGGTTCTCTGGATCAGATTACCGGCTTCATCATACCGGAATGCAATGCTTCTGCCGGAGGAATCCGATACAGACGTTACCCTGCCCGCCTCATCGTAAGCGGCCTGCAAATAGCATCCCGTCACTGTTTCCTGAATCAGAAAGGCATGCTCCTCCCGTACCAGTGTAATCTCATTTCCGGTATGGGACAGGATGCTGACAAGTCTTCCATCAGAATCAAACTGATACGTCCTGTCTCCGGTAAGCTGGAGCGAATAAGTACCATCTGCATGACGTGTAAGGTGCATATCCTCCTGTGTCTCCTCCAGAGAGATATATTCCTGTTCTCCCTGCTCCGGTTCCAGCGTTATCTTAGAGCCTTCCAGACTTCCCTGCATGGTAAGCGACTGAGCGGATGCCCGGATAAACTGCATACTCTGGTTTGCATCTTTATGCAGATATACAATGCCGCCGCAATCCTCGATCCGCATCTCATAATTATGGCTCCAGCCATAGCCCATCTCACCCGGATACCCGGTACACCGGGAATCATAGTGCATACGGAAGTCCAGTTCTTCTATGCCTGTCAGGGATAATGCTGTAGTCTCCGTCTGATAAGCACCTGTGGCAATATTGATTGGATCTTCAACCTCTGTTTCTACTTCAGGTAAGGGTATCGGTATCTGCCATCCCTCGCCTTTGTCCACATCTACGATTTCAGGCGGTGTATATCCACCGTTCGAAATAATCCGAATCTTCCTTTTATGCCCGTCAACCGGCACTACCTTCACCTGCATCCCGGTGTTTCTGCCTTCCAGTATCTTAGCCTGCGCATCCACCAGTCTGTACACTGCCCCGATATCACTATAAAGAGTTCCATTCTCCGTCATTACCTCACCAAAATCTGCTACATAGGTACCATAGATGGCTTCCCCTGCATTCAGCTCCGTGACATGGATGGTATCCCCCTGATACAGCACCGGAAGCGAAGAGGCCTCCTTTGCATTCTTTACATAATAATCCAGAACGGTAACCGAGACCTCCATACCGGATACCTTAATCGTACGGGAAGCTGCCGCCGACTGGTACTCTCCGAAGGTTGTCCTGACATCGTAAAAGGAACGCTCGCCCTCATTCTTTAGCTGATATTGTATATATACCTTATCTCCGATCCGGGCAGAGTTCTCCGGATAGACATATAATACCAGTCCCTGACCTCTTGTGATCTCAATATCCTCAGCAGTTGCAAACTGCGCTGTTATCATCCGTCCCATTGGCTGAAGAATCCCGAAGAAATCTGCAGTCAGGCGATATCTGCCTATCTCGTCTCCCTTGACATACCATGTGGTCTCATAGGTTTCCCCTGCCGGTATGGAGCCGATCAGCTTACCCATATCATTGTCCGCTACGCCCGAAATCAGAGACATGCCTCCCGGAAGTCGTAAATCCACCCGGCAATCGGACAGATCAAATGGCTCTGCTGCCATATTGCAGATCTGCAGATCTACCCGGAACATCTCCTTTAGCCAGCTTACGCTTTGCGTATCTACGATCACAATGATCGGTTCATTGGTCGGAGAAATATTCTGCGTTGTCACTGTATGGGTTACGCCGGAACCAGAAGCGGAGCTTGTATATTCCCGGTGACTTGGTTCCCTGCCATACAGCGTTACCTCCTCTTTCTCCTCCTTTATGATCCCGTTGCCTGTATTCTTCTTATAGGTTAATTCCACGCCTACCTTGACCTGATTGCGATTCTCCGCAGCATTGATGTCAATCCCATGCTCCAGGATCTCCTCCATGGTCATCTCTTCTACTGTCAGATTGCCCACGACGATATCCTGCTTATGGAGTACAACCACTTTCATATCATTGGCTGCTTCTTCTATGATGATATCCTGCTCCACCGGCAGGTAGCCTGCCAGATAAATAAATGTCTGATACTTCCCCGGCTCCAGATCCAGCATGGCCCTTCCCTCAGAATCGGAATAAATAGTCCTGTGATTCTGACCATCCTTAGTATAATAGATTTCAGCGCCCTTCAGCTCCACATAATTCTCGTCCACGATCCGGAATTGAACTCTGCCTGTATCTGATGATGGTTTCCCGGTTATTTCACCGCCCTCTGCCGGCGCCTTCTCCGGTGGTTCTACCGTTACCGGTATGGTAAGACTGCCCTCATTATCTGATAGATCCTTTACCCTTAGGCTGATCGTATAGCTTCCTTCCTGTTCAAAGGTATATTGAAAGCTGACTGCTCTGCGTACTTCAATCTCATCCACAAGCCACTGCATAGATGCAATTCCCACGTTATCCGTTGTAGAAGCACCGGATAAACGTACGGATTCTCCAGCCTTTACCGTAAGCCGGCTGATTGCTTCGCCATTGCATTCAATCTGCACCCTGGGTGGCTCTAAGTCGGTCTTTTTCAAACGCCCTGCCCGTTCCATGATCTGTACATTTCCTGCGCTGTCTCCGATTTGCAGGCGATAGGTATAGAGTCTTCCCGGTACCGGACTGTCATTACAAACTGTCAGGCTGCTGTTGTTTGTATAGAGAACCCGGAACTTTTTTCCATTTTCATCAATCCGATCCAAAGAATAAAAGGAAAAATCGCTTTCATTATATGCTTCCCACTCAATCCGGAGCCGGTTCTCCTGCTCTGATACTGACATCTCCTGAAGCATTGGCGCAGTCCGATCAACATCAACCGTGATCGTCTCCTGTGTCATGAAGCCGTTCACATCCGTAACTGTACACCGCAAATGATAGATTCCCTCCGGCTCCTCCTTCATGGACCATGGCGTATTGGTTGAAAATTCTCTGGAATAGCTGGTGAATTCCTTTGCAGGATACCAGATTCCCTCCTTCTCATACTCAATTCGGATACTTGCCAGCTTAATATTGTCTTTTGCTGCCAGCCGCACCCAGATCTGATCCTCGGCACTTATATATATGGCGCTGAATTCTGTGATCTGCGGCGGCTTCTGATCCTCCATCATACGGGTGACTACCTCGTTACTGACAGCTCCCTGATTGCCCGCAGCATCCACAGAATATACCACATAACGATATTCCTTACCATAGACTGCATTCCGATCCTGATAATCGGAATCCTGTGTCGTTGCAAGCCGGATATACTCTCCTTTGTCATTCTGACGCATAACAGAATAGGTGCATCCATCTACCGGTGTCCATCGCAGACCGATCGCACCGTCGATATCATATGCCGTCAGATCCCTGACTGCCTCCGGCGGTGTATGGTCGATGATATATTCATTCTGGACTCCCTGGCTCTTATTACCGGCATAATCGAAGGCAAAGGCCCGGATATAAAGGCTGCCTTCCGGAATGGCACTGGTATCCATCCGGTACAAGAATGTATAGGAGCCTTGCTTTACTCCCGAATGTAACGTGGCAAGCGCTGTCCACTGCTCTTTATCCAGGGAATATTCCATCTGCAGGGATTCTACTGCACTGTTATCCGTTACGTCGGCACGAAGCCGGATACTGTCGCCTGCATATCCCGGCGCCGGAGATAAATCCGTAATCTTCGGCGCAATCTCATCTCCGGTTGTGGTTATGGTGACCGGTTCAGACGGGATGCCATATAGGGCTCTTCCGTCTTCAGGCCTGATTCCGTATGGCTGAATCCGTATGGTATAGTCATGATCCGCCAATAAGCCTTTAATTGTCCCGTATGTCTTATTATGTACATACTGATCACGAACAAAGGTATCTCCCTCCAGAATCTGAATCTCATAGCTGATACTCGGCGATTCCGACATACTCCATTCCAGAGAAATGGAGGTACTCTTCACCGTCCGGCTCGTTATGACCGGCGCTTCAATCCCCTGACAGTTAATGTGATATTCCCTTGTCTCTGTTGTTGTATTACCGTTGATATCCCGCAGAACCAGACGGAACACATAGGTACCCTTCATCTGAGCGGTCCGGATCGTTCCGTATCCGTTCCACTGCTGCTGATCGCTATAGCTGGATTTTCGATAAGATAATTCCTTCCAGTCCTCCGTTCCCTTAAGGGCATAGGATATGCTTATGCTCTCCATACCACGATTATCCTTCGTATCTATATTAAAATTGACATCCTGATTAATTACATTCCCATCGTATAACCCGTAAGGGATCTCCCAGCTGGTAAGCACCGGCGGCTTCGTATCATAAGCGGCACGAATTGAAACCGGCGTATAGACCGTTCCTTTCTGTGCGTCTGAAATCACAGGGATCACCCTGTAATAATATGTCGTCCGTTCCTTTACAGCAGAATCCAGGTAGCGATAGGAGCCCGTATCATTCTTATCCACGGTTCCGATCAGGGAATATCCGCTGCTGCGAGTGGTGGAACGATAGACCTCGTACCGGGCTGCCACAGCCTGTGCATCCTCCCATTGAAGCATCACATCCCCCTGATCATCTTGAATGGACAGGTTGGATACGGAAGAAAGAGGCTGTACGGCATATACCTCTACTTCCTTTCGGGTTGATACATTCCCGGCACGATCCTCCACTTCAATGGCATAGGTATAGCATTGACCGGCCTGCACGGTCGTATCCTGACAGGTATATGTTCTGCTTCCATCCTCCTTCTGCGTAAATATTAATTCACCATCCCGATACAACCGGTATTCCTGTATCTGGTCATAGGTCTGGCAGGTGGACCACTCTAAGGTAATCCGGGCCTCATTATACTGTGTACAGGTGAAGGTATATGGTACAGAAGGCGCATCCTTATCCTGAGGGGTTGTAACGATACAGTTTCCGGAAAAGCCGGATTGATTGCCATGGCAGTCATAAGCAGCTATCTGATAGATATATTCGGTATTATGGTTACAGGTATCATCCCGGTAGGAATTCGTCTTTGTCCGTGCGATCTCTTCTCCGTCCCGATAAATAATATAGCCCGCAAGCTGATCCTCATTATCCGTGGATACATCCCAGGACAGACGGACCCACCAGCTGGAAATGCCTGTATTCCTCACATTTTCCGGCGTTGTTGGCGCAACATCATCCGGATATTCCGACCGGATCTGATTCGCAAGTCCGGATAAGGAACGATTGCAGTCGTAATACTTCCAGTTTGTTCTCAGGATCAACGTCTCCAAACGACTGCCGGAGGTTGACAGGGCAATCTGAGCCGGATGCGCTTCATCTGCCTGAGGCGCCTCCAGGATCACAACGGCATTCTCTTTCGTAGTAAATGCAGCACCGGTATTCTTTTCCGTAAGATTCCCGTGGATCAGGATCGTACCGTCCGTAACACTGGAAGCATTTCTGCCCTGCTGCAAAACCAGGTTATCCACTTCCATGCAGGCATCCGGATATGTCATGATCAGGCTGCCTTTCAGGGTCAGATCGTCACAATACAGGCCGCCCTGTCCGGTTGTCAGCGTTCCCGTACAAATGACATTCTCCGCCTTTAACTGATACCCGGACAGATTCAGACTGCTCCTGCATTCAACATTGCCTTTGATCTCAATATCCTCCAGCAGCCGGCCCGCACCCGTTGCCACGATATCTCCCGCATAGGTATCCCTGATATTGCCGAGATCGGTAATATATACTGTACCGATCTTCCGGCAGCCGGAATCAGTAAGGGTACCCTGCACGACCAGCGTTCCGTTATAGCGAATACAATTCTGATTCTGGATCTCAAGCGCTCCTGCCCGGCACTCTCCTTTTACAATCTGTATGGTCTGCTCCCTGTCTCCGGTCAGACACAGGGTACTGCCTGCTCCCATGGAAAATGTATCCTTCTCCACATACAAGTCTCCGCCCAGCATTATGCTTCCCTTTGTAATACCGGGTTTCCTTGCCAGATTCATATAGCAGTCCTGTTCCACTATCACCTTATCTGCATCTGAGGCCATCGTAAGCACGCCATAGCTTTCCAGATAAACCCGGCCTGCTTCCTCCTCCTTTCCGGTCTGGAAGCGCAGATCTCCTGTTACGATCAGGGTACCGCCGTTGATCCTCAGTTCTCCGCCTTCCACCAGCAGATCACCGTTTACCGTCATGGTATGCCCGTTTAAGTCCATGACACCGCCCAGGATACAGATATCTTCCTCATAGACTACATCTGCGGCAAGCTTGTATCCTTCTATCCGCCTGCTTTCCTGAATCAACGTATTACTTGTATTGACCAGTTCCTGAATCGTAACCGGCGTCAGCAACTTCACATAGCCGCCTCTGGTATTACATATCTCTACCGTTGCCAAAGAAGCCTCCGGCGATTCGAAGCTGACATGCTGCACCCCTCCGCTGCCATTCAGAACAAGCTTCAGTCTGTCTGTTGTTACAAAATTGTCTGGCGTACCTGTATTCCGCTGAATCAGATCGCCTCCAACCTGAATGGTGCCATTGGATATCTCCCCGCTTTCCGAATGATTGCTGATATCAAGCATATTTTGAATGATCAGGGTTTCGCCCTGATTCATGGTAAGTGTCCCGCGGGAGCCTTCTGACAGGATCAGATTCCTGCAGGTCAGGTTATGTCCGTTCAGATTCAGATTCCCTTCTGTTATGATGGTCGCATTTGCTACACTGATATCCTCATTCAGGGTGTAATCCTCATACAGATGCAATACAATGCCTGCTGCATCCCCGATCTTTGCATAATTCTTCTCCTGAATATAAGTATCTCCTTCCAGGGTGCCATAGATGGCATCCGTGAACTGTACCCTGGTATCCAGGATAAGCGGACGGGAGCTTACATAGACCTTCGGCAGCCAGTTATGCTCCCAGTCCTCAAAATAAATATGCTGTTCTGCATCTCCTCCTGTAAAATAGCAGGACAGCTCACCAGACGGATTAAAATTAGCCACTTCTGTTCCATACTGATAAAAACTGCCGCCAATCTGCAGTGTTCCCTTCCAGTCATTTTCTGCATGATCCGTAACGGAACGGGTGATAAAATCACCGCCGATCCTTAACGTGCCATTCAGCTTCAATGCTCCCCGGGTCTCCAAACCATACAGGCCCTCTTCCCGCCTGCCTATATCCTGGATCGAATAACTGCCTTCTACATAAAGTGAGTTATTGATCGCTACCGTTCCATTCTGAATGAAATCACCGGAAATCGTCGTATAGCTGTTGATATCCAATACTCCGGATTCCAGGTAAACGATTGCATATTCAAGGGAATACCGTCCCGTCTTTTTCTGCAGATCCAGCAGCTTCTGATTGATCCGGAATACAGAAGGATACAGAACGCCATGCTCCGTCTGGATCAGGGGCAGCAATGCTTCATTTGCCAGATACAGTCTACGCTCTTCCTCTCCTGTGAACTGAATTGCCTCCGGCAGACTCTCTGACCAAAGGGCAAGCATCTGACTTTCCTCCCCGTTTAACACCAGTTGAAAATCCGTACCAAAGACCAGCCTGGATTGTGTGGAGGAATACTCACGGATCTCCATCATATCACCAGCCAGCTCCAGCATTCCCTTTTGCAGATCTAATGTACCATAAAATGAATTCTTATATAGAAAATCTCCCTGAATACAAAACCGGTCACTGGCATGGGACAATGTGACAGACTGATCTGAACTCAGATAAGTAACAATAACATCGCCATGGCACAGCAGCGTCTTTCCGTAGAAGGATATCTGACCGCCATCAATTTCCAGATTGTTTCCTATCTCCAGATCTCCATCCAGGATCAGGACGGCTCTTCCCGATAAGGACAGATTTCCCGTTACCGTAAGCGTATGTCCGTTTAACTGTAAGGAGTTCCGGAGTGTAAGATTTCCTTCCACCGTAACATCCTGTGTCAGATAGAGATTCTCATTCAATGCAGTATCCCCGGAGCAGCTTCCATTGTCCGTCTTCCATTCCCGCCCGGTCAGTTCCGGAATATCCGTGACCGGCTCCGCTTCCGTCGATCCGGAACGCGGCATTTCTTCGGATACCATTTCCTCCAGAGCAGATAACGCAGATTCTGCTTCAGTTGCGTCTTCCTCTGGAACTGTTTCTGCAGAAGTGCTTTCTCCGGAACCGGATTCTCCGGTGCCTTCCGCCTGTTCTAATGATATCTGCTTTGCATCTACATACACACCAGCAGCCGCTACATTCTGTATTAATATAGTGATAATAACAATAATAGATAATACCTTATAAACTCTCTTTTGTACTTTCATATTCTGCCTCCCTGGACATATTTTATCTTCTGGTAATTATTCCGATCTGTTACATGTGTATACTATAATGAAAACACTTCCCCTCTTTTCTCCACGCTGACTCTTCCGGCAGTCACCTCTGTCACAGCTTTCACAAAACGGTCATACACCGGCGCATAGACCTGTACCTTTACCAGTACCCGCTCCGTATATACCGTATCTGTAATCTCTGCATCTGTGTTCCCGATCAGGTATTGAAGCTTGCCCAGATCCGGGTATTCTGCAGATAGTTCCGCCTCGATCAGTCTGCGACGCTGACGGATCACACTGGCCTCCAGTCCTGCCTTCGCTGCATCCGTATAAGCACGCACCAGCCCTCCGGTCCCCAGAAGCGTACCGCCAAAATAGCGAACCACCGCAATACAGATATTTCGAACCCCGCTGCCCTGAACCACCTCCAGGATCGGCTTTCCCGCTGTTCCCTGGGGTTCACCATCGTCTGAGAAGCGAAGCAGCGGCTGGTTGTCCAGACCAATGGAGTAAGCATAACAGCAATGTCTGGCATCATAATGCTTCTTTCGTATTCCTTCTATAAAGGCTGCAGCCTCGTCCTCTGTCTGTACCGAAGCGGTATACCCGATAAACCGGGACTTTTTTTCGATTATCTCGTCCTGTCCGCCTTCTGCTACTGCCAGATATTCTTCCATAGTATCCTCCGGTCTTATATTTCTTTAGCGTATTGACATAATTATAACTTTTAATATCCCAGATGGCAAATAGATTCTGAATAAAATCTTTCAAATTCGTGAATAATCCTGTATACCTTAAACTTTTTCTTTATTTCGATATATGGATTTGTTATAATGGGTGGGATAAAGGAGGCATTTTCATGAATTTCAGCAAAAAAGAAACAATAAAAAAGCAAAAGCATCTGGTATCAAAGGCCAGTAAAAATAAACAAAAAGTAAAAGTAATGGTTTTTAAAGCTTTTCTGGTCTGTATCATTGCCTTTGGCGCAATCGGCGTTGGCGCCGGTTTTGGCATGTTAAATGGAATACTGGACGATGCACCAGACATTGACGATATCAATGTTGTACCGGAAGGATTCCAGACCTGTATCTATAATCAGGATGGTGAACTGATCACCACATTGTCAAAAATCGATTCCAATCGTGAATATGCACATTATAAGGATATCCCGGAAACACTGGTCAATGCTTATATCGCTATTGAAGACAGAAGATTCCGTCAGCACAATGGAATTGACGTACGCGGTATCTTCCGTGCTTTTTATAAAGGCATTAAGAATGGCGGACACTTCAGCGAGGGCGCCAGTACCATTACACAGCAGTTGATCAAGAATGAAGTATTTAACGTCGGTCTGGATGAAGACACTTTTATGGAATCCCTGGAACGTAAGATTCAGGAGCAGTATCTTGCTATTGAGCTGGAAAAACGACTCAGCAAAAATGAAATTCTGGAATACTACCTGAACAGTATTTATCTTGGCCAGGGCTGTCACGGTGTTCAGACTGCATCCCAGACCTATTTTGGCAAGGAAATGTCCGAGCTGACCATTTCTGAATGTGCAGTGATTGCTGCTATCACCCAGAATCCATCTAAAAATGATCCGATCATCTATCCGGAATATAATGCAGAGCGGAGACAGAAGGTTCTGGATGAAATGCTGGATCTGAATTTCATTACCGAAGAGGAATATCAATACGCCTGTGCGGATGATGTATATTCCAGAGTAGAGCTGCATCATGATGAGGTATTGGAAACGAAAAAAGTGAATTCCTATTTTATTGATGCTACCATCAACGCATTAATGGATCAACTGGTGAATGAAATGGGGTATTCTGCAAAGGATGCGTCCAATTTAATATACGCCGGCGGTTTATCCATCTATATTACACAGGATGACGATATTCAGCAGATCTGTGATACCGTATTGAATGATCCGGAGAATTATCCGGCCACCTCACAGGTGTCACTATCCTACCAGTTAACTCTGGTGGATGCAGATGGTAATACCACGAACTTTAGTACCAATCATCTGCTTCGGCATTTTCAGGAAAAGACAGGGAATTCCAAATATTCACTGATCTATGCCAATGAGGAAGCAGCCCGGGCGGCAGCAGACGAATTCAAGGCGGATATGCTTGCTGAGAATCCGGATCTTTCAGAGCTGATGGAAACCTACGATACGGTTATCCAGCCACAGATCTCCTTTACCCTGATGGATCAGTATACCGGACAGATCAAAGCCATTGTCGGCGGGCGGGGTGACAAGAAGGGAAATCTGGTCCTGAACCGCGCAACGGATTCTACCCGTCAGCCTGGCTCCTGCTTTAAGGTTCTGGCAGCTTTCGTACCGGCACTGGATGCCTCCGGCATGACACTGGCAACGACTTACGAAGATAAACCATATAACTATACAAACGGACGTCCGGTCACAAACTGGTGGGGCGGATCCTACAAAGGCTTCCAGTCGATCCGGGATGCGATCCGGGAATCCATGAACGTAATTGCAGTTCAGACCATTACAGATGTGGGGCCGGATGTCGCCTTTCGCTATCTGGTGGATATGGGAATGACTACCCTGGTCGAATCAGAAACCTATGCAGACGGAACCGTATATTCAGATATTCAGCAGTCCACAGCCCTTGGCGGTATCACCAATGGTATTACCAATGAAGAAATCACAGCCGCCTATGCTTCCATTGCAAACTGTGGTCTTTATACGGAACCGATCTTCTATACCAAGGTTCTGGATCATGATGGCAATGTCCTGATCGATAACCAGCCGGAGACCAGACAGGTTATGAAGCCGACGACTGCATGGCTGCTAAACAATGCAATGAAGGATGTTATTACTTCCGGTACCGGCGGACCTTGTGCTTTATCAAGCGGTATGCCGGTATCCGGTAAAACAGGTACCACGTCTCATGATTACGACCTGTGGTTCTGCGGTTCTACCCCGTATTATACAGCCTCCATCTGGCTTGGTTATGATATTAATACTACCCTGCCGGGAGGCAGCGGCAGCCTGCATGAACGGATGTGGTCAAAGATCATGCAGCAGATCGTAGAGTTAGAAGAACAGGAAATCAAGGATTTTCCAAAGGTAGATGGTATCACCAGTGCAACGGTCTGCAAGATGACAGGCCTTCTGCCGAAGGAGGGCTGCGAAGCGCATGGAACCCGGACGGAATATTTTGCAGTCGGCACCGTTCCAACACAGACCTGTGGCGCAACGACGATCGAGCTTTGCGAGGATTCCAACCTTCCGGCAACAGAAAACTGTCCAAACCGTTACAGCTTTACCTATATACAAAAGGCAGATGGTTCGATCTATATTCCTTATGCCTTCCATGATAAGAGTATTCCGGAGGACTTTGCGGATCAGACCTGTCCGCTGCATACAGAACCGGCTTCTACAGAACCGGATCCATCTACTGCGACCAATGTATTTACCATTAGCTCCTCTGTTATAAACAATACAGGCGGAACCATAACAGAAACCGCACAGGTTCCGGCAGGCGGTTCCAAGGTATTCTTCTTTACTCCGGCAACCGGATATACCATTGCAGAGGTTCTGGTCGATGGAGTCAGTGTAGGTGCACCTTCGTCCTATACCTTCAAGGACGTGAACAAGAACTTTACCATTCAGGTTCGATTTGCGCCAACCGGAGGCGGTACTACAACAGAGCCAAGTACGGCATCAACAGAAGGACCTCCTACAGAATCGACCGGAGAACCACCGGTTACGAATACGGAACCAATGCAATAAATATACAGATTTGAGTAGTATCTAAAAAAACAGGTGTGATATCTCACACCTGTTTCTATCTATATAAAGAAATAAACCCTAGGAATTTATTTCATTACTTTTTCATCTTTGGTTGGAAGATCAATGAGGCAATATAGGAAAATATCAACGCAGCGGAGGTTCCAACCGCTGCCATTTTAAAGCCGCCCCGGAACAATCCGATAAAACCATCGGTGTCTACTGTTTCACGAATCCCTTTCCACAGGTTATAACCAAAGCCTGTTAATGGAACTGTTGCGCCTCCTCCGGCAAATTCAATGATCGGCTCATACAGACCGATGGCTCCTAATATTGCCCCTAAGCAGACAAGCGTCACCATAACCCGTCCCGGCAGCATTTTCGTTGTATCCATAAGAATCTGCGATAACACGCAGATCAAACCTCCGATAATAAATGCCCATACATAATTCATTCTTACACCCCCCTGTTCTCTATCATTACTCCGTGAGCAATACCCGGCACTGTCTGTCCTTCATTAAAGCTGACCGTAGAGAGCAGAGCGCCGGTCGGTACAAACAGAACCCGGTTCCATTCCCGATTCTTCAACTTATCCATGATCATTCCCGCCAGGGTGACTGCGGAGCAGCCACAGCCGGAACCGCCGCTATGCGTATCCTGTTCACTGTTATCATAGATCTCGATCCCGCAATCCATATGCTGATCCATAATGTCATATCCATTGTCATTTAACAGCTTGATCAGGATTCCCTTTCCTACCTTGCCCAGATCACCGGTGATGATCCGGTCATAATAATCCGGCTGTATCTGGAAATCCAGCAGATTCTGGTATATGACAGCCGCAGCAGCCGGAGCCATAACTGCTCCCATATTCATGGAATCCCGGATACCGTAATCCGTTATAGCGCCGGTGGTGATGCCACGGATCACAATATCTCCCTCTTTGTGTGACAATACAAAGGCTCCACTTCCCGTAACGGTCCAGGTAGCACTAAGGGGACGCTGGTTTCCATATTCCAAGGGAAAACGAAACTGTTTCTCTGCACTTCCAAAATGACTGGACGCCACCGCCAGAACCTGCTCCGCATATCCCGCTGCTACTGTCATAGCACCAAGAGATAATCCTTCTCCCATAGTCGAACAGGCTCCATACAGTCCAAACAGAGGAATATCCATATCCTTTAATCCAAACGTGGATGCTATCAACTGTCCCAGCAGGTCACCGGCGAATACATATCGAATTTCCTCTTTTTTTAAACCTGACTTTTCAATCGCCTTCATGCATGCCTGATGCACCAGTTCACTTTCCCCTTCCTCCCAGGAATCCTTACCTAACGTCGGGTCTTCAATTATGATATCAAAATAATCTTTCAGGGGACCTTCCCCTTCCTTCTGACCCACTACAGATGCAGCACTTAATATGCATGGCGGATTTGCAAATTCAATACTTTGCTTTCCTCTGATCTGCTGCATTTCATCACCTCCACATTCTTAAAGCATTCTTTTACTCATTACATATTGTGCCGATTCCTGCAAAAAATATGTAAAAAAAGAAGAGATATGGTCTGCCTAAATCTGGAATGAAATAAAAAAGAATTCAGATTTAAAAATCTAACCTTTCAAAATTCCTTGATTTTTCAAGATTTACCGCCTATCAAATATCAAAACCTTGTGTATTTTCCCTTGTTTTTACCCTTATGAGCCGAAACAAGGGAAATTTTTAATGCTTCGCCCACGACCTTATCCAAGAGCCTTGGGGAAGTCCGCTTTGCTTCTCTGGTAGAGTGGGCACAAATGTTCAAAATCATCCTTAATTTGTTTATTATATTTGCATGAGAGTAAAATTCATGATATAGTTTTGATATGAACAAGTAACCTTACACAGGAGATTGGTATGGATTTTAATCACGAATGGTATAGGCAGGATGCCAGTGATAATGATGCTTCTCTTCATCGTCCTGCCAACGAAGAATATGCATTCTATGACGCCGTCAGCCGCGGAGATATCGATACCGTGCGCCGAAACTGTGAGATGGGCAGATTTACGGATCTCAAGGGTATCGGCATACTTTCCAGAGATATGCTGACAAACATGAAATATCATTTTGTCATTACAACCGCCATGATTACACGTTCCTGCATGGATGCGGGCATGAACATGGAACAGGCTTACCATCTGAGCGATTTCTATATTTTAAAGCTGGATACGATTCATAATATTCAGACATTAGCCTCTCTTCACACGAAAATGGTTTTGGACTTTACGGGAAAAATGCAGCTTTTACGGAAGGGGCCTACCTCAAAGCCTGTCACTGCATGTATTGATTATATATATACGCATGTCGGAGCACGCATTACGACAGACGAGCTCGCAGACTATGTACAGCTGTCTCCCAGCCATCTCTCACGCCTGTTTAAAAAAGAGATAGGCATGACAATCAGCGACTATATCAGAGAAAAGAAGATTGAACAAGCACAGCATCTCCTGAAATATTCCGATTACAGTCTGATTGATATCGCCAATCATCTGTCATTCTCATCACAGAGCCATTTTATCCAGACCTTCAGGCAGCTTGTCGGAATGACGCCGAAAAAATACCGGAACCTTTATTATTGTTCAAACCCGAGCGTTACAGATAAAAAACAGCCGTAATCTTCACGAAGAAGCTTCGGCTGTTTTTTATTTTGCAATGATTCGGCTTATCTATATATTATTGAGCCTTTTTAACGCTGAAATTAGATAAGGTAATCGTTGATGCAGGTGAACTGTCTACCAGTCCCATGCACACCTGGAACGTGATGTCATCACATGTATCCTCACTCACCGTAAATGTGTAGGACACATTCTGCTCAACATCCTTTTCAAGCAATACATTCTGTCCGCCATACCACTTATAACCGTTATTCTCGTCTAAAAATGAGGTTATTATTGTTCTGCTCTCCGTCGATACCGCTGTAAAGCTCACCTCATATGTTGCCCCATTCTCAAGTGCCAGCCCGCTCTGCTTGAGCTGGATATGAGACGGGTCCGTTCCCACATCGGTAATTTCGTAAATCACCGCATTTCCACTCACGCTGACATTCTTCGCACCTCCCCACGAGCCGTCCAACCAGCCGTCTAGGCTGTCCCCCTCAAAGGTAGGATTTAGAAGCATATTCTCTCCCGTGACAGGCGGTGCATCAATCTTCTCCAGCACAATATTATCAATGCATATTCTATGCCGGGTTGTAATCTGTGTCCCTCCCACGGCGCCCATTGAGATACTGAGAATGGAGTGCAAATCGGTATCCTTTTTCATCTTAAACTCAAGACTATAGGTCTGATAATCTGAGCCAAGCTCCACAATCTTCTCACCGGAGTAAGGGTCCCAGTTATCATCACTGCTTCCGTCTCTCTGAATTGCAAACATCAGCTTTCGGTTGATATCCGACTTGGCATCCAGAGATAATCGATACCACTGTCCCTGCTCCAGCTCCACATGATTCTGCTTGAGCTGAATCTTCCATGCCGCATCGCCCGTATCATTAATTGTAAAGTCCACCGCATTATCCTCGGTAAGACTGTCAACCACATAGGCAGCAGATGCAGAACCGTCAACATACGGCTCATAGCCTGCCAGTCCCGCCGAAAAGCTTCCGTTCTTAATCAGACTGTCCTCATCAATTCTGACATTATCCAGATAATAGATGCCAGGCTGGCTTATAATGAGCTTAATATCCTTCCTGCTGCCTGAGGCCGGTGAAAGCTTAAAGCTGTTCCCCTTCTGAACCGCACCTGTCAGACTGACAGATGTTGTCTGTCCGGCAACCTCCGCATTTATGGTTTTGCCCGCCTCACCCTGTATGTCAAAGCTCAGTACATATTCGCCGCCGTCTGTCAGAGCCAGTCCGCTCTGTGAAATAATAACCGGCTTATCCGGAGCTGTCCCTGAAGGAGCGACTATCTTCAGCCTTCTTCCGTCACTCAGCGTCGTGACTGAAATATCGGCACCTGCCATATTATCTATCTCCCAGTACTCCATGCGGTCTGCGCCCTCCTGGAAGCTGCCGTTATAAATATAATTTCCGTCTGTGCGGGCGGTTTTATCCGTGCTCTCAATGATTTCCTCATACCCCGTCATTTTAACGGAGACATTACTGATTTTAACGCCTGCCGTCGATGCTGTTTTACCCAGATTAAACTCCAGACGACCGTTAGCATCATCCTCACCCGTCATTTTGAAGCTGTATGTATAAGTCTGCTTCGCCGTTGTAAGATTTACGGTTGTGTCCGGCATATAACGTATCCATGAGCGGTCCGGCGCAGACACATCCACAACCATCGTCCTTGCCTCATCCGCACTTGCATCAAAGGTAAGAGTATAAGTGCCGCCCTTTTTCAACGGGAGATTTGGCTGCACAAGCTGTACACCATAGACCTCCGTTCCCGGATTCACAGTGTCAATGCTGATTTGATTGTCACTGATTGATGCCGTTCCTATTCCTCCTGCCGCATTGAGGAAAATCCAATCCTTATCATCACTCAGGTCCTCGGCAATGGCAAAATCACCGTTTATGACATAGTTTCCGTTTGCATCAGGGTCTCTGAGCACCACTTCCCTATCCGGCTTTTTCACATTTTCATCATAGCTGTCCTTCTGATATACCCTGACATAATCCACCTCATATGCGGCGTTATCGAAATCCGTGGTATCATCAGGATAGCCTACCCAGCTTCCGCCGACAGCAAGATTCAAAATCATATAAAACGGCTGGTCAAACGGTGCAGGATATGTAATTTCACCCTGCCCCTCCGTCACTGAATACCAATCGTCCGCGGTATGGAATAATAAACCGTCCACATACCATTTTATCTTTCCCGGCTCCCATTCCACTGCAAACGTATGATATCCGGCTGAAAAGCTGTCATCCGGCAATGTATATGAGCCCTGTGTCTCCTTGTGCGGATTACCGAAATGAATTGTTCCATATGTCTTATCGGCGGCGCTTCCGTGAACCTCCATAATGTCAATCTCTCCGCATCTCGGCCACTGACCATATAAGTTCTCATCAGAAGCCATCAGCCAGAATGCAGGAAGATAGCCCTTCCCCTCGGGAACCTTAACTCTTGCCTCAAACAATCCATATGTAAAATCATGCTTTCCCTGTGTGTTGATTCTGCCTGATGTATAAGCTACCGTTCCGTCCGCATTTACCGTTTTCTTAGGCTTGATCACAAGCCTTCCGTCTTTCAGAAAAATATTATCCGGGGAATCCACATATTCCTGAAGCTCTGCATTTACCCATCCCGGCGCATGAAGCTCAACATTCCAGTCATTTCTGTTTAATTCCGCACCGTCAAATTCATCCTGCCATTTCAGTGTATATCCATCATAGGACAGCCTGTTCTGCGCATCTTGCAATGTAGTCTTACAACTTACATTCGCTGTCAGCGTCACCGCTTTTCCGCCAACGCTGATTTCCTTGCTGCAATTCGCAGATTTCTCCACAACCTGTGCAGCGTCAGTAGTAATGACACCCGTCCCGCACAATGTGCCGAGCATAGTGACAACAAGCAGCATGGAAAGAATTTTTCTTTTCTTTCTGTTCTTTATCAAGAAAATAACTGCTGCCAGACTCAATAAGCCGACTATTACAAGCAGACCTACCGGTGTGTCGTCTCCTGTCTTTGGTCCGTTTGATGGCTGCGGCTTATCCGCCTCGGTTGTGGGCTGATTTTCCGTCGTGCCTTCAGGCGCTTTCTTCGTAAACGTAATTACGACCTCCTTGCTTTCCTCTGCCGCAACACCTTCCACATTACTTTGCCACTGCTCAGGATAAGCTTTGTCGTCATCTGTGACATATCCCTCAGGAATATTGCCGCTGATTATCACATCTGTAAAATCATTATCCGTAGTATTTCGTACCGTAACCGTCTCCCGAATTATTTCGTCATCGGAATACTCTGACTTGTCCGTCGATATGACTATCTCCGGCTCGTCTTTGCTATTTTCCTCCGCAAATACAACCCCTGTATTCTGAAAACAGCACAGAAATAGTATTAGTATCCCAATGACTATTTTGCTTTTTTTCAGCATAGCTCCTACCTCCTTAATATTTTGCCGATTACAAGCTCCTGATTGAAATTATATACACCCAAGGCTTGTAAATATATAAATCACCAACCAAAAATATCAAATTTCTGCTCATGATTTCTTATTTGAAAGAGGGTTGATAAAATGAGCAACTTTAGATAATCGCCTGTAAAATTATGAGTTTCTAATTGTGATTAGAATTTAAATTGGAAATATTTTCACAAGAAATGTAACGATACCTAAAATTGTTAAAATGACACCAACTGTCCGGTTCAGCTTCTTTTCCTCGCATTTGTTGGCAAATCGTGCGGCCCAAAGCGCCCCCAGCACGGTAAATACTGCGCAGACTCCCAATGCCGTCAGATTCAGCTTGCAGCCCATGGAATAATGACTGACAGCTCCGGTCAGAGCAATTACCGTCATGATCATGGTGCTGGTTCCAACAGCAGTCTTTAAATCGTAACCCAAAAGAACGGTCAGGGCAAACAGCATCATAGCACCGCCGCCAACACCGGCAAATCCACAGATGATTCCGATCACGATACCGGAAAGAATCGACAACGCAATCTGCACCCCGGGTTTCTTTCCCTGCATCTTTTCTGTCTTCTCCTGTGTGATCGGACTTACAAAGAATTTCACCCCGAGAAAGGTGGTTGCTACGATGGAATAAAAACCGATTCCATGCGGGGATTCCAAAGAAAACCAGTAACCGATATAGCTTCCAATAACAGAGAACACGAATGCAGGCCCCAGAATGATCAGGCCTCTTCGAATATCAATGTTCTTGTTCCGGTAATAGGTATATGCAGACAGAGCAGAAGCAAGCACGTCAGAAGCCAGCGCAACTGCTACTACATCATACGAATCCATTCCACCCATGGATACCAGGATGGGAGTGATCACCACTGCGGCAGAAAGACCTGCCAGTCCGGTTACAATCCCGGCACCTAAACCTGCAATTATACATAAAAAAATAAAATACATGAAACCTTCCCCAATTTCCTAACAGCTTCATGTATTTTATCACTTAATTTTTACTTTTACCAGTGTTTTTACTACTTTTTTTATTTCGTATTATGATTTTTAGTCTTTTTTAGATTTCTTCTAATCTAATTTACTCAACAGATGCTGCAGCGTCTGTAGTAAAACCTCAGGATTGACCGGTCTGCTCAGGTATGCACTTACAGACAATTCCTGACAACGCTCTTTCACCTCTTCTATATTCTCTCCGCTCATCAGTACAATCGGAAGACTGCTCCAGTTCTGCCTTATTTCTTTTAGAAGAGATTCTCCATTCTCCTCACGCATGGAGTCATCCAGTACGATCACATCCGCCGAATGCTTATTTAAATAATCCATAGCTGACTTTCCGGAGTTAACTACGATCACCTTATAATGCTTTCTTAAATGCAGCTTCAGCTGCTTTAAAAACTCCACATCCTGATCGGCGATCAATACTGTCTGTTCCCCTTGTTGTGCCGGACATCTTAAAAAGACCTCCTTAACCTGCCCCAACAGCATATTCTTTTCCACCGGCTTTGTAATGTACCCCTCTGCTCCGGCGGCGGCACAGCATTTTACAGTATCCCGGTCCTGCCTGCCTGTAAAAAATATGGTAGGAAGATGCTTCCCGTTTGGCAGAAGCCGAACCTGCTCTAAGGCAGAAAATCCACTCATAGCCGGCATCTCAATATCCAGCAGCAGCAAGTCCACCTTTGCCTCCTGAACAATATGGATGGCCTGCATACCGGACAGGGCTCCTACTACCTCATATCCCTCATCTGCCAAATATTTCTGTACGGTTTTCAGACACATCATATCATCATCAACAACTAATATCCGCTTCGCCATGCTATCGCCTCCCTTGATAATATTTGCACGTTACTGCTTTCCGCCTTCAGGACTCCTCCCGCCTGCATCTATAGGTTCCTGCAATCCGACCTCAGGGCTCCTCCCGGCTTACGCCGGGTCCCTCCTCAGGTCATATCCCAACTTCGTTGGGCCCCTCCTCAAGGCATATTCCGCATAAACGCTCACCTCAAAACCTTCGGTTTTTCGGTGTTCGTTACACGAACATAGTTCCTTGAACATTTGTCTGGCTGCAAGCAGCCGCCAAATATTCCGCGTCACTGCGTTCGCGCTTATGCGTTCATTATACCATATTTTTGTTGCTTTTGGTTATTTACTTCTGTTTATTTAATTAAAAAACAGAAAACCGGTTGCGCATCATACCGGAATCAGGTATCTTACATATAACAGGAGGATTTATCATGCGTCAAATACTTTATCAAATACCGGAATACAAGGAAGATCTTGTATACAATGCCGTCGGCAAAGCACTCGAACAGCTTAACATCCTGGATGATCTGACACCGGAGACCAGGGTCGCATTAAAACCAAATCTGGTCATGGCAAAAGGGCCGGAGGCTCCGGTCACAACACATCCTGTTATCGTTAAATCCGTGGCGCGCTGGCTATGGGAGCATGACGTCCGGAATATTGTGATCGCAGAAAGTTCCGGCGGTCCCTATTCTGCTGAACATCTTAAAACCATATATAACATTTGCGGTATGCATGATGCAGAGCCCTATGCCCGGCTGAACATGGATGTTGGATTTCAGTCTGTAAATACTCCGGCAGATTTCATTAACCACTCCTTTAATATTATCGATCCTATCGTAAACGCAGATTATATCATCAATCTGCCAAAGCTAAAGACACATGCCATGACCGGTTACTCCGGCGGGATTAAGAATCTGTTTGGTGTCATTCCCGGTCTGCAGAAACCCCAGCTTCATTACCGGTTTCCTGAGATTGAAGATTTTTCAAATATGCTGTTGGAATTAGCTCTGACGGTAAAGCCGCAGATTACTTTAATTGATGCGATTGATGCAATGGAGGGAAACGGACCAACCGGCGGAACCTCTCATCCCCTTCATCTGATCCTGGCCTCCCGTGACATGTATACGCAGGACTACTTTGCTGCTACCCTTATGGGCTTAAACCCGGATGATATCGTTATGCTGCGACAGGCAAGGGAACGCGGATTGATCCAACCGGATTCGATAGAATTAATCGGGGACGCCATTCCGGAAGACCGGACACCATTTCAAAAACCGGACACTTCAAATCTGGACTTTTCCTCTTCTTTACCGGGCTTTTTGCAAAAACCGTTTACAGCTTTCATGAAACGGGCATTCAAATCTTATCCAAAGCTGGAAGCGGAGAAATGCGTGGGTTGCGGAAAGTGTGCCGAGAGCTGTCCCGCACATATAATAAAAATAAAAAATAGAAAAGCGAAGTTTCAAAAAAGAGGATGTATTTCCTGCTTCTGCTGTCAGGAAATGTGTCCCATGAAGGCTATTTCCGTTAAAAGGGCGCTTTAACTATTTTGTCGAAAAACTTCTCTTCTGACACGATTTTGCTATTTTCAAATGACCCGTTTATTGATATACTGGTTATAAGATTACAGGAAAGCGGGGTACTGATTCATGAGTAAAATATGTTCCATTTGTGGTTTTGAGTGTTCGGATACTGCATTATCCTGCCCGACCTGCGGCACCCCCTTTCATAATTACGCCGGTTCTGCACCGACACAGCCAGTGACGGAAGCAATACCGTCACCAACCGTCTCTTTAGTCCAGTCGCAAACGGTACCAGTACAGCCTCAGACCATGCCGGTTCAGCCTCAGCCGTCACCAGTACAACCGCCACTAAACGCGATCCAACCACAGGCGACAGGACAATTCCGGTCTGATATTCCGCTTCAACCACAGCCCGTGATACCACCGCAGCCCGCTGCCTATATTCAGAATCCCGGGATGGCCGGACAAGTAACAATGGGAATGGCAGAAGCACCAAAGAAAAGTACTAAAACACTTTGGATCGTTCTTGGAATCGTAGGTGGTGTGATCCTACTGCTGCTTCTGTTTGCCCTGGTTCTTTTCCTTGTCCTGCACAAGGCTGGCTACAGCTTAGGTAATCATGGTGGAACACCGAACAACTTGGGTAACAGATCAACAGATTATCATGAATATTATTATGCTGATTATAACGATCCCTCCTTTCATTCAGAAGCTTTTGCAGATGTTACAACAGAAGCCCCTACAACGGAAACCGCAACAACAGAAGCGCCTGTCCCTTCCGGCTATCTGAATGATGCAGAAGCATTCCGGCAGGAGGATTTAACGCTCCATACCGTAGAAGAGGATCTTTCCGTTACACCTGCCACAGTAACCTTTCTGCCGGATCACGGATATATGATCACAGAAACCGGGGAAGCGCTTCAGATTGGCAGTGGTACATTTAATACACCTGACGGTTTTCAGGGAAAGCAGGCAGCGCTCGGACGTAATATTACCAGAGACTGTTTTATTGATGAACTCGTTGCTGTATATGGGATAGACAGTACCAATGCGATCTGGCAGATGTCAGTAAATGATACCTACGAATATTACTATTATTCCACTACTACCAAACCGGATTTAACGTTATATGACTATTCATCCCTGATCTTTGGATGGTACCGGAACGGGGATACCTGGAACCGACTGCTTCCTCAGGATATATTTGATTTCTGGCAGAACGGAACCGTACCGGAATGTGAAGAAATGATTCTATATCTTGCTGTATCCGACAATGATTATAGCCTGCGTTCTGTCAGTATCACCTATGGGACCGCCGACTACTTCCAGGAATTTATTGTAAACTGGCAGACACTATCAGAAATAATAAAAAATACTTCCGAAGAGTAAGCAAGTCAAAAACAGTTAACAAGGGGGGCTTTCTTTGGCAAACGTAATATCCCGTTACAAACGATCATTCCATATTTCTGCTCTGCTTGCTGCCCTGTTGCTGACAGCCGGCCTGCTTTGCGGTTACAGCTATCGTTGTATCCCCCGAAGCTTTACTACCAGTCCGACCGGAAGCGCAAGGTATCTGGATGGCTCCACTGTCCTTGTAAGCTTATTTATTGAGGATCCGGAGTCCTCCTGGACACTGGAGGATAAAGAGCTGGTAATGTCTAAACTGAACCTTGCAAATGAATTTCTGGTCGAAGAAGGAAATTCCTATGGAAAAACCGTCAATCTGATTTATGATATCAATGAGCATCCGGATCTGTCCTATACGGTTTCCTATTCCGAAGTCATAGATGACTCGGACGACTCCTCATTTGACCTGCTGGATTATATGACAGAGTATATTGATGATAACATTCCAACGCAGGAGCTTCTTGCCTCCTATAACGTGGAAAGCATCGCTTATATGTGCTTTCTGAATAAGGAGGGTGTCTCTTATACCTTTCCTTATTATGAAGGCGATGGTCGTATCTATTACTATGAGACCTGCTATATGTTCTTAAAATGTGACGGAGAATATGAACCGCCAAGTGTATACGCTCACGAAATACTGCATCTGTTCGGCGCAAGAGATCTGTATGCTTCTAATCAGACAGATGGTATCACAAAGGATTTTGTTCAATATATTGAAGAAAGTTATCCAAATGAGATCATGCTTACCACCTATGATGCAGACTGGAACAATGTGCAGGATCATATTACCAATGATCTGACGGATATCACTGCATACTTTATCGGGTGGCTGGATACCATACCGGAACTGGATACTTATCCAAGCATCCGTCCGGCTAATACTGCCAGCTTTAGTGAATCAGAGGATACCACAGGGGACTATAATGATTATCCTTCCTCAGAGACCGGTTCTCACTGGGGAACGATAACAGACGATACTGAAGAAACTTCCGGCTCATACTGGGGAAGCGGCAACGGTAGTACCGCGGCTCCTGATCGGGGAAATGGTAATGTGATAGACAGAACCGCCGGAAACAGTTCGGATTCTGAAGAATTGTTCTGGAAACTTATAATTTATTTATATAAATTATTCCGGTAAACCCGTATGATAGTATAAGAAAAAGACCTTTCAATGCTGACTGCAGCCTGAAAGGTCTTTTTTGATCGTAGTAGCTTAGAATTTTCCTGCCTTGGCAGCTTCCTCGATGCTTACTGCAACTGCAACTGTCATACCAACCATCGGGTTGTTACCGGCACCGATGAGACCCATCATCTCAACATGCGCAGGAACGGAAGAAGAACCGGCAAACTGTGCATCAGAGTGCATACGTCCTAAGGTATCTGTCATACCATAAGATGCAGGGCCGGCAGCCATGTTATCCGGGTGAAGGGTACGTCCTGTACCACCGCCGGAAGCAACTGAGAAATACTTCTTACCCTGTTCGATACATTCCTTCTTATATGTACCTGCTACCGGGTGCTGGAATCTGGTCGGGTTCGTTGAGTTACCGGTAATGGATACATCAACGCCCTCCTTATGCATGATCGCAACACCTTCCGGTACAGAATTGGCACCATAGCAGTTAACCTTCGCGCGAAGTCCATCGGAATATGCTTTACGGAAGACTTCCTTTACCTCATTCGTATATGGATCATATTCTGTCTCAACAAAGGTAAAACCATTAATACGGGAAATGATCTGTGCAGCATCCTTGCCAAGACCATTCAGAATAACTCTTAACGGCTTCTGGCGTACCTTATTTGCCTTCTCTGCGATACCGATCGCACCTTCTGCTGCTGCAAAGGACTCATGACCAGCCAGAAAAGCAAAGCACTCTGTTTCTTCCTCTAACAACATCTTACCTAAATTACCATGTCCCAGGCCAACCTTACGGGTATCTGCCACGGAACCCGGAATACAGAATGCCTGTAATCCCTCTCCGATTGCTGCTGCCGCATCGGCTGCTCTCTTACATCCCTTCTTGATCGCGATGGCAGCGCCTACCGTGTAAGCCCAGCATGCATTTTCAAAACAGATCGGCTGAATTCCCTTTACCTGATTATATACATCCAGACCAGCATCCTTGGTGATCTTCTCTGCCTCTTCGATCGAGGAGATACCGTAGCTGTTCAATACTTCATTAATCTTATCGATTCTTCTTTCATATGATTCAAATAATGCCATTATATCGTTACCTCCTTTTATTATTTCGCAATCTCTTTATCGGTTCTAGGGTCAATGATCTTAACCGCATCATCCACACGTCCGTACTGTCCGCATGACTTCTCATATGCTGTGTTCGGGTCATCCCCCTTCTTGATAAAGTCGGTCATCTTACCAAGATTCACGAAACGGTAACCAATGATCAGATCATCTGCATCTAATGCAATGCCTGTTACATAGCCTTCTGCCATCTCCAGGTAACGTGGTCCCTTCTTTAAGGTACCATACATCGTACCCACCTGGGAACGAAGACCCTTTCCTAAATCCTCCAGACCTGCGCCTACCGGCAAGCCATCCTCGGAAAATGCACTCTGTGTACGTCCGTATACAATCTGCAGGAACAGCTCTCTCATAGCGGTGTTGATCGCATCACATACCAGATCTGTATTCAACGCCTCCATCACTGTTAAGCCCGGCAGTATCTCGGATGCCATAGCTGCAGAATGTGTCATACCGGAACAGCCGATGGTCTCAACCAATGCCTCCTGGATAATCCCCTCCTTCACATTCAGGGTCAGCTTACAGGCACCCTGCTGTGGCGCACACCATCCAATACCGTGTGTCAAACCGGAAATATCCTTAACTTCCTTTGCCTGCACCCATTTCGCTTCTTCCGGAATCGGCGCACAACCATGGTGAACACCCTGAGCAACCGGGCACATGTTTTCTACTTCCTGTGAATAAATCATGTTGAAACTCCTTTCGATAATAAAAATTTTCCAGTCTGATACTGATTATGACCAGATTGGCGGAGTATGTAAAGAGACACCCCATTTGGATATATTTTCTCATAAATCTACAAATTAGTCTAGGGTTTTTTTCATAGAAATGGTATAGTGAACGCATAAGCGCGAACATAGTTCCCTGAGCATTTAACGACTGCTTGCAGGCGGACAAATGCTCGGGGAACTATGTGAGTGCAACGAACACCGAGAAATCGAAGATTTCGAGGTGCGCGCTTATGCGGGAAAAGTAAACGAACATAGTTCTTCGAGCATTTAACGACTGCTTGCAGGCGGACAAATGCTCGGGGAACTATGTGAGTGCAACGAACACCGAGAAATCCAAGATTTCGAGGTGCGCGCTTATGCGAGAAAAGTAAACGAACATAGTTCTTCGAACATTTAACGACTGCCTGCAGGCGGACAAATGCTCGGGGAACTATGTAAGTGCAACGAACACCGAGAAATCGAAGATTTCGAGGTGCGCGCTTATGCGAGAAAGGCAGGTATTTATGCGATATATTGATCTACATGTACATTCAAATGCTTCAGATGGTACTTTATGCCCGGCTGAAGTAGTAGCGCTTGCGATTGAAAAGAATCTGGCAGCCATTGCCCTGTCTGATCATGATACGGTACGGGGAGTGACGGAAGCCATCGCCGCAGCACAGGGAGCAGATCTGGAAGTGATTCCTGCTACGGAACTTTCCTGCTATTATCAGGGAATTGAGATTCACATTCTGGGACTGTTTGTAGATTATCAGAATCCGGAATTCCTGGCAGAGCTGAATGGCCTGGAGCATGCGCGCTTTCAGCGCAACCTGGATATGATCGCTTTATTTCAGAAGAACGGGATCGCAATGACTCTGGAGGAATTGCAGGCAGGCAACCCGGACAGTGTTATCACCCGTGCCCACTTTGCCCGCGTGCTGGTGCAAAAGGGTATCTGCAAGGATAAAAATGCTGCCTTTGAACGATATATTGGTGTCGGATGTCCCTATTATCTTCCTAAACCGCAGGTAACGCCCGAAATTTCGATCCCGATGATCACAAAAGCCGGCGGGATTCCGATCCTGGCACATCCCATGCTGTATCATATGGGGTATAAGCAGGTAGAGGAGCTGATCCAATATCTGATCCCGCTTGGATTACAGGGAATCGAGGCCTATCATTCTTCGAATTATGCACAGCAAAGTGATAAGCTCCGCTCCCTTGCATACAAATATGACCTTGTAGTTTCCGGCGGTTCTGACTTCCATGGCGCAAATAAGCCGGATATTGAACTGGGGAGCGGCAGAGGCGGTCTGCGGGTAACTGAGCATATTCTGAAACAGATCAAAGAACGCAGAGGAAATATGTAATATCTTTTGCTAACTTCTGAAAAACTGTTGTAACTGCATATAAAGCAAATGCACCTTTGTTGCCGGAACTGCTTTTGCATCCGGCAACCCCTTCATTTCGTCCAGTCTTTTTTGGGCAAACCTTACAGCCCTGTCTGGATCTCCGTAATTTTCCAGCTTTCTAAATATCTCCTTATCATTCTTTATGTATGGGAAAAGCCCCAGTTCCTTAATTTTTTTATTAAGATATTCTATATAAAAGTATTTTTTTATTGCCGGATTGTATTTCTATTGTTTATTTATATGCTAACTGTTAATTTTGTGGATTTCATAAAGATTTGAAAAAAAGGACGGCTCGCAAGCCGTCCATGATGTCAATATGGAATTTTGATTATAACCTGTGCGCCGCCAGTCTTTTCAGAGTTGCTTAAAATAAGCTGTCCGCCATGTTTGGCTATTA
>CAJULG010000018.1 GCA_910587045.1 uncultured Lachnospiraceae bacterium | reverse complement strand
TAAGGCTCTAAAAGCCTTGAAAAATAAGGAAAGTTCAAGAAATTCATCTGCAAATCCCGATTTGTTCGTTTATTATATCATTTCCGTTCCTCATTTACCACAAAAATATAGGGCGCTGTAACCGCCATGCCCCACATTTATTATCGTTCTAACATTTATGGCACCGTTTTGGCACCATTCAATCTATATCAAAACGTAAAAAGGCTTTCGGGAAAATCCCCGAAAGCCTTGATTTTACTAAATAAATTATAATTACTCAATAATCGTAGCAACCCTACCTGAACCTACTGTCCTGCCACCCTCACGGATAGCGAATGTCAGACCCTGATCCATAGCTACCGGATGAATCAGTTCGATGGTCATCTCTACGTTATCACCAGGCATGCACATCTCTGTACCTGCAGGTAAGTTACATACACCAGTTACGTCGGTAGTTCTGAAGTAGAACTGTGGACGATAGTTGTTGAAGAAAGGAGTATGACGTCCACCCTCATCCTTGGTCAGAACGTATACCTGAGCGGTAAACTTGCTGTGGCAGGTAACAGTACCTGGCTTACACAGAACCTGTCCTCTTTCAATTTCCTCTCTCTTGATACCACGAAGCAGTGCACCGATATTATCACCAGCCTGTCCTTCATCCAACAGCTTACGGAACATCTCGATACCAGTTACAGTAGTCTTCTGAACCTCTGGCTTGATACCAACGATCTCTACTTCATCATTTACATGGATCACACCAGCTTCTACTCTACCGGTAGCAACGGTACCACGACCAGTAATGGTGAATACATCCTCAACAGGCATTAAGAAAGGCTTATCTGTATCTCTCTGCGGATCCGGGATATACTCGTCAACCGTCTTCATTAACTCTAAGATCTTGTCGCCCCACTCGCTGGAAGGATCTTCCAGAGCCTTCAGAGCAGAACCCTTAACGATCGGACAGTCAGTGAAACCATATTCCTCTAACTGCTCGGTTACTTCCATCTCAACTAACTCTAATAATTCCTCATCATCAACCATATCACACTTGTTCATGAATACAACGATGTAAGGTACACCTACCTGACGGGATAATAAGATGTGCTCCTTTGTCTGAGCCATAACACCGTCAGTAGCAGCTACTACAAGAATAGCACCATCCATCTGAGCAGCACCGGTGATCATGTTCTTAACGTAGTCAGCATGGCCCGGGCAGTCAACGTGTGCATAATGTCTGTTCTCGGTCTCGTACTCAACGTGAGCGGTAGAAATGGTAATACCTCTTTCTCTCTCTTCCGGAGCCTTATCGATGTTCTCGAATGCAACAGCCTCACCAGTACCTAATCTTGCATTTAATGTCTTGGTGATCGCAGCTGTCAAAGTTGTCTTACCATGATCAACGTGACCAATGGTACCAATATTACAATGTGGTTTGCTTCTCTCAAACTTAGCCTTTGCCATTTTTCATATCCTCCTTAATAATGCGCCATTCTCTCTGGCTTTCTTATAAACATCAGCTAGAAAACATTATATTCGATAATAACAATATTTTCAAGTCTTTTATGTCACCGGCATATCGCTTTTGTGGCGATATACCGGTATTTTCTTTCTTATTAGTCCAGTTCTGTCCTGCTTAGCCCTTCTTTGCAGCCAGCACCTTGTCCTGAACATTTTTCGGACACTTCTCATATTTTTCAAAGAACATAGAATAATTTCCACGTCCCTGTGTTGAAGAACGAAGCTCCGTTGAATAGCCGAACATCTCAGCAAGCGGTACAAATGCTCTTACGATCTTGCCGCCGCCCAGGTCATCCATACTGTTGATCTGACCACGCTTCGCATTTAAGCTTCCGATGACATCACCCATATATTCCTCAGGCATGGTCACTTCCACCTTCATGATCGGCTCAAGCAGTACCGGCTCACCCTTTGCCATCGCATCCTTAAATGCCATGGAACCGGCAATGTGGAATGCCATTTCAGATGAATCGACTTCATGGTAGGATCCATCGTATACGTCAGCCTTAACGCCAAGTACCGGGAATCCGCCAAGGATACCGGCCTTTGATGCTTCCTCGATACCCTCACCGACAGCCGGAATATATTCCTTCGGAATCGAACCACCGACTACGGAAGAGGTAAATTCAAATGTCTGCTCGCCATTCGGGTCCATTGGTGTAAAGTGTACCTTACAGTGTCCGTACTGTCCACGTCCGCCGGACTGCTTTGCATACTTGCTGTCTACATCAACCGCCTTGGTAAATGTTTCCTTATATGCAACCTGTGGCGCACCAACATTTGCTTCGACCTTAAACTCACGAAGCAGTCTGTCTACGATGATCTCCAGGTGAAGCTCGCCCATACCGGCAATAATGGTCTGTCCGGTCTCCTCATCGGTATGCGCACGGAAAGTAGGATCCTCTTCTGCAAGCTTTGCTAAGGATTCACCTAACTTGCCCTGGCCGGCCTTGGTCTTCGGCTCGATCGCCAGCTCGATAACCGGCTCCGGGAATTCCATGGACTCCAGGATAACCGGATGCTGTTCATCGCAGATGGTATCACCGGTAGTTGTCATCTTAAAGCCGACTGCTGCTGCAATATCACCGGAATAAACCTTATCCAGCTCCGCTCTGTGATTTGCATGCATCTGCAGGATACGTCCGACACGCTCCTTCTTGCCCTTCGTTGCATTTAATACATAAGAACCGGAATTCAATGTACCGGAGTACACCCGGAAGAATGCAAGCTTACCAACGAACGGATCCGCCATGATCTTAAATGCCAGAGCAGAAAACGGTTCATCATCCGATGAATGTCTGGTTACTTCATTTCCATCCTCATCCAGTCCCTTAATATCAGGAATATCAGTCGGTGCAGGCATGAATTCCAGAATAGAATCCAACAGCTTCTGAACACCCTTGTTCCGATAAGCAGAACCGCAGCAGACAGGTACTGCTGTACATTCACAGGTTCCCTTTCTCAGTGCTGTCTTCAATGCTTCGACAGAAGGCTCTTCACCCTCTAAATATTCCATCATTAAATCATCATCCAGTTCGCAGATTTTCTCTATTAATTCTGAACGATATAATTCCGCTTCATCCTTCATGTCATCCGGAATATCAGTAATGCTGATATCATCGCCCTTATCATCATTATAGATGTAAGCTTTCATCTCAAACAGATCGATGATACCCTTGAATTCATCCTCCTTACCGATCGGCAGCTGGGTAACGATCGCGTTCTTGCCCAGCCGGGTACGGATCTGATCCACTGCACCATAGAAATTCGCACCTAAGATATCCATCTTATTAATAAATGCCATTCTCGGTACATTGTAGGTATCTGCCTGACGCCATACGTTTTCTGACTGAGGCTCAACACCACCCTTGGCACAGAAGACACCGACTGCACCATCCAGTACACGCAGAGAACGCTCTACCTCTACAGTAAAGTCAACGTGACCCGGAGTATCAATGATATTGATACGATGCTCTAACGCACCTGGCTTTGCCTTACAATTTTCCTGTAACGTCCAGTGACAGGTGGTCGCTGCAGAAGTAATGGTGATACCACGCTCCTGCTCCTGTTCCATCCAGTCCATGGTAGCTGTACCTTCATGAGTATCACCAATCTTGTAGTTAACACCCGTGTAATACAGTATACGTTCTGTCAGAGTGGTCTTACCAGCATCGATGTGTGCCATGATTCCGATATTTCTAGTTCTCTCTAACGGATATTCTCTTCCACTCAAGGTTTTTTCCTCCTTAATTTGTTATACGCACCAGAACTCTTTCACTAGAATCTGTAGTGGGCAAATGCCTTGTTTGCTTCTGCCATCTTGTGCATATCTTCCTTCTTCTTAACTGATGCACCGGTATTGTTGGCTGCATCCAGTATTTCCTTTGCGAGTCTCTCTTCCATGGTCTTCTCACTTCTTCCACGGGAATAAGTGGTGATCCAACGGAGACCCAGCGCCTGACGTCTGTCAGGACGAACATCGATCGGCACCTGATAGGTCGCACCGCCGATTCGTCTTGCCTTTACCTCAAGTAACGGCATGATGTTATTCATTGCTTCATTAAATACTTCCAATGCGTCTCTTCCGGTTTCGTTAGCTACACGTTCAAACGCACCATAAACGATCCTCTGGGCAACACCCTTCTTACCGTCTAACATGATGTTGTTGATCAGCTTTGTAACCACTTTATCCTTATAAATCGGATCCGGAAGTACATCTCTTTTCTGAATATGTCCTTTACGTGGCACGGTTCTTCCCTCCTTAAAAATTATAGTAAGCTAATAATCATTAGCTTAAAGGTACTCATACCTCTCGGGTATGTTCGTGCGGATCTGCTTACATTTATCTATCTAGGAAAAACATAGCCTACTCCAGCACTGTTTGTTTTGAAATGCTTATTTAGCATCCTTTGGTCTCTTTGCACCATACTTAGAGCGGGCCTGTCTTCTCTTAGCAACACCTGCTGTATCCAGTGTACCTCTGATAATATGATATCTGGTACCTGGAAGGTCCTTTACTCTTCCACCACGGATCAGAACAACACTGTGCTCCTGAAGGTTGTGACCTTCGCCCGGGATGTAGCTGGTAACTTCGATACCGTTAGAAAGACGAACTCTGGCGATTTTTCTTAACGCTGAGTTAGGCTTCTTCGGGGTTGCTGTCTTAACGGCAGTACAAACACCTCTTTTCTGCGGAGCAGAAGAATCTGTTGGCTTCTTTCTTAAAGAATTGTAACCCTTCTGAAGAGCCGGTGCAGTAGACTTTGCTTCTACAGTCTTTCTTCCCTTTCTAACTAACTGGTTGAATGTTGGCATGTTTTTCACCTCCTGTTTCTGTAGTATTGCCGAATTTTTCGGACTTTAAAAGCACGCGTGATAATTCACGCATGCTTATTTATTATATCTATGTCATTTTCGTATGTCAAGATAAACTTTTTTAATTCTTGTGTGTCACTGCATCCTGTATTCCCGCAGGCAATGAGGCGGTCGGACACGGTCTGTTACAGCTTGCTGTCTACAAACCTGCCTTTTGCTTTGGCCTTCTTCTGCTCCGCCTTTTTCAGCCGGATTTTTCTTCCGTGTTCCCCTTTGCGATCCTTGCCTGCGCATAAGAATATGCCGCCTCTGATACCCAGCTGTTTCCAATCTTTACTGCCATAATCTCATCCTCCCTGATATACCAATACAAAAACCTTGATTCCATATCCCATTCCTACAACAGCTTAAATAACCTTGTCCACAAAACTCTATCATTATTAAAGTAAGGAATGACCAGAATCTCTTCTGCTTCCTCCAGATCCACATAGACTGCGTTTCCTCCGCCGCCGATTCCCGGCAGCTTCAAATATCCGCCAAAGCTGACATAACAGGTGTCTGTTTCGACTCCCTGCTCCTGCAGAACCTTTCTCCATGCATCCCGCTTAATATAAACATAACCGTCATCTATGATAAGCACATCGCGAAGCTGATCCTGGCTGCCGATCTCCTGCAAATGAAATTTCGTGTCCCAGATACTGACGTCTTCCCGTTCGACATAAACAGGATAAGACAACTGCCGGATGCCGAAAAGGAGTCCGAACACCAGCAGTATACAGCCAAGAATACTAATAACAGCCGTCGGTTTCCGGTAAGGCTGAAAGGCAGCCACCTGCTTTATCCGGTTCCTAATACTCCGGTATTCCTGCTCTCCCGCAAATGCCGCCATCGTATCCACCCTTTCATCTCCCAGAAGCCGGAGACTGTTCAGCAGCAACCTTCCATAGTCATAGGCCTTTGCTCCGCTCCTTTGAATCGTCACGCGGTCGCAGATCGCTTCCAGATCCTCCCGGAGATATCCAGTACAGATCGTCAGCAACGGATTGATCCACAGCAGCACCCGTAACATATCCCATAAAGCATATATCCATAAATGTCCAAGCCGGATATGCGTCGTCTCATGCAGCAGGATCATCCGCAGTTCTTCCGCCCTGAAATCCTTCACGAGCACTTCCGGCATCACGATCCTCGGTCGGAAGAGTCCTGTAGTAAAGGGTGTAACCGGCCTGTCACAGATAAACAATTCCCTGCCGGCAGTCGTTTCCCTTCTAAGTCCGGAAACAAACCGGTACAACCTCCTCCTGCGGCAGAAGATATAGCAGCCCAGACCGGCGATTCCCAGCAGATAAAGCCAGCCGATCCAATGGTGCTCTATGCATAGATCATGCCACCAGGCAAAAAGTCTTACCCCCATGCGATTCTCATAAAAAAACCGCATTTTTCCTACAAACGGAAGGGGAAGAAAGAGGCACCAGAGTATTCCTTTTAGAAATACTGTCCTTTTAAACACGGTTTTCCGCAGCAAAAGCACCGTCAGCAGAACCGGCAGTGAGGAAATAGCGCTCCTTCCAAGCAGCATGACCAGATATAAGCAACCTGCATTTAGAAAATTAGCAAAACCCGACCAAAATTCCTGTATTGTCATTCCGTTTCATCCTTCTTACTCTGTTCCAGGATCACTTCCAGTTCCTGGATCTGCTCCTCCGTCAGTCGATAGCTCTGCAGCAGGGCAGCCAGAGCATCTGTATGTCTGCCGGAAAAATAACTCTCCACAAACCTCCGGCTCTTTTCTCTGGCGCATTCCTCCCTGGTCTTTAATGGAAAATAGTGATATACCCTGGCATCCTTTTCGTCTATCGTATATCCGATCAGTTCCTTCTGGCACAATCGGTTCATAAGGACCCGTACCATCTTCGGATTCATACTACTTGTCTCCTGTAAGTGCTGAATCACCTGGGAAGAAGTCAGCGGAACTCCGCCATCCCAAAGTACCTCCATGATCTGCCATTCACTTTCGCTTGGTGTCTGCTCTTCTCTAGCCATTCTCCAGCCCGCCCTTCCTGCTTATTAACAATTTTGATTCCTGTTTATGGGATTAATGCCACTGTTCCCGTTACAGCTTCAGGTCTACCAGACTGCCTGCTTCCTGACTGCCCGGCTTTTCAAAATCTCCTGCACCCTGGCCCTCCGCTTTTCGGATAGCTTCCATTACCGGCTCCTGCGTATCTGCAAAAGTCTCCTGCTTCTTTTCTTCCTTTGCTTCCGCTTTCTTTACCTCTTCGGCCTGCTCCGCTAACCGTTCCTTTAATTCCACCTTCTTCTTCCGTGCCTTTTCCCGGGTCTTCTCGATCAGCTCTTCTGCATTTTTCTTGGCTTCCTCTCGAAGCTTTTTATTCAGTTTATCATCCCGGCGGGTATATGCAAAGTGACAGTATTCTCCATTTTCATCTACATACCAGTGGCTGGTGCGTTCCACTACGCCGCCTGTCGCATTATAATAGGCAGCGGCAGTCTTTTCCGCCCGCTCAATGTCCTTTAACGTCTGTGTATAGCGCTTCTCCGCCTCCGGATCGTTCTGCATCTTCTCCAGAAGCTTTGGATTGATCATGATCGCTGACTGCTTATCCCGCTTCATGCTTAAGCCCCAGCCGGTCTCCAGCTCCACATAGGGCACCTTTTCCTGAAGCCTTTTCAGGTAGTTTTCATTTTTGTCGGATGCTCCCTCCGATGTCTCTCTTATCCTCTCTGCCCGGTCCGCGCCGGAAATTCCTTTTTCCGTCGAGCGTTTTCCTCCGGCAGCATACGCGTTGTCATATACGTTTCCATATTGATTAATTCCTGAAATTCCCATATTGAAACCTCCTTGTTTCTTTTATTTATTATTATATCGGATAACATTTGTTAATCATTAACACTCGTTAACCTTTTTTTAAATAAAGTGTATGGCCACTGGCATATCCTATATTGCTCCACAGACGTTTTGAGAATTCAACCAAAATAATTCCCATCCCGCCAGCGGTTCCTTCCAAATTACTGGTAAGATGGGAATTATTTATTTAATCAAATTTCATTTCTATTTCTATCCCTGCCACTGGATACTCTGAGCATGTTCTGCCAGCATCAGTTTCCTGCACAGCACTTCATCAGTTTCGTTAATAAAATCTCCGTTATGATAATACCTCCAGCTATCAACATCCTTCTTTCCGTTCCAGTTCTTTTCAACTATCTTATAGAATTGTCCAGAAGATAAATCATTGTTATTATTTGTCATGACTGCATAGCAATCCTCAAAAATCATACGATCTACAACTATTTCTCCTTCTTCATATGCACTGTCATTCAACACATTGCATATGACTAGTCTGCATCGCTTGTGCCCCTTTTGAAGCTTTTCATAAAAGGCCTTTTCAAACAGCATACAAACCCCTTCAAACAAAAGTGCATAAGCGACAGCGCCAATTACGATCCGGAGCAGGACATCCGTATCAAGCCTATGAATAAACGAATCTAAAACCGCATATAACATTGTAGTGACCGGAACACCCAGAAACAACTGTATGATAACATTTAAAATGCTTGCGGCCTTCTTAACATTTCTGGAATTTGTAAAAAAGCGGATAAGATATGTAAGGCTTAATACAATTATCATACTTACCAAAACATAAACTGCAATCGGTATTATTGCAGAAAAATTAATGGAAACAGACTTACCAAAACTCCACCCAAATATATCTTTGCAAAACGAATTTACCTCTGCATCTTGCGAAAACAGCAAAATCATACCTGCTCCAAGAATCATACCTAAGATAAATTTAGCTATCTTTTCTATTGCTTTTTTCATTTTTTCACTCCTCATTGACATAAATTTTTGAATGGACGTATTTATATCATGCATAAACACTCACTTCAAAACCTGCGGTTTTTATATGTTACTGCAAACCGGCCTCAGGGTTCCTCCTCCGGTCATATAATAACATATTACTTCTATTTTGGAAACATTTTTCCTTCCATTCTGGATAAAATCTAATTAATGGAGCATAATATGGAACGTGTGAATCAACGGACAAACTGTCTGTTAGGAACCAATTTAAGAAAAATCAGAATATCACAGGGACTTCGCAATAAGGATGTAGTTGCTCAACTGCAACTCAGAGGTCTTAATATTACTACTGCCATTCTATCTAAAGTCGAATCAGGATTAAATAACCCCAGTGTAAATATGCTCATTGCTCTTACCGAAATTTATCATTGTGATTTTAATGCCTTTTTTGAACAGGATTAAATTTATATACTAGGGTACACTATAATTTTATTTTCCCTCTCCAAGTACTGCCAGGATCGCTTTACTGGCATCTGCCGCCCCTTCTCCGTTCAGATACACATCTGCCATAGCTTCAGCAAAGGTCTCGCCATAGGATATTCCCCCGTCCGGCTGCTCTCCTCTGGCATAGCCGGAAATGCTGGCCCGGAATGCTTCCTCAGTATCATTATGATGATACTCCGTCTGCCAGATCTCATATCCGCGTCCGATCACAGCCTTTGCTATCTCCTGATTTACACTTAACTTGTCCGTTACATACCGGCTATATGCGTCTCCATTTGCCTCCGTTATGTAGCAGGCCTCCTCGAGACCAAATTCTTCCATGGCAATTACATTCAGAAGCTGGTGACCCAGCTCATGCACCAGAATGGAGGTGATATCCGCCCCCTCCGGCCAGAATCCGGTCTCAACCTGATATGCACAGTCCTTTAACAGCTTTTCCCGCTTCATAAACTTGCCGGCGTTTAATATGATCTCATACTTTACCACAAAAGGATAATTACCGGCCTCCTCGTTGATGATAAACTCCGAGTTCTGTGTAACTGCTATGTTACCCGCTTTTGTATGTTCAAAATTTCCCAGGGACAGGTTGGTGAGCGTCCCTCTTAACCTGGGATAGGTATCATACATGTAGGTAAATGCTTTCTGAATATCCTTTGCGGTCTCCTCCTCGATCTCTCCAAGATTCACTGCCAGCAGGTCAAATTCCTGCTCCATCTGTCGTTCGATCTCTTCTACGGCAGGATTGGAATAATTTTCCCGCTGACGGATTCCGTATGTCCGGATCGATTCTTCTGCCTGTTCCAGGGAAAGAACTTCTGCTCTGTACTGTTTGTCATATTCAATCGTTGTCGTCAGACCCGTCCGCAGAGAATCTACACTCCAGTCCTGATCGGATGTGGTTACGGGTTCATTTTCCTTCGGATCCGGTGTCCACCCCGGGTCTGCTTCCATCCTGCCTTTTCGGATCAGGGTACCGGCGATTCCTGTTAACAGGATCAATACGATCACCAGACTGACGATCGCAGCGATCAGAATATTTCTACTACGCTTCTCCATACGCTTCCTCTCCTTCTGTCCGACCAATACGCCCTAGTAATCGGAACACAAAGAAATCCCGGATGGTATCTATGGATACTCCAGTATCCTCATCAATTGCACTGGCCCTTACATAATATAAGGTACCATTTCCATCTATGTCGCAGACTGCGCTGATCCGTTGAAATTCAGAATCATCGTAAGCGAGAACCTCCTCATAATAATAGCAGGTCTTACCATCAATCTCTGTCTTCTGTATCCTGATCCCGCTGGTATCGTTAAAACTGCCTTCAAGCTCATTTTCTAAGTATTCTTCTGCATTGGCAAACATTTCATCTGCCTGCAGATAGCAATCTACGCCTATCGCATAATCCTGTGTCTGAAAATTCTCCGCACTGTAGAAATCCGTCTCATAAATTCCCTGGGAATAGAATCCTTCCGGAACACAGAAGGTAACAGTTACTCCGTCAAGGCTCAGACTGCTCTCTTCCTTCCGTTCCCCCACAGCGAAGGTCCTCACTGCCATCTGGTCTACAATATCATCATAATCGGAATCTGCCTCCTCTGTGACCTGAGCTGTCCCGGCAATACTGGCAAATACATGGATCAGATCCTCATCTGTCAGCTCACTGTTTTCCACTACGATCTGCCCTGCAACCCGGCTGTCCGTATCCGCTGCCTGCGTATATATGACAAAACAGATATCATCCATTAATTGCATGCGGAAATAGGCATACTTCTTCCCTTCATATTCCGTTTCCCTGACCTCCTGGAGTATACTTCCTCCCGCCTCCACCGTCTTTGTCGTTATGGAATCGGGATCCTGCATCATTTCCTCATAGGTTCCCTCCCGCACTGCAGTTTTCATCTGAAATACATCATCCAGATATACCACCGGGCCAATTTCATAGGAAAAAAAGCAGTCATATTTCCCCGGAACCGTGAACTTAAATCCATCAATTATCATAGTAATACTGTTAGACGTTCCATTATCTCCTCTGATCACCTCATCCCCCAGTATATCATCCTCTGTGGTATTTTCATCCTTCGTAATACGAGGTCCGGGAGGATCATCCTTATTCTGCATTTGTCTTCCAATACCTGAAAAAAGCAGTAACACAATGACTAACAACAGTAACAGCAATACCAGTCCGCCTAAAATTCCGATCACGATAAACAGAGCCTTATTGTTCTTCTTCTCCATACCCGAATCCCTCTCTTCCTTTCTGATTTGTCTTTCGTTGTCTATAAGCATATCGGATAGAGTATGGTTTTTCCAGCACTTTGGTCTGCCATTTCCGCAACTTTTGGTTGCATCTGTACTTATGCCAGTCCACACCGTCTGTAGGCGGACCAGAACAGGCAAAAGGCTATAAGAATATTTGCCAGCAATATAATGACAGCCTCCGGCTGAAGCTCAATGTGTCCTATAGAATCGATCAGATACTGTATCTGCTGGGAATAAGTGAACTTTGCTGCCTGTTCGATCGTCTTATTAAACATGGAAAGCATGGGAGAAAATGAGAATAGCAGCATGACCGGTATGGTGATCGAGGTTGCCATCATCTGATTCCGGCTCCATGTACCCAGCGCCGCTCCAAACAGCATGGAAACCAATATTCCTGCTGCCATGATCAGCATGAAGCCGACAGCCTGCTTTCCGGCAAATCTCCCGGCCAGACAGAACACTCCTGCACCAAGCATATAGATCAGCCACAAATAGCTTCCCACACCGGCCAGATATTCCCAGGGCTTTACATCTGATAGAAGGAGAACCCGCAGTGTACCTTTCTCCTTTTCCTCGGAAATGATGCTGGACATACAGGTGAGGGGTGCCTGGGCACAATACATGACTGAGAACAGCCGCACAAAGAAATGCTCCGGCATTCCTTCCAGGGTGACTGTTTGTTCCATAATGACTGCGATACACGGAAGCATGAAAAACTGCACCAGGATCGCTCCATTTTTAAAAGTATCCTTTATCTGCTTGATAAACACCGCTGTAATATTCTTCATATTATTCCAATCCCCTTCCTGTGATCTCAATAAAAACGGTTTCCAGATTTGCCTCCGTGGTATGTATGGTCTCCAGGCGGTCAGAAGCAATATATTCCCTTATCGCCTCTGCAGAGGAAGGATGATGCTTCAGCTCAATGCAGGTACCGTCATGCAGGCGTATCCGTAATTTATTCTGATGGTCATACCGCCGGCAGATTTCTCCCGGCTCACCGTATTCTACAATACTCCCTTCATGTAACAGGGCAACATGGCTGCACAACCGTTCTGCTTCCGTCATATTGTGGGTGGTCAGGAATATGGTCGTTCCCCGCTCCTGTTCCTCCCGGATCAGGTGATGGATCCGTTCTGCTGTAGCAGGATCCAGGGCGGCAGTCGGTTCATCCAGGAACAGGATCTCCGGCTCATGAAGCACTGCCCTTGCCAGAGCCAGTCGTCCCCGCATTCCCTTGGAAAGCTTCGACACAGCGCATCTTCTGGCATCCCGTAATTCCACCCGGCGAAGCACTGTATCTATCCGCTCAGCAGGCAGATCATACAGTCTTGCGAACAGCTTCAGATTATCATAAACGGATAACCGCTCATACAGACCGAAATCATCCAGCATCATCCCGATCCGCCGGTAACATCCCTGATTCAGCTTCCGGGTATCCATACCCAGCAGCATCGCACTCCCGGAGGTCTGAAGCAGCTGCCCGGTCAGGATCTTGATCAGAGTCGTCTTCCCGGCTCCCGACGGTCCCAGCAGACCGATGATCTCCCCTGCCTCTGCAGTCAGATGGATTCCCTTTAATACCTCTTTATCCTGAAATCGTTTCACAATATCCTTACATTCGATCATTGCGCTCATAATAGCTCCTTTCCATTGCCTTACGCCTGTTCCTCTGTATCTGATCTCTGTTCCTGCTCCCGGGATTCCCGGATGATCCGTTCCAGGGCTTCCTCCATCCTTCGGTTTTCCAACCGCTCCCGAAGCGTAGTAACTGCTACACTGATAATAAAGCTGACTGCAAAGCTTAAGAAGAACATCAGCCATGCCCTCCACATCGTTACCGGAAACCAGTTGCAAAGAAGGTTCATCCCGCAAAGCAGCAGCAGGATCGATGCTACCATACCGCCTGCCCGGAGCGGTACCGCCATCCTCCTGATCACAGTATCCGTGAAGAACAGAAAACGGAGCAATGTGATAAAAACCGAGGTTATGAAAAACTGCAGAATGGTCCGGAGTGCGATCCCTTCGCCGCCCAGGGAAAATATAGTCGAAACCGTTCTGGCCTCGTCACCGAACAGGACACAGAACACAGTCAGAATCCCGATGGTAATGCCAAAAGTGGTAAATACCTGTCCGATATAATCAAAGATCGTTTTCTTCTGCTCCATTTATTTCACCCCCAGTTTCTTCTTTAAGCCTTCTGCGTACTGTCTGGATACCATAACCTGCTCTCCATTTACTAATGTCACCCGGATCCGCCGGTCAAGATCCGCCTTTAATGATCTGATATACTTTAACTGGATCAGACAGGATTTGCTTGCCCGAAAGAACCCGTATTCCTCCAACTGAGCTTCCAGTTCGTACAGCTTCAGGCTTGATTCGTAGACATCCTCTGCTGTATAGACATAGGTTCTCCGGTCTACAGACTCAATATAAATAACCCGGGCTACCTCCAGCAGATAGGTTTCTTCCTCCTTCTTGGCCATGATCTGCTTATCCAGGATGCGAAGCGTTGCAAGCACCCGTTCGATCTCCGGCGTCAGATGGTTACAGGAGATCCGGATTTCCGTATCTGAAATCTCCGCATCCACATGAATTGATATGTTCAAGCCCTCATCTCCCTTCCTGTTCAAACCAATGGGCATTATGAAAACCCGTGCCATATGGCTTATATCTATCTGTTTCCTAACATAGCATGCGCCGGTTTCTCAGGCAAGATACCTGCACCTGACCTGCCGGCTTCCAGACCTGAAATGCCGGAATACAGAGAAAATTATAATCAATGCTTGTTGTTGTGTTGATTTTGTGAGATTATGAACAAAACGCTGCCATGTGAGCATTTCGGGAAAGGATATTGAAATGAATCATGATATGATATACAGTCGAAGAAGCATACGGAAATTTTCACAGAAAACGCTTGCAAAAGAAACGATAGAATCCATCGTTGATGCAGGCAGGATGGCCCCCTCTGCCAAGAACAGACAGCCCTGGAAATACTTAATATACGGAGGCAGACATAAGGATGAGCTATTGAACCGTATGGAGTGCGGAATTCAAAGAGAAGAACAGGGCGACCCGCGGTTGCCGGGCTCGGCTCATGGTATTGCGGATGCAAAGAACACCTTACGGTTCATGAAGGAGGCTCCGGTCATCATGATCATCCTGAATACCAACGGAACCAGTCCCTTTTCTGATATCGATACCGATCACAGAGTAACCGAGATCTGTGATACCCTTTCCATCGGGGCATCTATTGAGAATATATTGTTGAAAGCAACGGAACTCGGAGTTGGAACCTTATGGATCGCAAATACCTGTTTTGCCTATCCTGAATTAACCGCATACCTGAAAACAGAGCATCAGCTTGTTGGCGCAGTGGCGATGGGATATGCAGAGGAAGCTCCAACACCAAGGCCCAGAAAAGCATTGGCAGAGATATTAGAATTTCACTTATAAAAAATAGCGTTCGATCACGGGCACCAGCCCGTCCTCGTTATTGGAGCCGGTTATCACATCTGCGGCCTGTTTTACGACCTCCTTGGCATTTGCCATGGCTACGCCTACGCCGGCATATTGAAGCATGGAGATATCATTATATCCGTCGCCGCAGCAGACTACATTCACTCTGTCTATCCCCAGATGATTGACCAGCCATTCTACGGAGGTGCCTTTATTAATATTTTGCGCTGCGATCTCCAGGAAAAAATCTTCGGATTTAAATATATCAAGACCCTCTCCATAAAGTTGCAGCAGCTCCTGTTCACAGACTCCGATCTGCTCCGGTTCACCGGTCATCAGGCATTTAATGATCGGAAAATCCACATGATCAACGAAATTTTCCACCCTTTTTAGCTGTAAGCGGTTGATACGGATCTCAAATTCGGCATATGCATTTACATCTGTTCCGGCTATGGCATAATCGTCAATATAAGTAAGGATCGTCAGATGATGACGCAGAGCGGCTGCATAAAGTCCCTGCAGATACGAATGTGCAAAGGTCTTTTCGAACAAAACCGCCTGCCGCTTCCAGTCCAGGATCCTTGCCCCGTTATAAGCCAGTACATAACCGTCGTACCGCTCCAGCTCCAGCTCCGCTGCTGTCGGCTTCATACCGGGCAATGGACGGCCGGAGGCCAATACAACAATATGTCCTGCCTGCTGCAGTTTTCTTATGGCGGTTCTGGTTCCCGGTGTTATCACCTTGTCTGAATTCAACAGTGTTCCGTCTAAATCCAATACCAGCATCCTTCTATCCATCACGATCTCCTTATTCCTCTGCCGGAATCTGTGTAAACCGGATCAGATTCCATGCATCCTCATTCACGTTCTTCGAGAATTTCCAGGAGCTGTCCATCTCCTTCAGGTAATCCTGATATACCTGAGCAAAATATTCCCGCTGCAGATCAAATTCCATGGACTTCTTCTTATCCTGGGTCGCTTCCGCATCCGTAATGGCGATCATCTGAAATACATGATAGCCATATTTACTTTCTACTACACCCAGATAATCTCCGTCCTTCAATGCGTAGATCTGGTCGGTCAGCTCCTGCCCGTACTGATCCACATATTCATCATAGGACATGGTATGAAAATCGGAATTCCTGCATCCGTAATCGTAGGCGGCTGTTTCAATATTCAACGGATCCTCCGTTGCCGTGATCCTGTTATAAGCCTCCGAAGCGGTATTATACTGTGTAGCCTTTTCCTCTTCGGTCAGGGCAACAAAATCACCTTCCCCGACCTCTAAATAGGTTGGAAAGTACAGATCATAAACCTTGGTCTGCCGGCATTGTTCATCCGAGACCTCAACATTGCCCTCCCGCATGATACGTTCATAGACCTTTCCGGCTATGGCATTCTCCTCATAGACCTGAATAGCCAGTTCTATGGTAATCCCTGTTTCCGCGATATCCGCATCTGTCAGGCCGGATATGAATGCTCCCGCCTGCTGCTGGATCTGATCCTTTTCCTCCTGGGTCAGCGCAACTCCAAAGGAATCTGCCTTATATACCAATACCTTAACCTGTAATATTTCTTCTATGATATCTTCTCTGGTAATGGTCTCTACCGTCCGGGCATCCCCGTTCTCATTCAGCAGCTCGACGGACCAGATGCCGCTGCCATAGTTCCGTTCATATTCCTGCTGGATCGTCTTGGCATAGATCCACACCTCATTCAGATAAACGGACTGCCTGCCAATCGTGAATACCTCTACCTTCTCGGTAGCCTCGTTGGACAGATCTGATTTACAGCCCCCCAGCAGAGCCAGTATTCCGATACACAGCAGGGCAGCCGCCCACGTTCTTATCCGCTGCATACAAAACCCCCATCCTTCTTACAACAAATCCTGTAGATCAAAGGCCTTCCAGACCTCCTCGTTTACATCCGTATCGGAAATGGAAAACTCCTCAAACCACGCATTTTCCTGCTGCTTTACTGCCTCCTGTGCCGCAGTCTGAGCATTATAGGCATTTACCTTTTCCGTATAATCCTTGTCCTCCAGGGCTACCATCTTCACCACATTATAACCGAAATCTTCTAATAAGACATCACTGACTTCCCCGTCCTTCAGGTTATAAGCGGTCCGCAGACTTTCCGTTGTGCCGTGGATCTCACCGGAGGTGGCAGACAGATCATATTCTTCGATCAGATCCTCTGCGGCTTCCCCGTTCTTAAGCTTCTCCATGACCTCCTCTGCCAGCGCCTTCTGTCTCTCCTGCTCTTCCCTGGATAAGGATACATAGTTGCCGTTCTCGTCTACAACTGCGTTGCCATTCTCATCTACCTCTATGGTCAGAAATACCAGATTATCAATGGTGCCATAGGATACGTCTTCCCCGCTCTCCGCTTCCTCTGCAAGCTTTGCCTCCAGATTCAGGATCATCTGCATCTGGGTATAGACCCGGGTCAATACCTCCTCATCCAGGCCAAGCTGTTCCAGCCTGGCAGCATCATATGCCTTCCTGTATTCGTCAACCAGTTCCTTAACCTTCTTCTCATCTTCCTCTGACAATGTGATCCCCTGCTCCACCGCTTTCAGGTAAAGGATCTTGGACTGTCGTATCTGCATTAAAAGCTGTGCCTTCAGCGCGTCATTCATGGTCGGATATTCCTGGCTGTAATAGGCACTCATATCCGTGTCGGATGGCATATGCAGTCCGTTCAGGAAAGAAAGTCCATAATAGTTCACTTCACTTAAGTGAATCTCCTCCCCGCCCACAGTTAACACAAGCACCTCTGATGGCGCCTTTCCACTGTTCTGTCCATTGTCCTTGCAGCCGGTCAGGAGACAGGCAATGCATAGTATCGCAGTTAATATTGTAATGATCTGTTTTTTCTTTTTCATTTCTTTCTCCTTTTTAAATGCAGTGTCCGTTGCATTTGCGCCTATAATGATACGCTATTTTTAACGGAGTATCAAGCGATGGATATCATTTATCACACTTTCTACACAATTCAGCCGTTCTTTTTTATTCATGGGCCTGATCTGCAGGATAAAGGTCGGTGCTTTGGTAACACTCATCCGCAGCTTTCCGTTATACTGCTTCATAAAGCCGTCGATCTGTTCTGTATCTACTCTTGCCTTCGGATACATGACAAAGTGCATCTCGTTGCCTTTTTCCGATACCTCTGCTACATATGCATCATGCGCCTTCGCCTTGATCAGAGCTATTTCCAGCAGATTTTCTACCGATGCCGGCATATCGCCAAAGCGGTCCGTCAGTTCATCCTGCATATCCTCCAGGGCCTCCTGACTGGAAATGCCGGCAATCCGTTTATACAGCTCCAGCTTGGTAAATTCATTCTTCACATAGGTAGACGGAATATAAGCATCCACCGGAAGCTCGACAGCAGTTTCGAAGGATTCCTCTACCAGCTCGCCCTTCTGCTCCCGGATCGCATCATTTAAGAGCTTACAGTACAGCTCGTAACCTACTGCTTCCATATGGCCGGACTGGTCTTCTCCTAACAGATTGCCGGCTCCACGGATCTCCAGATCCCGCAGGGCAATCCGGTAACCGGAGCCTAAATCCGTAAACTCCCGGATGGCCTGCAGCCGCTTTTCCGCTGTTTCCTTCAGCATCCGGTCGCGCCGGTACATCAGGAATGCAGATGCCCTCCGGCTGGAACGTCCCACGCGGCCGCGAAGCTGATAAAGCTGGGCAAGACCAAAATTCTCCGCATCCTGAATGATCATGGTATTGACATTGGATATATCCAGTCCGGTCTCAATGATCGTGGTGGTCACCAGCACGTCAATGTCCCCGTTGATAAACTGATACATGATCGTCTCTAACTCCCGCTCCTTCATCTGCCCGTGTGCAAAGGATATCCTTGCATCCGGGAGCAGTTCCTGCAGCTCATAGGTTACCCGTTCAATATCCTGTACCCGGTTATAAACATAATAGACCTGGCCGCCTCTGGCAAGCTCCCGGTTGACTGCTTCCCGGACCAGTTCCGGATTATACTCCATCACATAGGTCTGAATGGCCTGCCGGTCTACCGGCGGTTCCTCTAACAGACTCATACTGCGGATTCCGATCAGGCTCATATGAAGGGTACGGGGGATCGGCGTGGCCGTTAAGGTCAGCACATCGATATCCTTCTTCATCTTCTTTATCTTTTCCTTATGAGAGACGCCAAACCGCTGCTCTTCATCAATGATCAGCAATCCCAGATTCTTATAGGATAAATCCTTGGAGAACAGCCGGTGGGTACCGATGACAATATCCACGGCTCCCGTCTTCAAGCCCTCTAATATCTTTTTCTGTTCCGTTGCCGTACAGAAGCGGGACAGCATCCGGATATTTACCGGATAATTCTTCATCCGCTCTGTAAATGTGGCATAATGCTGCTGTGCCAGGATCGTGGTAGGAACCAGATAGGCAACCTGCTTCCCGTCCTGTACCGCCTTAAATGCCGCCCGGATCGCGATCTCTGTCTTTCCGTAACCTACATCGCCACAGATCAGACGATCCATGATGCTGTTACTTTCCATGTCCTGCTTGGTCTCCTCGATGGCCCGAAGCTGATCCTCCGTTTCCTCATAAGGAAATGCCTCCTCGAATTCCTTCTGCCAGATGGTATCCGGGGAAAAGGCATAGCCCTCCCGTTCCTTCCGTACAGCATACAGTTCTACCAGATCCCTGGCAATGCCTGCCACATGTCCCTTTACCCGGTTCTTTGTATTCTGCCATGCAGAGCCGCCCAGCTTGTCGATCTTCGGCCTTGCTCCCTCCTTGCTGGAGAACTTCTGGATCAGATCCAGCTGGGAGGCCAGAATGTAAAGCTTACTGTTATCCTTATACTCAATGGTGATATAGTCCTTGGCAACCTTATCGACTTCTATCTTCTCAATTCCACGGTAAATACCGATCCCATGATTCTCATGTACAACATAATCACCAACAGAAATATCAGCAAAGCTGCTGATCTTCTCTCCGGTATGCTTTGGCTTTCTGCGCTTCTTTCCGGCCTGTTCTCCGGTCTGGAAAATATCTCCCTCACTTACCACCACCAGCTTCTGCTCCGGAAATTCAAATCCCTTTGTCAACCGTCCCGCTGCAACCATCACCTCGGACGGTCGTAACTCCCGGTCCAGATCCTCACTGTAAAAGCTGACGATATCATAATCCTGGAATTCTGCTGCGATCCGTTTTGCCCGGGTGGAAGAGGTACAGAGAATGACGATCCGATATCCTCTCTTCTTCCAGCCCGATACATTCTTAACCAGAAGGTCAAAATGATTATTATAAGACTGCACCTGTTTTGTTTCCCAATGGATCGCCTTCGCCGGAGTCCACTCCTCCAGATTCTGGATCAGAGCAGAGCAAAGCAGCGTGGGCCTTTGTCCAAGCTTACTGAGAATAGCTGCATAGTCTGACAGTACAGCGGTCTGGCCCGGCAGAATGTACCCGCCCTCCAGACGGCTTTTCATATTTTCCTGAAATTCCAGTTCATATGCCCGGGCATCCTCCTCCACCCGCCTGGGTTCATCAATAAATACCGGCGTATCCTTTGGAAAATAGTCCAGAACGGATACCAGGGTATCATAAAAATAGGTCAGATAACTGTCTGCCCCTGCTGCCTCATGCAGCTCCAGCAATTCCTCCCGCAGGGTATCGATCGTCTGGTTCAGTCTTGCATAAGCCTCCGTCTGAAAGCTCTCCTTTAATGCTTTTGCACACGTTTTACGCTCCGCCTCGATCTTTCGGAGTCCTCTTGTGATCCGTTCCTCCGTCAGCACCATCTCTGCAGCCGGATAGATCAACAGCTCCGTCACTTCCTCGATCGAACGCTGGCTCTCTACATCAAAGCTCCGTATGGAATCTACCTCATCGCCCCACAATTCGATCCGGTATGGACAATCCTCTGTCAGTGGAAAGATATCCAGGATTCCGCCCCGGACGGAATATTGTCCGGCTGCTTCTACCCAGTCCTTTTTCTCATATCCCATAGCAGTCAGAGTCCGGTGAAACTCCTTCGTATCAACGGTTTCCTCTCTCCGGATGCAATACCGGTTCTTTTCCAGCTCCGAAAGCTCCGGCAGACGTTCCATAAGCGCCTCCATAGGAAGAATGACGGTTGCCTCCTCGTGTTCCACGATACGCTTTAATATCTCGATCCGCTGTCTCACTATAGCATTTCCACGCACGTCTGCACTGTAAAACAGGACATCCTTCGCCGGATATACATATACCCGCCGGTCAAAAAAACGGTAATGCTCCTCTAATTTTCTTGCCCGCTGTTCATCATAGGTTATGATCAGACGGTAGCGCTGCCGCCCGCCCAGACAATAAACCGCACAGCTAAAGGCGGTATCACTGAGTCCGGATACCGCTGTAAAACCCTTCTGTCTGATCACCTGCAATATTGCCTGATATGGCTCGCTTTCCATGATCGGCGCTGTAATTGCCTTCATAATTAATTCCCTTCTATGTCAATTCCTGTTATCCGTCTCTCCTGCCCGTTCCCCTTTATCCTTTCTGTCTCCGCTTCATATCCGGCCGGCATCACTTATTCCTCCGGCTTCTTCACATTCATCTGGTTCATGGCAGCCTCCACGCCCTGACCTATTATAATGCCGACTGCCTGACACGCCGCTTTTTTCCCTTCCTCGATCAGGGGCAGCTCCTCCCTGGAAAATCTGCCTAATACATGATCCACCAGATCCCAGCCCTTCGGCTTTGCCCCTACGCCCACCCGGATCCTTGGAAATATCTGCGTACCCAGATTGGCAATGATATTCTTTACACCATTATGCCCGCCTGCACTTCCCTTTGCCCGGATCCGGAGCCTTCCTGCTTCCAGGTCAATATCATCATAGATGACAAGCAGATCCTGTTCCGGATCCAGCTTATAATACTGAACTGCATCCAGAATACTCTCGCCGCTCAGATTCATATAGGTCTGGGGTTCCAGCAGAATGACCTTCTCGCCTTCTATCCTTCCCCTGCCATAGACTGCCTTATGCTTCTTCTCTGTCATACTGATATTATATTGATCCGCTAATTGTTCGATTACCGAAAACCCGATATTATGCCTTGTACCCGCATACTCCCTGCCCGGATTTCCCAGTCCTGCGATTATCTTCATATCTCTGTCCTTCCGCTCAATACGATGGGATATCAATTCTTCAGAAGCTCTGCTGCCTCTGCAAGCTGCTCCGTTGTATTCACGCCTCTGGTCTCGTCTGCCCGTTCGGTCGCCATGGCACCGACGGCGATCCCGTCCCCGGAATGACTTTGATTATGAATGATTTCAATGGTATCTGTCAAGTAATATTCCTTCTGTGCATTATCGTTTCGGATCTGCATCAGACTGTCTGACAGATCGGCAGAACGAAACACATACATGCCGGAATTGATCTCCCGGATCGCCTGCTCCTCCGGTGTGGCATCTTTCTGCTCTACAATGCGCTGAAAGTTCCCGGATGCATCCCTTACGATCCTTCCGTAACCTGTAGCATCCTCCAGAATAGTAGATAATACGGTAGCCTTTAACTCATACAGGCGGTGATATGCCAGCAGCTCCTTCAGGGTACGTCCGGTAATGACCGGCGTATCTCCACACAGTATCATAGTATCTCCTTCTGTACCGATAAAGTCCAGCGCGCATTTTACCGCATGACCGGTACCAAGCTGCTCCTCCTGTAATACATAGGTTACTCCGCTGCCGATCCGTTCCTTCACCAGCTCTGCTTTATGTCCCACTACCAGACAGATTTCTTCCGCTCCGGCCTCCCGCGCCGCATCAATAACATATTCTACCATCGTCCGTCCATTTATCTCATGTAATACCTTCGGCAGATCTGACTTCATTCTCGTTCCTTTACCTGCTGCCAGGATCACTGCTTTTAATTTACTCATATTTACACCTCCGCATTGGCATATTTTAGCACATCAGCCCGAGGATAACAATGCGTACAGCTAAAAACAGCAGAGAAGTTTTTCAGACTTCTCTGCTGTCTGCCTACCATAATTCCTGTTTTAATTTAATACTGTCTGCCTCCGTGATGGCACGGATCACTCTGCAGGGACTTCCTGCCGCAAAGGAATCCGGCGGGATATCCTTCGTTACTACACTTCCGGCTCCGATCACGCAGTTATCTCCGATCCGGACACCGGCACAGATCACCACATTACTGGCAATCCAGCAATTACTGCCAATCGTCACCGCCTTCCCGTACTCATCATCGTATACTGTTCCATCCGGTTTTTGTTTAAACAGACGTTCCTGACCAAGCATGGGATGGATCGGCGTTGCTACCGTACAATTCGGGCCAAAATACACATTGCTCCCGATGGTCACCGGACAGGTATCCAGCATCGTGAAATTAAAGTTTGCATATACGTTATTGCCCAGTCTGGTGAATACACCATAGTCAAAATAAATCGGTCCCTGAAAATAGCAGCCCTCTCCCTGTTCCGGTATCAGCTGAACGATCAGCTTCTTACGCTTCTCTTCCTCTTCTTCACAGGTATCATTATACTGCTTTGACAGGCGGTGGGCCACCTGCCTTAACCGTACCAGTTCTTCGTCTGAAGGATCATAAATCTTTCCCTGCAGCATCTTTTCCTTTTCTGTTCCCATACTCTGCACCCTCCAGTCCATTCCTTTTATTCCATATCTTCCTGCTCTGTACTGCTTGCTGTTTCCCGCACTGCCTGAATCTCTGCCGGCAATGGATCGTCCTCCGGAACTGCTCCCGTAACGTCTCCGATCCCTTCTGCCAGTAATACCGCATCCTCCTTCAGGGTATCCTCATCTCCGATATCTACCTTCTTCATTTCCTTCTTCCGGTAGATGATATCATAGAACACCGGAACGATAAACAGCGTCATTAAGGTTCCGTATAAGAGACCGCCGATTACAACAATGGACATACCCTTTCCCATTTCCGCCGCCATGTCATTGCTGAATGCCATGGTAGACATAGCCAGGATCGTCGTCAAGGCAGTCATAAGGATCGGACGCATACGGGTCATTCCCGTTTCAACCAGTGCTTCCCGCTTCTCCATACCGCCCAGTCGCAGCTGATTTACATAATCCACAAATACAATACCGTTATTTACAATGACTCCTGCCAGTACCAGGAAGCCCATGAGACAGATAATGGATATTTCCTGTCCAGTGATAAAGAGTGCAATAAAGCCTCCGGTAAATGCCAGCGGTATCGTCAACAGCACAATAAACGGCGATACCAGATTCTGGAACTGGGCTACCATAACCAGATAGATCAATACGATCGCCAGGAGGATCATCAGAAGCATATCATTCAGGGCTTCATTGACCATCTCGCTCTCACCGGCAATCTCGATCGTAATCCCTTCCGGTGCCTCATACGCATTCAGCTTCGCTTCCACATCTCTTGCCAGCAGAGTCGTGTTATATCCTTCCATTGTTACGGCACTTACCGTCAGATAACGCTGTTGATTTTCCCGCCTGACAGACGCTACGCTCTTACCCTCCTCCAGCTCTGCAAACTCGCTGAGCTTATGAGTCTCGGTCACCTGGTTGCCATCCTCATCGGTCGTATTCACCTCAAATTCATAATCCATCAGGTTATCCCGGTCAACTGTGTGAGTCTCATCGACAATAACGACATCATAATCCTTTCCATTGACTGTCAGGGTCGTGGCGGTATCCTCTGTCTTAAGGGAGGCTGCCAGCTCACTGAAGATCTGTGCAACCGTCAGATTATATTTCATGGCAGCATCCTTATCCACCACGATCTTGATCTGATCGTCTCCTTCCTCCTGTCCGTTTGAAATCTCCTCCATTCCGCCGACCTCTTCCAGAATTCCCATAAGGTCTTCCGATACGGACAGCATAGTATCAAGCTCCGAACCGTATACATTAATCTCCATCCCTTCGCCCATAAGACTGGACATATCCATATTGGACAGGGAGACGCTGACCTCTTCCAGATCCAGATCCGCCAAAGCCGCCTCAATCTCTCTGCCCACCCTGGCATTATCCCTGGCCGCCTGCTCGGAAATAATAATGTAGAAATAGAATCCATTGGTGGAATCCGACATACTCATAATGCCCATGGAGCTTGATGTCATAGCGCCGACTGTCTCTACGCCGTCAATTCCCAGAATCCGCTCCATGACCTCGTCCGCCAGTGCAAAGTTCTCTTCATCGCTGTTCTCACTGTCTGTAGAAATTGACACTGACATCTGGTCACTTCCCATACTCGGGATCAGAACCAGACCCGTCCGGAATGCCTGAAATACACAAAGCACAAGCAATACAACTGCAATCACGATCGGCAGCCATTTCCGCCGGAGGCAGAAGCGGAGCGCCTTTTCGTAAACACGCAGTGCGGCATCAAACCAGCGGTGATTTTTCGGTTTTGTATTCTTTAATACCGTTGCACTCATGCTCGGCACTACCGTCAACGCCACGATCAGGCTGGCGATCAGACTAAAGGCGATCGTCCAGGCCATATCCGGCAGCAGCTGTCTTGCGATACCGGTAGAAAATACCATCGGCAAAAAGACGGAAACCGTCGTGATGGTAGATGCGATGATCGCACCCGCTACCTGGTTGGCTCCCAAAACCGCAGCTCTCGCTGACGGAATTCCCTTATTCCGCAGCCGGTATATATTCTCGATTACTACAATGGAATTATCCACCAGCATACCAATGCCCAGCGCCAGACCGGACAAGGAGATGATATTCATAGTCATATTGGTAAAATACATTAATACCATGGCAAAGAGTACACTTAGCGGGATACTGAATGCGACCACGATCGTCGGCTTCACATCCTTTAAGAAGATGGCCAGCACAATGATCGCCAGGATCGCGCCAAAGATCAGGTTCGATAATACGGACTTGATGATCATGTCAATATATTCACCCTGGTCCATCAGGTTCATAATATGTAAACCCGGATGCTCTTCTGAAAACTCTGTCAGCGCCTCACCGCACTGGTCAGATACGCTGGCGGTACCGGCGGTACTCGCCTTATAGATGGCCAGGATGATCGCCTCGTTACCGTTCACCTTGGCATAGCTGACACCGGAGTTATCGATCATGGTAATGTGAGCAACATCCTTTAAGCGCACCTCTCCGATTCCGTCAATATCACACAGCAACGCATTCTCCAGATCCTCAAGCTGATCAAATTCATCACCGACCCGTAACAGATACTGGGTCTCTCCTTCATATATGTAACCGGCCGGCATCGCAAAGTTCTGTGCATAGATCAGCTTCGACAGGGTATCCAGACTTAACAGTGCATCCAGGTTCGCATTCTTCAATGCGGTATCCTTTGCACTTTCATAGGATTCTCTTGCATTTTCCACCTCTGCCTTTCCGTCATCCAGAGCTGTCTGTGCTGCGGCGAGCTGTGCACTGGCAGCGCCAAAGCCTGCGGCTGCGGTAATCTTTCCTTCCTCCAACGCAGAATAGTTGTTGACTGCCTCCTGGGTCTGGGCATTCACGGTATCCAGCACCGCCTGGGCAGCGGCTATTTCAATCTCTAAATTAGCAAGCGCTTCATCGACCACCGGAATCCGGTTATAAGCAGTATGTACCTGCTTCAGACTGTCAGCAGTCAACGTCTTCAGCATTCCCACCTGTTCTGCGGATATCTCCGGTACCCCCGGCATACCTGCCATGGCCTGCAGCTGTTCCATCAGCGTTACAAGCGCCTGCAGCTTCTCCGGATGCTCATATGCATCTACCAGATCAGCCGGAACCGTATCACCGCTTCCCATTGCCGATGCCGCTTCATGCAGTGCGGAAAACATGGTGTTAAGCTGGTTATAGGTTTCCTCGATCTTAGCATCCTGATACGCCTTCTTTTCCGCCTGTAATGCTGCCTGATTTGCCTTCAGACTGGTCACCTGTGCGCTATAGGCAGCCCTGGTCGCCATGACCTCATCCAGGATCTGACTGGTCTGGGCCAGCTCCGCTGAAGCATTGCTCTGCTGATCCTCCAGCGCCTTTTTTCCTGCATCCAGTTCACTTTGCGCATTGTTCAGCTCTGCGCCGGCCTGATCCAGCTTTTCCTTCGCCTCTGCCAGAGATTCATCTACATGGGCGGCCAGATCATCGTTCAATTCCTCGATCCTTTTCTCATCCAGACGGATCTCTACCATCTCATCCACCAGGCCCATACCATCAACACTGGCTACTCCGGTCTGCCGCTCCATATATGGAATCAGGGTGTCTTCTGCAAATTTACTCAATTCATAGATGTCCATATCATCATGATCCACGGTAACCTGCATGGTCGGCATCATATCCATGGATACCTCCAGCAGCATTGGTGTTCCGCAGTTTTCCGGCAGGGTCATCTGATCGATGGCAGTTGACAGGTCTACCATGGCACTGTCCATATTCGTTCCTTCCGAAAACTCCAGTGTAACCATACTGAAATTCTCGGCAGATGTACTGATCAGATTCTCTACACCATTGATCGTTCCCAGATTGGACTCTAACAGCTCTGTCACCTGGCTTTCCACCCGTTCCGGCGCTGCGCCCGGATATGTAGTAACTACCATTACATATGGAAGTTCCATTTCCGGAAGCAGATCGGTCGATAACCGGGTAAAGGTTACAAATCCAAATACCAGTAATGCCACGATACCTACAAGGACTGTATAGGGCCTTTTTACACTAAACTTTGGCATCTTTTGCTCCTCCTGCTCATTTTCATTTATTATACAAAGCCTTGAAATCTGTATATTATTATAGCCCTCTTCCACGAAATCGCAAGAATATACGTTTAATTTAAGAAAAAATTTATTTCTTCCAAAAAACCAAGAAATTTTTTCCAACCGGACAGAACGTGATCACATAAAAAGAAAAGACGCACCTCAATCTTCATTGAAATGCGCCTGATCCTATTCCGGCTGCTTACTCTGCATATTCTTCCGCCTCTACCAATGCATCCTCATAAGCAGCCAGAATTAAGTTTTGAATGCGGTCTCTGGTAGTGGAGTTAATGGGATGTGCAATATCCCGATATTCTCCTTCCACGGCTTTCCGACTTGGCATAGCAATAAATAACCCTTTTTCCCCTTCGATGACTTTTATGTCATGTACTACGAATTCATCATCAATCGTAATGGAAACAACCGCCTTCATCTTACCTTCTTTTGTAACCTTCCGCACCCTTACATCCGTAATCTTCATTTGCTACCCCCTGTCCTTCCTGGCCGGTTTCTATAATATAAGATTAAAGTGCATATCGGAAATTCTTCTCAACTACTACCTTAATCTTATCCGGTTCACCAATGTATTCTGTATTGGCCCGCAGTGTATCTCTGCTCTCCACAATACAGTTTTCAATATAAGAATTATCCCCAATGTGTACGTCATTTAATATGATAGAATTCTTGATCACACAGTTGTTCCCCACATATACCTTCTTGAATAATACTGAATTCTCCACCGTACCATTGATGATACATCCACTCGCTACCAGACTGTTCTTTACTACAGCATCCCCGTTATACTTAGCCGGCGGCAGATCCTCTACCTTCGAATATACATCCGGATGTGTACGGAAGAAGTAATCCCGGATATCCTTATTCAGGAACTCCATATTCGTCTTAAAGTAGGATTCTACGCTGCCGATATTTCTCCAAAAGGAATCCATGACAAACCCGTGAATCTTCTTGACATCCTTATAACGGATTATAATATCCTTGACAAAGTCATTTCGGTCTTCCTTTGCACAATTCTCAAGAAGTTCGATCAGTTGTCTCCTGCGGATCACATAAACACCAATGGATGCCAGATTGCTCTGGGCAACCAGCGGTTTTTCCTCAAAGCTTTCCACCCAGCCCTCTTTGGTCAACCCCACTACACCAAAACGGCTGATATCGTCATCCTCCGGCTTGATCTCCTTGCAGACAATGGTAATGTCCGCTCCGGTTGCAATATGCTCCTCCAGGACCTTATTGTAATCCAGCTTGTACACGCCATCTCCGGATGCGATAACCACATAAGGTTCATGACTGTTCTTCAGAAAACTGATATTCTGATACAGCGCATCAGCAGTTCCCTTATACCAATAGCTGTTGGTCGTTGTGATCGTAGGTGTGAATACATACAGACCACCCTGCTTTCTGCCGAAATCCCACCACTTTGATGAATTCAGATGCTCGTTCAGAGACCTGGAATTGTACTGGGTAAATACAGCCACCTTCTGAATATGGGAATTCGTCATATTACTTAATGAAAAATCTATACTCCGGTAACTGCCTGCCATAGGCATGGCCGCTACTGCTCTCTTTGCAGATAGACCGCCCATACGATTGCTGTTACCGCCTGCTAAAATGATACCGATTGCTCTCATGCCAAATCACCTACCTTTATCAAACTTCCGCCACTCTTCAGCTCGCCATCCGGGTAGTCCTCAAGAGTCGTTTCTCCAAATATAGCAGTATTCTTTCCAATCTTAACGCTGGCAGGTATGACGGATTTTTCACCGATGGTAACCAGATCGAAGGCATATACCTTCGGATTGTATTCACTTGGTGCATATTCTCCTACACCCAGGACTGCACCATCACCGATCACTGTACTCTCACCGATGATCGCCTTCTCAACCACACAGTTCTTTCCGATCACGGCACCATTCATAATGATGGAATCCCGGACAACGGCACCCTCGCCGATCGTAACCGCGGAACCGATAACGGAATGGTCAACCTCACCATAAATCTCAGTACCTTCTCCGATAATACATTTACCAACCTTCGTATTATCTGCAATATACTGTGGCGGAAGAGCATCACTCTTGGTATAGATGCGCCAGAACTCCTCATACAGATTGAACTCCGGAATGATATCCACCAGCTCCATGTTCGCCTCCCAATAGGAGCCAAGCGTTCCTACGTCCTTCCAGTAGCCCTTGAAGTCATAGGCACAGATCCGTTCACCCTGCTCATGACAATACGGGATAATGTGCTTGCCAAAGTCGCAGGATGGTACATCCTTCATGACCTGAAGTGCATTCTTCAATACCTTCCAGTCGAAGATATAGATACCCATGGAAGCCTTGTTGCTTCTTGGATGCTCCGGCTTCTCCTCAAATTCCTGAATGCGGCCTTCATCATCCGTAATTACCACACCGAACCGGCTGGCTTCCTCCATCGGCACCTCATAGGTTGCCAGAGTTACTGCCGCCTTGCTTGCCTTATGGTAATCCAGCATTACTTCATAGTCCATCTTATAAATATGATCGCCGGACAAGATCAGTACATATTCCGGATTATAATATTCCATGAATTCCAGATTCTGGTATATGGCATTCGCCGTACCGGTATACCAGGAGCTGTCCGTACTTTTTTCATATGGAGGCAATACCGTAACACCGCCAATATTCCGGTCCAGATCCCATGGCATACCGATTCCGATATGCTGATTCAGTCTGAGCGGACGGTACTGTGTAAGTACACCGACGGTATCCACACCTGAATTGATACAATTACTGAGCGGGAAATCAATAATCTTGTACTTACCGCCGAAAGCAACCGCAGGCTTGGCCAGTCTGGAGGTCAGAACGCCTAACCGGCTGCCCTGGCCGCCTGCCAGAAGCATTGCTATCATTTCCTTCTTAATCATATGTCGTCACCCCTTTGCGCATGATAGGACTATTATACCACTTCATTCCAGTTTTTTAAATGGTTTTTATGCAATTTCACAAATATTATTCCAATTTATTCGCCTTTTTCTGCAAAATTACCGTAAATAAATTGTATATTGTCGATTGTAATCGTATCCTACGGGGCAATTTCGGGGTTTTCTTTGTGTATTTTTTATTAAATCAGGTTTGTTTTTACACAAAATGTACAAAAGATGTATCTTATCCGGAAATTATCTTAAGGCTTGGTGATAAGAATCCATCCTGCGCAGACAGCCGGACTGCCGATACCTCTTTACTTAATGTAACGGTCACTTCATTTGTATAGGTGTAATCCATATATGCATCAGAAGCATTTTCCGGACTGGCACTCTGTACCCCCCTGGCTATCTTAATGCGATAGGTTCCTAACGGAAGGGAAACACGCACCGGCGGATATGTATATTCCTTCCATTCAATATCATTGATGAACAGCCGCATGGTTTTTATCATCTGTTTTCCTACTGCTATCTCCAGTACACCCTTTTCCACAGATGCATTCTCCAGTGCCTGTCGGATGCCCGCCGCCTCCATATTAATTCTATCCTCATCCGGGATTAATGGTGTGTGGGCATCCAATGCATCCCACAGCCTTCTGTCCAGGGTCTGAATGGAAGCCGTTGTGATCTTCCTTCTCTTTCCCGCCTTTTCAGCTTCGAAGTCTCCGACAAAAAAGATCTGATAACCTGTGATCTCCAGCAGTGTTCTCGCCATACGTTTATATTCCCGAACCTTGTCATACGGAATAATTTCCTTCTCAATATAAGGAATCTGGCTCTGAACCTCCTTCAGTTCTCTTGCCGGCAGTGCTTTGGAATATGCGAATTCAAGGCAATCCGGATAAACCGTGATCAAAACCTGCCTGTTTTTCAACAATCCTTCCATAATGCTTGCTTCCTGATACAGGATCTCTCGCATGTCCTTACCTCCCCAATTCTATAATCTCTTTCTGTTGCCTGAAATTCGGTTACATTTTTATCCCGCTCTCTTAACAGGATAAGATTGCCTGCAGTCAGTATGATATAAATAAATAATATAACCCATAACAACCATATATTCCTTGCACGTTTTAAGGAGCCTCCGCTTTGGGAAGCTGACAATGCGATTACAGAATGGAACATGGGATCCTCCCTGGCGATATAATTGTCCCGGGAGAATTCTTTTCCGGTTCTATTTACCCGGTACCGGCACTTAAGCCTTACTATTTTCTCATCCTGCCGCTTTACCTTTACTTCCTCCAGCTGAATCCATTCTCCCTGCCTGGTATAATAACCGGGCCGGCCGGCCTCATTTCTTGTAAATGTCTGTGTATGAAGCAGATGCTCACCCACGGAATACAGCGGACGAATCCTGTCATCAAATCTTACAAGGAGAAACAGCAATATAATATAAACCAGTCCGGAACATCCGCCAAGAATTCTTGAAATCAGAACCAGACCCCGGTCCGGCAGCAATGTATATACCTCTCCGCTTACTAACACTCCGGACAGAAAAAAACCTCCCAGAAGCAGTAAGAACACCAGCGCAATCAACGCAGACAGCCAGATACTCTTCTTCTGTGCAAATGCCATTGCATAGTGTTCCTCGTATAATCTTCTTCGAGGCTCCGCCTCCCATGCCGGATTCTCCCGCTTCAGACTTAGATTATAATAGAGAACAAACGGCCTTCCAAATGTTCCCTGTGCAATCAACGCAAAAGCGATTAACAGCAGAACGCACCCGAGCATTGTGCAAAGCAACGCTGTTACATTCAGAATCATCCTCTTTTCATACTGCGTTTCCGGCACCAGATCCTTTAATTGATCCGTCCCTCTGTCGAAGATCATTAAAATGCGGTCTCCGTCTCTTAATTCATATGCATCCAGACCGGTTTCTGAGATCTTCAGATATTTATTCTCACCCTGAACATATCGGATATATTCTCCTGAAACCGTGCCATATCGCTTATTTTCGCCGGATCCCATACGAATTCCCGCAAGCGTAGTACCGACGATGATCATGATAACGATTGCCGCTGCCAGTACAAGGATAGCGGTCAGGCATATAAATGTCCGAAAGGATCCTGCCGCCTTCATCTCATCCGGATCCTTATTCTTCTTTTTCAAAAGGCGGAATCCAAAGCTAAAGATGTCCCAGCTTTTGGCTATCATCACCATACTTCCCATTGTTCCAATATTCACTGCTTATCCTCCCTTATAGCTGACAAGGTTATAACTGATTCTCTATGTTTTCTATTCTATATTTTAATTCCATAATTTTCAATATATTAAAATAAAATTTCTGTACAATTTTTAGAATAAGAGAAGTACATACATTTCCTCCTGCCTTGTGCCTTCGCGTAAATTAATTTTGAGAGGCTGCAAAAACAGCCTCTCAAAACCTTCTCCTCTGTTTAGTTATGCATTAAGCAGACTGAAAGCCACTCTGTAATTCAGAATCAACCGTACTGAATGCTTTTGCAGCTCCCTGCGTTGCCTGCCCAAGAGACTCAACAAGTGTCGGGAACTGGTTCAGGCTTTCCTTCATAGTGGTATACATATCAAAGTATGCATCCTGAGCCAGGCCCTCCCATTCTGAGCCAATTTCGTTAATCTTTTTGTCGATCTCCTGCAGAACTTCAGATAATTGACCTGCATATCCAATCAGATCTCCTCCCTGTGAATTAAGCTCCTCCGGTGTAACTCGAATACCTGCCATTTCTTTTTCCTCCTTTTTTTGGCTTTTATAGCATCAGTTGATTTCAACTGTTATGCTCTATAACTGAGTTGTCTCAATGTGATTTGTTTCCAAATCCTCATAGCTATTGGCTGCTTCTTCCAGAATACCGTTCAGGGTATCCAGAAGATCCGCATATTTTTCAATATTATCTTTCCAGCCCGTATCCACCATGTCATAAAACGCCGTCCCTGCCGGCGTCGTCCAGCCGGAACTTTTTAACTGGTTCAGGGAAGAATCCAGCTTGGATGCCACTGTTCTTAGATCCGCCGCAACCTTACTATAATCTTTTCCACAGCTTCTTAATACATCTGTAGAAAACGCTAAATCTGTATTTCCTTCATATGCCAGCGTCATTTTTCTCCCCCTTTCTCATATAATTCTCTTAACTCCGGCTTCTTCTCATAAGCCTTCTGCATTTCTTCCTCTGCCTGCATTTGCTTTCCCAGAGCACGATAGATTTCTGCCCGTAACGTATGTACCTCTGCAATATCACCGGCCACACCATCTATAAATTCTAACAGCTCCAGCGACTTATCGTATTCTTCGAGGTCCTTCAGGCACATTGCCCGGTACAAATATGCATCGGTTGCCTCCGGTTTTTTTAATGTGATCAGCCGGTAGAAGGAATTAGCCTCCTTATACAGCTTCTGTGCTTCTTCTGTTCTGCCAAGCTGTTTCAAACAATACGGCCGATAATACAGGGCTGCAAAATAATAGGAGTCCTCCTGCTTCTTTCGGATCAGTTCTTCTGCATATCCCATGGCACCCTCAAAATCCGGCTTTGTAAGGCACAGGTTCATCAGCATAAACCTGGCTTCTGCATCAAAATATTCTTCCGTGTCAAGCTCGATACTTTCCCTGCAGCATTGCATGGCTTTCTCTACATCTCCCTGCTCCGCCGCAACCTGTGCCTCCAGCATGATAAAATTACGCCTGGAATTCTCAAAGTATTTCATTTGCTTTGCCTGCTCGATCAGACGGGAGGCTTCCTCGTACTTCTTTGTCAATGCCACGCACTTCGCATAATCATACATCAGATCGGAATCCTCCGGAAACCGGTCAGAAGCTTCCTTTGCGAAATCTGCTGCCGCTTCATAATCCCCTTTATTCAATAACAGCTGAATCTTAATATGATACCCGTCAAATAATTCCGGTGAACTTTTTATTAATTCATCTGCATTGGTCTCCGCATCCTCTAACATATTCATCCGTACATAGGTCGTTATCTTTTTAATAACAAAATCCGGCCTGGATGGATTTTTATTACACGCCTTTTGAAAATAGCGCAATGCCATACTATCGTCATTCAGATGCTCATATGCCATTCCCATAAAGAACAGCATATCCTCTCCGTCATAACCGGCAGAAATCGCCTGATTATAATTCTCCAGTCCTTCATGTACATCATCCGCCATAAAGCAGGCATTCCCGATCAGGAAATACAGTTCCCCCTTCTTTTCGATCAGCAATGCTTTCTTGTATAGATTTTTTGCTTCCTTATACTCCTGCATTGCCATATACAGATCACCGTAATTCTTGTAACTGTCCATCAGCATCGGTTCCATATCTATCGCCCGGTCGAACTTCTCTCTTGCTCCTTCCAGGTTCCCTGCCTCCAATAAATGTCTCCCCTGCTGATTCAGATCCATTGCTTCTAATTTTGCTTCACTTGTTTCCATATATACCTCCATATTTTTATAATTAATAAGTTTAAAAAATTAATTTGCATTTAGTGTTGTAATCTCCGGCGCTGTAATACTTATCTCTGGCAACGTAAAATTTATTTCTGGTACATGAAAATCCGGAACTGATATATTAACTCCGGAATTTCCAGAGAACTTTTCTACAATACTATTGGATATTGGTTTTAAAATCTCAGTATTAACAGCCGTTAACTTATCAAAATCACTTAAAGTAAATGCATTTTCAAAACTTTGTGCCATGATAACCTTTCCACCACTATAATCATCTCGAAAGAACCCAATTCCATTTGACAAAATATGTGTTTCAATATCATTAAATCCTAAACCATCACTAAGGATATCCTTTGCAAAATTCGCAATATTTTGAACACTATCACGCCCAAATTTGGGTTCTGTGAAATTCCAATAGTTATTTTTTAGATTGCATAAAAAATCACTTAATAATTCTCTTCCCTTTATTGAAATCCCATCTTTAATACTTATCCGCATTCCTAACTCAGTTACTGCATGATTAAATCTCATATTTCCAAATCGATTTTTCATGTTAGTCATTATATTATTAATACGTAAATCCCTAAGATGCATATTCTTCATACCGCCCAGCCAATCAATCCCCTTCTTCATAAAATCACCAACTCCATCTACTACATTTATAACTGTACACACGAATTCCGTCAGATCCAATCCTTTCCCTATACCATGAAGCAACTTTGAGTCTGTCCATTCCCGAAGCACATCTGATATCTTATTTAATTCACTAGTTCTCCTTCCACTTGCTGGATCATTTAATGCATTCGTATCATGATAAGCAATGCATTCACACATAAAATCAGTTACAGCATTTGCAAGTCCTATTGCACCACCTACCACACCTGCGATAGCAGCGGCAAGGGCCCACCCAGCCGGACCGCTAAAAAGTATCACTATTCCCGCCACAAGACCTGCAATAGCAATTACGCCATCGAGAATAGCCATACCCGCACCCTTTATGAACTGCTTACCTCCTTCATAATTATACCAGCCCTTGATGCTCTGTTTTACATAGTCTATTCCGCCATCTATCCAATCCTTTCCTTCCCCGAGCCATCTGCCGGCAGCAGAAGAATTACCTGCACTGGTCAGAAAATAGTTAATGGCATATTCCACCTTACTGTTCCTGATCCCATGATCTTCTTTGAAGCTGGCAGTCAGCGATGATATTCTGGATTTTACCGTCTTGTCCGTTTCCTTACAATCTTCTCGTAAATCCTTCAGATCTGTAGCATAGGTTTCATATTCCCCTGCCGCCGTGCGCAGCTCGTTCACCTTATTATTAATGCTGGTGCTGGCGGATGATATATTGCCTGTCCATTCTCCCTTATATCTGTTTAACTTGTTATATACAGAACGTACAAGCTCATCTGCATAATCATCCAGCTTTCTGGCTACCGATTTTGCTTCTCTTGAAGCATCCTTAATACTGCTGTAGGATATTGCAACTGTTCCCATGTTCTACTCCTTCCTTTCCCTCTTTTATTTATCAAAGAATCTATTTAATATTTCCTGACGCTCCCTTTCCTTTTCCTCCTCATATTTTCGTTTTGCTTCATCCCGCTTCAGCTCCGCATTCCTTTTCTTATTCTGCAGTACGGAAATCTCACTTTCCAGACTGCTGATTGCCGCTCCGAGGGATGCATCATCAAAAGAAGACTTTTCCTTGTTTTCCTTCAGGTCATCCGCTTTGTTGGTAAAAACAGAATTATGTCTTACTCCCTTTTTCAAATCTTCAACCAGATCATTTATTTCCCGGTTTACTGCCAGTTGCTCATCATAAAGACCGCCAGACAGATTTTTTTTGATCTGCTCTAGTTTTTCGATATCCCTTCCATAATCCTCCGCTTCCTGTTCAAACTCTTTATATAGATCACGATAGTAACCGCTGTTTGCCATATCTTATCCTCCCTTTCCGGTTATTTCATAGCCATGACATATTCCTGACGGATATTATCATCCATGTCTGCATATTGTGCCTCTGCATCCACCAGTGCATCATAAATCTCCTGCAACGTTTCCCCGAAATCATCAATTTTCTTGATCAGGATATTATATTGGGTCTCAAATTCATTCCGTCCTTTTCCCACCCAGTTCTGTCTTACCCGCTTTGTAATCTGCTCAACATCGAAATTCACGTCCTTATAAGACAGTACCAGTTCCTTAATCTGGGTATGCACTGCCTTAATCTCCGCAGTCTTAATTGTTCCATCCACAATAGCTACATCTGCCATTTTCCTTCCTCCTCGTATAATATCTTTTAGATACATAAATGTACCTTGAAAACTTA
>CAJULG010000017.1:25446-43266 GCA_910587045.1 uncultured Lachnospiraceae bacterium | reverse complement strand
TAAGTTTTCAAGGTACATTTATGTATCTAAAAGATATTATACGAGGAGGAAGGAAGATGAAGTGTCCATTTTGTTCCGATGATAATACAAGGGTCATTGATTCCCGGCCGGCAGATGATAATACATCCATCCGCCGGCGCCGGGAATGCGATGCCTGCGGCAGACGGTTTACCACCTATGAAAAGGTAGAGGTAATACCATTAATTGTGATTAAGAAGGATAAGAAACGGGAGCCGTATGAACGATCCAAGATTGCATCCGGTATCCTGAAATCCTGTTACAAGCTACCGGTATCAGCAGAGCAGATTGAGCAATGCTTAGATGCCATAGAAACAAAGGTGTTTAATCTGGAGGAGAAGGAAGTGGAAAGTACGGTGGTCGGTGAGATCGTCATGGATGAGATCAAGAATCTGGACCCGGTAGCCTATGTACGCTTTGCCTCTGTTTACCGGGAATTTAAGGATGTAAATACCTTTATGGATGAGTTAAAGAAGATTCTGGATAAATAACGGTCAGGCGGATTGTCACGCCCGGCATATCCGCATAGGGCAGTTATGATATTGTGCAACCAGGCGAAACAAGCTTTGCAGGTTCCATTGATTGCCTGAAAGAAAAAAAGAACAAAAAAACTTGACAACCATTCATGACATAAGATACTATTACTATGGAGTCTGTTCCGGGCGGGAAAGGAACAGTAATGTATAGTAATGTAACAAGCGGAACCGTTTCAGGTATTCAGGGTTTTCTGATCCGGGTAGAGGCAGACAGTTCTGAGGGTCTTCCGGGTATTCATATGGTAGGCTGTCTTTCCAATGAGGTACGGGAATCCGGTGAGCGGATCCGGACTGCACTGCGGAATTCCGGATATTATCTTCCGCCAAAGCGGATCGTGGTTAATCTGTCCCCTGCAGATATACGGAAGGATGGTTCCGGATTTGATCTGCCCATTGCTGCAGCGATTCTGACAGCATTGGGATATCTTCCACAGGAACGACTTACAGCAACCGCAGTCCTGGGAGAGTTGAGCTTGGATGGAAGACTGTTACCGGTAAACGGCGTCCTTCCCATAGCAGATTGTCTGGCGGAGGCCGGATATCAAACGCTGATCCTGCCAAAGGCAAATCAAAGAGAGGCGGCTATGATTCCGCAGCTTCGGGTGGTGGGTCTTAACTGTCTGTCAGAATTGGTGAAGTGTCTGAATCAGGATAATTATTTAGAATATGCTGTTTCTCGTGGAGGAGCAATCGTGCCTGGAAAGCCGGTCATTTCCAGAGCTCCTTATGACTTTTCAGAGTTTCAGGGACAGCCTGTGGTACGGAGAGCTATGGAAATTGCAGCCTCCGGTATGCATAATCTGTTAATGACAGGTCCGCCGGGGGCGGGTAAAACGTTAGCGGCCAGATGTCTTACGGGAATTCTCCCAGATTTATCCTTTGATGAAAGTTTGGAATTAACAAAAATTTACAGCGTACGAGGTATGCTGAAGGAACAGGAAGAGATGCGCTGGGGGCGTCCGTTTCGGTCACCTCACCATACCATATCTGCCAGCGCCCTTATTGGAGGCGGTGTCATTCCAAAGCCGGGAGAGATCAGCCTGGCGCATCATGGTGTATTATTCTTAGATGAACTTCCGGAATTCTCCAGACATGCGATAGAGGCATTGCGTCAGCCTCTGGAGGACAAATATGTCATGATCGGAAGATTGAACAGAAGCTGCCGGTTCCCGGCAGATGTAATGCTGGTGGGAGCGATGAATCCCTGCCCTTGTGGATGTTATCCGGACCGGAGCCGGTGTCAGTGTTCTGTTCAGCAGATTGAACGGTATCAGAGCCGGATCAGCCGGGCCATTCTGGAACGGATCGATCTGCACCTGGGTATTCAGCCGGTAACCTATGCAGAGATGACCGGCAGTCAACCGGGAGAAGACTCTGAGAGTATACGCAAGCGGGTCAGACGGGTGCATCTGCTGCAACAGGAGCGATACCGGAACCGGAGAAAGGCGGATTCTGCATCCGGAGACGGACTGCAGTTTAATTCCCGGCTGACCCCGGAGGAACTGAAGCACTTCTGTGCTCTGGGCCGGGAGGAGCAGAGCTTTGTACAGGACATATATGAAAAAAGGCAGTTGAGTGCAAGATCTTATCACAAAATCCTACGACTTGCGCGCACGATTGCAGATATGGAGGAATCGGATCGGATCCGGCTGCCTCATTTAATGGAGGCTGCTGCTTACGGCCGGATGGAACCGGAGGCGTTCCGACCGGCGGAGCGGTATGTCACAACAGGAGGTGCAGTACATGGATAAGGACTTTTATTATCTCTGGCTGACCACCCTGGTCCGGGTATCGCTGTATAAGCTTCATGCCTGTCTGGATATCTTTGGCAGTCCGAAGGCGCTGTTCGATGCAAAGGAGCAGGATCTTATGGAGCTTACGCCATTGACTGCTGCAGAACGGTCACAGATCCTGTCCGCCAGGAACCGGCAGGAGGCGGCGCGGATCTTCGAAAAGACAGGCCCGGAGTCCTGTCAGTTCATTTCCAGGATCCATCCTGCTTATCCACGCCGGTTAAGGGAATTGAGGGATGCTCCCTTTGGTCTTTATATCAAGGGAAGTCTGCCGCCGGAGGACAGGCCGGCAGTAGCGGTGATCGGTGCAAGGAACAGTACCATATATGGCAGAGAACTGGCTTATCATATGGCACGGGAACTGGCTGAAACAGGAATGGTCATCGTGAGCGGCCTGGCAGCCGGGATCGATGGAGCAGGACATCGTGGCTGTCTGGATGCCGGGGGATATACCCTGGGGATTCTTGGTTCAGGTATTCATGTTGTATATCCGAAGGAAAACTACAGATTATATCAGGAAATGGAACGTCGTGGCGGGATCCTGTCGGAATATCCCCCGGATACAAAGCCGCTTCCCATGCTGTTTCCCAGAAGAAACCGTATCATCAGTATGCTGTCTGATTTTGTACTGGTAGTGGAAGCACGGGAAAAAAGCGGGTCTCTGATCACAGCGGATTTTGCTCTGGAGCAGGGAAAGGATATCGGGGCAGTCCCCGGCCGCCCGTGTGATCCATTAAGCATTGGCTGTAATCGTCTGATCCAGCAGGGGGCAAAGTGTATCCTGTCTCCGGAAGATATAGTAGAAGAATTTAAAACTGTAAGCTTAAAGAGCGGTCTAAATCAGAAGAGGGAACATACAAATCTGGAATTAGGGCTTGCACCAAAAGAAAAAATGGTGTATAGTTGTCTGCGTTTAGAACCAAGTTTCATTGATGAAATCCTGTGTCAGTTGGATTTACCTGCCTGGGAAGGCATACAGCTTCTGACTGAATTAGAGATCAAGGGCATAATCAAGCAATATCCACATCATTACTATTATAAGATATACAATGGGGAATAAGAGAGTCCCTGAAGGAATCCGATGTTTTATGGAAGGAGTTCATGGCAAAATGGCAAAGAATCTAGTCATTGTTGAGTCTCCCGCGAAGGCGAAGACGATCAAAAAATTTCTGGGGAACAATTATGAAGTGATTGCATCCAACGGGCATGTGCGGGATCTGCCGAAGAGCCAGATGGGAATTGATACCGATCATGATTTTGAACCGAAATATATTACGATCCGTGGAAAAGGAGATATTCTGGCAAAGCTTCGGAAGGAAGTAAAGAAAGCGGATCGTGTGTATCTTGCAACCGACCCGGATCGTGAGGGGGAAGCCATCTCCTGGCATCTGTCGCAGGCATTAAAGCTGGAGGATTCCCGGTTTAAACGGATTACCTTTAACGAGATTACGAAAAATGCAGTTAAGAATTCTATGAAGGAAGCCAGAGAGATTGATATGAATCTGGTAGATGCGCAACAGGCAAGAAGAGTCCTGGATCGAATGGTAGGGTATAAGATCAGCCCGATCCTCTGGGCTAAGATTAAACGAGGCTTAAGTGCAGGACGGGTACAGTCCGTTGCCCTGCGTCTGATCTGTGACCGGGAGAATGAGATCAATGCATTTATACCAGAAGAATACTGGACTCTGGAGGTAAAACTGAAGCCGGAAGGCAGTAAAAGGACTATACCGGCAAAATATTCCGGTGAGTTGAGATCCAGAGAACAGCTGGATGCAATTATGAAGCGGCTGGCCCATGCAGAATTCACGGTCAAGGAAGTAAAGGAGGGCAGCCGGGTGAGCAAGGCTCCCAATCCTTTTACCACCAGTACGCTTCAGCAGGAGGCATCCAAAAAGCTGAATTTTTCCACACAGAAAACCATGCGGCTGGCCCAGCAGCTATATGAGGGAGTGGATATTAAGGGAAAGGGTACCGTAGGTCTGATCACTTATCTGCGAACTGATTCTATCCGTATCTCCGAAGAAGCACAGGCAACAGCCAGAGACTATATTAAAGAGCATTATGGCGAGGCTTATATTGGTGAAGGAGGCCGGTCTGCCGGAAACGGAAAGCGGATTCAGGATGCACATGAAGCCATCCGGCCTACCGATATTGTCTTATCACCTGTAATGGTAAAGGAGAATCTTTCCCGGGATCTGTTCCGCCTGTATCAGTTGATTTATAACCGCTTTTTGGCCAGTCAGATGCAGAATGCCCGTTATCATACGGTTTCCTTAAAAATAGAAGCGGATGGAGAACGCTTTCAGGCGTCTTCATCAAAACTGGAATTTGACGGATTCCTTTCCGTTTATCGGGTAGAAGAGGAAAAGCCATCTGATCTGTCCTTTGAAGGGATGGAAACGGGAATGAAGCTTGATCTGCAGAAATTCGAAGATAAGCAGCATTTTACACAGCCGCCGGCACATTATACGGAGGCTCTGCTGGTTAAGACCTTAGAGGAACTTGGCATCGGGCGTCCGAGTACCTATGCACCTACTATATCAACGATCATAAATCGGCGCTATATTGTAAAGGAACAGAAAAATCTATATGTGACGGAACTCGGGGAGGCAGTCAACCAGATGATGATAAAAGCATTTCCTGCCATCGTCGATGTAGAATTTACTGCAAACATGGAATCCTTATTGGATAGTGTAGAAGATGGGAACCTTGCATGGAAGACCATTATTGAAAATTTTTATCCGGATCTGGAGCAGGCGGTAGAAAATGCGGAGCTGGAGCTGGAGCATATTAAGATTGAGGATGAGGTTACAGATATTGACTGTGATGTCTGCGGACGAAAAATGGTGATCAAATACGGTCCGCATGGAAAGTTTCTTGCCTGTCCCGGCTTTCCGGAATGCAGGAATACGAAGCCGCATTATGAGAAGACCGGTGTTGCCTGCCCGAATTGTGGAAAGGACATCGTACTGCGTAAGACAAAGAAAGGTCGAAAGTATTATGGCTGTATTGATAATCCGGACTGTGACTTTATGAGCTGGCAGAAACCGTCTCCGGTTCCATGTCCGGAATGCGGCGGGTTAATGGTAGAAAAAGGAACAAAGCTTGCCTGCATTCAGGAAGACTGTTCCTGCGTTGTGGAAAAGGATGGCAGAAGTATAGGAAAATGATTTTATAGTTGTTATTTTTAAATGCTTGTGTTACAATTTAGCTAAATGTAATGGTTTTTCGTGATTTTCTCATACAAATGATACAAATCACGGAACAGATTACGATGGGGATATACGTAGGAGGGAATTATGAGCGTACAGTTGTTGGACAAAACGCGGAAAATTAATAAGCTTTTGCACAATAATAATTCTCATAAGGTGGTTTTCAGCGATATTTGTGAAGTGTTATCTGAAATTATGCTTTCTGATGTACTGGTGATCAGTCGGAAAGGGAAGGTTCTGGGAATCAAGAACCGAGAGGATGTAGATGGCATCCATGAATTGATCGTTGATGAGATCGGCAGTCATATTGATGCTATGCTGAACGAACGTCTGCTGGGTATATTGTCTACAAAGGAAAATGTGAATCTTGCTACTCTTGGTTTTGAACTGGAGGGAATCGAACGGTATCAGGCATTGATCACGCCTATTGATATAGCGGGAGAGCGGCTGGGTACCGTATTTATGTACCGGCAGGACAAGCAGTACGAGATTGATGATATCATTCTTGGCGAATATGGAACGACTGTAGTCAGTCTGGAGATGATGCGTTCCGTCAATGAGGAGAATGCAGAAGAGAGCCGGAAGGTTGCCATTGTCCGTTCGGCTATCAGTACCCTGTCCTTTTCTGAATTAGAGGCTATTACATATATTTTTGAAGAACTGGAAGGCAAGGAAGGCATACTGGTGGCAAGTAAGATCGCAGATCGGGTCGGGATTACCCGTTCTGTCATTGTAAATGCATTACGGAAGTTCGAAAGTGCCGGTGTGATAGAATCCCGTTCCTCCGGGATGAAGGGTACTTATATCAAGGTATTGAATGATGTGGTATTTGATGAGTTGAAGAAAATAAAGAATACTTCGTTATGACAGAGAGTATAATGGGAAATGGATTTCCCGGTGTTCAAAAGGATTTGTGAGCGTTTTCATGAATCCTTTTACCATATGAAAACAATAATTTATTTACAATAATACAAAAAAGGAGAGCGCCATGATCAATTCAAGCATTTTTAACTATGTAGATATACTGGATAAGGCAGCGGATGCTGCATATATCCGGCATGATGTGATTTCCAATAATATTGCGAATAAGGATACACCAAATTACAAACGACAGGATGTTCAGTTTGAGACGATCCTGCAGGCATCTTTGGCCGGTGACGGAAGTCTGAGCGAACGGGTGGAGCAGGTTAATATGAATCTGGAGGATTTAAGCAGTTATATTTATACGGATCAGACATCCCTGTCCTATCGTCTGGACGGGAATAATGTGGATCCGGAGCAGGAGGATGCCTATCTGGCGGAGAATACGATCCGGTATCAGACCCTGATCGATCTGATGAAGGCAGAATTTCAACAGTATCAGACTGTGTTGTCAACGTCATAGAAGGAGGTATACATAGATGAGTATTTTTAGTGGAATGAATGTAAGTGCAAGCGGCATGACTGCGCAGCGTCTTCGTATGGATGTGATCGCTCAGAATATTGCCAATGTACATTTGACCCGGGATGAGAATGGGAATGTTTATCGCAGGAAGACAGTGGTATTTAATGAAAAGGATACCCTGAACTTCGGGAATACCCTGTATAACAGTCTGAATGTATTTCGTCCGAACGGGGTTCGGGTTACTCAGATCGTGGAAGATCAGTCGGATTTGAAGATGGTATATGATCCGACCCATCCGGATGCGGACGAGAATGGATATGTTATGTATCCTAACGTAGATCCGATCACCGAAATGACGAACCTGATTGACGCAAGCCGGGCTTATGAAGCAAATATCACAGCCTTTAATGCAGGCAAGGCGATCGCGGCAAAGGGATTGGAACTGTTTAACTGATCCTAGATGATAAATAAGTGACAGTATGGTAAAAGGAGTGTCAAAATGAGTCTTACATCAATAACGGGCCTGAATGAAAGCATCGGTATTTCAGATTACCAGGACAGAAAAATAACAACCAATAATTCTGACGCATTCAGCTCTTTGCTGGATTCTGCAATTAGTATGTATAAAGAAACAGACCAGTTGCAGAAGAAGGCGGATACTGCCAAGCTGAATTATGCCATGGGTTATTCCAGCAACACACATGATCTGGCGAATGTACAGCGAAAGGCACAAATTGCATTACAATACACAGTGAGGGTAACGAATAAGCTTCTGGATGCTTATAAGGAAATTATGAACATTCAGCTTTAAGCATTGCTTATTTATGGTAAAATTATGGACAGAATATTGGATTTTTTTAAAGGACTCCCGGCAAAGGCGGTAGAGTTCTGGAATAAGTATACAAGCAAACAGAAAACGATAATCATTTCCGTGCTGGCAGTGGTGATCTTCACTCTGGTGGCTTTAATCTGGTTTTCCAACAGAACGACTTATGTTACTTTGGCAACCTTTGAATCCACAACAGATGCGGCAGCCGCCAAAAAGTATCTGGATGAAAGCGGTAAAACCTTTAAATATCAGATATCCAGTGATGCACTGACGATTTCCATTGATGAGAAACAGTTATCCGAAGCAAGACTGGTTCTGGGTGAAAATGGGGTTACCGAGACCGCAAAAGAGGATTATGACTGGATGTTCAACAATGGTTTTACCACGACGGATTCGGAGCGGCAGTCAAAGGCAAAGATTACACTGCAGAATACCATGGCAACGGATATCCGCTCCATGGACGGCATTAAATCAGCAGCAGTCCGGATCTATCTGCCGGAAAGCACGCTGTTTGAACAGGAAAAGGATGCATCTGCCAGCATTATGCTGACCACGACCAGCGATCTGTCAGAGGAGAGCATTGAAGGAATTGCCAGCTATGTGGCAAATTCTCTGGGTAGCCGGAATACAGACAACATCCGGATCGTGGATCAGACCGGACAGTTGCTATTTGAGGGCGGTGACAGTTCCACCGGTTCTGTCAGTTCCAATAACCGGATCCGGAATGAAGTGATCGGCAGCATTGAAAGTAACATCCGGTCTCTGCTGGTGTCCGGTATCTATGATGATGCCCAGGTAATGGCAAATTTAGACATACAGTTGGATGATACATTAATTGAAAAGACAGAGTATGATACCTTTCAGGATGGAGCCAACGGACCAAAGGAGAACTATTATCTGTATAACGCTCAGAACATAGACGGGACCGGCGGTGTACCGGGTACGGATTCCAATGACGAGGATATTCCGAGTTATGATATTGATGACACCCGATATGGAACTGCACAGGTGCAGGTGGTACGGGAAAGCTATGCCACGGATAAGACCGTGACTACCACGAAGAAGGCGATCGGTGCAGTAAATCCGTCCAATTCCTCTGTATCCATCATCCTGAGTCAGTATGTTGAGTATGATGAGGAGAAAATGAAGGAGCAGGGCTTGTTAAATGATATAAGTTTTGCCGAATTCCAGGCGCAGAACAGTGAGCAGATTCAGATTGATGTTGATGAGGATATGTATAACGTGGTATCCAACGCAACAGGTATCCGCTCGAACAGTATTACGATCATTGCTTATCAGATTCCGCTCTTTTATCCGAAGGAACGGACCGGTCTTCCGGTTTCAAATATTCTGCAGATCGTACTGGCAGTGCTGATCGCAGCATTGTTGATCTTTGTTGTATTGAAGGGAATGCGCCCGGCAGAAGTAAGCGAATTGGAGCCGGAATTATCCGTTGAAGCATTGTTGGCGACCACGAAGGAGAATCAGAGTCTGGAAGATATCGAATTCAATGAAAAGACAGCAACCCGCCAGCAGATCGAGAAATTTGTACAGGAGAACCCGGAGGCAGTGGCACAGCTTCTGCGGAACTGGCTGAATGATGATGATTGGGAGTGATGACAGATGGCAGAGAATAGTGGATTAGCAGGAATACAGAAGGCTGCGATTCTTTTGATCGCATTAGGGCCGGAAATGTCTGCAAGCATATTTAAGCACTTAAAGGAGGATGAGATCGAGCAGCTGACGCTTGAGATTGCCAATACCAGAAGTGTATCACCGACTCTGAAGAATGATATTCTGGATGAATTCTATGAAGTATGTCTGGCACAGCAGTATATTGCAGAAGGTGGTATCGGCTATGCAAAGGATCTGTTGGATAAAGCGCTGGGAGAAGAACGGGCACAGGAGGTTATTACCCGTCTGACTGCATCTCTGCAGGTACGTCCGTTTGAGTTTGTTCGAAAGGCAGACGCCAGTCAGTTGTTGAATTTTATCCAGGATGAGCATCCACAGACGATCGCATTGATCTTATCTTATCTTTCACCGGCACAGGCTGCGGCTGTGATTGGCGCATTACCGCCGGAGAAGCAATCGGACGTTGCAAAACGTGTGGCGACCATGGATCGTACTTCACCGGATGTCATTAAGGATGTGGAGGATATTCTGGAACGGAAACTTTCTTCTCTGGTCAACCAGGATTACACCATTGTGGGTGGTGTGGATGCCATTGTTAATATCCTGAATACAGTAGACCGGAGTACAGAAAAGCATATTATGGAGACACTGGAGGTCGAGGAGCCAGAACTGGCAGACGAGATCCGGAGAAAGATGTTCGTATTCGAAGATATTCTTACGCTGGATAACCGTGCGATTCAGACGGTACTGCGGGATGTGGATAATAATGAGCTGGCAACTGCTCTTAAGAATGCCAACGAGGAAGTGCAGGAGGTTATCTTCAGCAACCTTTCTTCCCGTCTGGCTGCCATGATAAAGGAAGATATGGAATATATGGGTCCGGTTCGGTTGAAGGATGTAGAGGATGCACAGCAGAAGATCGTCAATATCATCCGGAAACTGGAGGATTCCGGCGATATCGTAATTTCCCGTGGCGGAGGTGACGAGATCATTGTCTAATTTGTTTAAGTCTGGTCTGTTTTCTTACACCGGACAGAATACACTGGTCATAGATGCAAATAAGAATCGTGTGATCCGTCAGTTAGAGGAGCAGAATCGGCTGAAGCAGGAGGCCCGGGCTGCTCAGGCGGAGGAAGAAGGGGCTGAGGAAGGATTTCAATCCCTTGCCATAGAGAATATTGATATGGCAGATGTCCGTAAGCAGGCGAATGCAGTTTTTGAAGAAGCCCAGGCAGCTTCCGAACGAATGCTTGAGGAGGCAAGAGCCGAGGCGTTGTTGTTGAAGGAAGAAGCAAAGCAGTCCGGCTATGAGGACGGCTATCAGAAAGGACAACGGGAAGCAAAGGAACAACTGGAGGCCCAGGAAGCAGAATTACAGGATCACTATGAAAGGATCCGACAGCAGCTAGAAGAGGATTATGAGCAGGAACTGCGGGATGCAGAACCGAAGCTTGTAGATGTGGTCTGTCGCCTGATCCATAAGATAACCGGGGTTCTTGCAGAGAATTATCAGGATGTTGTGGTTCATATGGTAGATCGTGCCCTACAGGATCTGGAAGGTTGTCAGAAGGTTGTCATCAAGGTGTCGGAAGAGGATTATGCAGATGTATACAGCCGGTTTGACTGGCTGAGTCAGCAGGTAAACTCGAATGTTGAGGTTGAACTGATATCAGATATGAAGCTTGCCAAACTGGAATGCCTGATCGAAACAGAAACGGGAATCATTAATTGTAGTCTGGAAGAACAGTTGGAGTATCTGATCACCTCCTTGAAATTGTTAGCACAGATGTAGGAGAGGCCATGCTGAATATAGGAAAATATGAGGCGCTGTTAGAACAGTCCTTTACCAAGGAACTGGGAAAGGTGACAAAGGTCGTAGGTCTGACCATTGAATCTGCCGGACCGGCTTCCAAATTAAATGATTTATGTATTATTACTTCGAAGGACGGAACACAGAGGGTATCTGCGGAGGTAGTCGGCTTTAAAGAAAACCGGATCTTATTAATGCCCTTTGATTCCGTGGTGGGAATCGGAATCGGAGCTACGGTTGAGAATACCGGTAAGCCCTTTCAGGTATATGTAGGGCCGGAGCTGCTGGGTCAGGTGTTAGACGGCCTGGGACAGCCGATGAATGGAACACCTCTGGTACTGGGGGAAACTTATCCCGTGGAGTGTGAGCCTCCGGATCCCATGAAACGGAAGCTGATCTCGGAGATTCTTCCTCTTGGTGTAAAAGCGGTGGATGGATTGCTTACGATCGGGAAAGGACAGCGGATTGGCATCTTTGCCGGCAGTGGTGTAGGAAAAAGTACCCTGCTTGGCATGTTTGCAAGGAATACAAAAGCAGATATTAATGTGATCGCATTGATCGGTGAGCGCGGCCGTGAGGTTGGTGAATTCATCGAGCGGGATCTGGGACCGGAAGGCATGCAGCGTTCCGTTTTAGTGGTAGCAACTTCAGATAAGCCGGCCCTGATCCGAAATAAGGCAGCAAAGACGGCTACCGCTATTGCAGAATATTTTCGTGATCGGGGAAGGGATGTATTGCTTATGATGGATTCTCTGACCCGTTTTTCCATGGCACAGCGGGAAATCGGACTGGCGTCTGGAGAACCGCCGGTAACAAGAGGATATCCGCCAAGTGTGTATTCTGAAATGCCAAAGCTGTTAGAGCGGGCAGGGAATACAGAGAAGGGTTCTATTACCGGATTATATACTGTATTGGTAGATGGGGACGATTTTAATGAGCCGATCACGGATACGGCAAGAGGTATCCTGGATGGACATATCATGTTATCCCGGAAGCTGGGACATAAGAATCATTATCCGGCCATCGACGTACTGCAGAGCATCTCCCGGTGCATGGCTCAGATTGCTGATCCGGAACACAAGGCATTGGCCGGTAAGTTGAAGAACGTACTGGCAACCTATAATGAAGCTGAGGATCTGATCAATATCGGCGCCTATAAGTCCGGATCCAATCCGGAAATTGATTATGCCATATCAAAGATCCAGCAGGTGAATGAATTTCTGCGGCAGGATGTAGATAGTAAGTATTTACTGGATGAGGAACTGGAACAGTTGCAGGCAATCTTTGAGGAGAGATAATGGCAAAGTTTTTCTATCGCATGCAAAATATACTGAATATAAAGTATAAGCTGGAGGAACAGGCAAAGCAGGAATTTTCTCAGGCGCAGAATCGTTACCAGCAGGAACTTCAGCGATTACAGTCCTATAAGCGTCAGAAGCTATCTTATATGGCCGAGATGCGGGAACATGCAAAGGAACGGTTGAATCTGCTGGAATTAGAACGCTGTAATCAGGCCATTCTGGTAATGGATGAACGGATTGCAGAGCAGAATGATGTTGTATTCCGTGCCATGGCAGAAATGGATCGTGCCAGGGAACGGTTAAATGAGATCATGCAGGAGCGCAAGACCCATGAGAAACTCAAGGAACATCAGTTTGAAGCCTTTTTGCAGGAACTGAATACAGAGGAAATGAAAGAAATCGACCAGTTGGTGAGTTATCAGCATAATACCGTAGAGGAAGGAGAATAGACCATGGCAAAGGACAAGGGAATGCAGGAAGAAAAAGCAGGAGGCAAGTTGCTTTCGGCGGTTATTATCTTCCTGATCGTAGTTGTGTGGCTGGCAGCCATGATAGTATTGATAAAATTAGATGTTGGACATTTCGGCAGTCAGGTTCTGCGGCCCATTCTCAAGGATGTACCGGTGGTGAATCTGATTCTTCCGCCTGCCTCTGAGGATGAGATCATAGCAGAAACCGGTCTCCCGTACCGGACCTTATCGGAAGCATTGGAACGTATTCACGAATTAGAGAATATAAATACCATGAATGAAGCCACGATCCAGAAGCAGACAGAGGAGCTTCAGGAAAAGGATAATGAGATTGCCAGATTAAAGGTGTTCGAGGCAGATCAGGCGGAATTCAATCAGTTAAAAGATGAATTTTATAACGAAGTGGTCTATGGAAATTCGGCGCCAGATGCCGATACATATATCAGGTGGTATGAATCCATGGATCCGGAGGCGGCAGAGGAGATCTATCGGCAGGTCATTGCCGAGAAGGAAGCCAGCGGAGAACTGAAGGAGATAGCCAACGCTTATGCGGAGATGGAACCGAAGGCAGCGGCTGAAATATTGGAAACAATGGCAGGAAATCTGGATACGGTGGCGAAGATCATGAATAATATGTCCTCCTCTGACAAGGCAGAGATTCTGGCAGAGATGGATCCGAACTTTGCTGCAAACATTACGAAGAAGTTGATGCCTTAATAAGATTGCTGGCAATCAGTTGCTATGTAGCTGATTACTATAGATTGTCCGCAGAAAGATCACTGCGTGATGGCGGGCAAACAGGTGATCAACCGCTGTGCGGTTGGTTACAGAAAAAATCTAAACGAAAGGAGGGACGTTGAATTGGTAACACAAAAAGCAAATCTGGCAAGTCCTGTTACAACCGTTCCCACAGATCGGGATCGTAACAGTGATAAGGGAACTCTGTCGTTGACGGAATCCTTTCAATCATTTGCAGCCGTCAGTAATGCCCGCTGGAATCAGAAGAGTACAGTTGATTCCGGTGTACAGCCTAAGCCGGTGACAGAAGTCACACATAAGGATACTTATGAGAAGGAAACTGTTGCAAAGGATGCTTATTCGATTAACAAGGATAAGATTCAGGGCAGTAAGCTTTCCAAGGAGGAACCGGCAGCAGAGGATATGGAACTGACTGCAGAGCAGTTGGAGGCGTTGCAGAAGGAAATCCGGGATGTGATCAAGGAAGCTTTGGATATGGATGATGCGGAATTGGATGAGATTCTGGCAGTTATGAATGTGGATGTTCTGTGTCTGTTAGACCCAGCAGCATTGCAGGAATTTCTATTGACTGCAACAGAGTCAGAACCGGTTGATCTGTTGACTGACAGCAGTATGATCGATCTGTTTCAACAGATGAAGGATGGAGTTGCTCAGATACTGCAGGAGTATGGACTGGAGGAAGCAGATGTAAACCGGCTGGTACAGGAATTCCCGGCAGAGGGATCCGAGGAACTGCCTCAGATGCCACAGAAGGATACGCTGGTAGCGGCGGACATGGAAATGAGCGATAAGAGCATGAATATGGACGAAAGCATGGAGCCGGAACCGACAGAAATACATACAGAGCAGCAGAAGATGCAGCCGGAATCCGGAGAACGGACGCAGACAGAAAAGCATGATCCGGAAGGATTTACGGTAAAAGAAGAAAATACAGGAATTCAGGTCAGTGTTCAGACGCAGGGCGCACAGCCAAAAGCAGGACAGGAGAATGGAAGACAGCCGGAGCAGTTCCAGCAGGGAATTGCATCGGAGATTGTGAATCAGTTAACCCAGGCAATGGGGGAACTGGAGGAAACACCGGTATCCTTTACTTCTGAATTACAGCAGACAGAGATCATCCGGCAGGTGATCGAACAGATCAGACTGGTGTCCGGGTCAGATATGAACCGGATCGAGGTACAGCTTTATCCGCAGCATTTGGGAAGGGTACAGATTCAGGTTATGATGAAGAATGGTGCCATGACAGCACAGATCCATGCAGAGACGGAAATGGCGAAGCAGGCGATTGAAAGTCAGCTTCAACAGCTTAAGGATGCCTTTCAGGAGAGAAGTATCCGGGTAGAAGCAGTGGAAGTCAGTGTAGGGACTCCGGAATTCCGGAATGAACAGGAGCGTCAGGATACCACGAAGGATAATCAGAAATCCCGTTCCAGAAACGGAAGAATACGACTGGATGAATTTGGAATGCCTGTAGAGGATGCCGCTATGGAAGAAGACACTTCTTCTGAAATTCTGGCAGCGCAGGGCGCCAGCGTAGAATTTACCGCATAGCGGGAATGCAGAAGGTGAAAAAGGAACCGGAATAAGAACCGGATGGAATGAAAGGAGGATATGATATATGGCAGTAAATGGAATTGACACTTCAGCAGCTTCAACATTCTCAAAGCTGACAGAACAGTCTGGAGGCAGTAATCTGGATAAGGATGCATTTTTACAACTGCTGGTAACGCAGATGCAGTATCAGGATCCGTTAGAGCCAATGGATAATACCGAGTACATGTCTCAGTTGGCACAGTTCTCCGAGATGGAGGCAATGAACAATTTAAATGTTGCATTTTCGAATTCTCAGGCATTGGGCCTGGTTGGAGAATATGTAATCCTGAATGTGACGGATGCGGCAGGCAATCCGAAACAGGTCGGCGGCTTGGTTCAGTATGTCACTGTTAGTAACAATCAGGCATTGCTGCGGGTAAATGATGAGTATTATTCTATGGATCAGTTTGATTCTGTGGTTGACTGGGAGTACATTGAATTCCTTAACAAGCAGAATGGTGTAGAAAACAATGGAAAACCGGGCAATGGAGAAGACGATGGCAAGACGGATGATACGGATAAAGACGAAAAGTAGTCTGAATGCATGGAAGCAGTAAAGGAGTGGAACAAGGATGGACCAGATCAGAAATCAGCTTTATTCCATAGAACAGATTACAGGCGAGTATTTAAAGCAGCCGGTTAAGGCAAAGAGTCCGGTAACGGACAGTGGATCGTCTTTTCAGCAGGTATTGCAGACAAAGCAGACGGATTATGTAAGACAGCAGGGAGTTTTCTTTTCGAAGCATGCCAACGAGCGTTTGAACAGCCGGAACATTCATTTAACGGAAACACAGCTGCAGCGCCTGAATACGGGAGTGGAACAGGCAAGAGGTAAAAATATCAATGAATCCCTGGTTATGTTGGATAATCTGGCATTTATTGTAAATGTAAGCAATAACACGGTCATTACCGCTTTGGATCAGGGCGGGGATGCCAATCATGTATTTACAAATATTGATGGAGCCGTAATTATTTAAGCCGGACCGAAAGGAAGCTTAAGATTCCTGACTGACTGAAGGGATCATTATGGCAGGTTATGATTAAGGAGGTCATGTATTATGATGAGATCATTGTATTCTGGTGTTGCAGGTCTGAAGACCCACCAGACCAGAATGGATGTAATAGGTAACAATATTGCGAATGTTAATACCGTTGGCTTTAAGGGCAGCAACGTGCAGTTCATGGATGTGTTATATCAGACATCTCAGCGCGCAGCAGCCTCCAATCCGAATAATGGTGTAGGTGGTGTGAACGCCAAGCAGATCGGTCTTGGTACCACAACAGCAACCATTACGAAGGAACTGGCAGGTACCGGTTCAGCAGAAACGACAAACAATTCATACGACCTGATGTTGAACGGAGATACCTTCTTTATTGTCAGCCGGGGAAATATGAATTATTTTACCAAGGTTGGTGCCTTTAAGAAGGATGGTGCGGGATATCTGGTAACCGGTACCGGCGAGATGGTTATGGGCTGGCAGGTGGATCCGGACAATCCGACGCAGATCCGGAAGGATATGGTTTCTCCATTACAGGTGGAATCACCGGAGAATATGTATTCTGAGCCGCAGGCAACCACAAAGACTTATGTGTCCGGTAATATTGATAAGACGGATGAAGCATTCGAGGACAATGGCGCTCATGTTATGAATGTGACTATTTATGACAAAAAGGGTTATGGCTATAATGTTAAAATGAATGTAAGACAGAATAATACTGCGGATCAAAATACGTATACAGTAAGTATTGCCAGCATTACAGACGGCAATAACCAGCCGATCGCAGGTGCTGCTACCTTAAGCGGAAATCAGCTGGTATATGATGCCGATAATGGTAAATTCATCGGAGTTGGAAGCAATAATGCCATGGGTAAGGCGATTACGCTTTCCATTAATGATGACAGTTTTGAACCGATTGAGATTGACTTCAGTAACTCTACCATGTATGCAACCAGTTCCGTCACCTCTCTTGCATTAAACCGTGGTGACAAGAAAGGCCTGGATGGCGGACGGAAGGTTGGTAAGCTGGATGAGGTGAATATCAATAACGATGGTAAAATCTATGGTGTATATGACAACGGAGAGGAGAAACTCTTAGGTCAGATTGCAGTGGCAAGATTTACCAACCCGGCAGGTCTGGAGGCCATCGGAAATAATATGTACCAGACCACCCAGAACTCTGGTGATTTTGATGGAATCGGACAGGAAGCAACCGAAGGCGGCGGCTCCATGTCGCAGGGTGTGATTGAGATGTCTGATGTAGACCTTTCAGAAGAGTTTACCAATATGATCATTACGCAGAGAGGTTTCCAGGCAAATTCAAGAATTATTACTGTTTCTGATACATTGTTAGAGGAATTGATCAATCTGAAGCGGTAATGCAGTAAAATAACTTGTAATATCAGGAAAATGCATATGACCAGTCATAGTTGTATGCATTTTCCTTATTTTCGTTCTAAGTTAAGCCCTATATCAATCGTA
>CAJULG010000017.1:0-25346 GCA_910587045.1 uncultured Lachnospiraceae bacterium | reverse complement strand
AAAAACCTGTGCTCTGGCAAGTAAACTTGCCTCGCCCGGTTTTTACGATTGCTGCGGGCAGGAAAGTTCCGCCATGCAGGCTCTAGTCCGGCAGCGATGCTGCCTTTCCGCTGCTGCACAGCGGAGACTCTCGCTAACGGGCAGACAGCCCTATATCAATCGTAAAAAACCTGTGCTCTGGCAAGTAAACTTGCCTCGCCCGGTTTTTACGATTGCTGCATGGCGGAACTGAAAACGAAAAATAGCAAAATAAAAATATCTATGGCAAATTATATAATATTGTAGTAAAATATAAACGATAGTGATTTGTTGTTAGGAGTGGAGATAAAGATATGATTGAATTGACGAGGATTAATGAAAGCAAATTCACACTGAATGCTGAAATCATTGAAATGATTGAGGAAACTCCGGATACAGTGATCACATTAACAACCGGAAAGAAAATAATTGTAAAAGAGAGTAGACAAGAGGTATCTAATCTAGTAAAATTATATAGATATGATATAATTTCCGGAAGAAATCTGGGATAAGGTGAGAGGTGACATACGTTGGATTTAGCGAGTATACTTGGATTGGTTATTTGCGGTATTTTGATTGTATTTGGTATTGTATTTGATGAGGACACGATGTCGTTTCTGTTCTCGAACTTACCGCCATTTTTTAATGTACCTTCGGTCTTGATTACGTTTGGCGGTACGTTTATGTGTGTATTGGCATCCAGTCCGTTAAAGGACTTTATCAACGGTCTGAAATCATTTATGCTGATACTGAAGGTGCCAAAGGTAGATGAGGCGGCAGTGATTCATCAGATCATTGATCTGTCGAATATTGCCCGGAAGGAAGGCCTGCTTGCATTGGAGGAGTCCGCCAATGCGTTAGAGGATGAATTTATGAAAAAAGGTATTCTTCTGATCGTTGATGGTACTGACCCGGAGCTGGTCCGGAATATACTGGAAACGGAGTTGATCAATATTGACTCCCGGCATAAAAAGCTGATCGCATTCTGGAAGAATGTAGGAGCAATGGGCCCTGCATGGGGTATGATCGGTACTCTGATCGGTCTGATCAACATGTTGCGTAACCTGTCAGATCCGGATTCTATCGGACCGAATATGTCTGTTGCTTTGATTACGACATTATATGGTTCCATGCTGGCAAACTGGGTTGCTTCTCCGGTAGCGACCAAGCTGGCAACCAATAATGATATAGAGATTATGATGAAGGAAGTCATGATAGAGGGACTGTTATCCATACAGGCAGGCGAGAATCCGCGTGTCATTGAGGAAAAATTAAAGTCCTTCCTGTCTCCGACCATAAGAAATAAGATGGCAGAAGAAGGTGCAGGTGAGAATTAATGGCAAAACACAGAGAAGAGCAGCCGGATGAGGGTTCACCGGCATGGATGGCAACCTTTAGTGATCTGATGAATCTGTTACTATGTTTCTTCGTACTGCTGTTTGCCAGTTCAACCATGGATGCAGGAAAGATTCAACAGATTGCAGCATCATTTCAACACATATCCTTTTCCATTTTTAATCAGACCAGCCAGATGATACAGAATGGACAGATGGTAAGTGGTGGTGTTACCCAGTTGAAGAATGTTTATACCCTGATGGATGAGGTAGGAAAGTCCCTAGACAGTAATGACGGGAATGACGACCAGGCCAATGTAAGCAATGGCGAAGATCCGGACAGCGATGAGAACGGACAGCAGGGCGGAATGGCAAACAATCAGGATGGGAAGATGGACATGGAGCAGCTCCAGAATCAGATGGAGCAGGTAGGGCTGGAACAGTCAGAGGAGATGTATGCAGAGATTTCCAAATCACTGGAAAGTTATACCATTGATGAACAGATACAGATTGACTATAATTATGAATTTGTAGAACTGGATATGAATGGTGCTCTGTTGTTTGATACCGGTGAGGCGGAATTAAAGCAGGACGCTTATGCATTCATGAAAAAGATTGGTTCTGTATTGGAAACCTATCCGAACAGTATTATAGAGATTGAGGGCCACACAGATAATGTGCCGATTCATACCGCCCGTTATGCAAGCAACCGTTATCTTTCTACTGCACGGGCGACCAATGTATATGAATATCTCATGGAGAATGCAAATCTGGTGGATCAGAATATGAAGGTGGCAGGGTATGGTGAGAGTCGTCCGATCGCTTCCAATGATTCGCCGGAAGGAAGAGCTAGAAATCGAAGAGTTGTGATAAAGATTTATAATCAATTAAGTTCGTCACAGGAATAGGAGAGGAAAATGAGAAAGAATTTAATCAGTGTAATCATCTTGGCAATCTGTATCGTGAATCTGGTGCTGAATGCATTGCTGGTATTTGTGTTTGTGCCGGCGACGAAAAAGACGGATAAGCTGGTCACAGAGATTGCGGCAATTCTGAATCTGGAGCTGGAAAAGAATGCAAATGGTGAACCGGTTGGGCCGAATATTAAGGATGCCAAGACCTATGCTCTGGAAGAACCGACGACCATTAATCTAAAGGAAGACGGAACTGCCACAAACAGTTATGCCGTTATCGGTATCTCCATATCCATGGATGGCAGCCATGCGGATTACAAGGATCTGAGCACAAAGCTGACAGAGACGGAGAGCTGGATATTAGATGTGACCCGAAGCGTTGTACAGCAGTATACTTATGAAGAGATCAATGATGCAGAAGTGCAGGAAAAGGTAAAGAAAGAGATCACAGAGGGCCTGCAGGAGAAGTATCAGACAGATTGTATCTATGATGTGACATTCAGCCAATTTAACACGCAGCAGTACACACAGTAACAGGGACTGCAACGTGTTGACTGACAGCGAAGGAGGTGAACAGGCTTGGGTGAAGTTCTGTCACAAAATGAGATTGACAATCTGTTAAAGCAGTTAAGCAGCGGCGAACTGGATGTGGATGAGTATTCAGATGAACCGGCGCAGAAAATCGTTGATTATGATTTCAAGCGTCCAACAAAGTTTTCCAAGGAGCATTTGCGGACACTGGAGATCATATTTGAACACTTTGGACGTCTGGTATCCACAAATCTGCCGGCCTATCTCCGGAAAAATGTTCAGATGGAGGTGGTAAATGCTGAGGCAGTTACCTATTCGGAATTTTCAAACTCCCTATCGAATCCGGTGCTGATCGGAATTGTGAATGTGGAACCCCTGAACGGCAATATTATTATGGAAATTGCTTCCAATCTTGGCTTTTCCATCGTTGATCGTATGCTTGGAGGAACCGGAGAACCTTTGGAAAAGGTTCGGGATTATTCTGAAATTGAATTGGGAATTCTGGAACGGATTTTTACAATCTGTATCAATATGCTTCAGGAACCCTGGAAAAATGTGGTGGAAATTGAACCGAGACTGGAACGGATTGAGACGAATTCTCAGTTTGTCCAGATCATTTCTCCAAGTGAAATGATAGCGATCGTCACCATTAATATGAAAATTGGTGAAGTCGTCGGTTTGATGAATATATGTCTGCCATTCCTGACATTAGAGGATGTAATGGATAAGCTGAATACCAAATACTGGTATGCCAGTATGGAGAATAGTGAAGGGAATGCATATTTTGATGTTATTGAGACTGCGATTGCAAAGGCACAGATTCCGATTCGTGCGGTATTGGGAAATAGTACAATTTCCGTAAATGACTTTGTAAATCTGCAAAAAGGTGATATAATCAAAATAAACAGGCAATATGATGCCGAATTAGATATATTTGTTGGCAATATGTTGAAGTTTAAAGCTTTACCGGGATCTGCTTCCGAGGATTATGCGGTAAAGATAACAAAAGTAATCAGAGAGGAGTAAAGTATGGACGGAATGTTATCGCAAGAAGAGATTAATGCTTTGCTGAGTGGTCTCCCGGAAGAACCGGCTGAAGATAGTTCGGCCGCAGATGAAGGATTGTCGTCAGAACAGAAGGATGTGCTGGGTGAGATTTCCAATATCTGTATGGGTACGGCTGCAACAACTTTATATTCTCTTGTAAATCAAAAGGTCGTAATCAGTACGCCAAAGGTAGGATTTTGTACCTGGGATGATCTGGCGAAGGAATATGGAATTCCATGTGTATACATTAACATTGACTATGTAGAAGGTGTGGAAGGAAATAATCTTCTGATTTTAATGGAGAACGATGTAAAGATCATTACGGATTTGATGATGGGTGGTGATGGTACCAACCTGGTGGATGAGCTTTCTGACCTGCATTTAAGTGCCATCTGTGAGGCAATGAATCAGATGATGGGTTCCGCAGCAACCTCCATGTCCTCCATGTTAAACCGGAAGATTGATATCAGTCCGCCGGAAGCAGAGCTGATTGAGTTAGAGGAGAATCAAAAGGGAAGCATTATTGATAATTTCCGGGGAAAGAGTTTCATCAAGGTTTCCTTAAAACTGGAAATTGGAGAACTGGTGGATTCCAATATTATGCAGTTGTATCCGATTGATTTTGCAGAGGAGTTATGTCAGGCCTTTGCCTCCAGCTTTGAAGCAGCAGAAGCAGAAGCGGCACCAGCTCCGGCCCCGCAGCCGGCACCACAGGCCGCACCGGCACAGCCGATGCCACAGGCGGCAGCACCACAGATGCAGCCGATGATGGGTCAGCCAATGATGGGTCAGCCTCAGATGCCATATGGTCAGATGCCATACGGCCAGATGCCATATGGATATGCCCCCCCAATGCAGGATGTGAATGTACAGCCGGTACAATTCCAGAGCTTTGCACAAAGTCCGAATCCGGTCACCCAGCAGGAGAACATCGATCTGATCATGGATGTACCTCTTGAAGTAACGGTTGAGTTAGGAAGGACGAAGAAATCCATTAAAGAAATTCTTGAGTTTTCGCCAGGTACGATTGTGGAACTGGATAAAATAGCAGGTGAGCCAATCGATGTTCTGGTGAATGGTAAGATGGTTGCCAAGGGTGAAGTCGTTGTAATTGAAGAAAGCTTTGGTATCCGTGTTACTGATATAGTGAAGTCAAAAATGTTTTAATGATTAAAGAGGAGATAAGAGATGGCAAAAAGTATTTTAATTTGTGATGATGCGGCATTTATGCGAATGATGATCAAGGACATTCTGACCAAAAACGGTTATAATGTAGCTGGTGAAGCTGAAAATGGAGCAAAGGCAGTTGAAAAGTATCAGGAAACAAAGCCGGATCTGGTGTTAATGGATATTACCATGCCGGAAATGGATGGTATTCAGGCATTAAAGAAGATCAAGCAGTTGGATCCAAATGCCAGTGTTGTTATGTGTTCTGCCATGGGTCAGCAGGCGATGGTTATTGAATCCATTCAGTCTGGCGCCAGAGATTTCATTGTAAAACCGTTCCAGCCGGATCGTGTATTAGAAGCAGTAAAGAAGGCTGTAGAATAAGATGGTTTTACTCAGCAGGTCCAATGCTTTAGAAGGTGTAATCCAGCTATTGGTCGTTCTGATCATGTTTCTTTTTGTGCTGGGAATGGCTTATCTGGCTGCCCGGTTGACGGGAAGATTTCAGAGTAATATTCAGAGCCGCAGTAATGTAAAAATAATTGAAACGACCAGGATTGGTAACAATAAGTACATACAGATTGTAAAGATTGGCAGTCGGTATGCAGCCATCGGGGTTGGCAAGGATGACATTACTTTTCTGACCGAGTTAAAGGAGGAGGAGCTGAATTTGGACGCTCTGGGGAATAACGCAAAAGGAAGCTTTAAAGATATTCTCTCTCAGCTTCAGAAGAAAAAGGATGAGAATGATACAGATGAAACCTAATACTTTTCGCATTACCATAAAACGATGCCTGGCTGTGTTTGCAGTTGTATTTGTTGTGCTGATTTTTTGCAATACACAGTCCATGGCGGCTGAGATTCCGACCACAACAGAAACAACAGAAGAAACTGCATTCCCGGATGAGAATGACCTTACTTCACCACTGAATCTGAGCTTTACCGTGGACGGGGAAGAAGGAACCTTGTCAGGCACATTACAAATGCTGTTAGTGATAACAGTAATTTCATTAGCTCCATCAATTCTTGTTATGATGACGTCCTTTACCCGGATCATCGTGGTATTACACTTTATCAGGACGGCACTGGGTCTGACTTCCACACCCCCTAACAATGTACTGATAGGGCTTTCCTTATTTTTGACACTTTCCATTATGTCACCCATATTTGCCAGGGTGAATACAGAGGCGATTGAACCCTTTTCCAAAGGGGAGATGAATCAGGAGGAAGCACTGGAGGCGGCTATGGGTCCCATGCGGGATTTCATGATCAATCAGCTTCAGAATCGGGAAGAGGATGTGCAGTTATTTCTGGATATTGCAGGGATTGAATCGGTTTCGAGTTGGGATGATATTCCCACATCAGTCATTATTCCTGCATTTATCATTAACGAACTGCGTTCTGCATTCATTATCGGATTTTTGATTTATATCCCGTTCATCATTATTGATATGGTAGTGGCATCTACCTTAATGTCTATGGGTATGATGATGCTGCCGCCAACCACCATTTCCATGCCTTTCAAGGTGTTGTTATTTATCATGGCAGACGGGTGGAATCTGATCATAGGACAGTTGGTTCAGTCCTTTGTATACTGACGGAAGGAGAAACGTAAATGACAGCAGATATAGTAATTGATATAGCAAGAGAAGCCTTCTGGCTGATCATTAAGTGTTCAGCTCCTATGCTGTTGGTTTCGTTAACCATTGGTCTGCTTGTAAGTATTTTTCAGACCGTAACATCCATTCAGGAACAGACACTGACCTTTGTTCCGAAGATGCTTGGAATCTTCCTGACATTAATGCTGTGCGGAGGCTGGATCCTGCATAATATTGTGGAATTTATTGAGAGATTGTATGGAATGTTCGGCACCTATGTGAATATGTGAGGCGGCCTATGCTTTCTACGAGTTTTTCCATTTATCATTTGGAGTTTTATTTGCTGATATTTGCAAGGATCGCAGGTGTTGTCAGCGTAGCACCAATTTATGGTACAAGAGGTGTACCCCGGCGGGTTCGGGTAGGATTTGGTATCTGTATCGCATTGGTGGTAGCTTCTGCAACAGAGTATACACCATTGAATTATACGACTCTGATCGGATTTACGGTTCTGCTGGTGAAGGAACTGCTTCTGGGCCTTTCCGTCGGACTTGCATCCAATCTCTGTCTGACGATCATCAATTTGAGTGGTATGTTCATAGACCGGGAAATTGGATTCACCATGGTAACGGCTTTTGATCCGACTACAAATACAAGTATTACAATTTCCGCTGATTTATATAATTACCTGGTGCTGCTGATCATGTTGTGTTCCAATATGCACCATTTTATTTTGCGGGCAATCTGTGATTCCTTTCAGGTGATTCCGGTAGGCGGTATTAACCTTCAGGAAGAAGCATTGCAGACGCTGGCGCTTACCTTTATTGAAGAATATTTTTTAGTGGGGTTCCAGATAGCACTGCCAATCTTCATTTCCATTACACTTTGTAATGTGGTTTTGGGAATTCTTGCGAAAACAGCACCTCAGATGAATATGTTTTCCGTGGGTATTGAATTAAAACTGCTTTTGGGACTGATCGTCATGATGGTGACAGTGATGTTCCTGCCCAATATTACGGATTTTGTATTTCAGATGACAGAGGATCTGGTCATGAATGTATTACGGACCGCATACTAAGGGAAAGAGGAATTTGCGATGACATTGCAGTATAATCTTCAGTTCTTTGCCAAGGAAGGCCCCGGTGGTGAGAAGACAGAGGATGCCACGCCCAAAAAGATTCAGGATTCCAGAAAGGAAGGCTCTGTAGCCAAAAGTAAGGAATTGACCAATGCAATATCCTTATTAGCACTGTTCCTGACGTTGCGGTATGGAATCAGCTTTATTGGTCCACGACTGGTAGCGTTGTTTGATAAATACTGGGTTCATGCCAGCCACGCTGTAATTCAGGGTGTTGATTATCAGACGGTACTGGAATTAATGATGGAGGTTGCAAAGGATGTAGTAATCATCACCGCTCCTTTTCTGCTGGTAGGAATTGTTGTTGCATTTCTGGCAAATAAGGTACAGTTTAAATGGATGGTGACGACGAAACCGATGCGGCCCAAGCTGAGTAAGATTAATCCGATCAGTGGCTTTAAGCGGATTTTTTCTGCCCGTTCTTTGTTTGAACTGGTGAAGTCCATTGTCCTGATCGCCTTGATCGCCTACATGGCATATACCGTTTTGGAAAAGCATTCCAAAGAGATCTATACACTGTATCGTATCACCATTTCTCAGTCTCTGGCCCTGATGATGGATATCGTCTGGGAACTGGGAATAAAGATCAGCCTGGCTATGCTGGCAGTCGGATTTGTGGATTATGCTTATCAGCGATATAAGCATAAGCAGGATCTGAAGATGACAAAGCAGGAGGTTAAGGATGAATATAAGAATTCAGAAGGTGATCCGCAGATTAAGAGTCAGCAAAAGCAGAGGATGCGGCAGGCTTCTCAGCGGAGAATGATGGCAAGCATTCCAGAAGCAGATGTAGTGATCACGAATCCGACCCACTTTGCAGTTGCTCTTAAGTATGATGCCAATGAACATGCGGCACCGGTGGTTACGGCAAAAGGAACGGATTTTCTGGCAGCGAAGATAAAGGAGCTGGCAAAGGAACATGGGGTAGAGATCGTAGAGAATAAGCCTCTGGCCCGTATGTTGTACTATAATGTAGATCTTGACAGGGAAATTCCGCCGGAATTATATCAGGCAGTTGCAGATATTCTGGCGTATGTATATAATCTGAAGAAAGCAGGATAGCTTAGAAGGACAGGAGGAGCATCATGAAAAACATTAAATTTAGCCTGGGTATATTCTTAGGAATCTATTTGCTGGCGGCAGTTATTTTCATGCTTGTTCCAATGACTTCTTTTTTGTTGGATGTATTGATCACCTTTAACCTGATGATTGCAATGGTGATACTGTTTAACTGTATTTTTGCCAGGGAGACCCTGGCAATGTCCAGTTTTCCTACCGTATTGCTGTTTACTACCATATTCCGTATTTCCCTGAATATTTCCTCTACCCGTTTGATCTTAATGACGGGAGAACCGGGCAATGTGGTTACCACCTTCGGTCAGTTCGTGGGCGGCGGGAATCTGATCATTGGAGCGATCATCTTTATTATTCTGGTCATTGTACAGATGCTCGTCATCAATAAGGGTTCCGAGCGTGTATCTGAGGTTACAGCCCGGTTCACACTGGATGCCATGCCTGGTAAGCAGATGGCGATTGATGCCGATCTGAGCACCGGTGCCATTTCTGACCGGGAAGCCATCATACGAAGACAGAAGCTCCAGGAGGAAGCCTCTTTCTTCGGTTCCATGGATGGTGCGACAAAGTATGTAAAGGGAGATGCGATTGCCGGACTGATCATTACGGCGATCAACTTTGTCGGCGGTATTGCAACCGGCATGTTGATGCAGGGCCTGCCGATCACGGAGGCTTTGTCAAAATATACGATCCTTACCATTGGTGACGGTCTGGTTTCCCAGCTGCCATCCCTGATGATCTCGCTGGCAACCGGTGTAATTGTTACCAAAGGTTCGAAAGAAGCTGAGATTGGTGATGTTGTATTTAGTGAATTGTTCCAGTCTGCCAGGGTTCTCTATGTGGTAGGTGGTGCCTTGTGTTTCCTGGGAATTTTTACCCCGCTGAATATTGTGCTGTATCTGGGATTTGGTCTGCTTCTGATCGTTACAGGACGGATTATCAGTACAAGGCAGGAGACCCATGAAATTGAGGAAGAAGTGGAAGCAGAGGAAGAAGAGGCCGATCAGGTACGACGACATGAGAATGTCAATACCCTGCTGCAGGTGGATCCGATTGAATTGGAATTCGGATATGGTATTATTCCGCTTGCTGATGTGAATCAGGGCGGCGACCTGTTAGACCGGGTGGTTATGATCCGACGTCAGATCGCACTGGAGTTAGGTGCAGTAGTGCCGATCATTCGTTTGCGGGATAACATTCAGTTGAATCCAAATCAGTATATTATCAAGATTAAGGGCATACAGGTTAGTGAAGGAGAAATTCTTTTTGATCATTATATGGCAATGAATCCTGGATACGTGGAGGAAGAGATTACCGGTATTCCGACCTTTGAGCCGTCGTTCCATCTGCCGGCAGTCTGGATCACAGAGGCGCAGCGGGAGCGGGCGGAATCCTATGGATATACGGTCGTGGATCCGCCGTCTATTATCGCGACGCATTTGACAGAGGTTATCCGGACGCATCTTGACGAACTGCTGACCCGTCAGGATGTTCAGAATCTGATCAACAATATTAAGGAAAACAATACCACACTGGTTGACGAGCTGATCCCGAAACTGCTTAATGTAGGCGAGGTGCAGAAGGTACTTCAGAATCTGCTGCGGGAGGGTATCTCGATCCGGGATCTGGTAACGATATTTGAAACTCTGGCAGATCATGCCGTGAACACCAGAGATACGGATGTACTGACAGAATATGTCCGTCAGGGCCTGAAACGTGCAATTTCCAATAAATTCTTTGGCGGTGAGGAAACCACATCTGTAGTTACCCTGGATCCGAAGATTGAACAGGAGATCATGGCATCCGTAAAGCAGACAGAGCAGGGTGCATATCTGACCCTGGATCCGGATCGTACCAGAGCTATTCTGTCTGCGACTGAAACGGAAATTGCAAAGCTGGAGAGTGCCGGACAGACCCCGATCATTATTACATCACCGATTGTCCGTATGTATTTTAAGAAATTGACAAGTGATTATTTTCAGAATCTTATTGTGATTTCTTATAATGAAATAGAGTCAAATGTAGAATTACAGTCAGTAGGGATGGTGACAATCGATGATAATTAAGAAATATCAGGCGGCTTCCGAGGCGGAGGCAATTATAAAGGCGAAGGATGATCTGGGTGCAGATGCAGTCATCATGAATGTGAAAACCGTGAAATACAAGGGGTTGCGGAAGCTGTTTTCCAAGAACTTTGTAGAAGTGACTGCGGCAGTGGATGAAGCAGGTGAGAATCAGGAACGTAAGATCATTCCGTCAGCAAAAAGGCCTGTAGATGAAAGCGCAGACCTGGCAGCCAGAATGCGAATGTCAGACGTAGAACAGGAATCAGTAGACGCAGAACAAAAAAAAGGGACAAAAACCTCAGCGATCGAAGAGCGTCTGGATACATTAGCTCAGATGCTGGAACGTCAGATGCAGGATTTGAAAGAGGAGGAAGAAGTGAAGGAAGGGGAAGATACAGATCAGAATTCTAAACTGGTGAAACTGGTATTTGACCAGCTGGTCAGCAATGAGGTGACAGAAGAGAATGCCAGAGAGATCATGAATGAGATTGACAATCATGGACAGACGCTTCAACTCGATGATCTGCTTTCCAGCGTGTATCAGAAGATCGTGTTAAAGCTGGGACAGATGAAGACCATTGAACTGGTGGAAGGAGCACCTAAGGTGGTATTTTTCATTGGACCGACTGGTGTGGGAAAGACGACTACGATTGCAAAGCTGGCTTCGAAGTATAAACTGGATGAGAAGTGCAGACTGGCGATCATTACGGCAGATACCTACCGGATCGCAGCAGTAGAGCAGATCCGGACCTATGCCAATATATTATCTGTCCCGATTGAGGTTGTCTATAATGCACAGGAGATGCAGAAGGCCATTGAAAAATATAAGGATTTTGATCTGATTTTTATAGATACTGCAGGACGTTCTCACAAAAACGAAGAACAACGGGAGGATGTAAAACAGCTCTTAGAAGCGGCAAAGGATTATAAACAGGAGATATATCTGGTCGTGAGTGCTACAACCAAGTATCGTGATCTTGTAAAGATCACACAGTCCTATTCGGATATATCGAAATACCGATTACTTTTTACTAAGATTGATGAAACAGGAACCTTGGGCAATATTTTGAATATCCGGATGTTGACAAAGGAACCGCTGTCCTACACAACATTCGGACAGAATGTGCCGGATGATATGGAAATCACGGATGCACAGTTCATTGCGAAGCAGTTATTAGGAGGAAGCGATTGATGGATCAGGCAGAACAATTAAGACAAAGGGTCAGCCAGCAGGTCCGGCATAGCGGTTCCACCAGGGTAATTGCAGTTACCAGTGGAAAAGGTGGTGTTGGGAAGACCAGCTTTTCCGTCAACCTTGCTATTCAACTCACAAAGCGGGGAAAACGGGTTGTGATCATTGATGCAGATTTTGGCCTGGCAAATGTGGAGATCATGCTGGGAATCCGTCCCAAATACAACATGGCTGATTTAATTTACAATGACAGAAATATTGATGACATTATAACCAAGGGTCCCCTGGATATTTCATTCATTTCCGGTGGTTCCGGGGTACAGGATATGGTAAATCTGGATAAAGAGCAAATTCGCATCCTGATCTCCAAACTTGCCCGTTTAGACACGCTGGCAGATGTCATTATTATAGATACCGGGGCAGGAATTGCAGATTCCGTGCTGGAATTTGTTCTGAACAGTCCGGAGGTGATCATCGTTGCCACACCGGAACCGACTTCCATTACTGATGCGTATTCTCTGTTAAAGGCAGTAAATCGCAGTAAGGAGTTTCTGGTGGATGAAAAAAAGATGAAGATCATAGCGAACCGGGTTGGCACCAGAGAAGAGGGAAAAGAGATCTATGATAAGCTGAATATCGTTGCAACAAAATTCCTGAACATACAGTTGGAGTATCTGGGTGCGATCATGCAGGATAATAATGCTGCCAAGGCAGTCATGGAGCAAAAGCCGGTATCATTGGCTTTTCCGAATTCCATTTCTACCAAGTGTTATCAGGAAATCGGGAACCGTCTGTTAGAGATTGAAGAAGCTGTGGAGGAACCAAGAGAAGGCATTGCAAAATTCTTCCTTGATTTTATCCGCCAGAATCGAAGGAAAGTATAGGGATAGGGGATGAATTATGGAGGAAATTATTGCAATCGGAAACAAAATTGATATGGAAATACTGGAAGACGGGCATCCGGTAGAAAACCGGGAGCGGCGCCGGGTATTATCCTGCCGGATCATGGATCTGCCGGAACAGAATATAGCCAGGATTTCTATGCCCTTTCATGAAGGAAGGCTGGTGCCTTTGGCAGTGGGAGATCAGTATATCATGAATATTTTTGCACAGAAGGGAATATTTGCCAGCCGGTTCATTGTGGTAAACCGTATGAAGGAAGGCAATTTGTTCCTGGCCGATATGGAGATACAGGAACCATTAAAGAAGGTGCAGCGTAGAGAGTATTTTCGTCATGAATGTCGGATCGCCGCAGATTACCGGATCGTAACTGCAGAGGAGGTACGAAGCTGGACGCCCCAGGAAGGAGAAGAACCGGAATGGAAACGGGGGGTACTCCTGGATATCAGCGGCGGTGGTGTTCGTATGGTATCGGAGTATAAGGAAGAGGCAAACCAGTACATCCAGCTTCGATTCCTGATCCGACTGGATGGAGAAAACCACAGGATTTTACAGTATGGAAAGCTCATTGCCTCCATACGGAAGGAAAACAATGCTGTCTTGTATGAACAGCGGGTAGAATTTGAAGGGATTGGAGACCGGGAGCGTGAGGTATTAATCCGCTATATATTCGATGCAGAACGGAAGAAAATATCAAAGGAAAAGGGTACGAATTAAAAGGATAGGGAATGAAGGATAACATGAAAAAAAATGTTTTGATTGTAGATGACTCTGCACTTATGAGAAGGGTCTTATCTGATATAATCAATAGAACAGAACAATATCAGGTAGCGGGTACGGCAGCGAATGGCCTTGAGGCATTAGACGTTTTACACCGTTCTACACCGATTCATTTCATCTTTCTGGATATCAATATGCCTAAGATGGGTGCAGTTGAAATGTTAAAGGTAATGAAACGGGAAAAGCTGGATATACCAACCGTGGTGTTCAGTACCGTTGCAGAACGTTCCAGCGCTGAGACCATAGAGGCATTGTCTCTGGGGGCAGTTGATTTCCTGAAGAAGCCGGATAATATGCTGGTGAAGATGGACAGTTTCCGAAAAAAGATTTTTAATGCGCTTTCTATTATGGATCGAAGTGAGGATGAACCGCCGGTGATCGTAAAAGAACGGGTGCAGAAAAGGGAACGCCGGAATCATATGGGGAGAGGCAGGCTGGTTGCCATTGCCTGTTCAACCGGCGGGCCCAGAGCGCTGCAGGAGGTAGTGCCATATCTGCCATCGAATCTGGATGCACCGGTTTTGATCGTCCAGCACATGCCGGAAGGATTTACAGCATCCCTTGCCAGTCGCTTAAACGATATCAGCATGATCGCTGTAAAGGAAGCGGCAGAGGGCGACGTAATGGAAAACGGGAAGGTATACATCGCAAAAGGCGGCAGTCATATGCGGGTTGCCCATGAACACGGACAACATGTGATCCGGCTTGGCCAGGAACCTCCGGTCAATGGACTTCGGCCATATGCGAATTATATGTACGAGAGTCTGGTACAGTCAGATTATTATGAGATCATCTGTGTGGTACTGACTGGTATGGGTGCAGATGGTACAAAAGGTATTGGTATGTTGAGCCAGGAAAAGAACGTGTATGTGATCAGTCAGGACCGGGAAACCTCAACGGTTTATGGTATGCCAAAGATGATAGCACAATCCGGGCTTTCTGATGAAATACTTTCGTTAAATAAGATAGCGAAGGCGATAATTAATATTACGGGGGTGTGTTAAATGGATTTAAGTCAATATCTGGAAATATTTATTGATGAGACAAAGGAACATTTACAAACATTGAACGATCAGGTTCTGATCATGGAGCAGGATCCGGAGAATATTGATACTGTGAATGAAATCTTTCGTGCTGCTCATTCCTTAAAGGGTATGGCAGGTACAATGGGATTTAAACGGATGCAGCGTCTGACGCATGATCTGGAAAATGTATTTTCCGAAATCCGGAATGGCAAGATGTCAGTAACGCCGGATATCGTTGATATTGTATTTAAGTGTCTGGATGCACTGGAAGGGTATCTTGCCAATATTCAGGATTCTGCGGATGAGGGTACGGAAGACAATGAGGAGATTATTGATCTTTTAAATGCCACACTGGCAACCGGCCTTGGACAGTCCGAGGATTCTGAACCGCCCAAAGCAGAAGCAGCACCGGTTTCTGCACCTGCCGGAGAGGAGGATAAACGGAAATTCCGAAAGCTTCCGATTGCTGATTATGAAGTGAATGCCATGAAAGAGGCAATGGAGAGGGGAATGCATGCGTATGGTGCAACCGTATACATACAGGAAACCTGTATCCTGAAGGCCGCCAGGGCGTTTCTGGTATTTAAGGGCGTTGAGGCAGTTGGTGAGATCATCCGTTCTGAGCCGAGTTCCCAGGATATTGAGGATGAGAAGTTTGATTTTGACTTCAGTCTGTTTATTATTTCAGAAAAAAGTAAGGAAGAGATTGAAAAGATTATTTCCAATGTCTCAGAGATAAAGGAAGTGGTGTTAGAGCCATTTACACCGGAAACCATACAAAGTACGCCGGAGCCGGAACCGGAGGTCGTAAAGGAAGCACCAAAGGAGGCAGAGGAGTCCGGAGAAAAGACGGAAGCAGCACCGGAGAAGAAGAAGGCGGCAGAAACAAAGAAGAAGCCGGTGGTAAACCGTTCAGTCCGTGTAGATATTGAAAAGCTGGATGATCTGATGAATCTGGTCAGTGAGCTGATCATTGCAAAGAATGGACTGGTTTCGGTCAGTGAAAGTGAAGAGAGCAGCCATAACCAGCAATTTAATGAGCAGATTGAATATCTGGAGCGGATTACAACGAATCTTCATGAGTCTGTAATGAAGGTAAGGATGGTGCCGATTGAGAGCGTTGTCAATCGGTTCCCGCGGATGATCCGTGATCTGTCAAAGAAGCTGAATAAGGAAATGGAACTGATCATGACTGGTGAGGAGACGGAATTAGACCGTACGGTTATTGATGAGATCGGAGATCCTCTTATGCATATGCTGCGGAATGCAGCAGATCATGGTCTGGAGTCTACGCTGGACCGTATCAAGAAAGGGAAGCCACAGGTGGGAACGATCCGTCTGAATGCCTATCAGGATGGCAATAACGTTACGATCGAGGTCAGTGATGATGGCGGCGGTGTAGATGTAGAGAAGGTGAAGGCATCTGCGGTCAAGAAAGGAAATATCAGTGAGGAGCAGGCCGAGATGATGTCCGACAAGGAAGCGATCGATCTGTTGTTCCAGCCGGCATTCTCTACTGCAGAAAAGATATCGGATGTGTCGGGCCGGGGTGTTGGTCTGGACGTAGTGAAGAGTAAGATCGAAGGTCTTGGCGGGGATGTAGAGGTTAATAGTGTATTGGGAGAGGGAACCACCTTTATCGTAAGGCTTCCGCTTACCCTTGCGATCATTCAGGCATTAATGGTAGATATCCGGGAGGAAAAATATGCGATTCCTTTGAATTCTATTGTAACAGTGGAGGATATCCCTTCTGAAGATGTGAAGCTGATACAGAATAAGGAGGTTATTACCCTGCGGGGATCTGTTATTCCGCTGATCCGCCTGGATCAGGTGCTGGATATGGAACCGGCAGAGGAGGAACCGGAAAGTCTGGTGGTCGTGATCGTCAAGAAGGGCGATAAGCAGGCGGGACTGGTCATAGATAATCTGATCGGCCAGCAGGAAATCGTGATCAAGCCGTTTGGAAAGTATATCTACATTCACAGGATGTTCAGCGGCGCTACGATTCTGGGAGATGGCGGAGTCGCGTTGATCATTGATGCAAATACATTGGTATAGGAGGTGTATTATATGGCAGAGATTGAAAATATGGATGAGACAAAACAATATATTGTTGCCAAGCTGGGCAGTGAACAGTATGGAATTGACATTGCATATGTGGATAATATCGTACGTATGCAGAAGATTACAAGAGTACCAAAGACACAGCCCTACTTTCTGGGTGTGATCAATCTGCGTGGAGAGATCATACCGGTCATGAGTATGCGGGATAAGCTGGAGATGGAAGAGGGAGAGATTACGGGAAGTACCCGGATCATTATCATCAAGCCGGAGCAGAATGCCTCCCTGGGTTTACTGGTGGATGAGGTTCGGGAAGTAGTCACTTTGTCGGAGGAGGATGTAGAGAAGGTAGCATATGATAATGGAAGAGAGGATACCGGTATCTATGTTACGGGAGTAGGAAAGTATAAGGATACTTTGATTTCTCTGATCAATATCAGCGGAATCATAAGCGATTAAGCAGAATAGGAGTCAATCTATGAAAAAAAGAATGGATGATATGGAATTGGATGTCCTTACAGAAATCGGGACGATCGGTGCCGGAAATGCAACCACCTCCCTTTCCGTACTGCTGGATTCCAAGCTGTCCATGAAGATGCCCAAAGTTTCCTTCATGAGCTTTGATGACTTTGTGGAAAGTATTGGCGGTGCGGAAAATATCATTGCAGGCGTAATGAGTAATATTACGGGAGGTATAAATGGTTTTGTTCTGTTTGCTCTGGATCTGCGGGATGCACGTCGATTGGCGAACCGGTTATGCGGGATCGAACTGCATGAGATGAATGCATTCAATGCCATTGATTTATCAGCGATACAGGAAATCGGAAATATATTGATCAGTTCCTATCTTTCTTCGATCGAAACATTGACAGGGATCAATATCAGACCGTCCAATCCGGTTCTGGCCATTGATATGGCAGGAGCAATATTGAGTTTTCCTGCAGTAGTGAACAGTAGAGAACATGATGAGGTATTACAGATTGAGTCGGAATTCGAGGGCGAGGATTTATCGATTGACGGTCACATCATGATGATTGCTGATACGGAATCCTATAAGATCATTCGGAAACGACTGGGAATATAAAAGTGGGAAGAGAATGGAAACAATAGTGAAAGTCCGCATGGCAGATCTGGCAATCTGTCGTGCGCCGGAAAAAATAACAACAATTGGATTAGGTTCCTGTGTAGGAATCGTATTATATGATTCGACCACACAGATTTGCGGCATGCTCCATGCCATGCTTCCGGACAGCAGGAGGATTCGAAACAATACCAATCGTGCGAAGTTTGTGGATACCGGTCTGGTAGATATGCTTCGAATGTTAGAACATGCCGGAGTGAATCGGAGAATGCTGATGGCAAAGGTGGCCGGTGGGGCAAAAATGTTTGATTTTCCAATCGAAAGTGATGATACCAGCATTGGACACCAGAATGCAGTCATGGCGAAACTGGTGTTGCAACAGCTTCGGATTCCGCTGGTCGCTGAAGACACAGGCAAGGATTACGGAAGGACGATCGTGTTTGATCCGTCAAACAATGAGCTGGAGATTAAAGCAGTCGGTCATCCAGGTCTGATCATATGAATAACCTGTCTGCCATGCAGAATGCAATATAAGGCTGCCCGTGAGAGCCTGCTCACAAAGGGCAGGAACGTCGGGCGGTTTATGAATGAGCATGGCGGATAAGGCATAAGTCGCTGTGCGGCTTATGAGTGAGCAGGATAATATTACTTATGAAGCTTAGAAGGTGAATGTATGAAGCTAAGATGGTTAAGACCATTTATTGTATTAATGGCGGCACTGATTGTTAGTATCAGTAATATGGTATTACATCGTCCGATTTTAAAATCGCTGGTTTTGCTGCTTGTCGTAATCGTTATCTTTTTTATTATTGGAAGCATCAGTACCAGATTGATTGACCGGGCTATGTCTGTCAAGGAAACTCCTCATCCGGAAGAAGCAGAGGATGAAGCAGAGGATGGGGAACCGGCAGGAGAAGAAGTAGAATAAAATAGAATAATAAAGAATAATAAAGAAATGAATCACGGATCATCACCCGATCGGGTGGTAATTATGTAAATCATGAAATAATAGTGTCAAGAGGTGTAAAGCATGGATGAGACCAGACGCGAGAAACTTTGGGCGGACTACAATAAAAAACGGGAACCGGAAATAAGGGAAGCGCTGATCATGGAGTATGTACCGCTTGTAAAGGTGGTATCGGGGCGGTTAAGCATGTATCTCGGGTATACAGTAGAATATGATGATTTAGTAAGCTATGGAATCTTTGGTTTGATTGATGCCATTGATAAATTTGACTGTGAAAAGGGAATTAAGTTTGAAACCTATGCCAGTCTCCGGATCCGGGGATCGATTCTGGATCAGATCCGCAAAATGGACTGGATTCCCCGTTCTGTAAGGCAGAAACAGAAACAGATGGAAGCAGCCATTACTAAAATTGAAGCAGAGGAAAACCGTGTGGCTACAGATGAGGAAATTGCCAGGGAATTGAATCTTTCCATGGATGAATATTTTAACTGGCAGGGGCAGACGAAGGTGACCAATATTGCATCCATTGATGAATTTGTCGAGCAGGGGATTGAAGTAAAGGCATTTGATTCCCGAAAGTATGCCCAGGCAGAACCGGACCGGGTATATGAGCAGGAAGAGGTTAAGGAACTGCTGTCAGAGTCTTTGGATCATCTGACCGAAAAGGAACGTATGGTAGTATTGCTGTATTATTATGAGGAACTGACTCTGAAGGAAATCAGTAAGGTATTGGAGGTGTCAGAATCCAGAGTTTCCCAGTTGCATACAAAGGCATTACAGAAGATGAAAAAGGTATTGGGAATACATTATGAAATATTAATGGGATAAGGAGGCCTGAATGAAGAAAAGGAATGGATATTTTCGATTACAAATAGAAGAAGATATTGTATATATCCTGTTAGTGCCTCCCACAGAAGGTGGTGAGCCTTTGAATATTGCGGAGGTCATGCGGTATTTAAAGAATGTTCAGATTGATAATTATGATCGGAATGTCCTGAACCGTGCGATTGCAAGACTTCGGGAACCGACAAAGGTGCGGCTGGCGGAAGGAGAATATTCTCCCATCAATGAGAGAGCGGATATTCGTATCCGGCCGGATCGGATGTCAGCGATCCTGCGGCTGTATCCGCCTTCAAACCAGGGGAAACTGTTTACAAAAAGTGATCTGATGAATGAACTGGCACTGGCGGATATTAAATTCGGCCTGAATGAACAGGTCATGGATGTACTTCTTACGACTCCGGTATTTTGTCACAGTGTGGAGATTGCAAAGGGACAGCCGCCGGTGGAGGGGACAGATGCCAGTATTACATATCATTTTGAAACCCACCCATTGGCAAAACCAAAGATGAATGAGGATGGTACGGTTGATTTCCATGAACTGAATATATTTACCCGGGTGGAACAGGGACAGCTTCTGGCTACTTTGACACCAGAGACAGAGGGAACCGAAGGCTATGATGTATGTGGCAGAAAGATTCTCCCTGCCAGGGTGAAGAAGCAGAAGTTGAAATATGGAAAAAATATTTATTTATCTGAAGATGGCCTGCAGATGTTCAGTGGTGTAAGCGGGGATGTCCGACTGGATCGGGATACGGTAGAGGTATCCAATTCCTTTACTGTATCTGCGGATGTGGATGCTTCCACGGGAGATATCGATTATGAAGGCAATGTGATCGTAAAGGGCAGTGTGAGAACCGGCTTTCAGGTTCGTGCCAAAGGGGATATCCAGGTCAATGGAGTGGTGGAAGGTGCGAATCTCTATTCAGATGGAAATATTGTATTAAGTCGTGGAATACAGGGAATGTATCGGGGTAAATTAGAAGCAAAGGGAGATATAATTACCAAGTTTATTGAAAATGCGACTGTAAAGGCAGATGGAACTATCCGTTCCGGTTCAATTCTGCACAGCGAGATCGAAGCAGGGGATATGATCATCTGTGAGGGCAGGAAATCCTTTGTGGTAGGCGGCAGCTTAAGTGCATTGAATCTCATTGATATTAAAACGATTGGAAACCGGATGGGAACCATAACCAATATTAAGCTCGGAATTGATCCTTCGGTACTGGAGGAGTTAAAGAAAATGGAGCAGGAGTTTAAAGATAATGCTGCAGAACTGGAGCAGTGTGTGCAGGTTCTGGTATTATTCCGAAAACGTTTAAATGAAGGAAGAAAAATGACGCCGGAGAATGTTGCACGGATCCGGTCTACCGGAGCGGATAAACTGCGTCTGGAGGGCAGGCAGGAAGAACTGAAAATATTGATCGAAGAATTCCGGCAGAGGATCGATGCAGAGGCCAAGGGACGTCTGCGGGTAAGTGACCGGGTTTATCCTGAAGTGCGGATTCAGATCGCAAATACGATTCATATTGTAAAGGATGAGCAAAAATACTGTCAGTTTCATCTGGTGGATGGTGAGATCAAGGTAGACAGTTATTCATGATTTATGTGTAAAGAAGGCAGGGAGGTGGTTGTATGATACGACCAGTTGAAATGCAGATGATTCTGCCACAGGCAAATCAGGTAGGAATCCAGCAGCATAACCAGAATCAGCATGCAGCGGTTCAGAGCGCACAGGGCACGACAGAGCTGGCAAAGGAAGTAAAGCAGCAATCCGAGACTGTAATACCCAAAGAAGATCCGGATCTGATGGAATATCGTTATGATGCCAAAGAAAAGGGGAATAATTCATATGACGGACAGCCTGGAAAACGTAAGAAGCGGCGACAGGAGACAGAAGCAGAAGAAAAGGATACCAGGAAATCCCCGGAAGGCGGATGGGTAAACTTTGATATAAAGGTGTAACAGGAGAAAGTACCATGTATGCAGTATTAATTGTAACAATTATTGGAATTATATGTATCATTGTAAGTTTTATGATGGTAAGTAAGGATGGAGCAGAAGGAACGGAGTCGACAGAAGCCGCTGTCGGCAACCGGATCACGGATGAGTATGAGTTGAACGAGGAGGAACTGGCGGTTCTGCAGAGGAAGGTCAGTGATAAGATATCGGAGGATGTGAATGATATCATTTATAATGCAGATAATTCCCTGTCGACCATGCTGAATGAGAAGATGATGGCACTGGGAGATTATGCAGTGACAGTCTGTGATGAGATTGAAAAGAATCACAAAGAGGTCATGTTCCTCTACAGCATGTTAAATGACAAGGAGAAGGAATTAAAAGCATTAGTTGCCGAGGCGGAGGAACAGGCAGCGGATCTGAAGCGGGCAAGTGAGCTGGCCATTGATGCCTATGTCAGTGATACACCGGAACTGGATGCCCTGGATGCGCTTGCTTCTGCAGAAGGGAACCTGGATATGGGAAGCAGTCTGGCTATGGACGGGGTTTCAGAGGCAGATCCGGCAGAAGAAGTGGCAGTAGAGGAGGAGAATACCAATGATATTATTCTTGGTATGAAGCGCAATGGCATGAGCATTATGGAAATTGCCAGAGAACTGGGCTTAGGTGTCGGAGAGGTCAAACTGGTGGTTGACCTGTATCAGAATCGATAGATTAATAGAAAAGAGACGGATATACATGAAACGAAAGTATTATATAAGGGGAATCGGAGTTGGAATCCTCTTTGCTACAATTATATTATTTACTGCATACAGTGTGACAGGCGGCGGAAAGATGACGGATGAGGAGATTATGCGGCGCGCGGAGGAACTGGGCATGGTAAGGGCAGGTTCCCTGCTGGAAAATCTGAACCGTTCTACAGAGGATACAGCAACAAATGATACGACAGAAGGCTCTTCTACGAATGATACGACAGCGGATACTTCTTCGAGTACAGATGAGGATACGCAGGATACGGAAGCGGATACGACAACGGAGGCAGATTCATCTACTGCAGCGCCGGAAGGAAGAACGGTAAGCTTTACCGTGATCAGCGGTATGAATTCCTGGAATGTGGCAACGATATTACAGGATCAGGGTGTGATTGCGGACGCTGCAGACTTTGATTCTTATCTGGAGGCAAATGGATATTCGGACCGGATCGCAACCGGTGAATATACGGTTGTGGAAGGGAGTGATTATGAGACCATTGCAAAGCTGATTACCGGCCGCTGATTCCTGTTTTGTCCATTTTTGATAAAAAATACTTGCATACTGTTATGCATTATGGTAGAATGCTTACGGAATAATCACCGGAACGGATTCCCTGTATGGTGCCAGAAGGATTGGTAAACAGGTTATGGAAATTCCGGGAAGAACAAAACCATGGAGGTAGAAAAATGAGCGTTATTTCAATGAAGCAGTTGTTGGAGGCTGGTGTACATTTTGGACATCAGACAAGAAGATGGAACCCGAAAATGGCTCCATATATCTATACCGAACGGAATGGTATCTATATCATTGATTTACAGAAATCCGTTGGTAAGGTAGATGATACGTATAATGCAATTAAGGACTGTGTAGCAGATGGCGGTACGATCCTGTTTGTTGGTACCAAGAAGCAGGCACAGGAAGCGATCAAGACGGAAGCAGAGCGTTGCGGTATGTTCTATGTTAATGAGAGATGGTTAGGCGGTATGCTGACGAACTTTAAGACGATCCAGACCCGTGTTGCTACATTAAAGAAATATGAAGAGATGGAGGCAGATGGTACGTTTGATGTGCTTCCAAAGAAAGAGGTCATCCAGATTAAGAAGGAAATGGAGAAGCTGGAGAAGAATCTGGGAGGCATCAAGAATATGAAGCGGCTTCCGGATATGATTTTCGTGGTGGATCCGCGGAAGGAGCGTATCTGCATTCAGGAGGCACATACATTAGGAATTCCGTTAGCAGGCATTGTGGATACAAACTGTGATCCGGAGGAATTAGACTATGTTATTCCAGGTAATGACGATGCGATCCGTGCAGTTAAGCTGATCGTTTCCAAGATGGCAGACGCTGTAATTGAAGCAAATCAGGGTGAAGATGCTGTTGTTGAGGAAGCAGAGGCAGCATCAGAGTCTGAGGAAGCGGCAGAAGAGTAATTCAAAGATCAGAAGAACTGGAAGCCTTAGCCACGCCCACGGCGACTAAGGCTTTTCTTAAGAATATAGGTAAATATAATTTGTATGGAGGAAATCGAAATGGCTATTACAGCAGCAATGGTAAAAGAATTGAGAGAGAAGACCGGTGCAGGTATGATGGATTGTAAGAAGGCACTGGGAGAAACCGATGGTGATATGGAAGCAGCAGTAGAGCTGTTAAGAAAGAACGGACAGGCAAAGGCAGAGAAGAAGGCAAGCAGGATTGCGGCAGAAGGGTTATGCCGGGTGGTAACCAATGGTGATCAGGTCGCTGCTGTAGTTGAGGTGAATTCGGAGACAGACTTTGTTGCTAAGAATGAGAAGTTCCAGACTTTTGTAGAGGCAGTTGCCAATCAGGCATTAAACACCTCTGCATCTGATATGGATGCATTTATGGCAGAACCATGGGCAGAAGATAACAGCAAGACTATCAATGACGTATTAGTAGAGCAGATCGCAGTAATCGGTGAGAAATTATCTATCCGCCGGTTTGAGAAGGTAGAAGCAGCAAATGGCTGTGTTGTTACCTATACCCATGGCGGCGGCAGGATCGGTGTTATTGTAGAAGCTGCTACGGATGTAGTAAATGATGCAGTGAAGGAAGCACTGACGAATGTTGCTATGCAGGTAGCAGCGCTGAATCCGAAGTATGTTTCTTCTGCAGATGTATCTGAGGAATATAAGGCACATGAGAAGGAGATTCTGCTGGCACAGGCAAAGAATGATCCGAAGAATGCCAATAAGCCGGATAATATCGTAGAGAAGATGATCGAGGGCAGATTGAATAAGGAATTAAAGGAAGTCTGCCTGTTAGAGCAGGAATATGTAAAGGCTGAGAACAAGGAGAATGTTGCCAAGTACCTGGAGACGGTAGGAAAGGCAAATGGTACCAGCATTTCGATCGTGAAGTTTGTCCGCTTTGAAACCGGTGAAGGTATGGAAAAGAAGGAAGAGAACTTTGCAGAAGAGGTTGCAAAGCAGATGGGAATGTAAGGCTGGAAAGTTTTTAGAAGAAACAAAACCAGAAAACAAAGCATTTTCAAGCCATGATGGCGGTTTTATGAGGAAATTCAAAGTATCGTAACCTATCATAAAATATCGCAATGTATCGTGATATTTTGGGTAAAAACTGGGTACGAAAATGGGTAAAACGTCTTACCCAACGTCTTAATGAAAAGTTTGCTTGTAACTTAAAATGGATTGAAAATGAAATATTTGAACGAAATGATAAGGCATCATTGCTTATAGGAATGTAAGTGATGGTGTCTTTTTATGTGTCGGGATGGTTTACATTTTGGAGGGTAGTAGTATTTTGCGGAAAGGGTATATCTGATGTATTCATACATTGGATCAAAAAATGGAATATCGAAATATGGTAAGCGCACAATAAGATAGTGCCTTCTAAATAATAAGAGGATGATATAATAAT
>CAJULG010000016.1 GCA_910587045.1 uncultured Lachnospiraceae bacterium | reverse complement strand
CCTGCGACCTCTTGATCCCAAATCAAGCGCTCTAGCCAAGCTGAGCCACACCCCGCTTCCCACGAATATTGTCTTGCGTCCTTCTTAAATACATAGTCCTTTTGTCAACGCAAGTGTTATTATATCGAATGGGTTTCAAAAAGTCAACACCTAATTTCATATTTTATGGATATGACTCTCCAGATAAGCAGGATTCCTGATCCGGACAGGATGAACGAAAACAGGAAACGGAACCTTCCCGCAAAGGAATGTCCCGCTTCTCTGACTGCCTACGCTTCCGGTTTGATCTCAATCGGTTCCTCTTCCTCAAAGAAATCATCATCGAAATCATCATCGAAATCATCATCGAAATCATCCAGGAAGCTTGGTGTTAAATACTTGTAAACTGCATATGCGATACCTGCAACTGCTGCCACAGCTCCAATGATTGCCAGTACCCATACAACTTTCTTAACTACCTTATTCTCTTCCGGTTCCTTCTTTCCGCCGATCAATTCGCCAACCTTAACAGCGCTGATAATCTCATCTAAATTCTTCATATCATTACCCTCCTTGTAATACTCTATTCCATACGATATTAGTATTATATCATAGGAAAGAAAATATTACTATTCTATTTTGCATTTTTTTCCATCAAACTATGACAGAATATGTATTATGACTCCTGCTTCTCCAATTTTGCGAAAGATGCAAACATCCGTTTTACGCCATAGTTTTCAAAATCAACCGTTACTTCATAGTCCCTGCCGCCATTTACCACTTCCTGAACGATCCCGACACCAAATTTTACATGTCGTACCCGGTCTCCAACACCATATTCCAGCTGCAGGGCCCGATTAACAGAAAAGGTCTTGCCATAAGCCGGTTTTGCAGTAAATACCGGAGATACTGTTGAGGCTGCCACCGGCTGTCCGGTCTGATTCAGTGCCTTGCGATATCCCCCCAGATCCAACAGTTCCTGTGGTATCTCTTTAATAAAACGGGAGATGGGATTATAGCTGCTGCTGCCATGCATCATCCGCTGCCTTGCGCTGCTCAGATACAGGCGCTTCTTTGCCCGTGTGATCCCTACATAGCATAACCGGCGTTCCTCCTCCATATCCTCCGGATTGCCGGAGTTTATGGTCATGCTTCCCGGAAACAGTCCATCCTCCATACCGCAAAGAAATACATAAGGGAATTCCAGTCCTTTTGCGCTGTGTATGGTCATTAACACTACCTTATCATCTGTAGAATTCAGATTGTCCACATCAGATACCAGTGCGATTTCCTCCAGCAGCTCATCCAATGCCGGACTTTCTGCATTTTCCTCATAGACTACGATCTTATTTCGCAACTCATCAATATTCTCCACACGGGCCAGTGATTCCTCTGTATGCTCTGCGATCAGTTCTTCCTGATAGCCGGTCCGCTCCAGGAGTTCATCAAACAATTCGCTGATCAACAGTCCCTGAGACTGTTTCTCCCTTAGATCTGCGATCAGATCCGTAAATTTCTGAAGCCGGGCTGCTGCCTTTCCGATCCCTGGAATATCCTCTGCCTGAAACAGGGCATCCAGGAAACTGATTTCCTGCTGCAGCGCATACTCCTCTACCTTAGCTATGGTTGCTGCTCCGATCCCCCGCTTTGGCACGTTAATGATCCGCTTTACCGCCATATCATCATAACCGTTGGATATAATTTTCAAATATGCCAGCAGATCCTTGATCTCCATTCGGGAATAGAAATTCTGGCCGCCATAGATCCGATACGGGATATTCTTCATAATAAGCTTTTCCTCCAGCACCCGGGATTGTGCATTCGTCCGGTATAAAACAGCAAAATCGCTGTAATGCAGATCGTTTCTTACCCGGTTTTCCAGAATATGATACGCGATCTGCTCCGCCTCCTGGTACTCATTCTCATACTGCTTATACTGGATCAGATCTCCATCCTCCTGGGCTGTCCACAGGGTCTTATCCTTCCGTCCCTCATTGTGTCGGATGACTTCATTGGCAGCACGCAGGATATTGCCGGTAGAACGATAATTCTGCTCGAGCTTGATCACTTTGGCATCCGGGTACTCCTGCTCAAAATTCAGGATATTCATAATATTTGCTCCCCGGAATTTATAGATGGACTGGTCATCATCACCAACCACACACAGATTCCGGTATTTTCTCGCCAGCTGGCGTACCAGCAGGAACTGGATCCCGTTGGTATCCTGATACTCATCAACCATAATATAACGGAACCGCTCCTGGTACTGCTCTAATACATCCGGACAATCCTGAAACAACTGTACCGTCTTGAACAGCAGATCATCAAAGTCCAGGGCATTATTGCTATGCATCCGCTTCTGATACTCTTCATAGACTCTGGCCATCTGCATTTTTCGATAATCTCCCTGCGCATTCAGGTCATACTCATGAGGAGACATAAAGTTCTCCTTTGCCCTGGCAATCTCCGACATTAACAGTCGCTCGGGATACATTTTCGGATCCAACTGTAAAAATCTTGCCACCTCCTTCACCAGCCGCTTCTGGTCGTCAGTATCATAGATGGCAAAGCCGGTGACAAAGCCGATTCGCTCGATATGTCTGCGCAGGATCCGTACACAGAGGGAATGAAAGGTACTGACCCAGACCCCTTCTGAACCATAGCCCAGCAGATCATCCACACGCTCCCGTACCTCTCCTGCCGCCTTGTTTGTAAAGGTAATTGCCAGAATGTTATAGGGAGAGATACCCTGTTCGATCAGATATGCGGTCCGATGCGTGATCACCCTTGTCTTACCGGAGCCTGCTCCTGCCAGGATCAGCAGCGGGCCTTCCATATGCTCAACCGCCTCCTGCTGAGGCGGATTCAATATTGTCTGCATGGTTTCCTCCTTCTTGCTCTAATGTAAGGCAAAGCCCTTGCGCATAAAAAGGAAGGGTTTTCCTGTCTTTAAGCAAAACCCTTCCGAAATAATTATAATTCACAGCCGGATGAACGATCATCCCAGCTTATTGCCACAGTTACTGCAGAATTTACCGCCATTCGTTGGTGTACCGCACTCCGGACAAAACTTCGGAATTGTACCATTTCCTGCCTGCTGGTTCTGCACACCTGCATTCTGATTCATATTATTCATCATCTGCTGACCCATCATCATACCCATCTGGGCACCCATCATGGTATTCATCATGTCAGAACCTCTGCCACCGCTGCCGTTATTACCGGTCATGGCGTCAACCATACTAACCTGCTGGAAACGGTTCATATCTCCGACCATGGAATGTTCTGCGGCCTGATCTGCCCGCTTGGTCACATTCTCCGGATAAGAGAATTCATCAATCCGAAAACTGACAACTGACAGACCGATCTTTACAAATTCCATATCCAAATCTGTCTTAACACCATCCTGAATCTCAAGCATATTTGCCTGCAGGTTAAAGATATCCTGTCCTACCTTGGAAATCCAGCGAACCAGTAAGCCTGACAGCATGGACTGCATCAGCTCCCGCACCTCATTAATGGAATACTGCTTCTTAACCCCTGCTATCTTCTCAATAAATACCAGGTAATCGCCTACCTTCACATCGAAGGAACCATTGGCACGGATCGGAAGCCCTCCCGGAAGTCCCGGTGCCTGTACGCGGACCGGCTTCGGGGTTCCCCACTTGATATTAAACTGCTTCGTATTAATAAATAATACTTCCGCACGCATACCGCTGTTAAAACCAAACTTAAATCCCTTCAAAGTAGAAAGAAACGGAACGATCTGCGTCTCAATATCATAGCTTCCCTCATCCTTAAAAATTCCTTCCACCCTGCCATTGAACATAAAGATGGCATCCTGCCCCTGACGGATGATCAGCTTCGATCCTTTCTTGATCTCATCATTCGACCATTTCCAGAATAATACATCATCCCGGTATTCTTCCCATTCAACTACATTTGCTAACTGATTTGAAAACAAACCCATTGCCTATCCTCCTAGTCCACTACACTGCCGGTCACGACCGTTCTACTGCTGTACACCCATCTTTGCCTTCAGTGCAGCCAGTTCGTCTTCTACGGCAGCCGTCGGCGCTGAATCATACTTTGCAGCCAGGTCATCTAAGGAATCCGCCTCTGCGCTGCTGTTCAGTTCAGCCATGGCATTTGCCTTGTCCAGCATATTATTTGCTTTCGCCTCCATACGGTCAAAGGCTGACATGGAAGCCTGCGCTCCACTCATGGAACTTCCCATTTCATTGATCCGCTCCTGTGCCTTTGCCACGCGTACCTTCGCCTTAATGGAATCCCGTCTGGCATTCAGTTCATTAATATCCTTTACCAGTTTATCATGCATCTGGCGCATCTTCATAGAGTTCGCTGCAGCCAGATCGTATGCCTGCTGTAAGCCTGCCTGTGTATTTGCCAGTTCTGTCTTCTTGGTCAGAAAACTCTTGGCATCTGCATCGTTGCCTGCCAGAACTGCCTTTTCTGCATATGTCTGCATTTTGGTAATCTCAGCCATACACTCATCCAGTTCCCGCTTTGCTCTCTGCTCGTCTGCCATAACTGCTGCAGTTTCAGCCTTTACCTTACCCAGATCACTGTTCAGGTCACGCAGACACTGATCGATCATCTTCTCCGGATCTTCTGCCTTGTCCAGCAAAGCATTGATATTCGATGCCATAATGTCCTTAAATCTCTTTAAAATTCCCATACTGTAATTCCCTCCTGATCCTATACTTTATTCACAGTCCACAAACCTGCTTCCACAGGCTGCACCACGAAAAATATTATACTACAAGCCATCAGGAACTGCAAGCAGCTACATGGGAACCTTAGATTAAGGGTTTTAAATCTTACAAAGCTGAAATCAAAGATTATTCCTTCTTAGCGGCAATCTTTTGAAGAATCTCACGTTCTTCCTTGGTAAACTCCGGCATCTGCGATAAAGCAGCAAGCATATCGCCGGTAGAATTCTTAAACCAGAAGTCCAGCATCTTTCGGATCTGTCCCTCCCGATATTCCACCTCATCCCGGATCGGCTGATAAAATGTAATACCCTTCCGATAGGAATCAATAAAGCCCTTCTGCTTTAAGATCTTCAGGAATGTATAAACAGTAGTATCCTTATACTCTAAGCCATACACTGTTCTCAATTCCGCAATGACCTCCCGGCAGGTAACTGGTCCCTGGGCATCCCAGACACATTTCATGGTTACAAGTTCACATTCTGATAATTCTGATCGCTTATACATACTTACACCTCGTTTTCATTTATTTCTACTTTAAAACATACTAAAAATATCAAATTCTGTCAAGATTTAAACTAAATAAATTTATTTTTTTTTGTTAATTCGATATTTTAGAAAATAAATCAAATTTTGCGCCCGTTTTTTTCATCAACTTCGACTTATTTTTACAAAATTTATCTGTTTTTTGATATAATTCGCATTTTCCCCATGCTATTATATTACCGTAAATAAAAGGTTTCTCCAGAGGTGAATTCAAAATCTGTTTTGACTCCCATCTCGCAGACGACGAATTTCATTCTTCTCTGTTGAAACCCTCCCTCATTTACATACTTTAACTCCCAAAAGCAAGGACAGTACTCTCCCCCCCTCTTGAGTTACTGTCCTTGTACTTTTTTAAACCGTTCAGTCTGCAGGACTGAACCTTTATTTTATATCTTCCCAGGCCTCCAGAAATTCTCGAAAATCCTTTCTTGCCTCTTCAATCTTTGGCGGATCCTGCGTATTTAATGCCTGTTCAAACTTTTGCAGTGCATGCTCGATCACCTTGCGGTCATCTCCCAGGTTCTCCTCATACAGACGTTCTCCCCGCAGCAACAGCAGTTTATTCTCCTCCTGCTCCCTCGGCGGTATCTTCAGATATGCCAGTTCTTCCATACGTGCAGCAATCTCTTCATCCGTCATATCCACCTGCTGGCCTTTCAGGATCTGCTTGACTACCTTACCTGTGGAATTGATCTTCACCTGTACCTCCAAGATGGAGTTGACATCATAGGTGTATGTCACATCTATGCTTTCCTTTCCCTTCGGCGCCTTTGGAATTTCTACATTCAGCTCTCCCAGCAGAAGATTATTTGCCACAAACCGGCTTTCCCCCTGAAGGATATTTACATTGACAACAGACTGGTTATCATGCATGGTATAAAAGGTCTCGGTCCGGCTTGCCGGTATTACCGTATTACGTTCAATGATCGGACTGAAATGCCCGGATTCATAGCCTCCGTTTTCCCGTTCAATGCTCACTTCTGTTCCTAGAGTAAACGGACACACATCCGTTAAGATCACCTCACGAATCGAATCCTTCCGTTCCTTCATTGCTGCCTGGATGGAAGCCCCTAACGCGATCGCCTCGTCCGGATTGATCGTTGTGTCCGGCAAGGCCCGGAACAGCTTTCCAACAAACCGTCGCACCACCGGAAGCTTGGTCGCGCCGCCGACCAGTACAACCTTATTAATTTCAGACAATCGCAATCTGGAATCCGTCAGACTCTTTTTCACCGGGATCCGGATCCGTTCTAACAGATCCTCACACTTTTTCTCATATTCTGTCAGTTCAACCTCCAGCTCATAGACCTCTTCTCCTATGGTGCAGCTCATTTTAGAGGTACGGCTGTCTTCAAAGCCCATCTTACAAAGGTCCGCCTGCTTATGAATATATTTTGCGGTTTTCAGATCCAGTTCTTCCCGGTGGAGCTGTTCAAATCTATCATAGAACATATCCTCCAATACACCGGTAAAATCTTCACCGCCAAGAAAGTTATCTCCTGCAACCGCCCGGACCTCCAATATCGGACCCGATAATTCCAGGATGGATACATCAAAGGTACCGCCACCCAGATCGAACACCAGGAACTTCGCATCCTCCCTGCACTCATACAGTCCATACGCAATGGCAGCCGCAGTCGGCTCACTGATGATCCGTTCCACCTTCAGACCTGCCAGCTCGCCGGCTCTCTTGGTGGCCTTTCTTCTCGCATCATTAAAGTATGCCGGTACACTGATCACAGCCTCCGTAACCGGCTCGCCTAAATATACTTCTGCATCTTCCTTCAGAGAACGCAGGACGAAGGAAGATAGTTCTTCGGAAGTAAAGAACTGATTCTCTAAACGATACTTTTTATCACTGCCCATGGTCCGTTTAAATACACTGGCGGCTGAATCCGGGTACAGCAGCATACGTTCTCTTGCTGTCTCTCCTACGTAAATCTGATCCCCGTCCACACTTACAACGGAAGGTGTCAGATTCTTTCCCAGCCGGTTCGGTATAATCCGCGGCCCGTCCTCGGTATAATACGCCACTAAACTATTCGTGGTTCCAAGATCGATTCCAATTATCATATCAATCACCTTTCTGCTCTTCTATTCTCATCTGCATTAACTGTCTGTACGCAGCATATTTTCCGGTTAACGATGTTTCTTCCTTAATGCGAACAATGCAAGCACTACTTCCTCATCCCCCGGATTTACCAAAAGCGCTTTTTCATAAATCTGGATCGCTCTTGGAATATCTCCCTGCACCTCAGCCAGAAATGCATAGGTAATATAAGAATCATAGCAGGTAGCATAGCTGCAGCTCCTGCACCGGGGCACCTGATCGATCCGTGCCAGATACTGACTGGCCTTTGGAATATCCCCCATACAGATGAACAGCTGGGCGATCGTGTCCAGACGCTGCGGTGTACGGGAGCGATAAGACAAAAAGTACTCGATCGTTTCCGGATTCTCAGATTCCTGCTGTTTCAATGCTTCCGGTATGTGATTACTCTTCAGGAAGGCTTCCAGCGTCCGTTCTGCCATAGCTCTTGCCTTTTCCTTCTGTCCGGCCAGTATATATGCCCTTGCAAGATGTCTCCCGATCCATTCAACAGGCAGAGATTTCTTCTCTGCGAGCTTCAAGGCTTCCTCCAGGTACCTGATCGCATTCTTTAAGTCCCGCTGAAAAAAGTAAAATGCTCCGGTTTCCTCCAATGCTTCTACCCGCATCCGCCAGGTATAGCGGTTATCCTCCTTCAGATGCTTCGCCTTATCCATCCATTTCCGATAGATGTCCTTTGCCGCAGGCAGATCGCCTATCATGACATAATGGTCCGCCATCTTTTCATAATAATCAAATATACTGTAGCACTCCTGATTCAATGCTTCCTCATAAATCTGCCTTGCCTGTGGAAACTGCCTGTTAAATTCATACAGTTCCCCTAACTTATTATATAACGAAGCAGACGGTGAAAAACGTTTCATCGCCTCCAGCAGGATTTCGATCCCGTGCTCCGGCTCCTGCAGCGCTTCATAACAGCGGGCCATATTGGAATACGGCAGCATGGTACTGTCCTCTGTCATCAGGGAAATAGACTTCTTAAAGTATTCGATGGCCTCCCGGAATTTCCCCTGACTTTGCAGTACAAAGCCGATATTGTTATGGGCATAGATATTATCCGGCTCCAGTTCCAATGCCTTCCGGTAATCTGCAAGTGCCTGCTCCATATTAAAATTGTCCATATACAACAGACCGCGCTCAATGTAATAATATGCATCCGGTACCAGTTCTAACTGTGCGTTGATCGCCTTTAATGCCTTTCCGTATGCCCCCTTTAATTCATACTGGTCATAACGGCGGCTGTAAATCTTCATCAACTCATGATTTGCTCTCTGGTGCTTCGGTTCCTTCTGCAATACAGTCTGAAACGCCTGGATTGCTTCATCCAGTCTTCCTAAATTCCGCAGGCAGATTCCCCGGTTATAATCAATTTCCTCGTTATCCGGCATATCATGAAGCAGACGGTCATATTCTTTTAATGCCTCCTCATCCTCATGATTCATACGGTGAATATCCGCCTTTACCCAATGAAGACGGTAATTGGTGTTTCCCTTTTTAAACTCGGCACGGATCAGTCGCAGGGCATCCTCTGTCTGATTCATATCCATGCTGATCAGAATCTCTTCAAAGATCAGATCCTCCATAACCACCGTATCCTGTGGCATTCCATCCCTTTGCATGTCCTGCTCTACAAGCTCGGCCTCCGTCATGGTGCTTTCATCCGGCTTGGCCTCCGGACTCTGCTGCCTGGAGTTCTGCACTCTCTGCTTTAACTGCTGGCACAGCTCCATTACCCTGCGGTTCTCTTCCTCGGTCCGGGCCAGATTCCGCATGACCCGTACCTCATAAAAATCTAACATCTCCTGCTGGATCTTCTGTTCTTTTGCCGCCTCCAGCACCTTCCTTGCGTCCTCATACTGCCGGTATATACAAAATACCCGGACGGCAAGAAGATATGGCTTATAATACTGGGGAAAAATGTGAATGGCATTATAATAATCATTTACCACATTATTTCCGTCCTGAAGATCAAAATATGCCTGCTGACGCCGCAGATACGCAGGATAATACCCGGAATTCTCCTCAATGATCGCAGTACATACATCAACACACTTCTCCAGCTTGTCATTGTCATAATACAGCAGGGCCAGACGATCCATAAAGGAATGCCTGACAAACTCATCCTGTTCCAGCGCAATGCCTTCCTTCAGGTATGCTTCCGCCTTCTCAAAATCCTTCAGGTTCTGATAAACCACTCCGATCGTGGACTTTATGAAGCCCTCTCTGGACTGTCGCTTTTTATATTTCTCTGATCCGTCATCCACCAGATTCTTCCGGTTTTCTTCCCATTGCAGCAGATAGTCGATGGCCTCCGGATACTGTTCCAGACCCAGGAAGCAGCGCCCCTTCATATTAACATATTCATAGTATTCCTTTTCTTCCGGCTGAATCTGAAGTCTGTCTAACTCTTCGATGGTTTCTGCAAACATTTCATTCTGGAACATACACCAGCAGGCTTCTACCGCATGTTCCTTGTTCTCCGGCTCTTCGGCTGCCAGATTGTGATAATAGTCGATCAGGGGTACGTTCACATCCCGCATCATCTCCAGCAGGGAATCATCTCTGCCGTTAATTTCCAGCAGTTCCATGATCAATTCCTTTGCCTTTAAATTCTCCCCGCATTTCATATAGTATTTTGCAATACCGACCCTTGCTCCATAATGCTCCGGCAGACACTCTGCCACATGATTCCAGCACTGGTATGCCTGTTCCCATTCCTCTGCTGCCCAATAGGTCTTTCCTGCAAAATATCCGATATATACTTCATCCGGATACTCCATAAGCAGCCGCTGGATCAGGGTGACCGCCTGTTCCGTCTTCTCCTCATGGAGATAAAGGCGAACCCGCTCCACATCCTCATAGGGATGATAAACCTCATATGCACTCAGATCCTGCAATGCCTGCCATTGATTCTCATATTCTTCCCGGTCAATCTGGTTCTTTATCCGCAGATATCCCATAATATAAGTATCCAACTGTATCTCCGATTCATCCAGTCCCTTTACTTCCAGCAGGTCATATGGAAAAAAGTTCTGGTTTTCAATCTGGTACTGCACATAATCCAGAAAGTCTCTTGGAAACAGTTCCATCAGTTCCTTTTTATCTGCAATAATATTGAATTCCTTGTCGATCAGCTTCCAGATCTTCTGATCAAAATTATTATGGTTCATTAAAAATACCAGAAACCGCTCGCGTACCTCTAATGCCGTATCTAAAGCCATACAAACCGGATCATCAAATAATTCTGACCAGATCTCCGGGTCATTCCTGGTAGACTTATACCAGTACCGGTCATTCACCCGGTCCAGCCAGAGATCGATCTCATCCTTAGACTTCTCTTCCCCCGCTTCCTGCTGCTCCGGCTGTTTTGCCAGACTGACCGCCTCTTCATATGCTTCACGCAGACGCTTGAAGCCCTCCGGATCATCCTCCGGATTCACCTCCCGCAGTAATTCATGATATCGGTTCTTTAATTCCTCCTCATCCTTTGTCGGTTCCAGTCCCAGAACCTTCCAGACTAGTTGTGTATCCATATTACAATTTCCTTTCCCGATTCTTTCAACGTTCTATTACAGTAATCTTTAGCATAACACATTTTCATCCGTCTGTCGAATATTCCAACCAGAATTCCCTTAAAAAAACCACCGCCTTCATGATACACCTATTCGTAAATGGAGGAACTACTTATGAAACCTATTAAAATACAATCCCTTTTTACCGTCAGCCTCTTCCTGCTGCTGACAAACCGGACTTCTGTCCTTACAAGACCCTGCTTTCAATATACTCCGGAGGCACAGATCATGCCCGTCGGTTCCGTACCGCCTGTGGCGGATGCTGTTCAGTTTACTTACATTCCGGATTATCCCATACACTTTATTGGTGATTCCAGAACGGTAGGTATGAAACAGGCACTGGCCTATTATCAATATGACCTGACTGACCATGTCTTTACTGCCCGGATCGGAAAGGGCTATTCCTGGCTGGCCGGACAAAAAGAGCTGACCACCATTCCCCCTTCCATTCTTGTTCTGAATCTGGGGGTTAATGACCTGGGCAACCTGAACCGTTATCAGGCCCTTTATGAGGAGTATGCCTCCGGCTGCTGGAAGGACTGTCCCATCTATATCGTATCCGTCAATCCCTGCTGCTGTCCATGCACCAGTGTATCCAACCGTCAGATCGAAGCCTTTAATGCATCCATGCAGCAATGGATCCAGGAATACAATCAGGAAAACTCCACAGGGAACGCTGCTGCATTTCCGATCCGCTATATAGATACCTACAGCTATCTTGTGTCTGAAGGTTATGCCAGCGCTGATGGACTGCACTATTCCGCTGCCACTTATCAGACCATTTATAACCATATCCTGAATGAGATTCAGGAGCCTGTAGGAGACGGCAGCGGCACATACGTCTATTCTGATCCTGAAGAATCCTCAGACTGAACGCCCGGATCAGAAGTCCTGGACTGCCTCCTCCTGCGGAAACTGCATATCCCAGGTTCTGCGTACCGTATCCAGCACCCGCATTAAGAATAATGTATCTCCGTGAGACATCTGCGGGCATTCCAGCCTCCTGTTCCGAAGGGCATCTGCACACGCCTGCACTTCATACTCCAGGCCGCTGATCTGCTCCGGCCGCTCTACTGTTTCCAGCAGTTCTCCCTTTGTACTGTAGACGCGATAACAGAAATAGTTGTTGATATCATCTACCACAATATACCCGTCTGTCCCATAGATCTTCCCCTGCTTATCTGTATTGGACAGCATCGTGGCATACAAGCCTGCCACTGCACCATTCGTATAGACCAGATTCACGAATTCCTGTGCATCCACACCGGAACCCATCCGTACCATGGAAGTAGATATATTGTCAATTTCCTTACCCAGTATCTGCAGTGCAAAGGTAACGGGATACACTCCCACATCCAGCAGGGCACCGCCTCCCATATCCAGACGGTTCAACCGTTCCTTCTCCCGCAGATCATATCCGATATCTGCTGTCACAGCAGTCACTTCACCAATCCTTCCCTTCTCAATCTCCCTCTTTAACTGATGCATCAGAGGCATGAATCGCACCCACATGGCTTCACACAAAAATACCTGGTGCATTTCAGCCAGATCGATCAATGCCTGTGCCTGCCGTTCATTTAAGGTAAAGGGTTTCTCTAACAACACCGGTTTTCCATGCTGAATACATGCCCTCGCCTGCTGGTAATGCAGGTGGTTGGGCGTCGCAATATAGATCAGTTCCACCTCTGCATCCTCCATCAATGCCTCATAGCTCCCGTAGTATTTTACTGCACCATATCGCTCTGCAAACTCCCTTGCCTTTTCCTCTGTACGGGACGCTGCCGCATACAGTTCTACATCCTTCATCTGCCGGACTGTATCCGCCATACGTTCCGCCATATGTCCAGCCCCGAGAATACCGAATTTTAATGCCATACCATACATCTCCTTCCTATCATTCCTTTATTGCTGCAAACACTTTATCCATCCGGTTCCCGCAGCCTGTGATCCGGATCAAAAAAATCAGTATCCCTATCATACCAGATGCGGTATGAATTTTACAGCAGTTTCCACTCTTTTTCATACCATCCTGTCCGATCCTTCGCCTTCCTTCGTCACACGCTCTCATTTTCCAACATATAATAAAACAAACCACTAGGAAGCATCTGTTTATGTATATTCTCATCGGCGTTTTATTCGCCATTTGCGTCTTGTTTTTTATTTTGAATTTTTACAGAAGAAAATGCATTATCCGAAAAATACGTTGTATGGACTGCTGTGAAAAAGTCAGGCTCCTGAATGACCTGGCAGAACCGTTCGGCTTTGCCTATCTTCCGGAAGAGGACGTAATGACTTCTACCCTGGATGCCTGGCAGAAAAACTTCGGTTACTGTTCGCTCTATGATAACTCTGCCTTCCGTTTTAATATGGTAATTGATTGTGAACCGGTATACTTCGACTATAACGGGAGAACCTGGATGATCGAATTCTGGAAGGGTCAATACGGAATTAATCTGGGTGGTGAGATCGGAATCTATCAGGCGGACACTCTTTTATCACCGGATCAGTATGACCGGACCCTGTTCCACGGTGTTTCCGATCATGAGCTCCTTCCACTCTCCATGCGGTTAAATTTCAAGGGCCAGCCTTTGTTCTTTCTGCATCGGGAGCATTGGTGGCTGACCGGCTTCCGTATGGGCAGCTATTGTGAACCGGAAGATCTTGTCATGGATCTCTCCATTACCTTCCCGAACGATGATATGCTCCAGTGCTTTGTGGAAGCTTTGATGAATCTGGGGTATTCCGCATGTGAACTATGCATCTGCAGACTGACGGTGTCCCTGTCCTTCTCCATCCCGCATACCTGGCAGCCGCGGCTTGTACATTCATGCAGCGCCCGTTTTTCACAATGGCAGAACCGGATCTTCTGCAGGCTGTTCCGCTGCATTACCCGTCCATTCACCTGTACCATGGATCGTATCCTGTACCTCTATTTCTTCCTTCCGGTCTGCTTCCGTCGTCTTCTCTGCTTCAAGCGGAACCGCCGGCAATGCTTTCATCACCATAAGAGGAAATGCAGATGAGCTGTAATACCCGTCTTTTAAAAACATTTGAGGAAGCCCTGCGGCTTCCTCTTACCCGGAATTCCAGATATGTAATTTTCAGCGACTGCCACCGGGGAACCGGCAGTGCCGGAGACAATTTTCTGAAAAACGAATTTCTGTTTCTGGCTGCCCTGAAATACTATTTTCCGAGGAACTTCACCTATATTGAATTAGGCGATGGTGACGAGTTATGGGAAAACCGTTCCTTCGAGGCGATCAAGGCCATGCATCCGGAATCCTTTCGTCTCCTGTCGGATTACTTCCGGGCAAACCGGTTCTATTCTGTGTATGGTAACCATGATATCGTAAAAAAGAGGGAACGCTTTGTAAATAAATATACGCAGGACTTCTACTGCCACCATTCCATGTGCTGTAAGCCCTTGTTTCCCGATATCCGGTATTATCCGGGGATCATTCTGGAGGATCGGGAGGAGAAAAAGGATATCTATCTCACCCATGGACATCAGGCAGACCTGTTAAACAGCACCCTCTGGCCCCTGTCCCGCTTTCTGGTCCGCTATGTATGGAAACCGCTGGAAAATCTGGGTATTCCGGATCCTACCAGTGCAGCGAAAAACAACACCAGGAAAAAGAATTCTGAAGAACGTCTGACCGCCTGGGCAAGAGAAAACAGACATCTGCTGATCACCGGCCACACCCATCATCCAATGATCGGAACAGTGGAGTCTCCCTATTTTAATACCGGAAGTTGTGTGTCTCCGGCGGGGATCACCTGCATTGAAATCGAAAACCGCTGTCTCACCCTGATCAAGTGGGAACTGGGAACCCGGAATGATCAGACTGCCTATGTGAGGCGGGAGGTTCTTGGCCAACGGATCTGCATTGATGAATACTGACAGAGCAATAATAAAAAGCCGCCGGCAGGATCAATTCTGCTCCCGCGGCTTTTTCGGTGTGTAAGCCTGCGGCTCTCTTCCGGTAATATCCCGGATAATGATAAACGGAGTACATTCGTCATCCTGTCCGGCAGGATTATCTTCGATCCGCCCTGCAAGCTCCCCGTCGGAAACATTCTTCAGCACATCTGATTTTCCCAGAATATCTACGCTAATGTCATTGGCATCCACGATCATGGCAGGAATATGGCACTGCTCATAGATTTCATTGCAGACCTTATCCGGTTCTCTGGGGATCAAAGTTGCCGTAGTATGATATTCCTCAAATGCGGAATGACTGTAGAATCCGTCAATCCCGGCAGATTCCTTTCCCAGTATTTCGTAGAATATGCCCCGTTTCCCGACCAGTTTGCCAAAGACACCGGCAACACCTGCGTATAACACCTTGCCCAGACCATTCATATCGATCATTAATTGCAGTTTATAGGGTTCTGTAATACCGATACCACTTTCCGTTCGCTTTCCGAACAAACTCATGAATCTGGTGATCCAGGACAATTTCATATCCTCCATACGGATAACATTCGCCTGACACATGGAGATTACCTTTTCGCTGATACTGAGCATATCCCCGTCTTCTACAAACGGCACTACATACTGTTTCATTAATTCAATATAATCTTCGCCGACTCCCACAAAATGAGTCTTAATACCATACCGTTCATAGGTGCGTCCTGCAATATTGATAACACCACGGACATAATATTCGATATTTCCCTTTTTATGATAGTTCACTGCTTCATTTAAGTTTCCTTCATAATAATATTTTGCCATGCGTCATCCTCCTTCCTGGTTCCTTCACGCAAAAAAGCTTCTGTCTGATAAAAATATTATCAGACAGAAGCCTTATATACACTAATTCCGAATTAATCATTTCCTAAGAAACCATTAACAGAAGATTGATTTTTAGTGAATCCCGCAGATGGCAGAACAATGTGAAACGTGGTAAGCTCATCCTCACTGGAAGCGGTAATGCTTCCGCCATGTATCGTTACAATTTCCTTTGCGATCGCCAGTCCTAACCCGGCGCCTCCCGTATTCGCAGAGCGTGCCTCATCCAGACGGAAGAATTTCTCGAAGATGGCTTCCAGCTTATGCGGAGAGATCGTCTTGCCCTTATTACAAAAAAAGATATGCACCTCCTGCTCCCTTTCCTCTGCCCGTACCGTAATCTCTGTATCCGGATAGCTGTAGGCCACTGCATTTTTTAATATATTGTTAAATACTCTTGCCAGCTTTTCCGCATCTCCGTATACAGTCAGCTCTTCATCCGTCTGAAGCCGGATCGTATTCCCGTGGGCATTGAGGATCGGATAGAATTCATCCGTTAACTGCATCAGCATATAGGTAAGGTTGATGCTCTCCTGTTCCAGGTGAATCTGCTGCAGGTTGTACCGGGTAATATCAAAAAACTCATTGATCAGCTGTTCCAGACGCTGTGCCTTATCCAGTGTAATGCCAATGTATCTGGCCCTTTGCTCTGCCGGCATCTCCGGCACCTCCTGAAGGAGACTTAAGTAACCGATAACGGAGGTAAGCGGTGTTTTCAGATCATGGGCCAGATATACGATCAGGTCATTCTTTCTGGCCGCTTCTTCCTTCAGGGTCTGCTCATGCTTCTGCATGGTTGATTTGATCTCTACCATCTGGGCATAAAGCTCGATATCCTTTTCCAGAAAGACATCCTTCGCCGCCACGCCATCCATCATATACAGACGGATCATCCGGTTGGTATCAGCCATAGACTGCTTTACCTTCCCGTCTGCATAGAGCCAGGACACAACATAGACAAGTATTACGATCCCTGCGGTTCCGACACAAAACACTACGAAGCAAAGCTCCTTGACCGCTCCCCAGGCAGGCTCCCGGATGATAACCTTTCCTCCTGCACCGGCTTCCTTTTCCTCTTCCGAAAGCTCCAGATCATATTGGCGCATGTAATTCTCATCAAACCAGTCCAGAACCCGTCCGTTCATGCTGTAATCAACAAAATAATAAATCTGGGTACAGAAGAATACTGCAGCGACTACAGAGATGATCAATAAAAAAATCTTTTTCGTTGTCCCTTTTCTCTTACCGTTCAATTTTATATCCGCACCCCCAGACTGTCTTGATATACTTCGGATTCTCGAAGGAATCTCCCATCTTTTCACGCAGATGCCGGATATGAACGGTGATGGTATTGTTATTCTTATTAAAATATTCATCTCCCCAGATCGCATGGAACAGATCTTCTGTACTGACTACATTGCCCCTCTGCTGACACAGAGTCCGCAGGATAGAAAATTCTGTCGGCGTCAGGGAAAGCTCCTTGCCGTTCAGCGTACATTCATGGGATTTCAGATCCAGGATCAGTCCGAGATGCTCAATGATATCCTCCTCCTGCTCTGCCCCGGAATTATACCGCTTATACCTGCGGAGCTGTGCCTTGACCCGTGCTACCAGTTCCAGCGGCAGAAAGGGCTTGGTAACATAATCATCCGCACCAAGCATCAGCCCCCGGATCTTATCTACTTCCTCTCCCTTTGCTGTCAGCATAATGACCGGATAACGATAATCCTCACGGATCTTCTGACAGATCTGAAATCCGTTCTGGTCCGGAAGCATGACATCCAGGATTGCCAGATCCAGTTTCTCCCTGCGAATGCAGCTTAATGCCTCAGCTGCAGTATAATATTTAAAGACCTCGTAGCCCTCATTCTCCAGATACACCTCTACCAGGTCTGCTATTTCCTTTTCGTCATCGACAATAAGTATTCGTTCGCTCATAAACCTACCAGCCTTTCCTACTTATTATAACAAAGATTATTGGTTTTTTATTAATTTTTTATTAATATACGACTAATTCTCCTTCTCTGTCTGATCCTGCATCCCAAGTGCCAGCAACTGCTCCCTGCAGCTTAGTATATGCATATAACCATCCTTCTGATGCGGCAGTCCGCACCGGGAACAATCCTTTATTCCGTTTTCCAGGTACCGGAAATTGCCGCCGCAGGCATCCTTCAGAGCATACAAGGGACAAAAGCAGAACATACAGTTAAATTCTGCCTCTCCGATCCCTGAATGACAAGGAAAATATTCACATGACCGATTCTGCATATGCCGGTATTGTTCCATGATTGTCCCCTCCCGTTCAACTCAGCCGCATACCATTCCATAGCCGGTAGTAGATCCCTTCCTGTTTCAATAATTCTTCATGGCTTCCTTCCTCTTCGATCCCCTCTCTGCCAAGCACCAGGATCCGGTCTGCATGCTTAACAGTAGTCAGGCGATGGGCAATGGTCAGAGTGGTCCTGCCTGCTGCCAGCTGCTCCAGGCTTTCTCCTACCAGCAGTTCACTTTCATTATCCAGGGCACTGGTCGCCTCATCCAGAATGAGGATCCGGGGATTCTTCAAAAATACCCGTGCAATGGACAGTCGCTGCTTCTGTCCTCCGGACAGCTTTACGCCCCGCTCACCGATATAAGTATCATACCCGTTTTTCAGTTCTTTAATAAAGGAATCCGCACCCGCCAGCTCTGCCGCATGTTCGATCTCCTCCCGTGCGGCCCCCGGCCTGCCATAAGCAATGTTATCCGCTACGGAACCACTGAACAAAAATACATCCTGCTGTACGATGCCAATGGCCTCCCGAAGACTCTTCAGAGTCACCTGCCGGATATCCTGTCCATCAATATAGATCTGTCCGTCCGTTACATCATAAAACCGGGGAATCAGGTTGCACAGAGTGGTCTTGCCGCCACCGGAGGGACCCACCAGTGCCAGCTTCTCCCCCGGCCGGATGGAAAGATTGACATTCCGCAGTACCTTATTGTGATCATCCGGATATTCAAAGCTGACATGCTCGAGCTGTATCCGCCCTTCGGTTACGGACAGCTCCTGTGCATCCGGGGCGTCCGTGATCTCAATCTCTGCATCCATGATCTCACAGAACCGTTCAATCCCGGTGATCCCGCGCTGAAACTGTTCTGCAAATTCCACGATTCGCCGGATCGTAGCGATCAGAGTCGACACATAAAGCATGTAGGCGACCAGATCTCCGGCATCAATCCTGCCATACACCAGGAACAGACCGCCGGCCAGGATCACCACCAGATACATCAGGCCATCAAATAACCGGGTAGAGGTCTGGAACAGTGCCATATACTGATACGTCTTCTTCTTGATCCGCTGGAATGCCTGATTGCCTTCCTCAAACTTCTCATTCTCCAACGCTTCAGCAGTAAATGCCTTTACCACCCGTTCTCCCAGCAGACTGTCCTCAATCTGGGCATTCAGCTCACCGATCTGATAGCGCTGCTTCCGAAAGGCCTCCTTCTGCTTCCGGTTCAGTTGAATGGATACTGCCATCATCAGAGGAACGCAGGCGAACAGGATCAGTGTCAACAGCACATTGGCCTGACAGAGGATCACAAAGGAGACAACGATCTTGATCAGGGCAATGAAGAATTCCTCCGGACAGTGATGGGCAAATTCCGTTACATCGAACAGATCATTGGTGATCCGTCCCATAATCTGGCCGACCTTGTTGTTGGAATAATAGGTATGACCCAGACGCTGTAAATGCGCAAAGGCATCCCGTCGCATATCGGTTTCAATATAAACTCCCATGACATGACCAGTATTGGCCATATAATAATTAGCGGCCGCGTCGATCAGCCGGAGCAGCAGATAGAGCAGAGCCAGCCTCAGTACCATCTCTATTGTTAATACAACCGCAGAATCGGTCGCTGCGGTTGTTAAATAACTCATGATCAATGGAAGCACCATATCGCATACGGTAGTCAGCGCGGCACAAAACAGATCGAACATTAAAATACCCTTATAACGTAGTAAATAGGGCATAAAGCGCCGAAGCATTCTCTCACCTCATTTCAAAATAATCAGTCCTCATTCTGCTGATCTACATAATCCTCCATATCAATGATCTCCTTGGAGATCTCACTCAGGATCCGCTTCGTATATACAGCATGTATGATATTCTCAACTCCATTCAGAAGCAGGGCAAGACCAACAAAAAAGATAAACATCCGGCTGATTCCAAATGGGTTGAATACCAGAAGGATACCAACTGCAATACTCAGCAGTGCAGCCACCAGTAAAACCCACCAGCCTCTAGCCTGCTGTCTTTTTGCAACTATGGAAATCCTGGTCTTCAGTGCCCCCTCGATCAGAACATAAATTCCGATAATGACCGAAAGAAGAGACATGACCCAGCCGGGATGGATCAGGATCAGCACGCCGGCAACCAGACTGATGATTCCTGCAAACAGCTCAGAAAGCCTTGTCTGCCTCCGGATATATCCGATCAGATAAATAAGCCCGATCACACAGAATATACTTCCCAGTACCCAGCCGATAATATTCACCACTGTTTCTGAAAAGATCATAAATACCAGACCGGCAATGCATAATATGACAGAGGAAACGATCAGATTGATCCTTGCCTGCTGTATGGATTTTTCTTCGTTCATTCCTTCTACCTCCCGTAAACCATTCTGCATCCATCGAATGCTGTCATTCTTTGTCACTCTACTCTACTCCAAGCGATACCAGAATGCAAGAAAAAGCAGGATTCTTAATATACTTTTTATTCTTTCGTTTCTAATTCTTTCCCGTACTTCCAAAACCGCCCCGGTCCGTACCGGTCAGTTCCGCTACTTCCTCAAACTGAATCTGCGGCTGATGCCGTTCAATCCGAAACTGACAGATCCGATCGTTCACATTGATCACCGTATCCCGGACTGCCAGTGCCGGAAAGCGATACCAGTCATTCGGACCGCAATAGGTTTCGTCAATGATACCCATGGAGTTTGTCTGAATGACTCCGAAGTTCTTAAAGGTACTGCTTCGCGGAACGATATGGGCCTCATATCCTGCCGGCAGTTCGATCGCCACGCCTAAATGAATCAGACGGAACTCTCCTGCCTTTAATTCGACCCGCTCTGCTGCCCGCAGATCAATCCAGTCTGACTTTCCTTCTATATATTCCAGCCTGGTAATCTCGTTATTTAAGTATTTAATCTTTAAAGTAACCTGTTCCATTTCTTCCTCCATGTTATCTGTAATCATATGTCTACTGTGTTCCTTCTATTCTGCGGATTTTTCTGCCGGATGTCAAGTCTGATACAAAGGAAAACACATTCTTGTTTTTCATTCCGGATCACTTATGTTATACTTTATGAAAACAAGGAAGGAACGGAAATTTTATGATAACCATAAGTACCTGTATGATCGTTAAAAATGAAGAAACGCTGCTGGCCCGCTGTCTGGATTGTGTGAAAGGATTTTCAGATGAGATCATCATTGTAGACACCGGTTCTACCGACCGGACAAAGGAAATTGCCGCCCGGTATACAGAGCATATCTATGATTTTCCCTGGTGTAACGACTTTGCTGCCGCCCGGAACTTCTCCTTTTCAAAGGCCCGGATGGAATATATTTATGTTGCGGATGCAGATGAAATGATTGATGAGGCGAATCAGAAACAGATTCTGGATCTGAAACAGATACTGCTGCCGGAAATTGATATCGTGCAGATGTACTATACCAATCAACTGGAGTTCGGCACTACCTACAATTATGATAAGGAGTACCGTCCAAAACTGATCCGGCGCCTGCGGGAATTCTGCTGGCAGGATCCGCTCCACGAAACCCTGCGGTTAGAACCGGTCATCTTTGACAGCGATATTGCAATCATCCACAAGCCCCATGAAAACCATAGCGCCAGGGATTTTGCCAACCTGCAGAAGCTGATCCAGGCAGGAACGGTTCTTTCGCCGAAGCTGAATATCATGTATGCCAAGGAATTGTTCATTGCCGGAACCGCCCGGGACTTCTTAACCGCAAAGGAATATTTCCTGACACTGTCTACACAGGTGTTACAGGAGGATGAATTAAAGGCGGTTCAGTGTGTGCTGGCTAAATGCGGTGCCATAGAAACAGACCCGCATCTGCTGTTAGGCGCCGCCCTCAAGAATATGGCAGATGGAGCCGGAAGTGCGGAAGTCTGTACCTGTCTTGGAGAATATTATGAAGCCTGTCAGGAGTACGGGGAGGCTGCACTCTGGTATTATAACGCTGTCTATGAGACCCAGTGTGAGCTGTCCATCCGATACGGACAGGCCCTCCCGTTAGCGGGTCTTGTCCGCTGCTACCGGGCAATGGGCGACCCGGAACAAGCCGCCCGCTATGAACAGGAGCTGGATCAGATTTCCCAGACCCAGGCATTCATGTCACTTTCATAACCGCCCTTGCCCTTAAAGGTCATTTCCGGATTCTTTACGATCACCTTCGTTTCGGCTGCCACGGATTCTGTAATGAATGCATTACCGCCGATCACGGTTCCTCTGCCGATCACAGTGTTCCCCCCGAGAATCGTAGAACCGGAATAGATCGTCACATGATCCTCTATGGTCGGATGACGCTTTACCCCAGACAACTGTTGCCCCATGCGGGTAGACAGTGCGCCTAAGGTAACGCCCTGATACAGCTTTACATGATCCCCGATCCTGGTCGTCTCGCCAATTACCACACCCGTACCATGATCAATAAAGAAGTATTCTCCGATCTCTGCACCGGAATTGATATCAATACCGGTACGGCTGTGCGCATATTCTGTCATCATCCTTGGAATATAAGGCACCTGCTGCAGATAAAGCTCATGAGCGATCCGATAGACATATATAGCGAACAAGCCCGGATAGGATGCAATGATATCCTCCTTGCTTTTGGCCGCAGGATCCCCGTCAAAGCCGGCCTGCACATCCTTTAACAGCATTTGCTGGATATATGACAGCCGGCTGATAAAATAGTTACAGATTTCCTCCGCCTTCTGCCGGGCTTTCTTCTGACCAGGCTCATTGGCTTCCATACTCTGTTCTGCAGAAGAATCCCCTTCTGCACCTGCTTCTCCCTGATAGATCAGTGCAGTAATGACCTGCTCCTTCAGTGTCTGGTATATATGATTCAGATGGGAGCCTGCAAAATAGTCCCCTGCATATGCAGATAGATCCTCATCTCCAAAATAACCCGGAAACATGATCCGTCGCAATTCCTTCAGCAGCAGGATGATCGTACTCCGGCTTGGAAGATGCCGGCCTTCCTTTGGCATCAATACATCATTGATTTCATAATTGCGCGTTATCTCTGCCACCGCCTGTTGGATCTGTTCCATTGTGGTATGATTCATTTCCATATTACTCCTGCCTCTTTCCTTCTATTATCTTATTCCGGAGTGCATGAAATGTACTCAGACTCCCGGCATGGTTTCCGATGCTGTCACTGCCCGGTTCATCATATAAAACGAAAATACTGCCTTATCCACCAGTTGCCCCTTATCATCGTACAAAAATGCCTCGTATTGGGATACATGCATGCCCTGCCGGATCTCCTTTGCCTCACACAGGATATAATCGGTGTCAATGGCCGGAAGGATATACTCCATGTTCCCATCAATCGTAGAGGAACAGACCCCGTATGTGCTGGCGGCCAGGCCGGCTGTGATATCAGCCAGAGAATACAGACAGCCGCCATGAACAGAACCATATGGATTCAATACATGCTCCGTCACCGTAAGCCTGCCTCTGACATAGCCCCGTTCTATTTCCAGTATTTCTATTTTCAGTTCCTGTATATAAAGATTATTTTCCACCAGATTCCATAACGCCTGCTGTACCGCCGGAGAAATCGGAAGACTCTCTGCCTGTACCTGTTCATGATCCATTTTATTTCACCTTTTCCTTCTGCATTTTCTAAGATGCCAACAGGAATCCCCTGCTCTCCTGGCATCTAAAACCGCTTCTGTCATATATCTAAAACAATTATGAGTAGTATACAACAAAACAAACATCCCGGCAACCGCTTCCGCTATTACCGGGATGTTCTGTACAATCCGATCCTGTATTGTAGAAATGCTTACCTTTCAACTCCGATCCGTTCTTCAATGAATTTTCCCACTTCATGTTTCTCAATTCCTAAGGCCATTGCAAATTCACAGTACAGGTTGTCCTCTGCTGTTTTCAGATACCGGGCATCGGTAGCCGTTACCTTCTGTCCCTTTTCAAATCGTTCCTGCTTCCGCAGGTACAGACTTTTGATCACCTTGATCCAGTCCTCACAGTCATGGTGCTTCATACATTCTTTAAAACGTTCTTCCCGGATCTTATCATTGATCTCCCGGATCGTCTCAATCTCCGGAATATGGTCGATCAATTCCTTTACCTGCTCCTTTGTCAATACCTTCCGCATAATGATCTTCTCATTATCCACGGGGATATACACCACACTGGTCTTTGCATATACCGGCTGCAGGATATAATACAACCGGTCCGGATCCACACCGGATACGTCAATGGTGCTGATATTTTCCACCGTACATATCCCGTTGTTTCCACAAACAATATAGTCACCAATCTCGAACATTCTACTGCCTCCTGTTCATTTCCACACTTCACTATTCCTAGTTTAACCAGATTTTAGCATTTTAATCCACCACTGTACCTATGATCAGTTTAGCACCTTTTTTGTGGAAAAGTTAAGCCGAAATTTGTCCAAAAAATAATTTTGTGAAAAGTGTCCAGTGAGGCTCGTATAATTTGTCAGAAATATTGCCATACCAGCTTAATGAATATATTTCTGTATAAAATTGACGATGATCCGTCTGGTCTCCTCCTCTGCTTCTCCGGTTTCAAATTCCCGTTCCGGATGCCACTGTAATGCCAGCAGCTTCATCTCCTCTGAATAATAGGCTTCGATCACATGATTCTCTTCATCTACGGCCATCGGTGTAAAGCAGGGGGCCAGTCCATTCTCATAAATGATATCCTGATGAAAGTTATTTACGAATATATCCCGGTCTTCCGTTAACAGATGTACTCTGTGATCTTTTCCCCGCTGACGCTCTGCCGGCAGCTCCGGATGATAAGCCAGCGTTCCGCCAAATAAAACATTGATGTACTGCATCCCCCGGCAGGTTGCAATGATCGGGATCCCATGCTCGATGCAGTATTTTATCATCTTTTCTTCTGTCCGGTCCCGATTGGGCTGAAGTTCCTCCTCATGCTCCCGGTCATACCATCTGGAGTCCAGTGCGCCTCCGCCTACCACGATCAGCAGATCGATCTTCTCATCAAACAGTCGTTCAAAATTCTTCGTGTGATTGGATACCGGTCTGGGAATAAAGCCCATCAGCTCGTAGAATCTTATATACGCAGATTCCAGAACATCCGTCGCATCTCCATACTGGTTTACCCCCTCCCGCTGGGTGATCAGGGCATGGAGATTGTTATACTGAATTCCTTCCTGAATCGTTCCGTTTTTACAATCCAGCTCCAGATAATTCATCCTGGATACTGTATGATAGATTTTGGCTCCGCAGCCGATGGCGGCCGGGATGTCGAATTCTGCACAGCGGATCGCCATATGAGAGGCCGCTCCGCCATATTGCGTAATAAAGCCCTTAATACCCTTGGTAAATATCCACTCGTATCCGGGATCTGCCTGGGGTACCACTACGATCTTGCCACTGATATCTGCCGACTGTTCTTCCTCTAACAGAACCACTTCGCCGGCAACCCGTTTACTGGTGATGAAATTCGGTCTGGCCTCATAAACCGGTATAATATCAATACTGCCGGGCGATAGGATCACCTCCGGCAGCAGAATACTCCGGTTCAGCCGGAAGGCATGATGCCGTTCCCGGATCAATGCCGCCCATACCTCATATAACTCTTCTACACTTAAATCCCGGTCATACTCTTCCATATCTTCAATGGTAAGAAAGGATAACTCATCCAGCCGAAAGCCCATCCGTCTTCCCAGCTTCCGGATCCATTCTATAACAAGACTTAAAGAACGGGTAAATTCAAACTTAAAATATTCTCTCTGTTCAATGGCAGAAATCAAAAACTGTTGAAATACGCCTGCCGGCAGTTCAATCCCGCTGTCAGATAATGCCCGGGGCAAAGCTTCTAAATCCACCTGTCGGTTCTTATTGATCCCCGGCTGTCTGCTCTTGACTGAAACCGGACGAAAATTCATATTATCATACCGCTCCGTCCGGATGTCATAGGTGCCACTCCGCAGATGTCCATATCTGGAATCAAACTCCTCCTTACTCATCCGTCCATCGGAATAGGCTTCAAAATCTTCATTGAATTCAGTAGATACTGTAGTGATCGACTGCATGAACCGGTCAATTTCTTCCTGTGTACAGTAACCCGCATCCACCAGACTGCGCAGAAACGCCCTTGCCATAAATGCCATCCTCGCCTGCCTTGCAAACTGTGGCGTCCCGTACCTGGTAATAGCCTCCAGCAGCCACCGGACGGTTTCGATCAACTCCTTGACATTATTACAGTTGGCACCAATCTTCTCAATCTCCATTCTGGTGAATTCCAGCACATTGATCGAATTCCTGTCCTGATCCAGCAGCGCCTTGTGCCGGTATATGGCATCCAGAGTAAGCTTCTTTAATTCTGATACGACCTGACTCCGTTCTTCCTCTGTGAATCCATGCTCCAACAGCTTTCTGCTGTTTCTTTCAGTCATAAAATCATAACAACTGAATACGATTTCAAATTCTATCTTATCATGGGCCGACCAGTCCTTCTGCAGACAATGATGATAATATTCCACCAGTCTTGCTGTCAGCTCCTTCGGCAGTGCTTCCGGTGTCAGGGAATAAAAGGAATAATTCAGATTGATATAAGGCTTGTTGCCCACCTGATACATTAAGTCCTCATCCAGGGAACAGTATCCCAGAGGGCGCAGCCCTTCATTCCAGGCCCGGTGTGTTATGATCCTGCGGTAAAGGGAATAATCCAGCGGTCTTGGATTCGAACCGATGATCTCAGACGGGTTCCAGAATGCCATATCGGACAACTGCATAGGCTTCCCGGAAAGAACATCCAGTCGTTCTTTATATTCCTTCTTAATCCGATGCTTACATTGATAAAACTCACCTTCATCTACAGATGCAGTATGGTAATTCGCTGCTGCCAGCGGGCGTACCTGAAACAAAATCACCTGATTATCACTGTCAATGGCAAATTCGATATCCAGCGGTATTCCCTCAATAATATGTTCCACCTCCTGGACAGCAAGCAGCAGCCGCTGCCAGCGCAGCTCCAGCTGCTCCTGTTCCACATCCCGGGCGATCCAGAGCATCCGGCCTCCTCTGCCGCTGGTCACCTGATCGGTAGAACCAAGATCATCAAAGTTCACCAGATAATATGGACGGTTCTCCCGCAGATCCCGTGTAAATACGACACCACTGACACAGACATCCACTGCCTGTCGCTGTATCAGAACCTGCTCCTGTGCTATGGAGGCCATATCCGTCTCATACGAGCGGATCACCTCATCAATCGAACTCTGAATCTCGCTGAGACTGGCTGAATCCACATCCAGGATGCTCTTGTAATGCCCGGCATTGGAGGATTTCAGACAGTCCTCATGACTGGAGGAACTGCGCACTACGATCCGGGAGCCTTCGAACCGCTCCTGAATCTCCCTGCAGACGGATGCTCCATCCTTCTGATAATCCTTTACCCGCAGAATGTACATCTTCTCAATCCTGGCATGGGTGATCAGATTCTTCATTGCATATAAAGTATTGGCTTTTGTTGAAATAATATTATGATCCAGCTCCAATCCGTTTCACCTCGTATTCATCTTCCGGAAATCCTTACAGTATTCCCATTTTATCCTTTATACAACAAATGAGGATCAAAAGACAATGAATATTTCGGACATGTTAGAAATCTCTCCTATTCAAAAAGAGAACTGATCAAAATGATGAGAATTCCAAGCAGAGTGCCGGCAACGGATAACCAGCGATTTCTGCAATGGAACAGATGCGGGAGCAGTTCAAAAAAGATAATATAGATCAGCATTCCCAATGCCAGACAGATCAGGCATCCGATCACGGTTTCGCTCAATACCGGACTGATCAGCGCCATCAGGATACCGCCGAACAGAGTAGAGACTGCCGCCATCCCCATGATCAGGAAACGCTTTCCCCGGGCTTCCTCTTTCAATGTTGAGTATACCAGCATGCCCATCGGTATATTATGGAGGCCCACACCCAGGCCGACCAGGATCCCGATCTTCACGGACTCTGAGGCAATACTGTATACGGCCATTCCTTCTACAATATTATGCAGGATGATCGCAACAGCAGAAATGATACCGATATGAATGACATTTCCCTCTGTCGGTTCCTCCTCTGTATGTTCCGTCACCTGAATCTGATCATGGGCATGCTCATGACTATGACCGTGACCATGGACGTGTTCATGATCCGGAATAAAGTGATCCAACAGCTTCAATACTACAACGCCGGCCAGAACAAAGGCCGCCGCAAGGATCAGCCCGCTGTCGTGAAAGGTCTCAAATATCTCCGGAATCAGCTCTATAGCTGCCAGCATCACCATGGTTCCAAAAGCGATCGCAATGGATAACTGCTCAATCCGTTTCTTATGCTTTGCCAATATTACAACTGCTGCGCCCAGCAACAGAAAAACACCTAACGCAAATGTAATTACAATTCCCATATCCATGCCTCTTTGTTTTGCTATAAAATGATATTGTTCCTAAACAAGTATCACACGTTCCATATGCAATGTCAAGGTGCAAATGAATTGCATTTGCAAGTGAGGGCAAGGTAAATCGTAACGACAGAGTTACGATTCTTTTTCTTCGCACTCTGTCGAACCATCTGCCTCCTTCTGTTTCTTCTTTGTAAAATGATTATAAAACAACAATCCGGCTCCGCTGATCAAAAATGTGACCACAAATACGATAATCGCAAACTGATAATTTGCCATACCGATGGCATCGCCGCCAACGGTTGATGTAATGATCGACGGAATCTTTGCGATCGTTGTAATGATCAGCCAGGTCTTTAGATCCATGGTAGTCAGACCTGCAAAATAAGTCAGTGCATCCTTCGGCGTACCCGGAATAAAGAACAGCAGGAACATCAAAATGTCCCGCTTTTTACTATCCCGGAGGAATTTCAGGGAATTGATCTTATCGACGGAAATAAATACCTCTACCAGCTTTACACCAAACTTTTTCACCAGAAGGAATACCAGGGTTCCTCCCAGAACACTTCCCAGCATACAGATGATCGTTCCCTCGACAGCACCAAAAGCATAGCCGGCAGCAATCTCAAAGGGTTCTCCCGGAATAAATGCCACTACGATCTGAAGCATGACAATTCCAATATACGCAAGACGGCTCCATAACCAGTTCTCATTCACCCAGCTTCGCAGCTGCTCACTGTCCGATACAAACTGAACCAGAGGCTTTCCTACCTCCAGGCAGACTGCCACTGCAATCCCAAGCAATAGCACGATCAGGATCACCGCAAATACTCGCTGCTTCCTCCGGTCTGCCTTTTCCTCCCGGGAATGATCCGCTTTTCCCGCCCGTTCTTCTTTCGTATGATTCTGTCGATTCTTTTCTTTCTCTTTCATATTAACCTGTTCTGCGAATTGGCTCTCAAAGTGTTCTTATCCTTACTTGGTACCAAATATACGATCCCCTGCATCCCCCAATCCCGGACAGATATATGCATCCTCATTCAGACACCGATCCAGTTGTCCCACATAAATCTGAATGTCCGGGTGCGCATCCATCAGTCGTTCCAGGCCTTCCGGTGCTGCAATGATACACATATACTTAATATCCTTTCCGCCATGATCCTTTACATAATTTACGGCGTCTACTGCGGAGCCTCCGGTTGCCAGCATTGGATCCACCACCAGAATCGTCCGCTGGTCGATCAGTTCAGGAAGCTTACAATAATACTCATGCGGTTCATGGGTAACCGGATCCCGATACAGACCGATGTGTCCTACCTTGGCAGTCGGAACCAGGGCCAGTATACCATTCACCATTCCCAGGCCTGCACGCAGGATGGGAACTACTGCCATCTTCTTACCGGAAATCATCGGAGCCATACAGGGTTCGATCGGAGTCTCTATTGAAACCTCTTCCAATGGAAGATCCCGAAGTGCTTCATAGGCCATCAGCATTGCAATCTCTTCGATCAGCTTTCGAAACTCATTGGTTCCTGTGTTCTTATCCCGGATCATGGAAATCTTATGCTGGATCAGCGGGTGTCCCATTATCGTATATTTTGCCATTTCGCATCCTCCTATTTCATGATTGCTTCTGGCATAAACGCCTTTTCTGCGTCTATGCTATCATCGTACTATATTTTTATCTTCAATATTTTGATTATTTCTTACGATTCCGTAAAAGCTTTATAAAGATTCTTTCATGCTCAGGTCGTTCAGCAGCTGCATCTTCATTTCATAATAATCCGGCGTCATATCCAGGTAATGCAGGTGCGGATATTCAAACCGCTGTTCCTCTTCCCATATCTCCTCAGATAGCTGCCGCTTTACATAAGAAGCAATTTCATCAAGAGAAGGAAGCTCATATACCAGCCTGCCATCCTTCATGATCTGCTGTTGAAGCTCAATCGCTTTACAGTTTTCAAAGTACCGGTTCTTCCATGGCTGTACCGGATCGACATAACGGAAGGGCCTGCTCATGTCTACTTCTTCATCCGCTTTCGCAAGCATATCTGCAATCGCACGCCCTTCTTCATTTACGATACGATATACCTTTTTCAGTCCCGGATTGGTAATCTTTTCTATATTTTCTGATATCTTGATCCTTGGCACAAAATGTCCCGGTTCCTCTTCTACCGCCGCTATCTTATAGACTGCGCCAAATACCGGTTCCGACCTGGCTGTGATCAGACGTTCCCCCACACCAAAGCTGTCCACACAACCGCCCTGATTCAGAATAGAGGTAATGGTAAACTCATCCAGGCTGTTGGAAATGATGATCTTACAATCCTCCAGGCCTGCCTTATCCAGAAGCTTTCTGGCTTTTTTCGTCAGATAAGCCAGATCACCGCTGTCAATGCGGATCCCCTTCAACCGTTTTCCCATCGGCTCTAATATTTCCCTGGCAACCCGGATTGCATTCGGAATCCCGCTCCGTAATACATCATAGGTATCGACTAAAAGCACCGTTGCATCCGGATAGGTCTCTGCATATTTCTTAAACGCCTCAAACTCATCCTGATAAAACATGACAAAGCTGTGCGCCATCGTCCCGCTGACAGGCATCCCGAACATCTGACCGGATAATACTGTAGCTGTACTGCCGGCTCCTCCGATATATGCCGCCCTTGCACCATAGATCGCCGCATCCATATTGTGAGCTCTTCTGGCGCCAAAATCCGAAACTGCCCGTCCGTCTGCTGCAGATACAATCCGTCTCGTCTTAGTAGCGATCAATGACTGATGATTGATCTGCAGTAAAATTGCAGTCTCGATCAGCTGTGCATCAATAAGCGGTGCGACTACCGTCAGACATGGCTCATTCGGATACATGATGGTTCCCTCCGGGAACGCATAGATATCGCCAGTGAATTGAAATGCCCGCAGATATTCTAAGAATTCTTCTGAAAATAAATTCTGACTTCTCAGATACGCAATATCCGCATCATCAAAATGCAGATTCTGTACATACTCTACAATCTGCTCCAGCCCGGTAAAGATGGCAAAGCCTCCATTATCCGGATTCTTTCTGTAAAAAACGTCGAATACGACTCTTGTATCCGTATCCTGATCTAAATAATAACCATTGCTCATGGTAAGCTCATAAAAGTCCATTACCATTGTCAGATTTCGTTCCATGTTCTGTGTTTTTTTCATAATGCTCCTCCTAAGATCCAATCCTGCTAATTAACCCGTCATCTGCCTCCGTTTTGCATACCCGGGTGCAAAAGCGATATAATTCCGGACTTCGTCTTGCTCCTTCCTGATTCTTTTTCCTGCCGGTTGCTTCTACATAACGGCTGATCTTTTTTCTAAAATTAGCTTTATATAATTGCTTTCCCAGGACCGTCTCATATAAACGCTGCAGTTCCGGCAGGGTAAACTCCTGGGGCATCAGTCCAAATAATATATTTGTATACTCCGCCTTATTTCGCAAGCGGCGGATTCCTGTCTGGATCGCCTGCTCATGGTCAAAAGCAATACCGGAACCTGTATGCTTATAAGCAGTTTCCTGTATGGATGGGACACCGCCGATCAGGATCGGTATTCTTGACACCTGATACTCAAGCACTTCTCCATTGTCACCATGAAGCTCTACTATGTTTTCCCTTTCCCGAAGCGTAAACCAGCATGCTTCTGCATTATCTCCCGGAGTTACCACCGCTTTATTCTCCTGTATCAATGCCATATAGGATATGGATATCACTCTGTGATCCGGAGCCCGTCCCGGATCACCGTAGGTAAAAAGCTGTTCTACATAAATATCCTTTAAGCCGGTTTCCTCCTCCAGCTTACGCCTTGCTGCATCCTCTAAAGACTCTTCTTTCTTCACAAGACCGCCGAGCAGGGACCAGCAATGAATATAGGGGGGGGCCTTTCTGCGGATCAGCAGAATCTTCAATGCATTCAACGCCTGATTAACAGCAAATACCAATATATCTACTGTTACTGAAAGTCTCTCATATAAGGCCGGTTCATACTCTGCCAGAAATTCCTGTTCATTTCTGAAATCGCTCAAACGCTTCCCTCCATTCTGATCAGTATTTTATGTAACATGCAAATATTTTTTTGTAGAATACCACTGTTCCGGTCTTTTGTAAAGTAGTATTTGAATACTTATTCTATTTTTCTTTTTTACTTCTTCTATTGTAATTGTACTCTTTACTTTTACCATAGTAACTATACAAAGAAATGATTTATTTTTTTAACCTTTTATTGTATACTATAAATGGTACATATTTATTCGAATGGTTTTTTATAGCAGGTAAGGGGTGTTTACAATGGATGATTTTTACGCAAACCTTGGTAAAAAGGTCAAAGAATTACGTATTGAAAATGGTTTAACTCAGAATCAGGTGGCGAAAGCCTTGAATGTGACTCCTGGCTATATCAGCAATGTTGAAAACAACCGTAGTGCAATGACCCTCCGCCTCCTCATGTATTACGCTGAATTAACACATGTGTCATTAGACGCTCTGATCGGTAGTATTGATTCTGAATATGAAGCCACTGCACTTGACTATGAACTGAATGATCTGACCCGGCGTATGACCGATGAAGATAAGCGGAAACTGGTAAAGACTTTAAAGATATGGATTCGCCGATAACCTATAAGCTCCGCAAAAATGAGTCCCATGGATTACTCTGTGGGACTCATTTTTTGTTTCTACAGACAGCCGCTGAGCTGCATACTATAAGTTTATTTATATTCTAAAAGTTATTCTTGCAGTTTTTTATCTATAATGGCATAATCATACTGTAATACGGTCACAGATCTGACACAGATATGAATTATATTATAATGATAATAGATTAAGGAGAAGATGGAATGAGCAAGAAAAAACCACAGACAACGCAACAGACGATAGAGCAGGAAAAGCCGAAAACAAAATACGACCGGAAGATGGAGGCCCGCCGGAAAGAAGCCGCCCGCCAGAAACGGGAGGCCATAACCTTCCGTATCATCTGTATTGTGGTTCTCGTAGGTATAATCGGAACCGCCGGCTATTTTGGCGTTACACAGTTCATGGACGTCCGGACTGCAACTGCAAAGACCTATGTAAAGGTCGGGGATCACGAATTGACACAGTTGGAATATGATTATCACTTTAATACTACAGTCAATAATTATATTAATACCTATTCCAGCATTTTATCTTACATCGGACTGGATACGACCAAGCCGCTGGAGGAACAGAACTATTCTGAAGATATGACCTGGCAGGAATACTTCGAACAGACTACATTAGAGCAGGTCAAACAAACCTATGCTCTCTTAGACGATGCCAGAGCCAATAATTTTGAATATGATACGACCGAAGATTATGAAGGCTTTGTAACTCAGGCAAAGGAAACTGCAAAGACCAATAAGATCACAATGTGGACTTACTATAAAAGCATGTTTGGCGAATATGCTACGGCAAATAACATGAAACCATTTCTGGAAAGCACCTATCTTGCCAATGCTTATTATAACAAGCTCCTGGAAGACAATACACCTTCCGAGGATACTGCCACTGATTATTATGAAGAGCATAAAGCAGATTACGATAAGGTAAGCTATTACAGCTTCACCTTTGATCCGGCAAACTATAAGGAAGATGATGCTGAGAGTGGAGAAACTCCATCCAGTCAGGACGACACAGACACTCCATCCGACCAGGAGGATACAAATGAGGAGGATGCTAAAAAGACTGCTCACACCCTGGCAGAAGAAATGAAGGAACGGTTAGAGGATGGCAAGGATTTTGAAACCCTTTGCGCAGAATATGCTGTAGGAGATGCAAAAGCAAATTACGAATCCACGGATAAGGAATACTCATTAACAGAGAATGTAGTCTGCTCCTCTGTCAATCAGACCTTCCGGCAATGGGTTTCCAATGAAAGCAGGAAGGCCGGAGACATTACCATGGTTCAGGATACAGATACCGGAATCTGCTATGTACTGAAATTTGTTGCCCGTACCTATGATGAAAACTGTCTGGACAGTATTTCCTCCAAGCTTGCTTCCGATGCCGTAACGGAGTATCTGGACGGATTGTTAAAAGACAAATATGAAATATCAGATGTGATGGGCAAAATCAGTTACCTGAACAAGGAAAATAATGAGAATAGCACAGAAAACGATGAAGGTGCCAGTTCATCTGACACAGAAGCTGAATAAAATACGTCTATTTCAGAATGATCATATTGAAATATAAAGGGAAGGGGAAGAGCATACAGCAATGCTCCTCCCTTTCCCTTTATAACGAAACATCCACACTACCGCCTTCCGGTACCGCTTCTCCTGTTTCCATTGCCGCTACAGGCATATCCACTCCGTCAATCTCCAGAGATACACCGCTCCCGGACACAGAACCGTTATCCGGGCGTTGCACAGAACCGCTGGCGGATGCCTGCTGCTTTTCTTTTGCGAGCTTATCAAATAAGGCCTTCAGATACTTCATATCCGCTTCTATGATCTCCCGCATTTCTTCTGCTCTATGCTTCTTCTTTAACTGTTCCAGGTCAGCCGGATCCATATCCTCCGGTAGTGTTCCTACTATTTCTTCTGTCAATGTATCTGTCTCTGCCAGATCCTTCAGCATATCGGCAGATTCCTCCAGCATATCCTTTAACTCCTGCATCAGCTTTCGTAATTCCTCATCACTCAGGGCGGCTTCCGATTCCTGCTCCAATGCTTCCGCCTCCGGCTTTGCCTCCTTCTCTTCCAGCTCTGCCGGACAAGGCCCCTGCTGCCTTTCTGCCTTTTCTTCTTCCTTTAAATGCTTCATCTTCTTGCGGGCGATCCGCTCCATTCTTTCAGCATGAATGATGGCGTGAGCCAGATCCCTGTCATCATACTCACTACTGTGTTGCTTCCGCCGAAGAGATGCAGTCGCTCCCTGCGCCGCTGTAAGCGCTTTTCTTGCAGTTCCGGAAGAATTCGCTGCCAGTATCCGGTTTGATATCCTTTTGAAACTATACTGCAGAGGCTTTGTCTTTTTTATCAGCCTGCTGGAAGAAAATGAGCCGATCCAGTTTCCATTCCGATCCCGGATGATCGTTTCCTTTTTAATCCGGTTCCCTTTTCTGATGATTCTGGTCTCTTCTACCCTTGATCCGTTCCCTGTTATACGGATACCGCAATTCCGTGCATTAATACTAAAATATCCCATATCCTCATCCTCCTTGATGCAGATAAGCAATCACTCTTCACCGGGAAATCCGTTTCCCTCCATATATTACATATATTATATCGGCAAAACTTATTAAAACTATATCACCACCCAATAGGGTGATGATAAGTGGTACGTTTTCTTATTAAAACCAGGACTACAATTCAAATATTTCCATGCTGGTGTCAATCTCTGAAGCGATCTGTTTCAATTCATCTGCCTCTGTTGATATATCTGCGATAATACTGCTGATCTCGATCATCGATGCAAAGGTCTCTTCCGTACTCGCCGCATTCTCCTGTGCGATCGCAGTCAGATTCTGTACCGTGTCAACAACATTGATCCTTGCCTCATCCAACTTCTTTGTTTTCTCTGCGATACGATCCATAGCCTCTAAGGAGTCCTCAATACCCGTGATCACCTTCTGAAAGCGCTGATCCATCTGTATTACATTATTATTCTGCCGATCCATAATATCCTTTACAACATCCATGGTCTTTACTGCCTTATCGGAATCATTGATCAGATACGAAATAATCTCTTCTATCTGCCTGGCCGATGCATTAGACTGCTCTGCCAGCTGCTGGATCTGTGCTGCCACCACTGCAAATCCGCGGCCCTGCTCTCCGGCTCTGGCAGCCTCTATGGATGCATTCAGGGATAACAGATTCGTCTCTGCCGCAATGGAAGTGATCAGGCTGGTGGCCTCTCTGATCTTTTGAACCGATTCGTTCGTCAGATTGGTCTGCTGATAAATGATCTGAATGGACTCCGTCGCCTGTCCATTGATTTCCTGAAGGTCGTGAAGGGTTTCAAATGCTTCCCGTCCCAAGGTATGCATATTCTGCGTATTGAAATGCATTTCCTCCACTTCCTTCGCTGTCTCCTCGACCATATCACCCATAAAGATAACATTATCGGTAGCTGTCTGAGTCTCCTCCGCCTGATTGGAGGCACCCTCTGCGACCTCCTCGACCGCCTTTTCCACCTGCGATACCGTATTGGCTGTCTCAGTCGTCTTCTCATTCAGAAATTCCGATGCATGATTCAAGGCATTACTCTGCTCCTTCATAGTCTGAATGATTATTGTCTGTTCTTCCTTCAGTTTCGCTATCGCCCTGGTAATGTGTCCAATCTCATCCCGTCTCTGGATCACACGCTCATCCAGTTCTACGTTCAGCCTTCCTTCTGCAACCTCATCCAAAGCTGCAGATCCCTTCTGCAGCGCAGAAACCAGATTATTGATCTCCAGGATCAGAAGTACCATACTGATGATGCCCATAACTACGATGATCCCTACCAGAAGGGAGATGATCCGCATGATCTGTACCTTGGCATCCGCCTGCGGCATACCGGCGAAAACCATACCTACGATCTCATCCTCCTCATACAATGGTACATAGTAGCCAAAGTATTTCTGTCCCAGCACATCTACATCTTTTGAAAAATAATCCTCTCCATTCTTCAATACTGCTTCAATAACAGCTTCTCCTGCCTTCGTCCCCAGAACCCGGCTCCCATCCTCGTTACAAATAGAAGTCATATAGCGGGTATCTCCATAAAATACCGTAATATCCATCTGGGTGGATTCCTTCACATGATCCGCAATCGCTGTCTTCTCGGTAATATTGGTCTCACCTTTGTAAAGATTCCCGTCCTCGCCTATGTACAGACTGTCCTCATCAGAATACCCGATCGTATCCCTGACAGAAACTGCCGCTCCCCGCAGCCCGTTCTCAATACTGGATGTTACTACCTGTGTAATACGGATATTACTGAATACAATCGTAACTACTCCCAATAATAAAAGCGGTATCAATACCATTACCAGAATCTTAGATCTCATCTTCATAGCGCCTACCTGTTTTCAGAAAACAAAGCTTTCTGATATGCAAACATATTCAGGGTAAAAGCATTCCTGTTTGCATATTTCCTTTCTTATTAATTTCTCTTCTGCCCCTCTTATATTCAATTAGAATTATTATAGCACTTTCTAGGCAGAATTTCAGTTTTTTTTAAACTAATCCGGTATTTGATACAAAAAACATGCGGGTTCTGATAAATCTGCATCAGACCCGCATGTAAAACCATTCTTCACCGCCCATAGAAAAATCTATGTGTCATGCCTATATTTCATTTCCGGGAAACTTCGGAATTCCATCAAAGCCTTCCTGAAGATCAGCATCCGTCGGAATGTAATCATTCATTTCCCCATCGTGGAACTTCTCATATGCGACCATATCAAAGTATCCGGTACCGGTCAACCCGAAGAGGATCGTCTTTTCTTCCCCGCTCTCCTTACACTTCAGGGCCTCATCAATGGCAGCACGGATGGCATGACTGCTTTCCGGCGCCGGCAGGATGCCCTCGGTTCTTGCAAACTGCTCTGCCGCCTCAAATACGGCAGTCTGTTCAACGGAACGTGCCTCCATGTAACCGTCATGATAAAGCTGTGACAGGATGGTACTCATACCGTGATAGCGGAGGCCGCCTGCATGATTGGCGGAAGGAATAAAGTTGCTTCCCAGGGTATACATCTTTGCTAACGGGCAGACCATACCGGTATCGCAGAAATCATACGCAAACTTTCCGCGGGTAAAGCTTGGGCAGGAAGCCGGCTCTACTGCGATAAAGCGGTAATCCGCCTCTCCTCTTAATTTCTCACCCATAAATGGAGAGATCAGACCGCCCAGATTGGAACCGCCGCCGGCACAGCCGATGATAATATCCGGCTTTACATTATATTTTTCCAAAGCCTTCTTTGCCTCCAGGCCGATGACAGACTGATGTAACAGCACCTGATTCAACACGCTTCCCAGTACATAGCGGTAGCCCTCATTGGTGGTTGCCACCTCAACTGCCTCGGAAATGGCACAGCCCAGACTTCCGGTGGTGCCCGGATGCTTCTCTAATATCTTTCGTCCGACTGCAGTCTCCATAGACGGAGAAGGGGTAACGCTTGCCCCGTAGGTACGCATGACCTCTCTCCGGAACGGTTTCTGTTCATAAGAAACCTTCACCATATATACCTTGCAGTCCAATCCGAAATAGGCACATGCCATGGAAAGTGCGGTTCCCCACTGACCGGCTCCGGTCTCTGTCGTAACACCCTTCAAGCCCTGCTTCTTTGCATAATAGGCCTGAGCAATAGCAGAATTCAGCTTATGACTCCCGCTGGTGTTATTTCCCTCGAACTTATAATAAATCTTCGCCGGCGTACCAAGCGCCTTCTCCAGATGATAGGCCCGCATGGTCGGAGACGGGCGATAGGTTCTGTAATAGGCCTGAATCTCCTCCGGGATATCAATATAAGCATCTGTGTCATTCAACTCCTGTGCGATCAGCTCCTCACAGAAGATCGGTGCCAGCTCCTCCGGCTTCAACGGCTGTAAGGTGCCCGGATTCAGCAACGGAGCAGGCTTATTCTTCATATCTGCCCGGACATTATACCATTGCTTTGGTATCTCCTCTTCATCCAGATAAATTTTGTACGGGATGTTCTGTTCACTCATGTTCGCTTCTCCTTTCGACTGTAAGCCCGGCTTCGCAGGAAACGGGCTGCTTATAGTATTGTTCGGGAAAGGACTGATCTTTTATGCATTCTGCGCAAAAAAATAACCCTTATCCCATTCTATGCTGGGACAAGAGTTCAACTCCTGCGGTGCCACCCTGCTTGATACAGCGATCTGTATCCTCTCTACGATATACCTGCATATATCTGATTTGTTAACGAAGTGTCTTCTCCGTCTTCCCTACCGGCTCCGGTTCGGGTTGCCCTCGAAAGCCCATTCCATACGCTATTACCTGCCACAATCCCACCGCCTGCGGCTCTCTGTGAAGCATACTTCGTATGTACTTCCTCTTTCTCAACGGTTTAACATGGGTCTAAGTTACCACAGAACTGCTGTACTGTCAAGCCCCTTTCGGGACAGACAGCAAAGCAGTTCCTTTCCCCGGTTATGATCATGATCATTATGAATACGTCCTTCGTCTTATGTTGATCTCATATGCGGCAACATAGAAACAGACTGCGGCAATCAGCATGGGAAGCAGGGCCTGCAGTACCAGCTCCATGGAAATCTCCTCCTTGTACCAGTAAATAAACCACCGGCGGCCGCCATGGTGAAAATACATGACATAGAGTGGATAAGCCACGGATAGCAGGATTGCCATGATACTGGAGGGAACCAGCATTAAAAACAGATAGATCACTCCATTTATAAAAATGCAGGCGACCAGCATGACCGGAAGCTCCCTCCACAGAAGCCTGTAGCCGAATCCGGAAATACCATACAGAATACAGACCGGAATACAGTACAGGATCAGATGCTTTAGTACGGTGCCAAGCTTTGACCGTTTATATAGAAAATAAATCTCATTTCCTTCATTCTCCACATACTGCTGGAGGATACAGATATTCCACCATGCGGCAAACATAGGCAGCAAAAGAAGAAAGAAATACAGGGCCTTGCCGCCGAACTCCAGTCCCGGCCCGTACTTCCGGTAAAGCATGACCAGAACTGCCGGCAGTATGCCCAGCTCCACCACCCATGGTACAAAACGATTCATCCCGATTCCCCGGTATTCAAAAAACAGCTTTTTCATCCTACACATACTCCCTGATCTGACAGATATAACCGTCCTCTAACGTCGGAGGCACAGGTACAAGCTGCTCCTGTACTTCCTTCGTCACAATATGTATCATCTTCTCGTCCTGACGCTGAAAGGTATGCACAAGAAAGAAATCCCCTGTGATCTCCTTCCGCCTGTCCTCCGGCAGCTCATAGGTTCTGCCCTCCGCCATGCTCTGAATCTCCTGTCTGCTTCCCTGCCGCAGCACCCTGCCCTGATTCAGCACTACGATCTCGTCTGCAATGGATTCCACATCCTCCACAATATGGGTCGCGATCAGGACGATCTGATCTCCCTCCAGACCGGAGATCAGATTCAGAAAATGAATCCGTTCCTCCGGATCCAGGCCGGCGGTCGGCTCATCCAGGATCAGCAGGGCCGGCCGGTTCAATAATGCCTGTGCGATCCCCAGCCGCCGCAGCATACCGCCGGACAGGGTGGCCACCCTGCTGTTGGCCTTTTCCTCTAAATGCACCACCTGAATACATTCCTCTACCCGCTGCTTCTGCTTCTCCTTCTCCACCCGCTGCATATCCGCAAAGAAATGAAGCATTTCCGATACCTTCATCTGCCGGAAGGCGGCAAATTTCTGAGGTACATAGCCAATCTGAAATGGATATGCCTTCTCGGACTTTCCGCAGCCGTTCAGGGAAATCTGCTTATAGCTTCCCTCATACAGATTCGTGATACAGCGAAACAACGTGGTCTTCCCGGCACCATTAGGGCCTAATATCCCGTAGATACCATTCTTCATTTCCAGACTGACATTATGCAGGACGGTCTTCCTGCGAAAGCCCATCGTCAGATCTTCTATAAGCAAACAATTTTCCATCTTTGACTCCTCTCTGCCATACGCCATTTCCTCATGTTCCGGTTCAATCCTGTCCCGTTATGGTACCGATCCCGATGGCTCCCTTATTGCCCCAGCCATTCATATCGTTGCCTGCTACAATCCTCAGATAGGCATAATTGCCGGAACCATGCCGAGCCTGTTTGCCAAAGGAATCCCCTGGCTTACAGGTATGGCCTGTTCCACTTAAAACCCAGTCTCCATTCGATTTCAAAAAATATATACCAAAGGTTGCATTTTTTTTGGAATGTGCATACACCTGTCCGCTCATTGATGCATACCGGTCTGCCTCCTGGCTGCCCAGTGTCCGGACTGATCCGGATGCTACAAAATCATCATCCGCATATATCCGCACTGTGGCCTCTGACTCCGCATGTACCTGCAGTCCAAACAGACTGCATATACCGATCACACATATCAGTCCTCTGATTAACGTTCCTTTTTTCATACCCACTTCCTCCTTGCTTAATCATGAAACTATTCCTTTAATACCATGCCATTTCCTGCATTATAGCCATGCTCTAAATAAAACTGATAATACAGGATAAACTCCCGTTCATCCGGCCACGCATCATCATTGTAAAACTCCCGCATGGTTTCCGGCGGCAGCATATACACCTCCGCCCAGTTACTTCCAAAAGTATAATATCTGTTATACCACTCCTCTGCACACAAAACGATCGTCTCAACACCACCTTCCTGCTCCGGCGGTAAATGCGCCGCCTCAAATGCTTTCAGATAATCAATGCTTTCTTCCCACCTCTCTTTGCTATACTCATGCCCATTATAGGGATACAGGAGCCGGACACCCCGGTAATCGTATTCCTCCACGAAACCGGACAGAAGAAAGACTCCGTTCGCCTCTCCCTGAAAATGGTTCTTCTCCAGCTCCGGCAGATTAGAATACACCTGCTGTCCCGTATGGATCTGAATGTCAAAGCTGCACAGATTCTCCTCCAGGATCGGAAAATATTCCGTATTTTGAATTTCTTCTGTCTTTCCAAACACCACATGATACCCGGGTCTCGGATAATAGGGAACATAACTGGAAAGCCGGATCCCCTTCTCATGGGAATAGAAGCCCGGCGCACTCCCCCGGTAGCTTATGGTGACCGCTTCGATATCGCCGGTATCTTCAACATCCACATAGTCATCATACTGCTGAAACTGCAGCCTTCTTCCATCCTGATCCCGCACTCCCGTCACCTGATAGGTATGATACAGGGTAAAATAATAGTGATCACGGCCGGTTTTCTCCGCTATGTACAGGGTCACCTCCCCCTCCAGACGGTCCGTGATCTCCAGATCCATCTTGTACCCGCTGACGGAAAAGTCCGCAGGCTCCTCCTTTGTTACCGGCTGCCTCGGAGAAAATCTATAATAATACTCCGGATGCTGCACGCCCAGATTCACATTCATATATTCAACCCGCGTATCCGCCGGCATATAGGCAAGAATGCCCGCAGCACAAAGTAACAGTATGGCATTCAATCCCAGTCCCAGCCTCCGCCGCTTCCCCTTCGGGCATAAGGTGACGACAGGAAAGAACAGACAGACACTGATCCAGAATACCGGCTGCCAGTAGGTTTCCCGGACAACCGGATAACCGGTATAGACAAAACCACTTATTACATCGCCTCTTGGAAACGGCATTAACCGCACCCATCTGACAAATGGATACAGATTGATCCCTCTGTCATACGCCAGTTCAGGCGCCAGATCCTCCAGGAGCGGACTCTGGAGCAGCAGGAGCCCCACTGCCATGCACAGGACAAACCGCTTATTGCGGATCAGGGAAAGCACATATCCGGCCAGGATCGGAACCAGCATCACCAGCCCATACCAGACCAGGATGTTCTCTATGATGTGAACCAGATAATCCGGACGGATCGTACAGTTCCTCCTGTATAAGACCAGTACCCAGACCAGGGCATTGAAAGCGATCAGGATATCCAGCACGATCAGAACGGACAGTTGAACCAGATAATTCCGCCGTTCTGCATACAGATGGTTCAGTTCATAAAAGCCATCCCGCCGAAACCGCTGGAACATACTGCAGGACAGGATCAGAAAGATTCCGAACAATGGATATACCACTTCCAAAGCGATAGATATGCAGTCTTCTGCACGAAAATGATAGATGACCCCATATAGACGGACCAGCTCCTGATTCCTGATATAGCAGCGGATAAAATATCCGTTCAGAACAGAAAATAATCCTGCTGTGCAGAGCCAGAATATAAAATCTCTTGTTAACAGCTTTCTGTGATGCTTCATAGTCTCCCCTTTCATTCAAATACATATTAATTAATCCACACATTATCCCTCTCGTTATAACCATGCTCTAAATAGA
>CAJULG010000015.1 GCA_910587045.1 uncultured Lachnospiraceae bacterium | reverse complement strand
AAATATTTACTAAGTTTTCAAGGTACATTTATGTATCTAAAAGATATTATACGAGTGAGGAATGCAGATGAGGGAAGACAGAGATATTCAAAATATCATAGAACTGCTGGATGAAAAGACATCCTCCGGTGTCAGCCGTATTCATATTGATGTGGAGGAGGCTCCGGAAGAAACGATCAAGGAACAGTATCACCATGGACGTTGTGATGTGGGCAGTCCGTGGGCAACCGGAGAGGTGAAGAACTTTGACTGACGGGCCAGATTATTTTGAGGCCACATTGTCCGATTTTGTTCATGAGATGGCAAGTGCCGGCGCAATCCGGCACCTGGTTTCCAAGGGATATTCCATAGAGCAGATCATGGATATGCTGGATTATCCCACTTCGAGGACACGGGTGGAGAAAACGGTATATCAGTATATGAAGGAATCCGGGCTGCTGCTTTCAGACCTGCCGGTGCAGGAAGCAGATATGAACCGGATTATTCTGCATAAGCCATCTCTTAAGGAATTCAGCGCTTGCCTGCGGGAACGGATTCAAAGCAACGGAGAGGAGAATTCTTATATGTCCTGTCCCTTTGGAAAACTGCGCCAGAGAGACAGCGGGAAGGAGGAAACTCTTCGGATGCTCCATTCCTGCCTGACAGGACGTGAGCAGGAGTATATCATGGGCATTCCCTGGGATCAGCCGGTCATGTATCATAGATTAAATGACCGTATGTTGGAGATTGGAAAGCAGTTAGGGATGCATTCGCAGATTCCAGTACAATTCTATTTTCTTCGCACGATGGAACGACTCCAGATACAATTATAAAGTATTCTGACTTCTGTTTCAGGCAATGATCGTTCAATAGTATCTGTTTTGCGTTGACACATCAGTAACTTGTTGCTATAATTAAATGCGTAACTAGTTACCAATAGGAGAGCGGTATGAATTTAAATGATTTGATCACCAAATTTTCAAGTACCAAAGAAAGCCAAAGAAAAGCCATTTTTAGTACATTATTTATTGCCGAAAATAAGTTGCAGACGCTTTTTGATAACCATATTCCAGAGGTATCGTTAAAACAATTTATGTTACTATCAATAGTCAGGCAATCAAAAGAAGAATTGACATTTACCCAATTAGGAAATTTGTTAGGCTGCTCGAGGCAAAATATAAAAAAATTGGCTGATGTTCTGGTAAAAAAGGGATTTATTACGATTCAGCAAAGCCCGCATGATACAAGAGGCATGTGCATTTATCTTGAAGAAAAAGCAAATGATTATTTTCAAAATGACTTTTCGAAGTACCAGGACGAATTAAAATATCTTTTTGAAGTCTATACGGACGAAGAGATTGAGACTCTTTTCATTCTTTTATCAAAACTGTATACCGGAATAGAGAATTTAGAAAAGAAGGGAGATTTAGGCAGATGAGAATAGTGGTAATATATAATTCACAAACAGGATTTACAAAACGTTATGCTGAATGGATCGCTGAAGCAACGGGGGCAGATTGCCTTGAATTATCGGCCGGAAAAAAGAAAGATTTGACCGCATATGAAGCTATTATTTTTGGAGGGTGGGCATGTGCAGGCAGTATCAGTAAAATCAACTGGTTTAAGGGAAATATAGATAAATGGGCAGATAAGAAACTGATTGCATTTTGTGTTGGCGGAAGTCCAATAGACAATCCGGAGATTGAAGTAGCTCTTAAACAGATTTTTAACGAGTCAGAACAGAAAATGGTAAACACATTTTATTGCCCGGGAGGATTTAATTATGAAAAAATGTCTGCTCCCTCTAAGCTCATGATGAAGATATTTATAAAAACACTTAAGGCAAAAAAAGATAAAACCGAGTCAGAGCAGGAAATGATAAAAATGATTTCTTCGTCTTATGATATTTCAGACAAAAAGTATATTGAGCCGATTTTGCAATGCCTGAAATGATAATCTCTTGTTGCTTCGTCCGAATAAAGTATGCTTCTCAACGTTGACTTTATGCCGACTTAGGGGTAGTATTAAACGGATAGGAGGATGAAAATATGCATAAGGAACTGGAAAAAACTTATAATCCCCAGGAGATTGAGGGACGTTTATATACCAAATGGCTGGATAAGAAATACTTTCACGCAGAGGTGGATAAAAGCCGGAAACCATTTACCATTGTAATGCCGCCGCCGAATATCACCGGTCAGCTTCATATGGGACATGCACTGGACAATACCATGCAGGATATCCTGATCCGATTTAAGCGGATGCAGGGCTATAATGCCTTATGGCAGCCGGGAACGGATCATGCTGCGATTGCTACAGAGGTAAAAGTAATTGAATCCTTAAAGGAACAGGGAATTGACAAGCAGGAGCTTGGACGGGAAGCATTTCTGGAGAAGGTATGGGACTGGCGAAAGGAGTATGGCGGACGGATCGTAAATCAGTTAAAGAAGCTGGGTTCTTCTGCCGACTGGGATCGGGAACGCTTTACCATGGACGAGGGCAATAATAAGGCGGTTACCGAGGTTTTTTGCAAGCTATATGAAAAGGGATATATTTATAAGGGTTCCCGTATTGTCAACTGGTGTCCGGTATGCCAGACCACCATTTCCGATGCAGAGGTTATACATGAGGAGCAGGAAGGGCATTTCTGGCACATCAATTATCCGGTGGTCGGAGAAGAAGGCAGATTTGTAGAGATTGCTACAACGAGACCGGAAACCCTGCTCGGTGATACTGCGGTTGCAGTAAATCCGGAGGATGAGCGGTATCAGGATATTATCGGGAAGATGCTGAAGCTTCCTTTGACCGATCGGGAAATTCCGGTCATTGCAGACTCCTATGTTGATAAGGAATTCGGAACCGGCTGTGTAAAAATTACACCGGCTCATGATCCGAACGACTTTGAGGTAGGAAAACGCCATAATTTAGAAGAAATCAATATTATGAATGACGATGCCACCATTAACAGTCTGGGCGGCAGGTATGCCGGTATGGACCGGTATGAAGCCCGGAAAGCGATGCTGGAGGATTTAGAAGCGCAGGGACTGCTGGTGAAGGTAGTTCCGCATACCCATATGGTTGGAACCCATGATCGCTGCAAGACAACGGTGGAACCATTGGTAAAGCCACAATGGTTTGTAAAGATGGAGGAAATGGCAAAGCCCGCGAAGCAGGCGGTTGTGGATGGTACGTTAAAACTGATCCCGGAGCGTATGGATAAGACCTATTATAACTGGCTGGATAATATCCGGGACTGGTGTATTTCCAGACAGCTCTGGTGGGGACACCGGATCCCGGCATGGTACTGTCAGGATTGCGGTGAGACGATCGTGGCAAGGGAAACTCCTTGTACCTGTCCGAAATGCCAGAGTAAGAATCTGAAGCAGGATGAGGATACCTTGGATACCTGGTTTTCTTCTGCTCTGTGGCCATTCTCTACGCTGGGCTGGCCGGAACAGACCAGAGAGCTGGAATATTTTTATCCGACCAATGTACTGGTCACCGGTTATGATATTATCTTCTTCTGGGTCATCCGTATGGTATTCTCCGGTCTGGAGCAGACCGGGACGCTGCCGTTTGATCATGTCTTATTCCACGGTCTGATACGGGATGATCAGGGACGAAAGATGAGCAAGTCCCTTGGCAACGGTATCGATCCGCTGGATGTGATCGACAAATATGGTGCGGATGCCCTGCGCCTTACGCTGATCACCGGTAATGCACCGGGCAATGACATGCGGTTTTACTGGGAGCGGGTAGAGGCAAGCCGGAACTTTGCCAACAAGATCTGGAATGCGTCCCGCTTTATCATGATGAATATGGAGAAGGCGGAAGCAAAGGAAGTTTCTTTGGAGGAGTTAACCCAGGCGGATCGCTGGATTCTTTCCAAGGTTAATACGCTGGCAAAGGATGTAACGGACAATTTAGAGAAATATGAAATGGGTATTGCTGCGGATAAGTTGAATCATTTTATCTGGGAGGAATTCTGTGACTGGTATATTGAGATGGTGAAGCCACGTCTGTGGAAGGATGACGACAGGACTAAGGCGGCAGCATTATGGACATTAAAGACCGTATTGATTCAGTCCTTAAAGCTGTTACACCCGTATATGCCATTTATTACAGAAGAGATCTTCTGTAATCTGCAGGAGGAAGAGGAATCGATCATGATTTCCCGGTGGCCGGAATTCCGGGAGGAGTGGAACTTTGCCACAGATGAAGCCGCAGTAGATACCATTAAGGCTGCAGTCCGGGGCATCCGTAATATCCGCACGGAAATGAATGTAGCTCCAAGTAAGAAGGCTACCGTGTATGTGGTGTCAGAGAAGGCTGAAATGCGCAAGATTTTTGAAGAAAGCAAGGTGTTCTTTGCCACTCTGGGCTATGCCAGTGAGGTATATGTGCAGGCAGACAAAGCAGGGATCGCAGAGGATGCAGTTTCTGTTCTGATCCATGATGCAGCGCTCTATATGCCGTTTGCAGAACTGGTAGATGTAGAAAAGGAAATTGAACGGTTGACCAAAGAGCAGGGAAGACTGCAGGGTGAGGTCAAACGCGCCCAGGGTATGCTCAACAATCCAAGGTTCGTAGAAAAGGCTCCTGCCGCCAAGCTGGAAGAAGAAAAGAGCAAGCTGGATAAGTATACGCAGATGTTAAAGCAGGTAGAGGAACGCCTGGCGCAGCTACGGTAGCGCCAGGGATCCCATTGCTTCAACTGCAACACTTCCGCCCCTGGTAACAGCCAGACGGTTCGGAAACTGCTTTTGCAATAGAGCAATGAAGTCATTATTCTTTTCCTCTGTCTGGGTGCATTCCACCAGGATAGAGGAAAAGTCATAATCAATAATAGTGGCCGGGAAGATATGAGCGATCCGGAATACTTCGCTCTTTTCCTGTTCCGTGCAGCCGGTTATCCGGATGAAGAGAAGTTCCTTTCGATGAATGGAAATCTCTGTATAATCCACTACTTTTATGACTTCAACACTTCTGTTTAACTGTTTTTTGATCTGTTCAAAGGTTCGGTCATCACTGGTCAGGCTGATCGTCATACGGGACACGGAGAGATCCTCTGTGGTCCCTACGGTCAGGCTGTCCAGATTATAAGATTTGCCGGCGAACAGACCGGAAATGCGGGCAAGGACGCCGATTTCATTTTCCACAAATAAGCAAAGCCATCTTTTTTTCATGTTATCTCCTTTCGATCCTAAATTTATTTTCATTCCATTCCGATCATGGTATTCAGGGACTGACCCGGTTGAACAATAGGCAGAACATTGATCTCACGGTCAATCAGAAATTCAATCAGTGTAGGCGTTTTTTGATTTTCTTTTGCCATCGTAAGAGCAGGATCTATTTCAGAGATATTCTGTACCCGGATTCCCTTTGCACCGTAGCTTTCCGCCAGCATTACAAAGTCCGGCACGAATTCCGGACAGTTTTGATCCGGTGTGTTGCAGGCGGCGGAGCAGCCCTTCCGATAGCGGGTACAGGTACTGACATACCGTCGGTCAAAGAACATCTCCTGCCACTGACGGACATTCCCCAGATATCCATTATTTAGAATGCAGATAATGATCGGCAGCTCCTGTACGACAGCAGTTGCCAGCTCCTGAATATTCATCTGGATACCACCGTCTCCGGCAATGACGATAACCGGCCGGTCAGGATTACCCAGGCTGGCGCCGATAGCGGCCGGCAGTCCATAGCCCATGGTACCAAGCCCGCCAGAAGTCAGAAGCTGCTTGCGGGCATGAAGCTCCAGAAACTGGGTTGCCCATAGTTGATTCTGACCTACATCCGTGGTAATAACAGCTTCTGTAAAGGCTTCATTGATATGCTGGATAATGACCTGCGGTGTCATGCCCGGGTGCTTCATCTGAATCGGATATGTCTGTTTCCATGTGTCAATCCGGGTGCGCCATGCGTCAATCTCCAGAGGAACGGCCTTTTCCAGCAGAGCTGTGATGGCTGCCTTTGCATCCGCAACGATCGGTACATCCACATCAATATTTCTTGAAATAGAAGCCGGATCAATATCAATATGTATTACAACTGCATGGGGGGCAAAGGTTTCCAGCTTACCCGTGATTCTGTCATTAAAGCGGGTGCCGATGGATAGCAGGACATCGCAGGCATTTACAGCGGAGTTAGCGGCATAGCTGCCGTGGATACCAATGTTGCCGCCATAGAGCTTATGGTCAGAGGCGATCGCTCCCTTTCCCATAATGGTGGTAATAACGGGAATGCCGGTCATATCTACGAATCGGGTCAATTCATCCTGGGCATGGGCGATCATAATGCCACCTCCTGCCAGAAGAAGCGGTTTCTTTGCAGCCTGCAGGATGTCCCAGGCTTTTTTAATCTGTCCTCCATGTACCGATCTGTTTGGTTTATAGCCACGGATATGAATCTCGGAAGGATACTGATCACTTCCTGCTTCCTGCTGAATATCCTTTGGAAGATCAACGACTACGACACCCGGCTTTCCGCTCCGGGCAATATAGAACGCCTTTCTGATCGTATCAGCCAGATCATCACGGTTTCGGACAGTAACTGCATATTTGGTAATACTCCGTGTGATCCCGACGATATCCACCTCCTGAAAGGCATCATTACCGATCAGTCCCGTTGGAACCTGACCTGTAAAACAGACTAATGGGACACTGTCATAATTTGCAGTTGCAATGCCGGTAACCAGATTGGTCGCTCCCGGCCCGCTTGTGACCAGACAGACCCCGACCTTCCCTGTTGAGCGGGCATATCCGTCAGCAGCATGGATCAGCCCTTGTTCATGACGGGGCAGGATGACCTTAATATCCGGTTCTCCATACAGGGCATTGAACAGATCAATGGCCTGCCCGCCAGGATAGGCAAACAGGAATTCCACCTGTTCTTCTTTCAGTGCCTTCACAAATAATTCTGCTCCGGTTAGTTTCATATCAATCCCTCCTTATTTTGAATGCATGTACTTGCTTGCAAAATTCTGCTAGAATCAGGTACTGCGTTTCGGCAGTACCTGGTATTTTATCTTTATGGTTTTGGAATTCCTTTGCAAAATGTCTCTACACTCTGCCGGATGAATTCCTGCTGTTGAACCGGAGAAAGCCGGTCATCAAAGGATGCCCGCAGGAATGTATACCCGAAGGTGGATGAAAATATCGTCATGGCAAGACATTCAAAGTCCATATGAGGCAGCTTCCCCAACTCCTCCATTTTCTGAAAGTATTCTACCAGAGAGGAGAGGAATGACTGGGGTACCTTCATAATGAAGGAAGCCGTATCCTCATAAAGCTGAGGGGCGCGAAGTCCGATGGACAGCTTTACGAAGTCAGGTGTCATTCGTTCCATGTATTCATTCATAAACATTGTAAGGTCATGCTGAAGTTCCCAGGTAATATTCTGAAAAATTTCCGGCGTAACATTGCCTCTCCATTTCTCCTGGGCCACTCCGGTAAGAACGATATCCTTTTTGTTCTTGAATTTGCGGAACAACGTACATTCATTTACTCCCGCCGCCCTTGCGATGTCTTTTGTCGTTGTTGCAACATACCCGTTATCCCGGATCAGTGACATGGTTGCGTCAATGATCCGCTGGCTTGTTTCATCCATGCCGTTACCTCCATGCAAGTACATGCTTTCATCCTAACATACATACGAATAGAAATCAAGCTGATAAATATTCCGTATGCGCATCGAAATCCCGGTTTAGATCTGCCGGATCAGATTCACCATTTCAACCGCAGATAAGGCACAGTCATATCCCTTATTTCCAGCCTTCGTGCCGGCACGTTCAATAGCCTGCTCAATGGTATCGGTCGTAACGACACCGAACAGTACCGGAATATCCGACTGCAGGGAGACCTGGGCAATACCCTTGGATACTTCATTGCAGACATAATCATAATGGCTGGTAGCACCCCGGATCACGGCGCCCACGCAGATGACTACATCATACTTCCCGGACTTTGCCATTTTTCCTGCGATCAACGGAATCTCAAAAGCACCCGGCACCCAGGCGGTGGTAATGTCCTCCTCCTTTACGCCATGGCGGACCAGACCGTCAACCGCACCGCTTAACAGCTTGCTGGTAATGAATTCGTTGAACCGTGAAGCCACGATACCCACCTTCATATCCTGTGCAACCAGTTTTCCTTCTAACATGTTCATGATAAAATCCTCCTTCATTATTTGAATAAAGTTATATAACATCTTTTATGACTGGGATGACTCCGCCCCGGTATCTGTACGCCGGAGCATCAGCTCCCGGCAGTTCCATTCCTCATCCTGGATCCGGTAGACTTCGGTTTTCCCGATCTCCTGAAATCCGACTGATTTATAGCAATGGTAAGCAGGCAGATTATTTTCAAATACACCAAGGGTTATGGTTTCTGCCTTTATGATGTCAAATGCATACCGGATTGCTAATTGCAGCATCTCTTTTCCATAGCCCATTCCCCGTTTGGTGTCGTCTACAATAACAAAACCAAACCGCAGGGTCTTTTTTTCCTCATCGGTAAACCGCAGGATCAGATGTCCTACGATTCCTGTCTCATCAAACGCAGTCATTTCATAAAAATTGTCGGCATAAGCAAAGGAATGATACTGGGCATTCATATCCTCTCCTGTGATGGGATAGTGATCGTACCGATCTGCAGTCCATTGATAAAATGCAGTTTTATCCTTACACCAGGAGACGATCGTATCTCCGTCACAGGCCTTATATTGTCGTAATCGCAGCATGATCATCACCGATGGGAGAAGATATGTCCCATCTTTTCCTCCTTCGTCTTCATATAGAATGCGTCGTATTTCTGTGTGGGGATCTCAATCGGAACCCGTTCCTTTATGCTAAGACCGTACCCGTCAAGGCCATAGATCTTGCTTGGATTATTGGTCAGAAGTCGCAGCTCCTGAATGCCCAGATCACGCAGGATCTGAGCACCGACCCAGTATTCCCGCAGATCTGGTGCAAATCCCAGGTCCAGATTCGCCTCTACAGTATCCCGGCCCTGCTCCTGAAGCTCATAGGCTTTCAGTTTGTTGATCAGGCCGATGCCCCGTCCCTCCTGACGCATATAGAGCAGCACGCCTCTGCCTTCCTGCTCAATCCGTTTCATGGCACTGGACAACTGCTGACCGCAGTCGCAGCGGAGGGATCCAAAGACGTCTCCGGTAAGACATTCGGAGTGTACCCGGCAGAGTACATCCATGCCATCTCCGATCTCGCCCTTTACCAGAGCAATATGATGCTCTCCGGTAATATCACTGACATAGCCATAGGCCTTAAAGGTGCCATATTCCGTTGGCAGATTCACCGTTGCCTCCCGGATTACATGCTTTTCATGCAGGCGGCAGTAATCCTGCAGATCCTTAATAGTGATAAATGCGATCTGATGCTCCCGGGCAATCTGGATCAGCTCCGGTGTCCGCATCATATGCCCATCCTCCGCCATGATCTCACAGCAGAGCCCGCACTGCTTTAAGCCGGCCAGCCGCATCAGGTCAACGGTTGCCTCTGTATGCCCGTTCCGTACCAGAACACCGCCTGCTCTGGCCACCAGCGGGAACATATGACCCGGGCGGCGGAAATCACCTGGCTTCGCATCCTCCTCCACACACTTCATGGCGGTCAGGGAACGTTCATAGGCGGAGATTCCGGTCGTGGTATCTACATGGTCGATGCTGACGGTAAAGGCAGTACAGTGATTGTCCGTATTCTCAGATACCATCTGGGGCACATTCAGCTTGTCCGCAAGCTCCTTTGCCATCGGCATGCAGATCAGTCCTTTGCCATGCACCGCCATAAAGTTCACGTTTTCGCCGGTAGCGAATTCTGCTGCACAGATAAAATCTCCTTCATTTTCCCGATCCGGATCATCCGTACACAGGATGATCTTCCCGGCGCGAAGTTCCTCTAATGCGTGTTCTATGGTTGAAAATTCAAAATCCATCTTGTTTCCTCCTGTTTTCATCCTTCCATCATTCAAAGCCATGGCTTTGTAGAAAGTCCATTGTAATACCGTCTGACTCGGGCTGCACACTGGTTTTCATTTCTGCAGTGGAGTAGGGCAGAAGCAGTTTTTCTACATACTTGCCAATAACATCATTTTCCAGATTCACCATATCGCCCGGTCTGCGCTTCAGCAGCGCAGTCTCTGCTCCTGTGTGGGGAATCACAGAAACCTTGAATACGGAATCGTCTACATAAGCGACTGTCAGGCTGATGCCGTCAATCGCAATAGAACCTTTGTTAACGATCAGATGCAGGATGGGAGCAGGCGCCGAGACCGTTACCCAGACCGCATTGCCCTCCGGCTGTAAGGAAATGACCTTTCCGGTTCCATCAATGTGTCCGCTGACAATATGCCCGCCAAACCGGCCGTCCGCTGCCATGGCACGCTCCAGGTTGACATCTGCGCCTATGGGCAGGCTTCCCAGATTTGTCTTCCGGAGTGTTTCCGCCATCACATCGGCAATAAAGCTGCCGCTCTGCATCCGGGTAACAGTAAGGCAGACCCCGTTAACTGCAATGCTGTCACCGATATTGGTTCCGGACAGAACTTTATCCGCAGTCACCTCGATAAAACCGGAGGTCTGATGACCAATGATCTTCTTTACCGTTCCCACTTCTTCTATAATTCCTGTAAACATTGCAATCTCTCCTTAACAGTCATATTCGATCAGGATATCTTCCCCCAGGATCTGAACCTGCGGCCGGGACAGCTTCAGGCTGTCTGCTACCACTTCAATCCCCGGGCCGCTGACCGGCGTATAGGAATTCACACCGCCGAATATCTGTGCTCCTACATAGGCATAGATGTGATGTACCTGTCCTGCCGCAACAAAAGAGGCATTGATGGTTCCGCCGCCTTCCACCAGGATGCCGTCGATATCAAGTGCGCCTAATTTCATAAGCAGATCCGATATGTCAATCCGGCCCTCCCGTTTCGCAGTAAACAGCACCTGTACGCCCTTTGCCTCCAGTGCCGCCTGCTTATGTTCCGGATCATCCAGGCAGGCAACGATGACCGGCGCCTGGTCTGTGGTATTACACAGCTTACAATCCAGGGGAATCCGCAGATGACTGTCACAGACGATCCGTACCGGATTGCGTCCACCCGGAATACGACAGGTCAGCATCGGATCATCCTGCAGGACAGTTCCGATTCCTGCCAGAATGCCGGTATAGTAATTGCGCAGCCGGTGGACATGGGTTCTGGCGGCTTCCCCGGTGATCCACTGAGAGGCGCCGGAATTCGCAGCAGTCTTACCGTCTGCCGTCATAGCATATTTTAACGCGATATATGGCTCCTTATTCCGGATATAGTGAAGGAAGACCGGATTCACAGCGTCACATTCCCCGCGCAGAAAATCCTCGGTAACTGCAATGCCCGCCTGCCGGAGCAGGGCAGCGCCTTTTCCGGCCACTTTAGGATTCGGGTCTCTGGAGCCGATGACCACCCGCGCCAGCCGATGCGCGATTATAGCCTCCGTACAGGGCGGCGTCTTTCCGTAATGGCAGCAGGGCTCCAGGGTGACATAGATGGTTCCCCCTTCCGGGGATTCCGTACAGGCTGCCAGCGCGTTCCGCTCTGCGTGAAGTCCGCCGATCTGCTGATGAAAGCCTTCCCCGATGATTTTCCCGTTTTTTACGATCACAGCTCCCACCATCGGATTCGGATTGGTTTTTCCGGCGGCCCTTTTCGCCAGTTCAATGGCACGCCGCATGAATTGCTCTTCGGTCAATGGATTCCCTCCTTTCGGGATATTCGTGCAATATAGCTTCGGGTCTGTTCCATGATCTCATGAAGATTTCGCAGGTCGGTCATGGCGTCTCCGGTCTCCAGAGAATGATTTCCGTCTCTGGTAATGAACAGGGGCAGATTCCGCTTTGCACATTCCTGTTTCACAAGGGCAGTCTCGACCCACGGATCGCTGGTTCCGGTAAATACGATACCATCCTGCTCCATGAACGGGAAGGAAGCTTCTACCGGTGTATAAAATATATTGCAGGTCGTCAGACCATGGTTCCGGGCATAGGCAGCGGACACTGCGGTTCCCACGCTCTTGGAGATAAAGAGGCAGGTATCGTACAGGCCGAAATCCACGTCCTTAAGAACCGCCTCTGTCTGTTCCATGGCACTAAAGAATGCCGCCTCCATTTTTTCCGGCGAGCCTTTTACATCTGCCGGAAAACCGCCATAGGATACCTGGATGATCTCATATTGATATTGTTGTGCCAGCTTCCGACTATAATATAACAGTGGTTTGTCAGTATGATATCCGATTCCCGGAAATAAGACTGCAAGCTTCATGATGCGTCCTCCCTTTTCTGATTCAATCCCGATATGAAAAAGCGGCATAAAAAAATCCCTGTGATACCGATTCTATTCACAGGGGAGAAGGATTCCGGCCATAGCCTGAATCCTGACGACAGCGGAAACCGTATATACAACACCATGGATCCGGTCTGCTGTCCCGATTCTTCTTTCATCCAGACTATACTGTCGGCTTCGGAGTTTCACCGAATCATGCCTTACGGCTCGCGGGCTGTACCGCCGGTAGGGAATCACACCCTGCCCTGAAGAATACAATATTTTCTTGTGGCCTATTCTACTATGGAATCATGAGAAATGCAAGTGCTAATTATTTCATTTTAGGTTAGAACAGTACATTGTATTTAGCAGTTGACAATCCTTCTTATATCATATTAAAATAGATATAGATTTTACAAGTGAATACTCCTTTCGGGGTGTAACATTAAGTTGGCATTACCTGGACGTGATAAGAAATGTATCCCCTTTTCTTCTCATGCCCAGGTTTTTTTGTTCAATCAGTCATAAAATCCGGAGGATTTTAAAATAATATTAATACTATGGCAGTTGAGGATTCCGGGTTATGCCATAGGGAAAGAAGGAGCTTATGGAACAATATTCTGGTAAAAAGGTATTTAACGGAGTTGCAATCGGACCGATCCTGTTCTATTCCAAGGAGCAGGGGCAGATTGTGCGAAAGCATATTGATGACACAACTGCGGAACTGGCACGCTATGAGAAGGCGAAAGCAACCGCAGTGGAGCAGCTGCAGGAGCTGTACGAAAAGGCCCTGCAGGAGGTCGGAGAGGTAAATGCCCAGATTTTTGAAGTACACAGTATGCTGCTGGAGGATGATGATTACAACGAATCGATCACCAACATGATATCCGCACAGGAGGTGAATGCGGAATATGCAGTTGCCATGACCGGTGATCATTTTGCTGAAATGTTTGCCAATATGGATGATGAATATTTTCAGGCACGTTCTGCAGATATCAAGGATATTTCGGACCGGGTGGTTTCGATCCTGTCCGGGAAAGGAGATTCCGGTGATCTGGGAGAGGAGCCGGTGATCATTGTTGCAGAGGATTTAGCACCAAGTGAGACCGTGAAGATGGATAAGTCCAAGCTGCTTGCATTTGTAACCCGGCTGGGTTCTACCAATTCGCATACCGCTATTCTGGCAAGGACCATGGGAATCCCGGCGCTGATCGGGATCGAGATCCGGAAGGAATGGGATGGCAAGCTGGCCATTGTGGATGGCAAGGAGGGAATCCTGTATGTGGATCCGGACGAAACCACAATATTAGAGTATCGGAAGAGAAAGGCGGAGGAAGAGGAACGGAATCAGTTATATCAGACCCTGAAGGGAAAGGAAACGGTAACTCAGTCCGGCCAGAAGGTACATTTGTATGCAAATATCGGGAATGTGAATGATCTGGCAACGGTTTTGTTGAATGATGCAGAAGGAATCGGTCTGTTCCGCAGTGAATTCCTGTATCTGGAATCCAGGGATTATCCAACGGAGGAGGAGCAGTTTCAGGTATATAAGCGGGTAGCAGAGACCATGGCAGGGAAAAAGGTCATTATCCGGACGCTGGATATCGGGGCGGATAAGCAGGTGGACTATTTTGATCTGGATCAGGAGGATAATCCGGCCCTGGGATTCCGGGCGATCCGGATCTGTCTGGCAAGACCGGAAATCTTCAAGACCCAGCTTCGGGCATTATTCCGGGCCAGCGCTTTTGGAAATATTGCAATTATGTATCCGATGATTACCTCCGTAAGCGAGGTGCGTCAGATCAAGACGATTTCTGCCGGGGTAAAAGAGGAATTGAAGGCAGCAGGCATACCGGTCGGTGAGGTAGAGGAGGGAATCATGATTGAAACTCCGGCGGCTGCTATCATCAGTGATCAACTGGCGAAGGAGGTAGACTTCTTTAGTATCGGTACCAATGATCTGACTCAGTATACATTGGCCATTGACCGTCAGAATCCAAAGCTGGATGTATTCTACAACGCACATCATGAAGCGATCCTGCGGCTGATCCGTATGGTAGCGGAGAATGCACACAAGGAAGGAATCTGGGCAGGAATCTGCGGAGAGCTGGGAGCCGATACAGAGCTGACAGAAACCTTCCTGGAAATGGGGCTGGATGAATTATCCGTATCTCCAGGCTGTATCCTGCCGATCCGAAAGATCATCCGTGACGCCAACTAGATAAGAAAGGGACAAAACCCCCTGCTTCCTGCCATTGTTTCATTCTGTGAGGCATACGGCAAAGACGCAGGGGGAATTCTTATAGTAGATAAAAAGTTGAGAAATAGCGGCTATACTTATTCCGGAGGTACATGATATGCAGAAAAAAATATTAATTGCGGATGATGAGGCGGACATTGTATCTATGCTTGCCAGCTTTTTTGAAAGCAAGGGATATTGTGTGCTGCGTGCTGCCAATGGAACAGAAACGCTAAAGCAGGTGGAATACGACCCGGATATTATCCTGCTTGATATTAATATGCCCCACATGAATGGATTGGAGATCTGCAGGCGTATTCGTGATCATATTTCCTGTCCGATCCTCTTTCTGACTGCCCGGCTGGAGGATACGGACAAGGTGAACGGATTTGCCGCCGGAGGGGATGATTATATCGTCAAGCCTTTTTCCCTGCTGGAACTTGAAGCGCGGGTGGAAGCGCATTTGCGGAGGGAAACAAGGCACAGTTTTGAGGCACAGATAAGGTTTTCCGGTGATCTGATCATTGATTATGCAGAACGATGCCTGTTTTTTTCTGGTAAACGTCTTGGACTTGCCAGGAAGGAATTTGACATTGTGGAATTGTTATCGCAGAATCCGGGACAGGTCTTTGACCGGGAACGGATCTATGAACATATCTGGGGCTATGACAGTGAGGGAACAGCAGTGTTGTGACGGAACATATTCGCAGGATCCGGACAAAAATCGCAGAATATACAGACCGTGTATACATTGAAACTGTTTGGGGGTGTGGGTATAAATGGAAAAAATAAAACGATCCGGACAGAATCTTTCACTTCGAAGGAGCCTTGTTCTTTATGTGGCAACCTTTGTCCTGCTTGCCCTTGCGCTCTCTATTCTGACAAGCTCCATCTGCGATCGTGCAGCCGACAGGATCTGGTCATCTTACCCGCCATCCGGCGAAAAGTATTACCTGACAAACGAGCAGGGCGAATATCTGGGGGAAGGTACTTATATCGGCAGGGAATCGGCTCCGTTATCGGAACGGGATGAACAAAGGATTACCTTGTTAGAACTGTTTCCCATGCTTGCAACGCCTGTCTATTCTGCATTGTGCATCCTGGCAGCGGCATTCCTGTTTTATCGGAACAGGTTAAAAAGACCCCTTGCGGAACTGCGGGAAGCATCGGAGAAGATAGCAAAGAGTGATCTGGATTTTTCCATTGCATATGACAGTAAGGATGAATTAGGGGAGCTGGTGGCCTCCTTTGAGATCATGCGTACCACACTGGCAAATAATTTTTCTGAAATGTGGCGGCAGGTGGAAGAACGGAAGGCACTCAATGCTGCTTTTGCCCACGATCTGCGTACCCCCCTCACTGTACTGAAGGGGTATACTGAAATGCTGCAGACAAGTGAGCAGATACAGACAAGAGAAACAGCAGCCACTATGGGAAAGCATCTGTCCCGTATGGAAGCCTATATTGACAGCATGAGCCGCCTCAGACGCCTGGAAGATACCCGGCCCGAATGTAAAGCGGTTGCTGTACAGCCATTCTTATCATCCCTGGAGGAAAGTGCACGGATCCTATGCGTACAGAACGGAAAAACGCTGTATCTGCAAAATGAAGTTTCTGTGCCGGAGCTTTTCATTGACACAGAATTTGTTTCGCAGGTATGCAATAATCTGATCGCAAATGCCGTACGTTATGCCCGGACCTCGGTCACACTGAATCTTGCTTTACAGGAAAGGAGCCTTCTGCTTACAGTATCAGACGATGGAACGGGATTTGACAGCAACAGTCTGCACAGGGTAACAGATCCGTATTTCACAGAAGAAACAGATCATGCAAAGCATTTTGGACTCGGATTGTATATCTGCAGATTACTCTGTGAACATCATGGCGGTTATTTAAAGCTTGAAAACAGTTTAACCGGCGCAAAGGTGACTGCATGTTTCAACACTCCTGACCTGTAGATAAAAAGTAGAGAAGTATCCGTTATACTCTCCATGAAAGCATATGGAGAGTATTTTTTATGTACACAGAACAGAAAGGAGTTTTATATGGAACTGAAAACAATCGGGCTGACCAAACAATTCGGCTCAAAGACTGCCGTAAACAATCTGAATATTACTTTATCCAACGGGGTCTACGGCTTACTGGGGGCAAATGGTGCGGGAAAGACCACATTGATGCGCCTGCTTTGTAATCTCCAGAATCCTACCTCCGGTAAAATTCTTTTGAATGGCAAAAGCATAGCAGGACTAGGAGAAAAATACCGAACGCTTTTAGGGTATCTGCCCCAGCACTTTCAATACTATCCTGACTTTACGGCACTTGATTTTCTTTTGTATATTGCAGCGCTGAAGGGATTAAGTGAAAAGGCTGCAAGGAAAAAGGCGAAGGCATTACTGGAAGCAGTCGGTTTATCCGGGGAGAGTGATCATAAGATCAAAACCTTTTCCGGCGGTATGAAACGACGTCTGGGAATTGCGCAGGCAATGCTGAACGATCCGCATATTCTGATCCTGGATGAGCCGACAACAGGACTTGATCCGAAAGAACGTGTTCGTTTTCGTAACCTGATCAGTGCTTTTGCCAAGGAACGTATCGTAATCTTATCCACGCATATTGTTTCTGATGTAGAGTTTATTGCAGAAGAGATCATGATAATGAAGTCCGGGCAAATGGTGGATTTTGGAGATCCCCGGGAAATTATGTCTGAGATCAGCGGACAGGTATGGGAATGTGTGGTTCCATCCACGCAGGCAGAAGATATTGCAGCCACGTTTAATACAAGCAATCTGCGGAATATAGGCGGTAATGAAACCATGTTACGGATCATCGCGGATCGTCAGCCGATGGAACATGCGGTACGGGTACAGCCCAATCTGGAGGACCTGTATCTATTCTATTTCAAAGGAGGGAAGGAACAATGAAGAAGCTGGTTCAATTTGAATTACGGAAGATATTTTCAAAGCGTCTGACACAGATCGCTCTGCTTGCGATCCTGCTGCTATCTTCCCTTTTGGGAATTTCCGGTTATCAGAATAAATACGCATTTGACGGAAGAAACCGTGAGGGGAACGGTAAGACGGCAGTAGAGATTGACAAAGAGATTGCAGCAAGATACGAGGGTCTGCTGACAGATGAAAAGGTGCAGCAGATGATGTCTGATTTTGCTCCCCATTCCGATCTGCATGGATTGAATGCGGCATATCTTTATCATAACGCCATGCAGTCCGCTGCTTTCGCACGCTTCTCTGATATAAACGGAAACTGGAATGGTCTCCGTGTTTCAGACGTATTCGGACAGGAGGAGATCAGGATCGGTTATATTGAGGGCTGGCTTTCTACCAGTCAGAATATGGTAAAGATCTTTCTTGTTCTCGCATGTGTGACCGTTATTATGATTGCTCCGGTTTTTTGCGGTGAATATAACGGAGTGGAGAATATCATCCTGACAAGTAAATACGGAAGAACCAGGTGCGGGGCGGCTAAGATTGCCGCCAGTCTGATCGCGGTATTCAGTGTTACTCTGACAACAGCCGTTCTGAACGTTCTGCCTGCACTTGCATTGTATGGAGGTGATGGTCTGACCTGCAGTATTCTGTTTGCGCCTATGACATTGATCGAAGGATATATTCCTTATAATATCACCTGCGGAACGTTATTGAACTATCAGATTTTACTGGCCCTAACCGGAAACATGAGTATTGCAGGAATTACATTGCTTATTTCTGCAGTCAGCAAGAATCCGATGGCGGCAGTGGTTGTTTCAGGGGCAGTATACTTTTTGCCTGTTCTTCTTCCGCTGTCTGAGACATCCCCATGGAGCCGGTACATCAGTTTATTGCCCGTATATCATGCACAGTTTACGAATCTTATGTCAGTGGAACAGATGAGCAACGGCATATTATATGCGATATGGGCTGTACCGGCAGCATTTGCTTTTGCGGGAATCGGTATGTTCGCTTCCCGCAGGGTCTTTGCAAGTCATCAGGTTTCATAAGAAAATTCGGAATACCAGTATTGTTGAATGGAATGCAGAATCATTGTATAATCTAACCTGAGGAGCCAACCGCAGAAGGAGGGAAGCGTATGAGCAAATTCATTTTTTTTGATATTGATGGAACACTGGTTGATTTCTCCATGCATATACCGGAAAGCACCATAGAGGGACTTCGACTGGCCCGTGCAAATGGACACAGGATCGCGATCTGTACCGGGCGTCCTTATACGAATATTTACCCGTTCCTGCTGGATCTGGACTTTGACGGAGTAGTAGCGTCTGCAGGGGCTTACATTCAATATCAGAATACCAATCTATACCGCAGCGTTCTGGAGCCGGAACAACTGACCGTTCTTGCAGGATTGCTCCACAGGCATGGAGCCGCCTATTTTTTGCAGGGGTATCCGGGCCGGTTTGTAACAGAAGAGGACAGTCTGGTGATGGACGCAGTCTTGTCGAATGGTGCAGGAGCAAAGGAACTAAGGCAGGGAATGACGCTGTGTCAGGCACCGGAGCAGTTAGAGGGAATGGAATGCGGCGTATATTTTCGTTCTGATGCTGTCGTAGAGCAGATGCAGGAGGAGGCAGATGCTGCCACAGAAGGGTATTTCCGATTGACGGGATGCAGCTTTGGAACGGATATCGTTTATTCCGGTGAGATTACAAAAAAGGGCGTGAATAAAGCAACAGGTATGCAGCGGTTATTAGAAGCGGCAGGACTGACCCGGAAGGACACGGTTGCATTTGGAGACGGATCCAATGATTTTGAGATGATACAGTTTGCCGACCAGGGAATCGTAATGGGGAATGGCATACCAAAGCTGAAGGAATGCGGGGATTATGTAACGACTGCTATTGAGCAGGATGGCATCTGGAATGGATTAAAGCATTTGAAACTTATATAATAAATATGCTATTTTACCAATGAATATGCTATCACATATCTGACAGACAGACTATTCTGTGATCAGAAGGCTGAGAATCGTACAGGAGTAGTGTATTATGAAATGGAGGAAGCAATATGAAAAAGTTAGACGGATTTATGCATGGTATTAATCTGGGCGGCTGGTTATCCCAGTGTACTCACACCAGAGAGCATTATGACAGCTTTATTACAGAAGCGGATATTCAGCGGATTGCGGGCTGGGGACTGGATCATGTACGACTGCCGGTTGATTATGAACTGATCGAGACGGAGGATGGCAGTCCCATCGAGGCCGGTTATCAGTATATTGAGACCTGCATTGGATGGTGCAAAACGCATGGACTGAATATGATCCTGGATCTGCATAAGACAGCCGGTTATGTATTTGATGACCAGGAAGCCTCTAAGGGGTTTTTTGACAAGCCGGAACTGCTGGAGCGGTTTATCCGGCTGTGGATCACCATAGCAAAACGGTTTGTAAAGGATAAGGATATTCTGATATTTGAATTGCTGAATGAGATTGTTGAGCCGGATGTGTCTGCACAATGGAATCAGCTGCTGGCAAGGACTGTTGCGGCAATACGGGAGATTGATGCGGATGTACGGATCATGTATGGTGGAGTGTGCTACAATAGTGTAACCAATGTAAAATACCTGGAGCCGCCGAAGGATGATCATATCATTTTCACCTTTCATTGCTATGAACCGCTTATTTTTACCCATCAGGGGGCGGGCTGGACAGAAGGAATGCCGCTGGATTATCGTACCGCCTACCCGGAATCTCTGCAAACCTATATTGCAGAGACCAGGAAGTATCTGACGCAGATGATGGCGGATAATTATGGTGATACCATAGACATTGATCAGCAGTGCAGCAAGGAATTCTTTCTTGGTCTGTTCCGGGAGGCTGTGGATGCGGCAGAACGCTGTCAGGTTCCATTATACTGTGGAGAGTATGGTGTGATCGACCGGGCGGAGCCACAGAGTACCCTCCGGTGGTATCAGGACATTCATGACGCGTTTGAGGCTTACGGGATCGGCAGGGCTGCCTGGTCTTACAAGCAGATGGATTTTGGCCTGATCGATGAACACTATGATCCGGTTCGGGATAAGATCACAGCGCTGTTATAATTCCGGTTTGTCCCAGCTGCGGCGGAAGAATTGGCTGCGGTATTCCCTTGGGGTATGCCCGGTGTGCTGACGAAATACCTTTATAAAGTGACTGTGTGAACTGAAACACAAATAGTTGCTGATATCAGTGGCAGAGAATTCAGAGTACTTCAGAAGATTCTCTGCCATTTTTATTCGTTCCTTCTGAATGTAGGCTGAAATGGAAATCCCCATCTCTTTTTTAAATAGAGTTGACAGGTAATTGGGATGCAGCTGGATCGCATCAGCAATCTGAGTGACAGAAAGCGGTTCCTGCAGATGGGCATAAATGTAATCCAGGGAGCGGACAATTTGTATGGAACAGGGTTTTTCTTTCGCCATTTTTCGCATCTGATGCGTATAGTCAAAGACCATTTCCCGGTGAAGCTTCTGAATACCATCTGTAGATTCCAGTAAGTCAGCCTTTTGAATATAGAGGTCGCTTAAGGTATAGGCATACTCCGGTTCCAGTCCGTTTTCTATACAGAAACGGGTGATCATGGCAACCGATATGATAAAGTGATAGCGGAGATTCCGGACGGGATTTCGGGACAGGGTACCCATATGATCGGAAGCTAACGGGGTCATGCGCTTCTGAACCGTCTCCCAGTCGCCCGCCTTTACAGCATGGTAAAAGGCGAATTCCGTTTCATAAGCAGAATGATATGTTTCCAGTTCCCTTTGCTGAAAGGTAGTCTGGGTCAGAGATTTTATAAGATTAGACGACATCGATACGCTCCTTTCTACAATGTTCATAATCCGGGGCAGGCTCTGCCGGCCGGACGGTAGTTAAGAACAATAGTAATATAGCAGCAAAAATTTCACAAGCATTTCATAACATTCAGAAAGCATTTCACAGCAGTCTGCACCAGTTGGCTGATCGCAGAGATAAAAAGGTTTGAATTTCCGGCAGGTACAGTGTCTCGACGAACGCCTCCTCTTGTGGTATACTTGAACGGTATGCAATTACGGAAGGAGGCGTTTTCATGGGTGGACAGGAGCCTGATAAAATAAAGAAACATATCTGTGTTGGACTGTTGGCCCATGTAGATGCAGGAAAGACAACATTATCAGAAGGACTATTATATTTATGTGGCAGTATTCATACATTAGGACGAGTGGATCATAAGGATGCATTTCTGGATACCTATGCCATGGAGCGCGCAAGAGGCATTACCATATTTTCCAAGCAGGCTGAGCTTACAATGGGGGATATGGAGGTAACGCTTCTGGATACACCGGGACACGTTGATTTTTCCGCGGAGATGGAGCGCACCCTGCAGGTACTGGATTATGCGATCCTGGTCATTAACGGAGCGGACGGCGTACAGGCCCATACCCGGACCTTATGGAAGCTTTTAAAGCAATATGATCTGCCAGTATTTCTATTTATAAACAAGATGGATATATCCGGTACAGACCGGAGACAACTGTTATTAGAGATTCAGGAGCAGCTGGATGACTGCTGTCTGGATTTTTCCGGAAGTGACATGGATGCGGATACAGAATCCCCTTCTGCAGCCCTGTCGGATGCCATTGCCATGTGCAGTGAACCCCTTATGGAAGAATTTCTTGCGACAGGCAGACTTACCGTCTCTTCCGTTCAAAAGGCAGTTCTGGAACGGAATGTATTCCCCTGCTTTTTTGGCTCTGCCCTGCGATTAGAGGGGGTAACGGAATTCATAGCAGGCATGGTGAGATACAGTCGTTGCCCGGCGTATGGAGAGGAATTCGGTGCAAGAGTTTACAAGATATCCAGAGATGCACAGGGTAACCGTCTGACTCATATGAAGCTGACCGGTGGCAGACTGCGCGTACGGGAATTACTACAGCATGGAGATACGGAGGAGAAGATCAATCAGATCCGGATCTATTCCGGGAATAGTTTCCGTACGGAGCAGGAACTGGAGGCCGGAAGCATCTGTGCCGTGACCGGTCTGGAGCAGAGCTATTGCGGGGAAGGGTTCGGGATTGAAGCAGATGCCGGGCAGCCGGTTCTGGAGCCGGTATTGAATTATCAGATCCTGCTGCCGGAGGGGTGTGACGTACATCAGGTCTGGAAGCGGCTGCAGCAGTTAGAAGAAGAGAATCCGCTGTTACGACTGGAATGGGAGGAGAACAGCAGAGAGCTTCATATCCAGGTCATGGGCGAGGTAGAATTGGATATACTAAGGAATATGATACAGGAGCGGTTTGACCTTGCTGTATCCTTTGGTGAGGGCAGTCTGGTATATAAAGAGACCATTGCGGAACCGGTTGAGGGGATCGGACATTTTGAACCCCTGCGCCATTATGCGGAGGTGCATCTGCTGATGGAGCCGGGAGAATCCGGCAGCGGCCTGCAGTTTGATACCCGGTGCAGTGAAGATCTGCTAAGCAGGAACTGGCAGCGGCTGGTACTGACCCATTTAGAAGAACAGAAGCATCCTGGTGTGCTGACAGGCTCTGAGATTACAGATATGAAGCTAACGCTGATCGCCGGGCGGGCGCATCCGAAGCACACGGAGGGAGGAGATTTCCGGCAGGCAGCCTATCGTGCAGTCCGGCAGGGATTACAGAAGGCAAAAAGCATCCTGTTAGAACCGGTATATGAATTCCGGCTGGAGGTACCTGTGGAGAATTCCGGCAGAGCTCTGGCGGATATTCAGAGAATGTATGGCACCAGTCAGGGGCCGGAGATAAACGGAACGATGGCCGTTCTTACCGGAACTGCCCCGGTGTCTACAATGTCCGGCTATCAGTCGGAGGTCAATGCATATACCAGAGGCTGCGGAACATTATTCTGCAGCTTAAGAGGTTATCTGCCCTGCCACAATACAGAAGAGGTGGTAGAACAATGCGGTTATGATCCGGAGCGGGATGTGGAGCATCCGACAGGCTCGGTCTTCTGTTCTCATGGAGCCGGGTTCCTCGTACCCTGGTATCAGGTGGAGGATTATATGCATGTAGATTCCGGACTTCAGATTCCGGAAAGAGATGATCCGTCGGTATCGGAAGGACAGGAAGCAGGGAAGGAACGGGGCGGAAGAAGCGCGCAGGTATCGGCAACAGCGGTGGATGAGGATGAATTAAAGGCCATTTTCGAACGAACCTATGGCAGCAGTAAACGCAGACATTATGGTAAGCAGGAGGCAGAATATGACGGTGGACAGCCATCGGAAGGCCGGCTGTATTCGCGCAGACCGGTTTCTTCTAAGGAACCGCTTTTACTGGTGGACGGTTATAATATAATCTTCGCCTGGGAAGACCTTAAGACTCTGGCAGAGACGAGTCTGGAAGCGGCAAGAGGGCGGTTGATGGATATCCTTTGCAACTATCAGGCACTTCGCAAGGGAAAGCTGATCCTGGTATTTGACGCTTACCGGGTGCCGGATAATCCCGGAGAGCAGAAGGAGTACCATAATATTCAGGTTGTATATACCAAAGAAGCAGAGACGGCAGACCAGTATATTGAAAAGCTTGTACATGCGGCAGGAAAAGAGTATGATATAACGGTTGCAACCTCAGATGGACTGGAACAGCTGATCGTGTTCGGAGCAGGGGCGGGACGGATGTCAGCCCGGAATCTGCAGGAGGAGATCCAGCGGACGCAGCAGGAGCTTCGGGAACAGTATCTGCGGGGCAGTACCACTGAAGGAAATTACGTGTTCCGTCAGTTATTGCCAGAACATGACAACAGTGGGTAAGATTTCCGTAAGAATTACTTCATAGAAGTTTCAGAAGAATTCAAGGTATGTCCGTATTGAGTAGGGTATAATGCCTGGAGACATATCAGCAGTAAGCAGAAAAGATATTTGGAGGAAAGAAAATGAATCAGATAAAGATCGTAGTTCTATTTGGCGGCTGCTCATCCGAGTATAGTGTGTCGCTACAGTCAGCATATTCCGTCATGAAGGAATTATCAGGGGAGCGGTATCAGCTTATACCGATGGGAATCACCAGGGAAGGAGAATGGCTCCGGTATTCCGGGGATCTGGAGCGGATTCCGGAGGATACCTGGCAGGGGCCGGAGTGCCAGAGTGCATTTCTTTCACCGGATCGGAATATTCATGGTATCGTCATGGTTCAGCCGGATGGCAGGACTGTGACCGAACGGGTGGATGTTGTCTTTCCGGTTCTGCACGGGAAGAATGGTGAGGATGGAACGGTACAGGGGTTATGTGACCTGGCAGGTATTCCGTATGTCGGCTGTGGTACGCTAAGCTCCGCCCTGTGTATGGACAAGGATATTGCTCATATAGTGGCAAAGGCGGCCGGAGTGACCGTACCGGAATTTGTGGTACTTCAGTCTTATATGGATCAGGAGGAGCAGCACAGGCGCTGCGAGGCGCTCCGGTATCCGGTTTTTGTAAAGCCATGCCGGGCGGGTTCTTCATACGGGATTACGAAGGCGGAGACTCCGGAAGCCTTAGGAACAGCTATTCAGGAGGCATTCCAGTATGATACCAAGGTAGTCATTGAAGCCATGGTAGAGGGCTTTGAAGTGGGCTGCGCAGTTTTAGGAAACAAGGAACTGATCGTTGGTGAGGTGGATGAGATTGAACTGCATGGCAGCGTATTTGATTTTCATGAGAAATATACCCTGGAGACCTCACAGATTCATGTACCGGCCAGAATCGATGCAGAAACGACCGAACGGATCAAGGATACTGCTAGGGTACTTTACCGGGCATTGGAGTGTGAAGGAATGGCAAGGGTTGATATGTTCCTCACTCCGGAACACGAGGTAGTATTTAATGAGATCAATACGATACCGGGTTTTACTTCCCATAGCCGTTATCCGAGTATGATGAAGACCTATGGCTTATCCTTCCGGGAGGTGCTGGATAAGCTGGTGCAGGCAGCCATCGAAACAGGTAAGACAGAGAATCATCCCGGCTGGAACCAGGCAGCGGTTGCCTGGGAAAAATAGGAGGCAGTCATCATGGATCGAAAAGCACAATACGGAGGTGTAGACTGGTTTCGGCTGATCTGTGCTGTTTTGGTAATTGCGATTCATACCTCACCGCTGCTATGCTTTGGGGAACTTCCGGATTTTATCCTGACCAGGATCCTGGCACGGGTTGCGGTTCCGTTTTTCTTAATGGTAACCGGCTTCTTTATCCTGCCGGATATCCAGTGGGATAACGGAAAGCATCAGAAGTGGCTCCGACAGATCGGGAAGATCGGGAAGCTGTATCTGGCGGCCATGCTTCTGTATCTGCCGCTTATGATATACAGTGGCTATTTTGGTCAGGGATTTACTGTTCGGGGACTGATAAAGGATATTTTGTTTGATGGAACCTTCTATCATCTCTGGTATCTGCCGGCGGCAATGCTGGGGCTGGCGATCGTAGGGTTGTTGCTTCATTGCTTTACCGACAGAGTTGTACTGGTGATCAGTGCAGTTTTATATGGGATCGGACTGCTGGGTGACAGCTATTACGGGATTACAGCCATGCTCCCGTGGATGAGCCGGTTGTATGACGGTATTTTTTCGGTATCCGCCTATACCAGGAACGGTCTGTTCTTTGCACCGCTGTTTCTGGTACTTGGCTATATACTGGGGAAGGAAAGGGATCGAGGGCGGAAGCTTCCGGTGAAGTTCATGATCCCGGGACTGGTCATCAGTTCTGTTCTTATGCTGGTAGAAGGGATCGGGCTGCATAACCTCCAATGGCAGAGGCATGACAGCATGTATATCTTCCTTCCGGCAGTGATGATATTCTTATTTGCTTGGGTATTACAATGGAAAGGAGCCGGCAGCAAACGGTTGAATCGAATGGCGATGATTGTGTATATCATTCATCCGGCAATGATCGTAGTGGTACGTCTGCTCGGGAAGCTGACGGGCCAGACAAAGCTTCTGGTAGACCAGAGCCTGATCCACTTTACTCTGGTGACCATACTGTCATTTATTGCGGCAGGTATATTAACGATGTTTCATTTTAAGAAAAAGCAAAAGAAGGAAATGCACAGAAGGGCATGGACAGAGATTTCCATTGAAAATCTCTATCATAATGTAAAGGAATTGCAGGGCGTTCTGCCGGAGCAGACAAAGTTCATGGCAGTCGTGAAAGCAAACGGCTATGGAAGCGGTGACCTTCGGATCGCAGGACATCTGAATAAGATGGGAATCGATGCCTTCGCGGTAGCTACCTTAGAGGAGGGGATTCATCTGCGAAAGCATGGAATCACCGGAATAATCCTGATCCTGGGCTATACGGATCCGGAACGGATCCGGGAGATCGAACGCTATCACCTGATCCAGACAGTTACGGATTACGAATATGGCAGGCAGCTGGAGGCGTTTAAACGACGGATTCATGTACACATAAAGCTGGATACCGGTATGCATCGGTTAGGAGAAAGCTATAAGGATATAGAACATTTGGAAAAGCTGTACCATTCCGATTATCTGCAGGTAGATGGTATTTATACCCATCTTTGTGTGTCGGACAGTCTGGAGCCGGAGGATGTAGACTTTACACATCAGCAGATTCAGCACTATTACGATGCCATCGATTATTTAAAACAAAAAGGGATTCAGCCGGGCAAAACTCATATTCAGAGCAGCTATGGTGTATTGAATTATCCAGAGCTTACCTGCGATTATGCAAGGATCGGTATCGCAATGTATGGTGTCTTAAGCAAGCTTGACGATGTAAAGCTGTCTGTGGAGCTGCGACCGGTGCTGGCGGTAAAATCCAAGATCGTCACCTTAAAGCTGGTGAAATCAGGAGAAACGGTTGGTTATGGCAGAGCCTATACTGCAGAAGGTGACCGGCGGATCGCAGTCGTAACGATCGGCTATGCAGACGGAATTCCGAGAGAGCTGTCCTGCGGAGCCGGTAAGGTGCTTGTCCGGGGTGAGGAGGCAGAGATCGTAGGGCGGATCTGTATGGATCAGATGATGATCGATGTCACGGACATTCATAAGGTAAGGGTCGGTGATGTCGTAACTGTGATCGGAGAGGATATGCGGGGCAGTATTCCGGCGGAGGCAGTTGCAATGGAGGCAGATAGTATTACCAATGAATTATTAAGCCGATTGGGAGACCGGCTGGAGCGGACCTATTTTTAATGTTTCTTTGATTATCCTGTTCATTCAGAACAAGAATCCCCGGAACTGTTGTTCCGGGGATTCTTTGTATACAGATATATTGAATTCTACAGATTGCTGCCAAAGAAGGTTTCCAATGCAGCCGATGCAGCCTCTTCATCATCACCTTCCACCTGTACGGTAATGGTATCGCCGCATTTCACCCCCAGGCTCATGATCGCCATAAGCTTTGTCAGATCAGCGGATTTTCCATCCTTTAAGAGTGTTGCCTTACTGGTAAACTTTTTGGCCTCCTTTACCAGAAGTCCGGCAGGTCTTGCATGAATACCGATTTCGTCCTTGATGCAATAGTCAAATGTTTTCATAATGATACCCTCCTGTTATTTATATTTTATGCATATGCATAGTATACACTTTATTCTGTGTGAAGCTGAACAACGGTCTGATTCATATCCCACAGCTGATTCCGGGTAAAGGCACCCTCCGCCCGCAGTCCGGTTTCTTCATGCTCCGGGAAGAAACGGGTCGTCATTACAATTTCTCCGTAATTGATATAGAATTCCAGTATAGAACAGTCGGCAAGAATACGGATATGCTCCACATGACTGCAAAGCACGTTTCTCTGTGTACGTCCTGCTCCTATTTTACCATAAAATGTAAGAGAAAGAACAGTCCCATTATATGAAAATGTGATATTCTTTGTAATATGAATGATAAATTCCGTGCATGCATCCTCTGGTGTCAGCTGCCAGTCAAAGCAGCTTAATCCGACCGAAAACCAATCCCGGCTGTCCGGCTGATATTCTCTGCCATGAAGCTGGTCGAGCTCCGGTACCGGATACTGAAAGAGTATTCCATTCCGGCAGGTAACGACTCTTGGCAGTGTCAGCTGGTAAATCCAGTTCTGCTGCGCTAAGCCCGGTTCCTGATAAGGCATGTCAGGAAGACCGGCCCAGCCGATCAGGATTCTTCTTCCGTGTTCATCTACAAAGGTCTGAGGTGCATAAAAGTCAAATCCATGATCCCATTCCCGGAACCGTGTTTCGTCAATGCCGGTGCGCTCTACAAAAGTACCGGATTCAGTATTTGCAGAAGCATCAAACGGAAAATAGCCCGATAAATGATAGTTTTGAAAGCGGTAGTCCTCTGCCGGAATTCCCTGAGGGCAGCAGGCAAGGAAACGCCGGCCATCCAGTTCAAAAATATCCGGACATTCCCACATAAAGCCGAAGGGCCGGTTTGAGGTGATATCACAGGAATAGCTCCAGCGGATTCCATCCTCTGACTCATAGATCAGGACTGCTCCGCTGTCATCATTTCTTCGTCCGCCCAATACCATTTTATACCGGTTTTCTTCTTTCCATACCTTTGGATCCCGGATGTGGCAGGTATAGCCTGCCGGATAATCCGGATTGCGCAGAACGCATTGCTTTTCTGAAAAGTGTCGTCCATCCCGGGAGGTGACCCGAAGAGTATTGGATTCCCGGCCGGAATGTGTATAATCGTGGGGGCCTTCCTGTTTCACGTTACCGGTATAATAGAGTTCCATCGTATCATGTCCGATGCATGCACTGCCGGAATAGGCCCCATCCCTGTCATAAACGGTATCCGGATAAAGAGCAGTCCCTTCAAAATTCCAATGAACCAGATCGGGAGAGGTATAATGTCCCCATGCCTTTGTGTCCTCCGCCGGATACCCCGGAGCATATTGGAAGAATACATGATAGGTGCCCTGATACTGACAGACGCCATTGGGATCGTTCATCCAGCCGGTGGGCGGCGTCAGATGAAATCTGCACCGCCATATATCCTTGTTCTTCATTCTCCATGCCTCCCTTCTGCACTATGCATAGGTCAATACCTTCATTCCTGCTTCTACCAGGTCGGATTGGATCAGGGGAATGGTCTCTATTATACCCCTTTTCCTGAATTGCATTCGGATTCAGGATGATCACACAACTGATATCTGCATATGGTTTTTCATTAACGACAGTGATCAGTATCAGAAAGTTTAAGGAATAAATCCTATTATTGGTATTCATTTCATGTTATCATGAGACTGTGGATCCGTCAATTTGCTTCTGTTATCCTCTGATTTGGAATTGTCTATCCATAAATAATAGTATATAATACAACAAAAATGAATGATATCGAAAAGGAGAAAACATAAGAATGGAAACAGGAATTGAAACCAAATGCATTCAGGAGGGCTACCGCCCGACAAAGGGAGAACCGAGACAGCTTCCGATCATCCAAAGTACTACCTTTAAGTATGATACCAGTGATGAGATGGGCAGGCTGTTTGACTTAGAGGAGGAAGGCTATTTTTATACCCGTCTGCAGAATCCGACGAATGATGCAGTTGCAGCGAAGATCTGTGCCTTAGAGGGTGGTGTGGCGGCCATGCTGACTTCATCCGGCCAGGCGGCGAATTTTTTTGCGGTATTTAATATCTGTGAAGCAGGAGATCATCTTATTGCATCCTCCTCAATCTATGGCGGCACCTATAACCTGTTTGGTGTTTCCATGAAGAAAATGGGGATAGAATGTACCTTCGTGGATCAGGATCTGCCGGAGGAGGAGCTGGAGCAGTATTTTAAGCCGAATACCAAAGCAGTATTTGGTGAGACGATCACCAATCCGACGGTTTCCGTTCTGGACATCGAGAAGTTCGCACGGCTGGCACACAGACATGGAGTACCGCTCATTGTGGATAACACGTTTGCAACACCGGTAAACTGCCAGCCATTCCTGTGGGGGGCGGATATTGTCACCCATTCCACTACAAAATACATGGATGGTCATGCAGTCGGAGTGGGAGGCTGTATTGTAGACAGCGGGAACTTTGACTGGATGGCACAGAAGGAAAAGTACCCAGGACTGACAACACCGGATGAATCGTATCATGGAATCGTCTATGCAGAACGTTTTGGAGCGGGAGCTTATATTACAAAAGCAACTGCACAGCTCATGCGTGACCTGGGTTCCATTCAGTCACCGCAGAATGCTTTTTATCTGAACCTTGGGTTAGAAACTCTTCCGCTTCGTATGAAGCAGCACTGCAGGAATGCTCTTGCAGTTGCAGAATATCTGGAGCAGCATGAGAAGGTTGCCTGGGTAAATTATCCGGATCTGAAGCAGAATCAATATCATGCACTGGCAGAGAAATATCTGCCGGAGGGTTCCTGTGGCGTACTGGCATTTGGATTAAAGGGAGGAAGGGAGACCTCTATTACCTTTATGGACAAGCTGCGCCTGGCGTCCATTGTGACGCATGTTGCGGACAGTAAGACCTGCCTGCTGCATCCGGCAAGTCATACCCACCGTCAGATGACAGAGGAACAACTGCGGGAGGCAGGCGTCGCGCCGGATCTGATCCGCCTATCTGTGGGAATTGAAAATGTCCATGATATCATATCTGATTTAGAGCAGGCACTCAGTCAGATATAATAGCATGGACAAGGCAGGGATCAGAACATATCAACATCCTTCATGACCCGGCTGCTGTTATAGTAGTAGATAACATTTACAACCCGATGGGAGGTATCATTTACGACCAGGACCAGCACACTGCCATCCGTCCCCATGACATAGTCTGCAGTGCTTCCCCCCCTGCTCATATCCTCCATCATGTTAAAATAGTAGGAGTAAGAATACGGTTTTTCATTGCTCGTATTAAGCTGAAGGCCTGTCGAATCTGCGTTAGCCGCCTCTTGAAACAGGTGGCTTTCGCTGTCTCCGATTGTAACACCGAACAGGGAGTATCTAGTGCTGTCAAAGCAGACTCCATACTGTTTTCCATTATAATAGATCACCCCAAAGTCTTTTTTCGCATTGGTATAGACTTCAAATCCTTCGGATTCTCCATTGGGAATACTTAATTTATTGACAGCAGCCGAGTCTGCAGTGAGTGTAATACCCAGTTCCTGTTCGATCTCGTTTCTTGACATACGGACAATTTCATCCAGACTTTTCTTCTTATTGATCGGCAAAATGCTAAGGATCAATGCCGCCAGTGCCAGAACCAGCAGTATGATCACCAGCTTTGGGATATGAAATGTTTTTTTCGCCGGTGGCAGGACTGCAGGTATTGGTTTTTCCGGTATATGGTAGTATCCGTCTTCATCTGCCGCTGGTTCATTCTGAACGGAAAAGCCTCTGCTGCTGGTTAAGGATGGGCTTGCATCTTCCGTAGTCTGAAATTCTGTATTATCATCCAGCTTTAATTCCATATTTCTTGTTCTTCCTCCTATGTGATTGGTTTTAATTATGGAGAAAAAAGAAAAATATGTCAAGGCTTTCTGAACGGTTACTTTCGTTGACATATCTGTTATAATAATGGCAGTACCGCAGATTGGAAAAAAGGAGAACCATATGGAACAGAAAGATAAAAATCGACATCAAAAAATATTCTTAGCTGTTAAAACTGCATTCTGGCTGGTGATATTATTCTGGTTTATGGTCTGTCTGATAACTACCATAAATTCGCAGGAGAATTATCGCTTTACAGATCATAATTGCAGCAGCTTTGATCAGGGCTGGACGTTGAGCGGTGAAGGTACGCCGGTCACGATACCGGGCAGACTGGAAGAAGAGGAAAGTGTTATACAGATCGAGAATACAATACCGGAGAACATAGGTGCCCGGACGGCGCTTCTTGTAAAGGGACTGCATCAGGATATTGTGGTACGGATCGACGGGATTGTAGCCGGCAGTCTCGATAATTCTTCCACGAGAAGATTTGGCAGACATACGCCCTCCGGCTATCTGCTGATCCCTCTTTCGGAAAGTGCCGCCGGCAAACCTGTAGAGATCCAATATTCTGCATTAGAACCGGAAACAGCAGGACAGTTAAATGATATCCGTATCGGAACGGAGGTCGGAATCTTGTTCTGGATGCTGGGTTCCTATCTGAAGAATGTGGTGTTTGCCGTGCTGTTATTATATACCGGTGTTGTCATCATTATCTTTGGCCTGGTATTACGTCTGGCCTTTCAGGAGAATTCGAATGTTAATATTACTTATCTCGGGACAACCGCAGTCTGCATTGCTATCTGGATGCTTGCAGAGAGCCGGCTGAAGCAGTTCTATTACGGGGATCTTGCAGTTGGAGAGATGATATTATGGGAAGCACTGTTTTTTGCGCCGATCCCGATGCTCTTTTATGTAGACCGCTTACAGGGAAGACGGTATTGCAGGCAATATATTATCGGTTCTATTCTTGCTTTGGGGCTGAATGTTACATTGATGGTTCTGGAATTGACGAATGTACTTGATTTTTATCAGATGCATCTGGCTGGCTGGGTGGTGATCCTTGGCTGTGCCGTATTAGTGCTTACGACGATCGTGATCGATTGGATCAGGGGATACCGGCAGTGGAAGCTTCTGACGGGCATATCAGTCCTGCTGATCTGTATCATATTACAAATGTGCGGTTACGAGAATTCTGCGACCGGTATTGTGTCCAATAATTATGTCAGTCTGGGATTGATCCTTTTTATCATCATCATGGGCATTTCAGCAGTGACCGGAATGCTACGGCAGAAGCAGGAGCAGATCCTTGCCATAAAAGCAGATGAGACCAAGATGGATTTTCTGGCCAATATGTCCCATGAGATCCGTACCCCGATCAATACCATTCTGGGATTTGATGAAATGATCCTCCGGGAGGTAGAGGATGAAGCAATTATCGAATACGCAGCTAATATCAAGAAGGCCGGCGACAATCTGTTATATCTGGTAAATGACATTCTGGATACCACTAAGGTCGAGTCTGGTAAGGTTGAATTGATCGAGGAGGAATACAGGACCAGTAATATGCTTTCCGATGTGATCAATATGACTTATATCCGGGCGCAGGAAAAGGGCTTGTCCTTCGATATTTTTATCGGAAAGGATATTCCGCGTAAGCTGTATGGAGACGAAATGCGGGTGAAGCAGATACTGACTAATGTGCTGAATAACGCAGTGAAGTACACGGAAGCAGGAAGTGTTACCTTAAGTGTAAGCTTTGATGTATTGGCAGGTAGTCACGGAAGGCTGCGGATCTCAGTAGCAGATACCGGAATCGGAATCAAGGAAGAAGATATCAGCAGAATTACAGAGTCCTTTCAGCGGTTTGATATTCAACGGAACCGGAGTATTGAAGGGACCGGGCTGGGGATGAGCATTGTTGCCAATCTGCTGGATGTCATGGGTGGAACGCTAAAGATTTATAGTACCTATGGAGAAGGATCGGATTTTCGGATCACGATACCGCAGGAGGTGCGGGATGCTACCCCGATCGGGAATTATCAGAGTGATCATCGTAAGGAACTGCGGGTACAGCCGGCCTACCGGGTCATGTTCACTGCGCCTCAGGCAAAGGTCCTTTTTGTTGATGACAACTTTATGAATCTGTCCGTGGCAAAGGGCCTGTTAAAGCGGACAAAGCTGCAGATCGATACTGCAGACAGCGGTGCTGCCTGTCTGGAACTGACAAGAAATAAGAAATATGATTTGATCTTTATGGATCACCTGATGCCGGAAATGGACGGAGTAGAGACACTCCGGCGGCTTCGGCGGGAGGCCGGCAACCCGAATCAGTATACAAGCGTGATCGCACTCACAGCAAATGCAATCAAGGGTGTGAAAGAATTCTATATCAAAGAGGGTTTTCATGAGTATTTAACAAAGCCTGTTGAAGGTGAGAAGCTGGAGGAAGTATTACTGCGGCTTCTGCCCCAGGAATATATTATTTCGGCGGAGGAAGGAACAGGAGCAGTTCTGGATCGTCTGAAGGAGGATGTCATGCAGGATGCCGTAGAAGGAGATGAGGCGGTATCGATCGAGACCTGTATGAAGGAGCTGGAGGCGTTATTGGAGCAGGCGCATATCCATCTGGCGGATGGTTATCGCTTTGCCGGAAGATCCATGGGACAGTTTCACTGGATGATCATGCTGTTTGTAGAAAGCTTTCGGGAGAAATACGGAAGAATATCAGAGCTGTATGAACAACAGGATGTGGAAGGATATACGATCGAGGTACATGCATTAAAATCCAATGCAAAGGGAATCGGGGCCAATCAGCTTTATCAGCTGGCATGGGAGCATGAGCAGCAGTCCAGAACGGGAAACTGGAGCTATGTCCGGGAGCACTGGGAGGAGCTGTGTCAGGAATGGAGCTGTGTTGTAAACGGTATCCTGAATTATGTAGGAGGCGAGCCGATCACATACGGGGAAGCTGCCGCTGCTGCGGAACCCGTTCCGGAAGAGCTGAGTTATGAACAGAAGATGCTTCTGGAGAACAGTCTGTCCTTTATAAGAGATTATGATGCAGATCCTGCCCGGGCTTTGATCGAGAATCTGCTGCAGGAGGTAGAGTCTGTAGAAATAAAGGAAAATCTGGGACAGGTAGTACAGGAGCTGGAGGCCTTGAATTATGAGGAGGCAGAACGGATCATCCGACAGCTTCAGACCAGGCGGTAAAATGGTTTTACTGATATAGATTGACAATAACAGGAATAGACGTTAGAATAAAACTGAAAAAGGTCATAATGTAATATATCTTTACGGTCAGGCGGAAGGAAACCCGTCTGTTTAAAGGAACCAGGTGCAATGCCGGACTGTTGATCCCAGCCGTAATGGGGACGAAGGAATCATGATGCCACTGAAGCATATGCTTTGGGAAGGCGATTCTGGTAGGAGGAACCAAAGTCGGAACACAATACGTAAAGAGGAAGTGTGCGTGAATATCTTTAGGCAAGAAGATATTTATTTTTGTTGCATATAATCCGGCCTTTTACTTGCCATTCCATAATATAAACGGAAAGGAAGAGAAATTATGAAACGTAAACAACTTATAGTCCTTATGACAATGATCCTGCTGGTAACTCTTTTTCCACATGCAGTATATGCGGAGGAGCATGAGAACCAGGTACATGTGATCGTGGAGAATCGTACCTATGAAAAGACTTCCGGTGCGCCATGGGAGGGCCGGGTCATTGATACCTGGATCACGATTGATGAAAGCAGCACTGGCGTATCCGTATTGACGGAAGCCGTTGGGGGCAGTGGAAATCTGGATGCTCCGTCTTCTGCATACGGAACCTATATCAATGCCATTCTGGGCATTACTGCCGGAGACGGAGGCAGTGTTGAAGCGCTGGGTTATAATCCTGCCGGCTGGCTTTATATGATAAATGACACTGTTCCGGCGTTTGGGATCGATCAATGCTCGGCAGCAGCCGGAACCTTAAGCAGTGGAGACGAGCTGGCCTTCTGCTATTCTCTGAACGGCGGGACCGATATCGGATATGACTGGAGCAGTAATGCGCAGAAGGCATTGAAGGATATCACGATCAGTTCCGGCCTGCTTGCACCGGAATTTACATCCGGGGCAACTGTTTATTCTCTGACGATTTCTTCTGATATAAATAGCGTGGTGCTTTCCCCGGAAGCAGAGAACAAGAATGAGACCGTTACGATTTCTGCAGATGGTACGGAATATAAGAGAGCCATGGAGATACCGGTTGATACCGGAACACAGATTACCATTCAATGTAAGAATGGGGATGGAACAGAAGAGACAGTTTATACGATTTATGTGAAGCGGGCAAGCGGTATTAGTGCAGAAACCATGCTTTCTGCAACAAAGAGTCTGTTATCTGTGGATGAAGGCCAGAATACTGCGGTCTATGGGAATGAGTGGCTGGTAATGTCCATGGCAAGGGCCGGAATCTTAAGTGAAGAGAGGACGGCACAGTATTATGCCTCTATCGAGGCGGCCCTGAAGGAAACCGGAAGCAATCGACTGGATTCCCGGTATGCGACCACGAATGCAAGGGTCATTCTCGCGCTAAGTGCTGCGGGAATTTCCGCAGATAACGTAGGTGGTTATGATCTGCTGGAGCCTCTTTCCGATATGGATTATATTACCGGACAGGGGGTCAATGCTGCAATGTATGCGCTGCTGGCATTTGATTCCAATGATTATTCCATTTCCAGGGCGGCTGAGGGTGTGAATCAGACCACGAGAGACGGGTTGATCCAGTATATCCTGGATGCACAGCTTTCCGAGGGAGGCTGGGACTGGAGCGGTATGCGTGCAGATCCGGATCTGACAGCCAATGCGATCCAGGCGCTGGCACCTTATTATGAGGACAATGCTGCAGTGAAGGAAGCAGTAGACCGGGCATTGCAGGCATTATCCGATATCCAGAACCCGGACGGCAGTTATTCCAGCTGGGGGACGCAGAATGCATGCAGTACTGCACAGGTACTGACAGCCATAACGATCCTTGGGCTGGATCCCCGGACAGACAGCCGGTTTGTGAAGAACGGATATACGCTGATTGATGCGTTGGGTGATTTTTATCTGAGTGGAGGCGGATTCCATTATGATCTGAGCAGTAGGGATATGGATGCAGCCTTTTCCACAGTACAGGCCTTTTATGCGCTTATTTCCTATGACAGGATGAGCCAAAACCAGAATACTCTGTTCGATATGACAGATGCCTTTCCAGAGGTGCCGGAGGCAACAACCGGGACACAGACAGAGACGCCAACAGAAACGACTACAGAAGCGGCAGCAGGAGCTTCTTCCAGTGAAGGGGCAACAGTTCGGCAATCATCGCCTGCTACCGGTGATACCATGCCGGTTTTCCTGTTATGCGGGGTGGCCATAACAGCGATTCTGGGAGCGGGAATGTTCGGATACAGATATAAGAAAACCGGTTGTTGATATTGCAGAGCAGGAGATGGTGAAGATGCAATGGATTAAGAAATATAAGAACTGGATCATTGGCAGTATGATCATACTGGTGGTGCTGACGATCGCCTTTCTGTCCAGCGGTACAAAGCCTGCCACCTCACCGGTATCGGGGGAAGATAGCGCAGAAGTCACAGGGCAGGAGTTGTCTTCTTCCAGTGAGGATTCTACCGAATCCAATTCTTTTGGACGGAGAAATAATACCCGGGAGGGAACAAGCACGCGGGCGGAAGAAAGCAATACTGATAAGTCCGGGAAGAATGAGGGTGCTGCAACGGAAACGGGTGCCGGCAGGACTTCAGAACAGACCGGATCCCATGAAGATCCGGCCAAAGGTTCTGCTGATACAGAAAAGGAAACCGCTACGACGGAACGCCCGGACGGGAATACTTCAGACGATACTGCCGCCGCCTCCGGAACGGAAGCAGAAACCACTGAGAATTCTCCGGTTACATTCACCTGTACGATATCCATCTCCTGTGCAAGCATATTAAACCATATGGATTCCCTGGATCCGGCCAAGGCGGAACTGATTCCGGAGGGAGGCATGATCCTGGGTGCCACCAGCGTTACAGTGACGGAAGGCGAGTCTGTTTATGATGTTCTGCGGCGTACCTGCAGCAATGCAGGAATTCCGCTGGATGCAAGCTTTACGCCGGCGACCGGAAGCGCTTATGTAAGAGGGATTCAGAATATATATGAATTTGATTGTGGCAGTCTCTCCGGATGGAAGTACAGCGTAAATGGAAGCTATTCCAATTATGGATGTTCCGCCTATATTTTAAAAGAGGGCGACAGCATTCAATGGAATTATACCTGTGACATGGATTATGAATAACGAGGTAGTTGAATGAAGGATGCATTTTCTGATTATCATCCCATGATTATACTTATATATTTTCTGTCTGTTCTGGGCTTTACCATGTTTCTGCATCATCCGGTCTGCCTTGGAATCGCAGTGCTGTCTGCAACTGTATATTCCATCTGTCTATGTGGCAGACGTGGTGCAGGTTTTTCAATCCGGTATCTGCTTCCCATGGCCGGGATGATCCTGCTCATCAATCCGCTGATCAATCATCAGGGTCTTACCATACTGGGATATTTTCCGAACGGCAATCCCTTTACACTGGAAGCCATACTTTATGGATTCATGGCAGCAGGAATTCTGATCGCGCTGATTCAATGGTTTTCCTGCTGGAATCAGATTATGACAACGGATAAGCTGGTCTATCTGTTTGGAAGGGTGATGCCGGCGTTTAGTCTGGTCATTTCTATGACACTGCGCTTTGTACCCCGGTATCGTCAGCATTTTAAGAAGGTAATGGATGCGCAACGTCAGCTTGGTACAGATCAGGGCAGGACAGGTCTGTATACCCGTATCCGTACCGGGATCCGGGTGTTGTCTGGTACGTTGACCTGGGCGATCGAACACGCTGTGGAGACCGGGGATTCAATGAAAAGCCGTGGCTATGGCCTGCCCGGTCGTACAGCATTTTCACTTTATCGGTGGACGAGGCGGGATACTATAGTTCTGGCAGTCATTTTACTGCTTAGCGGAGTTGTGATAGCGGGAATTCTCCAGGGAAGACTTTACTGGACCTGCTTTCCGACGATTCGGGGAGCGGATACGGATCTGTTTACCATTAGTATCTATATCAGCTATGGTATTTTATCGCTGTTGCCGATTCTGCTTCATGGAAGGGAGGCGCTTCGATGGAACCACTCATTCAGATAGAGCATATGCACTTTCGTTATCCGGGAGGCAGAGAGGTTCTTCGGAACGTTCACCTTCAGATAGAAGAGGGAGAATTTATTGTGCTTTGTGGCAATTCCGGCTGTGGGAAGACAACGTTGCTCCGGCAGCTGAAATCAGCTATTGCTCCGCAGGGAGAATTAACCGGAACGATTTTGTTTCACGGTGTACCCTTGCATACAGCAGGCTTAAGAGAGCAGACCGGAGGGATTGGTTTTGTCTGTCAGAATCCGGAGGATGCTCTGGTAACGGATAAGGTCTGGCACGAACTGGCATTTGGCCTGGAGAGCCTGGGAATGGACAGCGGGATGATCCGGAAGCGTGTGGCAGAGATGAGCCATTTTTTTGGCATTCAGGAGTGGTTTCACCGGGATGTTGCTTCCCTTTCCGGCGGACAGAAGCAGTTGCTGAATCTGGCGGCAGTTATGGTAATGCAGCCGGAGATCTTACTTCTGGACGAACCGACCAGCCAGTTAGATCCTATTGCGGCAGTAGATTTTCTGGCAATGCTCGGACGGATACACCGGGAATTTGGAACCGCCATCTTTTTGTCAGAGCATCGTCTGGAGGAGGTATTGTCCTATTGCAGCCGTCTAATGGTAATGGAGGAGGGACGCATTCTATTTGATGGCAGACCGGAGGAAGTAGCAGAAGCACTCCGGGCTGAGAGACAGGAATTGTTCCGGGCAATGCCTGCATCCATGCGGATCTGGAATGCTGTAGATGGAGCGTCGGGGGCATGTCCTATGACCGTGCAGGAAGGGCGGGCCTGGTTTCAGCAGTATCAGGCAGAGCATACGCTTCTTCCTGTTCTGCCGGAGAAAGAGAAGGAAGAGAAGAAGAGAACCTGCACGATCGAGTTAAAGGAAGTCTGGTTCCGCTATGATAAAAAGGAACAGGATATTATAAGGGGGCTTTCGCTTCGTGCCTGTTCCGGTGAGCTTCTTGCTGTACTGGGAGGGAACGGAAGCGGAAAGACGACCCTGCTTTCCCTGCTGTACGGGGGCAATCATCCGCAGAGAGGGCGTGTGAAGGTTTTCAATGCCCCCGGATGTCAGATCAGCTCCCTGCCTCAGAATCCCCAACTGTTGTTTGTAAAGGATACAGTCCGGCAGGAGCTGGAAGATGTGCTGGAGCGGAGAGGTACGATATCCGGGCAGACAGATACACCGGGAGACATTATTACGCTATGTAAGCTTGAAAAACTCCTGGAACGGCACCCTTATGATCTGTCGGGCGGAGAGCAGCAGCGTTTAGGGCTTGCAAAAGTGTTACTGACCCGGCCGGATATCCTGCTTCTGGATGAACCGACCAAGGGACTGGATGTTGGTTTTAAAATCGAATTTGCCCGTATTCTTCGTCAGTTGAAGTGCCAGGGAGTGAGCATTATTATGGTAAGCCATGATGTTGAGTTCTGTGCGGAGCAGGCAGACCGATGTATCCTGCTTTTTGATGGACAGGTGGCAGCAGAGGATGTTCCCCGGCGCTTCTTTTCTGAGAACTATTTTTATACTACGAATACGAACCGCATGGTAAGGCAGACATTGCCACTGGCGGTTATGGTAGAGGATGTGATCCTTGCCTGCGGAGGAAGCCGGAACGAAGAAAGGAAAGACCATAACGGGAAGGAAAGCGGGAAGCCGGAACCACCGGCAGAGATGCCGGAGAGTCGGGAGGATGTACCGGTATCCCGGGAGCAAAAAAGGAGCAGAAATTCGTGTTCCATACAGGGATTATCTGTTTTTCTGGTTTCGCTGCTTGCCATTCCGCTTACTATCTATGCGGGTATTCGTTTTTTCGGAAATGAAAAATATGTGTTCGTTTCTTTATTGATCCTGCTGGAATGCATGTTGCCCTTTTTTCTGTTGTTTGAGAAGAAAAAACCGTCTGCTGGAAATATTGTGATCCTGTCTGTATTATGTGCGCTCGGTGTGGCGGGACGGGTTGTATTTGCAACTCTTGCGCAGGTAAAGCCGGTCACTGCTATTACGATCCTAACAGGTGTTGCTTTCGGCGGTGAAGCGGGTTTTCTGGTGGGAGCCGTGACCATGCTGGTATCCAATATGCTGTTTGGCCAGGGACCCTGGACTCCATGGCAGATGTTTGCCATGGGGATGATCGGGCTGCTGGCAGGCCTTTTGTTTCATGGAAAGAGAAAGCAGCCTTCGGTTATGCTCCTGTGCGTGTATGGCTTTTTGGCAGCGGTTCTGATCTATGGCGGTATTATGAATCCATCATCAGCAGTTATGGGAGGGATTCCTATGACCTGGCAGGTAGCCGTGGCCTATTGGCTGTCCGGCCTGCCCTTTGATCTGGTTCACGGAGCCGCAACCGTCCTGTTTCTTATGTTCGGAGCGAGACCGCTGCTCCGGAAACTGGAGCGGGTAACCGTTAAGTTTGGTCAGGCGAACAAAGATTAGAAAGTAAAACAGTTGCACCCTGTAATTAATTGGTATATTATATAAAGACTGAAATGTAATGAAACGGAAACCATATGAGATCAAACATGGAAGCAGGGAGTGCAGGGGCAATGACAAGGCTGTTGATACGTTTGTTTGTAAAGAATTATGAACAGGTACAGGATGCAGGGGTTCGAACCGCATACGGGAAAATGGCAGGCTGGGTTGGTATATTCTGCAATGCAATGCTGTTTATCGGTAAATTTGTGATCGGTATGCTGTCCGGAAGTGTATCCATTTCTGCGGATGCCATTAATAATCTTTCCGATGCATCCTCTAATATCATCAGTCTCCTGGGATTTAAGATGGGAAGCAAACCGGCAGACCAGGATCATCCCTATGGTCATGCAAGATATGAATATTTATCCGGGCTGTTTGTCTCTGTTCTGATCATAGTGATCGGAATTGAATTGCTGCGTAGCAGTATTCAGAAGGTTCGGAACCCGGAACCGGTGGAATTTAGCTGGATCATGATGGCTGTATTAGCCGGCTCCATTCTGATCAAGCTCTGGATGGCAGTATTTAACCGTTATATGGGAAGGGCGATTCACTCAGAGACCCTGATCGCAACAGCAGCGGACAGCCGGAATGATGTGATCAGTACCAGTGCGGTTCTGGCTGCCAGTATCCTCTCCCATTATACCAGCCTGGAACTGGATGGCTGGATGGGAATTCTGGTGGCGGGATTTATCCTGTATAGTGGCATCGGCCTGATCAAGGATACTCTGGATCCTCTGCTTGGCAAGGCTCCGGACATGGCTCTGGTTGAAATGATCCAGAGAAAGATCATGACCTACGAGGGCGTGCTTGGAACCCATGACCTTATGGTACACGATTACGGGCCGGGCCGCCTGTTTGCCAGTGTGCATGTAGAGATGGCAGCAGAAGAGGATGTATTAAAATGTCATGATATTATTGATAATATAGAGAAGGATTTTTTAGAGCAGGATAATCTGAATATGGTCATTCATTTTGATCCGATCGTAACCAGTGATGAAGCAGTAGGTGATTTACGGAAATGGCTGAGCAGGCAGGTAAAGCGGATTGATGAGAGATTAACGGTGCATGATCTGCGGGTCGTACCGGGTGTCAGTCATACAAACATGATATTTGACTGTGTTGTTCCCCATGAATTTGAGTTATCAGATAAGGAAGTGAGACAGCGTATTCAGGAAATGGTATCCGCGGAATACGCAGGATATCAGTGTGTCATTACGGTGGATAAGAGTTTTGCTGCATTACCACACAGCCGGACTCAGGAAATGGAATAGATATGGCAGAGAAGCAGACGATTATATTTGATATGGACGGGACATTATTGGATACAGAACGGTACTACCGTCGTTACTGGAAGGAAGCCGCTCATGACTGTGGCTATGAAATGACGGATGAGCAGGCCCTTGCCATGCGGAGTATGGGCAGGCCGTTTGCCGCAAGGAAGATAAAGGAATACTATGGAACGGAAGCTGCATATCAGCAGATTCGAAACCGGCGTATGGAGTTAATGAGTGCGAAACTGCGACAGGATGGCATACCTTTAAAGCCGTTTGTTAAAGAGGTATTGACAGAATTAAAGCGACGGGGCCATCGACTGGTGATCGCTACGGCCACGGATCCACAGCGAACAGAGCAGTATTTAAAAGAGGCCGGTTTATATTCTTATTTCACCCGGATCATATGTGCCACAATGGTTGAGAGAGGAAAGCCGGCGCCGGATATTTATCTTTATGCCTGCAGGGAACTGGGAATCGAACCGCAGAAGGCTTTTGCAGTAGAGGACTCTCCGAATGGGGTATTATCTGCTTATCAGGCAGGCTGCAGGGTGATCATGATTCCGGATCAGACCCGGCCGGAGGCAGAGCAGAGGCGTCTGCTGTATCGGTGTGTGAACACTCTGGAGGAACTGCTGACATTAGAGGAACTGAATGGCAGGAATGAATAGATTTTTAATATAGACTATCTTGAAAAGAGCAGCCGGATGGCTGCTTTTTTGCGTAAAAAAAATTGATTTGCCAGGATAAAATAATACTTGACACATTAGAATATATGAGTTATTATTCATATGAACGAATGAACATATGAAAATATGGATGAATAAAATAGTGTATCAGGAAAGGAGCGCTATATGGAAAAGGCAGAGCTATTAGAAAAGCTGGTCAAGTGTCAGCCGCCGGATGAGATTCTGTATGATCTGGCAGAGTTATTCAAGGTATTTGGCGATTCCACCAGGATTCGGATTCTATATGCCTTATTTGAGAATGAATTGTGTGTGGGTGATATTGCAGGAGTATTGAACATGAGCCAGTCCTCGGTCAGCCACCAGCTCCGGATCCTGAAGGATGCCAAGCTGGTAAAATTCCGACGGGAAGGCAAGAGCATTTATTATGCCCTGGATGATGAGCATGTATATCATATCATTGAAATGGGCATGCAGCATGTAGAGGAATGAACTGCTGTGATCAGGAAAGCAACAGGAATAAAGGAGGATATATGATTATGAAAAAGACTTATAAGATTGAAGTGGATTGTGCAAATTGTGCCTTGAAAATGGAGGACGCGGCAAAGAAGACCGCCGGCGTTGCCGATGCAACGGTCAGCTTTATGACACAGAAAATGAATGTGGTATTTGAAGAGGATGCGGATACGGATGCAGTAATGCAGGCAGTTGCCAAAGCATGCAGAAGGGTAGAACCGGATTGTGAGATATTCCTGTAGAAGATGTATGGATAGTAACAAATATGTGAATTATGAGCGATAGGAGGTGGCGATATGACAAGAAAGCAGAAAAAGGTTTTTTATCGCATTATAATATCTGCAATTCTTCTGGCAGGACTTATGGCAGTGACTCATGTTGTAGAGTTGGATCGCTGGATATTGCTTGGTCTCTATCTGATCCCCTACATAGTGATCGGATATGATATATTATGGAAGGCAGCCCGCGGGGTATATCATCGGGAAATCTTTGATGAGAATTTCCTGATGGCAGTTGCGACAGTGGGAGCGATGGCTCTTGCCGTCTGGCAGGGGGAAGAGTTTGCAGAAGGCGTTGCAGTTATGCTCTTTTATCAGATCGGAGAACTGTTCCAGTCCTATGCAGTGGGAAAGAGCCGGAAAAGCATTACGGAGCTGATGGATATCCGTCCCGATTTTGCTAATGTGGAGGGAGAACATGGGTTAGAACAGGTGGATCCTGAGGAGGTAGCTGTCGGTACGGTCATCGTTATACAGCCCGGTGAACGGGTACCGATTGACGGAAGGATCATAGAAGGTACGACCACATTGAACACCAGCGCTTTGACAGGAGAGAGCCTGCCCAGAGAATGCGGAACCGGGGATGAGATTATCAGCGGGTGTATTAATATCAGTGGTCTGATCCGGGTAGAAACGACCAAAGAATTCGGGGAATCTACGGTTGCCAGGATACTGGATCTGGTGGAGAACTCCAGTATGAAGAAATCGCAGTCTGAGAATTTCATTACGAAATTTGCCCGGGTGTATACGCCGGTGGTCTGCTACAGCGCTCTGGCGCTGGCAATCCTGCCGCCATTGTTCCGCCTTCTGATCCTTCAGCAGCCTGCCGCCTGGGAAACATGGATTACCAGTGCTTTGACATTCCTGGTTATCAGTTGTCCCTGTGCATTAGTGATTTCCGTACCGCTGAGCTTCTTTGGCGGGATCGGTGGTGCATCGGCCAGGGGGATTCTGATAAAAGGATCCAGCTTTCTGGAAACCTTGTCAAAGACCCGGTATATGGTTTTTGATAAGACAGGTACGTTGACAAAGGGCGTTTTTCAGGTGACGGAAATCTGCCCGGCAGGGGATCTGAGCCGGGAGGAACTTCTTGCTTATGCCGCCTACGCCGAAAGCTATTCGAATCATCCGATCAGTCGAAGTCTGAAGGAGGCTTACGGAAAGGCCATTGATAACCAGCGGTTATCGGAGGTTACAGAGCTTGGCGGACATGGGGTAAAGGCCTGTATGGATGGTATTCCGGTTGCAGCGGGAAATCATAAGCTGATGAAGCAGCTTCAATTAGAATATATGGAGCCGGAGAAAGCCGGTACGATTGTTCATGTTGCAGTGAACAACCGCTATGCAGGTTACATCCTGATCAATGATGTGATCAAGGATAATTCGAAAGCTGCCATAACAGGATTAAAGGCTGCCGGTATTAAGAAGAATATCATGCTGACCGGAGACAGCCGGCGTGCGGCAGAGGCTGTTGCTGAAGAGCTTTGCGTGGATGAAGTATATAGCGAACTGCTTCCGGCAGACAAGGTAGAACGCGTGGAAGCTCTGCTTGCAGAAAAGAAGGAGAAGGAAATGCTGGCATTCGTAGGGGACGGAATTAATGATGCTCCGGTACTTTCCCGGGCGGATATCGGTATAGCCATGGGAGCATTCGGATCTGATGCGGCAATCGAGGCGGCAGATATCGTATTGATGGATGATGATCCTCTGAAGATTGCCCTGGCGATGAAGATTTCCCGAAAGACATTGCGGATCGTATATGAGAATATCGTATTTGCCCTGGCAGTAAAAGCAGTCTGTCTGATTTTAAGTCCTTTTGGGCTGGTGAATATGTGGATGGCTATTTTTGCAGATGTTGGTGTCATGGTAATTGCAGTTCTGAATGCGACCCGGGCATTGGGGACAAAAAACCTTTAGAGATGTACTTTACATTTCCTGGATTAAGTCGTATCCTATCAGATGATGACAGTTTGGAGGAATCAGGATGAATATTTGGGAATTGATAATTCTTGCAGTCGGGCTTTCCATGGATGCATTTGCTGTTTCCATCTGCAAGGGACTTTCTTTAAAAGAGGTCAGGTTAAAGCATATGACGGCTGCAGGCATATACTTTGGTGGCTTTCAGGCTCTTATGCCAGCCATGGGATATTTATTGGGAGTAAACTTTAAAGGCCTGATTGAACGTTTCGATCATTGGATCGCATTTATTTTGCTCGGACTGATCGGCGGCAATATGATCCGGGAAGCGCTCGGGAAGGAAGAGGAGGAGGAATGGAATAACTCCTTCGGGCCAAAGGCAATGATTCCCCTAGCCGTGGCAACCAGCATTGATGCACTGGCAGTGGGTGTGACCTTTGCCTTTCTGGAGGTTCAGATTTTACCCGCAGTCAGTCTGATTGGTGTCATTACGTTTTTATTTTCGTGTTGTGGTGTTAAAATTGGATGTATATTCGGTTTAAAATACAAATCAAAAGCAGAATTAGCCGGAGGGCTGATTCTGCTTTTGATCGGTCTGAAAATCCTGTTAGAGCATTTAGGGGTACTGGATCATTTATTTGGAGCATAGTTATATTACGTCTTATAGGAATTGAATCGGCTTCCAGAAGGAGGTTCCCATTTTCAGGGTTTCCTGTATAGAACATAATTTATCTGCAGCACAGATGACCCAGCCCTCTTTATGCATTGGCGGTTTTGGGGTAAGTGGAAACATATGCTTCCGGATAATGTCCTGTTCAATGGTATTTAACTGAAAGTCCCTGGCGGCATTCTCACAGGCGATTCTTGGATGGCGAAAGCCATGAAGTTTGCTGCGGACCTCTTTATTGTGCCAGTCATACAGATAGTAGTCATGTAACAATGCCCCGCGTACCATGGAATGCATATCAATATCCAGATTAAATTTTGCAGCAATAATGATACTGCGATAAGCAACGGAAATACAGTGCTGATACAGACTGGTAGTCCCGTGCTGGACAAAATCCTTATTTTCCGCAAATCTTGTGGATTTTAATATCCGTAGTTCTTCATGCAGGAGCCGGATTCCTTCTTCTAATTTTTCTCGATTCATAATTTATCCTCAATATCCCTCTCATTTTAAAGTTACTGTTGTAAAAGCTATATTTAGCATACCCATTTTTCAGCAGGAATGCAATAGATTTATGTTTCTATTTTCTTTCGCTTTTCTTATGAAAATCAGAAAAAAGCTTGACAAATGAAATGGAAGCAATTATTTTTATACTAGATACGGATAAAGGGGAGTAGTTCACGACATTGTCGTGATATGGGTCGTCAGTACACACCGGAGGGTGTCGGTTCATATCAAAAGTAACGAGACTTTTATCGCACTTGTTTTTGTGCGGTAAAGGTCTCTTTTTTTCTCCCCTGTTAAAACCGGAAGGAGGAGATCATTATGATGTATGTATGGCTGCTAATTGGTTTTGTTCTGCTGATCAAGGGGGCTGACTGGTTTGTTGATGGCAGCTCTTCTGTGGCAAAGTTGTTAAAGGTTCCGTCTGTGATCATCGGATTGACGATCGTTGCAATGGGAACCAGCGCGCCGGAGGCGGCAGTCAGTATTACGGCAGGTTTTACCGGAAACAATGAGATTGCGATCAGCAATGTATTAGGTTCTAATATTTTTAATCTGATGATGGTTGTTGGAATCTGTGCTGTGATCAGGGCTTTTCAGACAGATGCAATGATAATGAGGCGGGATTTCCCTATTAGTCTTGGTTTGACTGTTCTGCTGGGCATCTGCCTGGCAGATGGCAGGATATCCAGAATAGAGGGAGGAATTCTACTGCTGTTTCTGGCAGGATATATTGTATCCATGCTGCATTCGGCCTTAAGAAGCCGCAGGCAGGAGAGCGGCAATGCAGTTGTCTGTGTTGAAGAAGAAAAAAAGCCAATGTCTGCAGGAAAAAGTATTCTCTTCATTATTCTTGGTCTTACTGCGATCATTTTTGGCGGACAACTGGTAGTGGATAATGCCAGCCGGATCGCCGCACAGTTTGGATTAAGTGAAACTCTGATCGGACTGACCATTGTAGCCATTGGCACCTCCCTTCCGGAATTAGTTACTTCTATCGTTGCGGCCGGAAAGGGGGAAAGCGGACTGGCATTGGGGAATGTGATCGGTTCTAATATATTTAATATTGTCTTTATTCTTGGTGCATCTTCTCTGCTGCATCCGATCGCTGCCGGCATGGAGAATCTGATCGATACTGTCATTCTTCTTCTGGTTAGTGCCATAATATATATCTTTGGACTGACTGGTAAGCAGGTAAATCGCTGGGAGGGAATTCTATGTGTGCTGGGGTATATTGGGTATACAGTGTATATTATATTAAGATGAGAATTCCTATTGACAAACTAGGAAAACTAGGATAGAATAGATTCCATATTAATCCTATTCCGGTAACAGGAATGAAATCTGCAAATCGGGAACAGAATGAGAGAATTGAGGAGGAGACAGGATATGGGAATTTATCAAAAGGTAACAGATCTGGTAGGGAATACTCCTATGATGCGATTGAATAATTATAGTAAAAGCCGGAGACTGGAGGCGGTACTTCTTGCAAAGCTGGAATACTTTAATCCGGCAGGGAGTGTGAAGGACAGGATTGCCAGGGCAATCATTGAGGATGCAATCGAACAGGGCAAGGTGGATTCCGATACGGTGATCATTGAACCGACCAGCGGGAATACAGGGATCGGCCTGTCGGCGGTAGCTGCCTCTCTTGGCCTTCGGATCATTATTACAATGCCGGAGACCATGAGTGTGGAACGACGGAATCTGATGAAGGCATACGGGGCGGAGCTGGTATTAACGGACGGAGCAAAGGGTATGAAGGGAGCGATCGCAAAGGCAGATGAACTGGCCGCTCAATATCCGAACAGTTTTATTCCGGGACAGTTTGTAAATCAGGTAAATCCATGGACGCACTATCGTACAACAGGACCAGAGATCTGGAAGGATACGGAAGGCAGGGTAGATATTTTTGTTGCCGGCGTCGGTACCGGCGGTACGATTTCCGGCGTAGGAAAATACTTAAAGGAACAGAATGCAGAGGTAAAGATTGTGGCTGTAGAACCTGCGAATTCACCGGTAATAAGCGGCGGTAATCCTGGCCCGCATAAGATTCAGGGGATTGGAGCCGGATTTATACCGGATACATTTAATACAGAGATTTATGATGAGATCATTCAGGTTGAGAATGAGGATGCGTTTGCTGTGGGACGCAGTATTGGCAGAGAAGAGGGAATTCTGGTAGGTATTTCTTCCGGCGCTGCCGTATGGGCAGCAACAGAATTGGCAAAGCGTCCGGAAAATAAGGGAAAAACGATCGTAGCACTTCTGCCGGATACCGGTGACCGGTATTTATCCACACCGATGTTTGCGGAAGGATAGAACAGAGGAATCATATTAGAGTATGAAAAAGGTGGTAGTTATGTATTGCGTACATAATTACCACCTTCTTAGATCATGTCAGATATGTATCAGTTCGGGAGTCAGGCTCTTGCAAGCTGCATAAGCTTTTCCATGTCAGCGATCAGACCTTTTGAAAAGTCCTCTGCTTCTCTGTATAGCATTTCTGCTTTTGGATAATTACCGTTGTTTAATGCAGCAATAACCTCTGCCCCGAACCGGTGAAACCGTTGGTGTTTCATACCGAGACCGTCCCAGATCGGAAGTGCTTCCGGTATGTCCGGGGTCATGGCATAATAGAAATGGCCAAAACCACATTTTGTGGAATCCAGTTGCAAAGGTATGACATTCTTTTCCTGAACCATTTTTTTCAGATTGCTGAGCCAGGAATGGTGTGCGGTAATCGCACTGTTCAGATATGCCGAGAATTCGGCTTTTTCCAGGTGGAAGAATGCATCCTCCGTCATGGCTCCCATCTGTTTCACAGTTTCATCCAATGTCCGTTCAATATCAACCACCGGCTCTACTGCCTTTTTCAGATCGTGACCGACTTTCCGCATAAAGTTAGTGCTGTTTCTTAACTGCTCCTCCATTTGTGACATGGATCCGCTTAACTCTTCGCTGACTGCAGCAATAGAGCGAATGGATTCATTTACATCAGAGACATGCTGCTGGTTCTCATCGTTTAATTCCCATACATTCTTGATCTTCTCTGTCATGGTACCCAGGGAACTTACAGTATTTGCTGCACTGGCGGCACTTTTCTTGGAAGCGTTTTTAATATTATTCAGATAATCTCCCATATTGCCGGTCAGCTTCTGGGTCTCTTCTGCAAGACCGCGGATCTTCTCGGCTACAACGGCAAATCCTCTTCCTGCGTCTCCTGCCCGTGATGCTTCTACAGAAGCATTCAAGGCTAACAGATTAGTTTCAAGTGAGATAGAATCTATACCTGCGATTACTTCATTCATTCGGTTGATGATCCGGATCAGTTCATCCATATCATTCTGCATCTCCCGGGATACTTCGATGGTCTGGCTGGATAAATCCTTAATGGTAGTCAGTTCATTCTGGCCGGTCTCTATCTTGCGGTATACCTCTTCGGTCTTTGAAGAAACCTCAATGATGGTATCCGTCAGTTCCTCATGCTGGTTGTTCGTTCTTCCCATCGCAGATGAATTATCTAATGAGGTTCCGAAGATCGTTTCTGTAGCTCTTGCTACATTGTCAGAAATATCAATAATTTTATCAGTCTGGTGCTGAAGGGTCAGGTCGAGGGAACTGATCTGCATAACAGACTTGATATTCTTATCAAGGATTTCTGCGAATTGCTGCCTGCCTTTTACCAGGCGTCGATAGATATCATTCAGCTCCGGGTCCTTAGAATAATCAGCTTCATGTAATTGGGAAACTGATTTTAATAGTATGGTTTGTTTCCTTTTTGTCGCCATTCTGTTCTCCTTTAATTTATTCATACACCTGCAAATGGTATATATTTATATGATACAGAATTCCAGAAAATTTACAAGCTTTTTTCTGTATTTTTCAGTTTTTTTGGCTATATTTTTCCTTAATTATCCATGGGAAAAACCGGAAAATAAATATGTTTTTTAGTAGGACTTCTAAAAAATGGAGCTCCGCACAGGGTTTGTGCGGCAGCTCCTTGAGAAATTACTTACATCCACAATTATTTTTATCAACACAAGGTGCCATTGTATCGAAATCAGGGTTGAATGCATAGAAGTTCTTGGAATCCAATTCATCCTGAACAATGCGCAGGCTTTCACCGAAACGCTGGAAGTGTACGACTTCTCGCGCACGTAAAAATTTAATGACTTCATAAACATCCGGACAATCCTTTGATAATCGTAGAAGGTTATCGTAGGTAGTACGGGCCTTTTGTTCTGCGGCGACTTCATAAGAACAACCATATTACAGGTAAAACAAACTATTCTATC
>CAJULG010000014.1 GCA_910587045.1 uncultured Lachnospiraceae bacterium | reverse complement strand
GATAACTATTTATTATCTGTCACTTGTTTATGAGGGCTATATTTTAAAATTTTGTCGAGGATGTTTGGTGGTAAGTATATCTTTTTGTTTTGAAAGAGCAACATGCGTATAAATTTCTGTTACAGTAATTGAACTATGTCCGAGCATCTCTTGGATGTATCTAATATCTACATCCGCTTCAAGCAGACTTGTGGCAAATGTATGGCGAAACATATGAGGCGTTATATGTAAATCAATAGATGCAAGGGAGCAGTACTTTTTAATCATGCGTCTGATAGCCTGATCGGAAAGCTGGGTCGCATTAGGATTAACAAAGAAATATCCACTCTTGTTTATTTCGGACGAATATTCAGCTTCGTATTTTTCGAGTATTAATAAGACATCTTTATTTCCAATCTGAATCATTCTTTCTTTTGCACCTTTTCCATATATGCGGATTGTAGCATCGTACAATTCAACATCTGAAATTTTCAAGTTACACAATTCAGAAATTCTCATACCGGTAGAAAATAAAGTTTCACATATAGCAATGTCAAGAAGAATACGTTTTTTTCGAAAGGTGGTATGGGCAAGAGAAAATTCCTTGTACATGGTTGTAAGTAGTCTTTCAACTATGTATAGAGGAATTGTTTTTGGTAATATCACGGGTTCACGAAACTTTATTTTAATTTTGTTGAATGGGTTTAGGTCTATGAAATCTTTATATTCGAGGAAGTGATAAAAAGACTTTATCGACGCAAGCTTTCTTTTGGCTGTTTTGGGTTTGAAATTTTGGTGCAGGTATCCGATATATTTTTCAATATCAGGTATGGATATAGTATTTATGTAAGTATTGTTAAAAAAAGAAATAAATTGATCTAAATCAGTGCGATACGCCTTTAGTGTTTTCTTATCAAGCCTTTTTTGTGTTTCGCAGTATTTTAGATAGCTTTCTGTGATAGTAGATAATGCATTCATATGTAAGACGCTCCTTTTTATAAATCTTGTGTTCACATTAATGTATCGGAGGGAATATAGATGTTAATGCATCGGAATATAAGATACAACAATTTTAAATATGTAACACAGAGCTTACATTATTGTCCGCAATAGGTGGTGGTTTAAGAAAATTGATTTTGATATAATAACAGCAAAATTAAAGAGAGGTATTTTCATGGAATTGAAGGATAAATTACAACTTTTGAGAAAACAGAATGGCTATTCACAGGAACAGCTTGCGGATAAACTGGGTATTGCTCGCCAGACCCTTAGCAAATGGGAAAATGGACAGGCTGTGCCTGAATTGGGTAATTTGATTTCCTTGAGTAATCTGTATGGAATAACTATAGACCGAATAGTGAAAGAAGATGATGAATGCAATATTTCTTTGTGTAAAAATGCAAGTATGGATATCAATAAGATTATTGAGACAATATGTAATGACCCCACATTTGTAATCTCGTGGATTTACCTGTATACTAAAGATTGCAAATACCAATGGTAACAGGGTTTACCGCATACAAAAGGAGGTCATTACAAATGGATTATAACACAATTTTCGTAGGAATGGACGTTCATAAGGAAAAATTTTCTCTTTGCTGCTATTCGATTGAGAAGGATGAGTTCTCCCATCCCCACACAACAGCTGCCGATTATAAGCATGTACTCGCCTATATCGCTTCCCTTCGGGGTGTATTCGGAGAAAATGCGTCTTTCCTATGCGGTTATGAGGCTGGATGCCTGGGATTTACGTTATATCATCAACTAACTGGGCACAATGTAAACTGTGTCATCCTTGCACCAACTACAATGCCCGTAGTTAAAGGGAAGAAAAAAATCAAAACGGATAAGCGGGATGCACGCAACATTGCAAAATGCCTGGCGCACCATGACTACAGTCCTGTGCACATTCCGACAGAGCAGGATGAGCAGGTCAAAGAATATATCCGTATGAGAACAGACCATAAGCTTGCCCTGAAGAAGATAAAACAGCAGATCCTTGCATTCTGCTTAAGGCATAACCTGCGTTATGAGGGAAAAAGCCACTGGACTGCGGCACATGTCGGCTGGCTGAAATCCCTAAAGCCGGAGGCTCTGTATGGGGAAATCCTTAAGGAGTATCTGCTCACATTTGAAAATCTTACGGATAAGATCGAACGTCTTGATAAACGGATTGATGAATTAGCCGCAAAAGAAGAATATGGCGAAAATGTGAAAAAACTCTCCTGTTTCCTCGGTGTACAGACGCAGACAGCGCTTTCCTCCATTGTTGAAGTCGGAGATTTCAAACGGTTCTCTTCTGCGGAGAAATTTGCATCTTACCTGGGACTTGTTCCCGGGGAGGATTCCAGCGGTGACGGTCAGACAAGGCTTGGCATAACAAAAGCCGGCAATACCCATGTGAGACGTTTGCTTGTAGAAGCGGCCCAGAGCTATGGGAGAGGGCAGGTCGGCCATAAATCGAAAGCACTCAAAGCCAGACAGCAGGGCAATCCGCCAGAGGTTATCGCCTATGCAGATAAAGCCAATGAGAGGCTGCGCAGGAAATACTACAAAATGGTATTGTCAAAGGGCAAGAAAGCGAATGTAGCCAAAACGGCAGTTGCCCGGGAACTGGCCTGCTTCATGTGGGGCATGATGACAGGGAACATCGCATGAGCCGGGGAGGTACAGCATCGTGCTGTCAACGTCAAGGGTGCAAAGCACCGCCTGCGGCGGCAGGCCCTTGACATTGCCATCCCGCTGCTGTAGCGGGTAATCAGGCAGATGTAAGATGGCTTACGCCACATACATCTGGTCAGTAACCAAAGTAACAACTGAAGACATCCTGAAAGGGCTTCGGTCATTTCAAGGTTCGAGCCATCTACGCGGAAACTCTGTTGGCACAGATTATGTGATCCACGTTTTGAGACAGTAGGGCTCACGGCGGACCATTGACCTGTAGGTAACCAATCCACGTATATCAGAGTGGCCAATGCCGGGAACTGATACCCCGAGGCTCTTTCTGGGTGCCTTCAGTAAAAATAAAAAAGTTTGTGGTGGCTTAATTTACCTATTGACAAAAGTCATTACATATCAGTTTCTTCTTGTGGCAAAAAAGAATACCTATGCAGCGGCGAACAATAAAGTAGATTCATGTAGAATGAACTCTCATGATTATCGTTATCAGGATAAGAATGGATTTACCTATTTAGATTCCTATTTGGGTGGAGAATGCTTTGTCGGTGAGGAAGTGGTATGGTTATATGAAAATCCGGTTTGGAGCATGAATTATGTAGGGCGTGTGATAGGAGAGAACTTTAGTGGCGATTTTTTGAAAGAGGTGCTTATGCAAGTTCCGGCAGAGTTGCCATTTCGTGGTTCGGAGATTTATACAAAAGGAGATTACCATTATCACTGCAAAGTAGATGGCGAGTTTGTATGGTTTCAGGGATATGAAGAAATATTTTACATGGATGAAAAAATATATGAGTGCTATTTTCATGGAGGAGCTATTCGATAATGAATATAATTGAAAAGGAAATTGAGGTAAAGGATTATCTGACAAAATCCAATCTCCCTGCCAGTGATTATGTTATTAATCCGTATGTGGGCTGTCCCCATGGATGTAAATACTGTTATGCCAGTTTTATGAAAAGATTTACAGGGCACAAGGAAGAATGGGGCACATTTATAGATGTTAAAAGATGTACAAAACCAATAAGCAAAAAGAAATTAAAAGGAAAGACGGTCTTTCTGGCATCTGTTACAGATTGTTATAATTCTTTTGAGGAAAAATATTGTATAACGCAAAGTATATTAAAGCAGCTTTTGGATGTAGAATGTACAGTTAGTATTTCAACAAAGTCATCGTTGATTTTGAGAGATGTGGAATTGCTAAAGCAATTTAAGGATATATCGGTAGCCATGTCTATTAATACGTTGGATGAAAGCTTTAAGAATGATATGGATAATGCAAGCGGTATTGAGGCTCGTATGAATACGCTTAAAGTATTGCATGAAAACGGAATTTATACGGTGTTATTTATGTCGCCGATATTCCCGGCAATAACGGATTATAAGGAAATTATAGAAAAGAGTAGAGTATTTGTTGATGAGTATTGGTTTGAAAATCTGAATCTTAGAGGGGAGTATAAGTCTTGGATACTTAGATATGTAAATGAAAAATATCCTCAATATACTATTTTATATAAACAGATATATGTGGATGGAAATAAAAGTTATTGGAATGAATTGGCGGAAGAGATAGAAGCGTATTGTGCTGAGCATTCTATTTTACATACAAATTTCTTTTATCATGAAAAACTTGTGGCACAGAAGAAGGGAAATGAATAATACAGTTAGCTTGATAGAGAGTATATCATTTAGGTGGTATGCTCTTTTATTTTTGAGCAGAATTCTGATGAAAAGCATGATTTATTATAGTATAATAGAATATGTAAAAAAGCATTTGGCATCAGGGATATTTTATAACTGAAAACGGAGAATAATTATTATGGAAGAACGAATTACTTTGTGTGGAGACAACTGCATATAATGTCTTATATGAAAAAGGAAGTGGAACAATGAGAAGAAATGACGGAAGAGAAACATGGTTCAGATTGCTGGAGTGGGATAAAGGACAAACACCAGCAGAACGTTTGGCGGCAATAATTTTGACCAATGAGGGGTTTAGAAATATTGATCCTTCGCATCCGTTAGGAGGAAAGGATGGCTTGAAAGACATGGTCATTTCTTATAATGGAGCAAGATGGATTGGTGCGGTATATTTTCCTAGAGGACAACAGGATTTTTCTGAAATAAAAAATAAGTTTATTCATGACCTGGAAGGTGTAAAAAAGAATGGAGCTAATGGGATTGCATTTGTGACAAATCAGGAACTACGTTTGGCAGAAAGAAAAGACCTATCTGAAATAGATGCAAATGTAGATGTTCAAATATACCATTTAGAGCGTATTGCAAGTTTATTGAATTCTCCTCAATACTATGGTGTTAGAATGGAATTTCTTGATATGGAAATGAATAAAGAAGAGCAGTTGGCTTTTTTTGCATCTCAAACCGATAAGATGAGCAATATAGAGAATATTCTGGCTAGATTAGTTTCGAATATAGAGAAAACAGATTGTAAACATCGATTACCTGAGGAAAGAAGAAACACTGAAGATGAAGAGTTTGATGAAGATATAGAATGTTTTGATGAGCCTCGCAGTATTGAGGAAATTGTTGAGGTTACAGAAGAATTCTTGGACAAAATATGGTTTGATAGACATTTATCGCTGAGGTATCGGATAGAAGCTGGTGTTGAAACAGTAGATTCTGAGATATGGAAAGGTGCATTACAGTCTGCGCAACGGGTTATAGAAAAATATGGAGAAGAGAACCTAGGACCATATAGTGACTTTGAATGGGGAATGCTTAATGGTAAGCTTTCGGCATTGAGATGGGTATTAGGTGATGAGTGGGATATGCTGGATACATAGTGAATACTAGAGAGTATAAAAAAGAACCATAATTTTAAAGGATGAAGTAATGAAAACAGACAGATTATACGCATTAACTTTATATCTGCTTAATCACGGAAAATCTTCTGCATCAGAGCTGGCAAAGCATTTTGAAGTATCTGTGCGGACGATTCAGAGGGATATAGATGCTTTGTGTCAGGCAGGCATTCCGATTTGTGCTCTTACCGGTACAAATGGTGGATATGAAATTTTAAGTGATTTCCAAATGAATAACCAACTTGCATCGGAAGATGAATATGCCTATATTGCAACTGCCATAAATGGATTAAAAACGGTTACGAATAATCCGATGGCTGATGATATTTACGAGAAAATAACAGCCATATCTAAGAACAATAATACAGGTATGATTTTGGATTTTTCTGTATTAAGAGAAGGCGATGAGACATTGCTTCAAACTTTACAGTCTGCAGTTAAGAATAAGCAAGTGGTTAGATTTACATATACAAATAATGGAGGAGAAACAAGAGAACACTGTGTAGAACCGATAGCAGTTATTTATAAATGGTATGCTTGGTATATGTTGGCTTATAATACGGCAAAACAGGATTATAGAACATATAAGTTGGTTAGGATGGAAGATGTTTGTATAACGGAAGATAAATTTTCCAAGGAGCACAAGTCGGCACAGGATATTTTAAATGATTGTGACAATTCCTATCAGGGAAAGGACATATCCACAAGAGTTCGGATGCGATGCCGTGGAAATGCGATACACAGAATAAAGGAATATTTAAACGGACAGCAAATAAAAAACTGTGATGATGGTAGTTCTATTATGGAGATTCATATTGTAGAGAAGGAACAATGGTGGATAGGTGTTGTTTTGTCACAGGGAAAAGAAGTCGAGATTATAGAACCGGAGCACATAAAAGAGCGGATTATTAATAGTGCAAAAGATATTCTTTTTTTATACGATAAACTATGACATATAGATGTCGTAATTTGTGTGGGATAATGTATATGAAGTTATTTAATGTTTAACAAATTACGATATGGAGGTTGATAAGAAGATGGGTATTGATGTGTATGAACAAATTCCTGTTATGGAAAGTGAAAAGTTTCTGCTGAGAGAAATTGAGGATGGAGATGCAGAGGATTTGCTTAAGGTATATTCCGATAAGGATGCAGTACCGCTTTTTAACAGTGATAATTGTGTGAATGGTTTTTACTATACTTCAATTGAAGAAATGAAGGATACTATTGCGTTTTGGAAGAGAGAATATCAAAACAGATATTATGTACGGTGGGCTATTATTGACAAAAATGCTAACTGTGCAATTGGTACAATAGAATTGTTTAACCGAAAGGCAAAGGATTATTTCAATAATTGCGGATTGCTTAGACTGGATTTAAGAAGTGATTATGAAAAACAAGATATTATAGAGGATATTCTTGGGCTTATTATTCCAGAAACGAGAGATATGTTTGCTTGTGAGATGATTGCAACCAAGGCGATTTCGATTGCAAAAGAACGTATAAAAGCTTTAGAACATAAAGGATTTTGTTTATCCGAAGAATCGGTAATAGGACATGATGGAACGAAGTACAATTCCTACTATGTTCGGGAGGTGTAAGGAATGGCTTTTGATTTCAAGAAAGAATACAAAGAATTTTATTTGCCTAAGAATAAACCTGAAATAGTCAATGTGCCGACGGCTAATTATATTGCTGTCAGAGGGAAAGGGAATCCGAATACTCCGGATGGCGAGTACCAACAGGCAATAAGTGTATTGTATGCCGTTGCATATACTTTGAAGATGAGTTACAAAACCGATTACAAGATAGAAGGATTTTTCGAATATGTAGTTCCACCCTTGGAAGGTTTCTGGTGGCAAGAAAATGTAAGAGGCGCAGACTACGGGAATAAGGATTCATTTAATTGGATTTCTGTTATTAGATTACCTGATTTTATTACAAAGAAGGATTTCGAGTGGGCGGTAGAAACTGCAACAAGAAAGAAAAAGGTTGATTGCACCAAAGCAGAATTTCTAACAATTGATGAAGGACTATGTGTTCAAATCATGCATATAGGACCTTTTGATAATGAACCGGAGACTGTAGCGATTATGGATGCGTTTCTGGAAGAGAATGGATATGAAAATGACATAAATGAAAAGCGTTTACATAATGAAATTTATATGTCTGACGCAAGGAAGGTTGCGCCGGAGAAGTGGAAGACAGTAATTAGGCATCCGATTAGAAGAAAAGAGTAATTTATGCGAAAGGAGTTGTGGGATATGAACAATTCAATAATTTATCGCCCTTTGACGGCAACTCCATTCAAAAGAAATAGCTTTTATACAGAAATTTCCCCTTCTAAAGAATTGCAATCCTACATCCGATGCTATTGGGGAACAGAAAAACCACTTATACAAATCGAAAATAATGATGCACCGGAATTAGTAATTCCGGATACTTGTGTGGATATTATTTATCATATAGATTATACCGATAATACCGTAACCGGAGGACTCTGTGGGGTAAATAATTGCAGTTTCCATGCACATGGCAACGGAACCATAGGTCATATGGTATCAACCTATGCTATTCGACTTTATGCGTGGAGTGCATATGCATTTTGCGATGATTCATTGCAATCCACCATGAATGGATACTTTGATGTGGATTCAAGGTTTGAATGGTTGGACAAGATTATTCGCCCCAAACTGTTGGAACTAAAAACCTTACAGGAAAAGATTTCATTTACCGAACAAGTATTGCTTAAAAGATTATCTGATGTGAGAGAAAATACGGTTGTTAACGATACAATACAGAACATTTTGATAAATAAAGGTTCTTTAGATATAGCAAAATTAGCAAAGGAATCCTTTGTGAGTACCAGACAGTTGGAGCGATTGTTTCATGAGTATGTTGGCATTACGCCTAAAAAATTAAGCAATTTGATAAGATATCAATTCCTATGGAGAGATATTTTGTGTGAGCCGGATTTTGATGTGTTAAGTGCGGTTTACAAATTTGGATATACAGACCAATCACACTTATTACGGGAATTCAAGAGATACCATTCTATGGATATACATAATGCAAAAATAATGGCTTTTAAGGATGTCGGAAATATACAAGATGTTTTCGTTTGAATTTAGTATAATAGTTTCAAATTTTGACAGGCAGGAGAGGATGAAAAACTATGAAATACTGTACCACCGTAATAGCAGTACGAGATATGGAAAAATCTTTGCAGTTTTATAAGGATTTATTTCAGCAGGAAGTACTTGTGGATTTAGGTAAGAATAAAACTTTGACTTGTGGATTAGCATTGCAACAGGGATTGGAGCATATAGCCGGATTTGATGCCAGTACAATGAAATTTCGTTCCAATACCATGGAGTTGTATTTTGAGACAGAAGATTTTGATGCATTTATGCAGTTGTTAAATTCTTATCCGCAGGTGGAAAGACTTCATGAGCCGAAAACTTTTTCCTGGCTTCAAAGAGGAATTCATATTTTTGACCCGGATGGACATTTGATAGAGGTTTCGGAGAGTATGTATTCTGTTGCCTGTAAGCAGTTTAAAGAAGGTAAAACCATAGAGGAAACAGCCCAATTAGTTCAACATCCGATTGAGGTGGTCAGAGGTTGGTATGAGCAGTATAAAAAGGAACTGATAAGCGTCTGTGGCACGGAATGTAGAGCGTGTTATTGTTTTGGTAAGATGTGCAATGGCTGTAATTCCTGTGAGGGAAAAGTTTTTCATGCACCGGAAGGGAAAGCTTGTCCGATTTATGACTGTGTTAGAAATAATAAGTGTATGCAAAATTGTGGTGAATGTGGCGAAGTGCCTTGTAAGATATGGTTTGATACCAGAGATCCGAAGTTTTCAGATGAAGAATTTAATGAAAATATAGCAATGAGAGTACAGGCATTGAAAAAGGAATAGGTGTTTATGTCAAAGAATAAAGAACTAGCAGATTACATAATGGACCAACTATCTGATTTGGGAAATGTACGAAATATTCCTATGATGGGTGGATTTATTTTTTATTATAAAGAGCGGATATTTGGTGGGATTTATGGCAATGGCTTTCTGGTAAAGATTACAGAGGCCAGTAAGAAATTTATGCCGGACAGTGAACCAGAACCGCCATATGAAGGTGCAAAACTTATGTTGCCAGTAACTATTTTGGATGATAGAACTGCATTGCAGAATATGGTGGAAGAAATGTACCCGGAATTGCCGGAGAGAAAGCTCAAAAAGAAAAAAGTATAAATTGTGCGAAGTCACTCAGTTTACGAAGATGTAAATTGGGTGATTTTTATTATAACAACAAAAATATACATTAAAATGAGAATAAATCGCATTTGAATGTTGGATTTTGCAAAAAACTGTATATAATAGAAAGTAGAAAAGAAGGTGAGGTAGCAATCATGTTAATTCAATTTAATTTTAAAAATTTCAAATCATTTAGAGAAGAGGCTACTTTGGATTTGTCTGCGGCGAAGATGACCGAGTTTTCAGACAGAGTAGTGACGGTTGGTAGCGAGAAGATTTTGCCAGTTGCTGCCATTTATGGTGCAAATGCAAGCGGAAAGTCTAATATATATAATGCTTTTGAATATATGTCTGAGTATGTTGCAGAGTCCTTTAAGTATGGCGATGAGGAGGAGAAGTTTGAAGAGTTCAGACCAACGCCGTTCTTGTTTGATTCCACATCTGCCAATGCGGAATCTAGCTTTGAGGTGTACTTCACATTGCCTGGGGATAAGTCTGAGAGAAGCTATAACTATGGTTTTTGCATCAATAAGGAAGGTGTAACCGAAGAATGGCTTAATTCCAAGGCAAAGACTGCCAGAAAGTATAGTACAGTATTTTATCGTGGCACCAGTGACGAGGAACTGGACTTGTCGGGCTTCCCAAAGAGCAGTAGGGACAATATTCAGGTAGCATTGGAAAAGCAGGTGCTTATTATCTCTTTGGGAGCAAAGCTGAAGATTGGTAAGTGTAAGGCAATCAGGGATTGGTTCCTTGCAAATGAATTTGCGGATTTTGGTGATCCTTTTACCAACTTCTTTATGTCACGAAGATTGCCGAAGGGATTTGTAGAAGATAAGAATGTGCAGCAAAAAGTTGTAGAATATTTCGCATCTTTTGATGAGCATATCAAGGATTTCAGAATTGAAAAGGTTCCTCAGGAGGCTGAAAGCAAGGAAGAACGATACAAGATTAACGCACTTCACAAGATGATAGATTCTGATGAAATGGCGGAAATTCCGTTGGGATTGGAGTCTGCCGGAACCTTGAAGATGTTTGCATTATATCCGGAATTGCAGGAAGTGTTGGAGAAGGGCAGTGTGTTCTTCATTGATGAATTAAATGCTCGCCTGCATCCGTTACTTGTAAGAAATTTCCTGCTTACATTCTTAAATCCGGAAATCAACACCAACCACGCACAGCTTGTATTTACAACCCATGACACATGGCAGTTGTCTAATCAGTTGTTGCGTCGTGATGAAATCTGGTTTGTAGAAAAGGATGAAAGAGGTGTATCCACACTTTACTCATTGGCTGACTTCGTAGATGAGGATGGTTCCCGTATCCGTAAGGATGAAAGTTATGAGAAGAATTACTTGATTGGAAAGTATGGTGCGATTCCTACCTTAAAGAGTATTGATATCTTTAAGAACGCTTAATATCAGAGTGATATTGTTTCTCACTGAAAAAGTAGGACGGAAAGAATGCGTATGGAAAAAAGTATAGAATATTAGTGTGTAGAATAAGTAGACTGTAAAATAGTATGTTTTGGTTATGTGCATAAAACAAACAATTTGCGATGAGTGAGGTACGAAATCAATGTTGAGCATTAAGTTGTTTCCAGCAGAATATGGAGATTGTATTCTGTTATCTATAGGAAAAGAAAACCAATATAATATATTAATAGATGGTGGATTATCAAAGACTTATCAAAAGCATATAAAATCAGAAATACATCATATAAAAAAGATGAAACAGAAAATTGGTTTAGTTGTATGCACACATATGGACAATGATCATATATGTGGACTTATTCAACTTTTAAAAGAAACAAGTTCAGATTTCGTCGAAAATATTTGGTATAATGGATTTCTTCAAATTGTTAATAGCCGATTTTACTCTCAAAAATACAATAGTTTTACAGATAGAGATAATAAAATTTTAGATGAAATTATTTCCCAAGGAATGATATCGGATACAGAGCAAGAAATTGGAATAAATGAGGGAATGTCTTTGGGGGTATTAATAGAAGAAAGCAAGATACCATTAAATTTAGTTGTTGAAGGACGAGCAATATGTTCGGAATTAGTTGAAAATAGACATGAAATTGCTCCGAATATATTTATTACAGTTTTAGGACCATCCCAAAATAATATCAGGGAATTGGAAGAACATTGGAAGAAGGATATGGTTTCTAGAAATTATATGTTTAGAGTATCTGACGAGATAAAATTAACAGAAGCATTTGAATACCAAATAGAACGTATTAAATCTATATATACAAATGAAAGCTTTAAAATTAGTGAGAATGAGGATTTGATGAAATATATTGGAGAATTAGCAGAAAGAGATGAATCTATAGCTAATAGAAGTTCGATTTCCTTTATTCTTGAGTATAATGATAGAAAGTACTTGTTTTTAGGTGATACAGTAATTGATAAAACAGTATTAAAAAATATTGAAAATGTGGTGGGATTTGAGTATCGTTTTTCAGCAATAAAATTACCACATCATGGAAGTCGTTATAATATTACGCATGATTTTATTGGTCGATATAGTGCTGATGAATATTACTGTTTAACAAATTCCGTAAAGTATGGTCACCCTGATTTGGAAGTACTTGCTACGATACTTTGTAGAGATTCAAAATTCAAAAAACTGATATTTAATTATCCTATAGATAAAGCATATTTTCTTAATAAAGAAGAATGGAAAGAAAAATACAATTATGAGGTTATCATTGGTGATGGAAAAACCATGGTGGAAAGGATGTTCGAATGAGAAAATTAGTTATAGGTCAAATAATACGAGATGGAAAAGTTATGGGAACAGGGTTTCTTGTAGAACCAGATATTGTAATGACGGTTAAACATAATGTTGTTACAGCTGATGAACTAATTACAGATGAATTCGAAGAAAAAGAAATTATGTTTCGTATGGAAGTTGGTGATGAAGTTGTTGGGAAAACAATTAATTTGCTAGAGGCTATAAAAAAAGGGATTGATTGTGTATTTATTAGATTGAATGAAGTACTATCCGAAACAGAGATGTATGAGTTGATTGATGTAAAAAATGAAATTGCAGGGGTTGGATGTCAGATAATAGGATTTCCTAAACTTGCATCCCAAAGGACAACTATGTTAGCTACTATATCAAATACACAAGAGGAACAACTGATAGTTAATATAAAAAAGGAAAACCAATTACAGAATTATGAGGGTGTTTCAGGAGCGCCTGTAATAGCATTAGGAAATATTGTAGGTATTATCACAAAACAGAAAGATTGTGAGAGACTTGAGGCTTTACCTATAAAATATATTAATACAGTTTTGAAATGCGAAGAAATTTCAATTAAGAACAAGGAAATTCCTATTAATATTTCGGAGGAAACATTTAATTTAAGAAGCTTAACAGAAAAAGTGGAGCAAGTAATTTCAATGGTGGGTCCTAGATATAGCAAGGAGCTCAATGTAAAAACAGGAACATATAATAATTTGAGCTTCATGTTGAAAAAGGACGGAATTGCAGAACGACTGCAAGATATTAGTTCTCAAATAAAAGATTGTACAAAGAAGTTACTCGAATTTGATTCATATAATCAAGATGAAGGGGAGCTTGTTTTAGGAGAGAGTAGAAAAGGAATAACTGATATTGTTGAACAATTGCAAACCGATAGTATTGTCTTGGATTCTGATTCATACGATGAAAGTAAACTTACACAAGTATTAAAAAATATAAAAGAATGCGAACAAAATTTAATAAAGATATTTGAAGTTGAAAAGAAGCGTTTTGAGGAAAAAAATGGAGCTGGAACATATAATAATAAAAGTTGGAGGGGATTTATGGCTTCATATATGTGTACATTTCCGGCGCAATATTTAGATGAATTATGGGATGTGATTTCAACTCTCCCTTTAATTGCGAGGTTATTTGATATAAGTTTGATGAATAATGCGGAGAATCGTGCAATTTTAGTTACAGGGAAAGGGGGAATTGGTAAAACGCATTTACTATGTGATATTGTGCGTGATTTTGTTGATAAAGGTATTCCAGCAGTATTATTGTTGGGAGACATGTTTAAGGGAAAAGATACTGTTGATAATGTGATTATTAATTGGTTTCAGAAGGGAGAGACAATAGAGAATTTTTTTGCATGGTTAAATGAATATGGTAACCAAAATAATGTATATGTACCAATTTGTATAGATGCTATTAATGAGGTGGACGATAATTCATATTGGAATAGTAATCTTCCATTAATTATTGCAAAGGCTGAGGCGTATTCCAACATAAAGATAATTGTTAGTTGTAGAAGTATATATTTAGAGGAATATCTTGATGAGGAAAAAATAGGGGGAATGTTACAAGTTCCACATTGTGGTTTTGATGAAATGGAAGTTGAGGCTCTTGGCAGTTTCTGTGAGTATTATGGCGTGAATATTAATTATGATACGACATGTGTTCCAGAATTCATGAATCCACTTTTTCTTAAGATGCTTTGTGAAATTGCGATAGGAAAAGAAGATAAAACCGTTGTAGTAGAAGATATTCAGACATTAATGGGAGAATTTTTCGATGTAAAAAATAAAATAATATCTAAGTACTATGCGGAATATTTTTCTGTTAAAGATAAGGTGGTTTCATTAGCACTAAGTGCTGTAACCCAGTATATGGCTGAACATGATCGATATAGTATGACATGGTTTGAACTTAGAACAGTTATAGCTAAGGTATTAGCTGAATTTGGAATACAAGAAAAAACAGCAGGTTTTATTAAGTTGTTAATATCTGAAAATTTGTTAAGAGAGGCAGATGAAAAAGGAGCAGAAATTACATTTGCATATCAAAAATTTTATGAATATTTGTATGCTCAAAAGTATTTGGATGTAGAGGTTGAAATAATTGTAGAGGCGGTTGAGAATAAAAAAATAACTCTGGGAACACTTGAAATGATACAAATATTGTTTTTGCGAAATACAAAGGAAGAACTCATAAGTAGAATCGATAATAGAATACATGGTGAAGTAGTTGAAACTTTCATGAGTGGATTATATTGGAGAAATGTAAATGAGATTAATGAGAAAACGATTGCTGAGATTGAAAAATTATTATCTTCATCAAATGAATCTGATATGAGACGAGTAATACTGGGCTTAATAGCGATCGCTACAAAGAAGGATTGTGCTATTAATGCGTATTATGTACATGAAAAGTTAAGTAACATGTCTTCGTATCGGAGAGACTTTATTTTAAGTTTATTTCTTTTAAAACAGTATGATCAAGTGAAAATTATATCGGATACATGTGAAAGAGCAATTGTGTTAAAGCATCCCACGTTTGCAGAGGATAGTATTTTGCTATGGAAAATAATATTGTGTTGGGGAACAGGGAGTAATGATATTAAGTTAAGAGATAAGGCTAGTAAAGGCTTGACAAATTTATTTAGATTGTATCCTTTGGATATGTTGACAGTCATTAATATGTTTAAAGATATTGATGATGATTATATTCATGAAAGAATATGGCAAGCAGTGTATTCGTCGCTTATTGTATTAGCAGAACAAAAATATATCATTCCAATTTTAGAGTATATAAAAAATAGTATCATTTTGGTTGGTATTTGGCCACAAAACGTTTTGCTGCGTGATTACCTAAGGAATATTTTTGAATATGCTTATTACAAAGGTTGGTGTACTGAGAAAGAAGTAATTTTGGTTAGACCACCATATAGAAGTAAAAAGCATAGGGTAAATAAAAAGTTTGCGTTGCAATTCAAAGATCGTTTTTCTAGTTTATTTTGGAATTGTCAGGAAAGTGATTTTGCAATATATACGATTCCTTCAGAAGTTGAGAATTATGGAGTTACAAAAAAAGATGTAGGTCTTATGATTTTTGAAGACATAGTGAAAAGCGGTTATGAGCCATGTATAAATTATGATAAAAGTATTGATTATACATATGGTTCATTGAGAAGCCGTGATGAGCAAGTGGAGAGGATAGGTAAGAAATATCAGAAAATATATCTATATAGGGAATTGGGTAATATTTATGATAATTATAAATATTCGCCGAGATTTAGATATAGTGATATCGAATTAGTATGTCCGGAACAAGGAAATTCTCTTAGAGATATAGATTTGACGGTGATGCCTCAATCTAATAATTTTATAGGAACAAAGCTTGTATATCCTTTTTATAGATATTGTAAATGGAATGATATAACTTGGTTTAAAAATAATGATGTCGAACGTTATATTCCAAATTTAATAGGATGTAATTATGAGGGCGAAGAGTACTATATGCTACAAGGATATTTGTCCTCGAAAGAAGTAGGCAAAAAGGCATTTCGTGAGGTATGGATGCAAGTGAGAACTTATTTATACACCAAGGATAAGAAAAATGATTTGCTGAAATGGTTCGAAAAAAAAGATTTTGAAGGAAGATGGATGCCAGAGGGGTATGGACAATTATATGAATGTTGTATCGGAGAGTATCCATGGAGCCCTACTATGGTAAATTATTTGGGACAAGAGGAGGAACAAGATTTTCGACAAGAAAATCCAGTACCATGTTATTTGATTACGACAGCAAATGATTATACGGCTGAGAAAGATTCACCATTTTGCACTAATGAAGAAAGCTCATATATGTTCCCATCAAAGTTTTTAATGGAACAAATGAATTTAACGTGGGATGGTTCGTTTGGATATGCTGCAAATGGTAGTACAGTGATTGTTAATGGACAAAATAATGCTTTATTTATTAAGAAAAAATTCCTGCTTGAGTTTATAGAAGAAAATGAATTAGATGTTGTATGGACTGTGTTGGGAGAAAAGCAAAAAATAACTGGTGGGTTTGGTAGAGATTTCCCTGGAAGAGCTGAATTTAGTTACACATATTATATAAATGAAAAAGAAGAAGTAAGTCGAAATCACAAAGTGTATAACATTATGGAAGCAGGGAGACATTGATAAATAAATATTTTCGGCGGTTCAAATATGACCGCCGGAAATATGATTATTTTTTATATCGCATAATTTTCTCCCAGTTCTCAGGGAACCCCATTTCCTTGAGTAATTGCTCACGGGTAAGATGCGGGCATTGTTTGAGAACCTTATTGATGAGTTTAGTTAAACCAGATTTAAATGCTTTAAAATCCGCATCACTGATAAGATAGCGTAAGGCTATTACGACAGCAAATAAGTCCTGTTTGCCATATTGATAGCTTCTGTTTTTCTGGGGAATTTGTAGCTTCTTATGTAATAGCGTATCTGGTATTGTTTCATGTATACGGAATGAAAAGAGAGGCTCTCCATGGGCACATACATTTCTACATCGTGCAATTATTGTAACAAATTGGTGCAACTGCTTTTCTGAAATATTGGTAAAATTCTTGCTTATTTTGGTTCTTAAGTCAGTAGTTGCATATTGATACATTTTGGAAATCTGTCCAAATGTAAGTGCATTGGTTGCTACCCATAGCGGTACATTGTGGTGTATATTTGCGGAATGGTTTATATATGCATATTGGCTGGGCAACGAAATAGCATTTTGCAAAGAGTGAACTAATCTTTGAACTTGCTGTTGGTTTTTCTTGTTGTAATTATAGCAGTTTACATTGAGATAATGACTTTGTTGTTCGCCGTATTTTTCGCAAAAGTGATACGAAAACATGGACTTCATATGACGTTCCACATGAAGGATGTATTTTAAAAACAAAGTGCGAAGCTCTTCATCAAAATAATAAAAGGAAACCAATTCATCAAAAGTTACGCCGTGAGCATATTTGTTGGATGCATTGTGTTTAAACAAAGATTTATATCCGCCAATAAGGGAATAATAACTGATTTCTTCTAGCATTTTCTTGGCATAATCCGGGTCGGGAATTGCCAGTTGCTTGTCATGTTCAAGTATATGCAATTGTTGTTGGTATGTTAGAAATGTTTTTGCCAAATGTACCCCTTCTTCCTATGTTGTGGTATAAAAAAAGTGGAGCCCACGCATGGAACTCCACCGGCTGCGGGCATCGCAAGTTTCCGCAGCACAACCACTAAATATAATATACCATCGAAGACAAAAGCTGTCAAATGGATTTTTAGTGGTATTGATAGTTTATGCGTTTTTATTTGTAGTTATTCTGTTTGTGTTAAAATACTTATCCCTATATTCAATCGCCTTCTCCGGCTTCTTCCACCGTGCATACAGATTATTCAGATACCGATAGGTCGTCCTCATATAGTCATTATCTGTTCCTACAGCATTTCCAATAATGCTCTCAGCCCCAAGCAGATTCATCTCCGCTGGTTCCGGCTTCCCTTCCATCATATCAATAATCCCATGACTCAGCTTACAGATACCATAATCCAGAGAGGTATCCGACAGATGTTCCAATACCAAGGTTTCATATTGCTCCAGTACAATTTTTGCATTGTCTACATCTTTTGCCAGCAACAGCATATTGATAAGGTTCATCATCTGTTGCAAGGAATCATGGGATTCGGTCAGCCCTAAGTGCGCATATTCCATACGGATATCAAAAGCAGTACGCAATGCCTTGGCTGCCTCATTCCCTCGTTTCATCAGCAGATAAGTGTTGGAAAGGTTGTTGTACAGATTGGATAGCAGGTTGGCATTTCGCATATCTGCATCCTTAGTATGAAGCTTTTCCATGATGCTGATTGCTTTTTCACGTTTCTTAACTGCGTTTCCATAATCCTTTTTTAACAGAAAACATTCTGCCTTATAATCCAGTAGCAGTGCCTTGTCGCAAGGAGACTCTAGCTTGTATTCGTCCATAACATAGCTGATTCTTTCAGTAAGCTTCGGCAGGTAATCTGATACCAGATATTTGTCCAGATAAGGGAACATATCCTGTAAGAACAGTAGGAAATAGGAACCATCATCCACAACAATACGCTCTGACACACTGATAAGAGAAGCTATGATATTTTCCGGTCTGCGTAGTTCCAAGCCGTGTGCCAGACAGATAAGGTGGAGGCTGTCCAACATGGTACGGCAGGCGGTATCTGTTGGCACGGTTTCAATAGCAATCACTTCCTGCAACAGCGGATGCAGGCTGATTTTCTTGTTATCTGTATCTTCATTGATAAATCCGTACTTAATAAGGTGGTTTACATCTGTGAGGTTATCAAGCTTCATCCAGTTCTTAAAGCTATTCTTTAATACACCGGCAACCGGTAGCAGGGACAGATTACGCAGAATGTCCAATTGCTGATTGGATAAGTTACCAAGCTGTAGGAGCTTGCGTAAATGCTCTATCATCAGTCCGTCAGTGAAATCATTATCCTTATATAGTTCCACATCTTCCCCGGAGGCAATATTCAGCCCACAGGTTTTCAATTCAGCCAGCAGTTCTTCCGGCTCCATGCCACTGGCTGTTAGAGATAATGCAGACAGGCAAACCGTAAGAGTGTGGCAACCTACCGTCTGAATAATCTCCTTTACCACATCTTCAGAACTCTTTGCAGAAGGGCAATGCTTATAAAACAATTCTACAAGCTCAGTATCTGCATCCATTTCAGAAATTTTTTCGCCTCATATTGTGAAATATTGCAACGACTGGTAACTAATATCTTACAATTCAATTTTACAAATTCCTTGAAGAAAGCATCCTCTTTTGGCAGAACATTGAAGTTATCAATGATAATCAAACTGTCAGAGTGGAGCTTTTTTAATATTCTCATATGCTTGTCAAAAAGCATTTCTTCGCTCATATCAGCGGTATCATCGTTAAATTCCATGTGAGCAACACTTTTCTTCAAGTCACCATCATAAAACAGATGAATGATATTTGTGTATTTCTTTTCGTTCTTCTTGGCATAGGTCTTTACCAATTCACTTTTACCCATACCTGCAGTTCCGGTGATAAATACAGGATTATGGTCCTGTAATGCCTTAGTAACAGCCTTCAGTTCCTCTTTTCGTCCAATAAAATAGCGGTTGGCAGAAGGAAGTCTGTTACTCAGCAGAATATCTGATAGGTCAGGGGATAGCAGAGTATGCTTGCTGTCATGGTCGTTTAAAATGGCATAGCGTATAAGGGCAGTGATAAGTTCTGCGTCATCGGTTATCCTTGCAAATTCATCGGTTTTTTCGATACCGATTACATCCCCACTGTCTGTAGCCAATTCCAAAAGCAATTTCCTTGTGGCAGGCATATTGATAAGGTTTGGGATTACATCATCCTGAATGTTATCCTGAATACCGTCAAATCCGGCATTGTCATAAAAGGACAATATCTCTTTGGGAATAGGGCGGTCCCCGGTACACCATCTGCTGTAGGTAACATTTTTCTCAAAGTCATCTTTTTCAAATAAATCCATATTGCACAGGCAGTCATAGAAGATATCTTCAATCATTTGGTACTGTGCATAGGTTTTCTTTTTATTTTCTAATAACACTCCAATCACGTTGGAGAAGGTAATCCGGTTCTGCAATTTTTCACTTCCAATCTATTTTGTCAACTTTTGGTCAAGTCTCTGTCAATGATAATCCCGGTCAAAATTTCGTATCATTAACCCATGAAAACGTAGCCGCCACGAGCCAGCAGGCAAATGGAAGAGCTACATGAATATTATAACATACTACAAACAAATGTTCTATATAAACTTTATTGAATTTGAACCTTGAAAAACAATCCGGAAACGGATTCATGAGCTGTATTCTATGTTAACAGACCTTGCGAAGAGGCTTGAGCAATCAAGCGGAGCGAGGGAAGACACTTCCGTCAAGGGTAGGAAAGGAACTCGAGCAGGAGTAGCCCACAGGCAATAAGCTAAAGGTCAGTTGTAACGCTGACGGCATAGGATGCGAATGGAAGCCAAAACGGTCTAACAACTTTTGTCAGAAATTTTCTTGAATAAGCCAATTTCTTATGGAAAGAAGGTGATAACGCAGAAATAAAAGTGAGGAGGTGTAGCAGATGACGAAGGAGATGGAATTTGCAAAGTGTATGGCTTTGCTTCGTAAGGCGGTTCGTATGGAGCTGATTACCGAAGCAGAGTATACCATAGCAAGAAACAAGCTGATGGACAGATTTCTCATTATTCGTGAGGATGATCCAATGGCGGCGTAATTTTATGAGTGTGCAGAAATTATTTTGTCGTACATTCGTTAACATTTGATTTTTCATTTATGATGTCAGCATACAAGGTAACTTACTTGTTGTTGGCATCATTTTTATTATAACAGATTTGAAACAGGAGGATTTTATTATGCAGGAAGTACAAGTTTTAGAAGCAACAAGAACTGCTCCTAACAGCAGGGGCAGGGTAAGAAGTAACCCGATAACAGTGGAAAGGATTCGTGTGGCAGCCTATGTCAGAGTATCTACGGATGATGATGACCAGTTAGGCAGCTTTGAATCCCAGAAGCTTTATTATGAAGAGAAAATTGGTGAGAATCCCGAATGGGTTAACGCCGGGATTTTTGCTGATGAGGCGATTACCGGAACCAAGACCGACAAGCGAACCGGATTTCAGGAAATGATTAACCGATGCTTAAATGGTGAGATTGATTTGATTCTGACTAAGTCCATATCCCGATTTGCCAGAAATACGCTGGATACCTTACAGTATTCCAGAATGCTTAAGGATAAGAATATCGGTATTATTTTTGAAAAAGAAAACATCAGCACTTTGGATATGCAGGGAGAGATGCTTTTGACAATCATGAGTTCTCTGGCACAGCAGGAGGTTGAGTCTTTATCCAAGAATGTTACCATGGGACTTAAGATGAAAATGAAGCGTGGTGAGCTGATTGGCTTCAACGGTTGTCTTGGTTATGATTATCACCCGGAGGACAAGAGCCTGACGGTCAATGAATATGAGGCGGAAACGGTGCGAATGATTTATGATTTGTACCTTCAGGGATATGGAACAACAACCATAGCCCATCGGCTGATGGAGCTTGGCAGGAGAAATAAGAAGGGTGAAGTAAGCTGGCACACTCACGGAGTGATGGGAATTATCAAGAATGAAAAGTACAAGGGTGATGTTCTTCTTGGGAAAACCTTTACTACCGATCCTATCAGTAAGCGTAGACTTGCTAATATGGGTGAACAGGACCAGTTTTATATCAGAGATCACCATGAGCCTATCGTTTCCAGAGAGGTGTGGGATGAGGCAGAGCGCATCCGCATGAAGCGTTCTAAAAATAAAATTATGGAGACCAGTGGAAACAGGGAGCGTTATACCCGTCAATATGCTTTCAGCAGCATGTGTGAGTGCAACTATTGTGGGCATAAGCTTACAAGAAGGACAAGGCACAGCAGTTCTATTTACGAAAAGCCCGTATGGCAGTGTATGAATGCCACCAAGAATGGAATTAAGAATTGTCCACACTGCAAAGCCATTGATGAGGCGATTTTGGAAGGAGCTTTTTTGGAAGCCTTCGGATTGCTGGCAGGAAATTTTGATGATGTGCTGGATTTAGTCATGTCGAATGTGGAGGAGGCTTTGAACAATGCAGAGGAGGTTCGTAAGAAGCAACAGCTTGATAAGGACATTTCTTCTTTGGAATCAAAAAAATCTCGAATGACAGATATGCTCATTGATGGTACAATAAGTAAGGAAGTTTATGATGAAAAGGTACTTGAATTTACCCGTAAACTTCATACTCTTTCCGAGAGAAGACATCTTTTGGAAGAGTCAATTAACAAACAGAAAGATGTTGGCAAGCGAATGTCAGCACTTCGTGAGACACTAAGCAGTGAGCAGGTTCTGGACGAATTTGACCGAGTGGTGTTTGAGAGTATTATTGAGAAGGTTCTGGTTGGAGGCTTTGACGAGGAAGGAAATCCCGACCCCTACAAGCTGACCTTTGTGCTAAAGGGAAACCAGTCGGGAACCATTCCAAATGCTAAGGAGCACTACAAAGCAACTCAGAAGGAATTGAAGAAAGGAAATAAGGTGTCTTAAGATGGAGAGAAAGCTGACAAAAGTTGTTGATGGAACCGAAATAACAGAGACTGGAAAAATGTGTTCATGCGGCACAGACGTGGCAAATGATTTGTGTTCATGGGAGTGTCCCGACACATGTGGAGTGTGTCGTGCTGATGTCGCAGATGGAGAAATAGAATAGAAGAAGAGTGCAGAAAACAAGCGTTTTGCGGGAGTTGGAACAGTATGAAAAAATTGTTCAGGCTCCCGTATTTTTTGTTTTACTGTGTGGAAGCATATTCACTACTTTTGGAGTGAGATAACATGTTGAAACATGAAATATTTTATCTTTCAGAGTAATATCGCTTGCAAATCTTTTTTTATTCAACTAAAATGCTACTACCCTGAAAGGGAGAGCGCTCTACCTCATACAAACGACTGAGCGGGGCATTAAAAGTGCCGTTGACTTTCCCCTTAGGGTAAAGTTTATACTGAACCTGGAAGGAGGGGTTCGCATATGCTTACAATCGGAGAGTTTTCAAACATATGCAGGGTGTCTACAAAAACGCTTAGATATTATGCTGAAATCGGTTTACTACTGCCGGGTGAAATCAATCCGGAAAATGGCTACCGATATTATTCCATCAATCAACTGGAGAAAATGCTGCTGATCAATCGTCTGAAGGCTTATTGCTTTTCTTTGGAGGAAATCAAATCAATATTAGATTCAGAAGAACAGATTGATGAGGTACTTTTTACTGCACTGAATAAAAAGAAAAAGGAGATTGCGGTAAAGGTACAGAAATTTGAAGATACACTGCATCAGATAGACAGCGATCTGTCAAATTTGAGAAACGGAAAATCCATTATGTCCTATATGGAAGACATTAATGTACAACTGGTCGAGATACCGATGATGTATCTTCTTTCGATACGGAAGAATGTTTTAGAACATGAGTTTTCAGAAGAGTATGGTACTTGCTTTGGGCAGCTATTTCGGAAAATGGAAGAGAAGAAACTGACAGCGGCCGCTCCGCCAATGGTACTGTTTCATGGAGATGAGTATACCCCATTTGGATTAGATACAGAGTTTGCAATCCCTATAAAGGAGTATGCAACTGGAACAAGAGATTTCTGCCCTGGATTATGTCTGAAAACAGTTGTACATGGGTCATATTTACAACTTTCTTCTGTCTATGCAAAACAAATAGAATGGGCAGAAAGGGAAGGTTATGAGAACAGTAATGCGTTGTATGAGGTATATGTAACAGATCCAACAGAGGTTTTAAAGGAAAGTGAACTTGTTACGGAGGTCTATTATCCGGTTAAAAAGAGAGTTTCAAAAGACTGAAATGGCAGGCAGATATTGTGAAGTGCATGAGAGGAAGAACGTATGAATCAGATAAAAATGAAAGAGTTGGAACAGATTATAAGCAGTAAATATGGAAATACCACAGGTATCGTCATAATAAAAGATGGCGTTGTATCCTATGAAAAATACTTTAAGGACTGCACAGCGAATAGCCGCGTTCACATCTATTCCGTGACAAAAAGCATTATTTCAATATTGATTGGAATTGCTCTGGATAAAGGATATTTAAAAAATATTGACGTGAAAGTGCTGGATTACTTTCCGGAATACAAGGTGAAAAGGGGAGAGAATACAATACAGAATATTACACTAAAAGATATGTTGACTATGACAGCACCTTATAAATACCGGTTTTTTGCACCTTATATAAAATACTTTACAAGCAGTGACCGGGTAAAATTTTCACTTGATTTATTAGGCGGCCGTGGGAAGATAGGAGTATTCCGATATGCCCCGTTGATCGGGCCGGATATTTTATCGGGAATTTTAGTGAAAGCAACAGGGCAGTCCGTATTAGATTTTGCTACAGAGAATTTATTTCAACCCCTTGGGATTAAAGTGGAAAACGATTTGTTATTTAAAAGCAAAGAGGATCAAATGGCATTTAACCAGTCAACAGATATTAGCGGATGGGTTACAGATGCCATGGGAATTCATATGGCAGGCTGGGGGCTTACGCTTACACCTATGGATATGGCAAAGATCGGGCAGTTATATCTGAATGGCGGTATGTGGGAGGGAAAGCAGGTTATTTCCTCAAAATGGATAGAGGACAGTACGATAGAACACAGCCGATGGAAAAAAGAAAATCTGCCCTATGGATATCTGTGGTGGGTAAATGAAGATGGTTATGCAGCAATGGGGGATGGAGGTAACATAATCTATGTAAACACGAAGAAAAAGCTGGTGATTTCTATTTCGGCTCTTTTTGTACCAAGGGCAGGAGATAGAATAGAACTGATCAAGCAGGATATAGAACCGGCATTTGAAAAAGCCAATTTGATATTTAACTGTCAGGGCAGTATACTGAAAAATCCTATTCTTACCATCTGCCTGAGATAAGATGGTAAGAATAGCGTGCCTCAATAAAGGAGGTACAAAATATGGAAACAACAATTCAGATCAGGGGCTAAAGTAAATTCCAGGAATCAAATGATCCGGCGGGCAGAAACAGAAACCTTTAGTTATCTTTTGCCACCTTATATGAACATGTCATCAGCATTGCCGAAGGCAGTGGATATTTTGCCCTTGACGCAGGGAATCAAGCTTCTGAAAGCTGTATCATTGAGTCAGTATGGAATCCGATTGCAATCCTGTAAGCATTCATGTTTATTTGCAGAGGTATTGCAGTCTGTTTCTTCAAATGAGGATAGACATGACAGTAGACTTTGGTAAAATGACGATTTTCAGGATGTTACATGGAATTGCATAAATGTTGCATGCCCGTACTGGACATTATCGGAACCTCTGTTAAAATGATATCAAATACAGGATGAGGAGGTATGCGCAATGACATTTGGCGAAAAAATATATACGCTGAGAAAAGAAAAGGGATTAACACAGGAGAAGCTTGCAGAACAGATTGAAGTATCCAGGCAGGCTGTATCACGGTGGGAAGCGGGAGAGACTATGCCGGATACGGAGACCCTGATCAGGATTTGCGAGTGTCTGAATGTGTCTTCCGATTATTTGATCAGAGAAGATTGCCAGAGTGATAATAATATCACGATTGTGAAAAGGGTCAGCACAGAGCCAGATGAGATCCGCCCAAAAAAAGCAAAGCTTCATCTGATTTCAGCCATTGGTTTTTTCATTGCTTTTATTTGTGTAGTTATAGGTATTATGACGACGGGTACAACATCGGCACAATTAGCAGTCTTCTGCTTTTGTGCTGTCTTATCCGCGGTAAATGCAGTGCTTCAGTTTATTCTGTTTTATAAAAAGCGTTAGGGTATAAATGACATAATTAATGCTTGCCATGTGTCAGATTCTTGGAATGGGATATGTCGGCGGATATATTGAGCGGCAGGAAATGATCTAGGAATCTGTTAAGGTAGGGCAAGTCATGCAGAAATATTTTCACTCATGGAAAGAATTATATGACAGTTATTTGAAAGGTTACTGTGAGTGGAGAAAAGATGCGGGAGAAGGTGCTGAAAAAGACATTCAGGCAAGGAAGGATTTATGTCTGAAGCTAACAAACATGCCGGATGGACCGTGTGTGGTAGAGTGGAATATGGCCTTGTGATGATCGGAACCGAAGGAGAATGTTTGTGAATGAATTGGTATCAGCAGTGGCTTGATGAAGAAAGAAAGTGGATTGGAAAATATCAGAACAAAATCATAATCATGAATATTTTAAAGGTGGTTCCAGCAACGCTCATTGGCCTGTGTGTAATTTATGGAGGCATTACCTATGCGGAGGAAAAAAATGCAGGGATTGGTATTATAGGCGGCCTGACGTTGGGGATTGTTATTTCAGGCATTTATCTGCTCATTTTACTGGTAGGGTTAAGGCCCGGGAAGTATGTAGGAATGATAAATTCGACTGTAAAGCGATTGCATCTGAATGCGCAGGAAAAGGAACAGCTCGCCCATGAAATGTTAGAAACGGATATCAGTACATGGAGATGTATCTCCTATAAGCTGAATGGACATGGTTCGCGACAGACACCGGCAAGGTTTCGAATTACTCCGCATTATGCTTTTTTAGAAGGGAGCAGTCCGTATGCGATTTTAGTCAGACTTTCAGATATAGCAGAGGTTCTGCAGGAGGAAGAGCGCAAAATGCATACTCAGTATGGGGCGCAAACGAAAACATATGAGGTATTTACATTATATACGATTTCATTTTATCAGAAGGCAAAGGTAAGCAAGGACCAGCTTCCGGAACAGGCAATGGGTTTCTTTGAGCAGAGCGTCAGAGATCAGGTTTATGAATCAATAACAAGACAGCTGGCAGAAAATAGTGTGAATTAACCAATATACAAAGGCGAACAGAATAAGGAGAGCGTATTTCGGATCATAGGAAAACAGAACGGATTTAAGTTAGAAAATCAGAATAGGTCTATGAAGGAATTCAGAGACGTGGATATTGAAGATTTTTTGGAAGATATGTTTGTATCCCCTGAACAATTTGTAATATTGTCGGCGCCCGAAGCTTTGCATAAGGTGCGCTTTGTTCAGGCGTGTGTGCATAAGGATTGTATAGAGGTTGAACTGGGCATAGAAGAGGGCGGGACGCGGTTAGTATATAAATTATGCTCAGAAGAAGAGTGCATTCGTATTTTCCTTGATTTCTTTGAGAATGCATTTATTCCTGGCATGGAGGAATATAAACCTGTGGAATTTTAGATTTTCAACCTGCAGAAGAGAAGTTATGTCCGTGGTACCATGGCTGATTTCGAATTATTAAAATAGTACAACTCAAAAGTAACGATTGTTTTTTAATAAAATTTAATTATTGATAGCTTGACTTCCATATCTTACAGGTGTAATATTTATACAAATGGCAACAAGAAAGATATGTGGAAAATTTTTAACCTAAAGTCTTACAAATGTAATATTTAAAAGTGGTATTAAGAATAGTATTTCTATTTTATGTAGGCAGGGTGATTGGAGGTCAATATGAAAGCTAAGGACAGACGCAGACAAAGGAAAAAACAAAATAAAATTCTGTCCATTGCAGCTGTTATTTTGGGAATGGCTGCAGTAGGAGCAGTCATATACTTAGCAGGATTTTCCAGAGAGGATGCTGCTTGTGCTTCTCCGGAAGAACTCCTGGTTGAATATATGAATCATATATCAAAGCAGGAATATGAAGAAATGTATGAGATGCTGAATATAAAAGCATCTGGTAATATTACGCAGCAGAATTTCATAAAACGCAATTCAGCCATTTATGAAGGAATAGAGACAAGGAATATGACTATTACGGTTACTGCATATGATGAGGAGCAAAGGACAGTGTTCTACAGGACTTCCTTTGATACCGTGGCAGGAAGGATCAGCTTTGATAATAAGGCTGTTTTTCAGAAGGGAAAGGAGAACTATGAATTGATCTGGGATGATTCACTGATTTTTCCGGGATTAGATTCAACGGATAAGGTCAGGATTTCCGTAATACAGGCAAAGCGAGGAGAAATTTTGGACAGAAATGGTCGTGTTCTTGCCGGGGCAGGCGTTGCATCTTCGGTCGGAATTGTTCCGGGAAAACTGGAAAACAGAGAGGAAGCGATTCCAACAATAGCAGAGCTATTGGAACTCGAGCCGGATGTCATAGAAAAGAAATTATCTGCTCAATGGGTAAAAGATGATTTTTTTGTGCCAATTCTGACTCTTCCCAAAGTGCAAGAATTAGAGGTGTTAGCGCAGAATCCGGCTTCCGGGCTTCTGCAGGAATGGGAGCGTCAGGAAAAGCTGCTGGCAATTCCCGGAGTGATGTTATCTGATACGGAGGTGCGAGAGTATCCGTTAGGTGAGGCGGCAGCGCATTTAATCGGCTATGTACAAAGTGTTACTGCAGAAGATCTGGAGGAACATGCAGGAGAAGGCTATACAACTGCGAGTGTGATAGGCAGAAACGGAATAGAAGGATTATTTGAAAAGGAACTGAAAGGCGAGGATGGTTGCAGGATTTATATTATGGATTCGAATGGCAATGAGAAGGAGACACTTGCATGTATTCTGGTAAAGCATGGTCAAACCATACAGTTGACAGTAGATGCGAACCTTCAGACTGCATTGTATGAACAGTTTAAGGAAGAGAAAAGCTGTTCGGTTGCCATGAATCCATATACTGGAGAGGTATTGGCACTGGTCAGTACGCCTTCCTATGATAATAACGATTTTATTATGGGATTATCGAACGAACAATGGACTGCACTGAATGAACAGGAAGGGAAACCGCTTTATAACCGTTTTCGTCAGGTATGGTGTCCGGGATCTACCTTTAAACCAATTACTGCTGTAGTGGGACTGGAATCCGGAGCCATTGATCCGGCAGAGGATTATGGGGATTCTGGATTAAGATGGCAGAAGGATGCCTCCTGGGGTTCTTATTATGTAACCACATTGCACGCATACGAACCTGTCATATTGGAAAATGCACTGATTTATTCGGATAATATATATTTTGCCAAGGCAGCACTAAAGATTGGCACAGAGGATATGGAATATTATCTGACAAAGCTTGGCTTTAATAAAGAATTGCCATTTGAGACTCAAATGGCAGTATCGCAGTATACGAATGCGGAGCATATTGAAACCGAAATACAACTGGCTGACAGCGGTTATGGACAAGGAGAAATTCTGGTGAACCCGTTACATATGGCATGTATCTATTCTGCATTTTGTAATAAAGGAAATATTATAAAACCCTATCTGATTTTTCAGAAGGACGTAACAGCTGAATATTGGATTACAGAGGCCTGTTCCGAAGAGACTGCAGATCAGGTACTGGAAGGATTGAAAAAGGTTGTGAACGATTCCCGTGGAACCGGGTATGCAGCTCATCGGAATGATATTGTTTTAGCAGGAAAAACAGGTACTGCGGAGATCAAGGCATCGCAGGAAGATACTTCCGGAACGGAATTGGGATGGTTTGTTGTCTTAACTGCTGAAGAAACAGAGGAGCACCCCATACTGATCGTCACTATGGCGGAGGATGTAAAAGGAAGAGGAGGAAGCGGGAATGTTGTTAGAAAGGACAGCCAGGTTCTGGAAGCATGGTTTTATGGTAATTAGTTTTATGATATTATTTTTTTGTTTTGGGTGTATGGATGCGAAGACCGGAGAAAGTACAACTATAGATGAGGATTCAAAAACCCGGAATGCTGCAGATATTACAAATATATGTCAGGAACTATATGAAAAGGCAGAACGGGAAAACGGAAACGATGATCTGGATCTGGTTCGTAGTATTGTAAATGGGCTTGGTGAACACGGGTATTCTGCTGTTGACAGCCGAAACCAGATTAATATGGCCGGTGCAGAACAGGTGCTGCAATTCTGTGAGACAGTAGCTGCCGGGGGACAGGCAGATTTATTAATCATTGAAGTGGGCTATTTTAACGAATTTCTTCTATATGACCTACAGGCAGAAAAAGAAAATGTAGACGTGGTCAGAAGCTATTATACATACGAAAATGGAAGGATTCAGATGGAAGCATCAGCTGTCTATCAGGCTGAGAACTGGCAGTATACGGAGGATGGTTATCTAATGTTTTCCGGACGTTGGTGTTCAGATTCAGAAGAACAATATGTACTAACCTTAAGCGGAACAGAAGAATATTCTGCATTCCGGGTGCAGCCCCTGGATGAAATGTGCAGAGAGTTAAACCGAAAATATCTTCTCCCGATCGGTTATGAAAAGAATAATATGTTTCTTACGGATTGGAGTGAAGATGATTTTGGAGAACTGAATTTTTATGATATATATGACATTTTCTATCCAAGGGTTCATACAGGCAGCGTTCCATATGTTGCAGATGGAGATTTGGCAGGAAGAAATGCTTATCGTATTCCAAAGGATGAGTTTGAAGGAGTTATTCTGCCATATTTTGATATCAGCAGTGAAACATTGCAGACAAAGACTACTTATCATTCTGAAGATTCGACCTATGAATACAGGCCAAGAGGAATTTATGAGATTGAGTCTCCGGAGCATCCGTATCCAGAAGTCACAGGGTACACAGAGAACAGGGACGGAACGATTACACTTATGGTGCATGCAGTATTTCCCTATGCAGGTGATTCCAGAATAATGATTCACGAGGTAGTGATTCGGCCTTTTGGGACTGATGGCGTACAGTATGTGTCCAACCGAAGGATTTCTTCTGAATCCGATCCTGAGGAAATATGGCATACGCCCCGTCGGTCATCCATCTATAATGAAAAAGGTTATAACCTTTCAGTAGAGGCTGCGAAGAAAGAGGAAGCAGAAGCGGACTGTAAAAAAATGATGGAACTAGTGTTGGATATTTACGACCAGGCAGATAAGGGAGAGGCTTCGAATTCTGTTCTATCAGATGAAGTTCTTCTGGAAATGCAGAAAAGGCTGGGAGGAGCGGGATTTCCGGTTTGTACAACAATGTTATATTCCAATATGGAAAACTATAAAGTCATGGAAGATTTTCTAAAGACATGTATAAGTGGCAAAAGGGCTTCGGTGGTTGTATATGAGATTCACTTTGATGGTGGTATAGGAAGAATGGAATATATGTATGACGGAACGGATATGTATGTCTTAAGTACAAACGCAGTATGGAATCAGGAAAATAAAGCGAGGATTGTATATATTTCTTGTGACCGGATAAAGGAATGGAGGTATTCAGATAAAGGGTGGTTTTGCTATAACCTGTGTGTTCCGGAATATCCTGATGTGTCAGAGATGGTAGATGGAAGTTGTCTGATGCGGATAAAACCTATGACCAGAGAACAGCGTGAGTATTCAGAACGGTGCGTACTGGGCCTGGGATATCAGGGAAATAATCTATTGTGTTCTGACTGGGATGCGGATCATTTAAGTGAATTAGATTATAACGGCATGTATGAATATTTGTATAAAATGAAATATGAAAAGCAGTTTGATCCTAAGATTTATCCAAAGGGGATACCAAAGGAGGAATTTGAACGTCTGATCATGGAGTATCTTCCGGTTACAGCAGAACAGATCCGGATGTATGCAGTATTGGATGAGGAGGCGCAGACATATGAATGGGTTCGTCTGGGATGCTATAATTATGCTCCAACTTTTTTTGGAACCTCCGTGCCGGAGGTTACTGATATTCGGGAAAATGAGGATGGAACGATTACATTAACAGTAGATGCAGTATGTGATGTGGTAATTTGCAATGATGCAGTTATAACGCATGAGCTTACCGTTCGTTTTTCAGAGGATGGCAGCTTTCAGTATCTGAGTAATAAAATCCTGAATAATGGATTGCAGTCTATTCCCCAATATCAATATCGTATTCCGGATGATTATTAACAAGTCACCTGGCAGCAGTCTGTGACTGCCAGATATTCATATCAGATAATATTGACATGGTTATTTCTGTTGCATTGCTTCCGGTAGCATCTGTTTCAGCCTGAATATTTGTGGCAAAAAAGTATGTATTGTCAGTGGTTTCGATATAACCGATAAACCATCCGTTTCTATTCTGCCCATCTACCTGGCCCGTTCCGGTTTTTCCGTATAATGTAATACCGTCAGAAGAAAAAAGGCGGATGGCTTCTGTTACTGCATTGACATTTTCAGGATTAAACCCGAAACTGTTATGGTACAGGCAGATTAATAGTTCTACCTGTTCCACCGGGGAAATTTTTAAGGTGGATCCTATCCAGTAGGAGGACAGACCATCACTCAATTCTTCATTGCCATACTCAATTTCTTGGAGATATTCAGCAATACGAGCATGACCTAGTTTTTCATCTAAAGATTGAAAATACCAGTTAACAGAGGAGGCCATAGCAGACTGTAAAGTCTGATCAGCGTTCCATGCATCATACGGATAGCGTTCTCCGTTCCATGGAAGAAAGGAATCTCCGGATGTAATAATTCCTTCCTCCAATCCAAATAGAGCATCGTATATTTTGTAGGTAGAATCCGGTGAAACACGAAGCGTGGCGTGTTCAACGTCATATATACTCCAGCTATCATGGTTCAGATCGTATAGTACAAAGCTGCCATCGTACTCCCCAAAGCGGGTAGAAAGGTCAATGTAAGAGGTGCCATTGACAGGGGGAGCCCATTTGTAATGACTGCTCTCAACTGCATCTGTGGAAATAAAGGGAGTAAATCCCAGGAGAAGAATAGCAGTCAGAGTAAACGATCCTATGCTTCTTAGCTTTTTAGTAAATGATGGTTTTTTATAGGAAGCAATATTGAGAATGCGTTTCTCCAGCTGCTTTTTGTTTCCGCTAAGGCTGGCAGTAAAGAGAATATGGATATGGGATACCTTTTCTGCATAGTTGATCAGTGTATTTCCATAATCCCTGTAAGATTCTTCCGCAAGCATATTCAGGACGGAGGTGTCACAGGCGATCTCTCTGTCGTTGCACATTGCTTTCATTGCGTACCAGACGAGAGGATTGAACCAATAGATGATCCTGGCAAGGTTCATCAGAACAATGGCAATGGAATCTTTGTGTATATAATGCTGCAGTTCATGTAGCATTATATACCGCAGATCAGACATATTATGATCCGAAATTAAGTGAAGTGGTAGAAAAATACGTGGCCTAAGTACTCCTGTAAAAACAGGAGTAGTTAAAAAAGCTGTACTGTAGACAGGAATCCATTTATGAATTTTCATTTCATCCAGACAGCAGTGATACAGTTTTTGAACTTCTCTGTTCTGGAGTGGAAGTGCAGACTGTTCCAGCCTGTACAGACGGAAAAGGGATTTTATGGAAAGCAAAAACATCCAAAGGATACCCATCACCCATATGCCAAATAATAGATAACCGGTTACAGGTGATGCATCACTGTCTACGGAGAGTGTAAAGTCGTTCATCCAGTCTATCATGTTTGTTGGTTCTGTAATTGCAGCTTTGATAATAGTGGTGCATGGATCAGATGCAAGGGAATATTTTAAGTAATCAAACCAGGAGAAAATCTGTGGATGCCTGAAAATGTGAGACGGTATAAAAGGAACCGCTAAAAGGGCCAGCAGCAAAAACCACAGATTGTATTGCATCCGGCTGGAAAGGCACTTTTTAAATATCCATTTGATCAGAAAAAGAATTCCAATAATACCGCTGATGAATGCATTACAGATGAGAAAGTGTATCATAAAAACAGCCATCTTAACGGCCTCCTTTATTGTTTTTTTGAGAGAAGGGAGCGTAAGTGTTCCAGTTCCAGTTCAGACAGCTGATCATTTTCAATATAGGAAGACAGCATTGTGGTAATATCCCCGTTATAGAATCGTTTCAGAAATGAGCAGCTTTCCTGCCTGATATATTCATATTCTTTTACTACCGGGGTATAGACAAATACCCGGCATTGTTTTTCATAAGTAATGGCACCTTTAGTTACGAGACGCTTAATTAAAGTCTGTATTGTTTTCGGACTCCAATTGCTGGTCTGTAATAATCGTTCTGTTATTTCATTAGTGCTAATCGGTGCATGTTGCCATATTATTTTCATGACTTCGAATTCAGCTTCTGAGATTTGTGGCAAATTGCTCATTCCAATACGCTCCTTAATTCTTACATATGTAATAAATATAGTATAAATGTATATTGGATAATTGTCAATCAAAAAGGGAATAACAACAAAACCAGAGAGCTTATCTTATTTTCTCTGCAAATTGTTTTAAGATAGGGATGATGATGTTCTTTAACTGATCTTCGGGAATCTGCTGACAGAGCAGATTGACTTCCCGATAAGTATCCTTCAGGGAATAATCCGGATCAAAGAAGTCAGAGAGGGTGATTTTATAGAAATCACATACCCGGGAAAGAATATCATAAGGAACACTTTGCTTTTCCCTTCGGACATCGGCAAAGTATCCCTTGTTCAAGTGTAATTCTTCACTCAGTTTTGTAGCTGAGATATTAGAATTATCTATTAATTCAAATAATCGTTTGCGAATAAAATTATCATTAGTCATGCTCCATACTCCTCTATCTATGATTATAAACCATTGGGAAATAATGGGGCAGGAAATAATCCTTAAAAAGCAAAATATTAAGAAGATATTAAAGGTAAAAATCCGCAAATTAATATATTTGTATTATTTGCTCAAGAAAAGTCCGTTTTTATACAATTATTATAAATAGAGAAACGTTCTGGCATCTGACTGTAAAATGAATCAGAATCTCACTCCGAAAGGAAAGATATTATTGTTATGCTGGAGAGGAAGAGATAACTCAGCAAAAGGAAATGCTTCTCCTGCTTCATGCCGTTACACAAATAATAAAAAGGTTATAGTAAGGGATCACCTCACTCCCTTCCTTATAACCTTTTTGTAATAACTAAAATGCATAAGAAAAAACAAGATATACTATCATATTTTTTTGCAGATTATGACAATATTTCACCCAGAGTATTAAGCAGGGTTTTAACATTGATCGGTTTAGCAATATGTCCGTTCATTCCGCAGGCAAGTGCTTCCTGCTTATCCTCCTCAAAGGCATTTGCAGACATTGCCAGAATTGGTATTGCTGCCAATTCTTTATTTTCCATTGCACGGATAACTCTGGTCGCTTCATATCCGTCCATAACCGGCATCTGAATATCCATAAGTACCACCTGATAGTATCCTGCGCCGGCTTTTTGCAGCATATCGATAGCAATCTGTCCGTTTTCAGCAATATCAACTTCAAAACCGGCTTCGCCCAAAATGGCTGCAGCAATTTCCTGATTTAAGTCTACATCTTCAGCTAATAGGATATGTCCTGTATAAATAGGAGTAATTTCCGGTTCAACAATATTTTCCGTGGCATCTTCCGGATGGATGGCTAACTGCAGGCAGGTTCTTAATTCTGACTGAAATAACGGTTTCGAGCAAAATGATGTAACGCCTGCTTCTTTTGCTTCCTCCTCAATATCAGACCAGTCATATGCAGTAAGAACAATAACCGGTATATCTTCGCCAACCTCTTTCCGGATTCTTCGTGTCACTTCAATACCATTCATATCAGGAAGCAGCCAGTCAATAATATATACAGAATAGTTATCCTCCCGCATAACTGCCTGGTGAGTACGCAGAACAGCTTCTTTTCCGGATAATGTCCATTCTGCCCGCATGCCGAACTGTTCCAGCATATAGGATACACTGTCGCAGGTATTGAAATCATCATCCACCACCAACGCCCGGCAATCCCTAAGATCCGAGATTGTCTGCTGCGGCTTTGGAGAAGTACCCAGACGGAAGGTAAGAAGTACAGTAACCTCAGTACCTGCGTCCTGCTTACTTTTTATTTCTATTGTACCATTCATCATGTCAATGATATTTTTGGTAATTGCCATTCCCAGACCGGTACCCTGGATTTTACTAATCGTAGAATTTCGTTCCCGTTCAAATGGTTCAAATATGTGGGAAACAAATTCTTCACTCATACCAATACCGGTATCTTTAATATAGAATTCATAATTTGCAAAGCCTTCCGCTGCCCCTGGCAGTTCCGTGATCCGTAATCGGACTGAACCACCGGCAGGCGTATACTTTACGGAATTGCTAAGCAGATTTAATAAAACCTGATTTAACCGGAGTTTATCACAGCAGATTTCCTCGTTCTGTACGTCTACGGTGTCAATATATAATTCAAGCTGCTTGGCGTGAATGTCTGCCTGCAGAATATTGCGCAGGCCATGTAATACATCCGGCAGACTGCAAGGCTTTTCATCCAGTCGTATTTTGCCGCTTTCAATGCGGCTCATATCCAGAATATCATTGATCAGACTCAGCAAATGATTTCCGGATGTCATGATCTTTTTCAGATAGGCTTCCACCTGTTCCTGATGATCGATATGGCTCAGGGCCAGGTTCGTAAACCCTACGATTGCATTCATTGGTGTCCGGATATCATGAGACATATTGGATAAAAACACGCTTTTTGCCTTGTTCGCTTTATTTGCCTGTAAAAGTGCATCTTCCAGTAAAAGTTTTTGTTTCATTTCCTTACGGGTTTCCTCGTCCGCATTTCGGAAACCAATAATGATCTTTTTTTGATCATTCCATTTATTTGTGCGTACAGCCTTCATCTGAAAATACTTCATACTATCGTCTACATAAATACGGAAGCCGAAATAATAGGAATTCTTTTCTGCAAGCTCGGCACTAAGGTTTTCCAAAGATAAGGCGTGGCGTAACTGATCCTGATCTTCCTCATAAACAAACGTCTGTATAAAATTGTCCATGCTTTCCTTAAGTGATATTTCTCCATTAAAAATAGTGTTTAGCATGTTAATATAGTCGCCATGGATACGGAGTGGAATTCCCATGCCATCGTTCAGATTGAAAAAGCAAACAATACTGTAATCAATTCCCAGCGCCTGAATTAATTCTGTATAATGCTTTTCCTTTTCTGTATATTCCATCTGTTCCCGAAGCTTTTGCGTCGTACAGTCCAGGAGCAGACGCTGGTAAAGTAACTCTCCGTTTTCTTTTATAAGCTTTATATTTCCCATGACATATATGATCTTCCCATCGGAATGCTGTACACGGTACTCAACATTAACGCTGTTTCCTTCCTTTTTTAGTCCTTTAATACATTCCTGCAGCTTAGGTGCATCCTCTTCCATAACGGAAGAAGCAATCATGTTAAAGCCTGTCTTCATTAATTCATTTTCAGATTCGTATCCCAATATTTTTAGCGCTACCTGATTAATATTTGTAATACGGGAACCGTCTAACGTATGGCAAAGCAATCCACAGTCCATGGAAGAAAAAAGGTTTTCCAGGGTCTGATTTTTCTGGATCAATTCTTGTTCATAGGCACGTTCCTGAGTGATATCAATAGCTACCCCTACTGTTCCCATTACACTGCCATCCAGATTGTATAGCGGCGACTTGTAAGTTTTTAAAAGCTTCGTGCCATCGCCCGCCTGAATCGTTTCTTCTGAAATGCAGGTCTGACGTTTAGTCATAACTTCGTTTTCTGATTCTATACAGGCAGGATCATCATGTTCAACATCCCAGATATAAGCATGCCTGCGACCTTCTACCTGTGCCTTTGTTTTATTGACAGTGCGGCAGAAGCTGTCATTTACTTTCTCATGAACCCCATCCTTGTCTTTATACCAGATAAGATTCGGAATCTTATTGATCGTAGTTTCTAAATACTGACTGGTTTCCCAGAAATCCCGGTTCATTTTGCAGGTCTTCTGCCATTTAGTAAAGCGAAAGCGTACCTCTTCATCAGAAAGTGGAAATGTCCAGATATCTGTAATGGAAGACATATAGCCGGCAAAGCGTTTAAAATCATTTTTATCTGCCAGGAGGATCAACTCAGCATCCTCACGTTTGATTGTGGTCAGCTCCCGAACGATATCCATTCCCGTTATATCCTTTAGTTGAATGAAAATCACATCAGCCGATGCGGCCAGTTCTTTATCCAACAGATCGCTTTCAGAGAACTTGTGTGAAAAATGCTCCAGTGGAGGCGTCTCTTTTATGATTTCAAATGCTCTGCATGAATGACCAATATTATAAAAATGGATATTGCAATGATACATATGTAATCCTCCTAAAACTGGTATATCGTATTGAGGTACTAGTATTATTTATTCTACCTTATATTGCATAATTTTTCAAGGTATAAGGGAGAGGAATAGAAAAGGAAAGGGCTATTAGAAGCTTGTTTTATTTAAATTGCTGTTGTACACTCGTAATATTGAAAGTTAAATTAATATATTATACGAGGTGAGGATGGTCATGGAAGATCATGTAATAGAATCCACTCGTTTATTCCTACGAAAAATGAGCCAATCAGATTTTAATGCACTATGTAAGATATTGCAGGATGAGGAAGTAATGTATGCGTATGAAGGTGCATTTAGTGACAAAGAAGTACAGGAATGGCTGGACAGACAGATCATGCGTTACAAGACAGATGGTTTTGGATTATATGCTGTTATTTTAAAAGAAAGCGGAGAAATGATAGGGCAATGCGGTCTGACCTTCCAGGATTTTAATGGAAATCAGGTTCTGGAAGTCGGATATCTGTTTCAAAAAACATATTGGCACAGAGGATATGCGACTGAGGCGGCCAGAGCCTGTAAAGAATATGCATTTACTGTACTGGATGCAGATGAAGTATATTCGATCATCCGGGATACCAATATTCCATCACAGAAGGTCGCAGAGAGAAATGGCATGGTAAGGGTTGGGGTATTTACAAAGCACTATCGTGGTGTGGATATGCCGCATTATGCATATGCGATCAAATGCAGCAAAACATATAATACATAGTTAGCAGATATAAATAGTTTAAAGTGGTAAATGAAACCCTAGTGGTACAAGCTTCTGGAATAAGAACAGGAGATGTAAAATTATGGAGTATAGAATTGTCAGAATAAGAGAAAAAAGAACTAATGGAGAAAGCAGCAGAGTGGTTTCATTTGAAATGGGGAATTGTCCGGGATGCTTACGAAGAAAGTATGCAGACCTGCATTCGTGAAGAGACAGTAGTGCCGCAATGGTATGTGGTGTTAAAGGGAGAGACGATCATTGCGGGACTTGGGGTGATTGAAAATGATTTTCATGAAAGAAAGGATATGACTCCCAATGTATGTGCATTGTATGTAGAAGAAGAATATCGGAATCAGGGAATCGCAGGACAATTATTGGAATTTTCACACTTTATCTGCTAACGGATCATACTTCATTTTATGAACACTATGGATGGGAATTTCTTTGTATGGTTCAGGGATCCGAAGAAGCAGAGATGTCAAGAATGTACATTCATAACGAAGGAAACTGACTTTGCATAAGGACAAAAGCATTTGAAACCTAGCTCCATCCCTTTACCCTGCGTAGATTAGCAGGTATAATGATAGCAGATGTAACAAATCGAATTGTATATAACAGAGGAAATTTTATGAAAATATTATTAGTAGAGGATAACGATTCCATTATATTAGGCTTAGAGTATCTGCTGAATGAGGAGGGATATCAGTTTATGGCCGCCCGCACTTATGAAGAGGCGGTTACCTTGTATGGGCAGGAATATTTTGATCTGGTATTACTGGATATCTCCCTGCCGGATGGAAACGGGTTTGAACTGTGCAGAAGGATTAAGAAGGAGCAGGAGCTGCCGGTAATCTTCCTGACCGCAAAGGAAGAAGAAAAGGATGTAGTTCAAGGGTTTGATGTGGGAGCGGATGATTATATCCAGAAGCCTTTCCGAAACCGCGAGTTGATTTCCCGTGTCAAAAATGTATTACGGCGGTGCGGGAAGGATCAGGAAGTATTACATTGCAGATTCGTAAAGCTGGATACCAGAACCGGCATAGCATACTCCCATGGGAAAGAAGTTTCTTTAACAAAGCTGGAATATAAGATTTTAAGTAATATGTTGAATAACCAGGGCAAGCTGTTTACCCGGGATGAGATTCTGGCAGGTATCTGGGATGCCGCCGGTAATTTTGTCAACGATAATACCCTGTCTGTTACGATGAAGCGGATTCGGGAGAAGATAGGTGACACAGACGGAGAGATTATTAAAACGGTTCGAGGTATGGGATATCGGATTGAGAAGGAATAATACGATGTGGAATAGAAACAAAGCATTTCGGCTTTATATTATCATAATATTGCTGGTTATGGCAGGAATTGTCGCAGCCTTTAATATTTATATGCAAATAAATCTTCGTAGACAATCAGAGGAATACTATAGTGTGATTGCTGCACTGCTGGAAAATGCCAGAGAACAGTATCCGGACTTTCAAGAGGAGGAATGGATACAGATTCTGAATCAGGAGGATATTTCCGATGGTGATAGAGGTACATTAGTACAATATGGATTATATCCGGGAGAACTGCCGATTCTGAGTCAGCGCAGATACCAGACTGCGCTTTATATCGGCGGTAATCTTTTGCTTTTTGTATTATGCAGCGGAATATTAGTGCTGCTGTTTATGTATCAGAAGCAACGGGACAGGCAGATCGAAGCCCTGACTGCTTATATCCGTCGGATTGAACAGGGAATGTATACACTGGATATGGAAGAAAACCGGGAGGATGAATTAAGCGGATTAAAAAATGAACTGTATAAGATTACCGTGATGCTGAAGGAGGCAGCAGAGCTTTCCCGTAAGCAGAGAAAGGCATTGGCAGATTCTGTATCAGATATTTCCCATCAGTTGAAGACACCGCTTACCTCCTGTATGGTTTTGCTGGATAACTTATCTGAAAGCGAATCTATGGAGGAGGAAACGAGACGAAAATTCCTATCAGAGATTACAAGACAGCTTACCAATGTAAACTGGTTGATCGTAACACTGTTAAAATTATCCAGAATGGATGCCGGCGTTGTGGAATTCCGGCAGGAGCTGTTTGAATTGCATCCCTTAATCGACGAAGTGTTTGAAAATCTGGCAATGCTGGCTGAGTGGAAACAGGTTATATTGCAGAAGGAGGGGGATATGAATGTTCGTATTCGTGGGGACCTGCATTGGATCAGGGAAGCAATTACGAACCTGGTAAAGAATGCCATTGAGCATAGCCCGGCAGACGAAACGGTTCTGGTACACATCGAAGATAATACGGTTTACACGGCCATATCCGTCATTAATTCCGGTACCGGAATTCCAGAGGAAGAGCAGGGGCATATTTTTGAACGCTTCTATCGCAGCAGTACAGCAAAGGAGGACAGTGTCGGGATCGGTCTGGCATTATGCAAGGAGATCGTAGAACGACAGAACGGATATATCACACTGAACTCTGAACCGGGGCAGGGAACGGAATTTATGATTAAATTTATTAAATCTTAAAATGTCACTGAAATGTCATTTTGCTTTGCTAAGGTAAGGGCAAAGGAAATGAAAGGGATGATTTTATGGAAATTTTAAGAACAGAACATTTAACAAAGATTTACGGAGAAAAGGAAAATCAGGTAGTAGCAGTAGATGATGCATATCTATCGGTTGAAAAAGGGGAATTTGTTGCGATCGTAGGAAGCTCTGGCAGCGGAAAATCAACATTGCTTCATTTGCTGGGAGGGGTAGACCGGCCTACCAGTGGCAGGGTATTGATTGAAGACGAGGATATCTATCAGCTAAATGATGATAAGCTGGCGATCTTCCGGCGACGACAGGTAGGACTGATCTATCAGTTTTTTAATCTGATTCCCGTATTAAATGTAGAGGAAAATATGACATTGCCGGTAGAATTAGATGGCAAGCTTCCGGATCAGGAGTTTTTAAAAGAACTGACGGATACATTAAGGCTTGGCAAGCGGTTAAAGCATTTACCCAATGAATTGTCTGGTGGTCAGCAACAGCGTGTGGCGATCGGAAGAGCCCTGATGAACCGTCCGGCGATCATATTAGCCGACGAGCCGACCGGCAATCTGGACTCCAGGGCAAGCAGTGAGATTATTGAACTTCTAAAGTTATTTAATCGAAAATATATGCAGACCATTATTATGATCACTCATGATCTGGAGATCGCAAAGCAGGCAGATCGGGTATTGACGATCGAGGATGGAAAAATCGTCAGTGATCGATACCGCAGTGGCGTTTCCCGGAGTGCAACGAACGCTTTCGATGCAGAAGGGAGGTAGGGCACATGAAGGTATTAAACAGATTAGTCCTCCGTAATTTCCTTCTGAATAAAAAGCGGACCATTGTTACCATAATCGGAATCATTCTGGCAACCGCTCTGATCACATCTGTAGCAAATATGGCGGAAAGCTTCAGAGGCAGCATGATCGCATATGAGAAACAGAAAAGCGGGGATTATCATTATGCTTTTTATGGCGTCAAACAGGAAAACCGGAAATATTTTGAGAATAACCGGAATATAGAACACCTGGGTTATGTTGCGCCGATCGGCTTTGCCATACTGGAGGGAAGCAGAAATCCGGATAAGCCATATTTATTTATCAAGGCAATGAATGAAGCCGGAATGCGGGCAACAGGAGTAGATCTGATCGAAGGCAGACTGCCGGAGAACGATCATGAGCTTGTGATCGCCGGTCATATTCGGAGCAATGGCGGAGTAGCATACAATATAGGAGACCGGATCAGTCTGGAGGTTGGCGACCGGGTTTGCAATGATGGAAGTATATTGGGACAGGGTAATCCATATACGTATGAAGAGGAAGCTTTTCGGATCAGACAGACAGTAGAATATACCATTGTAGGTATTATGGAACGCCCGGGTCAGGGGGAAGAAAGTACGATTGCACCAGGGTACACGGTGCTGACTTATTTATCAGATCTCAGTCTGCCTGTAGAGGTAGATATCTATGCGACCTATACAAAGGCTGCATTAAAGAACCGGATTCAGGTAACTGCCTCGTTGCTGGGCGTATCAGAGGAATTGTATCGGGAATATTCAGAGGGCAGGGAGTTAGATGCGGAAGAATATGAACAGATAGAGGCGATCGCGTCCTATTGTACTAGTAACGTCTGGCTCTTAAAATGGGAATTAATGATGTTCTCAGATGATACGAAGGGGATGCTGTATGCAGCATCGGCAGTTGCAATTCTGATCATTATTGTAAGCAGTGTCTTCTGTATCCGGAACAGCTTTGTGATCTCATTGACAGAAAAGATGAAACTCTTTGGTATGCTGTCATCTGCAGGCGCTACGAAAAAGCAGCAGAAGCGGCTGGTGCATGGTGAGGCACTTCTGCTTGGCTGTATCGGTATTCCGCTGGGGCTTTTGTCCGGCATATTGGCAACCTATGTGGTAGTACAGTGTACCAGCCATCTTATGGAGGCAGGACTGAATATCCGTCTGGTGTATGTATTTTCGCTTCCGGCAATGCTCGTAGGACTTTTATTATCTGCAATTACGGTATATTGTTCTGCAGGGCAGGCGGCCAGGAAAGCAGCTAAGGTTTCTCCGATCGTTGCGATCCGGGGAAATGAAACGGTCCGGCTCCAGGCAAAAGAGGTTCGTACTCCCGGGCTGTTACAACGTCTGTTCGGGATTGGCGGTGCCATTGCATATAAGAATCTGCGCCGGGCAAGGGTAAAATACCGGACGACCGTAATCTCGATCGTAGTCAGCGTGGCAGTCTTCATTGCCATGATGACCTTCATCCAACTGGGATTTCGGGCATCTACACTGTATTACAGGGATGTACCGTATCAGATCAGTCTGCATTTTAATTCAGAAGAGGACTGCAAAGATACTACCTGGTTAACGGAACTGGATGGAGTTAACCAGTACGAAATTCAGAGAAGAGCAGAGTTCCATGTAAAAATCGATGATCTTAAGCTGGATCCCCAGTATGAGGAGTTATCCAGGATTCAACAATGGGAGACGGAGGACGTGGAAATCTTCATTACAAGCATAGGAGACTCCGAGTATGCAGAGTATTGTCAGAAATTAGGCTTATCGCCGGAGGCAGTGAAGGATAAGGCAATCCTGGTTGCAGACTATGTCGGACAGGCGGAAGGCGGAAAGCGTTTATCCGGTATGATGTATGGATATCAGCCGGGTGATGTGATTACCGGATCCTGTGTCCGGAGTGATTATGCTTCCAGTGATGAGAACATAGACGATATATATGTAGAGGTAAGTATCGAGGTTGCCCGGCAGACAGATCTGCATCCGATAGGATTCACAAACAATACAGGAATGGGAATCTTAATCGTTAGTGAGGAATGGATGGAGCAGCATAGGGAGGTTGCATTATTTGACAACCCGAACTTTTACTTTCAATGTGAGGATGCGGGTGCCCTGGAGGAGGCGCTTGAGAGCCGGTTTGAATTTACAAGTCACTATTTATATAATGCAGAACAGGAATATGAAAGCACGAAAGCAATCTATACCGTGATCTCTGTCTTTTTATACGGTTTCATCATTGTAATTGCATTGATCGGTATTACGAATATCTTCAATACCATAACGACCAATCTGGAGCTGCGTTCGAGAGAGTTTGCCATGCTGAAATCCATTGGTATGACCCGGAAGGAGTTCCAGCGTATGGTAAGGCTGGAAAGCGTATTTTACAGTCTTAAGTCCCTTCTGATCGGCATCCCGTTAGGAATCGGATTATCACTATGCTTTTATGTAGCATTTTCCAGGGGAATCCAGGTTGCATATCAGTTACCGCTGAATGGCATCCTGATATCCATACTGGCAGTGTTCCTGCTCCTTTTTGCAACGACACGGTATTCTATGAGAAAAATCAGCCGGAAGAATATTGTAGAAACCATACAAAATGAGAATATATAAGTATGAATGATCAGAAAACAGAATAAGGCAGGAAAAAAAGAAAACCGGGAGAAACACGATTTTGTGTTCCTCCCGGTTTTTCAGGCTTCGCTTCCCTTTGAGAAAAAGTCCCGGGATTCATCCCAGAGAACTACTTTTCCGCTCTTCAAGGATTCCCGAACACATATGATCCTCTGATTGCGGGAGCCGCGGAACTTGATTCCCAGATCTTTTTCTTCCTCAATGAAAGGACCATCTACCAGAACGTCAATATAGGAGAGCAGTTCTGTCGTCTCCGGCCAGACAGGGATCATATTTTTCAGTATATTCTCATCAAACAGATATCCCGTATAACACCAGATGCTCTTATCCGGGTAACGTTCTTTGACCGCGCGGACGAGAGGCAATAATCCAAACTGATTTGTATGCTCAAAAGGTTCACCGCCCAGAATGGTAAGTCCCCGGATATAATCGGGAGCCATATAGTCCAGAATGGTTTTGATCGTACCGGAAGTAAAGAGCGAACCGTAATTAAAATCCCAGGTTTCCGGATTAAAGCAGTTCTTACAATGATGGGTGCATCCACTGACAAAGAGGGAAATGCGGATTCCCGGCCCATTCGCAATATCATATTGTTTTATATCTGCAAAATTCATGTTGATACTCCATATTCAAAATTTATAAAAAGATGCCAAGTGGATTAACTGGTACTTCCACTTGGCACTTACAGTAGTTACATGTAAAATCCGCAAGCAGGGATTCTGGTCTTACAAATGCAATACCCGGGATTTGATTTCCTTTGTCTTGCCTACATTCCAGAAATTCTCACCCAGATAGCCACAGGTACGACGGGTAACATTCATTTTAGAATGATCCTTGTTATGACATTGCGGACACTCCCATTCATTATTGTCATTGACAATAATTTCACCATCCCAGCCGCATACATGGCAGTAATCCGACTTGGTATTGAATTCCGCATACTGGATGTTATCATAAATGTAACGGACAACCTCCGACAGCGCTTCCAGATTGTTCCGCATGTTTGGAATCTCAACATAAGAGATCGCACCACCGGAAGAAATCTCCTGGAACTGACTTTCAAACTGGAACTTGCTAAATGCATCAATTTTTTCCCGCACGTCAACATGGTAGGAATTGGTATAGTATCCCTTGTCTGTGATATCCTCGATCGTTCCAAAGCGTATCTTGTCAATCCTTGCAAAGCGGTAGCAGAGGGATTCCGCAGGCGTACCATAGAGTCCGAAAGCAATTCCGGTTTCTGCCTTCCAGCGTTCCGTTGCTTCCCGCAGATGATTCATGACACGCAGAGCAAAATCCAGTCCTTCCGGTTCGGTATGACTGACACCCTTCATCAGCTTTGTTACTTCATACAGGCCGATATATCCAAGGGAAATGGTAGAGTATCCATTGTATAACAATTCATCTATTTTTTCTCCCTTTTTAAGCCGGGCGATAGCACCATACTGCCAGTGGATCGGACTGACATCCGAGGTGACACCGATCAGGGCATTATGACGGCACATCAGCGCTTCATAGCATAATTCAAGCCGTTCATCAAAGATCTGCCAGAATTTCTCTTCATCCTTCTTGGCAAGGATACCGATCTGAGGCAGATTAAGTGAAACCACGCCCTGATTGAAACGTCCCTCGAATTTGTAATTACCGTCTTTATCCTGCCAAGGAGACAGGAAGCTTCGGCAACCCATCGGACTGAATACGTTGCCCTCATAATTCTGACGCATCATTTTTGCACTGATATAATCCGGATACATACGCTTTGCAGAACAGCGTACAGCCATTTCCGTAATATAGTCATATTCTCCGCCCTTCAGACAGTTACACTCATCCAGTACATAAATCAGCTTCGGGAAGGCAGGGGTCACATATACGCCCTTTTCATTCTTAATACCCTCCATACGCTGGCGTAATATCTCAGCGATGATCTGGGCGTTCTCTTTAATATATTCATCTTTTTCATCCAGATACAGGAACAATGTAACAAATGGGGACTGTCCGTTAGTTGTCATTAATGTATTGATCTGATACTGAATGGTCTGTACGCCGGAACGCAGTTCGTCCTGTACTCGTTCCTTGGTCAGTTCCTCAATAATATCAGCTGAAACCTGGTCACCGAACTGCTCCTCGAATCTTGAACGGTATTTGTCATAGCTTTTTCTTAAATATTTACCCAGGTGACGGACATCCACAGACTGACCGCCATATTGACTGCTTGCAACAGAAGAAATGATCTGAGTCATGACCGTACAGGCAACCTGAAAACTCTTCGGGCTTTCAATCAGTTTACCATTCATCACGGTTCCGTTATCCAGCATATCTCCAATGTTGATCAGACAGCAGTTGAAGATCGGCTGCAGGAAATAATCAGAATCATGAAAATGCAGTACTCCGTCTTCGTGTGCTTTTGCGATCTTCTCCGGCAGCAGGATACGCTTCGTCAGATCCTTGGATACCTCACCTGCGATCAGATCGCGCTGCGTTGATGCTACGGTGGCGTTTTTGTTCGAATTTTCTTCCATAACATCCTTATTGCTGTTCTTGATCAGACTTAAGATTGAATCATCCGTTGTATTGGCTTTTCGAACCAGTTCTCTGGAATAGCGGTAAATGATATAGGTTTTTGCAAGGACGAACTTGCCGTCTGCCATTAATTTCTGTTCAATGATATCCTGAATATCTTCCACCAGCATACGGGAGCGGTTCTTGCTCTCGATATAGCTGATAATGTTGTCGATCGTGTCTACTGAGACCTGCTCGGAGGGAGCGACCTCGGCATTTGCTTTTTGAATCGCGGTTACGATTTTACTTCGGTCATAAGTAACTGTCTGACCGTCTCGTTTGATAACTTGCATAATTTGACTCCACCTTTTTATATAGTAAGTTTGTACCCCTGGTCCTGCTGAAATGACTGATAAAGTAAAAAGCAGGGCCTGTTTCAAAACCCTTCGAGTATTCATTATAGCATCTCCAACAGACTTTGTCTACAACATATAGGATTAATTTTTTAAAAAGACCACAATATATTGTGTAGAAGGCTATGTCGATCATGATAATTTTGTGAAAAGCTTTTCATTTCCCGGACTTTGTGGTATGGTAATAAGAGTTTTTAAGTATGTAAATATTTAGGAAAGAAGGAATGAAAAAATATGAAAAAAAAGCTAATAGGAATGTTGGCTGGGATCAGTATGTGCGCCTGCCTGCTGTCAGGCTGCAATGACGGGACTAAATTGCAGAATTATACGGATTATGTAACTCTGGGTCAATACACAGAAATTGAATATACGCCGATGTCGACGGAGGTGACAGAGGAAGAGTTAAAAGAGCAGGTGGACAGTTTTCTTGCTCAGCTGGGAGAACGCACGGAATTAACAGAAGGTACGGTAAAGGACGGAGATATCATTAATCTGGACTATATCGGTTATGCGGACGGAGAGGCATTCGAGGGTGGTAATACAGAAGGAAAGGGTGCAGATCTGACGATTGGTTCTCACAGGTATATTGATGATTTTGAGGAGCAGTTGATCGGACATGAGATCGGTGAAGAAGGTATAGAGGTTAACGTAACGTTTCCGGATGATTATAAGAATATGGACGGCACGCCTAATGAGCTGGCAGGCAAGGATGCCACATTTATATGTAAGATCAATACTATTTATCAGATTGATTATCCGGAGGAGTTAACAGATGAGCTGGTAGCGGCGAATACCTCATACGAAACCGTGAATTCCTTTATGGATGCACTGAAGATGGATTTTGAGAATTACAAAACGCAGCAGGCAGACTATCAAATGAAAGTGGATATCATAACTGCTGTTATTGATAATGCCACAGTTAACAGCTATCCGGAGGATGAAGTGGCAACCCTGACGGAAAAGACGATTCAGGGAGCAAAGGACACGGCAGCTTCTTACGGGGTGGAGTATTCCGTTTATCTGAGCCAGTTACAGGATAAGGAGGGGAATCCATATACGGAGGAGAGTTATGCAACTGCAGCAGAGGATTATGTCCGGGAACTGCTGGAGGAAAAGATGGTAATCTGTCAGATTGCGGATAAAGAGGGAATTACAGTTACGAAGCAGGAGATTGATGAGTATGTGAAGGCGGAATGTTCAGAGAATACCAGTATAACGCCTGACTCTATGTATGAAAGATATACGATGGAGGAATTGTCCTATGCAGTCATCTATGATAAAGTTATTGCATTTTTAGTAGAAAAAGCTATTGCAATTAGTGAATAAATGCTGTATAATATCCTCTGTTGGTGCTTGAGTGCCAGCAGAGAATAAGCAGTTGTGGCGGAATTGGCATACGCGCATGATTCAGGTTCATGTCCACGCAAGTGGGTTCGGGTTCAAGTCCCGTCAACTGCATTCTATTATATCGATAGTCACAGACCCTGATCACTTCGGTCTGTGACTGTTTTTTTGTACGTTGACAGGACGTTATGGCTGATATATAATGATTGAATATAATTGGTACAGTATGTCTATTAGGCTGTGGGATCGTTTAATAGGCGAATATGTATAGAAAGAAAGGATTATATGGAATGGCAGAGAAGATGATTATCACATATGCTGGTTTGCGGGAGATGGAGGATGAACTTCACCATTTGAAGGTAGTCACCAGAAAGGAAATCGCACAGAAGATTAAGGAAGCAAGAGAGCAGGGGGATTTATCCGAGAATGCAGAATATGATGCCGCCATGGATGAGCAGCGGGATATTGAAGCCCGGATCAAAGAACTGGAGAAGATGCTCAAGAACGTAGATGTTGTAGATGAGGATGAGATTGATTTAAAGACCGTCAACGTCGGCTGCTCTGTAAAAGTGCTGGATATGGAGTTTGATGAAGAGGTAGAATATAAACTGGTAGGCTCCAAAGAATCAGATATATTAAAGAATAAGATTTCCAATGAATCCCCGATTGGCAAAGCCTTGATCGGTGCCAAGATTGATGATGTTGTAGATGTGGAAGCACCGGATGGCACTTATCAGTATAAGGTGCTGGACATTCAGAGATTAAAATAATTCGTATGGAGACAGGGGCTGGTGAAAACCAATCCCTTTCTTGTTACAGGAGAATTATATTTGGAAGTTACCGGTAACGAATGAAATGGAAAGGAAGATAATAAATGGCAGAGCAAAAGGAACAGAACAATCAGCCAAAGCAGCAGGATATTAACCAGCTGTTAAAGGTTCGCCGTGAAAAATTAGCGGAATTGCAGGAGGCAGGTAAGAATCCCTTTGAAATCACCAGGTATGATGTTGATACTCACACCGCAGATATAAAGGATGATTTTGACGCATATGAAGGCAGGGAGGTATCTGTGGCAGGCAGACTTATGTCAAAACGTGTTATGGGTAAGGCTTCCTTCGGAAATATTCAGGATAAATCCGGAAATATACAAATATATGTAGCCCGGGATGATTTGGGAGAAGAATCATACAAGGAATTCAAGCGTATGGATATCGGTGATATCGTTGGTTTAAAGGGCAAGGCATTTCTCACAAAAACAGGGGAAAAGTCCATACATGTGACTGAAATTACGCTTCTTACCAAGAGCCTGCAGATTCTTCCTGAGAAATATCATGGTCTTACGAATACAGATTTGCGTTATCGCCAGAGATATACAGATCTTATTATGAATCCTGAGGTCAAGGATACATTTATTAAGCGTTCGCGGATTATCAGTACGATTCGTAGATATCTTGACGAACAGGGATTCATGGAGGTTGAAACGCCAATGCTTGTCAGCAATGCAGGTGGTGCTGCCGCAAGACCGTTTGAAACACACTTTAATGCGCTTGGCGAAGATTTGAAGCTTAGAATTTCCCTTGAGCTTTATTTGAAAAGACTTATTGTAGGAGGATTAGAACGCGTTTATGAGATTGGGCGTGTATTTCGTAATGAGGGGTTGGATACAAGGCACAATCCCGAATTTACGCTGATGGAACTGTATCAGGCTTATACGGATTATAACGGGATGTTGGATCTGACAGAAAATCTCTATCGGTATGTTGCGCAGGAGGTTCTTGGAACCACAAAAATTACTTATAATGGCATTGAGATGGATCTGGGAAAGCCCTTTGAGCGTATAACAATGGTAGATGCAGTCAAGAAATATGCAAATGTTGATTTCAATGAGATACACTCATTGGAGGAGGCAAGAGCAGCCGCCAAGGAACATCATATTGAGTTTGAGGACAGACATCTTAAGGGAGATATACTCAACCTGTTTTTTGAAGAATATGTTGAGGAACATCTTGTTCAGCCGACATTTGTTATGGATCATCCGGTCGAGATATCACCGCTCACGAAGAAGAAACCGGACAATCCAGACTATGTGGAGCGCTTTGAGTTCTTTATGAATGGTTGGGAGATGGCAAATGCTTATTCCGAGTTAAATGATCCGATTGACCAAAGAGAGCGTTTTGCTGCCCAGGATGCACTTGCAGATGCAGGTGATGAGGAGGCGAACCATACCGACGAAGACTTCCTGAATGCCCTTGAAATCGGTATGCCACCCACAGGCGGTATCGGATTTGGAATTGACAGAATGTGTATGCTTCTGACGGATTCACCGGCAATTCGGGATGTACTGTTGTTCCCGACAATGCGCCAGGAAAAATAAAAAAACCAGTGTTTATGCGGGCTTGCGGGATGTCGGATGGTCAATTGACCACTTTTTTGACCACTAAAAGCAATAGTCATAACAAAGAGTGTACAAAGATTTACAATCTTATTGAAAAGCAAAATTGAAAGATTAGCACTACTTAGAGGATATTTTCTAAAGAAATTTAGAAAGTATCCTCTTTTTGCGTTATGGAAAAAACAATCGAAAGGAGCAAGCGGTATGACAGGTAAAAAATCATCAAATAAAAGAAATATGCTGAAGTTTGTGAGATATGCGGAAGGAGCCAAGATGTATAGTATGGGCTTAAGCAAATTTCAGGAATTAGCGAAAGATGCAAAAGCATGTTATAAGGTTGGTCAATTGGTTTTAGTAAATACAGAAATTCTTGATGAGTACTTAGAAACATTCAGAATTGTTGAAGATGATTTTTATAAGTAGGTGAGCATATGTCAGTGATTTTATCGCCTCGTGGAAATGAGGCATCGAATATGATGAAACGATTTGTAAGATATGAAGAAGCTGCACAATATTTTGGATTAGATGAAACGCTTGTTATTGTATATGCAAAAGCAGCAGTAGCAGTGTATCAGCTATCTAAAATACGATTAATTAAGATTGAACCTTTGGAGGAATATATGAAGCATTTAACAAAAGTTGGTAGAACATCAAAACTCATTCAGCGTAAATATGTAAGGGTGGGTGAAGGAACACTTATTTATAATATTGGACGCAATCGATTTATCGAGATGGCAAGAGCAGCGGGAGCTGTTTATAAGGTGGGCGATAGTAAAGTAAGCAAGGTTCTTGTACGACTGGATGTATTTGATGAATACATGGAGCAATTCAGGGAGAAACCTGTGGAAATGAAACATCCTTTATGGAAGGAGGATTAAAGTATGGGATATTCATATAAATCATATTCGGACACAAAAGAAGTGTTTAAGAAGTATGTGAATGCAGCTGAAGGGCAAGCGGTGTATGGAATTAGCAGAAGTCATATTATGATGTTGTATCATTTTAGTTGACACCTTATACACAAGGATTTGATGTATAATCAAAGAGAAATAAGGAGGCAACTAAAATGGC
>CAJULG010000013.1 GCA_910587045.1 uncultured Lachnospiraceae bacterium | reverse complement strand
AGCGTACAGCCACCCCACATTACAAAATTGGTTAATAAAAGCAGCACAGCAACCGCAAACAGCTTGCCAATCCAGATTTTCTTCATGTCAACAGATAAACAGAGAATATTCTGATACTGTGTGCGTTTTTCACAACTGATAAAGCTGGCACACCAAATAGCAATCGTAATCGGCAGTATCAAAATATACCACCAATTATAGGCTGTAAGCTGAACAAATTTTCCACTCAAGATGTATCCTAAACTCAAAGTAACGATAGGAGCCGCAACAAGTAGCTTTAATGCAAACGTATGACGTACTTTTAATAATTCAGAATGTATAAGATGAAACATTATTTTCCCCCCTTTCGTTATTAGCAGCTACAACACGCATAAAAATTTCTTCTAAACTTGTGCCTTTGTTTATTTTGCTTTCATAGCCCAGCTTCCCGGCAGAAATAATTCCAATGTGTTCCGCAATCTGTTCTACTTCGGATAAAATGTGGCTGGATAAAATTACTGTAATTCCATGCGCCGGGAAAGAACAGATAAGTTCCCGTAACTCTTGAATACCAATAGGGTCTAACCCGTTTGTCGGTTCATCTAAAATCAACAATTTAGGTGATGATAACAACGCAAGCGCAATGCCAAGCCGCTGTTTCATTCCCAAAGAAAAATGTCCCGATTTCTTTTTTCGGGTGTCTGTAAGGTCAACAATCCGTAAGACTTCCTCAATGCGGGTATCGGGAAGTCCGAGCGCAAGGGTTCGCACTTTCAGATTTTCGTATGCAGTCAGATTTTCGTATAGGGGCGGCATTTCAATCAATGCGCCAATAGATTGTAAATCGCTGCGGTTCCATGCGTGACCGTCAAACTCAATTTCTCCCGATGTAGGGCGCAAAATGCCAGTGAGCATTTTAAGAATGGTAGATTTGCCTGCTCCATTCGGTCCCAGCAATCCGTAGACAGAATTTCTCTGAATGTTCAGAGATACATTGTTTACTGCTGTCTGCCCTTTGAAATTTTTACAGAGGTTTGTTGTTTTCAAAATCATATCCATAATCATCATGTCCTTTCATTTAATTCTATCAATAGCATAAAGGATATTTTTGAAGATTTCATAAAGAAAATGGAATTTTGACGAGAAAGCAAAAGGAATTATTTAAGTCAATATATAGAACTGTGTAGACATATCCAAAAAGAAAGGTGAACAGTAAAATGTAACAGGGTGAATGAATATGGCAAAAATACCAGTACCACGATACGACTTTAAGGCTTTTGGGGAAGCAATCATAAGCGCACTTTTTCCTTTTAAGTATCCCATAAACTGCGACACGCTGTATTTGGGCGGTATGCTTACTAACATATGGATATGGTCGGGCATAAGATGCCCTTCTATAATCTCTACCCCTTTGTATGCACAGAGCTGCTTCAAAATATCCCTGATGCTTTCTTTATATTGATTATAAATTATTTTTCGTCTATACTTTGGAGTGAAGACGATATGGTACTTACACATCCACTTTGTGTGTGCTAAATCGTTGGTCTTATTGGCCATTTTAATCACCTTTCCTTCCTATAGTAGTGGCTTGGACACCTCTATTATACTCGGGAAAGGTGATTGTGCTATAAGCACCTGCCCACCACCCGCATAGCAGGTGGTTTATTGTTTCGCACATCTCCATTTCTCCGTTGGGAGAAACTCCGATGCACTCAACAGGCTAAAGCCCATAATAAAAAACTGCTGTACAGGCGATCATGATCATGATCATGATTACCTGTACAGCAGTTTTCCGGTCTGATTCTGCTCCCCTACTCGTCTTTCTTCTTTCCCAGGGACATCTTCTTATCTTTTTTTTCCTTCTTTTCCTCTTCCTCTGTATCCTCTGCGGTCTCTGCCTCCGGCTTGTCGATCTGTGCAACAGCCGCCTTGTTCATTGGAATCCGGCAATTCTTATTGTTACCAAATTCTACGATAACGGTATCATCCACTACATCCAGCACTACACCATAAAATCCGCTGGTGGTCATAATACTGACACCCGGTTTCAGTTGTGCCATCATCGCTTCCTGCTCTTTCTGCTGCTTCTTCTGCGGACGAATGATCATAAAGTAAAAGATCACTACCATGATGATCAACGAAATCCACATAAATCCGCCACCTACGCCAGGCGCTGCTCCATCAGCGGCTCCCGCTGTACCTGCTGCTTCCAATAATGTGTAAAACATTTCCAGTCCTCCATTTATTCTTGATTTTCAAACCCGGCTAGCTTAGCCTGCTTGTACTCCTTGTAACAGCCTTTCTCAATCGCTTCCCGAATCTCCTCCATCATCTTATTATAAAAATACAAATTATGCAAGACACAAAGTCGATAACCCAGCATTTCCTTTGCCTTCAGCAGATGGCGGATATATGCCCGGCTATACGTCCGGCATGCCGGACATTGACAGCCTTCTTCAATCGGACGGTCATCTAATTCAAATCTGGCATTCAATAAATTAATCTTGCCATGGGCAGTATACAGATGCCCATGTCTGCCATTCCGGGTCGGATATACACAGTCAAAGAAATCCACGCCCCGATCTACTGCTTCTAAAATATTGGCAGGGGTTCCCACCCCCATGAGATACGTCGGCTTATGCTCCGGCAAATGAGGTACCGTCACATCCAGAATATGATACATCTCCGCATGGCTTTCTCCTACCGCCAGTCCGCCGATGGCATACCCGTCCAGTTCCATAGCTGCAATGGTATCTGCGTGGCTGATCCGGATATCATCAAAAATGGCCCCCTGATTAATGCCAAAGAGCAGCTGACGGGGATTAATGGTATCCTCCAGATGATTCAGCCTTGTCATCTCTTCCTTACAACGGGCCAGCCAGCGTGTGGTTCTGGCAACCGATTGTTCTACATATCTCCGGTCCGCCACACTGGAAGGACATTCATCAAAAGCCATGGCAATGGTAGATGCCAGATTAGACTGGATCTGCATACTTTCCTCCGGCCCCATGAATATCCGCCTTCCATCTACATGAGAATTGAAATATACTCCCTCTTCCTTGATCTTCCGCAAGCCAGCAAGAGAGAATACCTGAAATCCGCCGGAATCGGTCAGGATCGGCTTATCCCATACCATGAATTTATGAAGTCCGCCCAGCTTCCGGATCACGGTATCCCCCGGCCTTACATGAAGGTGGTACGTATTGGATAACTCTACCTGGGTTCCGATCTGCTGCAGATCCTCCGTAGAAACAGCTCCCTTGATTGCCGCCACTGTACCTACATTCATAAAGACCGGAGTCTGTATGGTTCCATGAACCGTTTCTAAGATTGCCCGCTTTGCTTTTCCGTCTTTTGCTATAATCTTATACATAATTTCCTCTTCTATCTACAAATGCCCGGATCAGAATACCATCCTCCCGGTATTCTTCTTCAATAACCTGTCCATTCTTCCGGATCTGAGCAATTCTGGCAGCATCCTGATAGGCATAAAGATGTTCAAAATACACCCGGCTTTCTCTTATCATCCTGCCGATTCCATGCAACAGTTCCTCGATACCTGCACCGGTTTTCGCCGAGATCCGGTACACGATATCCGCCTGAAAATCTTTCAGCACCTCCGGTATATGCTCCCGGTCCGCCTTATTGAACGCAGTGACCACCGGCCTTCCTGCAATCTCCAGCTCCCGCAGGGTTTCATATACAGTATGCATCTGTATATCCATCCGGGGATTGGATGCATCTACTACATGCAGGATGTAATCAGAATACCGTGCTTCTTCTAATGTGGAACGAAATGCCTGGATCAGATGATGCGGCAGCTTGTGGATAAATCCTACGGTATCCGTAAGCAGTACCTGCTGTCCATCCGGCAGTTCCAGACTTCTTGTAGTAGGGTCTAAGGTAGCAAACAGCTTATCCTCTGACAACACCTCCGAACCGGTCAGGCGATTCAATAACGTAGATTTCCCCGCATTGGTATAGCCTACAATACAGACGACCGGAACACCGTTCTCCATCCGGCGCTTTCTCTGGACGGTGCGATTGGTCTTTACCTGTTCTAATTCAGTCTTCAATCGGGAGATCCGCTCCCGGATTCTTCTCCGGTCTATTTCCAGCTTCTTTTCACCCGGCCCTCTGGTACCAATGCCGCCTCCCTGCCTTGAGAGAATGCTGCCCATTCCGATCAGATGAGTAGAACGATACCGAAGCTGCGCCAGCTCTACCTGAAGCTGACCCTCCCGGGTAGAAGCTCTGGATGCAAAAATATCCAGAATCACCATGGTGCGATCCATCACCTTGGTTTCCAGTTCCCGCTCTAAATTATTCATCTGTGAAGGAGTTAATTCATCATCACATACAATGCCTGTGGCTCCAAGTTCTACTATCCGTTCCCGCAGCTCTGCGGTCTTTCCGCTTCCAATATAAGTTGCCATATCTGCCATCTGCCGGTTCTGCACAAAGCGTCCTGCAACAACCCCGCCTGCAGTCTTAACCAGTTCTGCCAGTTCATCCAAGGATGCTTCTGTCGATATCTCATCCTGTACAGAAACAGCCACTAAGATGACCTGCTCCTGTTCTTCCCTGTTTTCATATAATTCCGCCATCTATACTCCTAATCCTATTCTCTGATCCTGTTTCAGAACTTTTATAATCCACTTTACCTGTTACCCTCTGCCTGCGTAATGATACAAGAGCTATTCCAGCGTCTGTCTTGTGGATAGAAAGTCATACTCCCGCTGTACCTGCTCAGTTACCGGATAGCTGTTCCTGTATTCACAAAGAAGCTGGTAAGCAGTATTAAAATCATGCTGATATTCATAATATACCACTTCAAGAAATCGTAACTGTGCATCACAACTGTGATCCTCAGACTGCAGTCCCCGCTGAAGATACTGATTGCAGGTGTCATAAAGCCCCTGCTGAAGATAATAATCTGCTAACTGCGTACAGGCATATGCACTATCCGGATTATAAGACAGATACGTTGTCAGATACGCGACTACGGAATCCTGTTTCCCCAGTTCTGCGGAACAGACTCCTGCATACAGGGTACATTCTGTGCATCCGTTCTCAATGGCTGTCTGAAATAAAGGTAACGCGGTTTCAAAATCTCCGGTCTGAAAGGCGATCATTCCCCGGACCAACTCCTTCTGCCGGTTTAAAAATTCCATATCAGAATCTGATATATCCTCCTCCTTTAACAGAATATCATATACTTCTATTGCTTCATCATACTGCTGTAACAGAAAATAGGAGTCTGCCAGATACATCCGGCTGTCATGATCCAGAGCGGACGTAAACATGGCCGGTTTCTCCAATGAGATCTGCAAATTCTTTACGGCTTCCGCATAAGCTCCGCCATTGTAATCCATGATCCCCTGTTTCCGGTATACATTCTTGTCCTCTCTGCCTGCATAGATCCATACAGAACCTGCGATCAGAACACCAATGATCACCATAACAAAAAGCGCCACGAGATACCTGACGACTTTTACATTCTTTTTTTTATCACTGAATTTCATAGAAACGAAGCCTCCTAAGTCCAAACAAATTGTAAGCATATGTTCCTTCGCTGTCAAGGCCCTTAGAAGCTTTACCGGTTCATGACCGCGTCAATCGAATCCAGACATGCCGCCCGAAGTCCGGCATGCTCTAACGCATCTATCCCCCGGATGGTCGTTCCGTTCGGAGAGCATACGGCATCCTTGAGAACCCCGGGATGACTGCCGGTGACCTGTTGCAGCCTTGCGCTCCCGAGCATAGTCTGCGCAACCAGCCGATAGGCAGTTGTTCTTGGTATCCCGTATTTTACGGCAGCATCTGCATACGCTTCCATAACCAGATCCATGAAAGCAGGCCCGCAACCGGTGACTGCTCCCCCGATACCCATCAATCCGGTCGGAAGCTCCTCGATCAGGCCAAGGGCAGAGAACCAGCCCTGTACCAGCTCCCGTTCTTCCGGCAGCAGAGAATGAACTGCTTCAAACAGCATTACCCCTTCTCCCACCATGGCCGGTGTATTGGGCATAATACACTGAATACGGACGGAATCGCCAAGGATACTCTGAAAATCCTGATATACCCAGCCCGCCGCCACAGAAAGCAGAGCCTTACCCGCCAGTGCTGCTCCTGTCTCTGCCAGAACCTCCCGTATCTGATACGGTTTACAGGCAAGGATGACCACATCGGATCGTTTTACCAGCTTCTGTAACGTATCCACCGGCTGAAAGCCTATCCGTTTACTGTTCTGATATAGCTTATCCTGATGCGGGGCATATGCCAGAAGATCTTCCTGCTCCAGTTTTCCTGAGCGTAGAAAGCCTTCTGCCATTGCCTGCGCCATATTTCCCATTCCGACAAATCCGACCTTGCTCATATAACCTGCTCCTTCTCTACACCTTTTCCTACCATTATATGCCTTGTCTGTGGAATGTCAAGAAAGCTTTTGCCTGTCTATACCCGGTGTTTCCGGATATAATATGCCAGAACGATCACCAGTCCGTCCACTGCAACTAATAATATCACAATACTGACCCACCATTGAGAGGAATATTCAATTTTCTCAATCTCCGGTTCTTCCATCTCATCCGGAGGCATACTGATCTTAGTAGCCATCCTTATTTCCTCTGTATAGAGATTTCCTGACTCATCTTCATATGTAATAATAATCTTCCCTTTTACATCCCCGTATTTCTCAACATTTCTATCTCCTAATGGACCATAGTTCCGGTTGGCAGCAATCGGAGCCAGATTCGCTGTCACACTGGTCTCCGGTGCAAGATTCCCGATATAATAGGTTCCGCTTTCCAAAAATCCTCTGCACTCCAGTTTACAGCATACGTTATATACAGTAGCCTTTCCTGTATTGAACAGATTTAGAGATATATTAGCTGTGGTTCCGGAAATAACATCTGTAGGCACCACCGGAGTATCTGCATAGAAGCCTAATGGCCGGAATATATTTGCGAATACATTCTCTGAACTGGAAAAGGCCATTGCATCTTCATCCTCATATTCCATATTGATCGTAATCTTCTGACTGTAATCCATAATATCCTTTGAAACATGCATGGGAAAAGAAATACTGGCACTCCTCCCTGCTCCAATACCGGCAATATACCGGCTGTTGGTTGACTCTAATGGTACCAGATCTCCGGTAGCACTTTCATAGCTTACCTTCATATTATAAATCGCCGCATCTGCACTGGTATTCCTTAGCGTAACCGTAAATGTTACATCCATACCCGGTTCAATCTGTTCCACATCAGCATTACAGGCAGATACAATTATTTTTGGTGCATGATTCGGTTCCTCCTCCGGTTCTTCCGGAACCACCACCGGATTCGGAGTAGTATTCGTACCCGGAGCCTCTGTGCTTTGTGTAGAATCATTGCCGGTATTCTGATCTGTTTCTGTAGAAGGTGCCTCCGTTCCCGATAATTCTGAACTGTTTCCCTGCTCTGTATCACTGGCAGTATTTGTATTTTGTTCATTTTCCGTCGGTATTCCTGCCTCCTGTGCCAGGACCGCAAGAGAAGAACCATTCTGTAAAAGCAACAGTGTCATACTGCATACTGTAAATAGCCATTGCATACGCTTCCTTCTGCTTCCATTCCTATGCCTGCTCTTCTTCATATCCTGACACCTCCCGTAGTATCCCTGCATCCATTTCACATACCGTATCACAAAGTATTCTTATATCTTCTGCATTGTGACTTGCAAGCAGAATGGTCTTTCCCTGTTCTTTTAGTTCCATGATAATCTTCCGGATATCTTCCACTCCGTGTTTATCCAGACCATTAAATGGCTCGTCCAATATAAGCAGATCCGGATCTTCCATAATTGCCTGTGCAATTCCCAGCCTCTGCCGCATTCCTAAAGAATACTTACTGACCGGCTTCTTCATGGCTGGATCCAATCCAACCCGCTCGATCGTTCGAATAATTTCTTCCCTGCCGATCCGGTTGTTTAAGGATGCCAATATCTGCAGGTTTCGGAACCCGGTCTTAAATGCCAGAAATCCCGGCGATTCAATAATAATCCCTATATGCTCCGGGAAATCAACATCCTTGCCGATCTCCTTCCCCCGTACGAGGATTCTTCCTTCCGTCGGCTGCATGAATCCACAGATACATTTAAACATTACCGTTTTACCGGAACCATTATTTCCTACAATTCCGTGTACCTTTCCCTTTTCAAATCCATGAGAAACATTCTTTAATATCCGCTCTTCTCCAAACTGCTTCACCACATTCTCAACTATGATCGCATACTCCTTCATCTCTATTCCTCCCCGCCTGCAAAGTAAAAATTATAGTTTCGTATCGACCAATACAACAGAACAATCAAGAATACCACTAACACACCAAAGAATACAAAGGAATGCCATAACCGCGGCAGTGAATCATAACCAAAATTATGACAATGGAAGGTGGCCTGTCGAATGGGAGACAACCAGCCGCAAACAAACTGAGCAATTTTCTGCTGTTCCATATTGAGATTAAATAATGCAGTAATCCAATTGGGTTTTAGCAACACTCCGAACAAGTGAAGCCCTGCTACGCTCAACACTGCTACCAACTGTCCTTTCCACATATTCACTACGAACATGGTCAGAACAGACATCAGCGTATAGCCAAGCATTAATCCAACAATAATCAATACACATTTATATGGCCTTGACATTTCCATGGCATGAATGACTGCAGGCACCGCCAGCACCTCTCCTGCCTCCGTATAACCCAGGCGTGCGGCCGTCTCACTCCACATATTGCCGGCAAAAGCTCTTCGCATACATAGCAAAGCAGTTATAACGAATATGTACGTCAGATAGAGAAGTGTTGCACTTATTACATACATTAACTGTCCGGTCAGCCATTGTTTACGATTAATCCGTATCAAATAATATGGAACAGAACCATCCAGAAAAGGCATATCCGCAAATAGCAGAATCAGAATTAAGGAGCTGAGCATAATGGACTGACCATCCTCAAAGCTCCAGATGAACGGCTCCATTATCATTAGAATGGTATCCTTTTCCACAGCAAATGCCATTATTTTCTCCGTCAGCAAAAAGCAAAGGACCGCACCCAGCAAAAAGGATACCAGGATCCGTTTATTCCCCCGCCAATGACTATAATTAATCCCGCATAATGTAAGTGCTTCTTTCATACTCCTTCTCCTTCATGTAACCAAGCTCTGATTAATATCCACTTTCCCTGTCAAACCGACTTCCATCTATAGCATTAATACTCAGCATGATTCTTCCATCCTCAAATTCCTTAAAATCCCAGACCGGTATCATGGTAAACTCATTTTCGTTATCTGGTGACTGCATCCGGGCATAGTGCAATTCGATTGACCGGATCACGATATTCTGATATCCGCCGGGGTCAGAGGTGCCGGAATCACCATACAGGGTCTCCATATATGCCATTCCCTGTTTCAACACCTGATCAAAACCCAGCAGCTTCACATTCTCTGCCTGCAGTTCCCGGTTCTCTACCGGATTCTGAATCCATGCACGGACAATCCCATCATCCAATACTGTAAAAATCGCTATCATCCGGTACATCTCCAACTGATGCCCTTCTTCTACATCATCAAGCGCTCCTGTTTGAGTTTGAAAGGGCAGAAGCGTTAGATCCTGTGCAGTCCATTGTGCCAGATAGGAATCCTCCTGTGCTGCATAGGAATCACCCATATTCTCATTCGCCCAATAGAAATAGCAATAATATCCCTTATTGCCCAGATACGTTTCGTTTCCAGACGTCCATGTCAACAGATGCAGATCATCTACATATCCTACATTCATATTCTCTATTCCCAGTCCTGCCAGGAATTCTCTGCACAAATTAACTGCCTCCTCCTGAGAGTATTGGCAGGAATTCGTTTTCTCTGCTATACTTCCATTGACTTTGTCATAATCCGCCTGCCAGCCGATCAGATTAATATCATATCCGTTTTTCAGAATAGTCCCCTTTCTTAGTTCAAAATCAACTTCTGTATTTTTTCCATCTCTAAAAACTGACAGATTATATTCCTTTCCATTGTATTTTCCTGTATATGAGGAAGATTCATATTCATATTCTGCTGTTTCACCATCCATAAGATATAAGGTCTCCGTTTGTGGAGTAAACTCATATGTGACCGGATCACCATAGGTCGAATCTTCCTTCAGACGCAACAATTCATCTTGCAGAGCTTCTACAGAATCCTGATACATTTGCTTATCTTCTTCACTCATCTCAATCATGTTGCCATTATCATCAAACACAGGCTCCGGTGTATCCGTAATAGCAGCGGAATCCAGCCATTTTGTATAGGTTTCAATCAGTTCATAGATTTCTTCCTCGGTTCGCGTTATCACATATTCATATCCGTTGTAGACACGATTATGAAATCTCCCTGCTCCAAACAGGCTTTCTGTATAATTCTTCAGACTTTCTTCTGATACCTCCATGGGAACAACACTATAAATCGGTACTGCAGTCTGATCCGGTACTTTCACTACTGCATCAATTTCAATCGAGGTATACTCATTTACCTTCTCACAGGTTCCCTCTGCCCGCTCCGGTATATTCACCTGCTCTGCAATCGACACGCCTCCATCATTAGTCTTATTATCCGATATCAGGAAATTCTGTCCTTCTTTATTGGTCACATATTCCACATCCGGTGTTTTCAGACAGGCGGTACCTGCCAGAGACAGAATCAATAACAAACTAATAACTCCTTTTATTCTCCTATCCATATTCCTTCTCCTTTTTATCTCTCGCCATTTCTTCTGTTTTCCTGTATCTGCTCCACTCTGCTTTCGATGGATGTTCGAATCAGTATCCGCCCTCCCGATCAAACAGGCTTCCGTCTATGGCATTCACACTCACCCTGGGTTTTCCATCCGTATATTCGTTAAAATCCCAGACCGGTATCATGATAAATTCATTTTCTTTATCCGGTGACTGCATACGGGCATAATTCAATTCAACCGAGCGGATCACAATATTCCGATGCCCACTAATACTGGGAGTTCCGGAATCTCCATAGGACGATTCCAGATATGCAATTCCCTGCTTCATTATCTGTTCAAATTCCAGCAGTTTTACATTCTCTGCCAGAAGCTGTCGATTATCTACCGGATTCTGAATCCACGCACTCATAATTCCTTCATCCGATACAGAAAAGACCGCCATTCCCTTTAGCATCAGCTCCTTATATCCATCTTCATCAAATTCAAAATCTGCTACACTAAAAAGAGGAATTGTATTCCAGGTACTAAGTATCGCATCCAAATCATACTCATTTAATGAGGAAACTCTATCCCTCATATTTCCACAACTCCAATAAAAATATAACAGACGTCCCTTATTTCCTACATAAGTATCCTTATGAAGCAAATGCAGATCCTTCGTATAGCCTGCATTCATATTTTCAATTTTCAAATCAGAAAGGAATTCTTCGCATAACGCAACTGCCTCCTTCTCGGAATAACGGCAGGTATTTACCTGCTCTTTTACAATGTCACTTTCCTCTCGAGTGAGCCATCTCATTTCTTCCCATAGAGCACCATTTTCCATAATTTCCTGGGGACTCATCTCAAAGCTCAATGCAGTATTCACTCCATCATCATAAATGACTAAATCATACATCCTTTCGTCATGTTTACCTGTAAAAGCAGCCGCCTGATATTCATAATCACAGCGTATTCCGTCTGGTCCGGATTTCTCTTCAGAATACGCCTGTAATTCATAACTAAGCGTTGTTTCCGGATGCTCCGCTCTCCGTTCCAATTCCAGTTGCAAATCCTCAATAACATGCTCCAGATCCTCCTTGCAGCGTTGATCCATCTCAATCATCTTCCCATTTTCATCAAATACAGGCTCCGGGGTATCTGTGAGAGGAACAGTATCCAGCACATGAGTATAATGTTCGATCTGCTCATAAATCGCTTCTTCTGACATATTATAGTGTGTGGAAATATCTTTATTCCGAATCGTGCCCTCATCGTATAAGATCTTCGCATATCGTTCTATCACCTCCTCACTGCTCATAAGCATCGGCTCTACCTGCCAGACCGGCACTGCATTTTCTCCCGGCACCCTTACCTGTGCGTCAATTTTAATCGAGGTATAGTTATTGACCTTCTCACAGGTTCCTTCTATGGTCTCTGGTGCCCTCAATTGTTCCACAAGCGTCGTTTCTCCGACCTCTGTCATATTGTCTGAAATCAACGAATTTTGACTTTCTTTATTCCCCACATATTCCACCTCCGGGGTTTTCAGGCAGGCAGTGCCTGTCAGAGATAAAAGCAATAACAGAACAGCCACTCCTGATATTCTCATCTTTCCTTTTGTTTTCATATTTATTCTCCTATTCATTTTCATGATTTATTATCCTCTATCACCAGTCATTTCCTCATTTCCGGTATCCATATCTATGCCGGCGCTATCCTCCGGCTCATTAAGATCCAGTCCGTCAGTATCAGAAGCAGCATACATTCCGCCAACATCAACATAACCCCCAGATTTCCCCCTTCCCAATAATGGCTCTGATTGAACCATTCTCTTGGATTAAATATGTAGATATGATCAAAAAATCTACTCAGCAGTATGATCAACAGGTAACTGATTAAAAAAGCAGCTCCATATGCCATATAGCGGTTTTCGTACAATATGGCAAAGAGACAACTGACGCCTGCCCATGTTCCCCCCATTAGAAATGCCATCGCCGACCACTGAAGAAGGAGCAGGAACATATTGCTATGCAGCACTCCCGTTGCCTCATACATGACATCAGACACCCTGCCTGTCAGTCCGGCTATCTCCATATTAATCTCCATGGGAGCATATACTGCCCAATAAATCAAGGCTGCAGCCATAACTCCGATCCACATTGCCAGTCCACCGGACAATACATTGACAATTACTTTTGTCAGTACATATGTGCGTCTTCCATACCGGGGCAATGCGAACTTATAAAATCCACTTTTCCTTTCCTCCAGAAAAGCGCCTCCAAATCCCAATGTACATAAAATGGGTAATGCAAATGTAAATGCCTCGCTCTGCAATCCTCGTTTCAACATCTGCCAATGATAACCGAACTCCAGGCCCTGCTCCTTTACCATTTCCATATCTACCCACAAGCCAGTAAAACTGCCTGCCGCCAATGCAATTATAATTCCTGCAACTGCCAGTATGAAACCGAGCGATGTAACAGCTCGTTCCAAATCCATTCGAAATGCCTGCATAGTATCCTCTCCTTATCATTTTTCCTATCATATCATTGACTTGTATCAAAATTGTATCCGTAATACACATATATTATCATTCATTTGTATCAGAATTGTATCTATAAGACCTCTGTATATATGACTTTTCCCACTCCCTGTCCGAATCAAAAAAGCTTCTCTTTGTCCGGACAGACATCCTATTGTAGCTGTCCTTCAAAGAGAAGCATCCCGTTTCATCTGTTACTCCTGTTCCAATCGAATTGTAAACGGTGTCAGATAGAACCAACATTGCTGACTACTCCATTGCAATGAATATATAAACTTATCATTATTTACTGTATTCTTAACTTCATCTACTGCTTTTGCATAGGAGGAAATATCTGTAGAAGCACTGAATAAATACTGCTTCTGATTGATACCTCCGGTCATACCCGTCTGAGAGGACGTAAGTCCATATTTCGTATTCCAGACGTCATACTCTGGACAGTACGCGTTCATACCTGTTATTTCCACTGTATCCCAGATTGCCTGATTCGTCCGATAATAATTTAAAACCGATTCAGGACAGGTTGTAATCTCGTTTACACTTTGTATCCATTTCGTATTCAGTGAATAATCCTCCCCCTGCAGCCCGGCGGCCAATATCATACCGGTGGTATCATCCATCAGTATGGTATGTTTCATAGATCCGTCATAATACTCCAGCTCGATCAACCATACATAACAAACATAGGAACCAAAAACTGCATCCGAATATTGATATAAGGTCACATCTGGTCGATACCAGTTACTGTATGTGCTTTCAGGATCAATCGGATAGAGATCCGCTTCATAGAATATCTTAAGGTCTGTCTCAACCCGCTCTAACACGGTCTGATAATCCATATAACAGTATCCTGACAACTCCAATGCTCCCTCCTGACTGCCAGAGCCAGAAGGATATAGTTCCTGTGGCATTTCCCGAACATTCATCATCTTCTGCTGGTCTGCCTCTTCCCAGATACTTTCCCACTCTCCACTAATCAACTTCATTCGCTCATACAAAGTCATGCGCACTGCAGTCTGTGTCTTCGAAGAATAGTAGGATGCAGACGCCTGACGCACAACATTCTGATGCATATCGGCCTGAATACGTACTATCATTCCGGGAAGCAACAGACATCCTATGGCAATCAATAGTGTCAGTGCCAACCAAAGCTTTTCTTTATGTTTCAATCTGCGCTTCATCTTCCTTTACCTCCCTTCCCGGAAGCCGGACACATATCGTTGTACCTTTCCCTACTATACTCTTGATCAGAAGCTTTCCATGATGCACTTCCATGATCAAAGAAGCAGTTGCCAGACCCAGACCTGCGCCTCCCTGCTCCCTTGCCCGGGATTTGTCAACCATATAGAATGCCTCACAGATTTTATTCACTTCCTCTTCCGGTATGCCACAACCGTCGTCCTGTATCTGAATCTCATAGAATCGTGTATCCTCCGTCTCTTCTAGGCATGCACCCAGCATCCGAATCTCATCTCCCGCTTTTGATGCTTTTCTTGCATTATCAATCAGATTAATAATAACCGTCTTCAAAAGATCCCGGTCTCCCTCTACGATTGCTGCTTCCAATTTCATTGAAAATGTAATCGCTGCGCGTTCCAAAACCGGCAGAACACTCTCTTGTATCTCCTCCCCAAATATCGGCATATAGATATCCTGTGGCAGAATATCCTGTCTTTTTAACGCAATCAAGTCAAATAGCTTAAAAGACATACTCTCTAATCGCTTTCCTTCATGAAAGATATAATTTGCTGCTAAAAACTGCTGTTCCTTCTCCAGTTCCTTGGAACGAAGCATGTCCGCATAACCGATGATCGCTGTCATAGGCGTTTTAATCTCATGGGTAAAGCTGGCAACAAAATCCTCCTGTTGTCTTACATGATCCTTTAACTCCTGCACATGTCCTTCAATTGCTTCCGCCATGCTGTCGAACTTCTCCGCTAATTCTCCAATCTCATCATTGGATACCAGCTCCGTCCGTACAGAATAATCACCGGATGCAATTACAGATGCTGTATTATTTAATTGTTCAATGGGTCTTGTCAACCAGTGACTGATAATAGAAATAATGCTGGCACACACAACCAATGCAATAAGCATAGTAATCTGAAAGAACCAGATCTGCTTTTCATTCTGTTTATATAAATCCGAAACATCTCTCTGATTCACCAGATACATATTACTGTCATTGACACGAATCAGGCTTGCTATCGTAAGGGTTTCATTTCCATCCTGCTCTTCTATAATATAATTCCGTCTTCCACGTTCCAGATAATTCAACAATTCTCCGTCAAAATCCAACCGTTCCATATTGATATAGATACAGTTTCGTTCCCCGTCCAAAAAACTGAACTTTGCCCCGGTGCCTTCCACCGAAACAGCTATTTCACTGCCAATCTCACCAATCTGCTCCATGGAATAAAAGCTGTCATTTACTAACAAATCCACTACTGCAGATTCCACTGCAGATACGATCATCTGATGCTCTTCCATGGCACGATCCAACTGCATGTCCATAGACACCTGGTAACTGTTATGTATCATCAGAAACCCTACTACTCCCAGACACACTGCCATCAATACAATATTGGTAATCAATACCTTGTGTTTAAAGCTCATACACTCATACCTCTAACCGATAACCGCAACGATAAATGGTCTTTAGACAGGAATCCAGTCCCAGCTTTTTTCTTAGCCGCTGTACATGCAGATCCAATGTCCGGGTATCCCCTGTAAATGCAGTTCCCCATACCGATTCGTATATCTTATCTCGAAACAGGGTTATATTCTGATTTCTGGCAAACAGCAACAACAAATCATATTCCTTCGGTGTCAGCTCTATTTCCTTTTCCCCTCTCCAGACTTTATGGTTCTCTGTATCAATGTGAAAATCAAACAATGCGATCTGTCCCTCCTCCAGCTTGTGATAACGACGAAGCACTACCTTAACCCGTGCCAGTAACTCCACAATCTCAAAGGGCTTTACAATATAATCCTCTGCACCTGATTCCAGTCCCTTCACCCGATCCTTCAAAGCCGCCTTAGCAGTAATAAATATAACAGGAATCTCCAGGGGGCGTATATACTCCAACAACTCATAGCCATCCACCTCCGGCAGCATAATATCCAACAGCGCCAGATCATAGGTATGCTCCTCCAACAGATCGCAGGCAGTCATGCCATCCATGGCACAGGTACACTGATAGCCTGCGTCGGTCAGGTTCATACAGATCAAGTCCGATATTGCCTTCTCATCTTCCACTATCAGTATCTTAATCATAAGAATTCTCCATACCCTTTGTATTATCTATACTATTTCTCCCCCTGATCTCCCACCAGTATGGTAGCACGAAAATGTATCTAAAATGTATCCGAATAGCACGATCAGAATTCTTCTTCCATCATAGCATAAATCTCGCGTAATGCATCTCTGCTCAGATCCGCAGTATCCAGAATCGTATATCGGTCCGGCCTTGTATTCTTTGCCTGCTGCCAGGCTTTGATAAAGATATCTTCCGTTATCTTCCAGGCAGACGGTTTTACAGGCAGATGATATTCATGAAGAATGTGCTTAATCTTTTCAATATTCCTCTTCTGAAACATGCAGGCCGGCACGCTTCCCATTGCAACCGCAATTCCATGAGGCACATAGACCTCTTCTGCAAAATTCTCTTCCAGAGAATGGCAGAACAGATGCTCCGCTCCACTGCTGGGTCTGGAATTGCCTGCAATCTCCATGGCAAGCCCGCCCATGACCAGCGCCTGTGTCAGCACCTTGATAAAGCTCTTGCTCTTAATAGACTTTTCTTCGTTATAGCATATGGAATTAAATGCCATCTTGGAAATCATATAGGCAAAGTCATCAATGGGATTTCCGGTTGCCGCTGCATCCAGCTTCCAGTCATTCAAGGCAGTATATTTACTGATCGTATCACCAATCCCGGCAAGCAGCTGTCCTTCCGGCGCTCCCATAATGATGTTCACGTCTACAATAATGCTGCTGGGAATCGTACAGCGGAAGGTCTTCCGCTTCAGGCCTTCTGTTCCTAATACCGCCACGGGAGAGGCCAGGCTGTCGTTACTTAATGTGGTCGGAAGACACAGGAATATGGATTTGCTTACAAAGGCTGCATACTTTGCCAGATCCAGTACCATGCCGCCGCCAAAGCCAATAATGACAGTGATATCATTCATACAGATATATTTTGCCAGATCCACGGCCTGATCAAAGGAACCGTCCTCTACCAGATAGATTTCACTGTTATGAAAGTCCCGGCTCAGCTCCTGCAGGGTATCCGGAAAGAGGCCCTGCAGGTTCCTGTCCGTTACGATAATGACTTTCTTATTCTCAATGCCTGGTACACAATCTGACATCACTTCATTGACACGGGTAAATATTCCTTCTTCCACCAGCATGTGGTATGGTAAACGAAATCGGTTCATATTGTTCTCCTTTTCAAACTCTTTCCGGCAAAATACCTGCGAATTCCATATCTTATTATACCATGATTCCCGCCTGCATTGATAGGTTCCTGCAATCCGACCTCAGGGCTCCTCCCGGCTTACGCCGGGTCCCTCCTCAGGTCATATTATACCATGATTTCGCTTTGCTCCATCATGGTTCGCGCACATTCGCCAAATGTCTGCTTCGCAGCCGCTTGGCTCATTGTGTTCGCGTATATTATACCATATCACCACCCGATAGGGTGATGATAAGTGATACGTTTCCTTATTATACCATTCTGATCAAAAAAAGAAATACCTTCTGCTTTCCTATGCCTGATCTAACAAGAATCCTACATAAAACTGATCCTCCTCCTGCGCAGCAAATACCTCTCCCCCCATCTGCTCTACCAGCAGCTTTACGATAGAAAGACCCAGACCGGTCGACTGGCTTCTTGCCTCATTGCCTGTATAAAATCGTTGAAAAACCCGTGCAGTATCCGGTCTGAAAGCTTCTGCTACCGGATTCTGCACGCATACCCGTATTCTTTTTTTATCCGCATGCTCCGCACGGATCAGAACCCGCACTTCACCATCCGCAAACTGCAGGCAGTTCTTCAAAAGATTCTGCATCACCCGTTTCAGCAATTCCTCTTCCCCCATCGCCTTGTAAATAGTATCGTCCTCCAGCCGCATGGATATTCCTCTTTCCTCGAATACCGGGATAAAATCAGTCATGGTATTCAGGATGATATTGGTCACATTGATCGAATGGAGCTTCACTTCCGCCTCCTGATTCATCCAGTAGGAGTATTCAAAAAACTGCCGGATCCGCCGCTCCAGATCATCCGTATGACGAAAACAGATTGCCAGATACTCCTTCCCGGTTTCATCTATCTTACAACGCTCCAACAGCTGCAGATATCCCTTCATGACTGTTAACGGAGTCCGGAGATCATGAGAGATATTGGTGATCAGCTTCCGGAATTCATTCTCCTGCATGTTCTGGTTCCTGCGCAGGCCGGCCTCCTGTTTCAGGGTCTGGTTCAGTATAACTACCATATCCCGTACTGCCTTATCCTGCATCTCCAGATGAACGATCCCCTCAGTCTGTTCCTGGTTTCTACATTCCAGCTGACGCTTTATATCGCGAATCTGCAGCTTTATTCCAGTCAGATACAGAATAAGCAGAATACAAAATATACTGATTATGATTACTATGATTGTGATCGGCTCCATTGTTCTTCCTCATATATTCCATTCCGGTTCTTTGTTACTTTAACTCTGCCCTGCGGAATCCCAAATAGCCGATTCCGCAGATCAATCCGGTCCAGAGCAGACTGATTCCGATCGTCAGACCGATATCGGCTCCTGTTACATCCAGCTTTGTTACCAGACCATATAATCCCAGAGGCGTATAGCGGATCAATTTCATTATGCCTTGCGGTAAAATTGCCGCCAGGGTCATTCCTGCAATGTAAACAGGCTGACACAGACTGCCACAGACCTCCGGTGTACCCAGTCCATTTCTGATAAATGCCGGAATGCTCGTTCCCAGCCAATAGATCATACTGCACAAGGTCGTCACCAGAAAATACATCAGCATCTTTGCAAGAAAAACGGTTCCTCTTTGTTTTCCAAAGGAGACGGATTCCTGAACCACCCGATTCTCAAAGCCTCTGCTGATCACCCAGCCGGCAAAGAGACTGGCAAAAAGCAGAACACCGGCAGAATCGGATATCATACTGCAGAGAGAACCGCCGCCATAAAGGACGTACTGTTCCCCTAAGGTATTCAGAGTTTCAAAATTAGACTCGTCAATCAGACGAAAACCAAATACGATCGATATCACCAGTATCACCAGTATTGTCAGCTTAATTGAAAGCATCTTCCCTACCTGATATAATTCACTTCTTAACAGACTAAGCATATTCTTTCCCCCCGATCACATTCATAAAATAATCCTCCAGACTGGTCTCAAACACAGCAAGCTTTGTCACGATCACACCATTTTCATGCAAAACCCGTCCCAGCCGATCCCGTTCATCTAACAGATCAAAGAGTCTGACGCTGTTATCCGGCATCACCTTAAACTGATCTGTATGCAGCTGGCTCTCCAGAACCGTTGTCAGTTGATTCACATCCGTACTCTCCAGCGTGATATACGCCTTACAACGTTCATCCAATTCCTCATGAGAAAGAATCTCCCGAATCTCACCATTATGAATGATAATGTAATCCGTAGCCACCTGATACAGCTCCGGCAGGTTATGACTGGAAATCAGAATCGTCTTACTGTCATATCCACTCAGCTTCTTTAACAGGTTCCGGATCTCAATCACACCGGAGGGATCCAGTCCGTTAATCGGCTCATCCAGCATCAGAAAGTCCGGATCTCCGATCAGTGTTGTAGCAATTCCCAGCCTCTGCCGCATCCCCAGCGAAAAGTTCTTTACTTTCTTCCTACCGGTATCAGCCAGTCCTACCAGATCTAATAATTCGTCCTCCAGCTCATAATTCGGGATACCCTTCATCAGACATTGCAGATGCATATTCTCCTTTGCGCTCATCCCGCCTACCAGTCCCGCTGACTCGATCAGGGCACCCATACGCTTTCCGGTCTTTGCCAGATCCTCCTGAATGCTTCTGCCGAACAGCTCAATACTGCCCTCTGTGGGAAAGCCAAGTCCGGCGATCATACGCATTAATGTGGTCTTTCCTGCACCGTTCTTCCCGATCAGACCATAGATCCGCCCCTGTTTCAGACACAGATCCACATGACTCAGTGCCAGTTGGGTCTTATAACGCTTGGTCAGATTCCTAGTCTCCAATACAGTCTTACTCATATCCTCACGTCCTCCTGTCTTATTTTTTCGGCTGACAGGTCCGCAGGTACGTCTGCCGGCCTCTCATCCTCTACCATGTGGAGTATAAGTGCAGAATATTAAATTAAGGTTAAGATTATCAGAAAAAGGTTAAAAAACTGTCAAGTTATTTCGCCAGGCGGTATCCAAGTCCCCATACGGTCTCAATATACTCTGTGTCACTGTGTCGTTTGAGCTTACTCCGTATATTGCTGATATGCGTCTTAATAACATTCTCGTCCCCCAGATACTCATACCCCCAAACAGTTTCATACAGATTCACCTTGGAGAATACCTTGTTGGGAAACTGCAAAAACAGCTCCAGCATCTGATACTCCTTTGCAGTCAGTTCTAAATCCGCCCCGTCTGCGGATACTGTCCTGGCCTCGGTATCCATTACCAGTTCTTTATATATGATCTGCTTCTTCTCTTCCTTTTTATGATACCGCCTCAGATTGGAGGCCACTCTTGCCGCTACCTCGCCAAGGTCAAAAGGCTTGGTGACATAGTCGTCCGCACCCAGGGTAAGCAGGTCAATCTTCGTTCCTACCATATCCTTTGCAGAAATGACGATAACCGGTACATCGCTGTCCTTCCGAAGCTCCCGCAGCACCTCATCTCCACTCTTATAGGGAAGTATCAGATCCAATAATACCATATCATACTGCTCCTCCTGAAGCATTCGCAGACCATCCATGCCATTAAAGGCTGATACAGTCTCATATCCGCTGTCCTGTAAGGTCTGTGCCAATAAACGGTTGACATCCTTCTCATCTTCTATGATCAATATTCGTTCCATACCGGTTCACTCCTCTTCACATACCTGCTATTGGTAAGCGTGACTGAATAATAGACAACACCTGCCTTGCTGACTAGAACAGGGCAGGTGTATGATAAAATTTTATTTAATTATACGATTTTTCTTTTAACATATCAACATCTTTATGCGTACAGACTTGCACACCTTCATTTTCTTTCACAAATTAAATCCGGATATCCTTTCCTTCCTTTTTCAAGATCCGCTGAATGGCAAACTTTCCGGATATGGCGGCTATAGGCAGTCCCCCCGGTGCCATGATCCACTGACCGGCAATGTACAGATTACGGATCCCTTTAAGTTCTCCTTTCGGCCGGAATGGTTTTACATCCGGTCTGGTGATAAAGCCCATGTATGCGCCATGGTAGGCATTGCAATACCGTTCATAGGTCAGCGGTGTCCAGCAGTCCAGCAGTTCCAGATGACCGGCCAGATCCGGGAATTCTGCGATGATCCGTTCTTTGACCGCATTGGCTGTCTCCGCCTTTTTTTTCTGATATTCCTCACGGGAAAGTCCCTTCCAGTATAAGTAGTCCTGGTCAGACTGCGATAAATTCGCCTGAAGGATCAGCTTTCCCTCCGGTGCAAAGTCCGGCTCATACTCGTAGCTTTTCAGGGATAAATAGGCAGCGCTCCGCTCGCCGATGAAAAAAGGTTCGCATTGAAACAACAGGGTTCCTCTCTCCGAATATGCTTCCTTGTCAGCAGAGAATGCCAGCTGAAAACCGCTCTGCACCGGATATTGTTCTGTATTGTCATAGGGTTGTTTCCATACAGAATCCATACGTTCCCTGCCGACCAGTCTTGTGAACAGCTCACTGGTATCTACTGCGGATACCACATAATCTGCCGAGCAGCATTCGCCGGATTCCAGTTCAATCCCCGCTGCATTCTTTCCCTCCAGCAGTACACGCTTTACCGGCGCATTCAAATGCAGTCGTCCGCCGAGTCCGGTGAAGCGTTCCACGATCCGGTTGCTCATTGCCAGAGAACCGCCAATGGGAACCTCACCATTGCCACTCGCCATGGTCGCATAAGAAACCAGAAAGGAATAGGCTGTATACTCCTTTGGCATATATTCGCCCAGCATCATTCTCAGCAGGGGGTGATGAAATCGCTCTGCCACCTCCTGTAAACTGACCTTTCCGTACGCCTTCATGACCTTTGGCATGTCCGCCATTTCCTTTCCCATGCTGATATAATCCCGGATTCCCATCATATCCATTGGTTTATCTGCCGGAATGACAGAAGAACATGCATACCGGACATGCTCGATGAGGCGACGAATCTCCTCCTCATCTGCGGGAGACAGTTCCAGCAGCTCCTGTTCTGTCCGATCCAGATCCTTCCACAGTGTCGCCCGCTCCCCGTTATACAGACCGGTATAAAAGGCATCACAGTCTGCATACCCGGTAGTGGGGCCGATAGCTCCAAGGGTTTCCCACACCTTATGCAATGCGCCTCCTTCTCTGGTGCCCGTCAGCCAGTGAATGCAGTTGTCAATGTGATGTCCCTTCCGGTTCCATCCCATGCACTGACCACCCGCTACTGGATTCTTTTCATAAATATCCACCTCATACCCTGCCAGTCTGCCATAGATTCCGGCAGAAAGACCGCCGATCCCGGCACCGATCACTATAATTTTCTTCATTTCCTTTGCTCCTCTCCATTTAGCTGTTCTTTTTCCTTATCGTCCTGATTCCGCCTTTAATATCGCCACAATCCATTCCGGTTCCGGCAACGGAAGCTCCGGCCTTGCCACATACTGCTCTACCACTCCCTGAATACAGCACCAGTACAGATTGGACAGGGCAAGTACATCCCCCTGCCGTATAGTTCCCTCTGCCTGTCCTGCCAGAAGCATCTCCTGCATCCCTGTGATCACATCCGCACTGGCCGCCAGTTCCCTGCTCCTCGCGGGAACCTCCATCCGTCTCTGCATCTGTGCCATCAGGACGAATAATTCTGCCGTAAACAGGTTCTCTTTTAGATACTGCAACAGCTGCCCGGTGAATCTCTGAAATACATCCAACGGCGCCATATGCTCAATCTGCATGGGATACTGCATCCCGCGTACGCCCATGCTCACCAGTTCCTCCAGCAGGCTTTCCTTAGTCGGAAAATAGTGAAACAGTAATCCTTCACTGATCTTCGCTTCCCTGGATATCTGACTGGTCTTGGTTCCGTAATAGCCCTGATGGATAAAGAGATGTAAGGCAACCTGCAGAATCTGCTTTCTCCTGTATTCCTTCTGTTCCTTTCGTGTCATGATCCGCCTCCGTCCTTCCTTGTTTTCTATATGATAACCACATTTTTCACAAAAATATAGATGTATTTACTCAACGAAAAAAAGATGCTCTCCGGCTGGATTCCTCCTGTAACCTGAGAGCATCTGACATCATTTCATTTTCAAGCTTATAGTTCTGTAAACAGCATTTCCACCGGTATATAATCGCCCCAGGAGCGTGGCAGGAGTATGCCTGCCTCCATCAGCGCAGCACCTGTATAGACCTGTTCTGTTCCTTCTAAACGATAGCGTTTCTCTGGTGCCAGCCCCTGCAGGCGGAGCGGATACCGCAGCATATTCGCTTCCGTACGGAAGATCATGCCCTGAATCAGAACCCGGCTCTGATCCCGGGCAACAAATGCCCAGGCCGCAAGCTTATCCTTCATTGGATTACTCAACCGATAATAATCTCCGTTGTGGATCAGCGGTCCATATTCCTTAAACCGTGTAATCTGTTCTGCTACTGCATCCTTTTCTTCCTGACTTAAGGTGTTCAGATCCAGTTCATAACCGAAGCTGCCTGCCATGGCAGTCACCGCTCTGGTTTCAATCGGAGTCATCCGCCCAGTCTGATGGTTCGGTACTGCGGATACATGGGAACCTACTGCTGATATCGGATAAAAGAAGCTGGTTCCGTATTGAATCTTCGTCCTCTCATAAGCATCTGTGTCATCACTGCACCAGATCTGCGGACAATAATACAGCATGCCGGCATCGAACCGTCCGCCGCCGCCGCTGCAGCCTTCAAATAATACATTCGGATAGTCATGCGTCAGTCGTTCCAGTAATTCATAAAGTCCAAGCACATACCGGTGCGGCATTTCTCCCTGCCGGTCTGCCGACAGAGCAGCAGAATACCAGTCGCTGATGCTGCGGTTCATATCCCATTTCACATATTCTACATTTGCGCTGTTCAGGACTGCACTGATGACCTGATACAGATAATCCCGTACTTCTTCTCTTGTCATATCCAGCAGGAGCTGGGATCGTCCGCGCATCGGCTTTCTGCCCGGTATCTGAATCGCCCAGTCCGGATGCGCCCGATACAGATCACTATCTTCCGATACCATTTCCGGCTCAAACCAGATACCAAACTTCATACCAAGTGCGTTTACCTGCTCCACCAGCTTAACAAGGCCGCCCCGTAACTTCTTTTCATTGACGTACCAGTCGCCGAGACCGGAATAATCATCATCCCGTTTTCCAAACCAGCCATCGTCCATGACCATCATATCTACGCCCAGCCTGGCGGCCTCTTTTGCAATGTTCAGTAACTTCTCATCATCAAAATCAAAATACGTCGCTTCCCAGTTATTGATCAGAACCGGTCGTTCAGTCAGTTTATAGTTTCCCCGGCAGACGTGCTCCCGGATGATCCGGTGGAACTGCCGGGACAACTGTCCCATTCCTGTACCGGAACAGGATAAGATCACCTCCGGGGCGTAAAAGCTGTCCTGCCCTTCCAGCCGCCAGGAAAAGGTATCCGGATGGATTCCCATGACGATCCGGGTCTGATTCAACTGATCCTTTTCCACCTGGGTCTGAAAGCTCCCACTGTACATGAATACCGCACCGATACAAAACCCGCTGGTCTCTGTACAACCCTTTTCACACAGCAGGATCGCCGGATTCTGCTGGTGGCTTGACATACCACGCATACTGCTGCTTTCCTGTATTCCATGAAATACCTCCTGTCGCTCCGGCTGCCGCTCCATGGCATGTCTGCCATGGAAATGAATCCATTCCCAGTCGCCATAAGGGAAATCCAGACATAAGCTGTGAACCCGCTGCAGGGTAACCGCCTGTTCTCCCCGGTTCTCTACCACTACACTGCGTGTGATCACGTCATATTCTTCCAGGATACCGTACTTTAATATTACATAAATGTCTGTTGCAGTATCCTTCAGAATGATCTCCAGTGTCTCTGCCTCTGCCTCCTCCGCATATACGGCAGGCAGACCCGGTATTGCATACTTTCCTTTTGTTATCCTGTAATCCACGTATCGCAGATCCAATGCATTGCTTCCATCCATATGCGTGATCGAAACAGCAGGAACCCGGTAATCGCCAACGCCTGCCGTTCCATACTCCAGGGGAAGCGTATTGAGCGAATAGGTACGGCAGGTATCCGCATCATAAATATTACCTGCAAATCCTACGTCCGGATAATCCAACAGATAATCCATATCTGATCCTGTCTTGTTTCCATACCAGAGATGACGTAATACACCATATTCATCTGCTTTCATCTGGTACATGCTGTTCTTTGTTTCTAAATGAAATACCTTGCCTTCTACTCTTACTGCCATCTGAGAACGACTCCTCTCTATTCTGTGATCTTCATATCATTTGCGATTGCCGGATCTGGTTATGAACGCTTTTGTTTTACTGTACTGCAAGACTCCCGTTCTACCAGGTAGCACGGAATTTTTACTTTTAATGGAGTAGAAATACTTAAATTCGAGGATACATAAAGAAAATTCGCCCCGTGCTGGCCCATGTCATAGGCCGGTGCGTGAATCGTGGTCAGTGCCGGTGAAGTGTAAGCCCCGATTTCTGTATCATTAAATCCGATCACTGATATATCCTCCGGAACCGACAGTCCATGATTCTGAATCGCCTTGATCGCTCCCAGCGCCAATGCATCACTGGCGGCAAATACTGCTGTAGGCCTTTCCTCCAGTTCCAGTAACTGTTCCATCATCTCATAACCGGATACAGTAGAAAAGCTTCCCTGACTCATCCATTGCCTGTACTCCAGCTTCCGTTTTTTCATATAAGAGATATATGCCTTTCTCCTTTCATCCATTACCGGCTCTCCGGTTCCGGCATATTCCACTCCCCCCAAAAATGCGATCCTCCGATGGCCCAGTTCCAGCAGATGATCCATAGCACAGGTGACAGCCTGTCGAAAATCCATGGTAACCGTTGTAATCTCATAATTGTCCACCGTCATATCCAGAAATACAATATTCGGACAGATCCGGATAAACTGACCGACCTCCTCCCTTCCGAACTTTCCAATGCAGATCAGACCATCTACTCCCTTCAGCACCTTTAAGTAATCGGAATCGGTGCGAAAGGTGCGGACAATGGAAATGGAATTCTTTAAACAAAAATCCTCGATTCCCTGACGGATCAACAGATAATAACTATCCTGCATCTCCTGTTCTGCTGAAAACCACTGGACAACACCCATTCGAAAGGCGGCTTTGCTGGTATGCTTTGTTTTGTGATAATGAAGCCGCCGGGCCGCCTCCAGAACCCGCTGTTTCGTTTCCAATGGAACGTTTAAGGTTGCATCATGATTCAGTATTCTGGATACTGCAGCGGGCGAAACCCCTGCTGCAGCTGCAATATCCTTGATTGTAGCCATGTCTCCTCCTGCTTCCGTCTTACATGCTGTTACAGGCAATTTCTATCACCTGTACAAATTTTACTAAATTTTATTCTATAGTAACACCTTTGCATCTTTTTGTCGATACCCTTTTCTTATGAAACAAAAAGAATATTTATGCATTTCCTTTTATCTGTTTTATTTTTTGGTAAATTTATTTAGTAAAATTCTGTTGACTTTTTACTAAATTAATACTATAGTAAATACAGAAGGATACGATAACAGCTTATCAGAATCATGAGAACGGGAGGCAGGAGCAATGAAAGCTTTGAAGGAATTAAAGCAGGAATTCAGGAATGGAACATATCGGGCTTTGTTAACAGAGCTGTATGCAGACGAATCCAGGATCGACGCCCAGACCGATCGTTATATCCATGCGATCGAAGAGTTTGAACGAATCTATGGCAGTCATGCAGTAGAAATCTACAGCGCTCCGGGACGAAGTGAAATCGGCGGAAACCATACGGATCATCAGCATGGAGAAGTATTAGCCGCATCTATCAACCTGGATGCCATCGCTGTGGTAAACGAGAGTCGGGAGGCCAGGGTTCAGATTGCTTCCGACGGATATTCGCCTATTACGATCGATCTGGACGATTTAGAACAGCGAAAGGAGGAGGAAGGATCCACTTCTGCTCTGATCCGGGGCGTTCTTGCGGGAATGAAACAGCACGGCTATCACATTGGCGGCTTTCAGGCGTATGTGACCAGTGATGTACTGATCGGCGCCGGTCTCTCTTCCTCTGCCGCCTTTGAAACACTGATCGGAACGATTCTTTCCGGCCTGTATAATGATATGTCCGTTTCTCCGATTGAAATCGCCATCATCGGGCAGTTTGCGGAAAATGTCTATTTTGGCAAGCCATGCGGACTTATGGATCAGATGGCCTGTTCTGTGGGAAGTCTGGTACACATTGATTTCCTGGAGCCGGATGCTCCGATCGTGGAACGGGTGGAATTCGATCTGGCAGCTCAGGGGTACAGTCTTTGCATTGTAGACACCAAGGGCTCTCATGCAGATCTGACTGCAGACTATGCTGCGATTCCTTATGAGATGAAGCAGGCGGCAGAGTGCTTCGGAAAAGAATATCTCCGTCAGGTTTCCAGGGAGGAACTCTTTGCCGGGCTGAACCGGGTTCGGGCAACAGCCGGAGACCGGGCGGCACTTCGCGCCATTCACTTCGTAGAGGAAAATACACGGGTCGGCCAGGAGGTGGCTGCACTTAAGCGCGGAGATTTCTCCGGCTTCTTACGGATTGTAAAGGCCTCCGGTGATTCTTCTTTTCAATTTCTGCAAAATGTATATACGAATCATGATGTTGCACATCAGAATGTCTCCATTGCCCTTGCAGTCAGCAGCAGCCTGCTGGGGGAACAGGGCGTCAGTCGGGTTCATGGAGGCGGTTTTGCCGGAACCATTCAGGCCTTTGTTAAAAATGAGGCGGTTGCTGATTACAGAACGAACATGGATCAAATCTTTGGCGCGGGAAGCTGCAATGTACTTAAGATCCGGAAATATGGCGGACGAAAAGTGATATAACAACACCGGGAAAAGGAGGATAACAATGATAGAAACCTATATTCATGAATTAGTTCATTATGGCTGTACACATGGTCTGGTAGCAGAAGCTGACCGGATCTACGTTACCAACCGGTTACTGGAATTCTTCGGACTTACGGAAGCCTCCACAGAACCGGAGCCTGTCCGGGAGGAGCGTCCGCTGTATCAGATCCTGGAGGATATGCTCGCCTATGCCCATCAGACCGGACTTCTGGAGGAGGATACCATTACACAGAAGGACTTACTGGATACGAAGATCATGGGATTACTTACACCTCTGCCTTCTATGGTGCGTAAGACCTTTCAGGAGAAATATTCTGTTTCTCCGAAGGAAGCGACGGATTATTATTATGAATTCAGTCAGGCGACCAACTATATCCGGAGGGACCGGATCGCCAGGGATGAAAAGTGGGTTACAGATACGGAATTCGGCCCGATTGACATTACCATTAATCTTTCCAAGCCGGAAAAGGATCCGCGGGATATTGCCAAAGCAGGAACAGCAAAGAAATCCGGTTACCCGAGTTGTCTTCTGTGTCTGGAAAACGAGGGATATTCCGGACATATGAATCATCCTGCCAGACAGAATCACAGAGTCATACCAATCACGTTAGGCGGAGAAGCATATTACCTTCAATACTCTCCATATGTGTATTACAATGAGCATTGTATTATTTTTAATGAGAAGCATATTCCAATGAAGATCGACCGGGATACGTTTGCAAAGCTGCTGGACTTTATCCGACAGTTCCCGCACTATACGGCAGGCTCGAATGCTGATCTGCCGATCGTAGGCGGTTCTATCCTGAGCCATGATCATTTTCAGGGGGGCGGATATGTGTTTGCCATGGCGAAAGCGCCTTATGAGAAGGAATTTGTATTGAAGGACTTTCCGGATATCCATGCCGGTATCATTAAGTGGCCAATGTCTGTCATTCGTCTGCAGGGAAGCGAACCGGAGCGGATCGCAGATGCTGCGGAGCATATCCTGACGGTCTGGAGAGGCTATACCGATGCAGATGCGTTTATCTTCCATGAGACAGACGGAGTTCCGCATAACACCATTACACCGATCGCCCGTATGCGGGGAGAACTGTATGAACTGGATCTGGTGCTACGTAATAATATTACGACAGAGGAATGTCCATGGGGTGTATATCATCCGGCTGCCCGGTATCATCACATTAAAAAGGAAAATATCGGATTGATCGAGGTTATGGGACTGGCGGTACTGCCGGCTCGTCTGAAGCATGAGATGGCGGTATTGGAGGAGACCATTCTGAAGCATGGAAGCATCCGGGAGAATCCGGTTATTGAAAAGCACGCGGACTGGGCCGAGGCCTGGATCCCGCATTATTCGATCACACCGGAGAACATTCACGGGATCATCCAGAAGGAGATCAGTGAAGTGTTTATCAAGGTGCTGGAATGCTCCGGTGTGTTTAAGCGGACACCGGAGGGACAGGAGGCGTTTGCACGGCTGATCCGGAATCTATAAGTCATCAAAGTATCCGATATAATTTACTTGATGCCTTCCCTTTGGAAACAGATAATTATACAGATCAATAAAGTAATCGTCGGTCATGCTGGCGATATAGTCTACCACGATCATATTCGGTTCCGTCTCTTCATAGTTGACGGTAATGCTCTGATTGTATTGCGTCAGCTTCCGTATGTAATCGATATGATGCTTGTATAATACAGAGTTCCGGTCATGCGCCTTTGCATCGGTCAGAAGTCTCTGGTAGACCTCCTCCAGCATCGGATCGATCTGCTCCCGGTAGACCTGATCCACTGCTCCGTTTCCGTAGATCATCTTATAATTCTCCTCTTTTCCATTGGAGAAGGCTTCAAAGTAATCCGGATCCATCTTCAGGTATGGCTTTCCGTAGCTGTTCTCTACAAGATTGACGATCATATTGTTAATGATCTCTGCATTCGTGGTACCGATTTTCCCGCCGGTATAATTCGGTTCTTCATCGAACAGATTCAGTCGTATTGCATCCTGCCGGTCCTTTCCCAGATAAGCAATGATATCTGAAACCCGCATTACGCAGGCTTCCAGGGTTGCCGGCACCAATGCTTTATTTGCAGCACGATCCAGATAACAGGCTTCCACCCGCCGGTCAAATTCCTGAAAATCAGAGTAAGGCCGCGGCCGATACTCCTGCAGCTCCATTTCCCCGTTATGACAGATGATGCCATCCAGGGTCTGCAGGCTTATATTCTGATGGAGAAGCTGATCCAATACTCTTGCGCTTTGTATATTATGATTGAAATGCCTTCCGGTCTCTTCATAGTACAACGCATCCAGCTTCCGTTCGCCTGCATGCCCAAACGGGGTATGCCCGATATCATGCCCTAAGGATATGGCTTCGATCAGATCCAGGTTCAGCCCCAGCATGCTGCCGATATTCCTGGCGATCCGGGAAACAAACTGCACATGCAGGGAGCGTCTGGAAATGTCATCATTCTTGTACAGGGAGAATACCTGGGTCTTATCTGCATACCGGTTGTAGAACGGGATATGCATGATCTTCTCCACGTCACGGACAAAGGCCGGACGCCACAGCTTCGGTCGGTCATGCTCCATATTCCGGCGCAGAATGTCCTCATCCCGGAAGGCATAGGGATTAACAACATGGTTCTTCCGGTCTTCCAGAATCCGCTCCTGCAGTTCTTCTGATAAATTATGATATCTTAGCATATATCCACCCCATTCGACAGTTCCTGCCTGTATTTCATGGATTTATTATAATAGAAGAACAACCGGCTGGCAAGCCCTATGCTTTACTCTGATGTGTAAAGCACGCAGCCTGCCAGCCGATAACTCTTATCCTTCTAATATGACAGTTGTCTCCTGCTCCCCGCATTCACCGTAACCCGGAAGGCTGCAGGATCCAGGATGATGGCCCCGGACTGTAATACACCGGTTGCCTGCATCCCCTTTGCACGCTCCAGCAATGCCTGTGTCTTGGCAAACAGCTCTGCAACGGAAAAGGGTTTTACCATGTAATCATCACAGCCCAGACGATAGCCATACAGCTTATCCTCCTCCTGCCTGCGGGCAGTCAGAAAGATGATCGGTACGATGCTGTGTCTGCGGATGCTTCTGCAAAGGAAAAATCCATCCATGCCGGGAAGCATGATATCCAGGAGAACCAGATCGTAGTCCCGCTGCTTTACCAGAAGCTCTCCCTCTATGCCGTCGGCAGCGCAATCCATCTGAATCCTTCCGGCTCCCCTTGCCAGAAAATAGTCGTTGACTACCTCCTGAATCTGTGTATCATCTTCCACAAACAGAATCCGAACGGTATCGTTCATCATGTCACCTCCTCGTACACTATACCCTGCGGTATAGTGTTACTATATCGAATGATTATATCCATTGTATATCCTTTCGGTATCTTTGGGGTATCTTTTTTGTTTTTATTCTTTCATACTCTATTCCACACCCATCCCTGAACGTTTCTCTATAAAATATTTCCTCACTGCGCAAACTATTTTCTTGACATATGTAAGTACACGAATTATAGTATTGGTACTACCAATTCGGAGGCGCATTTATGTTATATATTAAACAATTTGGAATTATCCTTCTCTTCTCTCTCATAGGAGAACTTCTGCACTTTATTATCCCACTGCCAATTCCTGCAAGCATCTATGGAATTATACTGCTTTTCTCTGCTCTTATGCTTGGAATCATCAAGCTCGACCATGTAGAACAAACAGGCTCATTCCTGATCGAAATCATGCCGCTCATGTTCATTCCTGCAGCAGTAGGAATTATGGAATCCTTATCTCTTGTCAAGGCTTCGCTTTGGGAATACATAGCAATAACAGCAGTTTCAACTATTATTGTTATGGCGGTTTCGGGATTCATTACACAGCTTGTTATAAAGTATTGGAGGGGAAAAAAGAAAAATGATTGATTTCACAAAAGATTCTGTGTTTTTCGGATTAATGTTAAGTCTTGGTGCATATGGTATCGGAATATTGCTGAAAAGGAAGTTAAAGCTTGCTATCTTCAATCCTCTTCTAGTGGCTGCAGTTCTGATTGTTGCTTTTTTGTCTGTTGCAAAAATAGATTACGAAACATTCAACAATGGGGCAAAATATATCAGCTATCTGCTCACCCCTGCAACAGTTGCACTGGCAATTCCTCTTTACAGGCAGTTCCATCTCCTGAAAAAGAACGCGGCGGCCCTGATGATTGGCATTGCAAGCGGAGTGCTGTCCAGTTTTCTTTCCATTATGGCTATAGCCATATTGTTTCAATTTTCTCATGAAGAATATGTTACATTTTTGCCAAAATCCATTACTACCGCAATCGGCATGGGGATTTCCGAGGAATTAGGTGGATATGTTTCTATAACTGCTGCTTCCATTATTGTAACCGGAATTTTGGGAAATATTATCGCAGAATTTGTCTTCCGGCTTTTCAAAATTCACGAACCAATTGCAAAGGGTATTGCTTTAGGTTCTTCCTCCCATGCCATCGGCACAGCAAAAGCTATGGAGCTTGGTGAAACGGAAGGTGCAATGAGCAGTCTGGCAATTATCCTATCGGGAATTCTCACGGTGCTGGGCGTCATGATTTTTGCAAATATTATATAATGGAGAATAGCATGGAACGTCGTGAATATATGAAAACAACTGAATACATTCTTGGTCTGATTGAAAGCGGAAAACTCAAAAAGGGAGACCGCCTGCCTACGGAGCGAAAAATTTCCGAAGAGCTTGGCACAAGCCGCAACTCCATACGGGAATCTCTGCGGACACTTGAAAACCTTGGTATTGTAGAAAGCAGACATGGTTCCGGAAATTATCTGACTGATAATGCAGCAGCAACCATATCCCATGTCGTAAATATTATGCTTCTTATGGACAATGCAAGCCGCGAAGAAATATGCACCTTTCGACGATATACAGAGAAAGCTGTATGCAGCTATCTGATTGAAAAGAACTGTACACAAGAATGGAAAACATATATTCAAAATGCTGTAGAGCAACTGGAAGACATTTCAGATAAAAACCTTCTGGCGAAGGCTGACAAGCAATTCCACTACACACTGATTCACGCTACAGAAAACCGCTTCTGGATATTAATGACCGAAGCTGTATCCGAAGTATACCGGACATGGATTGACAACGCTCTTTCAGCAGCTTCCCAGGATATTGTCCAATGCTTACAAAAAGCACACAGAGAAATTGCCCAAGGAATTGCCGGGGGGAATCTCTCCCTTTGTCTGGATGCAGTAGACAGACATTATGATATTATTGATGAAATTCTTTCTTAATTTATTCTATGTTCCTGTATCTTTGAAATAATCTGGTATTTATCACTGTCACTTATTTTACCTTCCTGCTGTGTAATATAGCGAATCAGATCCTTAAGCATTACAATCTTATACAGCAGGAGAGTCTTTCTCTCTATTACTAAATCCTTATTTGCCAATACCAATAGTGTATTCACCTCAACAAAGGTATCTGCTAATAATTCTTCCATAAAGTGTTTCTGTTCCAGAATCTGTTCCGTCGGATTCTTTACTATCTTCATGTTATGATGCTTATATAGCTTCCATTGTCCATCTGTATCTATAACCAGGCGGGCCTCATCAAAACCATCTGCTTTCTCTGACATACCAAAAGCCTTTGTTTCCAAAACAAATACACCTGTATCGCCAATTACAATATGGTCAAACTCTTTTACTCGAGTATCTAATTTTAAAACAACTCCATGCATGATTGAAAAGCCGGAAGCATCCAATATTTTCAAACAATTACGAACGGACTGCTCGCCACGATTTCCAGCCAGTTTTCTATGATACTCATCTTCCCTTCTGCCATCCGCCTTTAATTTCCCGCTTCTCAGTTCATAGGATGGCCGCTGCTCCAAACCACTTACACCAATTCCCCGTAAATAAGTCCGAAACAATTCCTTCTGTTTGATCGGTATCTTTTTGGCAGGTACCACTACATTAAAAAAAATTCCCTTTAAATCTCCCTTTTCATTGCCAAGAAAATCCTGATAAACAATCGCACCATTTCTGCGCTTAATATAACCGCCTTTATACTGTTTCAAAAAACTCATAAAATCGGATAGGGTTTTTTCATCACAATTATTATGAATCTTTTCCTTCCAACGCTGAAAGTCAGCCTTATCTACCCAGTTTTGTCTGGGCTTTTTGTATTTTAAAAGTTTGGTAAGAAGAAATACTCCAATTATAACAATCGCAATCACAACAGTATATTTGTATTCCATTGCAGCCTCCTATGTAATAATTAGTTCACTCGTTTCTTCTGTATTTTACAACATTGAATGTATAATTTTTTGCAAATTATCTTAACCTTTATTACTTTATTGTCATTTCCCGGTCGATCTATAATTCCTCCTCATATACTGATTCCTTAAAGCCTATCAATACTTTATCATCCGTAATCAGCAGTGGACGTTTGACCAGCATTCCATCCGTAGCAAGCAGCTTCAATTTCTCATCTTCTGTCATATTCGGAAGCTTGTCCTTTAATTCCATGGATTTATATAATAAGCCACTGGTATTGAAAAATTTCTTGATGTCAAGACCGCTCTGGCTATGCCATTTCTTGAGTTCATCATAAGTGGGGTTGTTCTGCTTGATGTCACGAATTTCATAGGTGATGTGGTGGGTGTCTAAATAGTTCTTTGCCTTTTGGCAGGTGGTGCATTTCGGGTAATGTAAAAATAGCATGGGGGCCTCCTTCTTTCTCTTGCATTTTGCTTGCAAATATACATTTGTTTCATATAGTTCCAATTATTTATGCCCATTTATATCTTAAGCGTTCTTTATTGTAAAGCGTCCAATCAATCTTTTCGTCTTTCATTAATCGGCCTATCACAATAAATGGCTGTACTTCACACATCGTTGCAAAATCAACAATTAATCTCGCATAATATGATTTAACTCTTCGAATTCTAGCACCTCCCTGTCATAGTTAGCCTGTAATTGAATCCAAAATGTAGCTTCTATGCCAAAGGCATATTCCAGCTTTTTCGCAAAAGCAACTGAAATTGGCTTTATTCCATGAACAATCGTACTGATATGCTTTTCTGTTACCCCCGTTCTAATTGCAAGTTCCTTTTGTGACATTTCTCGATCTTCAAGCGCTTCCTGTAAGGTTTCGCCCGGATGTATAATAAGATCACGGGATAATCCAGTTGTTATTTGATCCTTTTCCATGATAGTCCACAACTCCTTTTATAATAAATGTGTCACAATTTCTTAAACCTTCAGTACTAAAATCTTTTGTGTCAGGTGCTATTATTAATCTATAATTAGCATTTAGATGCAATGAATACGTTCTATCGCCTTTCCCTTCTAATGTCTCTATCTTTCCAATATGAGAATTCATTAACTCTGAGAAATTTGAGAATGCAATTATCTGGTTGTATCTGCTGTTTAAGGCAGCTTATTTCCCAACAACCTTATTATATATGTCCATATAATAAGAAGATTGATTCCGCTGATCTAGCTTACTTGCAAAATCAACTGCATAGGAGTTATAATATTGATATAATTCCTGAACCTGATACTCTCCGCTTTCCTGATACAATGGAAATTCAGAACTTAATTTCATTTTGTATGTCTTTTGATCATTTAAATGTTCTAAGAACTTTAACATTCCCAAAGCAAAATGATACTTAGCGACAGGATTTCTACTGGTTTCAAATACCTCCCAGTACTTTTTGAACCAATTCAATGCTTTAGCAGAATTGGTAAGACTATAAAACAACAGTACATCTCCTAAATATGCTGCACAAATTCCCTTTTTTGTTATTCCATTCCGCAACAAATCACAGTATCTGTTGGTCGTTTCCAAATCAACTGCTTCTCCTGTACATAGCTTTAAATTGTAAAATCTCAAAAAATGTCCACAGGTTGCCTCTGGCACTTCTCCGCACTGTAATTGACGGCTCATTAAAACTGTTGCCCGTTTTATTGCCTGCTCCTCTCGATCGGTAGCAAGCAGGTACTCTACTTCAAGATTTAACTCACACGCCTTACAGTCCGATAATTCATCTCTATCATACATTAAGTATTTCTGATATGCCTCCTCAGCTTTCCCCCAATCAATGTATTGAAAAAAAGCATATACATACCTATAATAAGTCCGTAAAGAATATCCATATTCTAAGCATCGTCGTCTAAAATCCTCTAAAAGATGATCCATTTGTTTCAGAGAAATTTGATAAAAATCTTCAGCATTTACCAATATCCACTTATATCTCCACATTACATCGAAAGTATATGGATTGTAACCATGCTCTTCCAAATAGCTGTCATGTAATTGCAATAGCTTTGGAAAAACAACATACATCTCCATTGCATCAAAGTAGAAATCACTTTCCCTCATAAATTCCATGCGATAGTACATCTGATTGTCATAATCGTGCATTGCGTCTGCTTCCTCATATGCCATTTTTAATAGTCTTAGGCGTTCTTCGCCATGCTTCGCATAATCCAACTGTCTTGCTATTTCTTCTATCTTATTCATAACCCACGCTCCAATATGGTTAACAATTTATCATTCATGATTCCAAGTTCATTGTTACGAAGTGTAAATCCTCCAATCAATAATGTCTGCACATATAAGATTAGAATAATTTCCTCCAGGAAATCATTATCCTTAGAAACTATCATCTTTTTCACAATAGGATTCCGCATGTTAAAATACAAAATGGAATGCTTCTTATCTTCTAATTCAGAAGCAAAGCTTCCCAGCATATCACCAAATAAATCATCGGCTTCCTCCTGCACCTTCCTTAATTCCTGATATAATTGTGCATCCTTATCCAAATAATAGAATGCCGGAAGATTCGCCGGAATAAACTGCTTCATTTCTACTTCACATTGATATGGCGCAAGCACACGTTCTGCGATCTTAAGAAAATCTACACTATCCTCTGCTTCCTTTATACTGACATCCTTTAATAAGTCATCTACTTCTTCTATATTGACCGGCGTAACCGTCACATCACAAAAGGTTTCCATTTTGCGCAACAATTCTAATGTGTATACATATCCCGCATTAATTAGCAGTCGTCCCTGGGCGACAAAGATCTGGGATAACTGCCGATACTCATTTAAACCGCAGTACAACAATGGTTCCTTTAGCATTCTCAAGTCTAGGCCTGTCAGTTTTCCTTTTGTCGTCTCAAAGTCTAATTCATCCATAAACAATTCAAATAGTTCATCGTCTTCGATTGCTATACTCCGAACCACCAGATCGTGTATTTCTAAAAACTGGTGAAATGCTCGCTTATCCGCCTTTGCCATATGCTTAAGATATTCTGCAATACAATTACCAATTGCCTGTCTTGCCGCCTCTAAGGTTTCATCCTCATAAAATCCTTCCCGAGAAGCTGTCGGCCGAAGTCTTTTAGCATTAATAATGCATTTTGTAAAGACAGCCCAATCCGGCAGGATATTTTCCCCTTTTTCCGTTAATAACATGTTTTTCAAATAAATTAAATGCTTCTGCTTTGCAGATGGCTGTACAGTGTAAGGAAGAAAATATGCAACACCTTCTACACCGCCTTCTTCTGAATACAATGGTACACAATCCATAAATGGAATCTGAAACATAAGTCTTCCAAACAAAAGCATTTCTTCTTTATCCGGATGCTCTTTATCCCAAGGAAGCTTTGCCGGATTCAACCGTTTCTTATTAATTCCGTCATCTAATAAAATCGGATATGGCAATATCAATCCATAGTGCAGGATTAAGGACTCTACCCTCTCTCGTTCAAAATAGGATTCACAGCCAGGCTTTGCTTCAAGAAAAATCTCTGTTCCAACTGTTTTATCTTCCGAATACTCTTCTAACGTATATGTACCGTCCGGTTTTCCTATCCATTGATATGCCTTATCACTATGTATAGATTTTGTTCGTATACAGATGGAATCGGACACCATGAAGCAGGACAGCAACCCTATCCCAAACCGTCCAATATAATCTTCAAAGATTTTCCCACTTTCCAGATCTTTTTTGGATGATTCTCCGATAATTGCCAGAAATTGATGAATTTCTTCTTCTGTTAATCCTACACCATTGTCATCAAATGATAAGCTCTTTCCTTCCTCTAACGTCACAAGCAGTCTGCCTGCCTTTTTTTCCTGAAAAACTGTATCTGATTTTCCTCTTCCGACAATGGCATCCACACCATTTTGTAATAATTCCCGAATATACACATCCGGGCTACTATACAAATGATCCGATAGAATCTCTATCATCCCACCTAAGTTTACTTGAAACCGATATTCTTCCATAACATTCTCTCCTTCTATAGCCAATAGCAAGTATCACATTCTTCCTGGGAAATGTAATATGCGCTTTCAACAATATCAATTTCCTTATCTAATAGTTTGTCTTAACAAAAGCATCTAACAAAGTAAGCTACCTATCCACTGGAGCTAGTCATAATATTGGAATTTTAATTCTCTGCACTCTACTATGCATTTTCTAATAATTGCTCTCTAATCCGTTCTACCACCTCTAAGTCCGCCGGTAACCACTCCACACGATCCAACGTATCCCTCGTCAACCATTTCGCAGCCTCATGCTCCCTTAATACCAAATCACCTGATTTTATAGTACAAAAGAAACAATGCATTCTCAAATGAAACTTAGGGTAATCATATTCTACCGTATGTAATAAATCTCCTACTATAATCTCAACATCTAATTCTTCCTTTATTTCTCGAATCAATGCCTGCTCCGGGGTTTCACCCACCTCTATCTTCCCTCCCGGGAATTCCCAGCCATCCTTGAATTCCCCATATCCTCTTTGTGTTGCAAATATACGATTTTCATCGCGAATAATTGCTGCTACCACTTCTATTTCTTTCCGTTTCTCCATACGTTTCCACACTCTCTTCTACTTTGTCAAATACTCAAAAATATCATTTCGTACATTATGCTCCAGCTTCATTTGAAAATTCATAATTGGCAGATTTATTCCTTTATCATTTTCTATGACGGTTTCTGTCCAAACCACAGGTATAACCTTACCCATATAATAGAAATCAGCACCCTCTCCATCACTCTTCTTGATAAAAAGATAGATTTTCAGTCCATTCTCTTTATAATTTATCAACTGCTGAGCTTCGCTACTATTCATAGTTACCTTACTTCTTGTCATCCAGCTAAAAACCTGATTATCTACAAAATGATCCTCGTATTTCGTACTACTGGTAATATCCTCCTTTTTTTCATAGGTAACAAAAATTGGACAAGTATTATATTTTATACGGTATCCGTAAATAGTAGCACTATCATCCCTTTCCCAATTCAGTATTCGGCAAACATCCTTTCTTGAATACTTTTGGTAAAGAACCAAATTATCTTCATCATGCTGTTTATAGCAATCCTCATATTTGCGCAATCCATATTCAATTAAATTACTTAATTCCATCTCAAATGGAAGATGATTCAGTCGTTTCATAAAAAAGTCGGCACGTTCTATGAATTGTCTCTCTTGCCTTCTTTGCGAAAAAAACTCTACTTCCTTATATGCTTTCTTTTCGGATTGCGAATTTATAAAATCCTTAGTCAACAAATGAAATGCAGATTGATAATCTGCTTCCCGATATCTCTCACCCCTTACTTCTAATTCTGCTTTATATTCCTCCTGTCTAATAAGAGGATTCCTTAACAACAATTTTAGCATTATCAACTCGTGCGGACGCTTACCATTGATTAAATAAGCAGAAATAAATCCCAATACTGCTTCCTCTTCTTCGGTAAAATGAATCGTATAATCCTTGTCTACCAATCTCACAAAGTTGTCATAGGTTTTTGCATAATCAATTAGCAGTTGCGGGTCAATTTCTCCATAGTCATAAAAATCCAGAATATTAGGCACTCTTCCAAGTCGATGCTTCAAATTCATATATTTTTCCGCTAACAGCTTCTTCGTTGTTTTTGCTTTATCAATCGACTGAAAGATCCTTTTCTTTGTAATCTCATCAAAATGTATTGTAGAACTTCCTGGAATGATCTTTGTCCCTTCCCGCAAATATCGACGTATTGTATCTTTATTATAAGTTCTATCTCCTGAAAGCGCGATTGGAATCATAAAGTTATTCATATAATTTCCAATAAAGTCTAATACTACAACATACTCCTTCTCTTCTGTTTTTCTTAATCCCCGTCCCAGTTGCTGAACGAACACAATAGGACTTTCTGTTGGTCGTAGCATTATAACCTGGTTAATTTCTGGTATATCCACACCTTCATTGAAAATATCAACTGTAAAAATATAATCCAAATAGTCCTCTTGCTCATCCCGCACCAGACGCTCTATGCATTGTTCTCTCTTTTCCTGTGAGTCGTCTCCACAAAGAAAAACCGTATGCAGTCCACGCTGATTAAACTTATTTGAAAGCTGAATTGCCTCCTCTTTGCGGCTACAGAATATTAACCCCTTTACACGATTACCACTAAATCCGTAAAAAGCAGCTTGCTCTAATATGTAATTTACACGTGCATCACATACTAAATTAGCAAAATTGCGAATACCCGATGCATCATCAAATACTTCGCCATTAATTTCTAAATCCGTTATACCAAAATAGTGAAACGGACATAACAAATCCTCTTCTAGTGCCTGCTGTAATCGAATTTCATAAGCAATGTTGTAATCAAACAGATTGTAAATATCAAATCCATCGGTTCGCTCTGGACTCGCTGTCATTCCCAACCAAAAATCTGGTTCAAAATACTTGAGAATCCGATTATAGCTTTCTGCCCCTGCTCTGTGTACCTCGTCAATTATAATGATATCAAACGCATTCCTTTGAAATTGCTCTAGGATATCCTGCTTAGACAACATCTGCATAGTAGCAAATAAAAAATCCGCATCAAAATCTTTTGAATTCCCAGACAATAATCCAAAGGACTTTGTCCCGCCAAATACATTGCTATAGCTCTTAATTGCCTGTCTTGCAATCTGCTCTCTATGTACAATAAACAATGCTCTTTTCGGATTTAACTCTCTTAAAGCAAATGCAGATGCATAGGTTTTACCCGTACCTGTTGCCGAAATCAATAGGGCTTTCCTAGCACCTTTTGCTTTTATCTGAATTAAATTATCAACAAATGCTATTTGCATTCTATTAGGCTGTAACCGATACTGTTCAATTAACGGATTCTTGGCTTGTCTAGCTATTTGCTTCTGCTTCTTTACTAATTCATAGCGTACAGAATATTCCTCAATAAAATCATCATATTCCAAAGAATTTTGTGAATTCCAAAGTTGATCAAACTCATCTAAAATGCGATTGGTATATTCCCCTTGTTCGAATGAAACTATTTTCGAATTCCATTCCCTGTTCTTCGTCAATGCACTTTGTGTCAGATTGGAACTGCCAACAATAATATGATATAGTTCACTCTGTTTGAAAATATATCCCTTTGTATGGAAACCTATTTTACCAGTGCTTGTATCATACATTCTTAGCCTAATATTTTTAAATTCATGTAATCTCTTCAATGCTTTTGGATCACTAAATACCAAATAATCCGTTGTTAAAATGCGTCCGGGAATCTCCCTTCTTTCTAATTCCTTTAAGGTATGTAATAGCGGTTGGATACCACCCATTGTGATAAATGCAACACTAATCGAGAATTCTTCACACGATAATAACTCCTCTTCTAACGAGGATAACACCTTTCTTCCTTCTTCAAAATTATTAAATATGAATTCTGGTTTATATGCAAGATTGGATGACACATTTTGATCTATAAATGCTGTCTCCATCCCCTTTTTCAATTCTTCCATTGTATTCTTGTCCATTTATTTCCTCCAAAAGTACATATATTAATGTCGTCTTGAAAAGTAATCGATCAAAATCCCTTTAATGTGATTATACCGCCTTGCATAGGAATTCTCCACCCGAATTAATTGCAAATTATGTTCCTGACAGATTGCATTTTTCTTTTTGTCACGCTGTTGCACAATCTCGTCCTCAAAATGCTCCTTTCCATCTAACTCGATTGCCAGTACCGGAATCTCCTGTCCCCCCATCTTTTCATACACTACAAAGTCAAATCTTCCACTATAGAATAAGTCGTTATAACTGTCATTATTCTGAAATACATGTGATATACCAACTTCCTTTTGTACAACAAACCTACTTTGTGATAACCAAATATTCTCTAATGCATGATTCAGATTCTGTAAAAAGGCTTCTTCTGTAGCACTACTAAAAGGCTTTACTCCCAATGCTCTTGAAGTTGCTCTTTTTTGTGTCACAGCAGACCGACCATTAGTTTTTACATACTGGATGAGTTCAAACAGATCATCCTCGCCATCCTTATGCAGTTTCTTTATGCTTTTTGTATCAGACAAAATAATTAATTGATCTCTTGCTCTTGAAGTTGCAACATTAATCAATTCTTTATTGTTCTTCAACCAGTTATAGGTGCCAATAAAAGTATTGTCCGTAATTGCAGTGGAAAATAGGATTACATCCTTTTCATCCCCCTGGAATGCATGTACGGTTCCACAATCTACATTTCGAATCTTTTCTTGCTCTAACGCTTTCTCAATCATATTTTTTTGATTTACAAAAGGCGTAATAACACCAATCGTCTTATTCTTATTTTCCAAAGCATATTTAACTATTTCTCTGATTTCTGCTGGTGCAGTATTTTTTATATTTGTAGGATTACTTTGTACGTCTACATAAACAAGCGGTTGGCTTTCCTTACTTTCCGTTTTTATCTGTAGTTTGTTATTATAATACTTCTGGTTGTTGAATTGAATAATCTTTTTATTACAACGATAATGATAATGCAACAAGGTTTCATCACTTACCGCATCACATGCCAGATAGGTTTTATAAATAGAATTCTTCCTATAATCATACTCATCTTGAATCGAATACTTTCTACGCAACTTTTGATTTATTAGGTCATCTAACAAAATAACAGGACTCAGTTGTTGCGGGTCACCTACCAGCATTAATTGCTCACCACGTATAATCGGCACAAGAGACACTGCCATATTACACTGACTTGCCTCATCCATGATCGTCATGTCGAATATTGGTTCTGCACCACCAAGTTTATGCGCCGAAATACACGTTGTTACTATGATCGGAAATATCTTTTGCAATTTCTTAATATTTGCGGCCACACTCAAATACTTTGTAAAGGCAACAATTCTCTTCTCTTCATCTGATTCCATGATGATTTCCAATAAATCTTTATTTTTAGGAGCATCCAATTTTTTGATATATCGAGCCGAAGTATAAAATAAATACTTTTTCAACTCTTCTATATCATCATCCAAAAGTGCTAAAGCATCTTCATTAGAAATAATACCCGCTTCTCTAATCTGAGTGTCAATCTCTCTCATCTGCCTTTCGTGCAAGTCAATCTGAAAGGGAAGCATTTGTGCAGATAATTTCCGTTTTTCTTCATCCTCAAGCAAACATTTTATTGTTTCCTGTCGTTCCTTTAAATCTAATACTCTTTCATATCGTTTAAGCAAATCTGATAATTGCTTCGCCCGTGCAATACGATCACCCTTATTCCGCTCTAAGGTTTCTTCAAACACCTGAATCTTCTTTACCTGATAATACAATTTAAGTATATATTTCAAACTTTCGCCTAGCTTTTCTCTATTTCCCAAACGCAAAATAGGAAATGGTATCCTTCTGCCCTTATATTCTATTTCAGAAAGCTTTTCGTATACTCCATCAATCGGATGATTATTATAAGAAACAAATAATACCGTCTTTTCATTAAAGAAAGCGGTCATGATCGTATTAACAATCGTATTGGTCTTACCTGTTCCAGGCGGCCCCTGAATGTAAGCAACCGGATATTTCATAGCATTATTGATCGCTAATAACTGATCCAAATTAATCTTTCTATTTATCAATGCAATCGGGTATGCTTTTGTTCGAATTGGTCTTTCTAACAGATCACCAAAAAAGGCCTTAATGGGAACCGTAACCCGTCCACTATTATACATGTTAATAATCGCTTCATATTCTTTATGTAAATCTAAGACAACATCAAAGCCAAGTCCAATCACATATGGCATATCATCCACACCCATTATCTGATTGTTATTCCTTGTAATACAATCCTTAATTATTTCCTGATTTTTTTCAAAATCCTTTAACAGCTCATACTCCTCTGCATCCAGGAATTTACGAATGTGTTCCTTCTCGCCATTCATTGTATATTCCATACAAACCGTGATATCCTCAGCAGGACGCATAACTTTCCTTTTTACATCCAATTCAAGTTTACGATAAGCAAGAACATAAAGCCCCCGCTGAGTATGAATACTTAGTATATTCATTGCTAACTCCTGGAGCTTTACTCCACCATTTACCTGTGCCTTCTTCTTGTTATGGTATTGAAAGCTTTTTACGATGAACTGAAACTGCTCTTGGCTCAATTCATATGCCTCGCCATTAAAACTATCTCTATCTATATGTCGAACCAATTCAAAATCTGAATAATATGGCACAGTGTCCATTCGATTACACATTTCCAAATAAGTGAGAATCTTCAAATTCGCCACATTATCGAATATTTTCTTGTACTTATGAGGATTCAAATAAATATCCCTTATCAGTTCCTGATTTAATGCACAATATGACCCTTCAATCACCTTAGAGGAAAGAATAGAATCTATGTAAATGATATCAAGTTTTGCTATTGTATACTTGGTTAAATGCAAACCATCTACAGCTAAAATTCCTTTGCTAATATTCAGGTCACGAATTCCAATCCAATAGTTTGTGATATTCTCTTCTTTGTTCTTATATTCAATACTCAACCATTTTCCTTCATGGATCGCTCTGAATATGTCACGATATATACTATTCATTCTCACTTCTCCCACTGCACAGCTATCGTCACTCTATCTCGTTAAAAATATATTATCATAATATGGAGAATTTTGTAAATAGGGACAAACCAAAACAGCACCTGTCAGGTCTCCATCCTACCTCTATAAACAAGCAGGAATTCACCCTGACAGATGCTGTCAATCTTCTTACCTTATACCATTTCTATACAAACCATCCATTTGCCACATTTAACATTTGCATATTCCAACGGTTATTTAATGCTTCTGCTTACCGCACCACACCTCAATCGCCTCTGCCACGAATTCTGCTGTGCCTGCGCCGGCCACCTCATTAATATTCTCCGTCAGACTCCCTCCACCGGCATACAGCCTGCCCAGTCCCTGCAGAATCTTAGGCTTACAGTCATAAAAATGCTCTGTAATAAACACCTGCATTTGAACGACCAGCTCCTGTACCGCCGGTTCCGAAGGCGACAGGTGCAGCAATTTCCCAAAGCGGACAAAGATATCAACAAATTCCTTCTGCATACGTTCCTCATCCTCCTGGCTCCAGTTCTTACTCCGTTCCTGCATTTCCCGGTACTCTTCCGTCTTTCCCCAGGTCTCCTTTGCCTGCCGGGCATATTCATCCATTTTTCTGGTATCAAATACAGTAAAATCCATTTCCTTCACTCCTATCATCTGAATTCCACGAGCAAATGTAATGAGATTTTCCAGGTGTTCCTTCTGCATCTCCAATAAGGTAATCTGCTGCTCCAGCGCCCGGTTCCGGTTAAAATCAGGGCTATCCAGAATCGCCTTGATTTCCTTTAAGGAAAACTGAAGTTCCCGAAACAACAGGATCTGCTGTAAACGCTCCAGATTCGTATCATCATACAGCCGATAGCCGGCTTCCGTCGTTCCTGCCGGTTTCAGCAGACCTTTAGAATCATAATAACGCAGTGTGCGTACGCTCACACCGGTTAACTGACTGACTTCACTTACTGTACGCATCTTCTCCTTCATATTCTCTCATCCCGCTTTCCTTATTTTACACCGGATTTCACACTTTCTACAGTCTATCCAGAACACACTTCCAATCTCGGAACATTCCCGTGTAAGCTCAGGATAGAGGATGACGTTAGGTAAGAGTCAAGACTTTTCTTCCTCCTTTTTATTCTGCCGCATTCCATGCTGCATTTCCCGAACCTGAATCCCCTCCTGCCTTAAGAATGCCAGCAGTCTTTCCTGGACCTTTGTCTCTGCATATTTGGTGGTAATACTGAAATAAAACCGGTCATAATAAGAACAGGCACAGATCTGAAGCTTGTCTGTACTGGTCATAACACCAAAGCGATCGATGAATTGTCTGTATATCTCCGGCATGGTTACCGTTCCCAGATTTGAAAAAATAGCAGTTACATTCCGGCTTCCCATCCAGGAACCGATCCGCAGGCCCAGATTCTTAAGCTCCAGCGGGAACATCCGCAGCATGGGGTTCTTCTCAATATCAATCAGACGATTCATCCGCAATGCAACCTGCTCCTTCGTCAACTCCTCGGCAAAACGCTTTTTTACATGTGCCAGCACCTGCTCGAATGTGGTATCCGGTTTAAAATAATACTCGATCTCCATCCAGCCAAAAAAGTTACTCATAGAGTTAGAATCAAAATATTTGCGCAGATTGACGGGAACCATGATCACAACCGGACGCTTTTTCTCTTCCGCTTTCATACCGGCGGCAATGACCAGAAGCAATACAGCCGTCATATATATGGTAATAGAGACTCCCTTCTCCCTTACCTTTTCCAGCAGTTGTCTGGCAGATACCACGCATTCTGTGATCCTCATATCTGCCTGTTGCAGCCGGTTGCCGCCGATCTGATAAGCCAGCGTGCTTTTCCGCACCTGCTTTGGACGGTTTGCAGAGGTATAATAACGGCTGAAGCTGTCCTCCTCCTGCTCCTTTTCCGAAATCTTCTGATATTCCTGCTCTTCCATACCGTATTTCAGATCCAGATAAGCCGCCACAAGCTCCGAAAGAAAATGGATCGCTCCGGTTCCGTCTGTCAGAACATGGAATATCTCTAAGTTAATCCGCTTCCCCCGATAGCTGATCTCAAACAATAGCGTTTCCTGACGCTTCTTATAGATCGGACTGCAGGGTGCATTCTCCTCCTCCTTCACCACAGACTGAATATTCTTCTTTTCCAAATAGAACCAGAAGCCACCCCGCTTCAATACACTCTGAAACATTGGATACCGCTGCAGAATCCGTTCCAGTGCCTTTTGAAGAATCTCCGGCTCTACCGGTTCTCCCAGCTTACAATAGATCCGAAATACCCGGCTGTCCTTTTTCCCGGTTGCTGCAGGGAATACCAGAGCAGCATTATCAAGCTTCCTCCTCACTTTCTGTAATTCCGGCTTCATTCGGTTCACCTCCCTCTAAAAACTGATTTATTTTTTCAAGACTTTCTAATACATGGATATGCTTCAGACCCAGAGAGAAAAAGCCATGTACAGCATCTGGAATCCGGTATGCCTCGACCTCATTTCCCGCCGCCTCCAGTCTTCTTCCGAATTCTTCCCCCTCATCCCGTAAGGGATCATATTCTGCTGTCAGGATCAGGGTTCTTGGCAGTCCTTTCAGATCATCCTCTAACAGCGGTGCAAAATACGGACTCAGCCGATCCTCCGGCTTACTCTGGTAGAGGTCCAGATAGGCTTCAATACGAGGAGCGGTCAGCAGGTAATCCGAACCGTTTTCCCGCACCGATTCAAAGGGCGTGTTATCCGTATAATCATTCCAGAGAGCCGGATAGATCAGGATCTGCTGCCTGGGCATAAACTCGCCCCGGTCCCGTGCCATCAGAGACAGGGCCGCTGCCATATTCCCTCCGGCGCTGTCTCCGATCAGTGTAATATCCTCCGGCCGAATATTCTCGATCAGTCTTCCTTCATAAAGCGCTTTGGCAATGGCATATGCATCCATGAGCGGCACCGGAAAGCGATGCTCCGGCGCCCTGCGGTATTCCACAGAAAGAACAAGCTGTCCTGTACTCTGCGCCAGCTGACCGCATATCCGTTCATAGGTTTCAATGCTTTCTGTCGCCCAGCCTCCGCCATGGAAGAATAGTAATATCTTACCATTATATTGTGTAATTATTTCCTCTTTCTCTTCTTTCATTCGGTTTCGATCCGGAAAATAGAACCGCACCGGGATTTCGTATCCATCATTTTCAATATGCACATCCAGTTTTTCCGTAAAGATCCGGATCGGATCCAGCTTCTTTAGTTCAGCAAGCCTCCGGTCCCGCTCCACATCCAATTCCTGTTCGGATAATGCTTTTAATATCGTTTTTACTGCTTTATTGATTGCCATATCATCTGTATCCTTTCTGCAGCAGTCATCTTATTCTAAATAGTATTCATCTATCCCTGATTATAATAACAGAATGCCCTTCTTGCAATATACTTTCCATCCGGGAATTCATACATTTTCAACCCCGCTTGACAGATTTTGCGTTATCGTGTATATTTTTTGTAATGACCACTTGGTCATTTTTGTTATTTATTAAAACTATGTATACCTGTTATTATTAGAAGAAAGAAGGGTCCTATGCCTGCCAGATTATTTTTTGAATTAAGTACGGAAAAGCAGACCAGAATCCTGGATGCAGGATTAACAGAATTCGCCGAATACGGCTATGAATGCAGTTCTACGAACCGTATCGTAAGAAATGCCGGCATTAGCAAGGGAAGCCTGTTTCAATATTTTAGCAATAAGGAGGACTTCTATTTCTATCTGCTGGATCAGGTTACGGAAGACTATGTAACCAGTCTGGAAACATCCGCTGCCGGCCTTTCCACAGAATTATTTCCAAGGATCAAAGAATATGCAGTATTGGAATTCACCTGGTATATCCGGCATCCAGTCCAGGCGAAACTGATCCTTCAGGCATTTTCCCGGAACACATCCGAGATATATTCGAAAGTCATGACAAGATATGAGATGCAGGGAAAGGCCCTTTACCGTAAGCTGATGCAGGATGTTGACAGCAGCCGGTTCCAGTGGGAAAAGGAAAAGACCCTGGATATCCTGGAGTGGTTTCTGGAGGGCTTTAATGCAGCATTCATGGCAGAACGGATGAACGGTGCTGATCAGGATTGGGATGCTATACAGAACCGCTATGTGGAACAGCTTTCCGAATACATGAAACCGTTAGAAACCGGACTGTTAAAGCACAGACAGGAGGAGAACTATGTTTAAACATGCCAGAAACGGAACCATTACACTTGGCGATACCGAAATGCATTATATTTCCTTTGGAACAGGGGAACATGCATTAATAATCCTTCCCGGACTGGGTGACGGACTCACTACAGTAAAGGGGCTGGCACTTCCTCTTGCCATGGAGTATCAAGCCTATGCCAGAGGTACGAAGACCTGTGATGATTCCCTGCAAAAGGCATATACCGTATTCATATTCAGCAGGAAGAATAGACTGCCGGAGGAGTATACTACCAGGGATATGGCGGCTGATCAGGCAAGAGCTATGGAACTGCTCGGAATCACAGATGCAAATGTCATGGGGGTATCTCAGGGCGGAATGATCGCGCAGTATCTTGCGATCGATCATCCGGATCTGGTAAAAAAACTGGTTCTGGCAGTTACCTGTTCCAGAACCAGTCCGCAGATGGAAGCCGTCGTTAAAAACTGGATCAGGCTGGCTGAATCAGACAATTACAAAGCCTTAATGATCGATACTGCCGAGCATTCCTATTCCGAACGCTATTTAAAACGATACCGTCCACTCTATCCGCTTATGAGGAGAATCGGAAAACCAAAGGACTTCAGCCGCTTTATGATTCAGGCGAATGCCTGCCTCCAACACAATGCCTGGCCGGAATTGAATCAGATAAAATGTCCTGTCCTGATCCTTGGCGGAGACACAGATCGCATCGTAGGTGTTCACTCCTCCCGGGAATTATATGAACAGATTACCGGCAGTGAATTATATATCTATACCGGGCTTGGACACGCTGCCTATGAGGAGGCAAAGGACTTCCCTGCACGGGTGTTAGCGTTCCTGTAATATCTGTAACGGCACTGCCTGCGAAACGCCTGTAAAACCACACGTTTCATAAAAGCCTGCTGTTTCCTTCTTTTCACTGATCACGAGCAGATATAAATACGACTTATAATAGTCTTCCGCAAGTGCCAGAAGTCGTTTTCCGATCCCCTGCTTCTGGTATTCAGGCTTTACCAGCAGATAATGTATATATGCGATCATTTCTCTGTCATCGATCGCTTCCAGCAGACCTACAAGCTGATCCCCCTCCCGGGCGCTGATCACCAGTCCCGCCTTTTCAAAGGCCTGAACCAGACGCTCAGCATAATCGGCAGACAACCAGCCTACCGATTGGTATAGCTTTCTGACTTCCTCTACAGAGAAATTCCGTTCCAGGGAATAACGGATCGGCAGAAGCTCCTTTGCCATACACAGGGATTCCGGCATATCCGCATACGCTCCGTAATTCACGATCCGCTTAAACCCGAACCGCTCATACAGCCGGCAGGATGCCACCAGAAATTCACCGGTCTCTAATAATACGGTCTGATAGTCCTGTGATCTGGCATACTGCATTAAATGCTGTAATATCCCTGAGCCGATCCCCCTGTTTCGATCCCCTTCCCGGACATATACCCGCTTTACTTCAATGGTCTTTGCCTCATATTCCCGTAATGCCCCGCAGCCGGCAGGTGTTCCATCTATATAAGCGATTACAATATAGTCCATAGTATCTAAATGATTGAATCGCTGATATTTCTCCCGCTTACCGGCTCCGCCGATGGCAATATCCAGAAATCCATCCAGCTCACTGCATAGCATTACAAAATCCGCACAGGTATTCTCTACTGTCTTATACTGTATGGATGGCACTGTCAATTCCTGCTCTTTTAACTCCTCTATTGTCTGATCTGCATTCTGCATAATCTGCACTTCCTTTCTTCGATCACAGCCTTTATGACCAGTGATAATGATTGCTGACTGTATTTTATTCTTTGAAGATGCGCATCTTCTGGTTGTCTTTATTATAAACAAATGATATTTTATTTGTAAAATGAATTATATTGATAATAATCATTCGAATTTCAAATTACAAGGAGGAAGCATGGATACACAAACCTTAGAAACCTTTCTTTTACTGGCAAAGATCAAGAATTTTACCCAGACAGCGAAGCAGTTGTTTGTCGCACAGTCCACGGTGACCAATCGAATTGCGGATCTGGAATCCGAGCTTGGAGTACCGCTTTTTTCACGGGATAAGCGGAGGGTTACATTAACGAAAGCAGGAATCCTGTTTGAACCCTATGCCAAACGGATGCTGGAATTAGAGCATACGGCATTTCAGGAGCTGCATTCCACCGGACAGTTTTCAGAGACGATCCACATCGGAACCACCAACACCATCTATGAGTGCCACCTGTATTCCCGCCTCTGCATCTGGTTAAAGGATCATCCCAGGAATGCGCTGAAGGTTACCATCGGACATTCCCACGATCTGCACTGCGCATTGCAGGATGGTATTCTGGATGTGGCATACTGCTATACGCCTCTGGTGAAAAAGGGAATCTCCTGTGAAGTCTTTGCCGAAGATGAACTGATTCTTGTTGCGGCTGCTGCCCATAATCCGTACCCGGTGGGCATTCACAGGGAGGAGCTGATCAGTTCCGATTACCTGTTCTGCAACTTTGCCCTGCAGGAGGCAGGCAGCTTTATCCGGGAACTTTTTCCTCCGCATTTTGCATTCCGGTTTGAGATTGACAACAGCACCAGACTGATCCCCTATCTTCTTGATTTCGGCGGTATCAGCTTTCTTCCGGAAGGCCTGGCAAAACCTTACCTTGAGCGAAAAGAACTGGCGAGGATCCCGCTTCTCGACTTTACAGCGCCGAAAATCCGTTCCTATCAGATACAAAAAGCGAACAGACAAAACTTATTCTTGACATAAGTATGAAATCGGACTATGGTTATAAGTACGAAATCAGACAAGGAGTGATGGAATATGAATGAAGAGATCAGTGAAGAATTAAATAAATTTAATTCCTTATACAAAGCCATGGATGATGTATATCATGATATTGCATTTCAGCTTCACTTATCGGACAGTGCATTTAGTATCCTGTATACGATATGTCTGCTTGGGGATGGGTGTCAGCAGAAGGATATCTGTAATACTACCTTTATCAGTAAACAGACCATTCATTCCTCCATCAAAAAGCTGGAGCAGGATGGGATCCTTGTTCTGCAGGCAGGAAGAGGCCGGGATATGCATATTCATCTGACCCCTGCCGGACAGAAGCTGGCGGAAGAGAAGATTCTCCCGGTCATTGAAATGGAGAACCGGACATTTACCGGAATGCTGCCGGAGGAACGGCACCAGCTTCTGGCTTTGCTGGAGAACTACGTTATCCGGCTGCAAAAGAATGCGAAGGAATTATAGTACGAAAAGACAGGAAAGGATGACATCATGCGTATTCAATTATCGGAACATTTTAATTATAATAAACTGCTGCGGTTTGTTCTGCCCTCTATCATTATGATGATCTTTACCTCCATATACTCTGTAGTAGATGGATTATTTGTATCGAATTATGTGGGAAAGAATTCTTATACCGCCCTGAACCTGATCTATCCGCTTCTTATGGGACTCGGTGCCCTGGGCTTTATGATCGGTACCGGGGGCAGTGCCATTGTTGCAAAAACCTTAGGCGAAGGCAAGAAGGAGCTGGCAAACCGGTATTTTTCCATGCTGGTTTATATTACCATAATCGGCGGGATTCTCCTGACGATCGTGGGCCTGATCTTCATTCGGCCTATCGCAGTCCGGATGGGAGCGACAGAGATCCTGATTGAAGACTGTGTAGTTTACGGCAGCATTCTGCTGATCGCCCAGACTGCATTTATGCTGCAGAATGTATTTCAAAGCTTCTTTGTCACTGCGGAAAAGCCCAAATTAGGACTGCTGGTGATGATCGCTGCCGGCGTTACCAACATGCTGTTAGATTATGTTTTTATCGTACTGTTTCACTGGGAGCTGGCAGGCGCTGCGATTGCGACTGCTATCAGCCAGGTTGTAGGCGGTGTCTTTCCGTTCCTTTATTTTCTGCGGAAAAATGACAGTCTGCTCCGGCTGACCAAGGCGAAGTTTGACGGGAGGGTATTCTGGAAGACCTGTACCAATGGTTCTTCGGAATTAATGACCAATCTGTCCTCTTCCATTGTCAATATCCTGTATAACCTGCAGCTGATGAAGCTTGCCGGAGAAAACGGGGTTGCCGCTTTCGGAACCATTATGTATGTCAACTTTGTGTTCATCGCCATATTTATCGGGTATTCCATCGGAAGTGCACCGCTGATCGGATATCATTACGGTGCCGGGAACCATGATGAACTGAAGAACCTGTTCCGAAAGAGTCTGTTTCTTATGGGAATCTTTGGTATTGCACTGGCGGGGCTTGCGGAGATACTGGCAGTGCCATTATCCAGAGTATTCGTAGGCTATGATCCGGAGCTGTTTGCCATGACCTGTCATGCGTTCCGCTATTATGCCTTTTCCTTCCTGGTGATCGGCATAAATATCTTTGCCTCCTCTTTCTTTACAGCGTTGAGCAATGGTATGATCTCTGCTGCGATTTCCTTCCTGCGGACCCTGGTGTTTCAGATTGCCATGATCTACCTGCTTCCTCTCTTCTTTCAGCTGGACGGAATCTGGATGGCAATTACCGTAGCAGAGACTTTGACCCTGTTTATAACGATCGCATGTTTTATTGCGCAGAGAAAGCACTACCACTATGCTTAGAATTATAGGCTTTCTTCGTAGATTTTCTCTTTTATTCCAGAACATCCTTCTTATGCTTCTGGGCCGGATTATCAATCAGATTGCCATCATAATCAAACCGGGATCCATGGCAGGGGCAGTCCCAGCTTAATTCATCGGGATTCCAGAGAAGTTCACAGCCCATATGCGGACAGCGAAGGCTGATACGGTGTACCTCTCCCTGTGAATCCCGATAACAGCCATAGCGTTTTCCTCCTTTGCGTACAATTCCGCCATGCCCCGGCTTTAAATCCTCTTCTCTGGCGCTAGTCAGGAAATGATAACCGGCCAGCAGGCCTTTTATACTGATTCCCAGATCCAGAAAGAATGCCCGGGCAGAAACGATCGAATGCCAGCGCTGGGGAGTGAAGACCTTTTGATACGGATGCTCTACACCACAGATCCTGTCACTGATAATCATGGCGGAAAGCATTGAGAAGGTCATTCCCCATTTCTTAAAGCCGGTTGACACATACCAGTACGGACGGAGACAGGAATAGGTTCCGATAAATGGCAACATGTCATGGGAAATACAATCCTGGGCCGACCAGCATGCCTCCTCCTCCGCCTCCGGAAAATACTGCTTTGCCTGCATCCGGAGAAATTCATAGCTGCCTCCGGCCTCCTGTCTGCCGGTACGATGCCCGCCGCCGCCGATGATCAGCAGATCCTTATAGCTTCGAAAGGACAGGCCCATATCGTCTATGCTGTAATACATTCCGTCAAGCGGTTTGGTTCCGGTATATGCGATTGCATAGCTTCGTTCCTGATGTTGTCTTGCAAAATAAAATCCTGGAATGACCGGAAATGGATAATGCGTTGCAAATACGATGTGCCTGGCAGTAACCATGCCATGATTAGTACGCAGTTTATGCCCTTTTACCGAATATACCATGGTTCTTTCGTAAATCTCTAAATCCTTTGCTATTCCTGATAGAAATTTAAGGGGATGGAACTGTGCCTGATGTTCAAAGCACACTGCTCCGACCGTTGCAAAGGGCAGTGCTGTGGATTCCTGGAAGGATGCCGGCAGACCCAGACGGGCCGCCGCCCTTGCTTCTGCCTGTAATACTTCCCGATCCTGTGTCGAATAGAGATAAGAGGGGAGCCTTTGAAAATCACAATCAATCTGCCTTTGCTGAACTATTTTTTCATACATACTGATCGCCTCCTCATTGGCACGGGCATACAGACGGGCATTTTGAAATCCGTATTTTCGGGTCAGCTTATCGTAGACCAGTCCATGCTGGCTGGTAATCTTAGCGGTCGTATTCCTGGTCTGTCCACTGCCGATCCTGGCAGCTTCCAGTACGATTACCTGACGTCCCTTCTGCTGTAACAGATAGGCAGTTAACAGTCCCGCCATACCGCCCCCGATCACTGCAACATCAACCTCCCTGTTGCCGGAAAGGGGGAGTCGTTCTTGGACTTCTGTCGTTTGGCTCCATATTGATGTTCTGCTTTTATTTTCATCCGGCTCTATGCCTGTTTCTGTATTGATCATCCTGCTGTTTTCACTGTCCATATCTGTCCGGTCTCCAATCTTACGTTTTCCTTAGTGTATGCTGTTTTTCATTTTCTAATCGGAAGCGGCCACGGAATGCCTGTATTCATTCCCGGAATATGCCGGAAAAAGATTTTATTGAATATATTGTGCAGACAGAGGAAAATTATGATAAACTATGATTTAAGGAGGGATACTATGTTTCGAACAGTAGAATTAAAGCACCCTGGATTTTATCAGTGGTTTCGCATTATAATCGTAATATTTTCTTCTATCCTGTATGCCTGGAACCTATGCTGCTTTGCGAAAACAGTCGGATTGATTCCCGGCGGCTTTTCCGGGGTATCTCTGCTTTTACAGCATATTGGCACTTCCTTTTTTCATGTAAATATTCCATATACCCTGTTCAGCATTCTTCTGAATGCCATTCCCATTTATATTGGTTTCAAATATATTGGTAAGAAATTCACCATTTATTCAATCATTACTATTATATTATCCAGTATCTTTGTGGATATCCTTCCCTCCTATGTGTTTACCACGGATCCGCTTCTGGTCAGTGTCTTTGGCGGAATCATCAATGGCTTTGCCATCAGTATGTGTCTGAATGTAGGAACGACAACCGGCGGAACGGATCTGATCAGTATCTTCCTGTCGGAGCATAAGGGGATTGATGCATGGAATTTTATCCTGCTGGGAAATGCCCTCATGCTGATCATCGCAGGGGCGCTGTTTGGATGGGAAACCGCCCTTTATTCCATCATTTATCAGTTTTGCAGTACCCAGGTGATCCAGGTACTGTATAAGCGGTATAAGAAAGAGACTTTGTTTATCATTTCTGATAAGTCAAAGGAAATCTATAAGACAATCAAAGAGACCACCCACCATGATGCCACACTGTTCCAGGGCATTGGCTGTTACGAAGAGAAGGAAAAGACCCTGATCTATTCCGTTATCAATGCAGAGGCAAAACGACAGTTGATTCCTCTGATCCGTTCGATCGACAAGCATGCCTTTATTAATATTGTTAAGACAGAAGAACTGGCAGGCCGGTTCCATAATAAACCCAATGATTGACGGATCATGCCGCCAGCTTTTTCTCTCCGGCCTTTCTCCATGCTCCTGTCCGATACTCGGCAAAGGAAATCAGATAATTGGCCAGCCAACCGACCGGAACGGCCACCCATACCATGGATATCCCGAATACCGGCGTCAGGATAAATGCTGTCAGTACCCGGATTCCGAGATTGACCAGATTGGCTATGGTAAACATCTTCATATCACCGGAGCCGCGTAACAGGCCATCCGTTATCATCTTAAGCCCGATCAGGGCAAAGAACCAGCCCAGAAACCGAAGATAATCTCCGCCGGTCTGTGCTGCCAGAAGGGTGCCCTCCTCTCCCAGAAACAGGAATATCAACGGGCGGTAAAAAAGCTCCAGTGTCAGACCAATCAAAACTGCAAATCCAAAGACAATGCCATAAGCAGCATGATAGCCCTGTTTCACCCGCGCATACTGTCTGGCTCCGATATTCTGTGCGGTAAAGGCGGATATAGCATTTCCCATAGCGGCCATCGGTACAATACAAAGACTTTCTATCCGGGAGCCTGCGGAATAACCGGCAAGCATTTCTGCGCCAAAGCTGTTCACCACGGACTGCACCAGCAGCATACCAATGGACACGGTTGACTGCTGGAGAATGGAGGGCAGGGCAACTCTTGTCATACTGAATAATTCTTTCCGGTCAAACCAGGAACAGGCGGTTTCTGTCCGGTATTTCTTCATCTCCCGCAGAAAAAGCAAAAATGCCGCCACTGCTGAGATTCCCTGGGCAATCAGAGTTGCCCAGGCTACACCGGCCACCCCCAGCTCCAGCCGGCAGACCAGATAAATATCCAGTCCGATATTGAAAACGGAGGAGAAGATCAGGAGGAATAATGGTGTCCGGGAGCGTCCCAGTGCATTAAACAGGGCGGATAATACATTATACATAAATAAGAACGGAAGTCCCATAAAATAAATATTCAGATATTCAGTTGCCTGATCCAGTACGTCCTCCGGTGTATTCAGGAGCAGCATAAGCTGTCTGGAGCAGATGAATCCGATCATCCCCAGTACAATACTGAGCAGAAGAAATGTCAGCAGAGCAGTACGGACCGATGCCCGCAGCTTTCCATATTCCCTGGCACCAAAATACAGGCCTGCCATGACAGAGGCACCCATACCGCCGCCAATGGCAATCGAAATAAACACAGTAGTAAGGGCATAGGATGCGCCGACTGCTGCCAGTGCCTGTTCACTGACATACTGACCCACCACCACCGAATCCGCCATATTATAAAACTGCTGAAACAGATTGCCGAGCATCATTGGCAGTGCGAAGATCACCAATGCCTTTAAGGGCTTTTCCCGGATCAGATATTCCTTCTTCATGCTTCTGGCTCCCATGCCTTTCCTTTTTGTTATCGTTCCATCCTGATATTTTAATCTTTTCCGCTTCTCTACTAAATATTCTACGAACCAGCGTTTCCAAATGTGTGTTTTAAATCTTAATTTCTACCCATTTTCCTGCCCGGAACCGCACCGATGCGAAAATATAACGGAATACCTGATCGCCCAGGACTCCCAGCCAGATTCCTACGATTCCCCAGCCAAGAATATAACCGCACAGATAAGATACCAAGGTCCGAATGACCGTGACGCAGATCGTGGATGCAATGGCTGTATAGAGCGTATCGCCCGCTCCGCGCAGGCATCCCATACAGATTACCTGCTGAAGCTGGAATACCACGATCACAATAATGACATACATGATCTGAATACCGATGGATATGATGCTTTCCTCCCGGAAGAACAATGACATCAATGCTCTTGCTCCCAGCAGATAAAGCAGTGTCAGTGCAATGGCAATGACTCTGCCGATCATCTTACAGGTTCGCCCATATTCCTTTGCCAGTTCCTTCCTGCCCTCTCCCAGGCTCCTTCCGATCAGGGCAACTGCAGTTGCCTGCAGTCCGTCTCCAAAGGAAAAGGTAAGCGCCATCAGATTCATCCCGACCTGATGAGCAGCCATGGCATCATTTCCCTGCTTTGCCGCCATGATCGCAGTAAGCATAAAGCCCACCCGCATTAACAGTTGTTCAAAAAAGACGCTATAACCCATTCTTACCAGGTAGCCAAATTCCTGGAGGGTAGGCCTGATCTTATACTGAATTATATACGGGATACTGATAAATCCCTCCGGCTTCAGAATCGACAGGATACTCATGATACAGGAAACCACTGTCCCCAGTACCGTAGCATAAGCGGCTCCGCGGATTCCCAGCGCCGGAAAACCCAAATGTCCGTTGATCAGCAGATAATTCAGACAGATATTCACCACGTTAGAGGTGATATTTGTCCGCATGGTTATCTTCGTATTACCGGCTCCCCGCTGTGCCGAATTGATCCCGATCTGAATACAGTTAAACAGCATTCCACCCATGATGATCTGTAGATAGGTGACTGCCATATCGTGTGTTTCCGGCGTGGAGCCGCACAGGTTTACAATACCGTCTGCAAATACCACAAACAGCACACTGAGAACCAGGGCGGCGATCACGATAAAGACCAGGGCGGTATACAGGATACCGTTGGCATCTCTTTGTCTGCCTTCTCCCCTCCGTCTTGCCACCAGCGCAGAAACTGCTACATTTAATGCAAAGAACAGAGACAGTCCGATGAACTTGGGCTGTACCGTCAGTCCGACTGCCGCTACAGCGTTGGCTCCCAGAGAGCTGACCATAAGCGAGTCAACCAGGCCGGCAAATGCCACAAAAAAGGACTCCAGCATGGATGGCCAGGCCATGTTCATAGTAGTACGGATGATTTCCCGGTCATATTTCTTTCGTCGTCTGCCCGGACAGCTTTCCTTTTCTTTTCGGGGTTCCATTTCTGGATTCATTTCCATCTTGATCACTTCTCTTTTTCTATTTATGGAATATATAAGCACTGGCTTAAATCAACGTGTGTGTCATCCTTCATGGGTACCTGTTCCGCCTCAAGAAGGGCTTTTTGTTCCGTCCATCCGGGTACCAGTCTGCCTGCGTGGTTGACAACCCGGTGGCAAGGATACGTTCCATAGTATTCTGCCATACTGAGAACAGTTCCAACCAGTCTTGCATTTTTTTCTCTTCCGATCAGTTTTGCAAGCTGTCCGTATGTGGCTACCTTTCCTCTGGGTATTTCGTCAACTACAGAAAGGATCTCATAAATCAATGCTTCATCTAATACACGTTTCATATACCGGCTGCTTTCCTCCTTCTATAAGGTTTGCTACTGCTTTGCATGTCGTTTCAGTGCAAGCAGAAGCAGTACGATACCGATTCCGGTCAGAATATGCCCGATCCCTGCCATCCCTGAAATAGACGCATCCAGCCCTTTTGATAATTCCAGTTGAAGCACCTGGGTAATCCCGCGAACCACCATCATGATCGCGGTCAGCGGAACACCGACATTATAAATGAATAAAAAGCACCGGAACCCTTTGGCGCCTTCCAGCTCCATCTGTCCGGAAAACAGAGCAACCAGCAGAAAGACAAGCATTCCCAGCAGAAACAAATGTGTATGTACCTTCCCCAATGCTGTTACATCTGTAAATCCGTTGAACTTAGTAAACTCCCTGTAGAATACCCCGCCGACCATTGCGGCAATGGCATAAATAAATGCAATGTTTATATACTTTTTCATCATGCATCCTCTCCTTTCGTTTTTCCTTTCTCCTTAACTGCCAGTTCTGTAATTGCCCCGTAGTGTGCGATAAAAAACTGCTCCGGTGCATGTTTCAATAACAGCTCCTTATGCTCCCGTTCCCACTCTGCCAGTTCTGCCTCCGACAGGGAAGCCCCGACTCCTCTGCACGCTTTCATACGTCCATGCCAGGTCTCCCTTGTGAACGGCAGGCTCAGGTCAAATTCTTCCCGGGACACGATATCAAAATAGCGAAGCACAGCATCCGGTATGTAAATGGGTTTCTTTGTTTCTCCGGCTCCGCTCCACCCGGGATTGTACTTTAATACGAGGGCTTCACTTGCTCCTGCTATCGCATCCGCAAAGGGCAGCCATGCCATGTACAATACCAGCAGTCTTCCATTCTTTTTCAGTATTCTGGCAAGCCTCGGTGCCACCTTCTCATGATCAAAATACCAGAAACACTGACAGGCAGCAATAACATCAAAGCTATCCTCCGGATAGTCGATCTCCTCTGTTGCGCAGATTGAGTAGGTAATATCCATGCCGGCTTCTTCTGACAGCCGCCGGGCCTCCTGAATCTGATTCCCGGATATATCGGTTCCAATCCATTCTGCACCGTAGGAATAAAGATTCCTGGGCAATACGCCGGTACCGGTTCCAAGATCCAGCACCCGCTGGCCGCTGATGCAGAGCCTTCGCTGCAGAATCCTGTTGTAGAATTCTTTCGGATAAATATCTCTGTATTTTCCATAATCACTTGAGGTTCTTCCCCAGTCAAAGGCTTTTCCATTATCAATGTTCCGGTCGGTTATGTTCATCGGTTCACTTCCTCTCTGTGATATATGTATTGTTATAAATTTTATCATATTATCTCACAATTTGCCATATCCATACCGTTGACCATCCTGCTCCGGAACTGCTCTCCGGCAGCAAGAAAAAATAAAAGGGGCTGTCGCTTTAACGAATGAAAATTCGTGAAACGGCAGCTTCATTTTTG
>CAJULG010000012.1:48858-76544 GCA_910587045.1 uncultured Lachnospiraceae bacterium | reverse complement strand
TGTCAATATATCCAAATGATTCCCCGATATTGCAGGGTTTTGAGGGGGCAGCAAACTTCCATATTCCTTCTTGTGTTAAAAAATACACGCCAAAGCTGGCATTCTTTTTCGAAAAGGAATATACCTCACCTTTCATTTTCGCCCCTCTGCTGTTTTCGTTGACTCCGAGTGTTTGCACGGAGCTGCTTACCACGAAATCATCATCTGCATAGATTCGCACTGTAGCCTCCGACTGGGCATGTACCTGCAGCCCAAACAGACTGCATAGACCGATCACACATACCAGTCCTCTGAATTTTGTTCCTTTTTTCATACGCTTCTCCTCCTCCATCTGCCTCCAGTGTTACACGAACATAGCTTTAATCTGCCATTCATTGAAAAAACATATAGAATACGTTCTATATATCACCACTTTAACATTATAAAGTGCAGAGTGCAATGTCTAAGATTGTCGAATGCTGGTGCAATATTTTTAAATGCATCAAAAAAACAGGAATCCAGACACATTTTGTCTTATATCTGAATTCCTGTAAAACAATCCTTCTATTCCCTTATCTTTTCATAACAGGCTCTACTGTCTTACCTTAATATGAACCTCACGGAGCTGCTGCTCACTTACTTCACCGGGTGCGCCGCACATCAGATCCTGAGCATTTCCATTCATCGGGAATGCAATGACCTCACGGATATTCTCTTCATTCCGAAGCAGCATGATCATCCGGTCAATCCCCGGCGCCATACCGGCATGCGGCGGTGCGCCAAACTGGAAGGCGTTATATAATGCACCGAACTTTTCCTTTAAGTCTTCCTCTGTATATCCGGCAATCTCAAATGCCTTTACCATGATCTGCATATCATGATTCCGCACTGCACCGGATGATAATTCAATTCCGTTACATACAATATCATACTGGTATGCCAGTATTTCCTCCGGCTCCTTTGTATTCAAGGCTTCTAACCCGCCCTGCGGCATGGAGAACGGATTGTGGGTAAATATCATCTGCTTTGCTTCCTTGTCATACTCATACATCGGGAAGTCATTCACATAACAGAAACGATAGGCATTCTTCTCGATCAGATCCAGACGTGTTCCCAGCTCGGTACGAATCTGCCCGGCGTAGTTCGCTGCCTGGGCTTCCTTATCTGCAATAAAGAAAATGGTGTCTCCGGCTTCCAGTCCTGCAAGCGCTGCAATTTCTGTCTTCATTTCCTCCGGAATGAACTTGTCAATCGGTCCCTTATAGCTCTTATCCTCTAATACCTCCAGATATCCAAGCCCGCCCATACCGATTGTGGTCGCGAACTTCAGCAGCTTCTCATGCTGACCCTTGGACAGCTTCGCATGCACATTGATGGCCCGTACTGTCTTGCCATGGAATGGCTGGAAGGTACAACGCTGGAAGAAATCCGTCACATCCACGATCCGTAACGGATTCCGCAGATCCGGCTTGTCCGTACCGAATTCCAGCATGGCCTGCTTATAGCTGATCACCGGATATGGTGCCTCTGTGACTGTCGCTCCCTCCGGTGCAAACTTCTGAAATGCAGCAGACAGCACTTCCTCCCCTACCCGGAATACATCCTCCTGGGTGGCAAAGCTCATTTCAAAATCCAACTGATAAAATTCTCCCGGCGAACGATCCGCACGGGCATCCTCATCCCGGAAGCATGGAGCGATCTGAAAGTATTTATCAAAACCGGACACCATCAACAGCTGCTTATACTGCTGCGGCGCCTGCGGCAGAGCATAGAATTTTCCTTTAAACTTTCTGGACGGTACGATATAATCTCTTGCCCCCTCCGGAGAAGAAGCGCAGAGGATCGGGGTCTGAATCTCCAGAAAGCCCAGCTCCGTCATCTTTTCCCGCAGGAACTGGATCACCTGAGAACGAAAAATGATGTTGTCCTTCACCTTTTTATTTCTTAGATCCAGATAGCGGTATTTCAAACGGACATCCTCTCTGATCTCCTTGGAGGTCATGATTTCAAACGGCACCTGCTTATATACCTTGCCCAGGATATCCACCTTATGGGCCTCTAATTCGATCGTTCCGGTCTCAATATTCGGGTTATAAGTCTCCTCATCCCGATGCTCGATCACGCCTTCAATGGAGACACAATCCTCCTTCGTTAACCCGTCCAGCAGACTTGTGTCACGCATGACCACCTGCAAGACGCCGTACATATCCCTCAGGTCTACAAAGGATACGCCGCCATGGTCACGGATATTCTCAATCCAGCCGGCCGCTCTTACGGTAACTCCGACATCCGCCTCACTGATCCTGTTTATCGTTCTGTCCCGATAAATATTCGATGTGTTCATCTCTTCTCTCCTTCCATATCAGTCTGTTGTTCGCGGGAATAAAAAAATCCGCCCCAAACCTTAGGTTCAGGACGAACAGTCATTTTACTATCCGCGGTACCACCTGATTTACTGCCCTGCAGTCTCTCACGGGCAACGGGTATCTTCCCGTCCCCTGCTGTTTGTCGCACAACTGCGTCGCACCTACTGCCGGAGCGTGAAAGCATCCGGGTTCAGATTGCGGCTGGTAAAGTGTTATTCACACCGATTCACTTTATGGAGCTTCCACCATCCTCCACTCGCTGGAAACGATAATCGGGCTACTTCTCTTCGTCATCGCCTTACATATCTGCCATTATATATCACTGGTTTTTTCCGTGTCAAGAAAAAGAAGACGATTGTTCCACATTCTCCTTTTCAAAGCAGTTCGTCACGACAATACGATCCTCCACCATGCGAAACCAGATATCATAACCGCCGAACAGCATCCGGTATTCCTTATCCACTGCCTCCGTCGTTCCAGGCCGCGGATCCTGTCGCAAGAGTTCCAGCACCGTCTTACGCTTGTGCTCCGGCAGTCGCTCCAGTAATTCCTCCGGAAATTCCACTTCTAATTCATAATCCAGTACCGCTCCGGCGAATCCCGCCTCCGCATCCGGATGACTGTCCGTATAGGCGAGATAAGGCTTAATATCATAGATCGGGGTTCCGTCCAGCAGATCAGCACCGGATACCCAAAGTACCGGCCCCTGCTTCCCGTCCAGTTCCACCCGCTCCAGTCTTACAGAAGACAATCCAATGGAGTTGGGACGAAAGGGGGAACGGGTGGCAAATACGCCCATCCGCATACGTCCTCCCAGTCGTGGCGGAGCCACGGTTGCTGTCCAGTTCTCCCGCAATGCCTCCGAGAACTGCCAGAGCAGCCATATATGAGAGAAGGCCTCCAGCCCCCGCACTGCATCCGGATTCCGGAATTCCGGTTCAAATACGATCCTGCCCTGCAAGGAATCCACCAGGCCACTTTGTCTGGGGATTCCAAACTTCGCAGAAAAATCCGTATGAATGTGTGCAATTATCTTCCAGCCTTCATCCGCCTTCATCCTGTCCTTTTCCTCCTGCGGGCAATGAGATATACGATCCGGTTACTAAAGATCAAAACCACAACCCTCATTTACGATCACGCACTTTATCCCGGAAACCTTATTCAGAGTCGTAAGGATTCCTTTTATTATATTATCTGATTCCTCCGGATCCGTATTACCGAGATCCAGATAGATATTTACCTTATCATCATTCTTAGATACATCCATATAGCCCGGATATGTTTCCTCATCAAATGATGCGGCGAATTCCTCGATCACTGTTTCTGTTTCCTTTAATTTCGCATCGGAATACCCTTCTTCAAAGTAAACGCTGTAATGAAAGCACTCTCCGTCGATTCCTGCCATATGCGCCTCAAAATACAGATCCAGCTTATCGAAGCCCATCATACTGTCAAGTTCAAATTCCATCCTTTCTACCTCCGCTTATAATTTGTATGCAGGCTGTGAATTATGCATTTGCCATCCGGCACAGCTCCTCCAGCATCTTTGGCAGCTCCGTTTCCATATTCTCATCGCTGAACTGGCAGGTTCCCACCTTCTTATGTCCGCCGCCATTATATTTCAGCATAAGGCTTCCTACATTTACATCGCTGGTCCGGTTCAGGATACTGTAGCCGACCGCTGCAGAACATCCCTTTCCACCTCTGCCGCTTACGATCCATGCGGAAATATTCTGTTCCGGATACATGCTGTATATCATAAAGCGGTTGCCGGTATAGATCGGGTCTACTCCTCTCAGGTCTGAGATGATAACATTGCCCTCGACCCTGGTATATTGCTGAACCATTTCCTTGAACTTTTCCGTCTGCTCATTGTAAACCTCAATCCGCTCCTGCACATCAGACAGTGCCAGGATCTCCTCCGTACTCATGGTCCGGCAGGCATCCATTAATTTCTCCATTAACTGATAATTGGATATGGTAAACTGTCTCCACCGTCCAAGTCCGGTTCTTGGATCCATCAGATATCCGACCAGGATCCAGCCGGTCGGATTCATGACCTCATCCACGGTGAGATTGCCGGAGTCCACTTTGTCAACCGCCTCCATCATTTCCGTAAACTGCGGAAACCGTTCTGCACCGCCATAATATTCATAAATGATCCTTGCACAGGATGGTGTGATCCGGCTTTCCCCCTTATACCGCCCTTCCAGCTGCTGCCGTTCAAACTCACTGGAATGATGGTCAAACCATAGACCACAGCCCTCTACAAATGGAACATTGGCAAGACAGTCGTTCTCATTTACCTCCACCAGACCATCCTGCAGATCCTTTGGATGCGCAAACATCCAGGAATCAATGATTCCTGCCTCTTTTAAAAGTGCCCCGCATACCAGTCCGTCAAAATCGGAACGTGTCACTAATCTCATTCTATTACCCTCTCTTCCTTAAAATATAATTTATTATACCTCCAATTCCTCTGAGCGTCCAGCAATAGTATGGATTTCTTCCATGTGCATTATCAATGTCTGTTTAGTATATTTTAAATAACTGTTTGGTTCAAAGAAAAGAATATACACTACCATCATGGAGGAATGAATTATGTCATCATCATTTTCAGGAAAACTGAATTGCCATGAACGGATCAGGCAGATTCGGAAGCAGCTTGGACTGACACAGGAAGCCTTTGCAGAACAGCTCGATATCTCATATTCTGCTTATAAAAAGCTGGAAAGTGGTGAAAATATTCCTTCCATTGACACGTTATATAAATTCAAGCAGAAGTTTCAGATTTCTGCAGACTACCTGCTCTTTGACGAACGGAACTCTGTAACTGTTACATGGGAGCGGTTCCTGAATTCCTCTGTACAGGATCAGATGGAATTATATCATCGCATTCTGTTCTATTATTCCAATCTACAGCGCGCTAATTTTCTTTCTCTGCAGGAACAGCAGAAAATCGCAGAATATATTAACCGCATTTTACCACCGGAAGAGAAACAGTAAACGTATCTCCGAAAATAACTTGAGAAAATGCAGATACTATATTATACTATACACATGCATTCACCTGGATCAAAGAGACTCTTTGATATTGAGGTGCTTTATTTGCGGAGCGGAATCATATATGACAAAAATTAAGAATATGCTTTCGGTGATCATGCCGGCATATAATGAGGAAAACTGTATATATCAAAATCTGCTGGCTGCCTGTGACTGTATCGGCGGCTTTTGTCCGATCTATGAACTCATCGTTGTAAATGATGGAAGCAGCGATCATACCTTTGAGGAGGCAATGCGGGCAAGATCAGAGAATCCGCATATCAAGATCGCCACCTATCAGGTGAACCGGGGAAAGGGCGGCGCCATTAAAGAAGGGATTGAACATGCCGGCGGAGAATACATTGCATTCTTAGATGCAGATCTGGATTTATCACCAGAGCATCTGCACGCATTTCTGGATGCGCTTCTGGATGAGGATGCTGATATTGTGATCGGCTCCAAGCTTCACAGGGATTCCAGTCTGAATTACCCGTTAAAAAGAAAGATCATGAGCTACGGATACTATATATTACTCCGGATTCTGTTCCGGCTGGAATTAAAGGATACCCAGACCGGAGTGAAGCTGTACCGCGCGGATGTCATTAAGCCTCTTGCCAGAGAGCTAAAGACCTCCGGTTATGCCTTTGATATTGAAATACTGGCCAGAGCCAATCAGATCGGCTGCCGGATCATTGAGATGCCCGTTCAGCTGGACTACAAACGGGATACCTCGGAAGGTGCCCCACGGATCCGGCTTCTTGATATATGCTCCATGTTCTGGGATACTTTAAAAATCTTCTGGGATGTCAGGGTACGCTCCTGACATCCCGTTTTTTTCCTACTTTGATAATAAAAGCAATATCAGCTGTAGTATTCCGTACAATACCGGCTGATGCAGCATATAGATCGGCAGTGAATGTCTTCCGATAAAGCAGAGAGGAGGGATGCGAAGTTGCAATACCCTTCTGAGAGTCTCCCGTTCAAACAAGCGGTTTCTCTGCATGATCTGATAAAGAAAATAACCGGCCAGGAATAAGAAAAACCACGGAAACAATGAAAAATAGTCTGTTGAGTAAAATTGGGGATCTGTAAAACCAAGATACGTTTCCAGCAGTCCACGATAAATCCCCCCGGGAAGCCGGATCAGATTCCAGTCTTCAAATCCCAGAAAACCACGATTTATGTTCCTTTTCAATATAAATAAAAATGCACTTACTGCAAAGCCTCCCCACGGGTTCCAGTTTCGGGACTGCTGATCGACCGGAATCATCAGAAGCATACACGATCCGATACAGGTCAATACACCGAATACCACCCGATCCTCCCATAGAAACAGCATAGTTACAGCGGAAACAACAGCACCGCCGCCAAATACCAGCAAGCCCCGTTTTAAATGCTGTTTTCCCATGCTCCAGCAAAAGCCGGACAGAAAAATAAAAGTCCAGCAGATACTCTGCTGCCATACATAGGCAGCCTTATTATTTATATACCATTCACATATCGACTGATACCACAGCATGTCATAAAAATAATTACCGCATAAATAAACCAGATCCCATGTGCCATGATAGAGGATCATGCTGATCAGGGTCAGACCGCGAAGCATATCTAACAGATGATACCGCTGCTTTTGTTGTATCTGCAATGCCTCCATTTCCTCTACTGCCTCCTGTTTTGTGTAATAACACATAACTAACACAATTTCTTAGACATTGCAAGCAAAATCGAAAACGGATATAATTATAGAAGTAATTGTTTGATAATGAAAAGGTGGCAGAAACTGCTTATGGAACGAAAACACTATATTGATAATTTAAGATTGATCTGTATTCTCCTGCTCTTTCCATATCATGCCGCCATGGCGTATAACTGCTGGGGAGAAGGAAATTATGTTCTGTTGCACGCCAATTCCTGGATCAGCTCTTTTGTAGTGCTGGTATCTCCCTGGTATATGACATTACTGTTCGTACTTGCCGGTATGAGTACAAAATATTCTTTAGAACGTCGTTCTTCCGGACAGTATCTACAGGAACGCTGTCGTAAACTGTTACTGCCTTTACTGGCAGGGACACTCCTGATCATGCCGGTTCTGACCTATTGCGCAGATTATTATAATTGTGGATATGCCGGGAATTTCTTTTCTCATTATATGGTATTCTTCTGTAAATGGACAGACCTGACCGGTTATGACGGAGGCTTTACCATCGGTCACCTGTGGTTTTTACTGTATCTGTTTGTGATCAGTACCCTCAGTATGATCGTTATCCTGCTTCAGAAAAAGTATCTGCCGAAATTAAATGAGAGAAAGATCCGTCCCCTTGCGACAGCAATCCTGGTCATGACCGCCATGCTGTTCCTACCGGTCAAGGCAGGCGGAAAAAGTATTGTTACTTATTTCCTTTTATACTTAATTGGATATTATATTCTTTCTGTAGAAGATAATATAACAGGGCTTCAAAAGCAGAAATATCTGTATCTGTCTGTATTTGTCGTATCCTCTGCGGCCAATGTATATCTGTTTCTATGGAGCGGCAGGGATTACGGTTTCATCAATCAGCTTCTCATGTACCTTTCCGGTGCATCTGGTATTTTAACGCTGATCTGTTTCGGCCGGTCTCTGCTGAATAAAACAAACCGGATCATACAGCTGCTTGTACAGGATTCCTTTCTAATATATATCTTCCATTTTTTGTGGGTCGTCCTGTTCGAGATCCTCCTTCATTCCATAATCGAAAACGATTCTATGGTTTTATGTGTATCTGTCATTGCTGCATTTACTGTAACAGTTCTTACCTGCCAGATCATCCGGCGGATTCCTTTTGTCCGTTCCTTATTCGGCAATGCAGACAGCAGACGCCGTTAACCTTTATTATTCTCTCCAGGAACCCCGGCAGAATCCCTGTCGTCCCTTCTTGCGGATTTCTTAATCTGCTCATGGTAAAAATAGTTTACGATTACAGGCGGCGCATCAAATGCCCATTCCATGCTGTCGTCATTCGTTACATAAGTAAGTCCGATTTCGGCAGCATAGGCTTTTAAGTCACTGTCCAGCGCCTGCCAGTAGCTTCGATCCCTGTAATCATATATTTCATGATACAGGGGCAGAAGCTGCGGGTGTTTTTCCTGTATATAGTTCATAATGTCCGCCTTATAGCCGCCCCGCAGATTCAGATTTTCCAGCCAGATCCGATTACACTGCTGCTTTACTCTCTGAATAATGGCTTTTACGTCCGTAATTCCCGGAAAGATGGGAGAAATAAAGCAAGTGGTACGTACACCTGCCTGATGGAATACTTTCATGGCAGTCAGCCGCCGCTCTATGGAAGCTGCTTTATCCATATCCTTCCTGAACTCCTCATCCAGCGTGTTGATCGACCACGAAACACAGGCATCCGGAAAGGATCGTATCAGTTCCAGATCACGCAGGATCAGATCTGACTTTGTAGAGATGCTGATCTTTGCCCCGCTGCCTTTAAGCTGGGTAAGCAGAGCCCTGGTGCGTTTATATGTTTCCTCCTGGGGATTGTACGGGTCAGTGACCGAACTGATAAACAGATCCTTTCCCTTATATCGTTCAGGATGTTTGATCTCCTTCCAGTGTTTCACATCTATAAATGTCCCCCACGGCTCTGAATGTCCAGTAAAACGTTTCATAAAGGAAGCATAACAATATCTGCAGGCATGGGAACACCCTACATACGGATTTACAGAATACTCACTCACCGGAAGATTGGATTTGGACAATATACTCTTTACTTCTATCTCATTAATGGTCAGTTCAGTCATGTCTCTGCTCCTCTCCCTGTATTTAAAAACAGATGCCTTCATATCAGATTTAATTTATCATGAACCTGTCCGTCGCGTCAATTTATATATAACAGTATGGGACCGGTCTGATCATACGTTTGAAAGGAGCAGGTATCCTTTCCTGATGGAAACCAGCCAGCAGCATTTCTTCTACTGTCCAAAGGTGAAGTCCACATTGCCGGAGGTAACCTCCACATCAATGTACTTTTCCCCGTTCCCGAAATTCTCCGGCAGATTGCAGCGCCCGGATGTCACATCACTATTAATCCTGTAATTATCCTCCGCATCTGCCAGTGACACCCGAATCGTTCCTGAGGTTGCAGAGAGTTCTATACCCTTTTCTACCGTGAGATCATCAAAGCTGATCGTACCGGAACTGACTGTCGTTATAACCTCGGATGCTGAAACATCTCTGCTGATGATCTTACCGGAGGTAAAGTCACATTCCAATGTTCCATCAACTGCAGCGGTCGTAATATCAATACTGCCCGAGCTGACACCGATCTTCCAGTCACCGCCAACCGTAACATCCTTTACACTGGAATGTCCACTGGTAAAGCGACAGGTCAGATCATCCTGTACTTCTATACCTTCGATTGTAATATTTCCGGATGTAACCTCGACCTCTACATCCTTTTCGCAGGTCAGATCATCCAGCTTGATCGTACCCGATGTTGCATAAACTGCCAGCTTCTCCTTTATTTCCAGTTCTTCAAGTGATATCGTTCCTGAACTGACCTCCAGGTCATAACTTCCAGCATATGCTTCCGGTACCTTAATCGTCATGCTTACTGTTTCCTGTTCCTCCCAGATCCGGCTTAGATCCGGGATATTGAATAGATGAAAACCGGTCAGCGGCTTCTGATAAATCCGCAAAGTACCGTTATTTTCCGTTATCTGATAGCGGGAGTCATTCCTCCGGTCACGATACGTAATTTCAATCTGATCTCCTTCTCCCGGTTCAAAATAAATATGATCAAATGCTATATCTGTCTGAATCTCGGTGATACCGCTGACTGGTGTGCTATACTGCTTTTCTTCGTATTCGGTATCATTCTGGTTAATGCTGCTTCTTCTTTCCTTATATAACATACTGGTGCCAAGCCCTAAAAATATAATACCGCACAAGGACAGGGAGCCGGCTATGATCAATACTTTTCCTACATGCTTCATCTTAGTTCTCCTTTCCTACTATCGACTGCTTCAACCACAGAAAGCAACGCTTTGTTCCATGAATAATCCCCTTCGTGATCAATAATGTGCCAAGGAACAGGAAAATGCCTACCCCTCCGCAGAGCAGCCCGGCACCAAGGTAACATACAGCAGACGCAAAGGAGACCCGGAACAGACTGACAAAAAAGCCAAGTATTCCAGTCAGAGCACCTGCGCCAAGACTGATTACGATGCTCCACAATACCGCGTCCATTGCCCAGATCAGACTATAGAAGGTAACGATCATAGCGAAGATAAAGATCACGATACCGCCCCAGAATGGAAAGCCCAGGATCAGAAGCACAATCGCCCATACAGGCATTTTCTTTCCACTGGTACGTTCCTTTGCCTTCTGCTTCACCAGGGTGGTAAGCGGCAGTTCGCATTTAATCTGATTCGCAATGCTTTCAACAGTTCCTAATGAAGCAACTGCTTCCGCTTCTGTCATCCCGTCCTCTACCCGGTCATCAATCATTTCTGCATAATATTCCATTGATTTTTCTGTTTCCTCTACCGGATATTCCGATATCGACTGTTTCAGTTCATTTAAAAATTCTGCCTTATTCATTTCTGCTCATCTCCCCTTCGATATATTCGTAAATATTCAACATAACCTTCCATTCTTCCAGGAATTCCTGAATCCGTTCCCTTCCAGACTGGGTGATCGCATAATACTTGCGCAGCCTTCCGTTATGCTCAGCGGAATAGACTGTTAACGTTCCAGAGCCTTCCAGTCTTCTTAGGATTGGATACAGTGTTGATTCCGAAATTTCGATATAAGGCTGCAAATCCTTGATAATCTTATATCCATAGGAATCCTCGCATAATAAGGAAGTCAGTACACATATATCTAACATTCCTCTTTTTAACTGAATATCCATTTTAATACCTCCTTATGCATAATACTATACATTGCATAGTATTATGTGTCAAGAGGTATTTTAAAATATTTATTCCGCAACATAGACAACTCCATATGCAGCATAGACCGTACTCTCTTGCAATAAAAGCATTTTCTGCTAAACTGAAACTGTTCCTGAAGATACCCGGAACAGACAGGAGATGATGAGATTTTGAAATGGATAAAAATAAAGGAAAAAGCGCTGACGGAAAATTATGTAGAGATTCATTACAGGGAAGTGGATCATGAAATGGAACTTCTGGTTTCCTATCTGCAGAAGTCCGGCATCCTGCTTGGAAAAAAAGACGGACAGGTAAAAAAGCTGTTGGCAGACGATATTTTTTACTGTGAAATTGTGGATCGAAAATGCTTTGCCTATCTGGAGCAGGAGGTGTGGATCCTGGAGCCTGGGCTGCAGGAAATCCTTTCCGCTTACGAAGCAGCAGGCTTTGTGAGAATCGGGAAATCCATGATCGTGAATATCCATAAGGTAGACCGAATGGAAAGCGACCTCAATATGCGGGTAAGGCTCTATCTGGAAAACGGGGAAACCGTGATATTGAACCGTAGTTATCGCCAGGATTTTTATACAAGACTAAAAAAGGAGGTGGAACGAAATGCCACTGATTAATAAAAAGAACTTTTTGCCGATCGTCTGCATGATCTATACGGGTATTTCCATGGGCAAAATACTTTTGGAAGCCCTGAGAGGATATAAGGATCCATATTACTCTGAAAATATCATAACGATATTTGTAATTACCGTTATTGCAACAGCGGTTGTAGGAATTCATTATTTTTTACAGAATCTTCCTGTTATTCCGGTCATACTCGGACAATATGTTGTTTTACTTGGCCTGATCTTCGGATATTTATGGATAGAAGGCCATTTTTCAGAGCTGGGTACATTTGCCTACAGGGATGCATTTTTATCATTTACGATCCCATATGTTATTGCTGCAGGCGTTTATTATATTTCCTTTTTTAATCGTATACGGAATGCAAATAAGATGCTGGATGAGATCAAAAAGCAAAGGAGGCAACAGGAATGGAAAGACAGATAAAGGGATGGGATTTTATACTTCTGGCACTGACTGCATTTGGAGGACTTGGCATAGAGGCCATTTATGCATATGCGCTGGAGCCATTGATCTATGGCGCAGGCATGGGGGAGTGGGGAACCGGACAGATCATTGCCCACTGGTGTATTACCTGTGTTACATGGTGCCTGGTTGCAATTTATATCCTATGGGAATCCAAACATAAATATGGCTTTGATCTGTTCATGAAAGCAGAACGGATACCGGTCTGGAAATGGATCGCCGCATTCTGCTGTGTCGCATTTGTTCTGTTCTTTAACTGGTTCGACTGGGGCGGCATAAAAATAGTGTTGGAATTTCAAAAGCTGGGTATCTTAAAATTCTTCTTCCAGTACCTGTACTATGCCGTAGAAACCGTCTTATTTACCCTGATCATCGTTTATGGACAGAAGGCCTGCGAGACCTGGTTCCATAAGGAGAATATTCCATATGGCGGTATTGTGGTCGCACTGACATGGGGAATGGCGCACTGGTTCACAAAGGGATCGCTGTGGACTGGAATCGGCTCGGCAATCTGCGGATTTTCCTACGGAATCGTCTACCTTCTGATGAATCGCAATATCCGGTGGAGTTATCTCCTGCTGCTTATTATGTTCTGTCTGTAGACGGAAAGCCCCCTGATCCGTTACCGATCCCATAAAACTGAACGTTATTTATTCCTGCGAGCAACAGCCAGATGACTGCTCGCAGGAATTTGACGTCTGGCGTATCAAACGTATTTAAATCTGGCACAGCCTTGCAACCACCTGATTGATCACCTTGCCATCGGCCTTCCCTTTCAGTTCCGGCATCACAGCCTTCATGATCTGCCCCTTATTCTTCGTTGCAAGTACCTCTGCAAACTTCTCTGTTAAGAATGCTTCTACCTCGGCCTCCGACATCATAGCCGGTGCATATTCCTGAAATACCGCATATCTTGCCTGGTACTGCTCTGACAGATCCGTACGTTCCGGCGGACAGGTGTCAAGCTGTTCCTTTACACTCTTGATTTCTTTTAATATTACCTGGTTTACCATATCCTCCGGTATATTATCCCGGCATCCATTGTCAATTCCGACTTTTTTTACTGCGGATACCAGAGAGGCAATGCTGTCTTTTCTTGCCTTATCCTTTGCCTTCATTGCTGCGATCATATCCTTTTGTAATGTTTCTAACGTCATTTTTATCTCTTCCTTTCTCATAGTACATGTGTACAGTGCAGGCCCTCTTGCCTGCCAGCAGGCATTGTGCCTGGCTTCTTCTTTGCCCTTTTCCGCAGTGCAGCTCGGAACCCTTCGGCTTCCTCACTGACGGGCTACCGCCCTATCAAATCCGAGCCAGGCCCTCTTGCCTGCCAGCAGGCATTGTGCCTGGCTTCGCCTTTGGCACTGCGTCATTGGGATACATATTCACAGGCGGCGAGGGCGGCGACTGCGCCGTCTGCTGCTGCGGTTGTTAATTGTCTTATATTCTTGGTTCTGCAGTCTCCGGCAGCATAGACACCTTCTGCACTGGTTCTGCAGTCCTCTCCTGCTTTGATATAGCCCTGGGAGTCCAGCTCCACCAGCCCTGCAAATGCCTGATTCTCCGGCACCTGTCCGACTGCAACAAACAACCCGTCTACGGACAACTGCTGTTCTTCCTGTGTGACCACGTCCTGAACCTGAATCTGCTCCAGACGCTGCCCTGCGATCAGTTCGCTCACCACTGAGTTCAAAACCAGAGTTACGTTTTCCCGGTCTTTTAAGCGCTCCACCTGTCCGGCATCGCCTCGAAATGCATCCCTGCGATGGATCAGATAGACCTGCTTACAGAAATTGGCCAGATATTCGGCGTCTCCTAAAGCTGTATTGCCACCACCGACCACTGCTGCTACCCTTCCTTTATAAAAGGCTCCGTCACAGGCGGCACAATAGGATATTCCGCGTCCGATCAACGCATCCTCTTTTTCCAGTCCCAGCTTCCGGTTCTTTGCTCCGGTCGCAAGAATAACTGCACTGCAATGGTATTCTTCATTCTCCGTCCGCACGATTTTTTCATTGTCATGCTCTATGATCTCTACTGCTTTTCCAGTTTCCAGTCTGGCTCCCAATGCAGTTGCCTGCTCATGCAGGTTCATTGCAAACTGAAAGCCTGATATCTGAGAAATTCCAGGATAATTTTCAATCTGAGGGGAATTCACGATCTGACCGCCATAGATTCCTTCCTCCAATAATAGTACCTGCTTTCCTGCCCGCTGCCCATAGATTGCCGCAGTCAGGCCTGCAGTTCCTGCACCAATTACGATAATATCTGTTAACACTGTTATACATTCTCCTCCAGCATCCGCTTTAATAGCTGCTTTGGCAAAGCTCCGACTTCTCTCTTCACTACTTTTCCGTCCTTGATCAACAGGAAGGTCGGAATGGATTCAACCTGATACCGTCCGGCAAGTTCCGGTTCTTCATCAATATTCACCTTAACGAATTTTATCCCGCTCATTTCCTCAGAAAGCTGTTCCACCAACGGGCCAACCATCTGACACGGTCCGCACCAGGCCGCCCAGAAGTCAACCAGCACTGGCTGATCGGCCTGCAATACCTCCGATTCAAAGTTATCTGCTTTTACATGTAATGCTGCCATTTCATTCTCCTTTCCATCTACCTGACCTTCTGACAAAAATCGGTCTCTTTTAATAGTATCCTTCTATTCTGGAATTTTATCCCTGTATGATGAATCTGTCAATTCTAAAACCTTATTCGTAGAAACAATACAATCAGAGTGAAATAATTTCCTCCCAAACCCGTCACACAACAATATCCCCATAACTTACAAGCGTGACGTTACCCATTCTATTTGCTTCGTCGATACAGCCTTTGGTAAAGCCGGATCTGGAAAACAGATACAGGTGAACATTTTTATAGGAAAACAATCGGCTACGCTTTACAAGGGTTTCCAAGGCACTCAAATCCACCTTTTCATTCGTCCACTTGCACTCGGCAAAAAGGGCGGTATCCTTGTCCTGCTCACCCATAATATCAATCTCAGCCTGACACTTCAGGGTGGGATCATTGCCCCACCAACGGCCGAGAGATGTAAACTCTACAGGGCTTCTCCCTGCTAAAAGCTGCTTCCAAAGATACTGCTTACAGATATCCTCGAAAACCTTTCCCATATAATCAGACAGCTTCGGCTCAATACGCTTATATACCAGATCTGTTGCACCACGGGCAATAACAGAATTATTCTCCAACACAAAACGGTGCCAGAAACGAAACATATTATCTTCAATAGAATAAACGGATTTACGGGATGCCTTTTCACCATAAGGTATCTCTCTTTGTACAATACCGAGATTCATCAAATTCTTGATATAAGTGGAGCAAACATTCGTATCTTCACCCACCTTACCTGAAATCTCCGACATACGAGAAGCTCCTGTTGCAATCGCAGTAATGATTGCCGTGTAAATAGCAGGTTCACGCACCTCCTGCTTCAGGAGGTTGATCGGCTCTTCATATAAGAAGGAAATCGGATTCAAAAACGTGTTTTTGATATTATCTTCAACACTGAAAGCCTCATTCATCTGCAATAAGTATTGCGGTGTTCCACCAACAATACCATAAATCAAAGCCTTATCTTCATCGGAAAACTTCTTGAAATAGTGACAGGTCTCTTCAAAATCAAAGGGCAGGATCTTCATTTGTGCTGTTCTTCTGCCATACAAAGGTGCCTTGTATGCAAGAACGTGATCTTCCATATAGGACATCGAAGAACCACAAAGAATAAGCATAAGCTTGGAAGAATCCTTATATTTGTCTATTAACAGTTGCAGCGTAGATGCGAGACTTTTGGAAGAACGGGCCACATACGGATACTCGTCAATCGTAAGAATCAACCGCTCCTGTTCCGCAAGCTTAAACACATATTCTAATGCCGCTTGAAAAGACAGGAAAGAAGTCTCTGTTTCAATTCCGCTGCTATACTCGATAATACTCTTACTAAAGTTTTCAAGATTTTGCTTTGCGTTGCTTTCTACCCCCATAAAGTAGATCGCTTTTTTATCGCAGAGGAATTGGTTGATCAGTGCCGTTTTACCAACACGGCGGCGACCGTAAATTACTGCAAATTCAAACTTTTCTGATGTATATAGCTTTTCCAGAGCGTTCAGTTCTCGCTCTCTTCCGATAAACATATTATTACCTCCATTTGTGGATGTCTATAGTATAACACCATTATCAATAATACTCAAGTATGATTCGGCAAATCTTATTTGACTAATTACTTGCTTTTTGAAATGCCACTATTTCTATTACAGGCATACGATTGGAATAAAGTACTATCTTTTACAAGGGGCATGCGCTAAACGAAAGTCAGAGCTGGCATTGCGCTACGGAACCTAATTTCAGCAAAACAGCATATTGATATTTATATAAGAAATGAGTAAGATAATAAGTAAGATAGTAAGCAAGATGAGGTGATGAAATTGAGCAATTATATACCACCGTATACCATTTCAAATAGAATGCTTGAACTTGTTTCTGAAATATCTGAAAAGATTGGTAAGATCAGTAGTTATAAGGAGCTGGAATCAAAACCACATTTGAGAAGGAATAACAGGATCCGATCCATTCATTCTTCATTAAAAATTGAAGCGAATTCTTTATCTTTATCCGAAGTTAGAGATGTTATAAACGGACATCCTGTTTTGGGTGATCAAAAAGAAATACAGGAAATTAAGAATGCGTATGCCGCTTACGAGAAGATATCGGAAATTAATCCGTTTAGCATATCCGAATTGAAAAGAATCCACGGGATAATGACCTACAGAACTGTAAATGAATCCGGAGTGTTTCGAAAGGGGGAGGAAGGCGTCTTTTCTGGAGATAAATGCATATTTGTTGCACCACCACCTGACATGGTAGATGGCCTGATGAAAGATTTGCTATCATGGGTAAAGAAAAATGAGGGGAACGTCCATCCATTGATCATGTCTGCAATTTTTCATTACGAGTTTGTATTTATTCATCCGTTTGCGGATGGAAATGGCAGAATGGCAAGATTGTGGCATACCGTTATGTTATACCGATGGAGAAATGTATTTGAATTCATTCCGCTGGAAAGCCAGATTGAAAGGTTTCAAGCTGAATATTATGATGTGATAGCCAGGTGTCATGTGAATGGAAATTCAGATATCTTTATTGAATTTATGCTGGATATGATCCACCGGATTTTAGACGAGGTTATTATTCAGATCAATAAAACAAACGCTGGAACTACCGAATATGTAAAACGCCTGCTGGAATGTATGGAGTATGATATCCCATATACAGCAAATGCGATCATGGAACAGTTAGGGCTTAAATCAAAGGAGACATTCCGCAGGAATTATCTGAATCCTGCAATAGAATTAGGTTTAGTAAGAATGACATTGCCGGATAAGCGAAACAGCAGAAACCAGCAATATGTAAAGCAGTAGATTTCTATTTTATCTCTGTAACCGTAAGAAGGGGCACATCAAATTATGATATGCCCCTTTATCCCTTTAATAGCTGTAAAGAATACTCTATGCGTTCATTCCTTCTCCTGTATCTGATCCAGATTCTCCCTGGCTACCGCAAGCATCAGCTTGATCCGGTTCTCCTGATTTACCTTTGTCGCACCGGGATCATATTCAATATCCACCGCGTTTACTCTCGGGTCGATCCGGCGTACCTTATTTATCATCCCCTTAATGGATACATGGCAGGGAAGACATCCGAACGGCTGGACACAGACAATATTTTCATAACCATGATCCGCCAGCTCTAACATCTCTGCTGCCAGATACCAGCCCTCTCCCATACTGTTGCCGATACCGATCACTCCATCTGCCCGCTTCTTTAGATCATTTACCCGCTCCGGTGCAGTAAAGCAGTCATAGGCCTCTATATTGCGGATCAGCATATCCTCCACCCGGAACAGGAACTTCATGACAATTTCCATGATCAGCTTCTTCACAGGCTTCCCGCCATACAGACGCAGATCCTCTAATGCTCCATTGGTCTTATAGGCACCAAAGCCCAGCATACTCGGCATAAAAACTTCACAATCCTGCTCTGCCAGAAAATCCTCCAGATGATTGTTGCCCGGGGGAGAATACTTTAGAAACAGTTCACCGATCACTGCAACCTTTACCTTCGGCACCTTCTGAACTGTTATCGCTGCAAAATCAGCACCGATCGCCTTCAAGTTCCGCTCTACCGCCCCCGGCAGAAAGCCCCTCCCCTTCTGAAAGGAAGCAGTCAGGCGTTGAATCCAGCGGTCAGTCATGGCATCCGTATCTCCCGGATTCACCTCATACGGACGTATCTGATTGCTGACGATCATAAGCATATCCCCATAGATCATCCCTGCCAGCGCCATTAAGAGGGTAACCGGTGTCAGATTAATCCCGCTGTTGAACTCCAGGCCCCAGATATTCGCAGAAATAAACGGCACATCGGGATATCCTGCCTTTTCAAACGCCTTTCGCATCAGATGAATATAATTGGAATCCCGGCAACCCCCGCCGGACTGGGTGATCACCATGGCCACCTTAGCCGGGTCGTATTTACCGCTTTCCATTGCTGCCAGCATCTGTCCTGTAATTAAAAGCGCCGGATAACAGATGTCGTTATGTACATACTTTAACCCCTTCTGCAATACCTCCGGGCCTTCATCCCCCATCAGTGCGATCTTAAACCCCTGGCGGCTCAGGATCGGTTCGATCAGCCGGAAGTGGAGCGGTGCCATTTCAGGAATCAGTATGGTATAGTCCTTCTTCATTTTCAAGGTGAATTTCACCCGTTCCCTGTAATGGGGCTTTCTATTGTTCATTTCCGCCTGTTCCTTCCTCGTTCTGTTCAATCGCTGCCATCAGACTCCGAAGCCGGATCTTAATGGCCCCCAGATTGGTCACTTCATCAATCTTCAACTGTGTATACAGCTTTCCTGCATCCTCCAGTATGCTTCTGGCTTCATCCGTAGTGACTGCGTCCAGTCCGCAGCCAAAGGATACCAGATGCACCAGATACATATCCGGCTGCTCCGCCACATATTCCGCCGCTGAAAAGAGACGGGCATGGTAAGTCCACTGATTCAACAGGTTCACCTTAAATTTCGGCACCAGTGCCGCCACCGCATCCTCTGAGATCACAGCAAAGCCCAGTCCAGCGGCCAGCTTATGAATCCCGTGATTGATCTCCGGATCCACATGATATGGTCTGCCGGCCAGAACAATAATCTTCTTTCCCTGCTGCCTTGCCCGGGTAATGATCGTCTGTGCCTGCCGCCGAATCCGCTCCATATAAGCATCATATTCTGCATATGCCCTGTCACAGGCCTGTTTGATCTCCGACTTCGTAAAGGCTCCCAGATGCGCCTCCAGTACCTGCCGGATCCGATTCGGAAACTCCCGTCTTGCATGCGGGCCTACATAATCATTGATATACCGGATCCCGCCAAAATTCACTGTATTGGCCTCTATGACTTCGGGATAACCGGCGATCACCGCACAGTTGTAATGATTGGCCCCCTTCTTTTCATCAAAATTATAAGTCATGCAGGGATAAAATATTATATCCACTCCCATCTCGATCAACTGCTGGATATGACCATGCATCATCTTGGCAGGAAAGCATACCGTATCGGAAGGAATGGTACCCTGGCCCTTCAGATACAGCTTCCGGTTGGAAAAGCCGGACATTTTTACCTGATATCCCAGACTGGTAAAAAATGCGTGCCAGAAGGGATACATCTCATACATATTCAGACCCATCGGCAGGCCGATCACACCCCTTGTCCCGCTTCCCGGCTGATATTCCGATAACAGCTTTAATTTATATTCATATAGATTCAGGGAATCATCCTGTGCCTGGTTCGTAACCGGCTTCTCACACCGGTTTCCGCCGATAAACCGTCTTCCATTCCCGAAATCATTTACGGTAAGCTGACAACGGTTGTTACAGCCCTTACAGGTAACACTCCGGGTGGAATAGGTAAATGCTTTTAATTCCTCCCGGGTCAGAAGCCCGGACGTTCCCTTTCCATTCTGTCTGGCATACAGAGCCGCACCATAGGCCCCCATCATTCCGGCGATATCCGGGCGGATGACATCAACCCCCATCTCCTGTTCAAAAGCCCGCAGGACGGCATCATTCAAAAAGGTACCGCCCTGCACGACGATCCTTTTGCCCAGTTCATCGGCAGAGTGTACCCGTATTACTTTATAAAGAGCATTCTTAACAACACTGATGGAGAGTCCGGCAGAGATATTCTCTACCGTTACGCCCTCCTTCTGGGCCTGCTTTACCGAGGAATTCATGAACACGGTACAACGGGATCCCAGGTCTACCGGATGATCGCCGAACAATCCCAGCCTGGCAAATTCCTCAATGGGATACCCCAGAGAGCTGGCAAAGGTCTGTAAAAAAGAACCACAGCCGGAGGAACAGGCTTCATTCAGAAAAATATTATCAATGGCGCCATTGAGCAGCCTGAAGCACTTCATATCCTGCCCGCCGATATCAATGATGAACTCCACGTCAGGCATAAAGTACCTGGCAGCGGTATAATGAGCCACAGTTTCTACAACTCCTGCATCCACCCCCAGCGCATTCCGGATCATTTCCTCTCCATATCCGGTAACAGCACTGGATACAATATGAACCTCCGGGTATTTCTCATACATTTCAAGCAGGGTATTCTGCACGATATCAATGGGTTTTCCCTGATTGGACTGATAGCTGGAAAAGAGGATCGTACCCTGGGAATCGATAAGAACAACCTTCAAGGTTGTCGATCCGGAATCGATGCCAAGCCACGCATCTCCCTTGTACTCTGTCCCCTCCTTCCGGGGAACGCAATGCTGATCATGTCTGACGGTAAATGCATCATATTCCTCCTGACTGCGAAATAATGGCTGCAGGGAGGATTCCGCCGAAACATCTGCCTTTTCGCCAATAATGGCAAGCGCTTCTGATAAATCCACTGCTTCCTCTGCATAATAAGCAGCGCCAAGCGCAACAAAATGCAGAGAATCCTCCGGACAGACTCCAGTACAATCCAGCGTCTTATCAAAGCTTCTGCGCAGCTCGGACATAAAGGTAAGAGGGCCGCCAAGATACACAATATTGCCTTCGATCGGGTGTCCCTGTGCCAGTCCGGTGATCGTCTGGTTCACAATGGCATAAAAAATACTTGCCGAAATGTCCTCCTTCCTTGCCCCCTGGTTCAGCAGAGGCTGGATATCGGTCTTGGCAAATACACCACAACGGGAAGCAATGGAATAAATCTTCTCATGCTGCTTCGCCAGCTCATTCATCTCATCTACGGATACCTGCATCAGACTTGCCATCTGATCTGCAAAGGCACCGGTACCTCCGGCACAGGTGCCATTCATGCGGACCTCCAGATTGCCCTTTAAGAACAGTATCTTGGCATCCTCACCGCCCAGTTCAATGACCACATCTGTCTCCGGCAGACGATGGCCGATCGCAACCTTGGTTGCATATACCTCCTGTACAAAGGGAATTTTCGCCCGCTCTGCCAGTCCCATTCCTGCAGAACCGGATATGGCGCAGACCACAGGCTTCGTGATCTGAAACTGTTCCACCAGGCCTTTTATCACCTCACAGGTCTTCTCCGTGATCATGGCAAAATGTCGTTCATAGCTTTTATGTATAATTGTATTCTGTTCATCCAATACCACGCATTTGATCGTCGTGGAGCCGATATCAATTCCTATCTTCATCCAAGTGTCCCTTTACATTCCTATATCGTCTTCAGGTAATTCAGGTAGCGCAGGTTAATCTTTGACCATTTAAAGCCCAGCTTCTTCAATTCATTGACCGTAAATTCATTACTCATCGGTACATTCTTCGATGAAGATGCAATGGCATTATAAAATGACAGGACTGCGATCTCCTTATCTTCAATCCGTTCCTTCAGGCTTCGCTCAAATACCTCCTTCGGCACCCGCTTCACCTTAAGCAGCATCTTATTACACAGGCTTTCCAGATAGTATACATTCGGATTGTACAGGTTATATATATTGTTGACCCGGTTATGCAGTGCCAGCCGGACATAGGCATCCGCACATTCATCTACTGCTGTAAAATCAATCGGATATGCCGCCAGCTCATTGCTGTACATACTGATCTTTAACAGTCCGCGAACCCGGTCTAAAAATCCGCTGTCCTGGGCATTCCGTTGAAATTTGCCATCTGACATCCGCCAGGTCAGATTCCCGATCCGGAATATATTCGCTTTTAATCCCTGTTCCCGTGCCAGAAGCACACGCTCCTCGGCTTTAAACTTGGAATGAATATATACATTCTGTACATAATTCTGCCCGATATCCAGATTGAATTCATTAAATCTGGCATTCGGATCGCTCTGGGTAACAGTTCCGCCGCCATTCACACTGGCCGTGGATGTATGCTGCAGTACCGCATCTGCATCCCGGCAAAAATCAATCACATTCTGTGTCCCGATCACATTCGTCCGCTCAAAATCAGAATAATAACCGGCATGATGCACATTGGCCGCAGTGTGGATCACCATATCCACCCGCTGCGTCAGTGTACTGTATTCCTCATCTGTCAGTCCAAAGTGAGCTTCTTCAATATCACCCTTCACTACCTTATAGGAAAAATACGCATACTCCTTCGGGAAATAATTCTTTAAAGCAGGGCGCAGACGCTCCTCATTACGCACCAGGCAGACAACATTCATCTTATGTCGTAATAACTCCCGCAGGATATGCGCCCCTAAAAAACCGGTGGCTCCGGTCAGAAGAATGTATTTCGGTTCTGTCTCATATATCAGATTACGATTATTCTGGATCAATGCATTTACATCAACATAATCCTCCTCCGTTGCCGCCTGTTCATTCATCAGCATAGCCCGCTCCAATGACTCCACAGTGGGATAATCATACAGATCCTGGGCCTGGATACCGACAACTGCTGCCAGCTCCAGCGCGGACAGACTGTCTCCTCCTAATTCAAAGAAATTATCCTTAATTCCTATATTCCGTTTTCCCAGTGCCTGCTCAAAGGCAAGCACCAGCCGCTTCTGCTCTGCAGTAACCGGCGGAACATAATCCACTGCACTTTTCTCCCGCTGCTCACGGATCCACTGCATAACCTCCCGCCGCTTAATCTTCAGGGTCGTGGTCTTTGGAAATTCCTGTACCCGGAAATCCAGACCTACGATCCGTTTATAAGGCGGAAGCTTTTCATTCAGCTTCCGGATTCCCTGCTTGATCCCGGTTAACACTTCCTTATCATTGGGGCAATAGGGCTGTACGATCGCACTGATCTTCCCGTTATCATCATACACCATAACATCTTTGATGCCCGGTACCGTCATAAGATACTCTTCTAATTCTTCCGGATAAATATTCTTACCATTATCCAGTATGATCAGATTCTTGGAGCGTCCTGTAATATACAGGTAACCATCTCCATCCAGATAACCCAGGTCACCGGTATGAAACCATCCGTCCTGAATCGCTTCCTCCGTCGCTTCCGGATTCTTATAGTAGCCAAGCATGACCCCATCGCCTTTGACCAGGATCTCCTGATCTTCAATCTTCAACTGCATATAGGATACCGGCATCCCTACGGAACCGAAGCGGTTTTTACCCGGATAATTCGCGGCTACTAACGGAGCGCACTCAGTCAGCCCATATCCCTGATACATATTAATACCGAACTCGTCAAAGGCCTCTGCCACCTCCGAACGCAGAGCAGCACCTCCTACAACGACATTCGTCAGATTGCCGCCGAATTTCTCCAGCAGACGCTTATACAGTTTTCTTCTGGCATCGATCCGCAGACCGCTTAAGGCCCGGTTACATTTCCTTGCGAATGCAACCTTCCCCTTCATGCCGCCGCTTTCGATCCCTTCCATTACCTTCTTATAAAAGATTTCCGCGATCGTAGGAACCACCAGAATGACTGCCGGTTGAAAGCGGTTCAGATTTGCTACGATATTCTCCAGCTTATCATTGATACATACTGTAGCGCCGGAATACAGCACACCCAGATTGTCGACCGTCAATTCAAAGGTGTGATGGATCGGCAGTACGGACATGACCACCGGATTGGTCTTTAAGTTCTGAGTAAAATCCATCCGGCAGATCTCATTAATATTACTCACGATATTCTTCTGACTTAACACAACGCCCTTGCTGGTTCCGGTTGTTCCGGAAGTAAACAGAATCTCCGTCATTGCCTCTGTATCCAGCTTAGGCAGAGAAACCGGTTCCGTTCTCAATATTTCTCGATAGGTCGTGCCGGAAAAACTGATAATATCCGTTACCCGGTTTTCCTGTTCCCGAATGGTCTTCATCATCGGTTCAAATTCCTCGGACAAAAAGACCGCATCGACATCGCCCATGATCAAAAGATTCAGCAATTCCTCTTCCGGCAGCATCTTATCCAATGGAACCACCACATTATCACTGTTGGTGATCGCCAAAAAAGTGACGATCCACGGATAACTGGATGATCCAAGTATTCCGATATGCTTCCGTCTCCAGCCCTTCCGGAGCAGCCAGGAAGCAACTGCATTTACATCCCGCTCCAATTCCACAAAGGTCTTACTGACGATCGTATCTTCCACAAAATAGCGATATGCCTTCCGTTCTCCATATAACCTTGCGATCTCCCTTACGAATTCCTGTAAATCTACGAGCATTTTTTTCATACTTCCATCCCCGATATTCATCCTTTATCCAATATTCATGCAGGCTAAAATGCATATAAAATAATTATACTCTGCCCTGCCGGGAAATTCAATTCACAAATGCTGTTTTCTTACGATTTTCCAACGATTTCCTTAATCTTTTAGAGAAATTTAATAGATGTAATAATAAAAAGCTGAACTTCAGATTCATGTACCAGAAACAAAAAAGCTGCAGCGAACATGTCCGCTGCAGCAAACGTCTCTCAATATCTATCGGATCACCTTGATCCAGCCTGCAGGAGCCTCAATCCGGCCCATCTGAATACCGGTCAGGGTATCATACAATTTCTGTGTCACCGGCCCCATTGCTGACATACCGCTTGGCAGACAAATCTCCTCACCATGGTCAACGATCTTACCCACTGGAGAGATCACTGCTGCGGTACCACAAAGCCCGCATTCCGCAAAATCCTTCAGCTCGTCCTTGAATACCTCGCGCTCCTCTACCTCGAGCCCCAGATATTCCTTTGCAACCACCATCAGGGAACGTCTGGTAATGGATGGCAGGATACTGTCCGACTTCGGGGTTACGACCTTATTATCCTTAGTCACAAACAGGAAGTTGGCACCGCCGGTTTCCTCTACCTTCGTTCTGCTGCCCGGATCCAGGTACATATTCTCATCATAGCCTTCGGCATGGGCAGTAACGATGGCATGAAGGCTCATAGCATAATTCAAGCCCGCCTTAATATTACCGGTACCATGAGGTGCTGCCCGGTCAAAGTCACTGATTCGGATGGTCAGAGGCTTTACGCCTCCTTTGAAATACGGACCTACCGGGGTCGTAAAGATACGGAACTGATATTCATCTGCCGGCTTTACACCGATTACCGGATTGATCCCGAACATGTACGGACGGACATACAGAGTTGCACCGGAACCATAAGGCGGTACATAGGCCTCATTCGCTTTCACAGTCTCGACTACTGCCTCTACAAACTTATCCTCCGGATAAACCGGCATTTCCAGTCTGGCAGCAGATTGTGCCATACGTTCTGCATTCAGATCCGGACGGAAGCAAACAATGTGTCCATCCTCTGTTGTATATGCCTTCAGGCCTTCAAAGATCGTCTGTGCATACTGCAACACACCGGCACATTCACTCATAGTGATCATATCATCTTCAGCCAGCGCTCCGGAATCCCATGCTCCATCCTTGAAATTTGATACAAATCTCCTATCCGTTTTCATATATGCAAATCCAAGATTTGCCCAGTCAATGTTCTTCTTCTCCATCTTCCTCACACCTTTCCTCTTGTCACACAAAACTGTGACAAATTATCGTTTTTATTGTAGTCCCTGATTTCTCTGCTGTCAAGCAACAAGCAAAAAATAGCAGGCATTCCATTCCTTTATTAAAACGAACTCCTAACTGCATATGATCGTATAATCCGCCTGGAATTCTTTACCCGGCCGAAGCTCATTGCCATACTCCCGGTCTGCCAGCATACCGGCAAAGCTTTCCTTATCGCAGCGTCCGTACCATGGTTCAATGCAGACAAACGGAGCGTGCTTTTGGGCTGGAGACCAAAGGCCGAATAACGGAGCCTCAAACCGAACGGTCAGATATGGTTTCCGGTCCGGCCCTGCCAGAGATACTGCATGTGCCTGTCCCCCTTCGATCACCAGAGCATCCTCATCGAATAAGTGAGCACTGATCTGCATACAGCCGCCCTTCGTATCCAGAATATGCCCCTGCGATTCAATCAGTCCATTCTTACTAAGCTTACCATAGGTCAGATTCTCCGTCTGGTCAAACAACAGATAATAATCCGTCTGTTTTCCCGCCCCGTCAATCGGACAGAGGAAAGCCGGATGTCCGCCGATAGAGAAGAACATGATCTTATCATCCTTGTTTGTCACCCGCCACATTACCTGCAGTTCCCGTCCCTGAAGCTGATAACCGATCTCCAGCCGAAACCGGAAGGGATAGATTTTCTTTGTCTCTTCATTTGCTTCCAGAGCAAACCATATGGCATCCTCCGTATGCTCCGTCATGGTAAATTCCATGTCTCTTGCAAAACCATGCTGTGACATCGGATAAGTTTTCCCATTATATTTGAACTCCTTATTCTTCAGGCTTCCTACGATGGGAAACAACACCGGAGATCGTCTGCCCCAGTATGCGGAATCTCCATACCAAAGATAATTTCTTCCTGTTAAAATATCCTCAATCCCAATAAGTTCCGCTCCCTCAGCTGAAATAGTCACCCGCAGGTCACCGCTCTGTAATGTGTGCTTTGCCATTCTGTTTCCTCCTGTTTCCTTTTATGCATACTATTCCCGTTTTGAAACATACTATTAATAAAGTGTGCCCACTTTGCTGCTGCTACGCATAAGCGCTCACCTCGAAACCTTCGGTTTCTCCGTGTTCGTTGCACTTTGTCACTGCTACGCATAAGCGCTCACTTCGAAACCTTCGGTTTCTCTGTGTTCGTTGCACTTTGTCGCTGCTGCGCATAAGCGCTCACCTCGAAACCTTCGGTTTCTCCGTGTTCGTTGCACTTTGTCACTGCTACGCATAAGCGCTCACTTCGAAACCTTCGG
>CAJULG010000012.1:0-48758 GCA_910587045.1 uncultured Lachnospiraceae bacterium | reverse complement strand
TGCTACGCATAAGCGCTCACTTCGAAACCTTCGGTTTCTCTGTGTTCGTTGCACTCACACAGTTCCTCAAACATTTGATTGTCTGCAAGCAGCCATCAAATGTTTTTCGTCACTATGTTCGCGCTTATGCGTTCATTATACAACAACTGTTTTGAAAGAGAAAGGTACTTCGTATGAAACAAAAACAATTTCACTGGTGTTGGGTGATCTTTACTGCCATAACAGCCTTCCTGCTGGGGGCCCTGTTTCATAATCTGTATCCGTGGAGCGGGAATAATATTTTTATCGGACTTTTTTTCCCGATAAATGAAAGCATATGGGAGCATTTAAAGCTCGCCTTTTACCCGCTTATACTGATCTGGTTCCTTTTTGTACATCGTATGCGCCTGGAACCGGAATTTCGGTGGGTAAACCGGCTGACTGCCTGTCTGATCAGTATCCTGGTCAGCTTTCTGGTCATTTCCGGTACCTATTATCTTCTGCACTCCGGTTTTGGTCTGGATGGTATGCTGCTACATCTGGGCGTCTATGCCCTCGGACTGTTCTGCGGTCAATGGCTGGCAGTTCATGTGACCTTTGCGCGCAGAATTCCGAAATGGGTGGGTATTTTAAGTGCCATACTGCTTTCCATGCAGGTTCTGACCTTTGCCTGCCTTTCCCTAAATCCCCTTGCATTTCCGATCTTTCAGTCTCCATAAGTATATTAACAACAGACGACAGATGGAAATGCAGACATGGCTGTTTTCCTCATTGCCCGCAGAAATAAAGAGGAAGCGCTTTCTTTTATTGAAATACGCTTCCTCTAGCTTTCGTTATTCATTTTTATCTCCCTTGAGATTGATCCGAGAAACCTTCCTCGATAATTAAATTCCCACACCTGCCGTTACTCATCATCTCTTCACCTGTGTTACCTCTAAATCACTCCCGTTCTTCCCTTCGAAGATTGGATTCTTATATCATCACAATTTGCATATTTTGAAAGGATAAGTATTTGTCTTGTAAGCCAACCACTTCATTCTTATGTATTAATTACCTAGTGTCCTGTTTCTTCTATCGTACAAAAGGTACGCTCTGTGTGGACTTTTGTGTTTTGAATTATATCTTAAGGCATTCTGTGTGGATTCTCTTCCATAAGACTGAACCATGATTGACTGATGGTTCTGCTTGTATGTCCAAGGGTATCTCCTCCTTTCCATTTAATTTTCAATGGTCGCTTGTATTGGCTATGGTTAAATTATATATTCTTCTTTTTGTTTTGTCAATAGTTTTTAGAAATCTTTTTTAAATTATTTTATTATTTAGTTAATTTGTGCATTCATTTTTTTATTTGCAATTTATTGCATCTGTTTTTGTTTAGTTTTTCTATTATTTGTGTATCAGTCTTACGTTTTTCAGTTTTTATACCAATGCTGCAGGCAGCACCCTGCCCTGGTTCCTTTATACAAATTAAGGGTATGCGCATGAACGCATACCCTGCTTCTGTTAAATATTCTGGAAATACCACATACGGTCATGATTGTTCCCGGATTCTTGCCCGTATAAATCCTTCGAGCAGATCTGTTGTTATTGCAAGTCCTAATCTGCTGCAATTCACGGTCAGATCATAATTCCTGGCATCTCCCCACTTTGTCTGGCAATAATAATTATGATATGCCTGTCGTTTCTTATCATGCTTCCGGATGAGCGCTTCAGCCTCCTCCTTCGAAACTCCCCGGATCTTCTGGATCCGGTTCAGCTTGGTCTCAAAATCCGCAATGATAAAGAATGACATCAATGCATCATAGCCTTTTAATATGTCCTCCGAACATCTTCCTACTATTACAAAAGATTCGCCCTGCTCTGCTTTCCGCTTCAGAAAATCAAACTGCATCCTGGCAACAGCATCTTCCGGTGAATTGTTGAACCCTCGGACACTCCTGGAGGAAAACAATTTTCTCGGTGATTCATCGTAAAGATGAAAATCATGCTGACTCAGATTCTTCTCACTTGCAATCTCATCTAACATATTGCGGTCATAGAATGGCAGGGAAAGCCGCTTTGCCAGTTTTTCAGCAATCCTATGGCCGCCGCTGCCATATTCACGCCCGATTGAAATTATCAGTTGTTCTGCCATGCACATTCCTCCTTAAAAATATCGGATAAAAATCCACACTGTACTAACAATCAATACCAGTATCGTTACCGGCGCTACCTTCAGACAGTACTTTCCCCAGCCGATCGGGTATCCGCCCTTGGCTGCCACAGATGTACCCACTACATTTGCAGATGCACCGATCGGAGTAGCACTGCCTCCAATATCCGTACCCATGGAAAGCCCCCATGCCAGTGTACGGATATCAATACCTGTAGAGGCTGCCGCTAATCCGCTGATAACCGGTACCATAGTTGCTGCAAATGGTATGTTATCAACAAAGGCACTGGCAATAGCAGAACACCAGATGATGATGGCTACCATGACCATTCCATTTCCTCCGCTGATCCTCCCGATAAAGCCTGCTACCACTTCCAGAATGCCGGTCTGTTCCAGACCGCCCACTACAATAAATAAACCGATAAAGAACAGCAGTGTCTTATAATCCACCTTCTTAAGCACCGTTCCGACCGCCCTGCCGGAGGTGATCAGGGTCAGGATCGCGATCACAGTCCCGATAAATGCGACCGTCAGACCGGTCTGTGCATGAGTCACCAGAAGAATGATCGCACATGCAAAGATAATGCAGCTTATTACAAAGCCCTTCTTATCCGTGATGGCTGACTTCGGATCCGGCATCTCCGCTTCATTAACCGGTGCAGTGGAGTCTCCCTTTAACTGTTTGCGGAAGACCAGATAAAAATATATGACCGTTACAACCAGACAGACCAATGCGATCACGCCGGTATTCTGTAAAAAATCAAAGAAGGAAAGTCCCAGGGAGGTACCAATGATAATATTCGGCGGATCTCCGCAGACTGTTGCAGAACCGCCCAGGTTTGCGCAGAATACCTCGGACAATATCATCGGAACCGGATTAAACTTCAAAAGCTGTGAAAGCTCTACGGTTACTGCAGCTAAAAATAGAATTACGGTAATACTGTCAATGAACATAGCCAGTATAAAAGACATGATCATAAATGTTATGAAAATCGGAATGGTCTTATAATGAACCAGCTTGGCGATCATCATACAGAGCCAGCGAAAAAATCCTACCCGCGCCATACCCTCTACCATGATCATCATACCTGCGATAAATATGATCGTTGCCCAGTTGATCCCTGCAGTGGATTCTGCTGCTGCTTCTTTTGCAAGTCCCCAGAATTCCAAAGTTGCAATGGATTTCACATTCAGGGTCTCTATGATCGCATTCACATCCTGCATACAGAGTCCAAATACCAACCCTAACGTCAGTAGACCACAGCCTAACGTTACATACTGGCGTTCAATCTTATCTATTACTACCATAACAAACATGGCAATAAAAATCAATAGTGCTGCTATCTGTGCTACCATTTTTATCCTCCTTATTCACCGGTGTCCTGCTTTCAGGTAAAACGTTGGAAGCGACATCATTTAATCGATTTATATTATATGTAAAAAAATGTAAAAGTCAATCATTTTTATTGTTCTTTTTTTCACACATAGTATAGTCCCTGCCGGAAGCTCCGGCAGGGACTATATAAATATTATATACCTGAAAGATAAAATTATGCAAACTTTATTCTACGTCCTGTAATGCTGCAACATCCTCTTCACCGGTCCGGACCTTTACAACACGGCTGACCGCATATACAAAAATCTTTCCATCTCCGATATGCCCGGTGTATAAGGCCTTTTTCGCTGCCTCTACCACATTGTCCACCGGTATCTTGCTGACTACAACCTCTACCTTGACCTTCGGAAGCAGGGTAGCATCCATCTCCACACCACGGTAACGCTCGCCGGCACCCTTCTGAATGCCACAGCCCATGACCTGTGTCACTGTCATACCGGTAACACCTAGATCGTTCAACGTCTTTTTCAAATGCTCATAGCGGGACAGCTTTGCAATAATGACTACCTTATTAATATCACTTGCGATCGGCGCATTGGCAACCGGAACCGCTGCATTTCTCTGAGCATCGGATGCCTTTACATAATCATCTTCACCAAGATCGGTATTCTCATTTACCTCCGTCATATTTGCAGTAGCGTCCATAATGGCAAAGCCTGCATAGGCAGATGGAAGTCCATGCTCCTTCAGATCCAGACCTTCAATCTCCTCCTCTTCGGAAACACGGAGCCCGTGGGTTGCCTTGATCACCAGAAATACAATGGTCATAGTAACTGCAGTCCATGCAAGCACAGATACAATACCAAGACTCTGGATCCCTAAGAGCTGAAGACCTCCGCCATAAAACAATCCGGAAAGCTCTGAACCCGGTGCACTCGGCGTTGCAAACAGACCGACTGCAAAAGTACCCCAGATACCATTACAGAAATGCACTGCTACGGCACCGACCGGATCATCAATATGTAATACGTTATCCAGGAACCAGACACCAAATACCACTAACAGACCTGCTACAGCACCAATAATGGAAGACCCCAGGGCATCCGTTACATCACAGCCCGCAGTAATCGCCACCAGACCTGCCAGAGATGCATTCAGACACATGGATACATCCGGCTTGCCGTATTTAATCCAGGTAAATAACATACATACCACTGTTGCAATGGCCGGAGCAATGGTCGTTGTCACAAAAATACTTGCCAACTGATCCGTTGTCGTTGCAGCCGCACCGTTAAAGCCATACCATCCAAACCAGAGGATGAATACACCCAGCGCCCCAATGACAAGATTGTGTCCCGGAAAAGCATTCACCTTGGTAACCTTGCCATCCTTCTTAATGAATTTGCCGATACGCGGCCCAAGCAATGCGGCACCGATCAGTGCGGAAAGACCGCCCACCATATGAATGGCACAGGATCCGGCAAAATCATGAAAGCCTGCCTGGGATAACCAGCCGCCGCCCCAGATCCAGTGTGCTTCGATCGGATATACCACTGCGGAAATCACTGCAGAATAGATACAGTAGGATGAAAACTTGGTCCGCTCTGCCATGGCACCGGATACGATGGTTGCTGTGGTCGCACAGAATACCAGATTAAATACAAAACCCGGCCAGTCAAATGCATCATAACCGGAAAAGATGTTGAAGCTTGGCATTCCGATAAAGCCTCCTACATCCGTTCCTAACAATAAACTATACCCGATCAGGATAAATACCACTGTACCGATACAGAAATCCATCAGGTTCTTCATAATAATGTTTCCGGCATTCTTTGCTCTGGTAAAGCCTGCCTCTACCATAGCAAAACCTGCCTGCATCCAGAATACCAATGCCGCACCCATCAGGAACCAGACCCCTGTCAGTACGTCGCCTGTGGCGGCATCTACTATGGTACTCATAATCTCTTGACTAAGTTCCATATGCACTCACTCCTTACTCATTTTCTTGCATCCTGCCCGAAGACACAGATGCTGATTCCCTTCATCACCTCATCGAAGTGATCAGGATGTGGTTGAGTTTAGCAAGGATCTTAATAAGATTCTTGAAAAAAATGGACATTTAACCGACAAATTGGTCATTGACTTCTGAAGAAAAGGCGAGTAATATAGAAGCAGACAAAGAAGTCAGAGCTTCCTTGTCTTTTTTTCTTTTAAAGAATTGGAGCGTGATCAGCATGAATAACCGAAACTACGAAAAAGACAGCCATTTTATCCTCCATCAGCCCTTTGTTCCGGAGGGGGTGCTGAACTATGCTGAAATCATGTTCAGCGAACCTTATCAGGCACTGTTTTATGAATTTCAGACTGCCGGCGGCACTATGGCAGATCAGACTGTTACATACATCCCCAGCGGCTGCATGGATATTCTGTTTATTCAGGACTGCCATAAGAATCATATGGAGATCCTTGGCTCCGGCACCCGTGCAAGACAGATCCAGCGATTATCCGATGCCTCCTATTTCGGTGTCCGCCTGAAACCCGGCTTGTTTATCTCCTATCAGGGACTGACCCTGAAGGACACTACCAATCAGGAAATCTTTTTAGAACAGATTGAAGACGATCTGTTTGTATTCTTCCGGGAATTGCAGGAGTTACACTCCTTATCGTTGAAGGCAGATTTATTCCATACCTATTTCGATTCGTGCATTAATGTAACCGGAGTGAATGACCTGACCGGCTATATTCTATGCGAGATCAACTCTTTACAAGGAAATGTGCGGATTCATGAATTAGCAGATGAACTGCACTATTCTGAGCGGCATATGTCCAGAATCTTCCTGGATGCCATGGGGATCACGCCGAAAACCTTTGCACGGATCGTCCGGTTTCAAAATGTGATCGATTCCATTCTGCACCAGCCCGTACTCTCTCTTTGTGATTATCTGGCAGAGCTAGGGTATGCAGATCAGTCGCACTTCCAAAGGGAATTCAAGGAATATACCGGCATTACACCAAGACGATTTCTTTCTTATGCCCAGACAGGCAGATATACAGGCTCCAGCGTTCCTGACAACTCCAGGAAAAGAGCGTCCTGACGGACTGCCTTCCTACTGCAGATCTATGATCACCAGTTCCGGACGGTTGAACAGCCGGGGAGCGGGAGTGCTTTCCCTTGCAAGTCCGCGGCTGACGATCATCGTCCCCCAGTCGAAATCATATCTGCCCCCTGCATATTGAGGAAACATCCCCTGATTCGGCGCATACAATCCATTCAGAATTCCCGGTATCCTCCATTGACCACCATGGGCATGGCCGCTCAACACCAGATCAAAGCCATACCGTTTATAAATATCAATCAGTTCCGGACGGTGAGACAGAAGCACATTACAGCAGTCCGGGTCTATCTTCTCCCAAATCCGGTTCAGTTGTTGCAATATATTGGTTGAGCCCTGACAGTATACGGTCACATCCGGATCATCCACCCCGAAAAGCCGCAGGCGCTGTTCTCCTGCTTCTATATCTGCATAATCCCCCTGTAATATGGTTATCCCGTAGGGCTCCACAATATTGATTATGGATTCAATATCCTCGCTCCAGAACTCATGATTACCGGTAACATAATAGCATGGATATTGCGCTGAAAGGTATTGCAGGGTAAGTTCCGCATTCTTATAGGAATGTCCGTCATCAAAGATATCACCGCCAAACAGTACAATATCCGGCTCCTGCGCATTTACCGCACTTATCAATGTCTGCTGTTCTTTGCCATACCAGCAGGAATGCAGATCCGTGATCAGAGCCAGACGTACCGGATGCTCCAGCTTGCCGGTATTCACTGTATATACTACGGTCTTTAACCTCATATCACTGATAATGAGAAATACGGGAATTACAACGGCCCATAGGATCAGCTTCTTTTTCAACGGCCATTTCTTCCGCACTGTCCCCGTGTCTTTCTCCATATGATCCTCAACCTTCTGTTCCTTTCTCTGTTCCATATGTTCTCCCTTTTATACGATAAAATCAGATAAAGTCAAAGCTCACCTGTTCATATTCCAGATTCCGGTATTCCAGTTCTTCCTGCTCTACCTGACTGCGGTAATCTACCACAACCGTCTGCTGCCGCTTTCCCACCATCTGCTGACCCAGAATATAATTCACATCAAACCGGGCCGTGATCGCCGGAGTCGCTCCCCGGGCCGGCACGATCAACTGTACATGATTCGTCTTAAGCAGGGTAAAGATCGGCTCCCAGATATATACATCCTTGGCTGCACCAAACGGATTATCAATAAATATAGTCTTCGTCAGTCTGTCATTCTCTCCCTTCGGCGAATGAAGTCCGGATATATAATTGATAATGGATACCAGAAACTGAATATAGATTCCCTGGGACTGACCGGTACTGCCCACGGCCTCTTCATAGCGAAGATAGCGACTCTGTTCCCTGATCCGTTCCCGTTTATATAAGGTTAGCCGGATATTGTTCATATCAGTTACGATAACCCCGAACAGTTTCTTCAATTCTAAGCAATTCCGGATATACTTGATCCGCTCGTTATGATTCTGGAACCGGTCCGCACCATTTACCACATCATCAATGTAATCGGACATGCGCTGAGAAATAAATTCCTCCTTTACATAAGGAATATTTAATCCTACCATCTGAATGGATTCTCCATCCAGATGAATATGGGAAAGCTTTGGAAGCTTTTCTAATTCATTTTTTACATCCTGACAGCGCTGAATACACTGCTTTTCAAAATTCGATTTGATGAACTGCATATCCTCTATCCCCTGTTCAATCCGCTCCCGTTCCAATACAATGACCTGGATGATAGAACCGAGGCTGTCCCGCAGCTTCTTTGCTTCGCCAAAATTCTTCGGAATCTCTACATCGCTGTTGATCGTCTCTGACAGTTCAAATGCCTGCATTTCCGCCAGTGCCTGTGCTGTCTGGGTTTTATAACGCTGCAGTTCATTCTTTGCCCGCTCCAATGCTCTGGTACTCTTGTCATAGGCAAGCAGACTGTTCTCAAATACTTCCCGGAGCTGTTCTCTGCCAACCGTTAATGCCCTGGCATTCTGCAGACTGATCTCGTTGGTTTCTACGATCCGTTTTACATCCTTATACAGATCCAGCAATGTGGTATATTCCTTACTGTACTGCTGATATTCCCGCTCGGACTCCTGAAAGCTTTTCTGAAGCTGCATGACATCTGCTTGCGCATCTGCAATAGCCTGTGGCATTTCCTCCGCAGATACCATCGGCTCCTCATAGGTGCCAAATCGCTCCTCCAGGGTATGTACCGCCTGCTCGATCCTGCCCTCTAAGCGGTCAGCCTTCTGTCTTCTGCCCTCTATATGATGATGCAGGGTATCGATCACCACTGATAAACGGGACAGTTCCGTGCTTAACAGTTCTAAATCCGCGTCCTCTGCCGGATAAAGCTTATGCGCCTTCCGCAGCTTCTCCAGTTCTTCCGGATCTCCTTTTCTCCTGGCAATGGATTTTAATGAACGCTCCATGGACGCCTGCAGGGTGGCGATCAGCTTCCGCTTATCCTCCAGGACGATGGTGCTTTTCTCAAATACCGCCTTTTCTGCCTTGAATCTGGCATCCAGTTCGGAATCATTCAGTGTCCGGATCTCATCCGGCAGTACAGAAGAAGCGTCTCCACCGGCTTCTTCTGTATAATAGGACTTATAATATTGTTCCCAGGCAGACAGACGTTCTCCTGCCTGTCCGCGCAGCGTCTCTATACGCCTGCTGCTGTCAGAGCAGGCAACGGTCCATGTATGCAGTTCCTTTTCATACTGATTCTTCAGAGACTGAAGACGCTCCTGTTCCGCTTTTCCGTTCCTTCTGTCCTGTTCCTGCTGTGTCAGCCTTGTACTTAAGGAAGCAATGCTCTCTAATACTCCATTTTCTTCCAGAATAACATAAAGCTCCTGTCGGCGTTCCTCCAGCCGCTTCTGGTTCTCCTTCCACTCCTGCTCCTCACGTTCCTGCTCCTCACGTTTGATATCCAATGCGCTTCTAAGCTCCCGCACTGCATCCCGGGCCTGCTGACGTTGACGCTCCACGTCCACGATCGTAATTCCCTGCAGACCGGCAGCAAATGCACTATCCTCCTGATACGTGGCGCTCATTTCCTCTAATCTTGCTATTTCGGCAGTGAGATCCTTTATTTCCTGCTCCTGTTCTGTCTGCTCCTGCTGCAGGACTGCATCGGACAGGAATGCCTGAGTCCCACGCTGCAGGTACATAACACATTCGTTCCCGTCGTCCGTCGAAACCCGGTCCAGCATGGACAGATTATAGATTGGAAGAAACCCGTCTCCCAGATTCAGCTCCCGCAGCTTCTCATCTGAATCCAGAAGCTGAAAATCCTCCACCAGTAACCCGTAAGGTAACAGAGGATGTGCGGATAGCAGCTTTGCCTTCTGCTCCTCTGGACGGGCAGCAAGATAATCCATACCATAGACTGCATTGATACCATGACGGCTCTCTATATAATGCTTTGCTTTTTCAACTGCAGCGGTAGGTGCAAGCAGCCGCCCTTCTTTTAATTGTTTTAACCGCCTTTCTTTTTTCCTTACTTCCTCCTGTCTGGATGAAATAAGCGCAATATTTGCCAGATAACGACGATTGATATTCTGGATCAGGGCAGTAACATCCTGACTGGTCATAAATTCCGCAGTCTTATCTACGGTTTCTCCACCATAAATTTCCAGCATCCGCTTTAGGGTTCCTGCCTGTTCCCGATAGGTCTGATCCGTTTCCTCCAGTCTCTGAAGCTCATGCTCTGCCTGAAGCAGCATCTCCTCCATGCGTTCCATTTCCTGTCTGTTCACATAAAAGCGCTTCTGATCCTCTGCGACCTGCTGTGCTAAGACTGTGATCGCTTCCCGGCATTCCTCTTGCCGGACTGCCCGTTCCTCCAGGATTTCCTCCGGCTTCTGAAAGGAGCTCACTGCCAGTCGTTCCCGTAATGCCTGCAATGTCTGCATATCCTTCTGATACTGTTCCTCTATCTGCACCCTGTCATGTTCTGCTACAGCCAGAGCGATCTCTGTCTCCCGTTCCAGCCTCTTTTTCGTTGTAACCTGTTCCGCCGCCTTCTCGTAAGCCTTCTGCTCCTGTGCTAATTCTGCCCGGAGTTCTGCAAGCGCCTCGTCATCCCGCTGTTTTTTCAGGCGGGCAAGCGCATGCAGCTCGGATCTCTGATCCTTGTTCTGGTGCAGAGATGCCTCGATCACTGCCTCATGCTCCTCCTTCAGGGTCTTATCCTTCCAGTAATCCAGATAATCATTCATGCATTCCTTCCGGTTTAACTCCTGCTGACAGGCATTCACTGCCTCCTCCTCCCGGGTCAGCTCCTGCTGTAAGCTCTGGATTTCTGCCTGAAGCGCTTCGTATGCCAGTTGCTCCTGCCGGATCCTCAGACTCTCCTGTACCAGGCGACTCTGGTTCAACTGCTTCTGCTGCTCCTCCCGCCGGAGTTCCAATTCCTTCATCTGCTCTTCCCGGTTCCTGGCGAGCGTCGCACCTGTCACACATACATCGGCAATCGTCTCACTCTGCTTCCCCTGAGTCTCATAAAGATCTAAAAAGGCGGCAACCCGCGCTTCCAGTACATGCATCAGCTCGGTCTGACGATCATAATCGGCAATCTCCCGTTTCTTTTTCGCCAGCTCCACCAGCTTGTCCTTAATCTCCAGAAGGGTATGTGCCATATCATCACCGCTGTCATTTTTCTCGATCTTCACAAGATATGCCTTTTCAATGATCTCTTCGATCAATAAGTCCTCTACGACCTTGCGGGCAGTCTTGTAATTGGTTTCAAAATAGGTACGGACATGTCCTTCCGTCTTATTAATGCCCCGGACGATTTCCCAATGGCTCTCATATAATCCGTAATGGCTGATAAACCGCTGGTATTCTCCCTTCCGGTCAAAAACCCGTACCTCCAGCTTCAGATCCCTCCTGCCCAGCTCTTTCAGATAATTCCTCCACCCGGTAAAGCTGACCCGTTCTCCATTGCTGACCAGGGGCAGATTGATAATATCGTTATCATTGTAATCCCGATATAAGATACAATAGTTAAAATACTCGATCGCGGCAATTTCCCTGCCGCCCTCCTCTTCATCCGGGGAGTCCTTGGCTTTTCTGGCACAAAAGCCGGTAGTCATATACCGGTAGCCTTCATGAAGCTCCGGATCGTCCAGCCGCCATTCGATCAGAGAATGAATGGTCGTATTGCCACTGCCGGTACGGAATAACTTTTCAATAGGCTGTTTCTCGTCCAGGGTACAGTTGGGGATCAGATTCTGGAGCAGTAACAGCATCAGGATACTCTTTCCTCCACCATTTGCCAGATCATACAGAGTATTCCTTCCGTACATCCGCATAGTAAAATCATCATACTGCTGTGTGCCAAAGTTGTACTTTACATTGTTGACCCGGATCCGGTTAATACTCGGCATGCTCCTCACCCCTTTCCAGCAATTCATAGATCCGTCCCCGGTATTCTTCAAAATACTGCTCCGTCAGCGCCCGCATCCGGTCAGTAGGGTAATACCGCTCCTTAACCTCCAGAAACAGTCCCTGGCTGATCAGGAAATTGCAGATCAGCTTTGTGATTCCCAGTTGGGAAGCTCTGGATGCACGCAACTGCTCCCGCTCCTCTCCGGTCACCAGAGGAAGCTCCTCCCAGAGCAGCGCAATGCTTTTAAAACTGTTCTCCTCAATCTCGTCCATATTGTAAATGCCCAGATCAGCGGTGATCGCCGCAAGGGAACCGCCTACCTCCTTCACGATCTCTTCCAGCCGGACATACTCACGGATCTGATAGGAGGCAGAATCCTGATAAAAGCAAAGCAAAAGCTGATACATGATATAATACCCCAGATACAGCTCCCTGTTGTAACGCAGTCCCATGAGACGCTTCAGCTCCTCATTGGTATATCCAAAGACCCGGTTACCCTCGCCTGCACTTAAATACAGGGCTTCTTTATATTCATATATGCTCAGGTTCAGCTTCTTTAAGATCTGATTGAATATCTCGTAAACCTCTGCGTTCTGATAATATGCTTCGTAAAGACTGCCATTCTCCGGATGAGAACGGGTTACCTCCTCACCCATGGTCAGCTTCGCATACAGTTCCAACGCCTTATCCATATTCCGACTGTCCATACTCTTATCCTTTCCTCGCTATCAGCCAACCAAAGTCTGCTGCTTTCCATCCGTAATCCGCTGAAATACAATATTCGTTATGGTGAATTCCGTTTCTCCCCGCCGGATCGGAATCTCCTCCTGCTCCAGAAATTCCAGCGTAAATCCATCCTTCCAGTACCGCTCCTTCCACTCTGTTGTCCAGGCCCCTGTGATCAGATTTTCCAGAAAGGTTTCCGGCTTCTCAAACACATCCTGAATGCTATAGCGTTCCTTCTGGGCGATATGTACAAGAAAGGAATAGTAATCCCCGTTACTTAAGAACGTATCTCCGTATTTTATCTCCAGGATCGCACTGAACTCTTTTAATTCAATCCTTCCTTTTTTCATAAGCTGATCCAGAAGCTCCTGGAATATGCGCCCGAAATTATAGGCGATCCGAAGCTCCTCCTGCTCATCCTCATACCGGAAATCTTTATGAGGTTCCTCCCGGAGTACCGGTTCTCCTGCATCCGCCTGCCCCGATTTATACGTCAGCATATGGTCAACGGATGTCAGAGAAAAGAATTTTTCCAGCTTCGGCGCAAAGAGCGGAGCCAGTATGTAAAGCATACCCGCCGGATCATCCTGCTGCTTCAGCTTCCGCAAGGCGTCCTGAAAATCAAATACATTCCGCAGGCTCCGAAGCTTTGCCTGATGGATCATCTGATCCGCAGTGTCCTGGAGTCGGGTGGTCTCTGTGATCAGCCGTCCATGACGGTGTATGGTCTTTTTCAGTTCGGTCTCTAACCGGTTGATCTCCTCCAATGACCTGTAAAAAGCGGAAGCCTCCTGTCTGTCGTTTCCTTCAAAGGATATCTTAGTCAGCATCTGTTCGATCAGTGTCTTATTCTTGACAAACAGCCTCTGCTCCTCATCAAACCAGCGGGCAACTGTAGCCATATAATCTTTACAGGCTTTTGCTCCCTGAAAGATATCATGGCTCAACTGTTCGATCACTGCCTCCTTCTGTGCCTCCAGACGCTTCACCTCGCTGTTGATCCGGCGTACCACATCAATCCCGCCCCTGAAATTCTTGGCTGTGATCATCTTCTCCAACAATAACTGCTGTATGCTGATCTTGCTCTCATCCTTTGCTTCCTTGGTATCCAGATAGAATTCGATCCCTTCCGCAGTAATCCGGTATGACACCGTACCGTCTATGATCTCGCCTTCGATCAGCTTCACCCGTGCTGTCTTCCGCTTCTTATCTTCCGGGTCAAAGAAATGGAATTCGAATGGCCTTCCATCATTCTTCAGCTTCTCGAATATATAGGTGACCAGTTCCTGTTCCTCGGAAGGTGGCGCCTGAAGATTAAAATCCCGCCGCAGCAGTTCAAGCAGAAATGTTTCATATTGTTCATAGGGAACCGATCGTTCATTGAACTGGTTTTCATTGATGAAAAACCGCAGACTTGCCATAGTGATATAACCCATATCCAGATCAGCATACCGCCCTTCCTTATACTGCGTAAAGGCGGTTTCATTTAAAACAAAAAAGGGATAGTATTTCCGCAGATTCTGCATGCGGATATGATGCTCTTCCATGATCTCATTTATCATAATGTAGGTTTCTGCCACGGTTTTCTCCTCACAGTACCATAAATTAGTATATTCAATATAGTAACACAACGAAGGAACAGTGGCAACTAAAACACCCCGCCGCAAAGCGACGGGGTATCCATTCTTAATTCATTTATAACTGATTCTGCTTATGCCTTACCAACCGAACCGAATAATTCCATCTTCTCCTTCACAGTAGCCCTGATCGCATCTGCGCCAGGTGCCAACAGCTTACGCGGATCAAAGCCCTTGCCCTGCAGATCCTTACCTTCTTCAATATATTTCCGGGTTGCGGCTGCAAAGGATAACTGACACTCCGTATTTACATTAATCTTGGCAACACCAAGAGAAATTGCCTTCTTGATCATATCTTCCGGAATACCGGTACCGCCATGCAATACCAATGGCATATCACCGGTCAGTTTCTGGATCGCATCCAGTGTCTCGAAGCTTAAGCCCTCCCAGTTCTCCGGGTACTTACCGTGAATATTGCCGATACCTGCTGCCAGCATGGTAACACCCAGGTCTGCGATCGCCTTACATTCCTGTGGATCTGCACATTCTCCTTTACCGATCACACCATCCTCTTCGCCACCGATAGAACCAACCTCTGCTTCCAGAGATAAGCCTAACTTGTTACAGGTCTCAACCAGTTCCTTCGTCTTTTCGATATTTTCTTCGATCGGATAATGAGAACCATCAAACATGATAGATGAGAAGCCTGCTTCAATACACTTCTTGGCTCCTTCGTAAGAACCATGGTCCAAGTGAAGTGCTACCGGAACCGTAATATTCAGTTCCTCGATCATAGCCTTTACCATAGCTGCTACTGTCTTATAACCTGTCATATACTTACCGGCACCCTCGGATACACCAAGAATGACCGGAGAGTTCAGCTCCTGGGCGGTTAATAAAATTGATTTTGTCCACTCCAGATTATTGATGTTGAACTGACCAACTGCATAATGGCCGGCCTTTGCCTTCGTTAACATGTCCTTTGCTGATACTAACATAATTCATCCTCCATTTGTCATATTGTCATACTGACTTGTACACAACAAGAGTTCGCGTACATTCGCCAAATGTCTGCTCCGCAGCCGCCTGGCTCATTGTGTCCGCATATATTATACCCCATTTTCCAGAATAAGTCAAAGCCTCCGGTGACCAAAAATACATGGTTCATAACAGTTCTGCCATGGCATTTGCATTTTCAGCTTACTGCCAGTACGGAAGCAGATCTCCGATAAAGTCATAATGAAACCGGACCAGAAGTATATTGCGCAGAATGAAGTTTACCACTACGATTCCCAGTGCAACATAGCAGAACCAGGTTCGAAGGTAGTAATACCGCTTACCATTGTTGCGGATCAACGTGATAACAGCTCCAATATAGTATTCCAATAAAATTCCTGCCACAAACAATACAAACGGATGGCAGCCAAAGGATTCCACAAGATCAAATCGTAACAGGGCATACACAGCCCGGGTACCTCCGCAGCCGGGACAATACAGATGCAGGATCTCATGAAATACGCAAGGGGCATTCAGATTCTGAACCAGCGGGCTGTATTTCCAGACCATCAGCCCTGCCAGAAGCAGGATACAGCCCGCATTGACCCAGATGAATGCCTTTCTTTCTGCTCGGATAAACTGTTTTTCCTCCAACCTCCGCCACCTCATTTCTCTGCTTTCGTAATACATTATATATCTAAACGGTACGATCCGGGTCTGATCCAACGCATAGTATACTCCTTTTTTTGTGTATCTGCAACCGACCTACTGTGGCTTGCCATTTTTTCCACAATATGTTACCTTCAAATAAGGAAACAGTTGAAAAATTGATACAAGGAGGCGCACCATGAATTCTGACAACTATATTGTATTTATGAATTATCTGTTTAACGTTGAGAACATACCCTTTTGTCTGTTTCAGGGCGAGGAGGTACTGCTGCAGCTTCCATCCATCGGTGGATTTATTGAAAAAGCAAAGCCTTATATCACCAGCCTGAAAAAGCGCGACCGCCAGGTCAGCTATATATCAACCTCCTACGATGCATTTTATGGATTGATCCGCATCAACGAGCATGATCTCTGGATCTTTATAGGACCTTATTTCACCACCCCTATCAGAAAAGAATTTCTTCCTTTTGTATTGGAAGCGATGGAGATTCCGGAACAGGAGGCAGACCGCATTAAAATATTTCTGAACGAACTGCCTTACGGTCCGCTGCATCATTTTTTGTCCTACCTGTCCTGTCTGAACTACAGCTTAAATCATGAATTGTTAACGATTGAAGATATTGATTATAACCCGGATTTTCACAATCAGGATACCAGAATACAAACGAAATTTGCCAGTAAAACTTATGAATCCAGGGAGAATGAGGTGTTTCACAATACCTATCTTCAGGAAATGCATCGACTGGATTTAATTGCAAGCGGCAATGTTTCGGAAATGAAAAAAACCATGTTTAATCCGCTGCCCGGAAAATATGGCATCATTGGAGGTGATGCACTCCGTCAGGCAAAAAATATCTTTATTGCCGGCTGCACCATGTATACCCGTGCCGCCATTGCCGGAGGACTGGATATTGAAGAAGCCTACAGCTTAAGTGATATCTATATTCAGACCAGTGAAAGCTATACCAGTGTTGCTGACGTGGAACGCCTGCACCGTAGAATGCCCCTGGATTTTGCAGAACGGGTTGCCCGGGAGATCAGATTTAAAAATGTCTCCCAGCCGATCATTTCTGCCATTCATTATATTAAAGAGCATATCAACCAGCCTTTACAGGCAGAATTGATCGCTTCTCATGTGAATCTGAGTACCTCCTATTTTTTAAAACGATTTAAAACGGAAACCGGTGTCGGCGTATCGGAATTTATTACCAATGCAAAAATAGAGGAGGCCTGCCTGCTCCTGTCATATACGGATAAATCCTTAACAGAGATCAGCAACTACCTTTACTTTTCCAGCCAGAGCTATTTTCAGAATGTATTCAAAAAGATTACCGGTATGACGCCGGGACAATTCCGGAATAGCAAGAAGCGTCCCGTTTTTATGAAGAATGTATAAGGAATGCAAAGATCTCTATCCTTTTCTTCTGATATGGTGCATCTGCCGCATATGCGTCAATGATTTACTGAATTCCTCCATCATCTGATGCCCTGCATTTTTCATCACCTGACGGTAACCGGAATCCGCCCGTATCTTCCGCTGGATCTGCCAGAGCTTCCGGCGCCAGCGGCTTCCGGCAAAATCATTCATGGTATGGATATTCGTCTCTTCCATGAGTCGGAACAACATATTGACAAAGGTTCTCCGTTCGTCCAGAGAAAGGGAATAAATCCAGTCGTGAAGGGTCTGATCCATCATCCGGCTCTCTTCTCCCCGTTTGGGAACCGAAGAAAACCGGGTACCGAATACCCGCCAGGTAAGCGGATCATGCTGCTGTAAACCCTGGACATGGCTGCATACGATCGTACAGTTTCCATCATGCTCCAACAGCATTCCAACAACAGAAGATGCAGGAACATACTTCTGTATACGGCTGCGGATCTCACGATAACCTGCACTGTTCAGCATGGTCTTTGAAAAGCCCGGCCCGTCATAATTCTGAACTGCAATAATCCGGCTCCGTACCTCTGCTCTTGCCTTAGCCGCTGCATAGATTGCCAGATTCCCGCCTTTGGAATGTCCGCCAAGCCATAACTGTCCCTGGCACTTGCGTCCCACATAATTCAGATAATCCACCGCCTTCTTCTGTGCCGGAACTGTCTCGAAGCACATGCGAAAATTCTCCTTCCAGCCGATCATGGTATTATCCGTTCCCCGGAATGCAATATAATACTCCCCTTTGCTGATCCGGATGCACAATGCGCTGAACTGACTTTCCTTCTCCGGATCGACGGAATTCTGATAGTACATTAACTGCAGATCACCAAACCGCTTTGACGCTGCAACCCGCCGCATGGCAAAGGGCGTCATCTTGATCAGGGAAAATTCTTTCAGCAGCTCCTTTTCATCCCGTTCCCGCCAGAATATCCTGGATGCCTGACGAAGAGAGATCGCTTCCTCCTCCCAGGGTGATGCTACAATGGAGTCAAAGGACACATAGGAAAGATTCGATAAGATCAGTCCATCAACCTCGTTCAGCGGGCTTTCTTCAAATGTCAGATCCCCGCGCCAGTTCAAATAATCCAAAATATTCGCCATACTATTTCCTCCCGCATCTCATATTTCCTGTTCTAGGAAATAGTTTAGACAGTTTTTCTGTATTCTATTAACTCACCATTTGCCATTTCCCAGACAGAATTACACAAAATCTGAATATCCTCTGCATTATGACTGGCCATAAGGATGGTAGTACCCGTTTCCCGCAAATGGAGTACCAGCTTTCTGATCTCCTCTACTCCCTGATGATCCAGACCGTTGGTCGGTTCATCCAGAATCAAAAGTCTCGGCCGTTCCATGATCGCCTGTGCAATTCCCAACCGCTGCCGCATACCTAAACTATATTTTCGCACAGCTAACTTCAGATCCGGGTCCAGACCGCATTGCAGCAACGCATCCCGGATATCCGCATCCTGAATCCTGTGATTGATCCCGGCCAGAAACCGCAGATTCTGAAAGCCGGTATAATATGGAATAAAACCGGGTGATTCTATTATGATCCCCGTATGCTCCGGAAAATCGATATCCGTTCCGATCCGTTTCCCGTCTACCCGGATTTCTCCTGCGGTCTGTCGCACAAAACCGCAAATGCATTTCATCAGCATGGTCTTGCCGCTTCCGTTCTTCCCGACCAGGCCATAAATCTGATTTTTTTCCAGCACCAGGTTAATACGCTTTAATATTTCCCTTTTATCAATGATCAATGAAACTTCCTTTATCTCTATCATATCATCCCTTCCTTCCCGGCTGATAATGCTTTGCCGCCAGCATGCAGGCAAAAAACAACAAAAGATCCAATATCAGAAAATAGAAATAGGAACCGGACAATGGAAAAACAGGCTTCCTTAAATACGCGGTATAATGCAGCCAGGGAATCGTATGCGCCATTGGAAACCCCCACATCCATCCCGTCCGCATGGCACAGCCGACCGTACCCAGCAGGATCAGCGCTCCATCCATAAGAATGCCATACAGCCTCTGGTTCATCAATGCAGACAGCAGAAGAATCATTGCCAGCAGCATAAAGTACAGAAACAGCAAAAGACCGGTATGTAAAACTGCACTGCTTAAAGACATATGATTATACAGGTTCTCCGGGATCAGCTGTACCACATAGGAACCGCTCCGTTCCGGATACACTGCGGTAAACTGTGTGATCGTCACGCTGTAATCCGGATTCCACTCCCCGCTGCTCCCCAGCATTATCGCAGAAAGAATCAGCAGGCTGAGGATCAGGGCAGCAGATATCAGGATCGCCAACAGGAGCTGTCCCCAGACCCATATCCTTTTATCACAACGGATCAGATAAAACAGTTCTATATCATCCTTTTGCGGGAACCCTGCCATTAATACCAGAAACAGGATCGGAAGGATCAGCACGATCACACCGGAATTCCCAAGAGCAGTAAAGGGTTCCATGACCGACAGCTTACTGTTCATAAGAGCAGCCGCCTCCTGCATCGGATCTATGATCTGAATCTGAATAAATATCAGCAGAATCCCACATACGATCAATCTGCTGCTCCGAATCCAGCGCTTCCAATCCATGATCGCGATCCGATATACCGCACTCCAGCACTTACCAGGCACCGCTGTCCCTCCTTTCCCTTATCCAGAATCCGTAACCGAATCCAAGCAGACCATATAGTGCAAGCATAGCTGTTACCAGCAGCCACCAGCTTTTATCAAAGGACATTCGTATCATATTCTCCAGACGAAATCGGCCGGCCTGCTCCAGCAGAAGCATATTCCCCTGTTCCATGGCTCCCGTCTCAATCTTCTGCAGCACCTGGGTATATATGTACTTCATCATCACGGGAAGGCACAGTAGCATATACGGATCCCGAAAGAAAACGGAAACAAATAATGCAAACAGATTCACCATTGCACCATATAAAAAGATTCCAAGCAGACGCATGACCACACAGGAAACCAGCCCGCCCGCTGACATCTGCACACCGGATGCATCCGTAAGGCGCAAGGGAAATATTCCCAGCATCAGAATCCCGTACAGACCATATCCCATTACCAGTATCCCTCCGCCTGTAACCGCTCCGCTGATGACCTTTACCCAGCCATACCGGAGAGCGCCCGAGCGGATCAGGATCAGACGCAGATTCCCGCTTTTCCCTTCTTCTGATAATGTAATAATATAACTCATGCTTAACAGAACCGGGATGAACAGATAGCTCCAGGTATTCAGCCCGCTTTCCCAGATATGAAGCCAGTCCATGGAGTGCAGAAGAAGTGCATCCCGTCCTGTGATCACATCCAGCACCGTGCAGGAGCCTCCATCACTGTTCTCATAACATTCTCCAAGGGTACAAAAGATCACAATACTGATCACAGCCGGCAGAATGAACGGAGGATACCATAGCTTCTTTAATTCCTGTTGCAGCATCTCTGTTATCCCTCCTGATCCTGATACTCATAATAATATAATTCTCCTGTAACTGCATCGATATAGATCCTGACCCGCCATTGATTCACAGTATTCCTTCCATCGAACATCCAGCAGACCCTTGCCTGCGTTTCCCCGGTCTCTTCTTCTCCATAACAGATCGGACAATAGACCAGACCGGCATTCTCCATACGGATCGTCAGATTTCGGGCAAGCTGTTCTCTCATCCGGTTTACGGCCTCCTGAATGCCCAGCATACGGGTATGTGATTCCAAAACCGATAATTGCTGTGCTTCCCTGTAATTGCAAAACGCCGTAACCCCGTCAGCATCTATCACATACGCACAACCGGCCTCTTCCTTTATGTCATATCCGGCTCCATACATGTTAACAGCAGAACGTTCCGTTGTTGCAAAGGGAATTCCCTGATAAATACGAAAGGTATGGAATTCATATCCATATTGATCTTTTATCCGAAATACCCGCACCCTGGATATTCCCACATCAATTCCTTCTCCATAGGGATAAGGGGTGCCTGCCAGGAAATAGTCCCGTGCCGCCTCTGCTCCCTCCTGAACGGATATTCTGCCGCCCGGCAGTTCATATTCCTCCTGCCCCAGTTCCGGAAGGTCTCCCTCTGCTACTGTTTCCTCCTGATTAAAACCAAAGGCATCCTCCATTGGCCTGGCGCTTCCTCCTAAGATCCTGCTGATCCTTCCGTCACTCATCTGCATGAATCCGTTTCCCATCTGTAAATAACACAGATCCGCATTGATAAAAAATCCCTGTCCGGAGCTTAATTCGGAACGGTGTTCGTATACCCCCGGATAGTCATAGGGATAACTCCTGCTTTCATCCCGGGGCAGTTGTCCACTGGCATCCCGGATCTCCATCCCTGTATCAATCTGACCCTCCAGACCAATCTTCCTTATCCATTCCTCCATAACTGCCAGTCCTTCTTCTGCCGTGATATCCCGATCCGAGCAGGTAAGAACCTCCAGCCGGTCAATCCCGGGAAACGGCTGAAATGCGCAATCCTGAAACAGTAGTCCGTCTGTCTCTGCATTCATTAATTCCTGTACATCCGAGTCATATTGACCGGCATAATCACTGACGCTGATCCCCTCTGCCTCCTCCCGGACACAGCCACCGCAGCCCGGACAGACCATGGCCAGCATCAGCACTATCATGATCCTTCTGTATAGTTGCATATTATTCCTCCTCCAGCTTTATCAGATCACAGGTGTACTCACCATCCTCATCATAAAATACCAACATTTTCACAGAATGGGGATCAAAGGTTCTAATGCTTTCAAGCTGATCTGTATCATAAAAACAACCGCCCTGGATCACCACATCGGAATACCGGTTTTCTTCTCTCGGTGCCACCGGCGATTCGGCAAAATCAGCATTCATCAGACGGTATTCTTCTCCGTTTTCACTGCAGATCAGTCCGACCTCTGACCTGGAGCGGATATCGCTTCCCTCCGGTGCTTCTCCCTCCTGCTTCTTTGCATAGATCACATAGGACAATCCTGAAACATACAGCCGCCTTAATTCATAACCGGAATACTCACCTCTGTCCACAATATCATATATAACTACATCTACATCCTCTGTACTGGCATTCAGTTCCACCTCTTTTGGAGAAGGGATCAGAACATTCACCCCGTCCTCCGGCATACGATACCGGAATACAACTCTGTCGCTCATGTATTCTCTGCTGGCGGCATACAGTTCCACACGGAAATAACGCTCTGTAACAGTATCCATGTCCTGCATTCTGTTTATCTTCGGCATATAATTCACACCATAGGTCTCCAGATCATTCTCCGGAAACACCGGTTGAATCCAGGTATTCTGCTCAATAAATCCGTTCTCTGTATTTGCAGCGATCCACTGGAGTCCTGCCTCATCCAGACCGGTGTATCGGACAGTCATCAATACCACCACACCATCAGAAAGCTTCTCCAATATCTCCATCCGGACATGGGAATTCTCATCACAGTAAATATTGCGTTCCACCAGGTCCATCATCTTATAATCATCCTGATTCATGGCCGGATCATCCTCCGTTGCAAGCAGACCGTGAAAGAATTCCTGAACCTGTTCCAGAAGGCCGCCGGGAGAATGCTCTGCCAGTGCATCAGACCGGTTCACAATGATCAATAGAAGCAGCAATGCCCCTGCGCACACTGCAATCCGGAGCGGAACAAAATACCGTCTCTTTCTTTTCACCAGATCCGCCCAAAGCTCCTCCTTTTTTTCAGGCGGAACCTTTAACTGACGCATACAGTTCTTATAATCCTCTAACTTCATTACACATTAACCTCCGGTTCTATCCCTGTTCCAGCTCCAGCCGCAACAATTCCCGCGCCCGTGCAAGCCTTGTCTGCAGTGTCGATTCCCTGACCCCCAGCATATCCGATATCTCGCCAAGCTTATAGCCTTCAAAATAATGCAGATACATCGGGAGGCTGTACTTTTCCTCTAAACTGAATACCAGTTCCCGCAGTTCATGCGCCTGCTCCCCGGCCCCGGTACTGCTATCTGCAAGGACTGACTCATCATAGGTATCCCGTTTGCTCCGCCACCACCTGCGCAGCTGGGTCTTACAGCAGTTTGAAGCTGTTACGATCAGCCACGCCCTGGCCTTTTCTTCGTTATCAAATTGTGGTTTCTTCTTCAGCAGCCGTAAGAACGTTTCCTGTGCCATGTCACAGGCATCGCTTTCCTGCTTCATGTACAGGAAGCAGATGCGGTAGACCATGTCAAAGAACTGTTCATACAGATGCTTTGCCTCGAATTCTTCCAACCAGACAACCCCTTATGTTTTGTAAGCTTACATAGATAAAACCATCCAGCAGCCCAAAATATCTTATCCAATTTAATTTTTTTGTGAATATTTTTATTATAGACTATAAGAACGCTTTGTTTATCAGAAATTATTGTTTTCTTTAGAAATTCATCATTATTTGAACACAAAATGAACACACTTAACCCTTATATTAAATCTTGTAAGAGCTTTTCATATATTTGAATCCTCTCTCCCCTCATTTGAAAAGGCCGGATGCTTCAATTGAAGTATTCCGGTCCTTTTCTTTTTCTCTTTTTCATTACTGCATCTCCCAGCACCATTTATCCGGATAATCATACCGGCCCAACCAGAAGTCCTGTTCCCGTATCTGCTTCCAGTCCCCGGGCTTCCATTGAAAATCATATATGGTATAGGCTAATAATACAGTACGTTTCTCTCCCGGCTGCAGCACAGGATGTGTGGTAGATTCTGCATATAAATATACATCCAGGGCGATCGCATTGGAATATCCGCTTGTCTCCAGATTCAGCTGTGTCAGATCCGGGCTTGCCTCCTGTGTTCCCACATTTTCCAGAAGCACCTCTACCAGACAATAATATCCGTCCTCCGACATTTCCTCTTCCACATACCGGTCCTTCGCCTCTGCAAAGGAGATCCACTGCAGATCCTGGATCTGCATGGAGATATCCTCTGCAAGGAACTGCGGATCACCATAAGCGATCCAGTGAATGATATCCTTCGGATACTTCCGGTTCACCTGATATACCCGAATGCCCCAAAAGACTGCCAGCCCTGCGAGCAGTACTGCCACCACTCCTATGATCTTCCGTTTCATCTGACCGCCTCCTTAATCCGTCCGGATGCGATCTCCACGATCTCATCTGCCAGCAGATCCAGCTCCTCCCGGTCATGGGAAGCGATAATGATCAATGCCCCCCGCTCCTTATGCCGAAGCAGCATCTGTCGCAATATCTCCACAGAACCCTCGTCCAGCGCATTGGTCGGTTCATCCAGAAGAATAAGCTCCGGCTGCTCCATGAAAGCAGCACAAAGTCCCAGCTTCTGCTTCATGCCCAGAGAATACTTCTTATACTTCTTCTTATCCGCTGCATCCAGTCCGAATTCCTGCATTAATGCACGGATCTCCTCTGCTCCCGCCAGCTTTCGGATCTGGCTCAGGGCAGAAAGATTCTCAAAGCCGGAATAGCCGGGAATAAACCCCGGTTCCTCGATCAGTATGCCTACGCTGGGCGGAAAGGAAATATCCTGTCCCAATACCTGTCCGTCAATGGATACCTGCCCCGCGGTCGGATGGATCAGACCGCACAGCCCCCGGATCAGCATGGTCTTTCCCGAACCGTTCTTTCCCCTCAGACCGTATATCCGCCCGCTTTCAAATATGTAATTGATATCATTCAGTATGATATCATTCTTAATCTCCTTCGTATAATGCTCTACCGCAACCTGCATATCATGACCTCCTTCTCTGAAGTATATCCATTCTGGACAGCTTCCAATAGCCCAGCCAGACACTTAACAAAATGATCCCGCCGCACATCAGGAATATCCGCAATGTCTGATGCGGATAACTGGCCAGCTCACTCCTTACCAGCATGGTACCGTTTCCGATCAGCCACCAGTCCTCTTTGTACAGACTGACCAGAAAGTAAGAAAATGAAACAAGGATACTCCATTCAAAACCGATATATAACGACAGGGTCAGCTGGAATAATCCAAGCGTGATCCCGATCAGAACCGGCATCAGCAATACCCGGATCCAGAAGATACCATATCCCTGCTCAAATCCAAAGCTGCTGATACCCGGAAATGCTTCTTCAAATCCCGGCAGCAGTCCTGCGGCATGCGGCCGCCAGCCCGTTCCTGCCTGATCCAGATTCACCAGTACCACTGCCAGCAGGAACAGCCCGTAATAGACACATTCGCTTCCTGCCAGCCACAGGACGATATCCTTCCACCATGCCCGGCGGGACTTCATCCGGATCGTAACTATATCCGACTGGTACAGCTTATGCTGCGGGTAAAATAAGATAGCCGCATACAGATAGCAATGCAGAAAAAACCAGATCCCGGGGATCTCCAGCACGCTCCGCAGGGTAAACTCTACAACCGGCTCACTGCCATACCAGCATACAAGCAGAATATCTCCGATTCCCAGTCCGGTACCCGCGCCCCGCCAGCGGATCACGCCGGCCAGAACCACAGATATGATGAAAAACAGGAGAAAGCCCGTTTTATTTTTTGACAGTACGCTTTTCCAACCAAACATATATGATCCCCATTCCTGTAAATATCAATAGCCTCCAGCACCACTGCCAGGGCTGCTGAAGCAGGGCAATATTCAGATTCGTTGTCCGGAAGATCAAAAAGACCGGAAACCTGTACTCCACCTCTCCCAGTATCAGGACGACCAGATACCAGAGCCAAAGCGGGCCTCCGTATTTCCGGAAGATCCGCTGGGACATCCAGAGCAGGGCACCGTTCATAAAACGCAGCGCCAGAAAATCCAATATTACCTCTGCCGCAGAGCAGTCCAGAGTAAATCGATAGATCGCACAGAACATGCTCCTGCCCTCGTTCCAGTTCATGACCGGCAGACCGGTACAATAACACAGCAGCGACATACTGGCACATTCCACAGCGATCATAATGACGGTCGCAACGAACGCCAGCCTGCCCTGATCCTTTAACAGCCGCCGGGAATCCGCATAGCGGATCACCCAGTTCACCCCGGAGGTTCTTTCAAAGATAAAGTGATACACCATACCCAGGATCGGAAAGAAAAAGAACATCCGATATGTAAATTCGCCCTCATAGCGGAACAGATCCATCCAGCACGCATAAGCGCTGTATTCGCGGCGGATAAAGAAAAACAGATAATAAAGTACCTCGATCCCGATCACAAGACCGGTCATAAGCAGCAGATTCCTTCGTATGATCTTAATAGACATCAGATATCGTTCCCTTCCTGTACGCGATCAAAGCTATAGCTACCGTTACGATCCCCATGATCACATACTCTGCATAATAATTCAGAAAGACACCGCCGCTTAAAAAGTGTGCCGGAGCGTAATCTGCATAATGCGCCAGATTAAATAACGAAAACAGGAACATATGATATAAAAAGGGCAGAATGCCAACCAGAAATCCATAATCCGTACTGTGAGACAAAAGCACCGCCAGCATGGACATCAGGCCGCCGTATACCCCGTTCAGCAGGGTAACCAGAGCTACATAACACATGGGATTCTGATAAAACAGACCACACCAGATATTCCGCGGCCGCATCAGGGCAAGGCATGGCTGCGGAACCTTTAAGGGAAGGCTGGCGGCAGCCAGCATAAAATTGAACAACAGGGGAAGCATGATCACCAGCATCCCGCTTAAAAAAGCCAGCTCAAGCTTCACCTTCATATAACGCTTCCGCTCTGCCCGCACATAGACATTCTTGATCCAGCCGGACTTCCGGTCATTATCATAGGTCAGGCCATAGGGCAGAACCGCCAGGATCGGCAGAACCATCAGAAACAGAAAGCTTGGCGTGGGAAAAAGACTGCTATGCATCCAGACGTCATATGCGGATTTAAGCGTAAGCCCTGTACTCTTACCATATACATTTATCATATCCCAGGATCGGCTGACCGGAGCGATCCATCTGAAAAAGTGCCAAAGCGCCAGTCCGCAGCCAATGAACAAAGAAATATAGAGTCCCCGGGACTTAAATAACCGGTTCATTTCAATCCGAAACATCCAGCACCACTCCCTTTCTTACATCGATAGACGAACCCACTTCACCTCCCGAAGGATTAAAGGTCAGCACAGCAGTCAAGTTCTCCTCTGTTGCCAGGACCTTCGGTGTATCGATAAAGATCAGGTCAAATTCTCTGGACACACCATATTCCAGTGAAACCAGATAGGTACTTTTGATATCCTTCCCGTCAGATTCGGATAATCCTACCGGTTCATTGCAAAGATTGGCCCATTCCAGCTCCTCCGTCAACAAATTCAACCTTAAAGTATTCAGCGAAATCTCTGTTGCCTTTCCCGCTTCCACATAAGGCAGATATTCCTCATAGGGAGTCAGGCTGAAATGTACCACGATATACTGCTCCTCCGACAGAATATCCCCATTCTCCGCAAGATCAGCCAGACCTTCCAGCAGACCATCAATCATAATCCAGCCTCTGTTTTCCCTGGTTACATCCACACCGGTAACCTCTAGCTTATAACCGGCGCAGTACAAAGGCTCTGACATCTCCACTGTCTCTGAAATATTTAATGCTCTGCAGAGCTCCTGATCAGGAGATCCTTCCGTTGATCCCTCTGTCCCGTCTGCGGGATCAGAATCCTCCGAAGCGGTATCCGTGCTAACGGGCTCCGTGGTGGCATTTGCCCGACTGACCTCAGCAGAATAATTCCGAAGCAGCCGGAAGCCCAGCAGGAGAATGGTCAGACCGACCACGATCAGGCTGATCGTCAGCCAGCGTTCTGTATGCTTCATCCTGCTACCTCCTTATATGCTGTCCGGACTCCACAGACCTTCTACGATACAAGGCTGATGTGATTCCGGCCTGATCACCAGAAAAGCATACTCATACCCCTGTTCATAGACCCAATTCGGAAGATAGCGCCACTCTCCCGTAGGAACCATATAGCCGTCGTCATCGCAGCTGCAGTCATTGAAGCTCAGCGGTGTGTTATTTGTATGGCTATGGGTTCCTGCAACCCAAATCCTGTGGGTACAATGCGTTGACTGATTCTTTGCATAAGAAGAGGTCGCATCCATCTTCAGTCTTGTAACTGTCGCCAAATCACAACCATCCCCTGCATATTCGATCAGATATTTCGTATCCGTATAATTCCCTGCTGCTTCCGCATACTGAACCCCGATATTGGCGATTATCACTGCTGCAAATAAAACCAGAAATCCTGTCGTTACTTTGTTCTTCATGTAGATCGTCCTCCTTGCGTTGTGTTATTATTTCCAGAAAAATTCCTTCTTTTATAATTCTAGCAAAGAGACGTAATTCTTACAATTCCTATCGTTCGACAAAGTAAGACAGGTTTCGATAGCTCTGATTTTTCTGCACCTTTGCGCTTTGATACATTCTCATTAAGCTTTATTCTGTTCCTCTACCAGACGTTCTGCCCCGTAGAGCTTCCGCAGCTTCGGCTTCTCGATCTTACCGGTCGGATTCCGCGGAATATCTGCAAAGATGATTTTCTTCGGACGTTTATAACGCGGGAGCTTTAAGCAGAACTGATTCATCTCTTCCTCCGTACAGCGGTAATCCTCCTTAATCTCGATGATCGCTGCCGTGATCTCTCCTAACCGCTTATCCGGCAGACCGATCACGGCCACGTCCTTTACTGCCGCATGGCAACGGATGAAATCCTCAATCTGTACCGGATAAATATTCTCGCCGCCGCTGATAATGACATCCTTCTTCCGGTCAACCAGAAAGATAAAACCATCCTCGTCCTGCATCGCCATATCTCCGGTATAGAGCCAGCCATCCTTCAGGATCTCACTGGTTGCCTCCGGATTCTTATAGTAGCAGAGCATGACGCCGGGGCCTTTTACACAGAGCTCGCCTACGGCTCCCTGTGCTACAGCCTGACCATTCTCATCTACGATCCGAACCTCCCAGCCATAGCCCGGGATACCGATCGCACCTACCTTATGTATATTCTCCACGCCTAAATGTACACAGCCCGGCCCGATGGATTCCGACAGGCCATAATTCGTGTCATACTGATGATGCGGGAAGTATTCCTTCCAACGCTTGATCAGACTTGGCGGTACCGGCTGGGCTCCGATATGCATCAGACGGAGCTGATCCAGCTCATAATCCTCTAAGCTTAAATCGCCCCGATCCAGGGCATCCAGTATGTCCTGCGCCCACGGAACCAGCAGCCAGACGATGGTACAATGCTCCTTAGAGATCGCATCTAATATAAACTCCGGCTTTGTTCCTTTTAAGATAACTGCTTTTCCGCCGGATAACAGACTTCCGAACCAGTGCATCTTGGCACCGGTATGATACAGAGGCGGGATACATAAAAATACATCTTCTCTGGTCTGCCCGTGGTGATTCTGCTCTACCTTACAGGAATGCATCAGACTGGTGTGATCATGCAGGATCGCTTTCGGAAACCCGGTCGTACCGGATGAAAAATAAATGGCTGCATGATCTGCATCGGTTATGGTTATCTCCGGCTTCCGGCTGGAGCAGTTGGCTGTCATGCTGTTATAATCCTCTGCAAAGGTAGGGCAGTTCTCTCCCACATAGAATAACAGCCGGTTCCGTCCGATCTCCTCTGCGATCTCCTCCACCCGTCCGATGAACTCCGGTCCAAATACCAGAATGTCCACATCTGCCAGATCCAGACAATACTCGATCTCATCGGAAGCATACCGAAAGTTAAGGGGCACTGCCAATGCTCCGGTCTTTAAGATACCAAAATAGATCGGCAGCCATTCCAGGCAGTTCATTAACAGGATACCTACCTTATCATCCTTCTTAATTCCCCGGCTGATCAATAGATTGGCAAACCGGTTGGCCTTCTCGTCAAATACATTCCATGTGATCTCCCGCCGGTAATGCTCTAACGGGTTCGGCTCGATCAGTTCATACTCCTTCCAGGTCACCCGCCGGCGTTCCTTAATCTCCGGGTTGATCTCTACCAGAGCCACATCATTGGGAAACTCTCTGGCATTTCGCTCTAATACTTCCGTAATCGGCATTCTTTCTTCCTCCTGTACAAATACGTTTTATTCTCCGATACATAAGAAAGACAGAATCCGATTCGACTCGGACTCTGTCCCCAAAATCTATGAATATTTTATCACAGTAAAGTAAAAAAGTAAACGGTCTGTGACCAGGAAAAGAACGGCAGGATGAATGCTTCGCATTCTGATACTCTCATAGATCGTTCTGTCTCGTAACAAATCCGATCCTGTAAATGATTTCCCCGAAGAGCAGCTGTGTCAATCCTGCTGCTATAGAGCAGCCTGATTCTCTGCATCTGTTGTTCTCTCCGTATCCCATAGAGCTACCCTCCCTCAAGGATATCATGCAAATGGTATAAAATCACAACTCCCTGTATCTGTCTGATTACTGATGATTACCGGGTTTACCCTGCCCGGAAGTCTTTTCCGGCTTTGATCCTGCCATTCCCTTGTAGTGCCAATGCCCCCTGTCTGGAAATATCACCTTAATCCGTCATATTGCCAGTCCGCTTGACACCGTAATCATTCTATATTATTATTGTTTCGATGTCAAAATAATTCGTTCAGAAACTTCGATATTTATCGACATTCGTTCTTCATTTAGAAAAGCAGGTTCAACAGATCCGTACTTTTCAAAATCTGAAGCCCTGAAACATCTTATATTTTTAAACTCCTTAAATATGCCTTCGTTCCTTCATCAATCCGGCGGCTTTCAATTGCCTTCTGTATCGCCTTGTTGTGTGTCCAGGTCTCCAGTACCGGTTGTTCAAAGTACGGGATGGTTTCCTCATACTGCTTTACCAGTGCCATACTGAAATACCAGGCGACAGCCATCCTGACGTAATATTCTTCAGATTTCACCCCGCATACCAGCTTCAGCATCCCGGATTCAAACGCATCCTCCAGATAATATCCCAGCAGGGTTACGATACCAAACCGGATCGTATAGGTATGCTCACTGTTCAGCCAATGTTTTACCCGCTCATAAACAAGCGGCAGATTCTTCTTAAACAGCTTTGGCGACAGCATATCACAGGTTGCCCAGTTGTCAACATAAGGCAGGAAGCGTTCCAGTTCTTTCAGAAAGTCTTCCAGTTCCGATTCCTTTTTATATCGCAGATTTAATAAAGCCCCATGAAGATTATTCTCCTCATAATAATAATGGGGCAGCTCCTGCAGGAATTCTTCTGCGCAGGAGTCCTTTATTACCTGTTTTGCAAAGGCTCTTAACTGCGGGGTGCGAACGCCAATGATCCGCTCCGGGTCAATCTCCGGCATCAGCCTTGCATGAAATGTACGATAGTCATTATCCTGTAATTCAAATAATCCTCTGGTAATATCCTCTCTGGTCAAATTGTTCCCTCCCGATTCCGGATAAATGATAGGACTATCTTATCACATATGGCGCAAAATGCAATCGGATCATCTGTCCTTCCGACGGGCCGCCACACCAGAAGCTGCCGCCAGTGTTGCAAGACATCCCAGTAACAGAAGCGGGAACAACGGGAATTCATCTCCAGTCTTTGGCTGACCGGAAGGCTTATGCTCCGATCCCGTTGACGGTTCCGCCTGCGAGGAACCGGTACCCGGCTCTTCCCGTCCGATCACCACCTCAACAGTTGCTGTATCTGAGCATCCGCTTCCATCGTTTGCAGTGGCAGTTATTGTTACTGTACCTTCTGCATATGCCGTTACCAGACCGTTTGCATCGACTGCAGCAATGGACGGATCTGAGCTTGTCCATGTTACAGTCTGATCCAGGGCATCCTCCGGCTGAATCTGTACTGACATCTGCAGGATATCTCCGATATTCATTGTTGCATGCTTCGGCGAAACAGTAAGTGCAGATACCAGGATCGGCTTCACCTCTGCCTGAAGGACTGCTGATTCCTGCATTGTCCTGTAGATGCTGCCCGGTGCATACAGCGTACCATCCGGATCTCTCCAGCCGCTAAACGTATATCCCCGCTGCGGCTGATAGGAATGCAGCACATAGGAGAATTGATACGGCAATGTATCCAGTACGGTGCAAAAGGCTTCCATTGTCTGCTGATCACAGGAAGTCCCGTCCGGCCCCAGATAATTTAATGATCCGTTCATGACATATACACAATAGATATCCATATGATCGATCGATGCAATGATCCCTTCTTTAAACAAGCCTGTGGTATCCCTGCCATCATAACTGTAACCTGCAAATACATAACGGCCTGCCGGTACCTGATCCGCATAGGATAAGACATGCAATGCCTGGCTGCCGGCCTCGTCCGCATAAGGCACACCGCTCTGATTAAAGATATATCCATCCTGAGTATAATCCAGAGCTGTATCATAGGTATGATAAGTAAAGGTTACAGACTTACGATAAATCGCATATAAGATAATATCCTCTTTCTGTGCAGTTAGTGCTGATAAGCCGATATGTGCATCCGGGTCGGTATTCCATCCAAGGAATTCATAACCCGGACGGGATGCCCGAAGTGACAGATCGATGCTGTCACCGGCCGGATAAGAGATAATGTTATAATCTCTGTCAAGCGAATCACCGCCATTGGTCATATAATCATACGTTACGTTACTGCCCTCAGACAGAACCAGCTGCACCGATCCCGGTCCACTTGGTATCGTTGCTTTATTATCATGATATTGAACGATCCATCCCTCTTTATTTGCAAAGAAATGTGTCCGTACAAATAAATAGGTATTATTCATACGATCCGCCCGATCCCGGACAAAATCCTCACTTGTATTCACCAATACCGTCCCGTCCACATAGCTTCCATCCGGAACATCAAAGCACATCGTTCCCTTCAACCAGTCTGTAGGAAACGTCCAGTCCGGTCCTATGGTTGGCGTAAGCGTCAATGCCCTGTCAGCCGGCAGAAAAATCGGGGAATTATCACAAATAAATGTAGTACCATTAAACATAAGTGCATTGCCGGCAGCCGAAGCAGACATATTTACATTCATATTTCCGATCTTTCCGCCGCTTAACCTGCATTCTGTAAAAAACATAACAGAATTCAGAGGGGCCTTCATATTAATGTTCCACCCTCCATTATCATAGGAAGATAATATGCCGGTCAGATTTCTGCCACCTGCAATCTGAATACCATCTCCAGTATTATTGTGAGAACAGATACGAAATGGAGACGTTAATCCATTTGCCAGTTTAACTCCGATCCCGCAACGATATGTTTCAAACCGATAGGTCATATTTCCTGTCAGACCAGAAACCTCCAGACCGGTTCCGACACAGTCATACACTTCTATTTTACCGCCTCCTGACAGGCATACTGCATTTTGAATGATTATACCATTTCTTGTACAGTCATATACGATCAGGTTACCATTGCGCAATTCTATAGTTGCACAGCGAATCCCGTCGGTACAATTATATATCCTTATTTCTGTCGGTTCCGTTCCCCTCTCCTCATTGCACTTAATGGTATGTGTATCGCCATCTACACCTGTTGTACAATTTCGGATTTCCAGATTCTGTGCCGAAACACCATTATTACTTCTTGTACCCATTCCGATACCGGTATCATAACCATCGATCAGCATGGAATAATGCTCCGCATCCGGATAAGCAGCCGCCGCATATGCAACCAGATTCTGACTGTAATAGGTATCATATGCAGGATAGGCATCTGATGTCCCGTAAAGCTTCAGAGCAGCACCGCCATTATCATATACTCCGATACTGCCTGATTCCCCGGTACCAAGGATAGTAGTGTCGATCACATCTACCGTCGAGGTATCCTGCTGGATTCCCATCCGGGCATTTTTCAGCAGGCAGTTATATATCATACCGGTCCGTACATTGACATTAATTTCCAGATTATCAAAAATGCTATTCATCATATTGGCACTGGACAGGGAATTATATGCTCCGATCCGGAATCCGGACACCTGCGTATTGATGCAGGTAAAGCCTTCTGCTGTCCCCCGGATTCCATAGGAATCCCCACTATAAGAGGCATCTGCGACTGCCGGACTTGCAGACAGAATGCTGTCCCTGACATATAATCCGCAGGCACTGCCGGTTAAAGCGGTATGTACGTTTCTGATCTTCGATTTCGTAACCAGAACCGAACCGGAATATGTGTAGATGCCGGTATCAAAATTATCAATTACAACCTGATCAACATTTGCAGCTCCATTCAGAAAATCTGAAAGATTATATCTTCCGGTTCCGTAAAAAATATATATTCCCTGACTTCCGGCCTCTCCGGTTCCGGTTATGGAAGAATCCTGAACCCGGATATCGCTCCGGCAGGAGCTTAAATCCATACCCAGAAACGCACCTGTGATCGTAATCCGGTTTAACACCCCCTTTTGTCCGCCGGAAGTATAGCCTGCATCAATTCCGGTATGAAAGCCCCGGATCACCACGTTCTGAATGTCAAATTCCCTGCCGGAATGAGAACAGACGATACCCGTATCCCCATTGGCAGCGCCGGTATGCGAAAACGTGCAGTCAAAAATCTTTAAGGACGGATTATTATCGTAATTTAATGCAGTCCCGTTACAATTTACAATACCAACGGACTGTATAACAGCGGAATCCAATCCTCCGCTAAAATCCAGTCCCGTCCCGTCAATCGTACCGTTCTGTATTATAACCGTATTAACCTTACGCAAACTCCCGTCAGCAGAACGGCTCTTGATCTCAAACGTATCATTACTGCTCTGAAAGCGATGCCCGTTCAGATCCAGCGTCAGGGTTACATTCTCTTGTGACATACTGATTCCGGACTGATCTGTTACAATATCAGTATCCAGACAGATGGTAACATCTTCTGTTCCGTTATAGCAGCCGCCCGACCAGTTTCCATCTACGGAACCGGACAGCAAGTCTGCAAAGGCCCCGGAATCGGCAACCTGATATTCAATCGCATTTCCATTGGCACGGCTTTCCACACCGTCAATCTGCGTACCTTCTTCCAACAGAGATGCAGGTATTTCTTCCATCCTGACATTCTGGCCACAGGAAATTTCAGTTGCCTGCTTCGTCAGGGGTGACGCAAAAACAGGGTACACTGGAAGCGAAGCATTGATAGCAAGTCCACAACCAAGTGTACAAATAAATGCCTTACAAAGATTTCGTTTCATGATCGTATTCCTCCCGTTCACCTGTGTACAGATTCCGCACCAATCTTACACTCTTTTAGAATACAATATAGGAAAAAATCCGAAATGTCAACGAAAAAGTAATATATTCTTTTTGTTATTTTACAATATATTTTGTCGTAATAAGATGATATATACAATATCGACATATTTCTACATAATGCGACATAATTAGACAATTCTATCCGCATGAACTCCTGTAAAAATCAATCCCCCGTCGTAAAGAGCGGGGGATTGATTTTCTTATCATGCTGTATGCGGACAGACCTCCTGCTAAGACAGCATATAGCCTGTTTCAAAGGCTCTCTTATTGATCTCTACTGTCTTTGGCGGGACGGTCTTTTCAATTACCTCCAGCCAGTCTTCTCTGGAATAATCCATGTGCTGGGCAGCAACTCCTAATACAATAATATTGAATACTCTGGAATTTCCAAGCTTCTTTGCCTCTCCCATCGCATCGACGGAGTAGACCTTATACTTTTTTGACAGTTCTTCAATGATCCCCTCCGGATACTCTGCCGCTCCGGTCACAACAGTAATGGGATCCATGCGCTGATCGTTCACGATCAGAACTCCGTCCTTTTTCAGAAAATGTGCATACCGTTTTGCTTCCAGGCGTTCAAAGGCGATCAATACATCCGCCTGTCCTTCTTCTACGATCGGTTCCGCCACTTCTTCTCCATACCGGACATAAGTAACAACACTGCCGCCCCGCTGCGCCATACCGTGCACCTCGGACAGCTTTACATCATAATCGGCATGCAATGCGATTCCGCCGAGGATCCGGCTGGTCAGCAGGGTTCCCTGTCCCCCGACACCTACGATCATAATATTCTTTGTTTCCATTATTTTGCCACCTCCTCTATCGCACCGAAGTTACATAACTGCTTACACAGACCGCATCCATTACACATCGTTTCATCAATGGAAATCGTGCCATCTTCGTTCTTTGTCAATGCCGGACAGCCCGGACGCAGACAGAGTCCGCATTTTTTACACTTCTCCGGAACCGGAACACACTTATTCGGGAATACTGTACCCTTTAAAAGGACGCAAGGAGACTTCGTAATAATGACAGATATCTCATCGCGCTGTGTTTCTTCCTTTACGATCCGTTCCAGCTCTTTAATATCAAATGCATTGACCTCTACCACATGTTCAATGCCGATCGCTTTGCAGAGCTTGTAGATATTAATAGCATAGGTAGGCTCTCCCTTCAGAGTCTTTCCTGTGGCAGCATGATCCTGATGTCCTGTCATGCCTGTCGTGGAGTTATCCAGGATCATCACCGTACCGGTGGCCTGATTATAAACCATATTCATCAGGGAATTGATACCGGTATGCATAAAGGTACTGTCACCGATGACTGCAACCCAGTTCTTGATATAATCCTTTCCCTTAGCCTTTTCCATACCATGCAGGGAGGAAATGGATGCTCCCATGCAGATGGTCGTATCAACCACGTTTAATGGTGCTACCGCTCCCAGTGTATAACAGCCGATATCGCCTGCGGCATGAATGCCCAGCTTCTTTAAAACAGAATATACGCTGCGGTGCGGACAGCCGGGACAGAGGATCGGCGGACGGGCCGGAACCTGTGCCGGTGTATCCAGATTCAATTCCTCATGAAGAATGGCCTTCCGTAAGAGATTCGCACTGTATTCTCCCTGTACGGTAAATATCTCTTTCCCGTAGCATGGTATTCCCCAGGAACGTACCTGCTCTTCGATGATCGGATCCAGTTCTTCCACAATGTAGAGATCGTCGACCTGTGCAGCAAAGTCCAGGATCATCTGTCTCGGCAGCGGGTTTACCATTCCAAGCTTTAAGATACTGGCATTCGGCAGCACCTCTTTTACATACTGATATTCAATGCCGCAGGTGATGATACCGATATGGGCATCTCCCATCTCGATCCGGTTTACCGGCATATCGGCTCCTGCCTCTGACATCGCCTGCTCCCGCTGCTCCACATATATATGCCTGCCCTTGGCATTGACCGGCATCATGACGAATTTCGACGGATCGCGCTCGTATGGCTTATCCTCCGGCTCAACCCGATCCTCTAATACCACAAGCCCCTGAGAATGGGAAAGGCGGGTGGTCGTCCTTACGATAACCGGCGTATCATATTTCTCACTTAATACAAATGCGTATTTCATGAATTCCTTGGCTTCCTGACTGTCAGAGGGCTGCAATACCGGTACATGGGCGGCACGGGCGACAGCACGGGTATCCTGTTCATTCTGAGAGCTGTAAAGGCCCGGATCGTCAGCAGCCACCAGCACCATGCCTGCATTCACACCACCATAGGACATGGTATAAAGGGGATCTGCTGCCACGTTCACACCTACATGCTTCATACAGCACATGGAACGAACGCCGCTGATACACGCGCCAATGGCAACCTCGGTTGCCACCTTTTCATTGGGCGCCCATTCTGCATAGATTTCATCATACTGTACCAGACTTTCACTGATCTCTGTACTCGGAGTTCCCGGATAAGCGGAGGATACCTTTACTCCGGCTTCCCAGGCACCTCTGGCAATGGCCTCGTTGCCTAACATAATCTTCTTTTCCATTTGTTCCTTCCTTTCCGTTTTATCATTTCATTTTCATTCCGTCTCTTGTTTTCCTGATACGGTTCCCGTTCCAGTGTACGTCATGATCGTGAATTAATCATGTCGTTTTTCCCGAATCTCTTCTGTGATGTCGGCAATAAACCGATCCAGCGGCATAACGCCCAGATCTCCGTCCTCTCCGCGTCGGCGGACGGATACGGTTCCTTCTGCTTCTTCATTTGCACCAACCACTAACATATACGGTATTTTTTCCAAACGTGCTTCCCGGATCTTATAACCGATCTTTTCTCCGCGTTCATCTATCGTTACTTTAATGTCTGCCTTCCGGAGTTCTGCAAATACCTTCTTTGCATAGTCCATGAATTTATCGGATATCGGCAGAATCCGTACCTGCTCCGGCATCAACCAGGTCGGCAGGGCGCCGGCATATTTCTCGATCAGCCAGGCAAGAGTTCTCTCGTAACATCCCAGCGAGCTGCGATGAATAATGTATGGGCGTTTCTTCTCGCCATTCTGGTCAACATAATACATATCAAACCGTTCTGCCAGGAACATATCCAGCTGGACTGTGATCATGGTGTCTTCTTTTCCGTATACATTCTTAGCCTGAATATCCAGCTTCGGCCCGTAGAACGCAGCCTCTCCATCCTCTTCCGTATAATCCAGACCTATTTCATTCAGTATGTCACGCATAGCATCCTGAACCTTATCCCATTCCTCAGCAGTCCCAAGATACTTTTCACTATCATTCGGATCCCATTTCGACATCCGGTAGGTTACATCCCCTTCCAGTCCAAGGGTGGTTAAGCAGTATTGCGCAAGCTCTACACACCGCTTGAATTCATCTCCGATCTGCTCCGGTGTACAGATCAAATGCCCCTCGGAAAGAGTAAACTGCCGGACTCTCGTCAAACCGTGCATCTCGCCGGAATCCTCATTCCGGAACAATGTTGAGGTCTCTCCCATGCGATAAGGCAGATCCCGGTAAGAATGCTGGGTTGCCTTATAGACATAATACTGGAATGGACAGGTCATCGGACGGAGCGCCATTACCTCCTTACCATCTGCAGTAACATCCGCTTCATCATTTCCCGGATCATTCAGAACGAACATGCCCTCCTTATAATGATACCAGTGATCCGAAATCTTATAGAGATCGGACTTTGCCATTAATGGTGTCCGGGTCCGCACATATCCCCATTCATAATCCTCCAGATCTTCGATCCAGCGCTGCAGTGTCTGGATGATCTTGGTTCCCTTTGGCATAAATAACGGGAGCCCCTGCCCGATCACATCTACCGTTGTAAACAGCTGCATCTCCCGTCCCAGCCGGTTATGATCTCGCAGCTTAATGTTCTCTAAAAACTCCAGACGTTCTTCTAAATCCGCCTTTTTGGTATAGGCAGTTCCGTAAATACGGGTCAGCATTTTCTTATTGGAATCGCCTCTCCAGTATGCGCCGGAGGAGGAGGTCAGCTTGAAAAACTTCACTGCCTTCGTATTCATTAAATGCGGGCCGGCGCAAAGATCCGTAAAGTCCCCCTGCGTATAGAAGCTGATCTCAGCGTCCTCCGGCAGATCCCGGATCAGTTCTACCTTATATGGCTCCTGCTTCTCTTCCATGAAACGAATAGCTTCCTCTCTCGGAAGGGTAAAAGAGGTGATCGCATCCCCCTGCTTTACCAGCTTCTTCATCTCAGCCTCTATCTTATCCAGATCTTCTCTGGAAAGCGATGGCATATCAAAGTCATAATAAAATCCTTCGTCAATGGCCGGGCCAATGGTACATTTAGCATCCGGATACAGATGCTTTACTGCTTGCGCCAGTATATGGGAGGCAGTATGCCGGAATGCCTTTCTTCCCTCTTCATCGTTAAAGGTCAGAATGCTCAGTTCACAATCCCGGTCAATAACTGTTCGCAGATCCACTACCCTGCCATCGACCTCTCCGGCGCAGGCCATGCGCGCCAGTCCTTCGCTGATGTCAGATGCGATGTCAATAACTGACATTGCCTGTGCATACTCCTTTACGGAGCCGTCTTTTAATGTGATTTTCATATTCCTACTTCCTTTCTTACTATGCATTCCGGTTTGATATGATCGTGGCCTTCTCACCTCGTGGCTAACGCCACTCGGTGTTACGGCACTCGCCATATGAGAAGCTGCTTGCAGCTTCTCATATACACAAGTTTTCAAACGTAATTTTAAGTAAACTTAAATTTACGTTTGGAAACTTGTGTATCGAATGCTTCGCCTTCTCGCATGGCTCGCTTTAACGCACAACATCCCTGACGCATAGGTTTTCTATACGTCAGGGACGATCATTCGCGGTTCCACCCTGATTCCCTGGAACATCCAGGACTCTTCATTTTGACGATAACGGATTCACCGTCTTCCTTTCTGATGTGGAAAACCGTAACAATATCTTACTGCTCTCCTGATGCATCCTCCCGGAAGAAGCTCCAAGCTGGTTTTCAAAAGCACCTGCAACAAATCTCTCTCAGCCTGTAAGATTCTCTCTGTGAATCGGTAACTTTCTACTGGTCTTGTCATAGCTGTTTGTATAATATGAAATAATATTAAGGGAATCCGATCGAAAAGTCAAGCCTTGTATGACAGACAAATGTTACCTCCAGGCTCAGCACCATATGACTATGATACATCCGTCCACATTGTTTCCTGATACCTGGTAGACAGCCTGCGCCGGCATACGGAGTGATACCTCCTCTTCCACCGGAATATAGAACAGTTCCATTTCCCTGTTATTCCTTCTGTGCCTGAGATGAGACCCATCAAAAGAGAACTGCTTCATATATCCAATATATTCCTCTAATGCCAGATCCTGTTCCTTCATGATCTCGGAATGGGGATAGCCTACATAACGAAAATGCCAGGGCTCATGCGCAATACCGGTAACAGCCTCTTTTCCCTTCTCATAACGTTCTACAAATCCATACTTGACTGCCCGTCTGCGGAAACTTTCACATATTCCTTCATAGGGGAAATCCGGACGGATAAAATCAATAACCTCCTTCTGAAGTCCCAGATCAATGGCAAGTCCGGTCTGATGCTCGCTATGACCGGGAAGGGCCACATATTTTTCTGTAAATTCCGTTCCATTCTCCTGTAGGGAATCGGCATAAATCGCCTTCTGCTCCTCCATTGTCCGATAGCCGCTGACAGGCAGAATACGGCCATTTGCACAAATTGCCTGCAGGACGCCATTCAGCACTGCCGCGGTCTTCTGTTCTAATTGAATCCGTGCATAATTGCTTTCAACCTGTACCAGCTCCGGCAGATACTCCGGCCTGACAGGATAACTGGCATTTACAAGTATCAGACTCCCCTTATAAATATCATCTTGTTTCAGTTTCATTGCGTTTCTTCCTTCGCTCCTTTTCTACATCGCTTTTCCGAATGATATCTGATCTTAGTCTACCACTAATTAATTACATTCCTTTTACTGAATTATTTAGCTTTTCTGTCTTTTTGCTTTCTTTTATCTCTCTGTATAGTATTGCTTTGCCAAAATTGGATACTATAACATATAGATGACTTATTATGGAAGAAAGAAGGGATCAGGATGCCATCCACATATGCACATTACAAATTTGGACAGGATGTATTGCAACGTCTGCCGGAAGAATTACAGAACGTGATCGAGAATCATCTTCCTCTGTATCATATCGGTCTGCACGGGCCGGATCTTTTATTCTATTATCATCCCCTGTTTCGTCACCCGGTAAATCAGCTTGGTTACCGTCTGCATGAACGAAAAGCGATCTCCTTTTTTGAACATGCCCTGTCCGCCTTAAAAGAAATGCCCGATCCGGAAGCGGGACTCGCCTACATCCTGGGATTCATATGTCATTTTTCCCTGGACAGTGAATGTCATACTTATATTGAATATAAGATACAGCACAGCACCATGACCCATACGGAAATAGAATCTGATTTTGACCGCAGACTTCTGCGCGATGCCGGCTGTCAGCCGGAGCGTACCTGTCTGACCACACACATCCATCCCAGACACGGGGATGCGGAGATCATTGTCCGATTCTTTCCCCAGCTTCAGCGGAAGCAGATTGAAAAAGCATTAACCTCCATGATCCGTTATAACAGGCTGCTGCTTGCGCCCGGCAGGTGGAAGCGCAAATTTGTCCGGCTGCTGCTGCGGATCACCGGCAATTACAAAGAAATGCATGGACTTCTGATGCCGAAATTCCCGCGCAAGGGCTGTGAGGACAGTACCCTTGAATTAATCCGGAGAAGCCGGGCCGCCATACCGATTGCAGTCCGGTTATGCGAAAACTTCTATAACACTTATACGGAAATGGATATTTTGTCTGACCGGTTCCGCCGGACCTTCGGAGCAGATGTCAGGGAAAAAATGAAATTAGAAAAGGAAATGAAGCATTATGAAAGAACCATTAACGAAGCTCGAACGAAGCTGGATCTTATATGACATCGGAAACTCTGCCTTTGTACTTCTGGTTGCTACCATTCTGCCTGTTTATTTTAAGCATCTGGCCGGCAGTGCGGGCATTTCTTCCAGTGATTATATGGCGTACTGGGGATATGCCGCTTCACTCTCTACGATCATTGTCGCTCTGCTGGGCCCTGTCCTTGGTACGGTCTCGGATCACGCTGATCATAAAAAGCCCCTGTTTTTCTGCAGTGTCCTGCTGGGCAGTCTCGCTTGTCTGCTGCTTGGCACAGCCCGTCACTGGCTGATCTTTATCGTCATATACATCATAGCCAAGATCGGCTATTCAGTCTCTTTAATCTTTTATGATTCCATGCTGCCGGATATCACCACGCCGGATCGTATGGATTCTGTATCTTCGAAGGGCTTTGCCTGGGGCTACATAGGAAGCTGTATTCCGTTCCTGTTGAGCCTTGGCCTGATGCTGGGATATGAACGCCTTCATATTCCCCTTTCATGGGCGGCTGTTCTGACATTCCTGATCACTGCTCTCTGGTGGCTGCTGCTTACGGTTCCTGTTCTAAAGGATTATAAGCAAAAGCACTTTCTAAATGAAGGAAGACTGTCGGCATGGGGCAGTGTCCGACAGCTTTGGGATACCGTGAAAGAGATTTCTAAGAATCGACAGATCTTTCTGTTCCTTCTGGCATTTTTCTTTTATATTGATGGTGTTTATACCATTATTGACATGGCAACCGCATATGGGGAAGCGTTAGGACTGGATACCGCCGGTCTGCTGCTGGCCCTGCTTTTAACACAGGTAATCGCCTTCCCCTGCGCCCTGGTGTTCGGCCGGCTGGCCAGACATGTTGCAACGGAGAAGCTGATCACCTTAAGCATTGTTGCGTATCTGATTATTGCACTCTTTGCCATTCAGCTGGACCGGCAATGGGAGTTCTGGTGTCTGGCAATTTGTGTGGGTATCTTCCAGGGTGCGATTCAGGCATTGTCCCGCTCATACTTTGCGAAAATCATTCCGGCAGAAAAGTCAGGGGAATATTTTGGCATCCTGGATATCTTTGGCAAGGGGGCTTCCTTCGTTGGAACAGGACTGGTCGCCCTGCTTACACAGATGACGGGAAATATCGGCACCGGGGTCAGTATTATCTCTGTGCTGATCCTGATCGGCCTCATTCTCTTCCGGCTTGCGATCCGTTCCAATATGAAGATTCAGAAAGAAAACCACGAAAGCTGACGCTCCCGATCTTCGGGAAGCGCCAGTCTCCTAAATTAATTATTCTGGTGCAGGTACTTTTCCTTGGTTGCCAGACCTCCCCGAATGTGCCGCTCGGACTTATTGATATCTAATACCACTCTGGCCCGTGCTGCCAGCGATGGATTGATTTGAATGAGTCGTTCTGTAATATCCTTATGTACGGTTGATTTGGATACGCCGAACTTCTTTGCGGTCTGCCGGACTGTCGCATTTTCCTCTACAATATATTGGGCAACCTCTATCGCTCGCTCTTCAATATAAGCTTTCACGCAAAACCTCGTATCTTTGTTTTTACAACTTATGCAAAGAACGGTGGTTGTATTACTCTAAAAAGAAGAATCATTGGTTTTACTTTTTCCTTGCTTTTGCATTCCGGTCTATACAGCTTATTTCCATGATCCTTTGGGAAGAATCATTACAAAGCATACAGTTAAAGTATGTAATACGGTCACTATCCGTATACCGGTATGCCAGAACATAGTAATCGCTTATATCATCCTTCCACAATAGTTCTTCTGTTTCTTCAATATTGTATTTTTCTAACCATTCCTCCTGAACCCACTCTTTTGAAACAGCTTCCGAATTTAAATACAAGGCTGTCCCTGCATGTTCTGCATATGCTTCCTGGTATTGTTTTATGATTTCCAGCTTTTCATTCTCGTAATCTTCATCGGATAAAGATGTGCCATATCCTGCAACCGTCACAAACCGATCCACGCCCCAATAATACTTTGTATCACATGCCGACGCTGGTAATTGCAAAGCCAGGCCGGAGTTTTCAGCCTTTTTACGAAAAGAGTCATAATTCCCGAATGAGGTTCTGTGTCTGGGAATAAAGGAATTTAGAAAAGCATTCCAGATTGCCCAGAAAAATAAAGCAATTACCAAAAGAAAGAATAGGATAGTAACCAGACTGATCTTTCTTTTTTTCATATCTTCCTTTCCGGCCAGATCCGGAGGATTCTGTTGCTGCATCAAAATAGCCTTTCTCCCAGATATTTGTCATGGGGAACGATCAGGCACCTTTCAATCGACTTCCAGTAGTTGTCGTAAAGATTTTTCTGTGCCAGTCCATAATTTTCCTTTGTATCAAATTCCCAATAGAGCATGTACTTGACACTTTTCACAATGCGGGTGAGCTTAAGCGGAGGAAGTCCCTCCTTAATCTGCTCCATATCGATGTGATATCCTCTTTTGATCAGGCGAAGGAACAGAAGTCCCTCCTGCTTCTCCAGAAAGGATTGCGCTTCAAACATGATCGCTTCAAACTCCTCAATCTTCTGTGGTTTGACCTGATAAATACATAGTTCGGTAAATGGCATGGTTCATCCCTCGTTTCTATATGATCTAACATTCAATTTATAGCTGGATTAAAAAGTCCCCTCGACTGGCTAAAGCCTGAAATTTGCTCATTTTCGCATATTGAATCCTTATTCTGCATATGCTATAATGCCAATAGGCAAAAGGATGCCAGTGTACAAATTGTATACAAATCGAAACTCCAGCAGGTGCAACTACTGGAGTTTCTTCTCTATTTTACGGGGAGCGACCCGAGGCTAGTTGTTGTCATTATTTCCATCTAACCATTTGCATATGTAGTAGGCAGCTACACTCGCCAATATGGAAATAACAAAGGATGCCAACAAATTGTATACCCCCTTTCTGTTGCCAGTATAGGGGCGACAACACATACATTTTAGCATGTTATATAATTTGTTACAAGCAGGCGATTCTCTTTAGCATTTTTTACATTCGTGTTTACATTTTTAATTAATAATAGAAAAACTAACCGAAATCTTATGAATATGGTTTAACGATTCAGATCATAAACGTTAAGACATGCAGGATTATGATGATACCGGGAGACTTACCACTTTGCTGGATTCTCTTTCTTGGGAATTGGAGCCAAAAAGGATATTAACCGACAGCCCTTTCGGTACTTCACACTTTTCATTTTATTATAATAACTCAATTCAATAATTCTTTAATATCTTCCAAAAGTCGTTCTGCCACATCCCGCTTCTGCTCTGGTAAAGAATTTAGCAGCATATTCTCTGTCTTTCCCTCTTCAACGTAACCGGAAATAATATAATCTGCTGTTGTATTATAATAGCATTTCAATAATTCTACCACTGCAATGGAAGGAGACCTTTTTCCCTGCTCCACCTTACAAATGGTATCAACAGATACTCCTATTTCTTTTGCTACTTCCTCCTGGGTCTTCCCTTTCGCTTTCCGGAGACGTTTTAATCTGTCACCGCACTCCTTTTTATCATACATATGCTTTTCTCCGAATTCTAATTGCATTGCCAGTTCTTCACCCTTTATTCTTTAAAAAACTCTTCGTAATCCACATCAAAAATCATTTTCAAAAGCTTCAGATCACTTGCCTTAATGTTCCTTCGCTCCGTTTCAATATTGGCTAACGTACTTCTTGACATATTACTTCCGTTCAACTGCATCTGTGCTACAACCTGCAGTTGTGTCATATTTCTTTTCATCCTGATTGTCTGTATATTTCTCCCAATTGGTATATCAGTTAATATACACCGCATAGTTAGCCTCCTTTTACTAGCTAGTGACTCTATAAGTATATCTAGTTTGTTATAATTTGTTGTCACTGATTAGAAACATTACATAAATAATAACATATTTTAGATTATCGAAATCATAAAAGTCTGTTTTTCGTTTATGAGTCAATATGTATTACTGCTTTCTAACTACTAAACAATAATGAAAATTAGTATTTTGTACTATATAATGATGATATTGTACCATTTTTATCTTTTCTTTTTTGTTATCCTTTTATAAGATATTTTTAAAAAGGAGATTTCTATGAAAACCTTAACAACACACATCAACAACTATCTGTCCTTCTGCAAAACTCAAAAGTGCCTGGATGCAAAAACGATTAAGGCCTATCGAATTGATTTAAATCAGTTTTCCACCCATTCAAAAATTCAAAATATAGCAGACGCTACAGTAGACTGTCTTGAAGCCTTTATTGCCTTTCTGCACCAGGCTTACAAGCCCAAGACAGCTAAACGAAAAATAGCATCTGTTAAAGCCTTCTTTCACTATCTGGAATATAAGGACCTAATTATAATAAATCCCTTTAACAAAATACAGGTAAAATTCAGGGAACCGATCATTCTTCCTAAAATAATACCCCTCCCTGCTCTGGAAACTCTGTTGCGAACTATTTACAAACAACATGAATTGGCTGCAACTACTTATCAAAAGAGAAAAACCCTACAAGACATTACTATTGTTGAATTACTTTTCTCAACCGGAATCCGAATCTCTGAGTTGTGCCTGCTACAAGCATCAGATGTTGATCTGCTGGATAACACGATTCTTATATTTGGCAAAGGTGCCAAGGAAAGGCGTATTCAGATTGAAAACACAGATGTTCTTGATATACTAACCAGATATCAAAACTGTTTCTATGATCAAATTATAGAAAGCAATTATTTTTTTCCAAACAGATCAGGACAATTTGTCACCGACCAATATGTAAGAAATATGATAAACAAATATACCACTCTTGCCGGTCTTAACATTCATATCACTCCTCATATGTTCCGGCACACATTTGCGACCAGTCTGCTGGATGCGGATGTTGATATACGATATATTCAAGAGTTACTTGGGCACAGTTCTATAAATGTTACTGAAATTTATACGCATGTTACGACTGCTAAACAGAGGGATATCTTAAGGACTAAACATCCAAGGAGGGATTTTCATATTTAGAGTGTGGTGATACGGAGATATGTAGTTTCTGATTACGGAAAAAGAAATGGATAATTCAAAGTTATCTGTTGGATTGATAAACTACATAAAGGTAAATTTTTGTTGATTCTATAAATAGGATTATTTGTTCAATTGCTTTTTATATGAAATGGAGGATTAACATGTACAATTTAAAAAATTTTCTTGGAAATAAACATGCTAGAATTGCATCCATTATTGAAAATGAATATAAGCAAATGAATACTTACATAAACTTGATTGGAAGTGCGAATTATGCTTTTCCGTCTGCTCTGAATGCACTAAATACACCTTTCAATTTGAACCCCTCAGAAGGCTCCAGAGGAAAAAGATATTTTCCGCAATGTAATGATATTGATGAACTAGAAGCAATTGCAGAAGAGAATCTTCATAACATTTTCAGATGTCCTGATTATTATTGTAATATTGAACCTTATTCAGGGACACAGGCTAATCAAATTGTATACCAAGCAATATTAAAATCTAATGATAATGTGGTTGTAATGTCTCCAGATGCAGGGGGGCATGTTTCTCATTATCATTATTTAAAAACATTTTGCAACGTATTCTTTTACAGTGTTACAGAAGACGAGAATATAGATCTTATTCAAATAGAAGAATTATGCCGTCAGCATCATCCTAAGCTATTGATAGCAGGTGCTAGCTCCTATCCTAAAAGCATTTATTATTCTCAGATATATAGTATCTGCCAAAAATATGATACATTATTACTAGCTGACATATCACACACTGCAATTTATATTGCAGCCCAAAATCACGAATCGCCATTTGGATATGCGGATTTTGTTACTTTTACTACGCATAAAACAACACGTGGAATACGTGGCGGCATAGTGATGAGTAAAGCACAGTATAAGTCGATTCTTGAACATGCAGTATTTCCAGTTGTTCAAGGTGCACCCAAATTTAACGAAATTCTAGCTAAAACAGTAATGTTAAGCGAACTAGCATCCATGGATATAAAAAAATATGTCGAAAATATTCTGAAAATATCTAATGCATTTGCCTCCATTTTAATGAATAAAGGAATAAAATTATATACAAGTGGAACGGATACGCATTTAATTATGGTAGATTTAAAAAAAACTCAGATTACTGGTAAGCGCCTAATAAGATAGTGCCTTTCAAAACGCCCCTCGCCATAGGATAATA
>CAJULG010000011.1 GCA_910587045.1 uncultured Lachnospiraceae bacterium | reverse complement strand
ATTTTTTGCAGAAAAAAGGAGCTGTACACTAATTACTTAGTGCGACAGCCCCTTTCTAACGTGTTACCAGCTCTCCCTGTTCCACATCCAGAACGATCCGCTGATTAACTCCCAGTTTATCTCCCAGGATCATTTTAGCCACCAGTGTCTCTACGTTCTTTTGCAGATAACGCTTCAGCGGTCTTGCACCATAAACCGGATCATATCCATGCTCTACAATAAACGCCTTGGCTGGTTCCGTAACTGTGATTCCAATTTCCCGATCAGCAAGCCGCTGATTCAGTTCTGTGATCAGCAGATCTACAATACCGCCGATATTCTCCTTTGTTAATGGTTTGAACTGGATGATCTCATCCAGCCGGTTCAGAAATTCCGGACGGAACTGTGCCCGCAGTTCATTCATGACCATGGTCTGGGTCTCCGGTCTGATATTGCCGTTCTCATCAATTCCTTCTAACAGATACTGAGAACCGATATTCGACGTCATGATCAGTATAGTATTCTTAAAATCAACCGTCTTTCCTTTGGAATCCGTGATCCGTCCATCATCCAGTACCTGCAGCAGTACATTAAATACATCCGGATGCGCCTTTTCCACTTCATCAAACAGAACTACAGAATATGGCTTCCTTCGTACAGCTTCCGTTAACTGACCGCCCTCATCATAGCCCACATAGCCTGGAGGCGCTCCGATCAGACGAGCCACTGAATGCTTCTCCATATATTCACTCATGTCAATCCGTATCATATTGGCTTCATTATCAAAGAGACTTGCAGCAAGCGTCTTGGCAAGCTCTGTCTTACCTACACCGGTAGGTCCTAAGAATAAGAAGGAGCCGATCGGTTTACTCGGGTCTTTGATTCCTGCCTTTGAACGGATGATGGATTCACTGACCAGCTGTACCGCCTCATCCTGCCCCACAACACGCTTATGCAGTTCTTCATCCAGATGCAGGGTCTTATTCCGTTCACTCTCTGTCAGCTTTGCAACCGGTATTCCCGTCCAGCGTGAAATGATCTTAGCGATTTCCTCATCCGTTACGCTTTCATGCACCAGCGTATGCTCCTCTGTCTTTAAGCGTTCCTCCTCCTGCGCCAATTCCTGTTGTAGCTGCGGCAGCTTCCCGTATTGTAATTCTGCCGCCTTATTCAAATCATAATTCCGTTGTGCGATCTGAATCTGGTTGTTCAGAGATTCGATCTCTTCCCGAAGCCTGGTTACCTTTTCTACCTCCTGCTTCTCTTTTTCCCAGTCTGCTTTGGCATTGGCAAAGGTATCCTTCAGTTCTGCCAGTTCTCTTTGCAGCTCTGACAGACGCTCCCGGCTCAGCCGGTCATCCTCCTTCTTCAATGCGGCCTCCTCAATCTCCATCTGCATGATCCGCCGGGACATATCATCTAATTCCATCGGCATGGAATCCAGCTCTGTTTTGATCATGGCACATGCTTCATCTACCAGATCGATCGCCTTATCCGGAAGAAAACGGTCTGTAATATAACGATTCGATAATGTAGCGGCTGATACCAATGCCCCATCCGTAATCTTCACGCCATGAAACACTTCATATCGTTCCTTCAGCCCACGCAGGATTGATATGGTATCCTCCACAGTCGGTTCATTCACCAAAACCGGCTGGAACCGACGCTCCAATGCTGCATCCTTCTCAATATACTGTCGATACTCATCCAGGGTTGTCGCACCGATGCAATGCAGTTCTCCGCGTGCCAGCATTGGCTTCAGCATATTTCCTGCATCCATGGCACCGTCTGTCTTACCTGCACCAACTATCGTATGCAGTTCATCAATGAAAAGGATGATCTTCCCTTCACTTTTTTTCACCTCATCCAGGACAGCTTTTAACCGCTCCTCAAATTCACCACGGTATTTTGCGCCGGCCAGTAATGCTCCCATATCCAACGCATAGACCTGCTTATCCTTCAGGCCATCCGGCACATCACCTCTGACAATACGCTGCGCCAGTCCTTCCACCGCTGCAGTCTTACCAACGCCCGGTTCACCGATCAATACCGGATTATTCTTAGTCTTTCGGGACAAGATCCGGATAATGTTCCGGATCTCGGAATCCCGTCCGATCACAGGATCCAGCTTCTGCTGTCTGGCCCGCTCTACCAGATCATACCCATACTTTGACAGGCTGTCATATGTTGCCTCCGGATTATCGCTTTCCACCTTCTGATTGCCCCGGACAGTAACCAGGGCTTTCAGAAAGGCATCTCTTGTAATCCCGTACTTTTGAAAGATCGTCCGGACTGCCTTATTCGCCTTTTTTATCATGGCAAGGAAAATATGCTCCACAGAAATATACGAATCCCCCATCTGTTTGGATTCGTTTTCCGCATCCATTAACGTCATGGTAAATTCCCGGCTCATATATACATCACTGGTACCGGTCACCTTCGGCCGGTATGCGACTGCCCGTTCACATTCACTGGTAAATCCCGCCAGATCCACGCCCAGCTTCTCGATCAGCTTTGCAATCAGACAATCCTCTGTAGTTACCATACTTAGCAATAAATGCTCCTGATCAATTTCCTGATTGTTATATTCATACGCAATCCTGGAGCAGTTCTCAATAACATCTAAGGACTTTTTCGTAAACTTCTCTGCATCCATAATATAACCTCCTTGTATATCCATGTCTGACCATGATCAAATGATCATCTTGCTTTTGTTTCCTTGTTCTATTCCGACTATAACACTATGTCCGGTTAATGTCAATACATTTTTAGCACTCGTTTGTCAAGAGTGCTGATAAATAGTATTGTGTCATTAAATAAAAAAGAAGCCATATATCTGATATTGTATACAGCTTCTTCCTGTCTTAGTATTCACTTCATTCCGAATCCCGGAAATTCAATTCTCCCTTACTATTACCTCCCTAAGCAAGGCGCGCTTAGTAATAATTCACTTCCCACTCCCCAAATAAGATCAAAATCAGCCAGAATAAAATCCCGAATATTCCTAACACCAGTCCGATAATATTAAGTGCCATACCAGCCTTCCCCGTCCCTGGCAGTCCTTGCAGCTCCCGTTTCATCTGACCGCATAATACAAGTCCGATGATCGAACAAACCAGACTGATCAGACCGCTGCAGGAACATACAATAGAAACTATACCAAGTATGATACTGACAACTGCCTTTCCCGGTGTCTGCCCGGGAGCCGCCGGCCTGATCGGTTCATTATAAACCGGCCTTCCACTGTTCGGACTCTGATCCTGTTCCACGCCATTCGGATTGCTTCCATCATAATTCATATGATCCATAAGTATACCTCCAGTCACTCACAATTTCTTTCGACAGGATTATCCTAATGGCTCTATCCCAGTCATGTCAAGCAACCTGGGGTTTCAAATGGGCAATTTTTAGTTGCAGATACAAATTTCCACAGCTTTTATCTTAAATCAGATAAAACGATTTAAATCTGTACGATATACATAATCAATCTTTTTCAACTTATCCTTCAACCATTCCGGATCCACATTCAGATCCTCGCACAATATATCCAGGGAAGCATAGGTATCCCGAAGCTTCGTATTAACAACACTCAACAGAAGCATGGGATCCTCCGGTAATTGTTCAAATGCCATAGAATACTCCTTCCCAACGATTCTTATCGTTCATTCATCGGCACATATTCTTTTGATTTTGCAACACATTTGTAAGCAGGCCGGATGATTTTTCCCTGATTGATCAGTTCCTCCATCCGGTGGGCGCTCCATCCTGCCATTCTGGCGATCGCAAATATCGGTGTATACAGTTCCGTTGGCAGATCCAGCATACTGTACACAAAGCCGCTGTAAAAATCAACGTTTGCACTTACTCCTTTGTAGATCTTCCGTTCTTCGGCAATGACTTCCGGTGCAAGACGTTCCACCATGGAATACAGCTCGTATTCTTCCGTCCGGTTCTTTTCAACCGATAATTTCTCAACAAACTGTCGCAGAACCTTAGCTCTCGGGTCGGAAATCGAGTATACCGCATGTCCCATTCCATAGATCAGCCCCTGATGGTCAAATGCTTTCTTATTCAGCAGATCACTTAAATACTGTCTTATTTCTCCTTCATCCTTCCAGTCCTTTACCTGTTCCTTCAGATCCTCAAACATATGAACCACCTTGATATTGGCCCCGCCATGCTTTGGCCCCTTCAAAGAACCCAATGAGGCGGCAATACAGGAATATGTATCTGTTCCGGAAGAAGTAACCACATGCGTCGTGAAGGTAGAATTATTTCCACCGCCATGCTCTGCATGAAGCACCAGTGCAAGATCCAGTATCCTGGCCTCTAATTCGGAATACTGACTATTCTCCCGCAATAAATATAAGATATTCTCAGCAGTTGATAATTCCGGCTGCGGCAGATGAATAAACAAACTATGACCTTCATGATAATGCATATATGCCTGATACCCATACACCGAGATCAATGGTACCAACGCAGTTAATTCCAGACACTGTCGCAACACATTCGGCAGTGAGGTATCATCTGCGCGATCATCATAAGCATAGAGTGTAAGCACACTTCTTGCCAGAGTATTCATCATATCCCGACTGGGTGCCTTCATAATAATATCCCGGACAAAGCTGGTCGGCAGAGAACGGTATTCTGCCAAAAGACGATTTAACTGATCCAGTTGTTCCTGATTGGGTAATGTTCCGAACAGAAGCAGATACAGTGTCTCCTCATATCCAAAGCGCTTTTCCTTAATAAAGCCTCCGACAATATCTTCGATATCCACACCCTGATAATACAGCTTGCCTTCACAGGGAACCATCTCACAGTCTACCGTTGTATAAGACTGGATCTTAGAGATATCTGTTAAACCGGTTAAAACTCCCTTACCATTAATATCCCGAAGTCCTCGTTTCACCTCGTATTTTACATACAGATCCGGGTCTATCGTTCCATTTTTTCTACAAATCTCAGATAAATCAACTAACTCCTTTGTAATCTCCGAAAAGTTCCCCTGCATTCTACCACTCCTTTAATTCTTCCTGTCCTTTTCCTGTTATCCATAACTATCAGTATAGCATAAGCCTATCGTTGAAAAAAGGAATTTATGATTTTTTCAGAAAATCTACATTTTCTTCTCCTTTTATATGCTGGAAAATACCTTGCCAATACTATCCTGGATTAAAATATCTGCCTGATGATCCCGGGGCGTTGGTGACTTATTGATGACTGCCAGGCAGGTGCCATGAAAATAATCGATCATTCCTGCTGCAGGATACACCATCAGTGAAGTTCCTCCAATGATCAGTACCTCTGCATGAGAGATATAATATATTGCTTTCTGGATCGTCTCCGTATCCAGTCCTTCCTCATAGAGAACCACATCCGGCTTCACGTTACCACCGCACTTACATTTTGGCACTCCCTCCGCATTTACGATATAATCCAAATCATAGAACGCATGACAGCGTTCACAGTAATTCCGGTGAATGGAACCATGAAGCTCCAATACTTCCTTACTTCCTGCTTTCTGATGTAGTCCGTCAATGTTCTGCGTGATCACCGCCTTCACATGACCTTCCCGCTCCAACTGTGCCAGACGGAGGTGAGCGGCATTCGGCTCTGCATCCGTTACGATCATCTTATCCTTATAAAACTCATAGAATTCTTCTGTATGCTGACAATAATAGCTATGACTGACTATCTGTTCCGGAGGATACCGATATTTCTGGTTATATAATCCGTCCACACTTCGAAAATCAGGAATACCACTCTCTGTAGAGACACCTGCTCCACCAAAAAACACAACATTATTGCTCTCATTTACAATCCGTTTTAGTTTTTCCATTTCATTCATGGCTGCTTACCTCCTGTTCGTTTCGTCACTGTCTTCGTCCCAGGAAAATCTTTGCCAGTATGATCACAATTCCCAGTACCACCACGACCGGAAGCAGATACCAGGCAGCCATGACAACACCGATCACCAGCGCGATCACTACGACTACGATCAATACTGCAAGCAGGATCAGAATCAGCCTTCCATACCAGGAACGAAAAGAAAACCCGCTGTTTTGTTTCACGCTATACTCTGTCTCCAGTGGTTCCTCCTCCTTCCTCCCGGCTCCCCGGTCGGCATCAATAATAGATTTCACGATCAGACGAACCGGCCCCAGTTCATCTAATACCTGCTCTTCCGTCTTTCCCTCAGCCACTGCCTCACTAATGTACCTGCTATAATATGCCACGGATTCCTGGACGACCCGACTGTTCACTTCGCCGCTTAATCCCTCTCTTAATTCTTCTAAGAATTCTGTCCTTGTCATTCCTTATTCCTTCCTGATCTCAAGTCAATTCCTACTTCGTTGTTATGATCATAACCATATAGTCGCCGCCTTCATAACTCTGCCAGGATACAGACTTTGCTCCCCCGGCCTGTACTGCAAAACCGCAATCGTATTGAATATCGTCCGAATCTTTCACCATAACTTCCATATGATTATTTGTCTTCATTTCTTCCAGAACATATGCTTTAAAATCATTAAAACTGTTAAATGCCTTTTCTTCCTGTTCGTAATAATTGTATTCCATACTTTCACATTTCGGATAGGCATCCCGATTCCAGGTATGCGTCTTCTCCATAATGGCATCACTGACATTCAGATACACATGAATGGCCTCCTGTCCCATATCCGGGATCGGATCATCCCAGGTCGTATCTACATGATACCAGTTTCCTTCAATGTTCACTATATTCCATGCATGATTTCCCTCATCTGTAGTACCTACTGCCATATAAGTATCCACACCACTGCAAAGCAATAACAGCTCTAATGCCTCTGCATAACCATTACAGACAGCCGTTCCCTTTACCAGTGCTCCCGCTGCAGTAAAAGGCAGGAATTCCTCTTCCCCATCCAAAAATCCATACTTTGTATGTGTCACAATATAATCATGATACTTCACTACCTTCTCATAATCACTTTCCGCCTGACATTCTTCCAGTATCTGCTGTACTTTCACTGCCAGGATTTCTGCATCCAGATTGTTCTCAATCTCCTTTCCATTTACCACCTTTTGATACGCATAATAATTATCTGACACTTCCAGTTCAAAATGAATCAACGTAACATCTGCATTTACCCGCCTTAATATTGTATATGTAGAAACATGGCCAAAAAAACCATCCAGACTATGATTGATCGAGATCAGTTGCTCCTCAGACAGATCATTGACATAGGTAGAAAATGAACTATGACCCTTAGACAGTTCTTCCGTGATCCGCAGGCTCAATTCCTCTGTGGAAGAAATCAGATTATTCCTATGAATCTGTACTGCAAAAAGCCGCTCTGCTCCAAATGCCAGCAGAATCGCAATTACAATTCCCAGCAGCACATATACTCTTCTTCCTGACTGTTTCATACCCTGTCACCTCTTTTACCATATCCGGTCATTTTATATAAGTATATGATATTTTATCATTAACCTTGACGGATTGCAAATAAAGTCCGATCCTCTGCATAAAAACTACCTGTTTTTACCTATAATTTAGTATCACTTATTCATATATTGTGCTATACTGAACGCATAAATTAACATGAGTCTGAAGAAAAAGATAAAAAGAAAGGATAATGTGCAAAACTATGAGAAAGACAAAAATTATCTGTACCCTTGGCCCGGCAGTCGAAGAGGAAAGCATTCTGCGCAAACTCATCGAAAACGGAATGAACTGCTGCCGGCTTAATTTTTCCCATGGAACTCATGAGGATCAAAAACGGCGGATCAGCCGGATCAAGCATCTGCGGGAGGAAATGAAGGTGAATCTTCCGATCCTGTTAGATACCAAAGGACCGGAAATCCGATTAAAAGATTTTGAAAACGGATTTGTTGAGTTAACAGCAGGCCAGACCTTTATCCTTACCACCGGCGATGCTCCGGGCAATGCAGAACGGATTCCTCTTACTTACGAAAAGCTGGCAGAAAGCATTCAGGTCGGCACCCGTATCCTGATCGACGATGGCAAGATTGCCATGGATGTAAGTGAGATCCAGGGCAGGGATGTGGTCTGTACCGTAGTGAACGGCGGACGGATCAGCAACCATAAAAGCATCAATGTACCAAATGTGGTAATTCCTATGCCATACATGAGTGATATCGATAAAGCAGATATTCTGTTCGGCATTGAACAGGAAATTGATTATATCGCCGCCTCCTTTGTCCGTACTGCGGCAGACGTACATCAGCTACGGGACTTTCTGGTAGAAAATGGAGCCCCGACCATCCGGATCATTTCGAAGATCGAGAATGTACAGGGCGTAGAGCGAATGGATGAGATCATTGATGCCAGTGACGGGATCATGGTTGCCCGGGGCGATTTAGGCGTAGAGATTCCATTCCGGGAGCTGCCGGCTCTGCAAAAGGAAATGATCGAAAAATGCTATCGAAAGGGTAAAGAGGTTGTCACTGCAACCCAGATGTTAGAATCCATGACAAAGAATCCGCGTCCGACCCGGGCGGAGGTTTCCGATGTTGCCAACGCGATCTTCGATGGAACCACTGCAATCATGCTATCCGGCGAAACTGCTGCCGGTGATTACCCGGCGGAGGCAGTCAAGATCATGGCAGAAATTGCGGACAGCGCTGAATCCTCCGATTCCTTCAAGCTGCATGATCTGATCGGAAATCTTCGGCTCGGCACCGGCTTCTCTGATGCTATTTCGATTTCTGCCTGCACTGCAGCAGAATATCTGAATGCAAAAGCGATCATTGTCTTAAGCCGCACCGGGGCAACAGCAAGAAATATCGCCAACTACCGTCCTGCCTGTCCGATCATCGCAGTCGTAGTAGAATCCCGTTGCTGCCGGCAGTTAAACCTTTCCTATGGAGTCGTTCCGGTTCAGGCAAGCCTTCATACGGATACAAAGGATATTTTCGAATATGCCATATATAAGGCAAAGACGACCGGTATTGTCCATTCCGGTGATAATGTAGTGCTGATCGGCGGCAGCTCGATTGCCAGCGGAACACCGGATGATTTATTAAAACTGGCACAAATTCCTTAGAATTTCTTCATATTTTCTACAGAAATGTCCCTTGTACCAAGGGGCATTTTTCGTTACAATAAAAAAGGAAATAGAAATAGCAGGAGAATACAACCCATGAATACACAAATTATCGCTCACCGGGGAGCCTCCTATCTGGCAAACCACGAAAATACGATGGAGGCTTTTCAATTAGCATTAGACGTTCATGCAAATACGATTGAACTGGATATCCGTCAGACCTTTGATAAGATACTGATCGTTTTTCATAACGAACATATCAACGGCTTTCCTGTAAGCGCTCTTACCTACCATCAGATTCAGGAAATGACCAATACTTCCGGCTACCAGGTGCCTACTTTAGAAGAGGTGCTTCTGCTTGCCCGTCAAAAGATCCATCTTTTAATCGAATTCAAAGAAGCCGGCTATGAAAAAAAGGCAATTACATTGATCAACTCCTTCCTTTCCTATGAAGAATACTCGGTGCAGTCTTTTTTGGATATTGTGGTCCGCAGGATCAAAAAAATTGATACCAGTGTCAATACCGGACTCCTGGTCGGCATACAGGATGCAGATCTGAGTACACGTTTTAATGAATATTTTCCGATACGGAGGCTGCATGCTTGTCATGCGGACTTCATCTCGCCCCATTACTATCTTGCAACCCCGGAATTCATTCTCCGTATGAAGCATGCTGGAATTCCCGTATTGGTTTGGACAGTAGATTCACCTAAGATCATTACACATTACTTAACATTGGATATCGCAGGTATTATTACAAATCGTCCGGATGTCGGAATCTTCCTGAAATCCCGACAGGAACGGGAAGCAGCCGCCACTGCCCACACACGGGAGAAGACCTTTCATCTCCTGAAAAAATTCATTCCGATTTCCGGAAAACAAAAGCACTAAAAAACGCTGCAGGGTCTGCTTTTGCATTCCTCTTGCAGCGTTCTTCTTTTACTCATTCCACAAACTGTGTCTAATAAGCAATCTCACCACTTGTACCATCCGCAGTGTAATAAATCTTTCCTGTTTCCGGCTGAACATATACATTCAATGACTTAATGGAAGATGCCTTTTTACCGGTTGCCTCTACCACTCTTGCAATAATGTCTTCCGTTGATACCTGACTGCCTGCATATTCAATGAATACTTCCTCGGTTGCCTTCACTGCAGTCTTTGCCGGTGTCTTCTTGACCGGAGTCTTTGCTGCCGGCTTTCTTCCAGGGGTCTTCCTGGCTGGCTCTGCCTCTGCCTTCTTTGCAGCCGCCTTCTTTGGTGCCTCTGCCTTTACAGTCGTTTTGGTTACTGTCTTTGTTGTCTCTGCCTTCGCTGCAGCCTTTACCGGTTCTGTTTTTGCAACAGTCTTTGGTGCTTCTGTCTTTGCAACAGTCTTTGTTGTCTCTGCCTTCGCTGCTTCTACTTTATCTGCTGTCTTTGTATCAACCTTGGTTGCCTTTGTATTACTCATAACGCTTTTCCTCCATCTCTAATAAAGAATTAACAAGCTAGATAGATAATATCCCATTTCCTAATACTTTGCAAGCATTCTGTCAAATTTCTCAACTATTCAACAACGACTTTTGTATTTAGGGAAAATATAAAGGCAAGTTGCACAACAGTCCTCTCCTTTATTCAAATCGCAGAGCGTCAATTGGTTTCAACTTCGCCGCCTTGTTCGCCGGATATATACCAAAGATAATTCCCACACCAACCGAAAACAACACTGCAACCAGCGCAACCGGAATAGTAATGGCAAAATGATAATCCTTTACAAAAAGATTCACTATACCCAGGATCCCGCCGCTGATTCCCATACCGATCAGACCGCCCATCATGGATAATACCACGGACTCGATCAGAAACTGAATCGTGATATCCGCCTTCTGCGCCCCGATCGCTTTCCGGATCCCGATCTCTCTGGTTCGCTCGGTTACCGATACCAGCATGATATTCATAATGCCGATACCGCCTACCAGAAGGGAAATGCCTGCAATTCCTCCTAACAAATAGGACAGGGTATTGTAAATCTCCTCCATCATATCGATGATGCTTCCCATATTAATGACCATATAGTCGTCTTTTCCGTATTTCTCCTTTAAGAAATCATTTAAGAATTTCTCCGCCTCCGCCAGGCAGTCTTCACTGGCTGCAGCGGCATCAAACTGGGTGACACCAGACTGGCCTGTCATTCGCTGATAATTGGTGAATGGAATATAGATATCCTGATCGGTACTGCCAAGGCTGTTTACTCCGCTCTCATTCAATACCCCTATGATCCGGTATGTCTGCCCGGCAATCCGCACCTCCTGATCTATTACATCCGTATTTCCATACAGCTTCTTTGCAACCTCAACTCCTACGACACAGGTATTCAACCGGTATTCATTATCAATCTTCAGAATCCCTCTGCCGGAAGCCAGCTCCAGGGAATTCATATCAATGTAATTCCCTGTTATGCCATATATCGTGGCATCATACGAATTCCCTGCTGCCCGCACCGTCTGATTTCCCTTCAGACTGGCGGAGACTCTTCCGATCGAAGGCTCCTCCTCCAATGCCTCAACCTCTTCTAAGGTAAGCCTCGGTGAGTTCTTTAACACACCGCAGGTCAGATTGCTGCCGCCAAGCGTACTTAACTGGTTCGTAATACTATTCGTGGCTCCCTGCACGATTGAGATCAGAAGGGTAACTGCCATTACGCCTACAATAATCCCAAGCATGGTTAAAAAGGAGCGCATTTTATTGGTCATAATGGAAGACAGCGCCATTTTCAATGCCTGATTCAGTTTCATTTACGCTTCCTCCTTTCCTGCTTTCGTCATCTGTAGTTCTGAAGTCTCTCCCGCTCTCCGGTCTCCGGTGTCCCGAATGATCCTTCCATCCATAAGCTGTACTTGTCGTGGTGCATTTGCCGCAATCTGATCATCATGGGTAATCAGAATGATCGTGTTACCCTGTTCATGCAGCTCGCGGATCAGCTTCATGATGTCGCCACTGGACTTTGAATCCAGATTACCGGTCGGTTCATCTGCCAGGATCAGTGTAGGACGGGTAACCAGAGCCCTTGCCACTGCCACTCTCTGCTGCTGTCCGCCGGAAAGCTGATTGGGACGGTGATGTATCCGGTCAGAAAGCCCTACTTTATTCAATGACTCCTTTACCCTCTCCTTTCGTTCCTTTGCTCCGATTCCCTGATAGATTAACGGCAGTTCTACATTTTCGTAAGCATCCAGCTTGGGGATCAGATTGAACTGCTGAAAGATAAAGCCGATCTTCCGGTTACGCATGATTCCGATCTCCCGTTCTGACAGATCCATAATATTCTGTCCGTCAATATAATACTGACCGCTGTCTGCATTATCCAGACAGCCAACAATATTCATAAGCGTGGATTTCCCGCTGCCGGAGGCACCGATGATCGCGACGAATTCCCGATCCCGGATCGTAAGGGTCACACCGTCCAGCGCATGTACCGCTTCTCCGCCAAGGACATAGGTCTTGTAGATATCTTGTAATTCAATCATATGAATACCTCCCTACTCCTCCAGCGATGGATCTGTTATCGTAAAGCCCATCTGCGAATAGATATCCTCCATGGTAACTACCTTCTGAAGATGGTCGCCTTCCTTTATATTGCCGGTTACCTCTGCATCCGCATTATTCACCAGACCCAGGGTGACTGCTATTGTCTCCAGACTTCCATCTTCATTGATGCGGATGACGCACTTCTCACCGTCAATGGTCTGAATACATTCAACCGGCACCAGCATGACATTCTCCTGAAGGCCTGTAGTGATCCTGGCACCGCCGCTTAAGCCCGGCAGAATCCCTTCTGTCCTGTTTAACAGGATCGTAATGGTATAAGTCGCTACACCGCCCTGATTATTCCCGACTAAAGATACGCCGGATACCTGACCGGAGTATTCTTCATCCTCAATAGCATCAAAGGTAACAATCGCTTCCTGTCCTACCTGAATCCCCCGGATATCCAATTCGTCAATCTCTACCCTTACCTGATACTGGTCGTTGCCTAATATACTGCAAAACCGGGTTCCGGCAGGAATGGTATCCCCTTCGGATGCCGTCATCTCACTAATGATCCCGTCTCTTGCTGCAAGGAGCGTATAACCGGACATATACTGCTTGGCCTCGGTAATCTGCGCGACCAGTTCCTCTCTCTGGTTGACCAGCGCCATATAATCATCTGAATAATCCACATTTTCCAGCTTAAACAGTGTATTACCGGAGGATACCTTCTTTCCCTTTTCCGTGGATACACTGTGGATGGTGCCTGCAGTACCGACCACTGTTACCGGAAGATGACATGCCACGGTTCCGATTCCGATCACGGTATCCTTTACCGAAACCTCCGCCTGTATATCTATCTCATAATCGGCCCCGTCCGCAAAGGTTACAGTGACAGTGCGTCCCTGTATGCTGTCCACCTTTCCCTCAACAACCGTTTCATGGAACCGGATCGAAGCAGTATCCCCGATTGCAATATTCCCGGCGGCCGCCTGTTCCTCCATCTCTACACTGACCTGCAACCGCTCGTCCCCGGACAGCAGCAGCAGAGCGCCATGTGTCTGCATCACCTGAGCAACCTCCTGTCCTGCTTCTCCATAGATGGCCTTAACCCTTCCATTGGCCGGTGCGGTTATACTGCTGCTTCCCTTCTTATCTGTAACCGCTAACTGCATATCAACGGTCTCCAGACTTTGTTCCAGATTTCCAATATTTGTATCCGTGACCACCGGGGTAAAGCTTGCGATCACATCCCCGGCATGTACTGCTTCTCCATTCTGTTTGTACAGGACTGCCAGATCACAGGCATAGTCAATGACCAGATTCTGGGTATCAACGGGCTCTGCAATACCAAATCCTTCTGTGACTACTTCAATGTCTCCGATCTCTGCTGTTCCATAATCCCCCATGGTTGCCATCATTTCCTTTGACAGCTTCACCACAGAGGCCACACAGGAGCCGATGCCGATGCACAACACCAGAAACAGGATCCCTATGACAGTTACAATTATCTTTTTCTTCTTCGACCAGGGTTTCCTGGACTTCTTTTTACTTTGTTCTTCCATTTTTTACCTCGATTCTGACTTTCGTTTTATTCCGTATTTCCCTTACTGAAACAGGGTTTTCTTTCCATTGCATATGATGGTTCCTTTCGCCGGCACCTGCTTTGCAATCAGGATCATATTCAGTATATCTACGCACGCACCACCGGCATTCATAATGCAGAGCAGTAGCAGATACCAGTGATAGAAATGAAATATTCTAAATACCAGAGGAACCGCAAAAGATAATATGATCAGCGGCATGACCGACACCAGCAGGTATCTTCCCTTTTTTATCTTTTCCTCTGAATATACAAATCCAAAGCATCCGTTCATTCCCCAGAAGGTCTTATCGGAATGCAGTGCATTGGGAATCGTTACTGCATGCAGCATCTCATGAAGAAATGTATAGATCACAATTCCGGCTACAGGAGCGATCAGCTTCCAGTTGATCGTAAATGCGATCGATATGCCATTTTCATTTAAGGAATGGATCTGATCCGGAAATAACAATCCAAAATAAAGGAATGTTATAAACATGAGTATCATACTGATGGGCATGGCTATTACGATCATACCCGGGAAGGAGGGTTCCTTTAACCGTTTCCATCCATTTTGTACCAGTTCTTCCGTAAACGCCTCCTTTTCCTGTGGAATCCTCCTTATATATTTCATAATTCCTGCTCCTATTCTAAATTGAGTTTTTTACTGAATAAATATCTGGAGCCCAGGAATGCTCCGGTTCCTATGATCAATGCATACACCACATACACCACTGTTCCTATTTCTCCTGTTCCCATTCCTGCTTCATTCATTACTACTTCGCTTTCTCCCACCGTATAGGCAAAGGAGATCACGCCGGTCGGAATCGCCAGCAGCAAAAACAGGAAGCTGGTAAGCATATTCAGTACAAAATAACTGCAGATGGTCGCAAGAAGCCGATATTTTCCAAACAACTGTCCGATTCCTATGACACAGATCAGATAGAGCATATTGCTTAACAACATCAGGACATTCAATGTACAAAGGAACAGAATCGTTCCGACTGAAAAATCTGACTGAAACTGGATATCCTCTGCTACTATCGGCCAGACCTGATGCATAAAAGGTGTCCCTGCAAATGCCAGTACCGTACAGCAGACCATAAGGATACTGCCGGCCAGATTCCAGATAAAGCCGGTCAATGCTTTGGACCAGATCACCTGATCTACAGTTACCGGCAGCGTAAAGGTCAGATAGGCTTCGTCACAGGTCAGACTCTGATAATACCGGACAATGGACAACAGCATTCCTGCCGTCAGGAACAGCCCCATGACCAAGAAGAAGATCCAGATGACTGCAAATTCAGAAACACTAAATGGAATATCATCCGAGATCATTCCCTTCTGAATCCAGAACAGTGGCTTTATCAGCAGGGTAACCAGCAGCATTGCTGCAAACAGCACGGAAAAATTTTTTCTTGTTGCCTTAAATTCATGTTTTATCAATTTTCCAAACATTTGTATACCTCCCGGAAATATCCATCAATCGATTTTCCTTCCTGCTCCCGGATCTCTTCCGTCCATTTATGCAAAAGAATCCTCCCATCCCGAATAAAGATCACCTCGTCTAAATAGTTCTCTACATCTGCAATCAAATGGGTGGACAGCAGAATTGACGCCTCAGGATTATAATTGTGAATGATCGTGTTCAGAATATATTCCCGTCCTGCCGGATCTACACCGCCAATGGGTTCATCCAGCAGGTACAGGTCCGCATCCCGGCTCATAACGAGGATAAGCTGTACCTTCTCCCTGGTTCCCTTTGACATGGTCCGCAGGAGATCCTTTGGACTGATCTCTAGGCGCTCCAGCATGTCATAGGCCCGCTCCTTATTAAAATCTGCATAAAAGTCTGCAAAGAAACTGATCATCTCTTCCACCCGGCTGCTGCCCCGCAGATAGGTTCGCTCCGGCAGGTATGCAACTCTTGCCTTGGTTTCCACTCCAACTTCTTTGCCCAGAATACGGATACTGCCTGCTGTCGGTGTCAGCAGCCCGTTCAGGAGCTTAAGCAGAGTAGTCTTTCCACTTCCATTCGACCCCAGCAGACCGATAATGGATCCTGCCTGAAGCTTAAGATCCACATGATCTAACGCCAGCTTATCCCTGTAGCATTTGGTTAAACCCTTTGTTTCCAGTAATATCCTTTCTTCCATACTCTAATCCTCCTTCAGGACACGGGCGATGAATTCCATGCTATCCTCTCTGGAATATCCCAGGTCCTTCATAATAGTGATAAATACTGCGATCTGTTCCCGTGCCAGTGCTTCTCTTACCTGCTGAATCAATGTCTCGTCCTCCGTAATATATCTTCCTGCGGTCCGTTCCGCCCGTACCAGTCCTTCCCGTTCCAGTTCTGCCAGTGCCTTCTGCATGGTGTTGGGATTCACACCGGCTTCCGCCGCATATTCCCGTACTGATGGCAGACGTTCTCCGGCCTGATACTCACCGGATACGATCTTTCGTTTAATCTGCTCTAGCAGCTGTGTATAAATTGGTCTGTCATTCAATAAATCCCAGGGCAAGCTTCTCTCTCCTTTCTATTTTACCGGCCTGTATTGTGATATGAAGGCCAGATTCGTTTTCCTGCATTGCTTTGTATTACTGTACTAATCACTTAACACAATAGTACAATGAAAGTAATTTGTCAACAGCCAATGAAAAAGAATTTGAAATTCTGCTTCCGGCCATCTGTATGCAAAAATCAACCGGTTATCATAATTCAGTTGAATCTGTCAAAGGATATTCGTATAGTAACCTCAGGAGGTGAGAAACGGATGCAGATTGAAATTAAGATGGATCCATCCTGTACAGAGCCAAAGGTAATCATAACGACTGCTTCCATAACAGAAGAGGTCTCACAGCTTATGAAACGGTTGTCAGAGGAAAGTCCGTCCATTATTGCAGGCTTCCGGGATGATAAGCTGGAAATTCTGAATCAGACAGAGCTGATCCGGATCTATGCCAATGCTGGAAAGGTATTTGCCGTAACCGGGAACGGTGAATATTGTGTACGAAGCAGGCTGTATGAACTGGAGGAACGCCTGGACGGCAGCCGGTTTGTCCGTATCTCCAACTCAGAAATCATTAATCTGAACATGGTAGAGCATTTTGACCTGAGCTTTAGCGGAACGATCTGTGTGAAGCTGTCCAACGACACGATTACCTATGTATCAAGACGTTACGTTGCCAAAATCAAAAGAATCTTAGGAATATGAGGTGAAATTTATGAAGAAAACTCTAATTATACGCGGACTCATCGGCATTCCTGTCGGGATTGCCATCTCTTATCTGATTACGATACTGATGTCTCTGATCCAGGGAGAAGGAAACTATTTTCCTTGTGTACCGGATCTGATCACACAGATGGGAAGCGAAATGAACGCAGTTCTCCTCCAGACTCTTCTCAGTGCGATACTGGGTGCAGTCTGCGGTGCCAGTTCTGTGATCTGGGAAATGGAAAGCTGGAGTCTTTTCAAACAAACTCTGCTGCATTTCATCATCCTTTCCGCCTCCATGCTCCCTGTTGCATATGTGTTATACTGGATGCAGCATAACCTGATCAGCTTTCTCATTTTTGAAGGGATATTCCTGGTCATCTTCGTTTCCATCTGGCTGAGTCAGTATCTGATCTACAAAAACAATATCAAAAAGATCAATTCGAAATTATAATGGATAAACCGAAACCAGGCCACCGTGGAAACACGTCGGCCTGGTTTTATTTCAGAAAATACACTATTTTAACAGCAGTTCATATTGAAAACGTCTCATACACTTCTTTAGCAGGACAAAAGCAAGTATCCCGCAGATCAATCCCAGACCAAACAGGATCCAGATATTCAGCATCAGGACACCGGTAAACTGCCCTACAAGCAGCATCAGGATCGGAAGCAGAAGAAATACTGCTCCCTGCTGTGCTTCTTCCACACTCTGCGCTTTGGCAGACATACGGACGATCAGGGTGATCGCGATCATGGTAATGGACGGAGAAACCAGCAGCAGGATAAAGAGCCATTGAATACCGGGCAGGATCAGACTTCCTATTGTGATATATACCTCGATCTCTACAACCAAAAGCATAATGACAAAGGAAACCAGTGAAACCAGCATACTTAATAAAAAGGCGGCCATTACCTTTGCCTGAAAAATCTGTCTTAAAGACAATGGACTGTATAGCAGCGTTTCCAGGGTACGTTTCTCCTTTTCACCGATAAAAGAACTGGCAGCCATGATAGAGGATGTCATAACCGGAACGATCAGGAAGAAAACCGGAAGCATATAATCTAAGAGCAGAATAATTACCATGGTATTCAGATCCCCTCCTCCGGTTCCATGAGGGATCATGTCCAGCAGTTTTTCTAAGTCTCCCATCTCATCCGGGGCAAAATGCAGGATAAGAATAAACAGGCTTGGCAGGAAAACCATCAATACCAATGGTACAATCAGCAAAGCGGTAAACATACGCTTATTCGCTGTAATACCGGATATGTCCTTTTTTATGATCGCACGCATCTCAATTCCCATTATTTCTCCTCCATTCTCTTTGCAGTCAATGCAAAGTATATATCTTCCAGGGAAGGCAATTCTGCAGAAACATGATAAACCCTTTCGCCATCCTCTACCAGTCTTTGGACAAGCCCGGGAATCTCATCTTCAGACTGCACTACTGTTTCAAAAACAGGAGCGTTCCATGCGCAATCCAATTTCGGATCCTCCAACCTGTGAAAGGATAAGCCGGCAGGCACCCCGGATGCCTTTACTCTTACCCTTATACCGGAACCTATCTTTGCACGCAGTTCACTTAAATCTCCCTCTGCAAGCAGTCTGCCCTCCTCCATCAGGCCATACCGGGTACAGATTTCCTGTGCATACCGGAGCTGATGGGTACAGAGAAATACAGTAATCTCCTTCTCCTGCGCCAGCCTGCGTATCATGGTATGCACATTCTGAGCGCTCTCCGGATCAAGGCCGGAGGTCGGCTCATCCAGGAAGAGAACCCGGGGTTCATGGATCAGCGCCCGTGCCAGTGACAGCCGCTGGCGCATTCCGGTAGAATAAGCAGAAAGCTTTTCATCTTTTGCCTCCGATAACTCCAGCTCTTCCAACAATGCAAGTGCGCGCTTTTCACCCTCCGCCGCACTGAAGCCGAATACGGATGCAAAAAAGAGTAGATTCTGAAGCCCGGTCATAGTATCATACATCTGCGCATGTTCCGTAACCACGCCGGAGCAGGCATGGGTTTTCTCTGGCTCCTTTGCCGGATCCATGCCGAACACCGAACAGCTTCCTTCTGTAGGCATCAGCATTCCGTTTAACAGCTTAACCGTTGTCGTCTTTCCGGCTCCATTGGGTCCAAGAAATCCAAACACCTCTCCCGGTTGTAACTCAATGCTGACACAATCTACTGCCCGTTTGCCGCCCGGATATACCTTTGACAGCCTGTCTAACTGAATCGCATTCATTCTCCAATCTCCTCCAATCTATGCATATCTGCATCCTGAACCAACATCATCTGCAGACGACTAACGATCGTCTGAAACCGCGGATGCTCCGAATAGGAAGCAAACAGGGGCTGGCCGGTGACCGCTTCCACAACGCTTCTTCGTACCGTTCCCTCATCTCTTGGCGGATCGCTCCCCAGAACAAGATTCTCCTCCAGCCAGTCATCCAGAAGATTGAAATAACCGTCTCCATGAAGATGAAGCGGAAAAAAATCGGAGGTTACCAGTTCCGTATAGTATTCCAGATTATCCAGCGCTTTATCCGCATTTCCCTGTAGACAGAACCCCCGTGCCGCGGAAAGATACAGAGAGGCCAAAACAGACGGATTCAGTTTATTTACAGAGAATGCCTCTATCAATGCTTCCATTCGCCGGTCGGTTTCTTCAAATGCAGAAACATCATTTACACAAAGCCCCATATAGGCCGGCAGAAGATTCAGCAGTTCAATTACTGCTACATAAATTCCGATCTGCAAAATCTGCCGGGCCTCTCCGTTATTTCCAAGCATCTGATAGGCAGATGCCAGCAACGGCTCCGGATTCAGACGCATTAATTCTACTGGAGCCAGCAGCTCCAATACTTCATCTGCCCTGCCCAGCTGCAGCAAGCAAAGTGCCTGCATACTGACCGCCTGACTGGAAAGTTCTGCATCATCCCCCTCTTCCTGAACCCGTACAAACAGTCGTTCCGCCTCCTCTAATACCTGTCTTGTCTGTTCCGGACTGCCTGCCAGCATACTGTGATTCACATAAAGCGTTCCCATTTGAAACAATAACGGCCCACACGAAAAATACTTTCTTACGATTTCTCTGCACTGTTCCATTACCATATCGAAGGGCTTTTCATAGAATTCACGACAAAGCTCCCGATAAAGCTTACGAATATCCTCCTTTGTCATCTGTGGTTCATATCCCATCAATTCATCAATACTGATATTAAAATAGGATGCCAGGCGTGGCAGCAGGGTGATATCCGGATAAGTGGTTCCGGTTTCCCATTTCGAAACCGAAGCTTTTGATACACCCATATACTCTGCCACCTCATCCTGGGTAATCCCACGCTTATGGCGATTTGTAATTAAAACACGCCCAAGATTGATTTCCTTCATGACTTACCTCCTTTGTTCCATCATAGTGTAATCCCGAAAAAAAAACAACGGAGGCGCAGGCGATTATGATTAAAAAGGTTTCCCGAAAAGAAACAACAGGTGCAGCATTTCTGCTGCACCTGATAAATCTCTGAAATATTAACTTATTATTCCTAAATTACTCTCTGGAACATATCCTTGGACACACCACAGATCGGGCATACCCAATCATCCGGAATATCCTCAAAAGCTGTACCGGGAGCAATTCCATGCTCCGGATCACCCTTAGCCGGATCGTATTCATAACCACAAGGATTGCAAAAATATTTGTCCATCTTCTTTTCCTCCTTTTATTAACCAAAATATCTCTTTAATAAACCTTCAAATGCCTTGCCATGTCGAGCCTCATCTCTAGCCATCTCGTGTACAGTATCATGGATTGCATCCAGATTCGCAGCCTTTGCTCTCTTTGCCAGATCTGTCTTGCCGGCAGTCGCACCATTCTCAGCCTCTACTCTTAACTCCAGGTTCTTCTTCGTGCTGTCTGTTACAACTTCACCTAACAATTCAGCAAACTTCGCTGCATGTTCAGCCTCTTCATAAGCTGCCTTTTCATAATACATACCGATTTCCGGATAACCCTCTCTGTGGGCAACCCTTGCCATAGCCAGATACATACCTACCTCAGTACACTCGCCGGTAAAGTTTGCACGTAAATCTTCCAGAATATCCTCACTAACTCCCTGAGCCACTCCTACAACATGCTCTGCTGCCCAGGTCTTCTCGCCGCCCTGTGCTACAAACTTCTCTGCCGGTGCATTACACTGCGGACACTTCTCCGGTGCCTGATCTCCTTCGTAAACATAACCACATACTGAACATACAAATTTCATAGCATCTTCTCCTTTATCATTATGCTTATTTTATAAATAGGAATGATTCCTATTTTATAATCATCTTAGCAAAATCAAAAAAACTTGTCAATAGAGGATTTACTCCTGTAACAGCCTTACGATCTCATTCATATGCATTCCATTGGAGCCCTTTACCAGCACCACATCTCCCGGCATCAGGGTTGCAAGCAGATACATAACAGCTTCTTCATTCTCTGAAAACTCATAGGTTTTTACACCGGACGTTCTTTCCTTTACCGCCTGAACAATTTCTTTCGCCCGCTCTCCCACAACTACCAGCTCATCAACGGGAAGATTGGATAAAAATGCTCCAACCTCATGATGATACTGCCGGGAATTCTCGCCCAGGTCAAACATATCTCCAAGTACAGCGATCCGTCTTCCTCCTGTTTCCATATGACACAGAACATCCAGGCTGGCACGTACGGAATCCGGGCTGGCATTATATGTATCATCAATGATCGTAAACCGGTTCTCTAACTGAATGATATTCTGACGCATTCCATGAAAATGAGAAAACTCAGCTGCAGCTACATCCATTGGTATGCCACAGATATGACTGACTGCAATCGCCGCAACACAGTTCAGTACATTATGTTCTCCCAGTACACTCAGTTCCACCGGAACACGTTCATCTTCGTGAACACAGGTAAAGTAACTCCTGCCTTTATCATACTGAATGTCTTCAGCCCGGTAATCACACCATTCCTGCGTACCATAATAACAGACCTTGCAGGAAAAGCTGTCCTGCAACCCGGCCAGCATGACATCATCTCCGTTCAGAAACAATGTACCATCCGGATCCATGGCAGAAATAATGGATAACTTTTCTCTCCGTATGTTCTCCTGCGTCTTCATGGTTTCAATATGAGCCACCCCGATCCGGCTGACCACTGCATATCTGGGCCTTACCATATTGGATAAAGTTGTAATCTGTCCGACCTCGCTCATACCGCATTCTAAAACTGCCATCTCATCATCTCTGCTGATACGGGCCAGCATGATCGGTACCCCGATCTGGCTGTTATAGTTTTTCTGCGTTTCAAATACCCGCTTCCGGCTGCGCAGAGCTGTTGTGATCATATGCCGGGTGGTTGTCTTTCCTACACTTCCGGTTACAGCTACAATCGGCAGGGTAAGTCGTTTTCGCACATAAGTTCCAATATCCTGCAAGGCCTGTACCGTATCCTGTACCCTGATGTATGGCTTTTCCCCGCAAACGGAATCATGCTCCGAGGTCAGCGTCGCTGCTCCGGTCTCTAACACGGATTCAATAAAGCGATGGGCATCTACCCGTTCCCCGATAATCGGGACAAACAAATCTCCCGCTTTTATTTCATTCGAATCAATACACACATCTGTAACTACTGTATTCTCATCTCCGCACAGCAGAGTTCCATTCACCGCCTCTACTATATCCCGGATTGTGATATCTTCCATGCTGCCTCTCCTTTACAAATCTGTCCTTATGCCGCGTAATACCTTATACAGATACCGTGCTACACCATCATCTTCATTTCCCGGAATGATTCCCGTTGCCAGATCCTGAATTTCCTGCGTAGCATTCGATACTGCATAACTCTCATCACAAATCTGAAACATTTCCCGGTCATTGGTACTATCGCCAAAGCCGATCAGATAATCATAGTTTCCCCATTCCTTTATTGTATTCAGAGCGATAGACTTTGATGCTTTATCACTGTATATCTCCAAAAACATCCATTCTTCATTATACACATCCTCGTAAAGAACTGCACCGGCTCCCTTTACTGCCTGAAGATCCCGATACAGGCCCTCCAGCAGCTCTCTGCGCTCCCGCAGACAGAAATGAATCACGCCCCGGTCTGCACATATACTTAAATCATCTACCTCGGTAAATACCTGGTCATATTTCATGATCCGTTCATTTCGAAACTTATTCAGGGATCGTGACTCTACACTGTCATAATAACTGCACATTTTCCCGTCCTCCAGAGTATGCATGAAGCATTGGAGCTTATGAAGCTTAATGATACCCAGCACCACCATTGCTGTCTCCCTGGATAAATAATGAACCTGCTGATACTCCTTCTGAACCGGATCGTAGATCAACACCCCGTTCATCATGGCAAAGGGCAACCGCAGATTTACCAGTTCCATAATTGTAAATACCGTTGCCGGACTCCTGGCTGTATTAATGGTAAAAGCCATGCCCTCCTTAATACAGATATTTAATTTTTCCGCTGTCTTTGCTGATATATCGCCACGCTGATTTAGCAGCGTACCATCCAGATCACTTACATATAATTTTTTCATTTGATATCTCCCGGCCGCCTTCAGGCCTCTGTACTGCATAAACGCTCACTTCAAAACTTATCTGACAGCCTCTTTCGGTTACTCCCGACCGCCTTCAGGACTCCTCCCACTGCGTGGGCCCCTCCTCAAGGCATATTATACCATACTAATTTCTGTCAACCAAGGAAAATTTATCCCAGAAGGCATTTCCAACCTGCTTTACCTGATCTGCCCTTACAATCTGACAGGTATCCCATTCCCTCGGAAAGAGTTGCCTGCTTTCCGGTTTCAGGAAACGCTCATCTAATAACAGAATGATTCCTTTATCTGAAGCAGTACGGATGACCCTGCCCGCTGCCTGCAATACCTTATTCATCCCGGGATAAAGGTAGGCATATTCAAATCCCAATCCCTCCTGTGCTTCAAAATAATCCATCAATATTCTCCTCTCATTACAGACCATAGGCAGTCCTGTCCCCACAATGACCGCGCCGATCAACTGCTCTCCTGTCAGATCGATCCCTTCTGCAAAAATGCCTCCCATTATGCAAAAGCCTACGACATTATCACCCGCAAAACGCTTAAGGAATGACTCCCGTTCTTCTTCTGTCATATTCTGTCTCTGGCAAATCAATTCCACGCTCCGGGATAATCCCTGTTCTTCTGCAACGGCATACACCTCCTCCAGCAGCTTATAGGATGGAAAGAAAACCATATAGTTTCCTCGTTTTACTGAGACCATCTGCTCAATATACTGATATATCCTGAAGTATTCTGTACTTCCTCTGCGGCTGTATCTGGTACTGACATCCCGTCCGATCATAAGTTCAAAATGCTCCCGTTGAAATGGCGAAGGGATGTAGATGGCATTGTCCTCTTCCTTACTCAACAGCCTCTTGTAATACCGGATCGGCAGCAGAGTCGCAGAAAAGAAGATCGCTGCCCTCCCCTTTTGCAGACATTCCCTTAGATTCACTGAGGTATTGACACAATAAAGCTTCACCCGAAAGGAACTGGCGGTTACCTGTTCACTGTATATAACATAATTTTCATCTACCCGCTCATATATACTTAAAAAACGGTATAACTGAAAGTAAAATTCCAGAATTCTGTTCTCCTCCGGCATTCCATGATGGTCCTCCAGAAATGTTTCATATTCACTTAATGCAGACATCAGTTTTACGATCAACGGATGAATGGAATCCAGAACCTGACAGCCTTCACATTCCTTTTTCATATCCAGCAGTATCCGGTTGCAATCCTCCAGCCGTCTGGACAGCTTCGTACTATACGGCTTCACTATATATTTCAGTTCCAGAAAATCCTCCTTATACAGTTCTGCACTATACATACTGCTTGCCCGTTCATACAGGTTATGTGCTTCATCGATCAGAAAAATATAGTCTCCCTTCACTCCCTGTGCAAAATACCGCTTCAGATTCACCTGCGGATCAAAAACATAATTATAATCACAGATGATCCCGTCTACCCAGAGACTGATATCCAGTGATAGTTCAAAGGGACATACCTGATGTCGTTCTGCGTATTCCAGAACCACCTCCCGGGTAATGTTCTGTACATGAGTAATACAATCATATACTGCATCATTCACCCGGTCATAATGTCCCCTGGCATACGGACAGAGGTCCGGATTACAGATACACTCCTCCTGCATGCAGATCTTCTCCTTTGCGGTCAGCACAACGGAAGAAAATACCAGTCCCTGATCCCGTAACCGTTCAAAGGCATCCGCTGCGACCGTGCGTGTCATCGTCTTTGCCAGCAGATAAAATATCTTTTCACCAAATTCCTGTCCCATGGCCTGCACTGCCGGAAAGACTGTGGCAAGGGTCTTTCCGATTCCGGTCGGAGCCTGTACAAATAACGTTTTCTCATCCCGGATCGCCGAATAAACGGAGACTACCATATCTCTCTGTCCTGCCCGATATGCAAAGGGGAACTCCAGTCCGGCAATGGAAGCCTGCCGTTTCTCTCTGGCAGCATAGGAATATTCTGCCCATACCATATATGCATCAATAATTTCCTGAAACCAGGCCTGCAGCCATGGAAAATCCAGTTCCTCTCTGAATCGCCGTATCTGTTCGGTATCTAAATTGCAATAGGTCAGTTGAACTCCAATGGTATCCAGAGCATGTTCAGCCGCATAGATATAGGCATACACCATGGCCTGCGCTTTATGCACAAAGACAGGTGCCTCCATCTCCTCTACCTTGCGGTAAACACCTTTAATCTCGTCAATGGTTACGACACCTGCCTGCTCAAAAATTCCATCTGCCCGCCCTTCGATTCGCAGTAGAAACCGCTCCATTGGCAGATCCACATGGAGCGGCACCTCACTTCGATAGAAGGAGCCCATATTCTTTTGTATTTTCCTATGGATCCGGCTTCCGGCCTCCATAGCATTCTTATCGGAAACCTGTCCTCTGCGGTTATCAATATCACCCTCCCGCAGAACAAATTCCACCAGATTCCGTACTGAAATCTTAATTTCCTTCATAAGCTGTCTCTTTCGGTTCTGTCCGTTCCTTCTCACCGGCTTCCTCTGTTCCTGCTGCTTCCTGCTTCCTTCTTCTTCCACTGGCTGCAAAACTCAGTCCCAGATCCGTAAAATATACTATGATCAAAACAATGATGATCGGAAGCCCCCAGTTCCTCGGGATCAGATCGATCAGTCGTATCACATTCGGCTGAAACAAAGCGAACAGCAATATTACCAGCCCACCCCAGGCAAGGGAAATATATAAGCAGATCCTTCCCTGGAAATTAAACGGAAAATCAGAATAATCCCACAGCTTCTCATGAAACACATTTTCCATAAGCACTGCCACAACATACTCCAGTATCGTGGCAAACAGTGTTCCAACAATATACAGCCAGATCCATTTCCCGTCCAAAGGCTTCATCGTAAAGTAGAGAAACAGAAATGCTACTCCATATATGGTACAGATCGGTCCATAATTAAATCCCCGGTTCAGTATAAGCTTCTTCTGACGTATTGATTCAAAGATGCATTCCATCAGCCAGCAGCCACATCCATATATAAAAAAGGAATAGGCAGTATGATAAAAGTCAATTCCCATAAATTCATAAAAAAACAACTTCTCTAACATGTTCTGTACATAAAACTCCTTTCCGGTTTGTAATCTGCATATAAATCCTTAACGGTCAGAACCATCGGCAAATCACTGTTGATAGACAATCTTCTCTGCAATAGAATCCGCTATATCCTTTCCCTTTAGAATCTCTGCCAGCTTTAATCCAAAGTCGATCGCGGTACCTAATCCCCGGCTGGTAATAAACTTCCCGTCCACAACAACCTTCTCATAAGACACTATAGCACCGGTCAGCTCATCCTCCATCCCCGGATAACAGGTCGCCTTCTTTCCCTGCAGTAATCCTTTCTCACCATACACAGTCGGCGCAGCACAGATAGCCGCTAAATAGACTCCCTCCGCCGCACTTTTGCGAATCAATGCATCCAGGCCCTTATGTGCCTTCAGGTTCGGTGTGCCAGGAATCCCTCCCGGCAGGATCAACATCTCTGCATCATCCGAAATCTCCTCCAGTAACTGATCTGCAACAATCTCAACCTGATGGGAACTGATCACATTCTTTCGTCCCATGATCGAAACAGTCTGAATCTCCACTCCTGCCCGGCGCAGAATATCCACAACGGTTAACCCCTCTACTTCCTCAAATCCATCTGCCATAAATAAATATACCATGTTCTTCCCTCTTTTCTGATCCTTCCAGGTATCGCCCTGTACTTGCATAATTCTACTACTCTGTTTATAATCAGAATAGCATAAAAAGTCAATAGAAAAGCCTTACGATTTCTTTTATTTTTTCTTACAGCACAGGTATCAGTTTTGAAACATTAATGAATTGGAAAGGAAAACAAAATGGAAATTGAACGAAAATTCTTAATTCAGACACTGCCGGATCGCTTAGAGGATTATCCACATATCCGAATCGAACAGGGTTATTTATGTACTGCTCCGGTTCTTCGTATCCGTCGTATGGATGATGCTTATATTTTCACCTACAAATCAGCAGGACTAATGAGCCGGGAAGAATTGGAAGCGTCGCTTACTGAGGAGGCTTATCTCCGTCTGATCCCGAAATGTGATGGAAACCTGATCAGCAAGACCCGATACCGGATACCGGAGGAACATGGTTATACGATTGAATTCGATCTGTTCCATGGTTGTTATGAGGGACTGATGCTTGCAGAGGTAGAATTTCCTTCTGAGGCAGAGGCCCATGCCTTTTCTGCTCCTGACTGGTTTACCTATGAGGTCACACAGGAACCGGCATTTCATAACAGCACCATGGCCACAGCAGAACCGGACACCATTCTTGCCATGGCCCGGAATTATCTGCAGCAGGGATCACTCCCGTAGATTATCATCACCTGTTTTCACAGACGGAAGAAGAAAGGAGCTCATCCCCCTTGTCATATAATTACAGGTAATAAAGATACCTGCAATACTTCCAATATAGTACAACAGAGAAAAACCTGCCACCTCCAGAACCGCTTCCAGCAGGATCTGTACAGACTTTGCATACATTGCGATCAGGTAAATCTGTCCGAACCGCAGTTTCAGATTCAGGACGCGATTTATCAGATATCCAAATACTGCAAAGAACAGCGCACTGAACAAGTAAGCCGCCATATTGTAGAAAAAAGCAAATAATACTGAAAAGATCAAATAAGCAGGAGCAATCTGGTATACGATCTGATTATCAAGAGTAAGTCCCTGCAGTTCCTGAAAGGAATAAGGCACAGATACCTGATTGCATACCATATTGGTCCGGCTTACCAGATAAACCAGTGCAAAGCTGTCATCCATCCCGGCAGCGGCCGCCTTTGCATCCTCTAATGTGTATGATTCCTTTGATGTATCAATATATAACTGTACACCATTCCGTTCGATATCCACCACCTCATCCACCGTTAATTCTCCATTCGTAAAAGAAAAGGTCGGGATTCCCTCCAGCAGCAACCGCTGCAGGCCTCCCACACTCTGAATGTAGGCGGCGGTCGGAATTACCGAACGAATCACTGTTGTCAGTACGATCAATATCAGGAAATAACAAACATGCTTCTTTAATGACTGTTGAAATAATGATTTATACCACAACGGCTTACTTAACGCTATTCTGATCTGTTCTGTAAAGCTTATATCTTTCTTCATACCTTACTATCCTTTCCATCCGGACCAACATGTTCCTTCTGCTTCTGTTCATTGATGACAGATTTCGGTATCTTTACGGTTACGATCGTTCCTTTCTGCAAACGACTGTTCACTTCAATCACTGCTCCAATCTTACTCAGGCGTTCCATATTGGTCTTCATACTGGTAGGCGTCTGCTTTCGATACAGCAGATCCGTATCGAATCCTGCTCCGTCGTCAACAATCTGGATTGCATAAGAGTCCCGCCTCTCATAGCTTCGAATAGTAACCTGCCCCTGATTTTCATGTTTCCCGATTCCATACTTCACCGCATTCTCCACGATTGCCTCGACCGAACGCACCGGCACAAAAAAATCATGGATCTTATTCTCAATCGTCACCCGCAGTTCCGGCATACGAAGCTGCTGAATCTCCAGATAAACGGCAATATGCTTCAATTCTTCTTCAAAAGAAACCAGGCGTTCCTCTCTGACTGAATCAAGATTATAGCGAAGATACTGAGAAAAAGCAAATACTAATTTTGCAGCATTTCCTGACTTCGCTTTCGTCATAGCCAATAACGTATTTAATGTAGCAAATAAAAAGTTCGGGTTCATCATCCGGACTGCAATCTGCCGCTGGCCGGCATATTCCGCTTCTGCCTGCTCAACCCTCCGGTTCATCTGCCGGATCACTGCCTCAACCGTGGCCCCAAGGGTCAGAAACAGATACAGCATTACACTGATCTGCCAGAAGGTTCCCTCTGTCTGGTATAATGGATCGGGACGCAGAAAAAGATTCACGATTCCCGCAATACAAAACAGGGTATTGGAAATTCCAATGGTACGCAGCTCCTGGATCCCGTAACCGATCCAGCCGGCCAGCGTACCGGCTGTATAAATCAGAAATCCCACTCCGTATAATATTCCCAATATATCATAAGTCACGGCAAATTCCAACAATCCCAGCATCTGCAAAATGACAACAACCACATAGCAGACACAGGACACCAAAAGACCGATATCGATAGCAAGGATCAACCGGCGTTTATTTGCAAAGCATCTGATATAAAGAAGCCAGGCAACCGGTATCGCCATCCTCGTTAGAATATGAAACAGCCAGAACAGAAATCCGTTGTTTATATATATGGATAACAGCGGACTTCCACTGATGCTCCAAAGAGCAGTAATGCCGGCAAATATCAGATAATACCATACACAGAGCTCTACCTTTCTGGACATTCCTGCCATTATTAATACCAGAGTCAGTCCTCCGGCCAGCAGAAGCAGGACTATAGAAAGCAGCAGACCCCATCCATTCTGTCTCCACTGCTGATACAGCAGAGCACTCCGGCTTCCAAACTGAATGGAAGGGAAAAAACCGGCGTATTTCCCGTAATATGATATCTGCGTAATCGTAAGCAGTTGTCCGGCACAGGTACTGTCAAGCGGTATAAAATTCCAGTTAGGTACCGGCGACCCGGTAAATGGACGCTGTTCATCAATACCGTACTGATATATGATCCTATCTCCGATCTTAACCTGCACTGCATTATATACAGAGCGGAATGCCAGTCCGCAATCCTGTCCCAGATCCTCCGGCAGATAATGGGATATACTCACCGCCTCTCCCTTTGCCGCCTCCAGATTGCATGGAAGATCCGTAGCAGAATCATACTCCGCATCTGTCTGTACGATCCAGGCATCATTCATCAACTCTACATCTGCAATCGTTACTCTTCTCCCGGGAGAATGGTACAGAATACCACCTGCCGTTCCAAGAAGAAGTACTGTTGTAACAATAATTGCCAGTATAATATTTAATTGTGACCAACTTATGTTCTTCATGATAATTTTATAAATCCTTTATCATTTTTATTATATCTTTAGATTAAATGAAAATGCTCCATTGCATAGAACAGTCCGTCCTCATCAATGGATCTTGTAACAAACTCTACCTTCTCCTGAACCACAGCCGGACTGCCGCCCATGGCGATCCCGTGAGCCACATCCGTCAACATGGCCAGATCATTGGTACTATCTCCAAAGGCATAGCTGTTCGTACGGGAAATCTGAAAATGATCCAACAGATATTGGACACCGGTTCCCTTGCTAAATCCCTTCGGCACCACCTCATACATTCCATATTCCTCTTCCTGTCCCCGATCTATTATGTCATAATATTTCTGCAGAAAATCAAGAAAAGATTGTATATTCTGCTCCAGAGGATACCAGAAGGTAAACTTATCAAAGTGAAAATCAGCATCCTCTGTTCTCCCTATCGCCCTTCCGTCACGGGAAAAATAATCGATCAATTCTCTGAATTTCCTGTTTTCTTTCTCTCCGGCAGAACCATCCCTGTTCCATACATCCACCGCATTCAGTTCTGCGGCTTCATAAAGCACCTCCACCTTACTTGCTCTTGCAGCCAGAACCGTCTGACGACACAGCTCCTTTGAAATCCGGTTACGAAACAATTCCTTCTCCTGATAATAGATATTGGTTCCACAGCCACAGACATAACCATCAAAGTCTAATGCCCGGATCATTGGTTCAATATTGAGAAAAACCCGTCCGGTATTTATAAAGGTTAAATGTCCCCGCTCCTTTGCCCTGCTGATCGCCTGACGGGTACTGTCCGGGATTCTCCGTGTACCATCCTCTGTTAATATCGTACCATCAATATCAAAAAACAATATACTCCGCTCCATGGCTGCTGCTCCTTTGTATCTCTTACAACCACTTGCTGTATCTGGACGCTTCATCCAGGAATACAATGCCGATAATTCCGGTTCCCGTGTGCGCACCAATGGCACAGCCTACATAATTTTCCAGAAACCGTACTTCACCATAGGCTTCTCTTACCATTTCCTCTACCTGCTTCATGGTTTCATAATCATCCCCGTGACAGATCCCATATAACTGCTCTCCCGGATTCTTACACCATTCCCCGATCAGTTCCACCATACGCTTTAATGATTTATTCCGTCCCCGGATCTTCTCAATCGCCTTTAACGATCCCTTTTCATCCATATGAATGATCGGCTTAATGTCCAGTACACCCCCAACTACCATGCTGGTTCTGCTCAGGCGTCCGCCCTGAAACAAATACTCCAGCGTATTTACTGTGATAATATGCTTTATATGCTCCCGATGATACTCCAGAGCCTCGATGACCGTTTCCTTATCGGCTCCATTCTCCTGCATCCGCAATGCATAGTATACCAGAAATCCGAACCCGAGTGAAGCGCACCGTGAATCAACGATCGTTATATCCCATTCCGGATATTCCTCAAGCAGTTCCTCCTTCGCCATCCGGGCCGCATTAAAGGTTCCTGCCAGACCGGTTGAAAAGCAGACATAGATAACCGTCTCATTCCGCTCTGCATAAGGCCGGAAATGTTCCTTAAACATAAATGTGTTAATGTGATACGTAGAGATTTCCGCCTTATCCCTTTGCATCTGATAAAAATCTTTCGGAAAAATAGTCTCTCCGTCAAAATAATCCGTTCCTCCGATCACTACCGGAGTTGGAATCACATGAAGGTTATATTGTTCAATGATCTCTTTTGGCATGTCTGTTGCCGAATCTGTAATAATTGTGTACTCTTTCATTCTGTTTCCACGCTTTCAATCCTATTATAGTCTATTCCATTCTCCGAATCCAAACTGCTTCTTTTCCCTCATTATTCCGGCCTGCTCAGGCTCTCCAGTTCATTTAACCATAGATCTGCAACCGCATCACTCGGCATCCGCCAGTCACCTCTTGGTGATAATGCGACTGTTCCGACCTTCGGCCCGTCCGGTATACAGGAACGTTTAAACTGCTGACTGAAAAAACGCTGATAAAAGATTTTCAACCATTTCAAAATAACCTCTTCTTCGTATTCACCATCAAAGGCCCGTTTTGCAAGACGGAAAATCTTTGCCGGCGAAAAACCAAACCGCATCATATAATAAAGAAAGAAATCATGAAGCTCATACGGCCCTACCACATCCTCCGTCTTCTGTACGATCTGTCCGTGTTCCGGCGGCAGCAGCTCCGGACTGACCGGCGTATCCAGAACATCATACAACACATCTGCCAATGCTTTTTCACCACAGGTATCTGCCACATATCGCACCAGATGCCGCACCAGGGTTTTCGGCACGGATGCATTTACCCCGTACATAGACATATGATCCCCATTATAGGTTGCCCATCCTAACGCCAGTTCAGACAGATCACCGGTGCCGACCACCAGCCCGCCCGTCTGGTTGGCCACATCCATCAGAATCTGCGTCCGCTCCCTTGCCTGACTGTTCTCATAGGTTATGTCATGCTCTGCTTTCTCATGCTGAATATCCATTAAATGCTGATCTACAGCCTTAACAATACTGATCTCCTTTAATGTAATACCCAATGCCTTTCCCATCTGCAGGGCATTCTGATAGGTACGATCTGTTGTCCCGTATCCGGGCATGGTAATACCCAGGATACCATTCCGTTCCATTCCTGCCAGATCAAAGGCTCTGACCGTTACTAATAATGCCAGAGTTGAATCCAGACCTCCGGAAAGCCCGATCACTGCACTCCGGCAATTCGTATGCAGCAAGCGTTTCTTAAGCCCCATCGCCTGCAGTATAAATATTTCTTCACACCGCTCCGTCCGCCGGATCATATCAGAAGGTATAAATGGTGTCCGGGCGAAGTCTCTTGTCAATGCGGTCTTCTCTACCGGCAGATCAAATTCAATGATCATATAGTCTTCACACATTCCGCTGTCATAGGTATTCATCCGACGACGCTCTGCGGAAAGCTTCTTTACATCAATCTCCGTTATCGTCATATCGTTGGTAAAACGCCGGCTTTCTGCCAGCATGGTGCCATTTTCACTGATCATATTATGACCGCTGAATACCACATCCGTAGTGGATTCTCCTTCTCCGGCATCCGCATAGATATAAGCACTGACCGTCCGCGCTGCCTGCATTCGAACAAGCTGTCTCCTGTAGTCCTCCTTCGCCGTTACTTCCACGCTGGCAGAAGGATTACAGATTACCGTGGCACCAGCCGTGGCATGCTCGGAAGATGGCGGCAGGGAAACCCAAAGATCCTCACAGATCTCACATCCGATCGTAAATTCCGGCAGCTCATGACACCGAAACAGCAGCCTTGTTCCAAATGGCACCTGCTGTCCGTCAACAGTTATCATTCTGACCTGCTGATTGCCTCTGGTAAAATACCGGGCTTCATAAAATTCCGAATAATTCGGTATATGAAGCTTGGGAATCATACCAAGCAGTTTCCCTCTGCCGAAAAAGGCCCCCACATCATAAAGCTTGCAATCTACGGAATACGGCATTCCCAACAGCACATAGACGGGAAGCTCCTTCGTCCTGGTGATCAGCCACATTAACGACTCCTCTGCACCCTGTAACAGCGTTTCCTGCAAAAACAGATCCCCGCATGTATATCCGGTCAGACATAACTCCGGTAATACCACAAGCTTCACACCCTGCTCTGCCGCCTTCCGGATTCCTTCCAAAATCTGTTCCCGGTTATATTTACAATCTGCCACCCGTATCCCGGGGGTAACAGCCCCAACCTTAATAAATCCGTTCTTCATACAGATTCCTCTCTTTTCATACGATATAGGAAATATTTTAATACAAAAAAGTCACATCTGCAACCAACAGATGTGACTATCAATCATATAATATTACAGATCATTCCCGTTTTCTTCTGATTCCGACCGCTTTCTTCAGGCTGATATCTTCCCCCCGGACTACGAGATAACATCATTCATATTATAGAGTCCGGCTGTTTTACCGGCCAGAAACTTTCCTGCTTCTACTGCACCCTTCGCAAATACCGCCTTGCTATAAGCAGTATGCTTGATTTCTATCACTTCATCCGTACCGGCAAAAATCACCTCATGCTCTCCCACGATCGTTCCTCCCCGTACTGCTGAAATACCTAATTCCTTTTTATCCCGCTTCTGTCTGCGCTGACTTCTGTCATAGATATATTCATATTGCTGATCCATGGCTGCATTAATGGAATCTGCCAATGCAATCGCAGTCCCGGACGGTGCATCCAGTTTCTGATTATGATGCTTCTCAACAATTTCAATATCATAGCCTGCCGGAGCAAATACCCTCGCTGCATCCCGTAACAGCTTCATGATCGTATTGATTCCCAGCGACATATTCGCCGATTTTAGAACAGCTATCTCCTTTGCAACCATATCTACCCTTGCAAGCTGCTCTTCCGATAATCCGGTTGTACAAAGTACCACCGGAAGCTTCTTAGCCAACGCATAATCCAATAACCCGTCTATCGCTTTCGCAGTCGAAAAATCAATAATAACATCTGCTTCCACCTTGCAATCTGCAATGTCGGCAAACACCGGATATGTATTCTGAATACCATCATACAGATCAATACCCGCTACGATTTCCGCCTGTGCATCCTCCGCCACAATTCCGGTAATGACCTGTCCCATTTTGCCGTTACAGCCATGCATGATTATTCTTATCATGTATCCATCCTCCTGACTCTTTATCCTATCACTGCTCCATCCTGTATCTGTTATCAAAACCATCAAAGAATTCCATACCTTGTCATGGCAGACTTCAAACGCTCTACATTCTGCGGTTCCATCTCTGTTAATGGCATCCGCAGCGAGCCACTGCACAGCCCCATTAATTCTGCGGCTTTCTTGACCGGAATCGGATTCACCTCACAGAACAGGGCATTACACAGATCGATCGCCTTTAACTGCAGATCCAGAGATCCCCGGGTGTCACCATCTAAATACCGCTTAACCAGCATATGTGTATCCTGCGGGATAATATTAGCCGTTACAGAGATCACGCCCTTACCGCCCAGAGAAAGGATCGGTACGATCTGATCATCATTACCGGAATACAGATCGATACAGCCGTCTGCCAGGCTCATTAACTTAGCAACCTGTGCAATGTTACCGCTTGCCTCCTTAATCGCAACAATATTCTCAACATTTCTTGCCAGCTCCGCTGCTGTTTCCGGTTGAATATTACAGCCGGTACGGCTTGGTACGTTATACATGATGATCGGAAGCTCTACTGCATTGGCAATAGCAGTATAATGTGCGATCAGCCCCTTCTGGGTTGCCTTATTATAATATGGCGTAACTACCAGCAGTGCATCTGCCCCGTAGCGCTGTGCCTCTGTAGATAAGTAAATCGCTGTTTCCGTACAATTAGAACCGGTGCCTGCAATAACCGGAACTCTTCCAGCAGTATATGCGATACACTTTTCAATACACTCTAAATGCTCCTCATGACTCAGGGTAGATGATTCTCCTGTGGTACCACAGATAATAATGGCATCCGTCCCATGCTCGATCTGAAAATCTACCAGTTCCTTTAATTTCCCGAAATCAACCGAACCATCCTCCTGAAACGGGGTAATTAATGCAACACCTGATCCTTCAAAAATTGACATACTGATTTCCTCCTGTCTGACATTATTATTTTCCGTAAAAAAGGTCGGCTGGAAAGCCGACCTAAAACTCTATACCACCTGTACAATAGGATGATTGTTTTGCGTAGCCCTCCATCTTACGATGACAGTCATACAGTTCTTCACTGTATGCCCAGAATCTTATCCTTAAGGCTGATAAGTTCTTCGGCAATCCTTCCTTTCGTCTTCCTTCCTCCACACCTTACTGTGTCCGGAAGCCTACTCATAATTCTTGCGCCTCTACCTTCCATATTTAACTGTAGTTATCGTATCACTACGCTCTGTCTCTGTCAACCGTCAATTACAGATTCCCTTCAGACTCTGACCACCGGAATCATTTTATTGCTTCGATGCGGGTAACCATATCAGCAGCCTCCAGAATCTCATCCGGAAGGATCCGTCCGGTCAGAAGTATCTCCAGATCACTGTCCCCGGCCAGCTCCAAAAGCTCCATGATCTGACTGACCTCAATAATCCCGCTGTCTACCAGTCCCAGACTTTCATCCAGAATCAGAATATCACACTCGCTGGTCTGAATCACCTTACGTGCATAGTTAAATCCATTCATAATGTTTAACTTCTGCTCCTTCTGTTCCTCCAGTGTCAGTTCATCATAACATTTACCAATCCGTTCAAAGCTTAACAGTTTAATCTCCGGCTCCAGTCTTGATAATAGATTATAATCCTCTGTGTCACTGCCCTTTAAGAACTGTACGATGATAACCTCTTTTCCTGAACCTGCCCCCTTAATACCATAACCGACTGCAGCTGAGGTCTTGCCAATTCCCGGACCGCATATAACCTGTACCTTACTCATATATTCTCCTTTGATATCCTATCCTCATCTTCGATATTATGAGCAACATTCTATCATAAACGGATACAAAAATCCACTTTTTTCTATTTTACCTTTATTCCAGGCATTCCATTTTACTGACAGATACTTCATAGGCTGTCTTGCTGACTACCTGATCATTTCCGACCTTCTTCTGATATTCCCGACTCTGAATCCGGCCCCAGACTGCGACATGCTCTCCCACCGACAGCTTACCGGCAAAGCGCGCATTTCTGCCCCAGCAGATACATGGTATGTAATCAGACTTTCCATAGGCCCGGTTAACTGCAAGCAGTACATCTGCGATCTCCCTGCCGAGGGGCGTCATACGGTAAACCGGCGACTTGCAAATATACCCGTCCAGATAAATATGATTCGGTTTGCTTATGAATTCGTCATCCTCTATAAATTCAATCTCACGAACAAATAGCGATAAGATTAACCGGTTCTTTGTTTCTTCATGCTTATTATAGGAACGGAACTGGCCTTTTGCCTCCACCTTTCTGCCAATGCAGTTCTCATCAACATCAATGATCCTGTCTGAAACCATAAGGGGAATTGTGTCATATGTATCACTTAACCGGCTCACCAGCACATCCACCATATAGAATCCTTCTCCAAACACTTCATGGCTAAAGGTAAATCCGGAAACGATCTCTCCTGCCACTACTGCCTGATTGTTGCTTAATAATTTCTCTGTCATACTTTTTCTCCTTCCTTTACATCGCTTCTTCCAAAGTTCTGTAAATCAACTCGTATCGTGTACTATAATACTTATTCAAAATGAGGAAAAAGTATACCCCTAAAAGTTAGACAAATGTCGCTGAATAATTACATTATTTTCTACGACATTCTTCATGGGTTCCTTCCATCCCTGAATAACAATAGGTTTCAACCGTTTTTTCCATTATACACCATTTTTTCAGCATTTTCTAGGTTTTCCTAACATTTTCTGCATTTTTATCCGACTTTTTTTATTTTTTTATTACAATCTAAACATACGTTCAACGCTCTACCCAAAACCAAGAATATAGGGACAGAATTTAAAATCCGGCTAAATTTCGATAATTTCAGATAAAAGTCCGGCAATCTCCTCTATTTTATCCATGGAGATCGAGGAATAATTCATCACAAACCGCTTTGCACACCACGGAACCTTTCCGAAATAGTATTGGGAAAGCGGTGCCATCTTAATTCCCCTCTTCATGGCTTCTTTCACAATCCAATCCTCTGTTTTATCCGTATGAATATCCATTATAAAATGAGCGCCGGTATCCGATTCAATGATCGTAATCCGTTCATTCCGTAATCTGTCTTTAAATACCTGAAGGATCCGGTTCCGTTTTTTCTGATAATAGTTTCGCAATCGATTCATATGCTTTTCAAAGCTTCCATTTTCCATAAACCGTGCCAGTGTATACTGTTCAAAATTCGACACCGTACAGGAGTAAAAAGCCAGACTCTTATAAAACCGTTCCATTAATATCTGAGGAAGTACCATATAGCTGATCCGTACAGTGGAGCATAGGGTTTTGGCAAACGTGTTCATATAAATGGTCTTATCCGAACCATCTATGCTGTATAATGTCGATATCGGACGTCCCGCAAAACGAAGCTCGCTGTCATAATCATCCTCAATGATATACCGATCCGGTTTTCCTGCAGCCCAGCTCAGTAATTCATAGCGCCGGGCGATCGGCATTACGATACCGGTCGGAAAATGATGAGATGGTGAAATATGGATCACATCAATTCCCTTTTCCTCCAGAGTACCTGGCATGATCCCCTGGGCATCCATTTCCACATATTCGTATGGAACGCGCATTCTGCTATAAATCTGTGCAATTTTCGGATATCCGGGATTCTCCACTCCATACTTTATTCTTTCTCCCAGGAGCTGAATGATGAGACTATACAGATACTCGGTACCGGCACCAATAAAAATCTGTTCCGGATTCACCTGCATACCACGAAATTCCTTTAAATACAAGGCAATACGGACGCGTAACTCCATGATTCCGCCACAGGGCGGATTTACCATCAGTTGCTGTTGATTTTCATTCATAATTTCCCGGATTGTCTTTGTCCATACAGAAAAGGGAAATACCGCTGCATCTGTCTGATTACTTGAAAAATCAGCAATATAGGAGCTTACCTCTCTTTCCAGGGAAATTCCCTGTCCGGATATCCTTCGTGGCTGCACACCTGTATCCTTTAATTCGCACACATAAAATCCCCGCTTCGGAACCGAGTAAATATAACCCTCTGCCATTAATTGTTCATAGGAATTTTCCACTGTGATCACACTGACGCCAAGATTCTTAGCAAAGTTTCTTTTGGATGGCAGCTTTTCCCCTGATTTAATTTTGCCCGCAATGATATCATCTCTGATACACTTATACAAATATACATAGAGAAACTCCTGTTCCCCGTCCACAAGATTATATGTCAGCATATCTTTCTCCTCCACCTGACCTTATCAAAATTGTACTTTTATGCATCCCTCTTATAGCCAATTATTTATTATAAATAATCTTATTCTATCTGTAAAGCTTTTATTCTATTTTTATCCCGGACAGATAGCCTGCAGGGAACAGGCGAAACACGCCTTACGTCTTCGCACAAATAAAAGGCGGCAGCCATCGTAAAGAACACCTTGTATCTTTCCAATGACTGCCTTAGCCAGCTATAATAATATTATTTTATGATATCATAAAACCAGTGACATCAAAACAATTCCTTTAGCTTTAATGCCTTTTCAATGCTTCCATCCACCTTGAGCTTTTGCATGGTAAATGCAACTACCGGATCCAGTTTTCCCTCTGCGATCTTGATCAAAGTCTCTGCCTTGCAGGTGAAGATCACATCCCTGTCATAGTATTCATAAGGCTCTACATACAGCTTTCCATCTCTTACCTCTACATAGAAGATGCCTTCTGCTTCTCCTGTAATGTTAAACTGATATGCCAGATGCTCCTGAATGCTGCTGACATCTGCTCCTGCCAGTTTCTCCTTTACCATTGAAAAAAATTCCTGATACGTCATAACCGTTTCCTCCTTTTTGCTATTTTGCTGCTTCAAATTCCCTTACGATATCCTCCTCCGGCTCCTTTGTCAGAAGACTCACCACGATGATGCATACCAGTGATACTAAAAATGCAGGAAGCAGTTCGTAAATGTTCCAGATTCCACCCAGCGGACGAACTGCGTACTTCCAGACAAAGACCATCACACCGCCACTGATCATACCGGCCAAAGCTCCCCAGCGGTTACTGCGCTTCCAGAACAGAGAACACAGGGTTACTGCTCCAAAGGCACCGCCAAAGCCTGCCCACGCAAAGGAAACAATACCAAATACACTGGAATCCGGATCCCGGGCCAGAAATACACCGATCAGACTGATCACCACAATCGTAAGACGGGCAATCAGAAGACTTCTCTTCTCTGACAGCTTGATATGGAAAAAGTCCTGCAGGATATTCTGTGACACACTGGATGCTGCTGCCAGCATCTGACTGTCAGCAGTAGACATCGTAGCCGCCAGAATACCTGCCAGGATCAGACCGGCAACAATAGCCGGAAAGATACCATTCTGACTGATCAAACCAGCAATCTTAACAATTATCGTCTCACTGCTGCTGCCCTCCAGAAAATCAAGGGCACCTGCCTTCGTCATTCCCAGCCCTACAACACCGATGAAAATAGCAACTGACATTGCAATAAATACCCATATGGTTGCAACACGACGGGATAGCACCAGCTTCTTCTCATCCTCGATCGCCATAAAACGAAGCAGGATGTGAGGCATGCCAAAGTAGCCCAGTCCCCATGCCAGTGTGGAGATGATCGTCAGCGTACCATAAGGACTGGCAGAACCGGTGGATACATCATAAGACGCATTCATTGTCAGATAACCGGATAACTCTCTGGCATTATCCAGAACCGCATTAAGGCCACCCGCCTGCGAAATACCAAAGAAAACAACGACAAACAGCGCGATCGTCATGACAATACTCTGGATCAGATCCGTCGTCGAAACTGCGCGGAAACCGCCCATGATCGTATAGCCGACGATAACTGCAGCCGAAACCAGCATTGCTACACCATAATCCACTCCGAACAGGCTGTGAAACAATTTACCACAGGCAGCAAAGCCGGATGCAGTATACGGAATAAAAAATACAATTATGACCACTGCCGCAATCGCATTCAGCACATTACTCTTATCATGATAACGTCTGGAATAAAATTCCGGCACTGTGATCGCATTGATATTCGCAGAATAGCGTCTGAGCTTTCGCGCTACAAAAAACCAGTTCAGCCAGGTACCTACACCCAGGCCGATCGCGGTCCAGCCCGGATCACAGATTCCTGACAGATATGCCAGACCCGGAAGTCCCATCAGCAGCCAACTGGACATATCGCTGGCCTCTGCACTCATGGCAGTCACAATCGGTCCCATCTTACGTCCGCCTAAATAGAAATCCGTACTATTACTGTTTCCCTTACTGAAGATAAAACCAATCGCCAACATCCCCAGCAGATATATGACAATGGTTGCAATAATGCAAAAATTAACTGTAGATAACATTCTCTCTCCTCCTTGGCTTATGCCTTCCTAAAAAGAGCAAGACAAGGATTCGATATCTATCGCTTGTCTTGCCCTTAGGGTATTAGTCTATCATATAACCATGGATAAAAGCAAGGAATTAGTAAGAATTCTATCCATTTTTTGTCTTTTCTCTATTTTTCTGCCGCAACTTCTATCACTGACTTTGCCAGTCCTGCCAGTCCCTGAATCTCAGACGGAATGATAATTTTGGTCGCCTGACCGTCTGCCGCCTTTGCAAATGCCTCCAGACTCTTAATCTGAATAACGGATTCACTTGGATCTGCTTCCTTCAGGAAAACAAGACCTGCTGCGTTTGCCTTCTGGACAGTCTCGATCGCCTGTGCCTGACCCTCTGCCTCCCGGATAGTTGCCTCCTTCTTCGCCTCTGCCCGAAGGATTGCTGCCTGCTTATCCGCCTCTGCCTGAAGGATCATGGATTCCTTCTGACCTTCTGCACGAAGAATCGCTGACTTCTTCTCACCTTCGGCGATCAGAATCTGTTCCCGGCGTTCCCGTTCTGCCTTCATCTGCTTCTCCATAGCATCCTGAATAGCAGCCGGTGGAATGATATTTTTCAACTCCACACGATTTACCTTAATACCCCATGGATCTGTGGCCTCATCCAGGGTGGCACGCATTTTTGTATTAATCGTCTCTCTTGATGTCAGTGTCTGGTCTAACTCCAGATCACCTATGATATTACGAAGAGTCGTTGCTGTTAAGTTCTCAATCGCCATGATCGGATTCTCAACACCATAACAAAACAGCTTTGGATCCGTAATCTGGAAAAATACGACCGTATCAATCCGCATCGTTACATTATCCTTGGTGATCACCGGCTGAGGTGCAAAATCCACCACCTGTTCCTTTAAGGTTACACGCTTTGCAATCTTATCAAAAAACGGCATCTTAATGTGAAAACCAACAGACCAGGTACCACGATACGTACCCAGCCGCTCTACTACATATGCATGTGCCTGCGGTACAATATTGATACAGGAAACGGCAATAATGATCAAAAGAACGATCAGAAATATTCCCAGTCCTACCGCTCCGCTGATCAGTCCTCCGGCACCTGCTGCACTCATTCCAATTCCTCCCATGTTCTATACCTCCATTTTTTAGTCTTCGGGAATCCTTCCCTTACTGTGTTATACCTGAACCGAAACCGGTTCTACCATGCACTTAACACCATGGATCTCACGGATAATGATCTTCGTATCCTTTGGTATTACCTGTGCTTCATTCACTGCTCTTGCTGTCCATTCCACATCACCGATCTTAATCTTGCCGGTAGATGCGGCATTGTCAATCGTTTCCATTACTATGGAAGTCCTGCCGATCAGTCCTTCTGCATTGGTCCTTTCAATGCGGTTATCCAGATGTCGCCTGGCAATCCCTCTGGTACAGGCAAGCAATACCACGGAAACAACCAGAAATACAATAATCTGAAGCGCAATGGGCCCGCCTAACATGGCAATGATTCCGGAAGCCAATGCACCCACGGCAAACCAGATACTGGTCAGTCCTAAACTGATGATCTCCAGTACTATGAATAGGATAACCAATCCCAGCCAGATTAATGTCATAATTCCCGCATTTTCAAATAATACAGTTCCTGTCAGAATGGTTCCTGTCATACCCATATCACACACTCCTTTCATTCATAAATCAGTTTTATTTTATCGCATTCGTCGACTTGTTACAATCCATTATTTCTTACATTTTCTTACGATTATACCGGATTGCTGAAATCCCGTCCTTTACAGGCCTGCTGCTTGTAACTAACATTCCTCATGCAGGCTTAATTCTTTCTGAAATCCTCCAACTCCAGACCTTCATTATTTTCCAATACCAGCCGGATGGACCACTCGTTCGCAAAGAGCAGCAATGGGTTATCCTTCATATCCTTTACCTTCTTACAGTCACTGACCCGCTTCAGACGATTCAAATCTGTTGCAGGATCCTTTACCCAACGGATATAATTGTATGGCAGAGCCTCCAGTCGTACCTCACAGCCATATTCCGTTTCCAGTCTGTATTTCAACACGTCAAATTGCAGGACACCAACCACGCCAACAATGATCTCAGATAAATCCAGAGAATAATCTTTAAAGATCTGAATCGCTCCCTCCTGGGCCAGCTGCGTTACTCCCTTGATAAACTGCTTTCGCTTCATGGAATCCAGAGATACCAGCCGGCAGAAATGCTCAGGCGCAAAGGTCGGAATCCCTTCGTATTCGAATTTTTTCCCGGGCGCACAAATCGTATCCCCAATGGAAAACAGACCCGGATCGAAGACACCGATCACGTCTCCCGCATATGCTTCCTCAATTACCTTCCGCTCCTGCGCCATGATCTGCTGCGGTTGCGAAAGCTTTAATTTTCTCCCGCTCTGAACATGATACACATCCTTACCTGCATCAAACTTTCCGGAACAGATCCGCATAAAAGCGATCCGGTCATGATGGGCCTTATTCATATTTGCCTGAATCTTAAATATAAAACCGGAAAACGGTGCGGTAACCGGATCAATGGAACCTTCATTGGACTGTCGCGGAAGCGGTGAAAGTGTCATTTTCAGAAAATGCTCCAGAAAGGTCTCTACACCAAATGTGGTTAACGCAGAACCAAAAAAGACCGGCGACAGCTCCCCCTTGTCCACCAGTTCCTGATCAAAGGCATCACTGGCTCCATCCAGAAGCTCTACCTCATCCAGAAGCTGCTGATATAATTCCTCACCAACCGCATTCCTAAGCTCAGGATCATCCAAACTGTAATCCGTCTCTGCTGCAGACTTGGATCCGCCGGTGGAAACTGCCTGAAACATAGAAACCTGCTTTGTTTCCCTGTCATAAACGCCTTTAAACCGCTTACCGGAGCCGATAGGCCAGTTAACCGGACAGGTCCGGATTCCCAGTACCGTTTCTATATCATCCAGTAATTCAAACGAATCCTTCGCTTCGAGATCCATCTTATTAATAAACGTGAAAATCGGAATGTGACGCATGACACATACCTTGAAGAGCTTGATCGTCTGCGCCTCCACACCCTTGGAGGCATCAATTACCATGACTGCGGAATCTGCCGCCATCAGAGTCCGATAGGTATCCTCCGAGAAATCCTGATGTCCCGGAGTATCCAAGATATTGATGCAGTATCCATCATAATCGAACTGCAATACGGAAGAGGTAACGGATATTCCTCTCTCCTTCTCAATTCCCATCCAGTCAGAAACAGCATACTTTGCGTTCGCCTTGCCTTTTACAGAGCCGGCGGTATTAATAGCCCCTCCATATAATAAAAACTTCTCCGTCAGCGTAGTCTTTCCTGCATCCGGATGTGAAATGATCGCAAATGTTCTTCTTCTCTCTATTTCCTTTTGATATTCTTCTGCCATAACAGCCTCCTAATTCATATCAGTCTTGCACCGTATTACTATAGCATGGTTGTTATTGTTTTTCCACTGTTTTTACGGGTGGCAGCAATTCCCGTCAGGCAGAGCCAAGAAACTGTCTGCAATATTCCCCTGCCGGTACCGGCCTGGAGAAATAGTAGCCCTGTATATCATTGCATCGATGAGATTGCAGAAAACGATACTGTGCATCATTCTCCACCCCTTCTGCTGTTACACTCATTCCCAGAGAAAGCGCAAATTCAATCATGCCAACTACGATCTTATCTCCCCGTTCATCTCCAATACTGTCAATAAAGCTCTTATCCATCTTCAGGATATCTACCGGTATTACCTTTAATGTCATCATAGAGGAATAACCGACACCAAAATCATCAATCAGTACCTTAATACCCAGATCATGCAGCCGGTCCACCGTATTCCGCAGGATCTCCTCATTATCAAACATAGCACTCTCTGTGAATTCCAGACCTACATATTTTGCCGGCAGCCCCGTGTCCTCCAGGATCTCAGCATATGTATCAACAAAATTCCGATCCGCCAGTTGCACCCTGGATAGATTTACAGATACCGGTACTACCTGCTTTCCCTCTTCTAACCAGGCCTTTTGACGCAGACAGACTTCCCGGAACATATACTGATCCAGTTCGGCTATCGTACCATTATTCTCCAATATAGGAATAAACCGGCTTGGCGGAATCACCGTACCGTCCGGCCGGATCCAGCGTACCAATGCCTCCGCACCGGATACCGCTCCTGTCCCGGCATCTATTTTCGCCTGATAATAAACAGCAAACTCCTGTTTCCGCAATGCCATCTGGAAATAATCCTCTACATATTTTTCCCAGAGCAGTTGTTCCTCCATACCAGAATGATAGAAGGCATAAAAATGTCCTCCATTATTCTTTGCTTCTGAAAAGGCCATCATGGAACGATTAAATACGACAGAAAATGCCTCACTCGTATCCTCCAGTTCATAAACACCGGCCCGCAGGCTTAACTGATAGCGATCCGCTGTCGTCTCCTGCAGCTGCTCCCGATAATTACGCAGGCGTTCTTCCAGTTCCTCCGTATTCTCATACGTTAACAAAACAACAAAGCGATCTGCGTTCCGATGTCCGCAGCACTCGTTCGACCGACAAAGCTTACGCCAGAGACTGTCCATGTTTTGTATGATACGATCTCCCTCCTCATAGCCATACAGATCGTTGATCATCTTAAAATGATTTAAATCAATCGACAATAAAGCAAACTGCTTATCAGAATTACTGCCAAGTATCTCTTCATATAATTGCTGAAATTTTGCAAATGTATGCCCTCCTGTAACTGGATCCACATAGGCAAGCGACATTAATTCCTCCTGTCTGCGTTTCTGCTGACCTAAAATAAACCAGATCAGAACTGCAAACACCAGAACCAGTATGATCACTAACAGGACTGTAGAACGAATGACCTGATTCATCTGGTGGTCAATGATCCGGACCGGCACCACCGTTAACAGATACCAGTTATTAATTTCCACCGGAGTACAATACAGATATTTATCAACACGGTTGCGAAAAATGATACTGCCATTTTCCTTATGTATAAGGTAATACTGTAGCTGTTCAATGCAGGCATCATTTGTTTCGTCTGCATTTGCAATAGAAGTATAGATATTGGACATATTCTGAAAAGAGGTTGCATGAGCAGAGTCTACAACTGTATTTCCGTTTTGTTCGACCAGATAGGAATAGCCCTCTCCATCAAAGGATTTCACCTCCAGAGTTGCCCGAAAGTTCTCTGTACGATACACGGCCATCAGAACTGCTTTCGGTTCTCCGGTGGTATTATCCAGAATCGGCGTACTGTAAATATTCACAAATGCGTTTTCCTCTTTCGATATCGGCACACGTCCGGTAATCGTAGTATTCCCTTCCATGGCAGTTTGAAAAAACTCCTGATCAGCCCCATCATAAATCTCTCCGTTCGTCGCATAAACCGTACCATCCCTCGTCAACACACCCATTACCTGGAATTCATTATGCTCGGCTATCGACAATAGCTGACTCTGTACATCTGCCAGCAAAGAATCCGGAGTATCATTCTCTTCAATATCAATTGTCGTTGCCAGATCCTGCAACAGATTTACCTTTCCGTTTATCTCTGTCTGAATGGATACCGCACCCTGATTGGAAACCTCTTCCAGGGACTGAAGAATTTCTTTCTGAAATCCTTTATTCAGACTATTTATATAGGCTATCAGGGAAATTGTCAGAATAACAACCAGCAATGAAATTGTCAGAAAAATCTGAAATACTGTATTTCGTTTCATCTTACTCCCCCTCATTTTGAATCTAAGAAAATTCAGAAACACTCCCAAAAGTTATAGTTACATTTTACCCCTTCCCTTTTACATTTTCAACCAGTTTCCGGAAAATTATGTTGAATTCTGCTTTCATTAACAGCTCTTACTCGTATTTTATAGAATTATGGATATATTCCTTGATTCTTGCAGTAAATTATAGTTATTTTTCGGACTATTTCCACTCCAATCCGTTTTGAATCATTTATACTTGTAGATGGAGGAATTAAAGCCATGACGCATGATAATTACGTTCGGGAACGACTGTTTGAATTGATTGATAATTCAAATATATCCCCTTCAAAATTAAGTGAAGAACTGCATTTGAACAAGGGTTATTTTGCTGATGTCCGACGCGCAAAGCAAAATGTACCTTATGATATCCTCGCCCGCATCTGCGATTATTATCATATTACCCTTTCTGAATTTTTCGACCGGGAATATTCCCTAAAGACTACCTATCGGGAGATTAATCTTCTCTGCCAGCAGGTTCCGGAGGATCAGTTGAAAAATGTGATCATCCCCATACTAAAACGTTTTGCGGAACGGTAATGCTATATTTTTTAGATATTCCTCCGCTCCATGACCTGGAAATATAATTGTTTCCGGATCAAAGCTCTGTAAATAGGGAACTGTAATCTTCTGATAAAGCTCCCGGTTTCCTCCGGGCAATCTTGTTATGATCTTTTCTCCCGGAATCAGGCTGTCTCCCGTAAACAAATATCTGTCGTTTATGCATATACATATGCTTCCCGGAGAATGTCCCGGCGTCTCACATAAGACAACATGAAATGTTGCAAATTCAAAGCGCCATGTCTGTTCAAATCCCTCGTCGACCTCACAATGATAATCCTGTTCGATCTGTTTCTGTATTTCCTGTCGTTCCTCCCCGGAACGCGTAATAAACATTGCCATGAAGTATGCCGCCAGATTCTTTGCCGGCTCCTTAACCGATTCCTGACATGACCGGCTTCCGATCACCCTGCATCTCCATTCTTTGCGAAAATAATTCACACCGGAAATATGGTCATAATGTTCATGCGTCAGAATGATCAAAAGCTGTTTCACATCATGCTTCTTTAACAAGTGAACCGCATCCGCGTTTCCATGAGGATCGATCAGCAGCGCCTGATCTCCATGCATTATAATATACATATTCGATGCTATCATAGGCATTTCAAATCGGTATATCGGCTCATTTCCTATCTGATACTTACATATCATGACACTTCCTCATTTCCATCTGCCTTATCGCCTTCATCCGCTTCCTGCCTTCTCCTCTGATACACACTGGTCCATAGGCCATCCGGCTTCAGTCCATATTTTTCATGAAATCTTAAGGATGCCTGATTCCTTTCATCCACCCAGGCAAACACATATCTGCCTCCCTGTTGATAATACTCTGCCAGACGCTTATGCATGATCGAATGGATCAGTTTCTTCTCTCCCCCGTTATACACCTGATTAATATAAAAGCTTCTGGGTTCCATCACGCTCTGCAGGAATGCCCGTATATCAGAATCCTTTTCCCTGCATAGACAGAATTCTCCCCGCAGGATAGCCGATTTTAATTCCTCCTCATCGGGAAGATGACTGACCCTGGTATCAAATATATGCCATAGCTTATCCAGTAAAGCCGGCACATCCTCCGGCCGGGCCTGCTCGACAAGCTGTTCATCATAAGCCTCTACAAATGCGCTTCCGTTCTGAAACAACGGAGAAATATCCTTTACGGACATGCGAAGCATCTGTGCAAATACATCGAAGCCCATATCCAGAAGTTCATTCCGGTATAGCACCTTATCCTTTGCAACGATCTCCAGCATGTATTCCCGGTCAGAAGCCAGACTGTCCTCCATCAACTGCTTCAGATCTGAAAAATCAAGTGTAAAAAAGAACAAACGTAATACACTGCTTTCCTGCTTTACGAGTAAAAGTGACCCTGCACTGTTATACAGCTCCCACTCCTGTCCGGCATTACTAAAACGAAAAAAGCAGTTTGAATATACCTGCTTTCCCGTAAGCTTTAATTCTCTTATCAACTTTGAAATACAAATCTCATCTGTAAGCATTTCTCTGTTCCTGTTCTATAAATCTGATATAAGCATTTCACAATTCTCTAATTTACCAAGTTCCATGATGATCGCACCCCAGGCAAGACCGGAGCCGAATGCTGACAGACAGCACTTATATTTCTGTTCCTTTAACTGCTCCTGCAGATTGTGTACCGTTACAAGCGGAATCGAAGAACCGCTTGGATTCCCGTAGTTCTCTACCAGATTCATCGGCATCTTCTCATATGGAATCCCAACCTTCTGTGCAAGCTTTTGCAGCATGAACTTATTCGGCTGATGAAACAGATAATAATCCAGATCGTCAACCGTATAACCGGTTTCCAGCAGAGCGTGCTCCAGCATAGGTGGCACCTTGGTCTGAACGAAATTAAAAACCGCACTGCCGTCCATATGCATATGATCCAGAGATTTAAAATTCCCGTCACCAATATCCCGCATGATACCGGTCTCTGCGTTGCTCGGCTGCCTAAATGCTCCTGCCGGGATCTTTAATGCATCTCCCATCGATCCATTTGTATGCATCTCATAATACACCTTGGTGTTGTCATGTGAATTCTCCACAACGGTAATGGCGGCTCCGTCACCGATCAACGGATAATCATTCCGGTCCCGTTCCGATACCTTATGGCTTAAAATATCCGCATTGATCAATACAACCTTTTTCTCCCCCATATGCTCCAGGAGCAGGAAGGATTCAAACAGCCCTACCAGAAATCCGCAGCAGCCCTGAGCAATATCCATACAGATCACATCCTCATCCAGATCCAGTTCTCCGTGCAGGATGGTGCTGACATGAGGTACAAAGTAATCCGGACACAGGGTAACAACAATTACTGCCCCGATATCCTCTTTTCTGATCCAGCTCTGTGAAAGCATGTGCCGGAGACCAAAAAGAGCAAACTCAGATACCGTTGACGACTTCTTGGAAATCCGGTGCTTTTCATATCCCATTACCCGCTTCAATCGAAGCGTCTGCTTTTCCGGAAACGAATAATTACCCACCTCATCCTCAAAATAAACCTCCTGCTCTGGTAAGATTCCCAACATAGAGGTTATTTTCTTTCCACAAAATGTTGTCTGCATCTATATATCCCCTCCGCTCTTTTTTACCAGTGCCGCAATCGCCTCCGCATTGCAAAAGTTCTCAGGAACCACATCCAGACCATCCACGATAATATTAAATTCCTTTTCCAGCATATCAATCAATGCGATCAGATCAAAGGAATCCAGTAAACCATCCTCAATATAATCCGTACTCTCTTTAAAATCGTGTTCCGGCTTGATTTCCTCCAGCATGCTCCATATTCTGTCCATATTGTATTTCCTCCATTACTTGTTGATTTCATTCTTCAGATATAAACGGTCAATCTTTCCATTCGTATTCCGCGGCAGAAGATCCATTCGGATATAGACAGATGGTATCATATAAGCCGGAAATACTTTACTGAACGCTTTCCTGAATTCCGTTCCTGAAATTTCTTCACTCTTTTCATAATATAACACAATTTCCTTCCTGGCATAATTATATACTGCACAGCAGTATTTTACCAGTTTCAGATCATTGATCACTACATGCTCGATCTCACCCAGCTCGATCCGATACCCCATATGCTTGACAAGACTGTCCTTCCGTCCTTTAAACTCTATCTGCCCGTCTTCTGACATATATACAATATCACCGGTGCGGTAGATCAGCTCCGGGTAGGAAGAATTCAAAGGATTCTGGACAAATGCTGCATGCGTCTTTTCCGGATTATTATAATACCCCATCGCCAGGGATGTCCCGCGTACACAAAGCTCTCCCTCTTCCTCCGGCTTACAGCACTGATCCTCTGAATTAAGGATCAATATATCCGTATTACGACATGGAATCCCGATCGGCAGCGGTTTTTCTTCTTCCGGACGTTCCCGGATCACATGGTAGGTACAATCCAGTGTTATTTCGATCGGCCCATATAAATTCACAAAGGTGGCATGCTCCACTCTGTCATACCAGTACAAAAACTGCTTTGTCGGAAAGACCTCACCGGCAAACCAGATCATCCTTAAGGATGGAACCGGTATCTTTTCCAGTAAATCCATATTCGCTATATTCACCATAATAGAAGGCACCCAGAAAATGAAATTGACCTGGTTCTGATTCAGAGCCTCTAACAGTCTGGCCGGGAAAATTGCCATAGAAGCATCCAGTAAAACCAGTCTTGCTCCCTTAAGCATCAGCATGCAAAGTTCAAAGTCAAAGATATCAAATACAACCGGCGAAAGAGATCCCATGACCTCTGTACCATCAAAGGAAAAGGTTTCGAATGCCCAGTCCATAAAGTCAAAAAAGCTGCGATGATTCAAAACAACGCCCTTGGGTGTCCCGGTAGAGCCGGACGTATTGATCAGACAAAACGGATCTGTATCGATCAGTTTTGTTCTCCGCTCCGCCAACTGCCAGTCTCTATGCGTCATGAAGTCGTTCCTTTCATCCATTCGGATGACCGGTATGGATACTTCTCCCAACTTTTCTGCATATTTAGAATTCGTAATGATCGCACATGGACGAACCAGGGCTAAAATATTTGCAATTCTGTCTGCTGGTGTTTTGACATCCAGATTCATAAACGGATTACAGGAATACATGACCCCCAGATCAGCTATTACAGCAGCGATCTCCTTTGGCAGAAAAACAGCGACCGGAGAATGGTAACAGCCATCCGTCTGATCTAAGATCATATTTGCCAGGCTCTGTGCCTGATCCTGCAATTCCTGAAACGTAATCGTTTCACTGCCATGAACAACAGCAGTTTCCTGCATTCTGTGCTTTACAGTGTCTTCAAAACAATCCAGCAGATTAATCTTCATAGTACTCTCCCTTAACAATGTGTAATCCTTTCTCCGTCAAGTCCCTTGGTATACTTATGCACCAGATCCTCTTCCCGAAACGGGACTTCCAGAAAATAATGAATATTCTTTTTCAGCATTCCGGCTATTTCCCTGTATGCATCCCTTTCTGAGATGCAGGCCGCAGATAGATTGCCCAGCCTTTGCTTCTTCAGGTGCCCTGCCTGCTCCAGATAATCTTCAAAATAGTAATAGTCTGCCGGTCTGACACCATAACATGCCGTATGGATATATTGCGTCTTTTCCGACACAGCACCCTTAGCATCAATTATCCTTCCCGAAAACGGCATATCAAAACGATATGGTACATCCAGCATCTTTTCCACATAATGAACATAAGTAAAACAATTCCCTAACCTTGCACCCAAAAAAAGAAACTTCACATTTTCCATTCGATGCAAAATATCAAAGCCGCTGTCACTGCCAAGTGAATGGTCACAGGGCAGACTGAATGTCTCCCTCAGATTCTCCGGCACGGATAGAGAAAGCAATGGATCCAAGGTTCGATAACGTCCCGGCATTTTCCGAATATATTCATTAAATGCTCCCATGGAGGTTGCGCTGTTCCGGACGTCATAATCCTCATGATTACAAAAACTGTATGTAAATGTCGGAATAATCAGATTGGTTACGTGCAGTTGTTCCACTGCATCATACAGAGCCTGCAGATAGTCCTTTCTTTTCAGCCCTTTCGACAGGGTTCCAAACAGAATATCCGAGTGTATGAACAACGTGTCACACTCATCTGCTCCGATCTCCTTTAACACCTGACAGACATCATCCGTCGTATATTCTTTTCCCGTCTGATCCACAAATAGCTTATCCATTCGTCACCTCAACTACTGTCCCAGGCATCCGCCATCTACAAACATGGCACGACCGGTTATAAAGGAAGCCGCATCACTCAATAAGAATGCGATCATATTTGCCACATCCTGCGGTCTGCCGGTACCCAGCAACTGCCTGGCACGGATCCGCTCCAACTGTTCTTCCTCAATCTGCTGCATCATCGGCGTATCAACGGCTCCCGGAATTACACAGTTAATGCGGATTCCCTGGCGTTCCACCTCTAATGCAAGGGTCTGTACTGCCGCCTCCAGTGCAAGCTTTGACGCCGCATAAATACTCATGCATTTTTGCGGATAGTGGGCATTCGCTGCAGAGATGGCAACAATACTTCCTCCGTCTGAATATTTTCTTTTCGCATAAAATCGTGTCAATTCCATAAAAGAAATAAAATTCGTATTCATGATTTCTGAAACAGAATTCACAGACATAACTTTTAAAGGCACCGCTTTCGCCATACCTGCGCAATGTACCATGCCATTCAATTTAACGCCATCGGCAACCGCTTCATCAAACACAGAAGCATAAGCTTCAAAATCCGTTATATCAAATGTGATCATCTGATGACGCTCTGATTGCTTCATCATGCTCCTGGTCACTTCCAATTCTTCGGAATTTCTGCCACATAACACCACTGTAGCGCCAAGCTCTGCCGTCAAAACCGCCGTTGCCCTTCCAATCCCCGAAGATGCCCCGGAGATCAACAGCTTTCTGTTACTCAAATCTATCAACTGCATGATCAGCCTTCCATAATTGCGATCACATCAGCAACTGTTTTTAAATTCTTAAAGTCCTCTCCGCTGACTGTCTTTCCATAGGTCTCATCCATCCAGGAAATCAGAGAAAGGATCGTGACAGAATCCCATTCCGGATAACTATCAAGAGCATCCTCCGGCTTTAAGGTTCCCTCATCTAATTCCATAATTTCCTCCAGTGCATTCATCTTTTCCTGATTCGTCATATTGTTTCTCTCCTTCCATTGTGCTTGATAAATATATATTCAATCTCCTTTATAGAAAAGCCGATTGAAAGCAACACACGCGACACCCCGGGATTATTCCCCGATATATGTCCGATATATTTCCTGCCTCCCCGCTCCACGGCAGACATCAGGCCAGCATACTGAATACAATATCCCATTCCGGTACCCTCATATGCATCATAGGTCGCTGCGAGCAATCCATCATATACACCATCGCCAAGTGATTTATTCAAAAAAAATCCGACAATATCCCCCTGATACATCACTTTATAAGGGATGTTACCAGCCTTTGCCAGATCCTGAATCCAGAGATCATATCGCCGGGCTGCCAGTTCCTTAGAAAACTGCGGATCAATATAGATACGATCCGTTTTAAATATATTCTTTCTCACTTCATTGCTTAATTCTGCTAATTCCGCTTCATTCATTTGCTGCCAGCTGCACTGCCTGCAAATACGCAGCAATCTCTTCGGAACATTAATATCCTTCAGATTATGTGTCAAAGTTATGGCAGCTTCTATGAAACGATAGCCCTGTTCCTGAAAAAACTGTACCATATCATAACGGGATGATGGTATCTTTACAACCATATACTGTCGTTCTTCAAGCTGTTCGTATGCTGCAATAACATCCTCTGCCTTATCTGCGGATTCCAGCCGGATCTCATAACAGGACACCCCCAGATTTCTCTTTTCCCAATATGCGTCTATGATATTCATTGCCTTTCCTCCACCGGATCAGAATCTGCAGTAAACGTATCTTCCCGCACGACATACTGTGGAGATTTATTCAAACAGATATAGATCCTTCCTACATATTCCCCGATCAGTCCGAGCATCAGCAGAAGGATTCCGCCAACGATCAGAATAACAGAAATAATAGATGTCCAGCCAACGGCAACCGTTGGATTACAGAGCTTGCGGACTACAGTTACAATAACGATGATGAAGCCGATAACAGCAAAAATGACGCCCAGCAGGGCACCCAGTTCCAACGGCTTCACTGAAAAAGCCGTAAATCCGTTTAACCAGAGTGAAAACAGACTTTTCAGATTATATCCGGAGGTACCGGCAAGGCGGCTGCGATGATTGGTCTTTACACATCCGATCTTTCTTGTGGTTCTCAGCACCAGTCCCAGCAGATACGGATAAGCATTATTATACCGCAGCATCTCATTAATTACAAACCGTTTCGCCACATAGAAGCTGCTTCCCTTGAAATCCTTTGGCGCTCCCAGCAGCAGCTGGCTCATGCGTGTTGCGACATACGTTCCGAATCGGCGAAAACCTGTCTGTTTGATCTCGTCAAAATAAGCGTATACAACATCCTTGTCATTGTTTAATTCATCTAACAGCTTATATAACTCATCAATGGGTGCCTGTCCGTCATCATCCAGAGAAATAATAATGTCTCCTGTCGTCTTTGCGTAACCGGCCAGCAGAGCTGCATGCTGACCAAAATTCCGCGCCAGGTTAATTCCATTCAGAAATGAATACTCCTGTGCCAGCTCTCGGATCACCTTCCAGACACCATCCGGAGAACAATCATTTACCAGTATAATCTCATAATCTGTTAACCGTTCCTTCTCTATCTCTGCAATCAGCTCTTGCACAACCGATCGGATCGTACGCTCAGAACGATAGCAGGGAATTACAAATGAATATTTCATTACACTCCATCCTCCTATCGCTTTCTCTTTAAACTTGCCTTATTCTATCGTAAATATACGAAGCTTATACCGAATTACGGGAATTTCAGCCTCCTAATTTCCATACACATCCATATTAATATATTAAACGGGGAATAGCAACCTGTTTTGTCAATTCACATTCTCGATCAGTTGGTTCATTTTATCCTTGATCGTACCGCTGATCTGTGTAATATTAGCAGAGGACGCAGCAATCTCCTGCGTTGTTGCCGCCAGATTCTCTGTCCGTTCACAGACATTTTCGACAACCTCTGATAACTTCTTTGCTTCTGATAAAATATCGGTGATCGCTTTTTCAATCCTGCGCTGACTATTGTTACTATTTTCTGCTGTCTCCTTGGAGCTTCCTGCCAGACTTTTGATCTGACCGGCCACGACTGCAAAGCCTCTCCCTGCCTCTCCGGCCCGCGCTGCCTCTATGGATGCATTTAATGCCAGCAGATTCGTCTTTGCAGCAATGGAAACCACCTGATTATTATTTCCCTGTAATTCATTTAATAAGCCGCCGATTTCCTCTAAAGAAGATTCCAGACTGTAACAGAATTCCGTTACTTCCTGCACCTTCATGGAGATACCGTTGCTCTCCTCTGCATTGGCACCATTGCCTTCCTCCATCTGTGCCACATCCTGATTCAAAAGTGAGAACGCTTCATTAATCTCTTCAACCATGGAAACGATCCCGTTCCGATGGGATTCCAGTTCCTTCATAAGTACAGCTATTTCCGCCTTCTCCTTTTCTGCCAGTCCCTTGATATAGTGAATACAATTATTCTTATCATTAAATCCGTTCCAGATGGCGGTTGCCATCTCCCGGCAGCTTTCATAACCACAGCAGGAACAGTCGATATGTCTCTCTTCCTGTGTATTCTTGTCCATCTCTGTATATATTGCCTCCAATTCTGCTTTGGTCGGCTGCTGGATCACACAGCCTGCGGAACGATCCGTATAAGTCCGCAGAAAATCGTTCAGATTCAACTTTTCAAACTGCTTATTCAGATACCTCAGACGTTCGGAAGGAGAAAGACTTCTCGCCCATGCATCCTTCTTCGTATCCCGTTTACATGCCTCACGAATTCGTAAGGCTTCGTAAAGTACATCCTCCGTCGCTCCCTTTTCCGGTTCTGTTCCCGTTCCGTAGAGACAACCGTTCGCACAATTCAATGCATCCACAAAAAGATAAGGCGTTGTACCCTTTGCTAACCGTTCCTTGTTATTCTCAAGGTAATGATACATATGCTTCTCGCCTTCCATCTGGCGTATAAATACATCCTCCCCGCAAAACCAGAATACATTTTCCTTCAGGCCTCCCGGCATCGGATAGACAGAACCAAGACCATATTCAATCTCATCCGTACAGGCCGGCCCGGTAATACGGTTCTCTCTTACATACTTCATCAGATGATCAAAGGTAACGTTATAGGACACATATCCCTTGTTATTGACATCCTCGATTTCCATCTTCTTTGCAATACACGGACTGATAAATGCCAGCTTATCTGTAATACCCATATACTTTTTTGCATAGATCGCTCCACACATCATCGGACTCTGAACCGGAAACAGCTTCGGCAGCAATTCCGGGATATAACGTTCAATATATGCCACAACAGCCGGACAGGGCTGTGAGATCCCGCCGGTAAAGTGATTCTTCGTAATATAATTCAGATATCCCCATGTAGTAATATCCGCACCAAAGGATATACTGATGATCCGATTGACACCAGCACTCTTCAGACCACCCAGTACAGCTTCATATTCCTTCGGATAATTTGCCTTAAACGCCGGCGCTACCAGAAGGGATATCCGTTCTCCCCGTTTCAGATCAGCAAAAAAGCGTTCGGTGTCATCCCGGAATTCCCGGGCGTTATGCTTACAGACATCAAAGCAGGCTCCGCAGGCAATGCATCGCTCACCGTCCACCTCAATCCGGTTCTTTCCATCCTGTGTGCTTTGTAGATTCGCTCCCAGACAACTGCATGCACTGATACATTTATTACAGCCAACGCAGTTTTCATTCGTAAATACCAATGACATATTTTACCTCCCTCTGTTTTTGCTTGTCAACGACCAATTATACCAATATAATGTATAATTATACCATTCTCCCCATAAATTGTACAGATAGAAAAGCGTTGCTGCACAGGCAAACCGTACCTGTGCTGCAACACTGATCACATTCGATATACAATTCTTTTCTACTGCTTTCTCATCAAAGATGTCAGTTGGGATTTGCCACATTGTCCACTGCAATGCTTGCAGTCACAACCACATTGCAGGGATTTTCCATTCCTCTTATCGAGTATCATGCTTCGCACTGCCAATGTGATGATCCCCAGTAGTATTACACCAACCAGTATTGTTCCGGCAATCCCATTTTCAAATATCATTCCCGTTGTCACAGCGATCATTCCAGTCATTCCAATCCCTCCATTTTTTATCGAATTCCTTCCTTCAATCCTTTCATTCCTGTTGCATTCCTTCTTCCAGCTTTCAGATTTCCCCTTTCCTTATAAGGCCGGAACAGAAGATAGAGGAAGCCTGCCAGCAAAAGGAAGGCAAGGACTGTGCCGATGCCAAATGCACCTGTGGTAAATAAGATGCCAAGCTGATATACACAAAGAGAAACCACATATGCAAGCAAAGTCTGATATCCGATCGCAATCCAGAACCACTTTATATTATTCATCTCCCGCTTAATGGCTCCCATTGCCGCAAAGCAAGGCGCACACAACAGATTGAATACCAGGAAGGAATATCCGGCTGCCGCCGTCATGCTCGCCGCCAGTTGTTCCCAGATTTCCATACCGTCCTCAGCTACCTCAGCAAAGCCGAATAATATACCGAAGGTGCCGACTACATTTTCCTTTGCGATCAATCCGGTCACTGCTGCAACCGCCATCTTCCAGTCTCCCCAGCCAAGCGGTGCAAAAAGCGGCGCCAGCACACTGCCGATCGTTGCAAGAAAACTGTTATCCAACTGCTCTGCTTCCAGCATGGTAAACGTACCGTCAACTACACCGAAGCTCATCAGGAGCCACAGTACGATCGTGGATGCCAGAATAATGGTACCTGCCTTCTTAATAAAGGACCATCCCCGTTCCCACATACTTCTTAATATGTTCCCGACCGTCGGCATATGATAGGCCGGCAGTTCCATAACAAACGGCGCCGGCTCGCCTGCAAATACTCTGGTTTTTTTTAGAATAATACCGGAACAGATGACTGCTCCGATCCCGACCAGCCAGGCGCTATAAGATACCCACCAGGCGTTATCAAATATGGCACCTGCGATCAATGCGATGATCGGAAGCTTTGCTCCACAGGGAATAAAGGTCGTTGTCATGATCGTCATCTTCCGGTCACGATCATTCTCAATCGTCCGGGAAGCCATGATGCCCGGAACTCCACATCCGCTGCCGATCAGCATCGGAATAAAGGATTTGCCGGAAAGACCGAATTTCCGGAAGATACGGTCCATGATAAAAGCAACTCTTGCCATGTAGCCGCAGGACTCCAGAAAGGCAAGGAAGATAAACAGCACAAGCATCTGCGGTACGAAGCCAAGCACTGCACCGACACCCGCTATGATTCCATCCACGATCAGACTCTGGAGCCAGCCTGCACAATGAACCGCCTCCAATGCATTACCCGCCAGTACCGGAATACCCGGTACCCAGATGCCATAATCCACATTCCCCGGCTCGCCGTCACCGATTCCAGGCAGATACCAGCCATCACCAAACAGGCCATCATTCACCCAGTCTGTTGCCCATGTTCCTACCGTCGTGACGGAAACAAAATAAACAAGGAACATTACCAGTGCAAAAATCGGAAGCGCCAGAAACCGGTTCGTGACAATCCGATCGATCCTATCGGAAACAGAACACTTCTTTTCCCGCTTCTTCGTCATGCATTCGTGGATGATGGATGAAATATAAAGATATCGTTCATTCGTAATGATACTTTCTGTGTCATCATCAAACTCTGTCTCCAGTATCTGTATCTCCTCCGATACATCCGGCACCTGTTCCAGCATCTCGGAAATCTTATCATCCTGTTCCAGCAGCTTAATGGCAAAGAACCGCTTCTGTTGCTCAGGGATTCCATTGCCCAGCCTTTCTTCTACCGCATCTACGACCGCCTCCACAGGATCAGAAAACTTATGAATCGGCACAACCGCATTCTGCGACCTGGCCAGCTTTACCGCCAGCTCCGCTGCTTTCTCAACACCAGTCCCCTTTAATGCGGAGATTTTGACCACCTCACAGCCCAACTGCTCCCGAAGCTTGTCAATATGTATCTGATCTCCGGTCTTTTCGAGAATATCAATCATATTCACCGCCATGACTACCGGAATCCCCAGCTCCATAAGCTGCGTAGACAGATACAGGTTCCGCTCCATATTGGTGCCGTCAATGATGTTAATAATGGCATCCGGCCGCTCATGAATCAGATAATTTCTTGCTACCACTTCCTCCAGCGTGTATGGAGATAAGGAATAGATTCCCGGCAGATCCATGATCGTAACCTCTTTCTGATTCCTGAATCTTCCTTCCTTCTTCTCAACCGTTACTCCGGGCCAGTTCCCGACAAACTGATTCGAACCGGTTAACGCATTAAACAATGTCGTCTTTCCACAATTCGGATTACCGGCCAACGCAATTTTAATCGACATTTCGATCTCTCCTTTTCCATCTTACTTTAGTTAATATACAGCAACTTTTGTTAGTATAAACTAACCAATGATCAAAAAAAAAATTATTCTACTTCTATCATATCCGCATCTGTCTTTCGCAGCGATAATTCATACCCCCGCACCGTCACCTCAACGGGATCCCCCAACGGTGCCACTTTTCTCACATAAACCGGAATTCCTTTTGTGATACCCATATCCATGATCCGACGCCGGACCGGCCCATCGCCCTTCAATCGTTTTACCGTGACGGTCTCACCACATTTCACTTCTTTTAATGTCATTTCCTGCATCTCCTTCCCATTTCAGCATCAGCATGCCCGTATTCGCCTGTAATTTATTTATACAGCATTCATCAGACTATAATTTTACTTGCCATATCTTTTCCGATCGCAATCCTTGAATCTTTCACATTTACGATCATATTACCACCGATCTCTGATACAACAACAACGGTACCACCGGCGACAAATCCCAGATTTTCAAGAAACCTTCTGGTTTTTTCTTTCCCACCGATTCTTTTTATTATATTGGCTTCGCCTTCCTTCACCATTGTTAACGGCATCCTGTCACCCCTTTCTCATGTCTGATCCACTATCTTCTATTTTGACTATTAGTATATGCTAACTTACGTTAGTTGTCAATAACCTTTTGCTTTTTCGGATAAGTCCGTCGTTTCGACATGAAAAAAAGCAATCGAACTGTCATTTGATTTCCTTTTAAAAGCATGCTATACTAATTGCAATTTTATGTGCTTTGAATATATGGGGGGTAAGAAAATGGTAAATACAAATGAATCTGCTGAAAATTATTTAGAAACGATTCTGATCTTAAGTAAAAAACTCCCGGTAGTACGTTCTGTAGACATCGCAAACGAACTGGGATTTAAGAAATCCAGCATTAGTGTTGCGATGAAAAATCTACGGAATAAAAATCAGATCACTGTAACCAACGAAGGATATATTTATCTTACTGATGAAGGAAGATCCATTGCAGAAATGATCTATGAGAGACATGAGTTGCTCTCTGAATGCCTGGTACGCCTCGGTGTGTCAGAAGAAACTGCTACGGAGGACGCCTGTCGGATTGAACATGTAATCAGCAGAGAAAGCATTGAAGCGATCAAAAAGCATATAAACGCATCGGGCAAATAAGGTGATATGGAGACTTTATACGTTGCTCCTCTGCTCTTTAATTCTTCGTTTGTCTGCATACATCATCTGATCTGCAATATTCATATAGTCTTCCTTGCTGATCCCGCAATAACCAATGGCATAGCTGATCGGAATATTTCGAGTCAGATTATCTTTTCTGCACTGTTCTGCCAACCGATTAACAAACTCCTGTGCATCCTTGCGATACAGTACGGCAAATTCATCTCCTCCCTGCCGATATGCTTTCCCATCCATACCGGCGATACCGGCAAGCATACCTGCAAAGCTCTGTAACAGTTCATCTCCTGCCGAATGACCAATCGTATCATTTACCAGCTTCAGATCATTCAGATCAGCAATAATATAATAACCGTTGCCATTTTCCTGAAGCAGTATCAGATCCCGCTCCAGCGCATTCCGGTTATAAATATGAGTCAGATAATCAATGTATGCAAAATGACGTCCGGCTTCTGTACAAAATGCAATGATATTGGTCATACAGCTATGTCCGGTTGCCGCATCATCATCCGCGATCATTTTAGTTTCGATACTGATATGATCCTTTCCGTACTTATCCTCTATCTTGCATTTAATCTCATCCAATACCATCTGCGTTTTATCCTTTGTGCTACCGACAAATACCACTCCATTCTCACTAATACGATATCCCCACAGGTGATAGCTTTTCATGTTCTGATAGATATCCTGCAGCAGCCGGTTATCCTGTTCCCAGTCCAGACTGTTCTCCGTCTTGCAAAAGCAAAGAATACCTACTATTATGCTCTGTCTTTCAAAATCAAACTCATCTAAAACAATTTCGAAAGAATACCGGTTAAAGAGCGGTGTCTTTTCATCCAGATATTTTTCCGTATTCTCATTACTCAGGATCAGACCAAGAAGAATAAGCGTGGATGCAACGACTGCCACCAGTGTTTCCGGATTGAGGATCTGAACGAATGATATGACAGTATAAATCGGTACTGCAAGTATCAGTGCAATTCTTTTTTCCATATCCAATATACCCCAATAGCGGAGGCAATAGTATAATATCAGTATCAAATAGAAAACTACACTTCCATAGAGGGCATATGCCTTCGGTCCCAGCGAGTAATCCGTAGTCTCTCCGTGAATATACGTAATCGGCAAAACCAGGATTCCTGCGGTTGATAAAAGAAATGGAATGCTTTGAACTATCCTTACAGCTCTTCCCGGCTTTAAATTTGCACCCAGACAACTGCGCGTATATAAAAACAGCAGAGCTACAAAACACAGAATCGAAAGCAAATAAATCACATGTGCGACCAGATTGATCATCTCCGGAATCTGATCTCTGTGATTGACTGTATAAAGCGTGATCAGATCAAATACTGCATTCAATAACGCAACAACATTCAGTACCTGAAACACTTTCGTAGATTTAATCGGAATATGGGGGTTTCGATAATAGAACCCAAGCATATAAAGGATAAACAGTAGACATACAACAGATGTTTTTATCAGCATTTATATAACCTCTCCTTCTAGCACATTTCGGATCAGAAGCCTGAAAATTTAAACCAGAGTTATCTTATTTTATCTTATATATGCATAATATGCAAATAATAACTATCGTTGTCTGGCTAATTTTTCTTCAGCACAATAAACACCCCATATCAGTAAGCCCTGATATGGGGTGTCTGCACTCTTATAAAAGTAACCCTTTATACTGCTAAAGCAGTTCCGGTCTGATTACTTATTTGCAATCGCAGCCTGTGCTGCAGCCAGTCTTGCGATCGGTACACGGAATGGAGAACAAGATACATAATCCAGACCGATCTTGTGGCAGAATTCAACAGAGGACGGATCTCCGCCATGCTCGCCACAGATACCGACATGAAGCTTATCATTCACCGGCTTGCCTAACTTGATAGCCATCTCCATCAGCTTGCCGACACCGGTCTGATCCAGCTTTGCAAACGGATCATTCTCGAAGATCTTTGTATCATAGTAAGCATCCAGGAACTTACCTGCATCATCACGGGAGAAACCGAATGTCATCTGAGTCAGGTCATTGGTACCGAAGCAGAAGAAGTCTGCTTCCTTTGCAATCTCGTCTGCAGTCAGGGCTGCTCTCGGGATCTCGATCATGGTACCTACTTCATATTCCAGATTAATTCCAGCAGCTGCAATCTCTGCGTCCGCAGTTTCTACAACTACCTTCTTAACAAACTTTAATTCCTTGATGTCGCAGATTAACGGAATCATGATCTCCGGCTTTACATTCCAGTCAGAATGTGCCTTCTTCACATTGATTGCCGCACGGATCACTGCCTTGGTCTGCATCTTGGCGATTTCCGGATAGGTAACTGCAAGACGACATCCTCTGTGACCCATCATCGGGTTGAACTCATGTAAGCTGTCAATGATATTCTTAATCGTTTCAACCGGCTTGCCCTGTGCGTCTGCAAGCTTCTTAATGTCAGCCTCTTCCGTCGGAACAAACTCATGAAGCGGTGGATCCAGGAACCGGATGGTAACCGGGTTGCCTTCCAGAGCCTCGTATAATGCTTCAAAATCACCCTGCTGATAAGGCAGGATCTTCTCTAATGCTGCTTCTCTTTCCTCTACGGTATCGGAACAGATCATCTCACGGAATGCTGCAATTCTATCTTCTTCAAAGAACATATGCTCGGTACGGCAAAGACCGATACCTTCTGCACCAAGCTCTCTTGCCTTCTTAGCATCTGCCGGTGTATCCGCATTGGTACGAACCTTTAATGTTCTGTACTTGTCTGCCCATGCCATAACCCGTCCAAATGTACCGGCGATCGTAGCATCTACTGTAGCGATCACACCATCATAAATGTTACCAGTGGTACCATCGATGGAAATGAAATCTCCTTCGTGGAATTCCTTGCCAGCCAATGTGAACTTTTTATTCTCTTCATCCATCGCAATGTCACCACAGCCGGATACACAGCAGGTACCCATACCACGGGCAACAACGGCTGCATGACTTGTCATACCGCCACGCACTGTCAGAATACCCTGAGACGCCTTCATACCGGTAATATCTTCTGGGGAGGTTTCCAGTCTTACCAGTACCACCTTCTCGCCTCTTGCATTCCATGCCTCTGCATCTGCTGCAGTAAATACAACCTTACCACAGGCAGCTCCCGGAGAAGCGCCAAGCCCCTTTCCGAGCGGAGTAGCCGCCTTCAATGCTGCTGCATCAAACTGAGGGTGAAGCAGCGTATCCAGATTACGCGGATCGATCATTGCAACTGCTTCCTCTTCTGTCTTATGTCCTTCATCAACCAGATCACAGGCAATCTGAAGCGCTGCCTGAGCCGTTCTCTTACCATTACGACACTGTAACATGTACAGCTTCTTATTCTCTACAGTAAATTCCATATCCTGCATATCATGGTAGTGATTTTCAAGCGTCTCACATACCTTAATGAATTCTGCATATGCTTCCGGGAATTCCTGTTCCATCTGTGCGATCGGCATAGGAGTACGAACACCGGCAACCACGTCTTCGCCCTGTGCATTCTTTAAGAATTCACCCATCAGCTTCTTCTCGCCTGTCGCAGGATCACGGGTAAATGCAACACCTGTACCGGATTCATTATTCAGGTTACCGAATACCATAGGCATTACGTTAACTGCGGTACCCCATGAATAAGGAATATCATTATCTCTTCTGTATACATTTGCTCTCGGGTTGTCCCATGAACGGAATACCGCCTCGATCGCCAGCTTCAACTGTTCTACCGGATCGGAAGGGAAATCCTTACCTAACTGATTCTTGTATTCAGCCTTAAACTGTTCTGCCAATACCTTCAGGTCAGCAGCAGTTAACTCAACATCATACTCAACACCCTTCTCTTCCTTCATTTTATCAATCAGCTGTTCAAAATACTTCTTACCCACTTCCATAACAACGTCAGAGAACATCTGGATAAAACGTCTGTATGAGTCATATACGAAACGCTCAAATGCCGGGTCCGGATTACCGGCGATCATAGCTGCTACAACTTCATCATTTAATCCAAGATTTAAAATAGTATCCATCATACCAGGCATAGAAGCTCTGGCACCGGAACGTACAGACACCAGCAACGGATTCTGAAGATCTCCGAACTTTTTACCATTGATTTCTTCCATCTTCTTAACGCCTTCCATAGCCTGAGCCATGATCTCGTCGTTAATCTTGCGTCCATCCTCATAGTACTGCGTACATGCTTCTGTAGTAATAGTAAAACCCTGTGGAACAGGAAGGCCAATGCTGGTCATCTCTGCAAGGTTGGCTCCCTTACCGCCAAGAAGATTCCGCATTGTCATGTCGCCTTCGCTAAACATATAAACCCACTTGTTTGCCATTTGTTACTTACCTCCTAAGTATTGAATTATTCTAGTCTGTACGGATTCGTACAACCACTGTTAGTTATTATACCATATTTTCATGGTTTTTGAACCCATTTTTGTGAAATATTTTAATTTAAGGTTATTTTTGACAATCCCCCATTTTTCTATTATTTTTAATTAAACATATTATGCATCCGGCTTCTCTGCCTTGTTTCTTCGCGCAAAAAAGCTGCCACCCTACGACTTTCATCGTAAAGGTGACAGCCCGTTAATATGTTGCCACACACACTTTTGCGTTTTATTACTGTACGATCCTTCTTGCACCGATCGGCGAAGTATAGTACATATTCGAAATGATAATACCGGTTGATTCCGTACTTGCATGAACGATCTGTCCACCGCCGATATATAATCCGACATGCCCGGAGTAGCAGATGATATCACCCGGCTGTACTGCATCCAGAGAAACCGGTGTTCCCTGTCTCATCTGAGCACTGGAAGAATGACTTAAGGAATACCCGAACTGCGCATAGACTGCCATAGTAAAACCACTGCAGTCCGTACCGTTGGTCAGGCTGCTTCCACCATATACATAAGGATAACCTACGAACTGGCACGCAAAGCTGGCAATCTGCTGACCTAATGCCAGGCCTTCAGCCGAAGTCTGTACCGGAGCCACTACTGCAGTCTCAGAGGAGGCTGCACGCTGAGAAGCGGCTGCCCGGCTGGCGGTCATTGCCGCGATCATTGCCTGCTCTTCCTCGATCGTCATAGCTCTCGGATAATTCCAATCTACTTTTACATATTCTCTCGCCACATATCCGGTTACATCTTCTTTATACTGGATCTCCACCCATTCATCGGTCTCACTTAAGATATCCAGCTCTCTGCCACCGGTCACGGAACCGATACACTCGCTTTCCGTGGTCTGTTCCTTCCGGACATTCAATGCCTGTACCTCAACGGTGGCACAATACTTATAATTCTCTGTGATATAAGCTCCGGCTTCATCTCCGAACATCAGGAATTCATTGGATACATATCCGGTTACCGAACCGGACTCGATCTTCGTCCATTCATCTCCCGGCTCCAGGATTGTTGCGACTGCATACGGATATAATTTCCCGACAATCTCGGAATCCGTATTTGCCTCTGCCCGAACCCGAAGACTTCCTTCTACATTTGCTACTACAGTATTCTGCCATTCCGGATACTCACAGGTCTCCTCTGTCAATGTATCTTCTGTCAGTTCTGTCTCCGGCACTGCCGGCTCCTCCGGCACACTTTCCGGCGCCTGCATCTCCGGCTCATTATCGATCACTGCTAAATCTGTTTCACTGCTGTTCATTCTCAGGGCTACATCCGAATCAGAAACCTGCATTTCTGCATTCACATCTGTTACCGCTTCCTGTACATTCGTTTCTGTCTTTGGGATGGCTGCATTTGTACCAAATGCCAGTCCAGTACCCATTGCGACCATAATCGCTGCACTTACAACTGCTTTTTTCATATGTTACTCCATCTTTTCACAATTATTACAAATCTGTTACAACTTGTTACATTTGCATTCTAACAAAGGATTAGACTTATGTCAACAAGTATTCACTAATTTTTTCATTTTTTTCTTTGAATCTGTTGCAAAAATGTGTTTTTACGATATAATTGTACTTAGATATTTAAAAATTGAAACATAATTAATAAAACACGGGGGTTCTGCTATGCACATTAGAGATTTTTTTGACCTTTCCTTATTGGAACAGATTATGGAGAACTGGTCAAAGGCAACCGGCCTGGCGGCGATTGCAGTTGATAACGATGGTAATTATATTACGAAGGAAATCGGCTTTACAGATTTTTGTATGAAACACACACGAGGCAGCGTAGAAGGCTTACGCCGCTGCACCAAATGTGACAATACGAATACCGGAACCTACTTCTGTCATGCAGGCCTTATGGATTTCAGCATTGATATCAAAGTCGGCGATACATATCTTGGCAAGATCATCGGCGGACAGGTTCTCCCGGAGGAACCGGATGAAGATAAATTCCGTGACATTGCCGGAGAACTGGGTATTAATCCGGATGCTTATATCGAAGCATTAAACCGGGTACCGGTCAAATCAGAAGAATCGATCCGGGCGGCTTCCAGTTTATTAGGAGAAATGGTTAACCTTCTGGTTAACTTCGAATACAACAAGTCCTTTAACAATGGTCTGGTTTCTTCTTTAAAGGATGACATTGCCCAGGCTGCCAGTCTGATTGAAGAGATCAATGAAAAATCCATGGCTCTGGATAAGATTGAAAGCAAACAGAAGATCCTTTCCCTGAATGCATCCATTGAAGCTGCCCGTGCCGGGGAATTCGGACGTGGATTTGCCGTAGTTGCTTCCGAGTTTGGAAAACTGGCAGTCAATTCCGGCGAGATCAATAAGAATATCAAGTCTTCACTTAAAACACTGACCTCCGTCATTGAAGAGATGGAAACTGCGTCGCAAAAATAAAAGATCAGCACATATAAGCCAAACAGGAGGGAAGGATGCTTGAAACATCCTTCCCTCCTGTTCTATTCATTCAAAGTCAACGTAAGAAATACTATTAATACGCAAACTTCTCTTCAAAATATGCTTTCAGGTCTTCTATCTTAATTCTCTCCTGTGCCATGGTATCACGGTCACGTACTGTTACTGCGCCATCTGTTTCCGATTCAAAATCATAGGTAACACAATATGGAGTTCCGATCTCATCCTGTCTGCGGTACCGTTTACCAATGTTTCCCCTGTCGTCATATTCACAATTATAACACTTTGATAATTCCGTATATATCTTCTCTGCACCCTCGGCCAGCTTTTTGGAGAGTGGCAATACTCCGATCTTAATCGGTGCCAGTGCCGGATGAAAATGCAATACAGTCCTGACATCACCACCTTCTAATTCCTCCTCGTCATATGCACTGCATAAGAATGCCAGAGTAACACGGTCTGCACCCAGCGATGGTTCTATTACATATGGAATATACTTTTCCTTCTTCTCATCATCAAAATATTCCATTGGTTCTCCGGAGGTCGTCTGATGTTGTGTCAGATCATAATCGGTACGATCTGCAATTCCCCACAGTTCTCCCCAGCCAAACGGGAAAAGGAATTCAATATCTGTCGTACCCTTGCTATAGAAGCATAATTCTTCCGGAGAATGATCCCTGGCGCGCATTTCCTCTTCCTTCATACCCAGATTCTTCAGCCAGTCAATACAGAATTGCCGCCAGTAAGAAAACCATTCCATATCCGTTCCCGGCTCACAGAAAAATTCCAGCTCCATCTGTTCAAATTCTCTGGTACGGAAGGTAAAATTCCCCGGCGTGATCTCGTTCCGGAAGGATTTACCAATCTGTCCGATCCCAAACGGAATCTTCTTCCGGGACGTTCTCTGAACATTTTTAAAATTCACAAATATTCCCTGCGCAGTCTCCGGTCGTAAATATACCGTATTCTTCGCATCCTCAGTCACACCCTGGAAGGTCTTAAACATCAGATTGAACTGACGGATATCCGTAAAATTATGCTTGCCACAGGTAGGGCATGGTATCTGATTATCCACAATATACCCCATCATCTGCTCCTGGCTCCATCCATCAACAGAACCATCTATTGTCATTCCATGCTCTGCAGCAAAGTCTTCGATCAGCTTATCTGCACGAAATCGTTCATGACACTCCTTACAGTCCATCAGCGGATCTGCAAAACCTGCCAGATGCCCGGAAGCCACCCAGGTCTGCGGATTCATTAAGATCGCACAATCCACACCTACATTATACGGGTTCTCCTGAATAAACTTTTTCCACCAGGCGTTCTTCACATTATTCTTTAATTCAACACCCAGGTTGCCATAATCCCATGTATTTGCAAGTCCCCCGTATATTTCAGAACCCGGATATACAAAGCCTCTTGCTTTTGCCAATGCAACGATCTTATCCATTGTTTTTTCCATTCTTCAACCTCACCTTTCCTGATCTGTCATAAATCCTGCAACATTCTATTTAAAAATAATCACCGCAGTTCCCTCTCCGGAAGCAGTAAATGTACCATTGCTCTCCGTAACAAACGAATTATAATAAAGTACCTTTCCCTTACAGATAATATTCATGGCATCTTGAACCTGTAACACCTTCATATCCGTTTCCTTCATATCTCCCGGTTTGATCTGACTGCCATCCGTTACAGCAGTAAAGGATCCGGACAACGCCGATGCCTTAAAATCCGTAAGTTCATATTCTGTATGATTAAATGCATTATAGTCGTTCATATTCGCATAATTTAACTGCAATTTCACAAGCTTACTCTCTGTCTCCAGCTTATCCAGCGTAATACTGCCTTCCCCTGCCTGAGAATTATAATCTGCGACTTCAGCGGTAATAAAGCTTTCCAGCTTTGCCATATCATAATCTCCATCTGAAAAATCTTCTACTGAAATATCCGCAATCCTTCCATCTTTTTCAATCGTCATTGTATTCACTGCCACAGTCTCCAGATTACTGGAACAGCCTGTCAGTAATGCTGCCCCAAGTATCAGGGCCGCCAACCAGTTCTTCTGTCTCATTACAGAACCCTCCTAATGATCTAATAGCTTATTCATTGTAACTTCTAACTTGTAAGATTGCAAGACAGAGAATCAAGAAATTCGGATGATCTGAACTGTCGGTCTACGTATTCTTCTAAAAAGGCACTGCAGATTCCGTCCAGTTCTGCCTGTACCTCCGGAGAAACCTGAAAGGAATACAGCTTTTCCAGTGATGCACTTAAAATATACTGCAATGAATACACCGTAGATGGATGCAACAGTTCTCCGATATCATAATCAATCTGGCAGTGATCAACACAGACCAGTCCGCCCTGTCTTGCCCGGAACACATATCCGGTACCGGAATTCCCACATTTTACGCAGGAAAACACCTGCATTTCCTCCCCATCTAACGCCAGCATACGGATCTCATATATCCGGCGGATCAAAGAATACGCCACTTGCTTCTTTATCAATGCACGCATAGTCATGTACAGGAGTTTCAGCTGTTCCTTTGCATTCAGATTCTCATGGGTAAAATAATCTGCCATTTCACAAAAGTATGTACCATATGTGATACCGTCCAGATTTGTTTTAACCTCATCAAAATAATTGTCTACCTCTACATTCTGAACCCGAAACGCATCCCGTCCGGCAAAGAGAGAAAATTTTCCATACGTAAAGGGCTGACATGCAGCGGTCAGAGCATTTCCCGTTCTCCTGGCGCCTCTTGCAAATGCTGAGAGTTTTCCCCGTTCCTTTGTCAAAATCACTAAACGCCGGTCATAGTCCCCTACCTGAGTAGCAGACAATACCATTCCAGTCACCTCAAACTGCATTCCTTTTCACCTGTCCTGTCTCTGTCTCGATTCAGGATTCTCTCTGTTCAAATCCGAAGTTCTTCAAGAGATAATCGCTATCCCGCCAATCCTTCTTGATCTTGACCCATATCTTCAGATTGACCCTGGTATTTAACAGTTTTTCCATATCTATACGGGCCTGGGTTCCAATCCGTTTCAGCATGGCTCCCTGTTTCCCGATAATGATACCCTTATGCGAATCCCGTTCGCAGATAATCGTTGCGTCAATATCGACCAGCTTCCCACCGGGGCGGTCCTTCATCGAATCAATCACTACTGCGATCCCATGCGGAATCTCATGCTCTAAACAGCGCAGCGCCTTTTCCCGGATGATCTCCGCAACAATCTGCCGTTCCGGCTGATCCGTAACGGTATCCTCATCATAATACTGCGGCCCTTCCGGCAGATACTTAAAAATCGTTTTTGTGACTTCCCTGGTATTCCGGTTTCGTAATGCCGACACCGGAATGATCGCATCAAACTCATATTCCTGCCGATAAGTTTCTATCGCCCGTATCACTTCGGATTCTTCTACTGTATCAATCTTATTGATGATCAGAAGCACCGGCGTATGTACCCGCTGCAACCGTTCAATGATCGCCCGCTCTCCCTTCCCAATATAGGTAGTAGGCTCTACCAGCCAAAGTACCACATCCATTTCACTCAATGCTGCATCTACAGCACTCATCATATATTCACCTAATTTATTCTTTGCCCGGTTGATCCCCGGCGTATCCAGGAAAATAATCTGCCCCTGGTCACAGGTATAGACGGTCTGTATCCGATTCCGGGTCGTCTGTGCCTTGTTACTGGTAATGGCGATCTTCTGTCCGATCAGATGGTTCATTAATGTAGACTTACCTACATTCGGTCTGCCAATGATGGTAACAAAACCGGATCTGTAATTTTTCGTTTCTTTCATTCTATCTCCCTGCTTTCCGGAACCGGAATATCAGAATACGCTTCTGATATTCCGGAACTGTTCTGCTTCCTTTTCAATCCGTTTTTCATTGCCAATAGCACAGATCGTATTGTCAGAAACAACGGATCGTACTAGTTGGGCCAGACTTCGGATCGTTGCCTGGTTTGCTGAAAGCAGCTCGTCTCTTCTTGCCTGACGGTATTCATCCGTAATGCCCAGCAGATACAGATTGAAATCCCGCTCTCCACGGTCAAAGGCATTCAGAGGAAGATCAGCTGTACCGATCGTTCCAATGATATATTTGGTCATATCCCGGTCATCTGCCTGGAAATTCGCTACATACTCTGCCGCCGCCTGATATACGTCATAGGTTTCCATCAGATTCGGATCCCGGTAAGAGGTAAAATAACTGGTTCCGTTGTCTCCGAAGCCACACATACAACCGTAGGCGCCGCCCTGTACCCGCACATTCAGCCACAGGTAATCATAAGCAAAAATCGTCTCCAGTACCCGTAATGCACCGGTCACTTCAAAGCCCTTTTTCTTAAAGTTGCCGGCAGTAGCTACATACTGTACCTGACTCGCAGTCTTGAATCCCTCATTTTTTATACTCAACTCCAGCTGCTGCACCGGCCGTTCCTGCTTTCTGTTAGACAGATAGACAGAAAAGAGTGTTACATTCATGCCGATCGCTTCTTCCACCTTGTTATCGCCGGTATAGGAGATCACAAGATTCTCCTTATGCAGAAGCTCCTCCAGCACCATATTCAGCTTTTCAACCAGTTCTTCCTTCCGTTCATCAAAGTTCTGATTTAACTGATCGATAAATTCATAATAATCGATTCCCTTTGCACGTTCCTTCACATAATGTCCGGCCGAAATATAAGACATAACCCTGGTTGCCGCGGTAGAATGTCCCTGGCTCACCAGCTCCGGCTTCATGGAAGCTCTGATTTCTGCAATGATCTCCCGCAAACGATCCGTATCCGTAAGCTTACTGTGTAGCAACAGTTCCTCCATTAATTTAAAACTGTCGTCAATCTGTCCATAAAGCATTTTCGCCTTCATATCAAAGGTCGGCAGATATGCATCCGGCTCTAATCCGCTGCGTACCTCAAAGCTGGTACGAATGCCTCCTGATCTCAAACGAATCTCACTTGCCAGATCGTTGTAGGTATAATGCTCGGTATCGATCATGCCCAGGATCCTGGCCAGCAGATTGGCATATGGCAATAAATCGATGGACAGCTTATCCAGCTTAAAACACAGATGGATATAGGCAATCCCGTTCGTTGGTATCGGATGCACTATAACCGGAATCCCTACCAGATTCTTTTCAATATTCTCCTGCTTCTGAATCTTTGGATCGATATCAGAAATCTCCAGCAGCGGTATCTTGCGCATATCGTCTTCACTGGACGGTTCCGCCTGATATTCCTTTAGCGCTCTTGTATCCTGAATGATCCGTTCCAACTGCGATCGGGATAAGGACTGCTTATATTCTGCTAACTGTTCCTTCCGCTGTGCCTCTATCTTTTCATTTAAGCCCCGCTCCGGCTTCAAAACTACAATACTGCGATGAGGATTCTCTAACAGATACGTCCGGATGGTCCGTTCAAAATATCCATTCTCCAGTCCACGCTTCATAAAGCCAAGCGTTTCTTCGACCTTAATATGGATAAATGGAGCCTTGTCATCATACAGCCAGCTGTCAAAGGATTTCAGACCATACATGAGCCCTTTGGGATAACGTCCGAAATCAGATTCCCTTAACTGAAATTCCAGATGATTGATCGCTGCCTGCATTGCCTTCTTCGGCAGCCCGTTCTCACATATCTCCTGCAGGGTTTCCTGTATTACCTGACAGAACCGCTCCCGATCCTCCTCATTCGCATTATATGCAATAATCGAGAATATCGGCTGCTGAATCGAATTGTCATAAGAAGATTCAATATCCTTGCCGATACCGGCGCGGATCAGGGCCTGCTTCAAAGGCGCCCCCGGCATATCCAGCAATACGGATTGCAGAAGTTGAAAGGTCATGTATAATTCCGGATCCAGGCTGGTACCGATGACTACATTATAAGAAAGAAACGTATTATCCTCTAATTCCCCGGATTCAGCCAGAGAATAGGAATGTGTCTGCGTGACATTCTCTGGATATTCTATCTGCATACGAATCTGGGAATCGACCTTCTGGTAATCATAGTGACACAGATATTCCTCATCAAGAAACTTCAGTTTTTCTTCAATATCAATGTTTCCATACAGGTAAATATAGCTGTTGGACGGATGGTAATACTTCTTATGGAAATCCAGGAATGCTTCGTAGGTCAGGCCGGGTATCGCTGATGGCTCTCCACCGGATTCACAGGCATAGGTGGTATCCGGCAGCAGGGACATCTGGATCAGACGCGCCAACTGTTGATTCGGATCAGAATAGACCCCTTTCATTTCGTTATACACCACACCATTGTAGGTCAGTTCATCCTCTAAGCCTTCCAGTTCATAGTGCCAGCCTTCCTGCTTTAATATCTCCTCATGAATATAGATGTTTGGATGAAATACTGCATCCAGATATACATCCATCAGATTCTGAAAATCCTTATCATTATAACTGGCAATCGGATATACCGTCTTGTCCGAATAGGTCATGGCATTCAGAAAGGTGTTCAAAGATCCCTTTGCCAGTTCTACAAACGGATCCTTAGCCGGAAACTTCTTCGAACCGCATAATACGGAATGCTCCATGATGTGCGGTACTCCGGTATCATCATGTGGCGGTGTTCGAAAACCAATGGTAAATACTTTATTGATATCGTCATTCCGGATGACTACAACCCGTGCTCTTGTCTTTCGATGCCGGAAAATATATCCTGTTGCAGAAAGCTCCGGAATTGCCTCCTGCTGTAATAAGTCATATGCACCAAACCGTTTCATCTATATTCCTCCTTGTAAACAGAATCCTGATCGTTTTCTCTGATTACGCCTTTGATACTGCTTGCGTATAGTATATCATAATTTCCCGCCTGTATTCACAGGTTTCTGCAATCCGACCTCTGGACTCTTCCCGGCTTCTCCGGGCCCCTCCTCAGGTCATATTATAACCTTATATTCCTGATTTTAACAGTTCAGTTCTATCCTACCATCTTTTTTTGCGGATGGCAAACGATTCCGTGCTTATCCATGGCTTATTTTTACAATTTCTTCCAATATTGCATCCATCCCCTTTTGGTTTGGCATATGCCCTTCCTCCTCCACCACCACCAGTCGAATGTTTCTATTCTTGCATCCTGATAGAAATTCTTTTATATAACCTGTAGAAGTAACAAGATCGAGACTTCCCTGTATGATAACATACGGAACCCCTGTTGCCAGAAGATGCTCTCTTACATCGACGGTCAAAAGCTCCTGCATCAGAGTCTTATTGTTCTTATATCCATTCAAAACGATTGCTTTGCAATCCCGCAGCCGATAGTCCGGACTGGTAAGATAGCCCTTCAGCATTTCCCACACCGGCGTCTTTTGGGCGGAATTCCCGTTATAAGCATTGGTATATTTGCGAAGCCATGCCATTATACGGGAAGCATTATCCATTGTCTGCTCTGTTTTTATGTTATTTAACAGTTCCTTCTTCTTCTCCGGCATGGCGGACTTCTCCAGGGCAAGAAATACCTCTTCATTAAATACCATATGATGTAACACCTGCCCGTATGTGATTACTCCCTGAATCCTGTCCCCAATCCGACTCAGTGCTTTTGCTGCAAGTATGCTTCCCCAGGACATGGCAAACAAAAAAATCCGATGATCCGGAAACCGGTCACGGATGATCGCAACAAGCTCTACAGTCATGCTGACAAAATCATCAATATGAAAATTATCATCAATCACATGATCATTGGCTCCGCTTCCAAGCTGATCCCAGCAGACCAGCGTAAGCTGCTCCGTAACCTCCGGGAACAGTCCCCGGCTTCCTACATTAAAGGGAATCGGAGTGCCCGGTCCCCCATGCAGGCAGATCACGATCGGATTGTTTCTATATCTGCCATCTATCATAACCTTTTGCTGATAACCACCAAGCGTTACCTGCCATATTTCGGATATCTCATTTCCTTCAATAATCTGTCTTCTTCTTTTATCCATAAAATCCTCCTTGTTATGCCATGATTCTCGCCCGCATTTATAGGTTCCTGCGATCCGACCTCAGGACTCTTCGATTTCTGTCACCAGCCTGCATAACCATTCTATTTCAAATGCAACAGAATCCATACCGAATCTTACAGTTACAAGCTGAAACTGAAATAATTCCGCATATTCCTCCGGCGGATGCATTGCCTCACCCTCCTGATAGATTAATTCTAATGCCGCATGATATTCTTTTAATGAAGCTATATAATCCTGAATGCGCTCTATTCGTGTTTGCGAGTCAGAAAGGCCCATAAAGTACAGCTTCGCCAGTTCCGGATTCCTGTTTTGTGCCGATCCGAAGGGGGAATTGATCCAACAGGAAAACTGTTCCCTTCCGCCTTCCGTAATCTGATACCGCTTTTTGTACTTTCCATTCTCCACAACCTCCGTATAGGTAATGTATCCGTTCTTCAACAGCTTTCGAATTGCCGCCTGTATACTGCCCATACTGCTGCTGTACATCAGGCCAAGATTTCCTTCAAATTTTGCCCGGATTTCATATATTGTCCGGGGATTTAAATATAAAAGTGCCAGTATTATATGATCCATAAGCCCTCCTTTTTTATATTACTAATAGTAACATAAAAGAAAGCAGCAAACAAGACATATACAAAAGAATTATTCTCTGCAACAAAATACCAGTTATGTTACACTATATAAACAGGAACTAAGGCGAATAGAACATCTATTTTCAAGCAGAATCAGACATACAGGAGGACTTAACCATGAAACAAGACAGAAAAAAGCATATCCGGCAGCTTACTGCCTGTACACTTATTACTACAGCCGCACTTTCTCTTGCGGCCTGTAAAGGAACTGCCATTCAGACACAAGCTCCGGAGCTGACAAAAGGCCTGCAGGCAGAAACGGTAGAAAACCGGGCAATGGATGAAACTTTCCGGACTGCCGCGGCAGATTTTTCCATCCGGCTCTTTCAGCAGGATACTGCAAGTGAACTTACCGGATCCAACACCCTGATCTCTCCGGAATCCGTACTTTCCGCCCTGGGTATGACAGCCAATGGAGCGGACGGAACCACCCTTGCAGAAATGGAACAGGTATTGTGCGGGGGGATGGATATTCAGGATTTTAATGAATATATGTACACCTATAACAACAGTCTGACAGAAACGGAAGATGTAACCTTTCATCTTGCAAATTCCATCTGGATCAAGGATAAACCGACAGAGCTTCAGGTAAATGCAGACTTCCTTCAGACTGATAAGACCTATTATAATGCGGATGCTTTTCTGGCAGACTTTGACGGGAAGACAGTCTCTGATATCAATCATTGGGTGGATACGAATACCGATGGCATGATCAATCAGCTATTATCAGAAATACCAGAGGATGCAGTCATGTATTTAATTAATGCCCTGGCTTTTGAGGGAGAATGGGAAACGAAATACGAAAAGGATCAGGTGAATGAAAACGGAAGCTTTACCAATCACCAGGGGACAGCAGAAACAGTCGCCATGCTAAACAGTACAGAGAGTCAGTATATTACCGGAGATCATGTGACCGGATTTGTCAAGAATTATGAAGGCGGAGATTATGCATTCCTGGCCCTTCTACCGGAGGAAGATACTGCTGTAGCAGATTTTATAGCTTCCATGGATGGAGAAGTCTTCCTGGAATTATATGACAACCGGAGTTATCAGGATGTCCTGGTACAGATACCGGAATTTACTTATGATTATGATACCGAGTTAAGTGAAACGCTTTCCGGGATGGGCATGACAGAAGCCTTTACCGAAGCCGCTGATTTTAGCAGGATGGCCCAGACCGATACCGGGCTCCTCTATATCAACCGGGTTCTTCATAAAACACACATTGAGGTTGACCGGGCCGGAACCAAAGCAGCCGCAGTTACCGCAGTGGAAATGACAAACGAAGCTGCCATGCTGGAACCGGAGGAAACACCGACCGTATATCTGAACCGTCCGTTTGTATATGCCATTATTGATACAGAAACAGGACTGCCGATCTTCCTTGGATCTGTTAATACAATTAACTAAATCATTACACAGCAGGCTGACAGGATATGCTTCATATTCTGTCAGCCTAAAATTCTTCCATCCTCTATCCTGAGCATATATTCTGCGCTTTCTGCAATCTCCAGATCATGTGTGACGATCAGGATTGTTTTATTATATTTTTCGTGAATATCATGCAGCAGGTGAATCACCTCTTCACTTGTCTTTTTATCCAGATTACCGGTAGGCTCATCACATAAGAGAATTGCCGCTTCATTGGCCAGTGCCCTTGCAATGGCAGTCCGCTGCTGCTGGCCGCCGCTTAATTCATGGGGCATATGCTCCATGCGATCAGCCAGACCTAATACCTCGCAGATTTCTTCTATATAAGCTTCATTTACCTTTCTTGATGCCAACAACACCGGCATGATGATGTTTTCCCGGACGCTCAGCTCCTGAATCAGATGAAACTTCTGAAAAACGAAGCCGATCCGGTCCCGTCTGATTTCTGCCAGTTGCTTTTCCTTACATTTGCTCAGGCTCTGTCCCTCAATCCATACCTCTCCCGTTGTAGGAGCATCCAGTCCGCCTAACAGATGAAGCAGCGTGGATTTCCCGCTTCCGCTGGTACCGGTAAGGGACACAAAGCTTCCCCGGGTAATCTCCAGATCCGTTTTCCGGAGTGCCTCTATCTGATTATTCCCCATATCATAGGTCTTGCTTAGAGCCTCCGTTTTAATTGCCAGTTCCTTCATATCCTTCTCATCCTTCATATTTCTCATATCTCCCTATATTTTTCTTCTCCTGATCCATACGGATTAAAATGTCACTTTCTCCAGATCCTCCACCACCTGCATCCTCCGGATATAGATAAGCTGTGGAATGGTCACAGCTGCCATCAGCAGTACCGCGATCAGGAACAGCAGCAGAAGCGTCAGAAGCGGATGATAGGCAAAGAGATTATACCGGTACGGTATATTGAACCACCATGGAAGTCTTTCATCTGCTATGGACATGAAATTACCAGCCAGATTCTTCTGAATAAAGAAGAAAAAGCATTGACAGACAGCAGCCGGAATCACAGCACAGACCGCTCCGATAACAGGATAAAATATATTCTGACGGATTATGACTCTTGCCAGCTGGGATATACTCAGCCCTACTGCCCGCATATATGCAATGTCCATACTCTTCCGGCGGATCCCGGAATATAACTGCATGCCGATAGCACACATAGTCACCAGGATCAGCATGGCCATCACGGCATAATAAATGCACATGACCCGGTTTCTTCCCGCATTCATATCAGACTTGATATTCATAGCCGTATAGGAGTACATACCATTACTGTCAGCGATCAACTGGTACCATGCCCGATCCAGTTCTTCCATATTAATAGAATTCTCCACCCGTATTCCTGCCTTCGTATACTTCTGATCCGGCAGGCCCCAGGCTGTAAAAGCATCCGTATCCAGACACAATAGATTTACTCCATACCCCTCTGCATTACCCGAATACGATGGGCAGACCTCCCCCTTTGTTACCATGCACCGTTTGGCTGTCTCTGCATCATCAATTACCACAATAGCCCCAACCCTGGTATCAATGTCCAGCCTGCTTCCAAAGGCATATGCCTTCAGATTTACCTCCACTGCTTCTTCTCCCGCCAACCCTGGCATCATAACATCCTTTGAGTAGACCGGTTCTATCTTAAATGCCTGCATACCAGTACCAAAATTAATAGCATCCTCATCCCCTGCCAACAGAATATCACTTAAGGGCAGAGACGAACCAACTGGAAATGCTTTTATTGCCGCTTCCTTTTTTTCCTCTGTAACCGCCACAACAACCTCTTCTCCGGCTGCCAGCTTCTCCCGATTCAGTTCTCCGGCAACTCGATAGGGTTCTAGCGCCTCCAACTGCTCCCATGGAACTCCGACCGTTGGCACTTCATAGACCGCCTCCTCCTTTGAATATCCCATCCTCTGAAGCATCACCAGCTCTGCTTCATAACAGGCATTGGCATATTCCTCCTCGCTGGGTGCAAAGCGTCGGATACTGCAGTCCGCAAGCAGCTCCCGGACTGCCTCACTCTCTGTTTCCTGCATATAAGTCAATCTGGTAGAAGCATTGACGAGCATGGCATAGGAATCCAGCACATCCCTGTGCTGCAGTAATTCCTGAAACGCATCCTTATCCAGACCGCAGTCATGCCGGCTCTCTGCATTTGTACCAAAGGGATCAATATTATCGGGTGTCTTTGCTACATAATCCCACTGATCCAATTCCTGTGCCTCTAATACATTCTCCCATTCAACATTGTTCATATCTGCCAGCGCCCGGAAATAGGAATAGCCAAAGAACACACTTCCCATCAGAATGATCATCATGAATAAAATGGAATGATCGTGCAGCATAAGGGCCCGATCCGATAAGGCCAGCCAGTTCTTCTCCTGCTTTTTCCTGCGTGCAGCTCCGGTATGCTTCCTTCCATGCGGCTCCTGCAGCAAAAGTATCGGTGTCTTTCGTACAATCTGCCAGACGGAAAGCAATACAGCCAGGATCGTACAGCCTGCCATCACTCCTGCTGCATATCCATATGGGTTCACCGTAACCACCTGCACATATTCGCTGCATACAAAGCCAAGCGGCAGCCGGAGCTGCAGCAGAGAATTCACAGCAGAAATCAGGAGAACGTGAAGCCCGCTTCCGATCAATAACCCGAGAAGGGTAAAGACTGCTACCCAGACCAGAAGATCTGCCATAAGATACAGTCCGGCTCCAAGGGTTGTCAGCCCCTGAAGGCGCAGGATAGCGATCTGCTCCAGCCTGTCCGTTACGATACTGCGCAGGAATGAGAACAATGACAGTAAAATTACAATCAGGATCAGACTGGAAATAACCGGAATCAATACCGAAGAATAAAAATCCTGAAATACATTTCCATCCCGAATCGCCTGCTGCAGATTCTGAAAATTCAGATCACCATACCGATATGCAACTACTTCTCCAGCTCCCAGAACATATTCATAGGCATTCTTCCTTCCACCAAATACTGCAGCACTCCAGAAAACTTTCCCATCTACTGCTTCTTTAATTGTCGCATAAGCTTCATATTCATCTTCTGCCTGCATATATGCAGTAAGCATTCTGCTGTTAAAAATATTGTTCTTTGCAGGGCTCATTATAATAAACGGCATTTCATACCCGACTTCCTCCATTTCTGCAGTATAATGCCGCTTATAACCGAATTGCACACGTTCATCCATCGCATCAAAAATTCCGGAAACAATAAATTCCTGCTCAGTCAATATTTTCTGTTTCTGATCATACAAGGATAATACAACTGTTTCCCCCGGATAAGGCGCGATCCCCAGCGCATTAGCGGTTGAACTGTCAACTGCGATCTCGTGGTCATTCCGGGGATACCCGCCTCGGATACAGGTCATATGATACAGTTCCTCCGATTGCTGATCTGCATAGGCGGCCACCTTATAAACCGTTTCCGATCCAGGAGTCCCTGCATAGCCCATTTCATAATAACAGCCCGTGCAGTCAATCTCCGGTATCTCCGCCAGCGTCTGAAGCATGGATTGATCCATCTCATACAGGATCAGATCATAATTTCCATGATCATCCAATCCCTCATCCAGAACCAGACTCTTTTCACTGCGGATCAAAAGAGCAACAGAACTCAACACAGCTGCTCCCAGTATGACTGAAAGTGCAAAGGTCAGAAATCTTGTGCTATGACAACGCCAGTATTTGAATGAAATCTTTGATAACAGCTTCAGTCTTTCCATGCTTCCTCCCTTTATATTACTTTAATTCCAATTATAGTATAGGGTTCCCTTTACCCGTTGCCCGGCTGTTGTAGGCCTTACATAGATCCGTCTTACCTCTCCGCTTGGTATGGATGGTCTCCAGTCATGTATTGATACCTGCCATGGGAATATGGATGACTGCACAACTGTACCGTCCGATCTCGTAAGATCTACAGTTACATTAGATGTTGTTGTCGTCGGTCTTGTATTAATGCTAATTCCCCGTGCAGATCCCGTGTCATTTACCATGGATGCACAATACTGCCCTGATGTAGTATCGTAAGCTTTTGTACTGTACGAAGCTGCCATAACCCCCATAGTGGACAAACTTGCCACCAATGCAACAACTGTTGCTGCACAAATGATTTTCTTTGTTCCTGTCATAATCCTTCCTCCTTTTAAAAATCCTGGCAATTTTTGCCATTTTTCTACTTTCTTGAATTATACTAGATACTCTACACATTTTCAAGTGAAATTTCTATTTTCTTCTAACTCAGACTTTTTCTGAACCCCTTTACTTCTCCCCAAACTCTGCTATAATTAATAAGATGTCGTATTATATACAAAAATGCAGGATTATCAAAAGGAGAATTACCATGAGTCAGACAGTGGAAATCAGATGGCACGGACGTGGCGGACAGGGTGCAAAGACAGCCGCCCTCCTGCTGGCGGACGTTGCTTTTAAGACAGGTATGCATGTTCAGGGCTTCCCTGAATACGGCCCGGAACGGATGGGAGCACCGATCACCGCCTATAACAGGATCAGCGATGCACCGATCCGTGTACATTCCAATATTTATACCCCCCAATATGTAGCAGTCGTAGATGAGACTCTGTTGGAATCCGTAGACGTCACCAACGGTCTGCGGGAAGATGGAGCCATTATCATCAACACGACCCAGCCAAAGGAGGCCATCCTCCCCCATCTGAAAGGATATAACGGCAGGGTACATACGCTTGATGCCAAAAAGATTTCATTGGCCACGTTAGGAAAATATTATCCCAACTCTCCGATGCTCGCAGCGGTCGTTGCCATTACCAGAGTAATGGAACAGGAAGCCTTTCTGCGGGAGATGGAGCTTTCCTTCCAGCATAAATTTGCAAAGAAGCCGGAAGTGATCCACGGGAACATGGAAGCATTGAAAATGACCTTTAAGGAGGTGCAGTAACATGTCTGCAACAGATATTTCAAAAATCACGGAAAAAAGCAAATGGCAGGATATCACCCCGGGAAATCAGATCTATGCTGCCGGAACCTCCAGAGAATTCAAGACCGGTGAATGGAGAACGCAGACTCCGGTCTGGGTCGCTGAAAAATGTAAGCAGTGTCTGCTCTGCGTACCGGTCTGTCCGGACAGTTCCATTCCAGTGGAACACTGTGAGCGGCAGGACTTTGACTATGACCACTGCAAGGGTTGCGGTATCTGCGCCAAGGTATGTCCATTTGATTCCATTACCATGAAGGAGGGCCAGTAAGATGTCAATACGCGAACGTTTATCCGGAAATGAGGCAGTCGCTTTCGCGATCAGACAGATCAATCCGGATGTCATGCCTGCATTTCCAATCACTCCATCCACGGAGATTCCACAATATGTGGCAAATTATATTGCCAACGGAAAGATGGACACGGAATTCATTCCGGTAGAAAGCGAACACAGCTCCATGAGTGCGACGGTCGGCGCTTCTGCTGCCGGCGCCAGAGCCTTAACTGCCACCTCGTCCTGTGGAATGGCTTTGATGTGGGAGGAACTGTATGTTGCCGCCTCCAATCGTCTGCCGCTTGCGCTGGCCCTGGTCAACCGCGCCCTGTCCGGCCCGATCAATATCAACTGCGACCACTCTGACAGCATGGGCGCCCGGGACAGCGGCTGGCTGCAGATCTACGCAGAAAATAATCAGGAGGCCTACGACAACATGCTTCAGGCATTCCGGATTTCCGAACACAAGGATGTCCGGCTCCCGATCATGATCTGTCAGGACGGTTTTATTACCAGCCATGCGGTAGAGAATATCGAACTGTTAGAAGATTCCGTTGTTAGAAGCTTCGTCGGAGAATACGAGCCGGAGAATTATCTGCTCAATCCGGAGCAGCCGATCGCAGTAGGCCCATATGCAGTTTCCAATTATTATATGGAGACCAAAATGGGACAGCGGACTGCCATGAACAATGCAAGACAAGTGATCTTAGATATTGCAAAGGAATTTGAAGCCATCTCCGGACGAAGATACGGCTTCTTTGAAGAATACCAGTTAGCAGATGCAGATTATGCTATCCTGATCATCGGCTCTGCTGCCGGCACCTGTAAGGATGCCATAGATGCACTCCGGGCAGAGGGCAAAAAGGTCGGTCTGTTAAAACTAAGAGTCTTCCGGCCATTCCCTGCCGAAGAGATTGCCGCAGCACTGTCCCACTGCAAGTCTATTGCTATCATGGATCGATGCGACAGCTTCAGCGGTAATGGCGGGCCTTTAGGAGCTGAAGTATCTCAGGCGCTTTACAATGCACACTCTACAGCCCTTGCTGTTAATTATATCTACGGACTGGGCGGCAGGGATATTCGTGTGGAAGACTTTGAGGATATCTATTCCCGTCTGGAGACCATAGCTGAGACCGGACAGGTTACGGATCAGTATGATTACATTGGTCTGAGAAAATAGGGAGGAACGGAATATGGCAATCAAATATAATTTTAAAGAAGAAATGAATAAACCCGAACGTCTTGCTCCCGGACACAGAATGTGCGCCGGCTGCGGCGGAACCATCGCAGTGCGTGCAGTCCTGCGTGCATTACACGAAGGTGACAAGGCTGTGATCGGCAATGCGACCGGCTGTCTGGAGGTATCCAGCTTTATGTATCCCTATACCTCCTATGAGGACAGCTACATTCACAATGCGTTTGAAAATGCCGGTGCTACCCTGTCCGGTGTTGAGACCGCATACAATGCGCTAAGAAAGCGCGGAAAATTAGATACCACCTATAAATTCATTACTTTCGGCGGCGACGGCGGCACCTATGACATTGGCTTTCAATCCCTGTCCGGCGCCATGGAGCGTGGACATGACCTGGTCTATGTCTGCTACGACAACGAGGCGTACATGAACACGGGCATTCAGGGCAGCGGCCTGACCCCCATGGGCGCGACGACCACCACGACCCCCGCGGGGGCGTGCTCCTTCGGCG
>CAJULG010000010.1 GCA_910587045.1 uncultured Lachnospiraceae bacterium | reverse complement strand
CTGCAGTGAGGTTGCCGGAGGTGTCGTATTCGTAGGTGGTGGTGCCTCCTTTCGCATCGGTGACGCCGGTGATGTTGCCCAGGGCATCATAGGTGATGCCGACCGGATTCCCCATGCTGTCGATCGTGCGGGTGATTCTGCCCAGCTGATCATAGGTGTAGGACGCTGCCTGTTCTTCTTCTCCGCTGGTCTGGGTCATGCTGGTGGCCTGTCCTTCGGTGTCATAGCTGGTATAGGTGATGTTGCCCAGGGCGTCTGCCACGGTAACCGGCTTTCCTGCATAGTTATAGGTGGTTGCTTCAATAGTCGTTCCATAACCGTCCACGATACGGGTACAGCGGTTCTGGCTGTCGTATTCGTAGCCGGTGGTATTGCCGGCAGGGTCTGTGGCCGTTATGATGTTGTTGCCGGCGTCGTATTCCAGGGTGATGGTACTGCCGTCTGCACGGGTGACCCGGGTCAGACGGTTCCTGCCATCGTAGGTGTAGGCAGTCTGATTTCCAAGGGCGTCCGTCTGCCGGATTACATTATTGTTTCCGTCATATTCATATCGGGTCACTGCACCCATCGGATCCTTGACTGACAGTACATTTCCCTGCTCATCATAGGTATATTCGGTCCGGCTGCCAAGAGCGTCAATCTCCGCTGTCAGGTTTCCTCTCGGGTCATATTCATAGCTGACTGCGGCTCCGCTGTCAGAGGTAATACTGCTGGTACGCCAGCTCGGATCATAGGTATAGATGGTTTCTGTCCCTTTTTCATCTGTCTGCTTAGCCAGCTTCCCGTTCGGATAATAGCTGTATGTGGTAACCGCTCCCTGCGGATCGATCCGGGAGAGTACGTTTCCCCCTCCATCATAGGTGTATTCCGTGCGATTTCCTTCCGCATCCATTTCTGCAGTTACATTTCCTACTGCATCATATTCATATCGTTTCGTCCGTCCCAGGCTGTCGGTCATGGCAGTGATCCAGCCTTCGCTGTTTATGGTATAATTTAGCACACTGCCGTCCGGATTGTTGATCCGGGTAAGCTGACCGATCGAATTATATTCATATCGGGTCACACCGCCATCTGGATCGGTAATGGTCTTTACATTCCCAAAGATATCATACGTATAACCGGTAACACCGCCGGATGCATTTGTCTTACTGGTCACCCGCCCCAATGCATCATAGGTACAGGATTGCAGTACACCATAGTCATCCCGGACAGATAACAGTCGTCCGGCCGCGTCATACTGGCTGGTGGTTACAGTTCCTCTGCGGTCCGTACTCCTGACCGCATCTCCATTGCTGTATTCATAGGTGATGGTTCCTGCTTTGTTGCTCTCTGTCAATACATGACCACTTCCATCATAGGTATAGGTGGTCCGGTTTCCGTTCTGGTCTGTCGTAGACGTAATCTGTCTCCGGTCATTATAGGTGATCCGGATCTGTTCTCCGTTGCTGTTGCTGGAGGATACCATCTGACCATCCCCGTTATACTCCATTCTGGTCACAGTTCCATAGGCTTCTGCTACACTGGTAAGATGATTCCGGTCATCATAGGTACACTGCTTCATATTCCCGTTGGCATCCTTAATGGTAAGCTCATTTCCATCCTCATCATAGGTATGGATCACACTCTGTCCGGCCTCATTGGTCTCCTTTAATTTATTTCCATATGCATCATACTCAGTGATCGCAGTACCGCCCAGCCGGTTCGTTACACGGGTGGTGGTATGTCCGGTTTCCTCATTTTCCGCATACTCGAAGAAGGTAAGGGGTGTTTCTGCCAGTCCATCGTCCTGGGTCAGTACCCTTCCCTCTGCATCATATGTATTGGTCATGTAGGCAGTACCGTTTTGATAGGAAGCGCTCAGGATCCGGCTGTTGTCATCATAGGTATAATAGATCCGCTCACCAAGCGCATTTTCGTAAACACGCAGCCGGTTGCCATCATCGTAATAGAAACGGGAACAGCCTCCTGCACTGTCAAGGACAGATGCTACCAGACCATTCTCATTCAGATTGCAGGTAATGCTTCTGCCACTGGCTTCATCCGTGATCACTACCTGCCCTGCCTCCCGCTGAATGCGGATGCTTCTGCCTTCTATATTGGTCAGACCGGTCATATCGCCTTCCCGGGAGAAGGTATAGGTCGTACCCAGGGCATCCTTCAAAATATACGTGTAGTCTGCCGTCCGTTCCAGTTCTAAATCCGAATCAGAATAACAGGTATAGGTCTGCTCCGGCTTAAGCTTCGATGGATCTAATACATAATAGCCCTCCTCATCAACGCTCCATGGCTCCTGTTCCTCCAGATGATCCGTCATAAATGTATAATAAGCATTCGGCGCTGTATAATAACGCAGCGTGCCATCCTGCATATCCACGATCCTGGATTCATAGTTGTGAACCCATCCGTAACCAAACTCGCCGCATTCCTCCGTATGTCTGGAGTTATACTGCATCGTCAGGTGAAAGGATGCATCCTCACCCGTAGAACAGATTTCCCGCTGCTCCAGATAAGCGCCGCTCCAGGTATCCACCGGATCTGCTGCCAGCTGTTCCGGGTCGATCTCCCGATAGATCACCTTCGGAATATTAATATGAGACGCAACAGGACTTACCCTTACCTCTACTCCAAGGTTCTTTCCCTGCAGGATGTTTGTCTGTATACCAACCAGCTCCAGATAATACTGATACGCATCTCCATGCGGCCTTACCGGAAGCCCGGTTTTAAAACAACCGCTGATACTCTCGCCGGGAGCCAGACACGGAACCGATATATAATCACCATCCGACATTAACGGCAATGCTGCATTGGTACCCGGCTCCACCCGGTAATACCTTCTGGATCCGGAGCCGCCAAAGGTTGTTTTTATATTATAGAATTCGGAGCTGCCTTCATTTGCCAGGGTATAATAGATATAATACATTTCCCCGAGCTCTCCGGTCATTTCCGGAGAAATCGTCAGCACAAGCCCTTTTCCTCCCTCTACCACGAAATCATTGGATTCAAATTCCGCAGAGACCGGCTGGTTAAATGGCATAAAGGTACCGTCAAAGGTGGCATGAAGCCTGTACTTTCCAGGGGTATCTCCCTTCAGATACCAGATCGCCTGCTGATTCTGTCCGCCCCGGACGGTTTCCATGCTCTGGCTTAAGAACTGAGGCGTGGATGTTTTCGCCAGACTGATCCCCTTTGGCAGCTGCAATTCAACCATGTTATCCTCAAAGGTCAGACTGCTGCTGCCGGCATTATTATATATGACCAGCTTTGCCTCATACATTTCCTTCAGCCAGGAAATCTGCTGGCTCACATGTAGCTGGATCACAGACGGCAGTACTTCCTCCACTTCCTCGCCTTCCTCTTCCTCTTCCGGATCCTTATTCTCCCGAGGCGGTTGAATGACTATAGGCTTGCTGGCAGATCCGCCTCCGCTGCCTCCACCGCCTCCGCTGCTGCCTCCGGATACACAGATACCATCGCCATTGTAGATATCCACACAGACCCGTTCCCGTTCCTCGAAGATCATAACCGTTTCCACTGCAAATATATGCTGATTTTCCGGTGCAGAAATATCAATACCGGCAGCCACGATCTCATCAAAGGTCAGTTCCCGCACGGTCAGTTCGCCGGATACCGAATCCCCTTTTGCCAGAACAAAGGTCTGTGCCTTTTCCTCAAACAGATGAATCGTCACCTCTTCCTCCAATGCCACATATCCGTTTTTGAACAGTGCGATCTTGTAGGTTCCCGGCTCTGCCAGAATCCGGCATTGCCCGTATTCGTCGGTGATGAAGGAATCATTTTCCTCATCACTGGTATGTGCGTAGACACAGGTATTCGGCAACAGATTTCCATTGGTATCCACTACAGTTATCATCAGGGAGCCGGTGGTACCATTCTGAAGCACCTTAACGACAGCCGTATCCTGACCGGTATTACCGCTCCGGTCTGTGACTGTCAGGGTGACGGTATAGCTTCCCTTCTTCTCGTAAATATGCTTTACCTTGGCTCCGGTTCCTTCCGTCCCGTCACCAAAATCCCAGTGGAAGCTGCGGATTCCCCGGTTATCAGAAGACTGGATGCCATCCAGCACGATCTCATAGCCCTCCACGGTAACAGAATCAGCAGTTATAAATGCATTCGGTGCAATATCATCAATATCATTTGGTCTGACATAGCTTACATAGGTATCCGTATAGTTTCCAGCGACATCTATCGTCCGCAGCTTATATCCATAGATCTGTTCCGGTGTAACATCCCGGTCGGTATAACTCCTGTCGCTTCCTTCATAAATCCTCTGAAACTCTGTCTGTTCTGCTGTCCGGCGATATAACGCATAGGTAAGCGGTTCCGATACGATCTCCGGTGTGGACCAGTCCAGGTTACAACAGTAATTTCCGGGCATGCCAAGTAATACCCCGCGCTCCGGCGGTGTATTATCAATGCGGTAATCCGCAGTAAACCACTGGCTCTGATTGCCTGCCAGATCCGTTGCCTGTACCCGGATCCGGTAGTTTCCATCCGTACAGGCTGTCGTATCCCATTTGCAGGTCACCACGCCATTTTCTTTTTTCGCATCCACGGTTTCGATCAGATGATACTGTGTATCCCCGGATGCTGCTTCCAGATAGTAGAAGCTGACCTCCCGGATCGCTGTATTATCCTCTGCCATGGCAGACAGCGTTACCGTTCCGCAGATCGGTTTGTTTCCAGACGGAGACAGGCTGTGAATCTGCGGTAACTGATCATCGTCGGAACGGATTCCCGTGATCGCGGTCGAGAATGCACCCGTATTTCCCGCACGGTCAACGGCACATACCCGATAAGTGTAAACCTCTCCGGATACTGCCTTCCGGTGTTCAAAATACAGGGAAGTACATTTCTCCTCTGTTATCGTTCCGTTCGTATCCTGGATCTGGATCTGGTACCTGGCAACATCAGAATCTGCAGTCGGATTCCATGTCAGAACCGGAATACCATTCTCCTCCTTCCACCGGACACCGCTGACCTGCTCCGGTGGTGTATGATCCACCAGGAATTCAGCCACAAATTGATCCTCTGCATTCTGATTTCCACTGATATCCTCTGCCAATCCTCTGATATACAGGATTCCCTCCGGAATATCCGTCAATGCGAAGCTGCAGGTCCGGGACAGCTCCCGGTCCCCGTTTCCATCAAAATCCTTTATCTGCTTCCATGCAATCCCATCCACAGAGTATTCCAGTCTTACCGTCTGCAGTCCGATGTTATCGGATGCTGTGATACACAGGGGCATCTGGTCATGATAACGGACGCCATGATCTGTCGTATAGATTCCGCTTACTGTCGGTGCCAGCGTATCCTTTCCGGTCATTACCGACACCGGATCCGAAGCCTCTCCCCGGTTTCCGGCAAGGTCATAGCCAACGACCCGGAAGGTATATGTGGTTTCTGGATCCAGATGATCGATCTGATATCCCAGTACGACCTCACTGGTACCGATCTGCACATAGTTCTCTCCAACCAACTGCTCAATGACAAAATGGCTGAAATCATCCTCTGTGACTTCATCCCAGGTCAGAACAATGGAATTCATGGCCGCACTTCCCTGCAGATTCTGAATTTTAGCAATCCCTCGATTATCCACATCAAAATACTGCTCGTATGGCTGTCCGGTTGTATTACCTGCATGGTCATTTGCAAGGATGCGAACCTTATAACGGCCGTGCAGACCTATGGTATTCCACGTTAAAACCCCGGTTCCTTCCTCTGCCTCTACGGTATCGATATGAACCCAGCCTCCCGTTTTCGCCTCATAGTATTCTCCCCAGATCTGATAGACGCTCCGGTTGTCCTTCGCCTCCGCAGTCAGAACTGCCGTACCGGACAATACCTGATCCTGTGGCAGCAGAGAAACAACCTCAGGTGCCATTTCATCCTGAGAGACCCGGATCCATTCACTTTCTGTCTGTTCACCGCTCTGATGATAGGAGTCATAGGCAAGAATACCGTACTGATAGCGAAACTCCTCTGTTACCGTCCGGTCTGTATAGGTGGTGATATTCTTTTCCAGATCTGCGATCAGCGTCCAGGTATCTTCACCATCGGCTCTCCGGTATAACTCATATCCGGCCAGATCCGCACTGATGGACTTATCCCAGTACAGATATACAGCCTGCTGTTCCTCGGTAACATGCAGCTCCCGTACCGGAGCCGCCGGCTCCCGGTCAATATAATAGGTACGGGTCACGGATGCTTCATTCTGCTCCGGATCGATCACACGGATCCGTACCAGATAGGCACCATCTGTCAGATCACTCAGATCCCAGATAGCGACACTTGGCAGGCCTGAATTATTACCCGGACTGCTTTTTATCTTCACCCAGGTCATGCCATCATTGGAGTACTCTACGATTTCCTGATAAGTACCATGCAGCGTATACCATGGATACATATACGAAATCTGTGCAGTTTCCGTTCCAAGTGTTGCATACTCTTCCGGTCTGATATTCTGGATGACCGGAAGGATCGTGCTGGTGGTAATCTCATTACTCACCTGAGATTCATTTCCCTTCCAGTCCACAGCCGTAACCGTATAGGTATAGAATTGTCCGGCGGCAAGCTCCTTATCATGATAATTTGACTGATTCGTGACAGCAACCTGCTTACCATCCCGATAGATCCGGTATTCTGCCAGCCGGATGTTATCCGTAGACAGATTCCATGCCAGTTGTACGCTGCTGCCGGTTCTTCCGTTGCAGCGCAGATTCGCCGGTGCTGTCGGTGGCTCCGTATCCTCATGCGTGGATATCGTATATAATTCGGATGGCCCGGAATAGTTTCCAGCCAGATCTACCGTTTTTATATAGTATTGATACAGGTATTCCGGCTCAATCTTCCCATCTGAATAAGTCGTACCGGACACCTGGCCCATGTTTGAATCATAATCAATTCCTTCCCTTTTCCGGAATACTACATAGCAGGCAACATGCTCCTCATCGGCAGCTTCCCAGCTAATCACGGTCTTTCCATTGACGAGAGCGCCGGTCAGACCGACCGGTGCCAGCGGCGGCGTATGATCGATCTCGAATTCCTGTATCACTTCCTCACTGGCATTTCCGCAATAGTCATAGACAATGGCCTTGATATAATAGCTTCCTTCCTCCAGATCTGCGGTTCTGACATCATAGGAATACTTCTTGGTTACAGTAATGCCGCTTACGGTTTTCGTATCCAGCTCCTTCCATTCCATGCCATCTCTGGAGCTGTATATCTCACATCGTTCCGGTGCAACATCATCCCGTGCCGCTACCGTAAGACGGATCTCATTTCCGGCATAATAACCGGATGGCGTGAGGCTGGTTATGCGCGGACGCTCCGTATCCGGCAGGGTATGTACCGGTACAGCCTCTGAAGCATGACCCCGTATTCCATCCTGACCGTATGGTACGACCCGAACGGTATAATCACGATCCGGATACAGTTCCGTCATCAAATAACTGGTATTCTTTGTAGTCCTGGATTTCCATACACTCCCGTCCGTCAGAAGCTCAACCTGATAATACTTAACCTGATCTGCCTCCTCACACTGCCATGTCACCTGAATATCGGAATATCCGGGTACAGTCTCTGTAATGACGGCAGGACCGACACCTGTACAATTTACCGCCACTGTTCTCGTGTCTACGGTCTTGTTCTGATTGGTATCGGTAACCGTAATCTGAAGGGTATAGTAGCCCCTCAGCCCTTCCGGATTCCAGATGACCTCCTTATACCACTTTTTATCCTCATACCCTTCCGTTGTCAATCTGCCGGAAAGCTCTGTCCAGGTATCACTTCCCTCTTCTGCATAGGCAAGCTGAATATCCTGAATCCCGCAATTATCCCTGGCAGTCACCTTAATACGGTTACTGTCGTTCATAACAGCAAGATCCCTGGAACTAAGAACCGATTCGATCACCGGCGGTTCCAGATCAGCCTGCTTCCGGACTGTGAGACTGGTAACCGGGCCGGACTGCCCGTATCTGGATTGCGGTATTACCTTACATATATAATTATCGCTGCTGCCGCCAATGACATAGGTATAGCTATATGCATGGTCTGCATTGGTAAATACCCAGTCGGTAAAAAGGCGCTTACTCCCCTGATAGAATTCAACTGCATATTTCTGGACATTACGGTCATCACCGCTCCAGTTCAGCGTAATGGCTCCCTGCCGGGAGGATGCCCGTACCGTCACCTTGGATGGAGGATCCACGGCTGCCACCTCAAGGGTTGTCAGAGCGGATACATTTCCAGCCCAATCCTCTGCCTCGATAGAATAAGTATAGCGTGTTCCTTCCACCACGCTTGTATCAATATAGGATGTATCCGTTACCTCCTGAAGCAATACGCCATCCCGATACAGATTATAATGTACCAGCTTCCCGTCATCCGTGGATTGCTTCCATGATAACGGTATCCTTGTGGCTGACAGATCTGCAGAATACCGGAATTCCGTCACCTTCCCCGGCGGGGTCGTGTCTTCTTTTGTTGTCACTACAAGCTCTGCCGGTACAGACTGGTTACCGCTGAGATCTACTGCCTGTACCTGAAAGACACAGGTCTGATTCTGTACCAGGTCATAGATCCGATAACTGCTCTGTCCCGTACTGCCAACCAGTTCTCCATCCTGGAAGATATTATATTTTAATATCTGATCATTATCCGATGCAGCATCCCAGCTTAAGGTAATAGCTGAATAGGTGACATCAGACGCATTTACATTCACCGGCTCTGTCGGAGGCTCTGTATCCCCGTATGCGCCAAGGGTCGTATCCGCGATCGTATAAGGCGTCCGGCTGCAGTCATATTCTGACAACTGCTGTTCCAGCTGCAGGATATGAAAACGGCTGTCAGGAATATGGAAACGGATCACTGGTGTTCCATTATGATCATCTGCCAGGCAGAGAACGGTCTTATGATTTTCAGTCGGATGGAATATGTTCATATTCGGTGTCTCTTCTACAAAGCTGCCGCGAATATACAGGGTTCCATCCTTCATTCCGGTGTCCCTCGAAGTCAGATTCACATACATATCCCGGACATCCACCGTATCTGCTTCACGATACATATAAATAGCCGCATTCATATGCAGCGTGTCACAGATCAGACTGCCTCCGGCGATCGTCAGGTACTTATTTACCTCCACCAGATCCGCTTTCAGCGTAAAGCCGTTCAGGTCGGAATGATTCTCCAGCTTTATCGTGCCATGTACCACAGTATCCTGTGACAGCTTTCCATCGCTCAGATTAGAATTATATGGCACCAGAATATCTCCATTATATTCTGCAGGCAGTACACTCAGCTCTCTGACCTGAAGTACCCCCTCCTTTGGGCAGCCGGAATCAGACAGGGTGGTATTTACCTGTACCGCCCCGTTGAACTGAACTCTCTTACGGTTCTGAATATCCAGAATTCCTATTCCCAGCGTTCCCTTCTGTGAGTTGATCTGCTGCTCCTCACTGCCATTTAATATTAACGCACAGTTGACACCCAGGGAAAAGCTGTCGGAATAAGAGTACAGATCGCCCGCTAATTCCACCCGGCCGGCCGGGATTGAACGCAGCAGATTATTACTGTACTGTTCATAGAGGCTGCCGCCGATCGTAATACATCCCTGCTCTCCCATGGTGAACACACCGGAACCCGTAGAAAAGTATTCCGTTCCATTTACTTCCCGATAGCCCTGTATCCGCATATCCCCTTCTACTGTCAGATACCCGTTCTGGACTGCGATCGTTCCTGCCTCGGCATAGAGATTCCCCTTTACGGTAAGGTTATGACCGTTCAGATCCAGACATCCGTCGATCAGCCACAGATTCCCGTCAATTACAGTATCCTCCGTCAGCGTATAACCAACCGTTCCTTCGGCAGGCTGCAATAAGGTATGGCTGGCATCTGTCAGATTCACAATGTTCACATCCGTTGAAAAGCGGACATGTCCATTCAATCCGTTTCGGATCTCCACGTTATAGAGCTGCGATTCCGGACTGTCAAAGGATATCCACTGGATACCGTTGTTTCCCTTGAAATAAAGCTGCAGACCTTCTCCGGTCACCAGATTATCCGGAGTACCATTGTTCTTCTGCGTCAGATTTCCATAGACCGATATCGTTCCCTGATTCATAGAATCACAGGCATGCAGACTTCCGGTATAGAAGTCTCCATATACCTCCAACTGGGAATCCGGATGCTCCATGATCAGATATCCATCGCAGTTGTCCGGAAAGGTCAACGATCCGCAGATCATACGATGCCCATTCAAGTCCACTGCACCATCCATGATCAGATTTGTATTTCCCATCATGAAGTCACGCTGCAGCTGAACATCACCCTTAACATGGAGCGTTGCAGACGGTATGGTAAGATTCAGAAGATCCTCACCGGATACCTGTGCCACACCGGTCATCGTGGCATAGCAGTTCCCCTTTAATCGCACCTCGGACTGCAATTCAATATTCTGTCCCCGAAGCTCGGGCAGCCAGTTATGCTCCGTATCCTGAAAATCAACACAGTTGGCCTTTCCATCCTTATTCTCAAAGAATTCAATCCGAAATCCTTCCTCCGGCACAAAGTTGGAAATCCCTTCTCCACGCTGGTACAGACTTCCGTATAGATTTAATCCTCCCCGTTCCAGCATTCCGGTCTGATCCTGCAGGGATTCCATGGTAAGATCACCATATACATTTAAATAATTACCGGATGCAATACGCAGGCTGCCTTCAGAAGGTGCAGTGACAATCTCGTCGTTTTCTTTCATCAGAGACTGTACCCCGTAGTTTCCATATACACGCCACAGATAATCCTTTATTGTGACAGTGCCATTCTGATAGAAATCCCCGTATACATTCATATAGTAGCTATGGCTTTCAAACGCGCCGCTTTCTAAATATACAATATCGTAATAGTAGTTACCGCTTCGCGTATACTGCCTTCGTTCAAAATCATAATGCTCCTGCGTCAGACGATACACACCTTCATAGATCTCGCAAAGCTCCTCATTATAATTCACAATCGTATTCCGCTTTGCCAGATACAGTCGTCTTGGCGCATCCCCCTGCATCTCTATATTCGGAATGCAGCTATCCTCCGATTCAATATCCAGCATCTGGCTGCCCTCGCCAGTCAGCACCATCCGGAATTCTTCTCCTGCCTGAATTCCACTGCCCTGAAAATTCCCCTCACCACTCTGGCTGCTCTGCATTTCCAGATAGTCACCCTTCAGCTCTAAGCTTCCCTTCTGCAGCTCCAGGTGGCAGTCAATACCGGAATTGATATATATGCTTCCTGCCACAGCAAGATGATCATTTTCATGCTTCATCCGGATACCCGGCTGACCGCTTTTCATATAAAGGTAGTCATTGCATAACAGGCTGCCCTCTTCAAAACAGATCGTGCCGCCATAGCTGGTAAATCCCTGCTCCACCTCCATATTGCCTGCAAGCTCAAGCGTTCCATGATAATGCTCCATCTTTCCGCGTACGGTCAGTGTATGCCCGTTCAGATACAGATCCTGATAAAGAGACAGACTTCCTTCCACGATCAGATCCTCCGTAAGATAGGATGGATCGGAGATTCTTAAATCCCCCTCATAAACTCCCCCTTCACAGGAAAGCGGTTTGTCCTCCGTGCTCCATTGATGTGGCGCTTCCTCTTCTGCCCCATCGGAAACCTGTGTTATCTCTCCCTCTTCTACTGTGCCGGAGGTCTGCGTCGGCTGTACTTCCTCTGTTGCGTCAGAGTTCTGCGTCGTCTCCTCCTCCGTATTCCCGGCTTCTGCCCCGTATACCGGTATCAGGCCGGAAATGCCGGACAGATCCACACTCTGAAACAGAATTAATATAGATAACAACAGTGCCAGGCACCGCCTCCCTGTCTGTTTTCTATTCCTCTTCCTCATGACGCTTCCTCCTTCCTGTTATCCATACGATTCCACCTGCGACTGCCGCTGCAAGCACGCCAAGCAGCCACCAGAGATAGCCGGTTCCACGCTTTGCCTCTGTTTCCTGCTCTTTCTGTGCATCAGTCGCTTCTTCATCATTGCCGGCTTCCGCGGATTCCCCGGTATCTGAACCTGTCGTTTCAGCTCCGTCGTTCGGGGTGCCGGTACCATTGCCTTGCTTATCCGTATCTTCCGGCACTTCTGTCTTCCCTTCCTGGTTCCCTTTACCGCCCGTTGCCGCATTTCCGGTATGCTCGCCCTGTCTGTCAGATGTACTGGTACTCCCATTCGCATCGCTACCGGTCTGGCTGTCACCTCCTGCATTACCGCTGTCCGAGGTGCTCCCTCCATTTGGATCAGAGGCAGATGCATCCTCCGGTGGGATCACCGTTGTTTCCAGCAGATTTCCATTTTCGTCATAGTGGTACTCTACCGTAGTACCATCGGGATAAACCGCCTGCACCACCCGGTTCAGTTCATCGTATTCATATTCAATGCCTTCCTCTTCTTCCCCGTAGCAAGGGGATACCGCTATCGAGATGCCGGCTCCCAGCATCATGCATCCGATTACAATTCCACGCCATTTTTTTCTTATCATATCCTTTGTCCTTTCCATCCTTCATCAAATCGTATCTTGCTGTTTCCTCTTGTAATCTTATATACCATCCTGTACAATATTTCATCCATTCACCTTAACGCTTACTTGTTCCTCCTTTCCGGCAGCTTTTGCTTTGCATGGTTGGCAAAGTCTTAGAATCTATTGCAGGATCTGTTTCTTTTTCTATTCTGTACTTTATAAAATCCCCAATTTTCTCTAATATCAGAAAGAAAAATCTAAATTTTATAATCTTACGTTTTTACAATTTAAAACACCAAAAAAGGACCGCCATCACAGGGGTCCTTTATTTTTATGTCAATGCCTCATTCTTTTATGTAATCGATTTATTCGAAAACTGCTTGTCCTATGGCAGGATTCTTGTTGCTCCACACGGTGTCTGGTAATATGCATTAGATACGATAATACCCGTCTTCGGTGTGCTGGCATGTACAATCTGGCCATTACCGATATAGATTGCAACATGTCCTATTGTCGTACCGCCATTGTTATAGAATAACAGGTCGCCCGGCTGCACCTCGTATATGCCGATATTCGTTCCGTTATTGATCTGACCTCTGGAGGTACGATTTAACGTATAACCAAAATGTGCAAACACGCTCATGGTAAAACCGGAACAGTCTGTCCCGTTTGTCAGGCTGGTTCCTCCATATACATATGGATTCCCTACGAACTGTAACGCATAATTCACTACATCCTGACGGGTGCCGCTTACCACGCCATCCTCTGGTACTGTCTGCTGCGGAGCCTGCTGAGTGTTCGCGTTCGCAGAACTCTGTGCTGCCTGCGCCGCCTGCGCCTGCCTGGCCTGTTCTGCCTCTTCCTCTTCCTTTGAAATTGCTTTTCCCAGATCAAACTCGATCCGGATAAACTCATTGGACACATAACCGGAAAACTCATCTGCGATCAGCAGCTTTGTCCATCCTTCCTGTTCTTCCAACACTTCATAGGTCTCGCCCTCCGGTATCAGAGTAAGACAGGTGCTGTCAGTATTCGCTTCCTCCCGCACCTTTAATGTGGTGGTCGTAACCGTTGCGATCTTATCACAGTTTGCTGCTGCATAATCACCGGCATCATCACCGAATACAACATATTCATTCTTGACATAGCCAACGACCGAACCGGATTCAATCTTTGTCCAGGCTTCTCCCTGCTCCAGTACATCCGCGACTGCTCCATGTGGAAGCTTTCCTACAGCTTCGGAATTCTCATCCGCCTCTGAACGGATATTCATATAATCCGTTACATTTGCCATCAATCGATTCTCAAACTGCGGATACCGTGCTGTAGATTCCGGTACCGGTGCCTCCGTCACTGCCTCTGCTTGTACCAGAGCTTCCGAAGGTTCCGCCTCAGTCGCCTCCGTTTCCTCCGGTACGGAAGGCTCCTGCGGGGCATTCAGTATATATTCGTCGATTGCCGCATCAATTCCGGCAACTGCAGTATCTCTGTAAGCCTCTGCCGCCTGTATATCCATACCATTCAGACTCAGGATCATTGCAATACCGGCAGCAAATACTGCCGTATTCCTTATCGTTTTGCGTATCATTATGAATTCCTCCTAAAACGAACGCCAAATGTTACAAAGTTATTACAAATCATTGAATAGATTATAGCAAGCCTTTATCCGGAAGTCAACCCATCTTTGTCGGAATTTGAAAATACCCGTTGCAATTTTTTTCTGGTTTGCTATAATAAAAAGGAAATCAATAGGAGGTGGATATATGGATATCCCAGCATTATCAATCGCCATGTCCATGGATAAAGTGAATACGAACTGGGGAATTGCCATGATGTCAAAGGCATTGGATACAGCCGAAGTCACAGGCGAGGCACTTACAAAAATGATGGAAGCTTCCGTTTCACCGGATCTGGGACAGAATATTGATATCCGAGTATAAAAGGCACAGCGTAAGACTGTGTCTTTTATAATGCAGGCCGGCATCCATCCCGGGCGCACCGGAACCAATACACATCTATAAAAGGAGAACCTTATGATCAACAATATTTTTCAAACCGATAAAACCGTCTTTTCCTGTGAGGTCTTCCCTCCCAAACGAAACGATGATATCTACGGCATATTTAAGACACTGGATGAGATTCAGGCATGTCATCCGGACTTCATCAGTGTTACCTATGGTGCCGGCGGCGGAACCAGCAAAAAGACCGCAACCATTGCCGCTTATATTCAGAATATCTGCGAAACGGAGGCTCTGGCACATTTAACCTCTGTTGCCATGGATGAACCGTTTTTGCGAAGTATTGTGAAGGAACTGAATGCAAAGGGAGTTCACAATGTACTGGCCCTCCGGGGCGATCAGCCCAGGGATATGAGTGACGAGGACTTTGCAAACCGTCGCTTCAAGCATGCCAGTGACATTATCCCGATCATCCGCGATGCTGCGGACACTGATATCTGCATCGCTGCCGCCTGCTATCCGGAACAGCATCCCCAGTCAGCCAGCCTGGAGGAAGACCTGCACTTTTTGAAATTAAAGGCGGATGCCGGCGTGAATTTCTTTATTACACAGATGTTTTTTGATAATCCGAAGTTTCTGCGATTTCGGGAACAGGCCAGAGCGCATGGGATTCAGACTCCGATCTCTGCAGGGATCATGCCGATCACCTCTGCGAAACAGATCGGTACCAGCGTACAGCTTTCCGGTTCTTCCGTCCCGGCAAAATTAAGTAATCTGCTGGCGAAGTACGGAGATCATCCGGAAGATATGCGAAAGGCGGGAATCGAATATGCCAATGAACAGATTCAGGCTCTTATTGCAGAACAGGTGGACGGGATTCATTTATATACCATGAACAAATCGGATGTCGTTCAGGAGATCTATGGACAGCTCCGGAGATGAGGATAGAATTTCCTTTACTTATGGTTTTAAATACTATATAATACAGTTATTATGTAAGAACGAAAAGAGTGGAGAACATGAAGGGAACGACCTTTGACGAAATAAAAAAAGAAATCCGGGATGCGATTCAGATGGATTATATCGAACCCGCAGATATTCCCGCAATCGAGCTGTATATGGATCAGGTTACGACCTTTATGGATAAGCATCTGAGCAATAACAAGCGGTTCCCGGAGGATAAGATCCTGACCAAGACCATGATCAATAACTATACCAAGAATCACCTGCTCCCGCCACCGGAAAAGAAGAAGTATTCCAAGGAGCATATCATTCTTCTGATCTACACCTATTATCTGAAAAACTTTCTTTCAATCGGTGATATTCAGAAGCTGTTGAATCCGATGATCGAAAGTTATTTTGATGCCTCCGGTACGGATACCGTGAATCTGACCAGTATCTATAATACTGTGGTAGAATTAGCCAGAGATCAGTACCAGCTGGATAAACAGGGCATCTTTGCTTCTTATGAGATCGTATATAAGAAGCTGACCGAACAACATCCGGATACTTCCATGGAGGAAAAGAGTTATCTTCAGGACTTTACGTTTGTTGCACTGCTCAGCTATGATATCTATCTTAAGACACAACTGGTGGAAAAGATCATTGACCAGTTAACGCCTGTAAAACCGGATAATCCGGAGCAGGCAGGTTCATCCGGCAAAGAAGCAAGGGACGGCAGAGAGCCAAAGAAGAAATAGTGAATTGCATTATGTATTATATAAAAATCGCTTAAACCTCCGGTCTAAGCGATTTTTCTTTCGGGAAACTGTTCAGTTCCCTTTCCTATTCCTGTTGTAACCGTTCCAGTGCGTTCCGTAAGCCATCCGTACCGTCATTCAGCATTCGGTTTACCCGGCTGATCGTAGCTGTGGATGCCCCGGTATCATGGGTAACCTCCTGATAGGTACTTCCGGCTTCCAGCTTCTGTGCAACTTCAATCCGCTGCGCCAGAGAAAGCACCTCATTCACCGTACACAGGTCCTCAAAAAACGCATAATACTCTTCCCTGGTCTTTAGTGTCTGAATAGCATCGAACAACAAGTCCACCGCTTCTGTATGAATGGTTCTTCCCATTTCCTTCACCTCTTCCAATTCCCTTCCACAGGGTACTCTTCCCGCGGACTGTCTGCTATTCTTCCGTCTTCTTTGCTTTTGGTTCCTTTTGGATCCATACAGCCACTGCTGCACGATTCACATAGAAATCGCCAAAGCCTTCTTCATCAATCTTGATATTATATTTTGCATTCTTCATCTCGTCTACAAAATGCTTTCCTGCAAACTGTCTGCCCACATACATCCGCTTGGTCCCGCCTGTACCATCTGACAGGATCACTGCACACCCGGAATCCTTATGCTCGGCATCTCCCTCTCTGGTCCAGCCGATCACATTCGGATCATCCAGATAATCATGCTGTGGTCCATAGGCATATTTTTTCCGCAGTCGTAACAGCCGATCCAGTACCGTTTTCATAGATGGAATATCATTATTCGGAATTCCGGCATAGTCTCCATAAAAGAGACACGGATAACCGCTTTCCCGTAACAGGATCAGGGCATATGCCATCGGTTTAAACCAGTCCTCTACCCAGGACTGCAGAGACTGTCCCGGCTGACTGTCGTGATTATCAACAAAGGTGACCGCCTGCATCGGTCTTCTTGCAACCAGTGTATGATCCAGAATCGTCCGGAGGTCATAGCTTCCATGTGCCCTGGATGCGTCGTGCAGGTGCAGATGCAGCGGTACATCGAAAAGACTCATGGTATTATCCACCTTATCCAGATAGGATTCCAGATGGTTCACATCCCAGTGCCAGTATTCCCCGACCGTAAACAGCTCCTTCTCCGTGATCTTACGCATCGCCGGAAGCCACTTACGGTAGAAGCTGCTGCCGATATGCTTTACCGCATCCAGCCGCATCCCGTTTACTCCTGTGGTATTCAGATACCATTCTCCCCACCGGTATAATTCCTGTTCTACCTCCGGGTTATCAAAATCCAGATCAGAACCCATCAGATAATCATAGTTGCCGTTCTCTTCGTCAACCTCCTGATCGAATTCCTTTCCTTCAAACTTATATATTGCACTTTTCTGGGTTCTCTGATCCCAGTCGATCCCGTCAAAATGAGTCCAGTTCCAGGTGAATTTCGAGTATTTTCCCTTTCTTCCTGGAAAGGTAAACTTTGTCCAGCCGAGTATCACCTTCTTATCCCCGATCATCTGATTCCGGTCACAGGCATTGAACTCCTCGGCAGTAATCTGCTCTGTCTCATCTGCACCCATTTTATGATTCAGCACAATATCTGCATAAACTTCGATCCCCTTTTCCTGTAAGACCGAGATGGCATCCAGATATTCCTTTCTGGTTCCATATTTGGTCGGAACGGTTCCCTTCTGGTTAAATTCACCTAAATCATACAGATCATAAGCAGCATATCCTACATCATGGATTCCCTGAGCACCCTTATAAGCCGGGGGCAGCCAGACTGCACTGACACCCATCGTCTTCAGCTTCGCAGCATTTGCCTTCAGGGTCTTCCATAAAGAAGCATCATCCGGTAAATACCATTCAAAATACTGCATCATTAACCCATTCTGATTCATACCTTTACCCTCCGCATATACATTCTGCACATTAAACATTTTATCTGATTGATATATTTAACTATACATGAAGCAGGCATAAAATTCAAGATGAACCTAAATAGAATGAAGCTATTGATTTTTTCTGTAAAATCAACTATGCTTAACAGGACATAAGCAAATTTTATGATAGAGAGGTAGCCAAATGAGTACAAACGAAATAAAACCGATCAAAGAAGGTAAAGTACGTGAAATCTACGATAATGGAGACAGTCTGATCATGGTTGCAACAGACCGGATCAGTTGCTTTGATGTTATTCTGAAGAATACCATTCATAAGAAGGGAACTGTTCTGACACAGATGTCAAAATTCTGGTTTGATCTAACCTCCGATATTCTTCCGAATCATATGCTTTCCACAGATGTAAACGATATGCCGGAATATTTCCGTCAGCCGGGGTTCGACGGCAACAGCATGCTGTGCCGGAAGCTTGAAATGCTCCCGATCGAGTGCATCGTGCGGGGCTATATCACCGGAAGCGGCTGGGCAAGCTATCAGGAAAACGGAACCGTATGCGGCATCCGGCTGCCGGAAGGACTGCAGGAATCTGATAAGCTGCCGGAACCGATCTACACTCCTTCCACGAAGGCCGACCTGGGCGATCATGATGAAAATATCTCCTTTGAGCAGAGTGTAGCACATTTAGAAAAGCTTTATCCGGGTAAAGGACAGGAATACGCGGAAAAACTGAGAGATTACACCATTGCATTATATAAGAAGTGTGCGGACTATGCATTAACAAAAGGGATCATTATTGCAGATACCAAGTTTGAATTCGGTCTGGACGAGAACGGTGTCATTGTGGTCGGAGATGAGATTCTTACTCCGGACAGCTCCCGCTTCTGGCCTGCAGATGGTTACGAGCCGGGACACGGACAGCCATCCTTTGACAAGCAGTTCGCCCGGGACTGGTTAAAGGACAATCCGGACAATGACTGGACACTTCCGGAGGAAGTAGCCCAAAAGACCATTGACAAATACCTGGAGGCATACGAGCGGATAACCGGAACACCACTTGCCTGATCCTCTGATCAGAACGAACTGCCTGTTATGATTGACCGGTATAAAGAAAAAAGTGCCAAACCATTCTGGAATGGCACTTTTTTCTTATACTGCGATCCGTAGCCGAAACCAGCCATCCTCTGCCTGATAGTCCCAGATGGCATTATACTTTTTACAGAATGCCGCGATCGACTGGGTACCGGTTCCATGCCCTTTCCGGGTCGTCACCGGCCTTCCTTCACGGTCAAAGCGTATTTCTCCAAGATATGGATTATCTACCTGCAGGATCAATCTGGAACATACTCTGCTTCTGCACTGAATCTCTCGCTTCTCCTCCGGCAGCTCCATACAGGCACGGATCGCATTTTCCAGTGCATTGGCAAATACGATCGACAGCTCTGACACATCTGCCGGCAATGACTCCGGCATGATAAGCTCTGCCTCGATCCGGATATGCTGCTCCTTCGCCTGGGTAAAATAATAACGGAATACCGCATCCAGTACCGGATTGCTGCACCAGCATTCCGGTGTGATCTCATCTAAGTGCCTTTGTGCCGCTCCGATATAATCTAAAGCGGTCTGCTGATCTCCCTGCTCAATCAGGGAGGCAACGGTCAGAAGACGATGGCGGAGATCATGTCGTTCGATCCTCATTGCATTTTCTGCTGTCTGACTGTCCTCCAGCCGGTGTCTTAATGCAGAAACCTGTGTTGACAGCAGATCTGCCTGGATCCGGGATTCTGCCAGATGCCGGATCATTTCCTCGATCGTCAGCACCGTACACAGAATAAAGAGTATCACACCACACCAGAATAACGGCAGTTCCAATATACCGGATACTCCATAGCGACACACCGTTGCCATATATTCGGCCAGTCTACGATCTCCTGCAAGAGAAAACAGGCAGGCCAGTAGAAGTACACTAAGCAGTATCCCAAAAGACTTTAAAAACAGGAGCAAAAGAGGATTCCCCCTCCAGGCATCCCGGATCACCAAAACCAGCGTCACAACAACGCTGATACACAATGCTGCCATACAAACGCTGTAACTGTCCGCCGGCAAGGAGACTGCCAGAATATTACAGAAGCCCGGAAGCAGTGAAATCGCTGCCGGGATACCTGTAAGCAGGAGCATCCACCTTTGCAGATGATTCATTTTGATCAACAGATACCCCAGCGGAAGCAGTACAAATAATGCCGGTACCAATGCCATAGCCGGTATATCCAGTACAAAACTGCCTCGCAGCCGCATACTATATTCCCGCAGTTGATAAAATAGCTGAGCTGCTGCTGCCAGCGTCAGCAGAAATAAAGACCAGTCCCACTGCCGCTGGGCTGCTCCATATAGCAGCAGGGCCAGCAGGATCATCAAAACGGTCATAAATACTGCAGCGGGTATAGCCAGAGCAGAGGTCGCTGCTACTGTAACCGTTTCCTTTATCGTTTCAGAGGTAAGGATCACCATCGGCATCTGTGCAGAACCGACAGGCCGCCGGCACACCAGTGTCAACCGCTTTCCTGCATAATCCGAAGGCAGAGTGACCAGAAGTGGTTCCATCGGTTTAAAGATTCCCGTATCCGATCCTGAATCCACCTTCTGCTCTTTCGATCCGGATGTATTGGAATAAAACAGTTCTTCATCCAAAAAAGCGGCATAACTCCATTCATCCCCACGCAGCTTTAAGGTCGTATACCCCTGTTCCTCATACTCCTTCTCCAGTATCCGGCTAAGACATACAACATCGGAATCCATCCATGCTTCCACCAGATCCGGCTTTCCACCTTCACCGCTCTGCCAGATATCCCATCCATTATTATCCTGTTGAACCGGTGTCAGATATAATTCTTCCTCTTCCGATCGGGTATAGGAATACAAAAGCACCAGCAACAGAGCCGCCAATATGATAAAAACAAGGATACTGATCCATTGAAAACCAAAGTTGCCGGACCATCTCCCCTTCCCCTGCTTTAACCTTCCCTGAAATTCTTCCTGTTCCATCCTCCATCCCCCCTGTCAGGCTGATCAAAAACATATATTACTTATCGGAACCGTTCCTGAACCTCTTTATTTGCCTTCATGGCATTTTCTTCCATTTCCTTTCGCTCTGCGAGCAGCAGCTCTTTCAGTTCCGGATGACGGACTGCCATGATCTGAAGTGCAAGATAGGCTGCATTTTTGCTTCCATTGATGGCCACTGTTGCAACCGGAATGCCGGAAGGCATCTGAACAATGGAATAAAGCGCATCCATGCCATCCAATACCGAACCGGATAGCGGTACGCCGATCACCGGAAGCACTGTCTGGGATGCAACAACACCCGGCAGCGCCGCTGCCATTCCCGCAGCAGTAATAATGACCTCGGTACCATTCCGGTTCGTCTCTTCCATAAAAGCAGATAGCCCTGCATGCGCACGATGCGCAGACAGACACCGGACATCGACCTGAACTCCATAGCTTTTTAGAATTTCTACCGCCGGCTCCACCTTAGGCAGATCACTGGTGGAACCCATGATTACAGCAGTTCTCATAATTTTATACCTTCCTTTTTCGTTATTGTAAATATACATTTTTTTATTCTAAAACATCCATTCCGTTTTTTCAATCCTTTTCCGTTGCAAATTATTGATATCATTTCTCTTTCCGGTGAATATAATAGCTATAAATCTTCTGAAACAGGAGTTGCTATGACAAACAAACTGAAACGATTATCCGCAGTCATCTGCAGCTTTGTGCTGCTTGCCTGCTCCTTATGCGCCTGCAAAAAAGAACAGGCGAATCTGACAACCGTCACCTTGAATGAGGTGGCTCATTCTATTTTCTATGCGCCTCAATACGTTGCCATTGAGCTTGGCTACTTTGAGGAGGAAGGTCTTCAGTTGGAACTGGTTACCGGCTTTGGCGCAGATAAGACTATGAGTGCATTAGTTGCCGGTGAAGCTGATATTGGTTTTATGGGATCAGAGTCTTCGATCTATTTATACAATGAGGGTGCCGAAGACTATGCGGTAAACTTCGCCCAGTTGACCCAGCGTGCAGGAAATTTCCTGGTAGCCCGTGAAAATACAGATCATTTCCAGTGGTCCGATCTGATCGGTAAGGAGATCATAGGCGGCCGGCCGGGTGGTATGCCGGAAATGGTTCTGGAATACATTCTGAAATTGAATAATATTGATCCGAAACAGGATGTTACGTTAGTTCAGAATATTGATTTTGGTAATACATCCGGCGCTTTTGCCGGCGGAACCGGTGCTTATACCGTTGAATTCGAACCTTCCGCAACTGCACTGGAGCAGCAGGGAGCCGGCTATGTGGTAGCCTCCCTGGGTGTTGACAGCGGCTATGTGCCATATACCGCTTACTGTGCAAAGAAAAGCTATATGGAACAGAATCCGGAGATCATCCAGAGCTTTACCAATGCCCTGCAGAAGGGAATGGATTATGTAAACAATCATACGCCGGAGGAGATCGCCAAGGTCATCGCTCCGCAGTTTGAGGAAACAGATGTTGAAACACTTACCATTATTGTAGAACGGTATGCAGCCCAGGATACCTGGAAAAATAACCTGATCTTTGAGGAAGACAGCTTCCTGTTATTAGAGAATATCCTGAATGAGGCCGGTGAATTAGAAACCTTCGCCCCGTATGAAGACCTGGTTGATAACAGCTACGCCCAGAAGGCGTTTCAATAATTAATTTAGAAATGCCATGCAGATCTGAATAACAGACTGCATGGCATATTTACATATCATATCGGATCCGGCGAAATCATTACCTTGCAGATCCATGCTCCGCTTCAAAGGGCAGGTTTAATTCCTCCGTTCCAGGCAGGACAAATCTGCCGTTTTCCATGATCAGAACCTCGGTTCCGTCTGCGTGGACAGAATAGATTGCCCCGATCTCATCATAAGGGATGGTAATGTCCGTGTGACAGTTAAAATACGCCCTGCTTTCATCCTCTTTCCGCAGGATTGAACATTCATTATCCTTGGCCACAATTTCCTTTCCATCCGGATTATACAGCCGGTTCTCCTCACTATAGCTGTAGCAAGTATCTCCCACTGCAAAATGAGGCCCCATCTTCTCAACGATCAGAATCGGCAGCTTATATACAATATCATACCGGTTCGCCATAACATAGGCAGTCGTATTGGTACCGATGGCAAATTCTCCGATTGGAAGAGTTTCCCGGTTGATCAACAGATTTTCCTTCACAAACCGCACATTATCTTCTTCGGATTCAAAATTCTTACAGGTATATCCTGTGATCATGCCATCCTGAAATTGAAGTTCCAGATCGACGAATTTCAGATCATTCAAAAATACTTCACTGACATTCAGTATACCCTCTGTTCCTGTCAGCTTCGGAGATGTAAATACCTCTCCTACCGGGATATTTACATCCGCCAGGCAGTTTTCAAAATTCGTTTCCGTTTCCGGATGCTCCAGTTCATGCATCATCACCCGGATATCTGTTTTGTTCCTCCCGCTTCCCAGCACCCGGACAGACAACGCCTGGTTCAATTCTGTGATCAGCGTTTCCTGTATCCTTCGATACAGCTTTTTATCCAGCGTATTCACCTTTACGGTTTCCCGGAAAATATCCTCAAAGTCAGCCCCGATTTCCGGAGACGGGTATGCAATGATCGTAAAGCTGTATTCCTCCCGCTTAATAAACCGGTTCACGATCCGGCTGGAGAGTGTCATATATTCAACCGATAATTCCTGCTGCTTCTCACTCAGGCGGATACAGCCCTTCTTTTTTACCGGTTCAAACGGAGTCTCTCCGAAGGTCTCCATGGCCGCAGGCCCTGCAAATAGATCCGTAAATGCTTTGCAAGCTTCATACGCCTGTTCGGAAACTTCCAGCTTCCGCTCCATGAATGCCCGGTCCAGATAGATTCCCTCATCCTGCCGATGGTCATACGCATACTGCCGGTTGGGAGGTGTAGAACCCACTCCATTCCTGCGGTTCTGACGCTGATTGATACGACTGACTGCTGAATGGAAGATGAGCGGTTCCAGACCGAGCGCCCGAAACTGACGGATGGCCGCCCTTACGATCCGCTCCTGTCCGATGACATACTGTATGTTCACATATTTCTTCCTGCTCAGATCAATACCGGCAATCTCAAAGCCCTCCCGGTAACCGTCGGTGAAGGTAAACGCCATGGCATCAATCTCCTCCTGGGGCAGCCGGTTCAAAAATGCCGCCATCTTCTGCTCATGCTCCGAAATGTATTCCCCATAGGCATACAGATAACGCAGATCTGTCAGATCTGCCGTTTCTACCAGTTTCACATAACGATCATATCCGGGATCATACATCTCCGCGATCCGGTTCGGTACCAGAACATCACAGTAATCATAATAGAAATAATAAATCGCCTTTTGTACCTGCTTAACCTGCAATTCCTCCGGATGTTCGAACAAATTATAGATTTCTATGAATAATTCCAGAAATATTGTAAGTTCCTGCCATCTGGACTCTCTCGCATAAAGGTATATTCCCCGCAGCTCCGAATACAGGAAACTCAGCATGGCTCCATAATCCGCTCCCAGAACTGCTGTTGCATACTCCGGATTCCCGTAGCTTTTATCATATCCTTCCGGAAGGATATCCTCATATGCCTCCTGATTCATCTGCTGCAGCTCCTCCAGAGAGTATTCCGTATAATCCAGATCCGTCTGCTTTCCTGCCCAGAGGATATATGAGGCTGTTTTCCGGAAGAAATCTCTATAAGGCTGAGGTACCGTCTCCTCCTCTTCCATTGCCTGAATTCTGGCGATGGCAAGGGAAAAGCGTTCCTGTATGTTCTGCTTTTCCTCTTCTCTGACTTCCTGACATTTCATCATGTTTGATTCCTATTCCTTTTACTTTTTCTATTTAGTGTAAGCCAATGTTCCTATATTATTCGGTTATCCTGCGAGGCCCAGTACCAGAATTGTAAGATTGACCAGAAGCAGGACAATATTCAAAAAGGTACCGCTCCGTTTGAACAGGTCCAGGGTTTCTTCATCTTTCCAACTGACGATCGCAAACACCAGACCGACAATGTTCAGCATAAGGGCGGCAATCCCCATAAAACCCGCCATTCCTCCTGCCTGGCCCCTGGCCCGGATCGTCAGGATCAATTCTCCGATGATCAATAAAACAGATAAGCCGCCTAATCCACAGGCGACTTTTCCATCTATAGAATGCTTAATATCTTTGTATTTATTTGGTCTGTGATTTCTTTTCGGCATTTTGATGTCTCCTTCTGTCTATTTTACGGAGAATCCAGTAACACAGATATCCAAGAGCGCCGCCACAGGTATTCAACAACAGGTCATCCACATCAAATACACCGACCTTTGTAAAAAACTGCGTTACTTCGATCGCCAGGCTGAACAGGAATGTATATAGCACAGCAATCAAAAAACCGGTCTTCTGATTACGAACCCAGCGGATCAAGGCTCCAAAGGGGACAAAGGCTATCACATTTCCGATTAAATTTACACATACATCCCAAAAGCTCAGACTTCCGCCATTCAGTATACTATTTAAAAACCGCCGGATCTCAAGAAACGGAATCAGGTTATACCGGTAATCCGAGTATACATCCGTTCGTCCATATATATCACTCAACAGGCAAAAGTAAATGATCGCTATTACATACAGTATAAATAAAACCAGGCATATTGTACGAAATCGCTTTCTGCTATCCATGCTCCTGCTCCATTAAAACGTAAGCTCTGATTTATTCTTGATCAGCTTTGCCCCATTTACGATCATCATGACGCCAATGGCAATTCCGGAGCAAATTGTCACGATACCAAGCACCAGGCTCCAGATCCCTGTGTATGACATCGTTTTATAAGTAGTTTCTTCCATACCCTGACCTCCTAACAAACACCATACTCTTCATAATACGCATCAATGGCTGCTTTTAATACCTCATCAATAACAATCCTTCCCTTATACGGTCGATTATATAAATGTTCTACAACTTCGGCCATGGTAACGATAGCAGTGGTACGGATTCCGTAGGTTTCTTCAATTTCTGCCAATGCACTCTTCGTACCCTGTCCCCGTTCCATGCGATCCACGGATACTACAAGTCCGATCACCTCCACTGCTCCCTGCGCCTTCAGGATCGGCAGCGTTTCCTGAATGGAAGTCCCTGCGGTTGTCACATCCTCTATGATCACCACCTTATCCCCATCCTGAAGCGGACTGCCTAACAGAATTCCGGTATCTCCATGATCCTTTACTTCCTTTCGATTGGAACAGTAACGAATCTCTCTGCCATAGGTCTCATCGATTGCCATAGCAGCAGCAACACTTAAGGGAATACCCTTATATGCAGGCCCGAACAAAACATCAAAATCAAAGCCAAATTTCTCCTGTATGGCTTCCGCATAATAGCGGCCCAGTCTGCGGAGCTGGGAACCGGTCCGGTAGAAGCCTGTATTAACAAAGAACGGTGTCTTTCTGCCGCTCTTTGTTACAAAATCTCCAAATTTCAATACATTACAATCGATCATGAATTCAATGAATTCTTCTTTATAACGCTCCATGCTTATGTTCTCCTTACTTTTCTGCATAAAGAATATCACATTCATGGTAGCTTTACAAGAATATTCCTTTAATTTTCACGATTCACCAGCGGTTCGATCTTGCGGTATACGGATACGCCGGAGCGGGAATGAACGATTGGTCTCCACTCTACCTTGCAGAACAATACGGCTGCGGAAATCGGAATATAGGTCATCATAAATAACGGAAAGGTAAAGCTATACAGAATCTTACGAGGCGCAGATGTATGTATATGCTTCCATTCGGTCACGGTTGTGATCGCTCCGACAACAAAAGCGGTAAAGTACATATTTCCCAGCAACTGAAGTACAGACCAGAATACCACCTGGACATCATTTCCATGTAATACCCCCAGAATCGTGAGGGTTACATTGCATATAATGGAAAGAATGGATAATACGTACGCAGGCATAATGTTCATAGACACATCCATGCAGGATACATTTCCATGTGCAGCACCCTTTAACAGCTTACCACCGTATATCTGCAGTACCTGCAGGTAGCCCTTTGACCAGCGCATTCTCTGCCACCAGGACTGGGAGAACTTCACCGGCTGTTCATCAAACAGCTCTGCATCCTTGCAGTATGCGATCTTCCGGCCCTTCACGATCTGATCCACAGAGAATTCAATATCCTCTGTCAGCGTATAGAATGGCCAGTCTCCAATCTCCTCTGCCACCTTCCGGCTGAACATAAATCCCGTACCGGATACAGCACAACTGACTCCCAACAGGGATCTGGCATAATTCAGATAACGGCTTTCCCGCAGAAACCATAACGCATAGCCTGCACTGATCCAGTTATCTCCATAATTCTTACTGTTCCGGTAACTGGTAACAATGTCATGCCCTTCAGAAAAGGTGCGATCCATCTGTTCAATATAATCATCGGCAAGAATATTGTCTGCATCAAACACAAAGTAACCGTCAAATCCTTCCGGATAATCCTGCTTCAGATAACGGAGCAATGCAGCAAGGGCATATCCCTTTCCCACCAGTTCCTTATTAAACCGTTCATAGACAACTGCACCCTTCTTTCGTGCAATTCTGGCAGTGTCGTCGGTACAATTATCTGCCAGCACAAAGACATGCAGTTGGTCAGAGGCATACGTCTGGCGGTGCAGACTGTCGATCAGGTCTCCGATCACGGATGCCTCATTTCGTGCACAGATCAATGCCGCATATTTATGTTCCATCTGCGGCTGCGGTGCAGGCTTCCTTTTTTTCATAAACCACGATATCGGTATATAAACAAACTGATAAGAATAGCATAGTAAAAAAATAACCGTTATAATATAGTTCACTATTTTAATCCATTCCATTTGAATTCCTCCTAAGCCCTATATTTTTTCCACACATAAGTATTACCTGCCTTTCTTTTACTCCTGAAACGAGTATATATGATTTTTCTTAAGTTCGCCCTATACAAAATCCAACAATTATCTTTCAGTTTCCTTTACTAATAATTACAACGAATCAGGAAGCCGGTTTGCTTCAAAAAATCAAAAAAATAATGGATTCTGTATATTCCCGTCCATTATACACACAAAAAAAGAGGTTTGCACGTTTTGCCAACCCCTTCTTCTGCCTTCCCGTTCATAGTCATATCTTCAATATCCGGGTCTGCTCCGGATCCTTCCGTTTCTATACACAGCCCCGCAGCTCATTAATATCTTCAATGCCATACCGTTCCATATATGCCTCTATCTCCTGTACCACCTTTATGGAAGCCATCGGATCCCGGAAGGTTGCGGTTCCGATCGAAACTGCCGCTGCACCGGCCATTATGAATTCAATGGCATCCTCACCGGTAACAATACCGCCCATTCCGATTACCGGAATACGGACTGCATGTGCTGCCTGATAAACCATGCGCACTGCCACCGGTTTAATGGCAGGACCGGACAGACCTCCCGTTCTGTTGGCCAGAACAAATGCTCTTTTATGCACATCTATTTTCATGCCCGTAAGGGTATTGATCAGGGAAATGGCATCTGCACCGGCGTCCTCTGCCGCTTTCGCCATTTCTGTTATATCCGTAACATTCGGACTCAGCTTCATGATGACCGGCTGCTTTGCCGCAGCCTTAACTGCTTTTGTGATCGCATACAGGGCTTTGGGATCCTGTCCGAATGCGATCCCTCCCTCCTTCACATTGGGACAGGAGACGTTGATCTCCAGCATGTCCACCGGTTCCTCCCGCAGACGCTCTACAACCTCCACATAATCCGCCTCGGATCTTCCGCAGATATTGACGATCTTCTTCGTGTCATACTGATTGAGAAATGGAATATCACGCTTTATAAACAAGTCGATGCCCGGATTCTGCAGGCCGACGGCGTTCAACATCCCACTGGCAGTCTCTGCGATCCTCGGAGTCGGATTGCCCTGCCATGGAACACTGGCAACCCCCTTTGTGGTAACCGCGCCAAGCTGATTCAGATCCAGCAATTCACTGTACTCGGCACCGGATCCGAAGGTACCGGATGCAACTGTAACCGGATTCTTCCAGGTTACACCGGCAATCGTTACAGAAGTATTCATTATAATTCCACCTCCCTGGCATCAAATACAGGTCCGTCCTTACAGATCCGTTTATTCTTTACATTTGTATGCCCGTCCGTCTCCCTGGATTCACAGACACAGGCAAGACAGGCGCCTACGCCGCATGCCATCCGCTCCTCTAAGGAAAGCTGAGCCTCTAAGCCCTGTTCCAGCGCATAGGTCTGAATTGCCCGCAGCATCGGCGTCGGCCCGCAGGCATAAACAGTATCTCCGGTAATCTTATATTCACGCAGTGCATCCAGAACCGTTCCCCTCACTCCGTGAGCGCCATCCTCACTGGCATAATAAACCGTACCATAACGACTGCAATCTTCATCCAGGAATACCTCGTCCCGGTATCCAAGTATCAACTGTACCTCATCAGCCGACTGCTCTGACAATTCCTTTGCCAGTTGAAGCATGGGAGGAATTCCGATACCGCCGCCGATCAGGATCGCCTTACCCGGCCTTAACGTGAAACCGTTCCCTAACGGCCCCATCATATCAATGGGATTTTCCGCCCGCAGCTTTGAGAATTCTTCTGTTCCCTTCCCTGCCTTCCGGTAGACCAGGCGCAGAGTTCCTGCGTCCCTGTCAATCTCACACAGACTGATCGGCCGGGGCAGCATACGGGATGCATCCTGACTATACAGGTTTACAAATTGTCCGGCCTTTGCAGCCCGGGCGATCTCCGGAGCAGATACCTGCATACTGTATATTCCGGTTCCAATGGGTTCCTGATGAATTACGGTTGCCCTTATTCTGGTTGTAGACATATCCTTTTCTCCTTCTTCCGTTTTTGGTATATCACTCGCTACTCTTATTCTGAATCCACTGTAACCGGTCAGTTCCGGGCAAGTGCATGATTAATATCTGCCTTCATATCCAGAACCGCCTGACGGGAAGCATCCGCAAAGTTCGCACTGCCAAAGTGCTGATACTGCTCCTGCTTATAGGCAGCTATGATCCCTCTGGAAGAATTCACGATCGCTCCCAGTCCGTCAGCATTAAAATAATGAACCAGATCCTCTGCCCTGCCGCCCTGGGCACCATAGCCCGGAACCAGAATATAAGTCTTTGGCATTAAAGTCCGCAACACCTTACCCATCTCCGGATAGGTGGCTCCTACGACACAGCCCACATTACTGTAGTCGCCATCCATAGACTCCGCTCCCCATTCAGCAACCTTTTTTCCGACCAGTTCATACAAAGGCGTTCCATCGATCAACTGATCCTGGAACTCACCGGAGGAAGGATTCGAGGTCTTAACCAGAATAAAGATACCCTTATCATACTCTCTGCATACCTTCAGGAACGGTTTTATTCCATCGGACCCCAGATAGGGATTCACGGTAGCAAAATCCTCATCAAAACCGGCATAGGAATGACTGCCGACCTGTACTTTTCCTAAATGTCCTACTGCATATGCTTCCGAAGTGGAACCGATATCGCCCCGCTTAACATCTCCGATGACGATCAGGCCCTTGCTCTTACAGTATTCTATGGTCTTCTGAAATGCCTGCAGTCCTTCCACACCGAACTGCTCATACATGGCAATCTGCGGCTTTACCGCCGGGATCAGATCACAGGTTGCATCGACGATCTGCTTATTAAACTGCCAGATTGCCTCTGCTGCTCCGGCCAGAGTCTCTCCGTATTCCTCAAATGCCTGCTTCTGAATCTGCTCCGGCACATAGGAAAGCATCGGATCAAGCCCTACGACGATAGGGGCCTGTAAGGTTTCAATTCTGTCAATCAACTGTTGGATCATGTATCTTCCTCCTTGTATCGTATCCTTTGAATACGGATTCTTTCAATGTCTGTATGCTTGATTATACTACCTGCCGGAACAAACAACAAGTAAGGAAATGCATTTATGCCGAAATGCGATCCGGGAGAGATCGGAGAAAGAATTCCAGAAGACGATCCCCGCCGGGATACTCTCCCTCCTTTTCCTCCATCCGCTCGGGATGCCATTGCACCCCGATTATGGGAAGCTTCTTATGTACAATACCTTCGATCACCTGATCCTCTGCAAACTGAATCGCCTCTAACCCCTGCCCCAGCATTCCGAGTCCCTGATGGTGGGCGCTGTTGACCGGAAACCGAAGCCCATACAGTCTGCTTAATATAGAATCCTGCGTAGCGATCGTCATATGCAACTGGTCGCCATTCCGATAGGCGTGGGCATCTGCAGTCGGCAGATGTTGAACCACCGTTCCGCCAAAATAGACATTGATGATCTGAATCCCCTTACAGATTCCGAGAACCGGTCTCTCCTGCCGGATATACTCCTCCAGCAGCTTTAACTGTATCCGGTCCAGGGTTTCATCAATATTAACAGATCCCCGATTTGCCTGTCCAAACAGTTCCGGCGCAATATCCCCGCCTCCCGGCAGTACCAGGCCGGAACAGGATACCGCCTCCTCCCTGGTACACTGATACATGCTGACGCCTGTTACCCCGAACCTCTGAAATGCCCGCACATAGTTCTGAATCTGATCCGGTTTTCCTGCGATCATAAGCTGATGTTTCATTCCTTCACCTTCTCCTTTTCGAATGTATATGGATATTTACTCCATGATACGCTATTCTATCCATATGAAAGAAGTACCTGTCCTATACCTTCGAAATGAACCGGCGGAGGTATATTTGGAATCAGTCGTTGATAGACTGTTACATAAACCTGTTTCTGGCATGATAGAAAGGAGCCATATGAATCATTCAGATCCTTATTATGAAGAAGCCTGTCATCTCCACCGGGAGGTCCCGGTCGTGGACGCCCATAATGATCTGGCAGGAGAACTGCTGCTCCGGCATCAACGGGGAGAGGAACGTGTGATCGAACGTCTTTACCTGCCCCACTGGAAAGCAGCAGGCTTTCAGCTCATTGTTTCCTCCATTTATATTGAAAACAGTATTTTCTTTCCGGATAACGAAGAGGCTCGAGGCATCGGGAATGCAGAAAAAAAGGACTGGAATTACTATTGGAACCGGCAGGCGCTCTGCTGGGATGCCGGCTTTGCCAATGCCCTGGCCCAGATCAGGGAAATCAAGAAGGAACTGACAGAACTGCCGGAGGAATTATGTCTGGTCACCTGCAGGGATGATCTCACTGCCATCCGAAAGCGTGAAAAGATCGGAATTCTCCTCTATATGGAAGGCTTAGACTGCATCGGAGTCGATGTATCCCGCATTCATACCCTGTATCAGCTTGGAGTCCGTGGCGCCAGTCTGACCTGGAGTCGTCCGAACCTGCTGGCAGTCGGATGCTGCAGCGCTACAAAGCATACAGATCTTCCCGGCCCGATCACCTCCCTTGGCTGGCAGGTACTGGAAGCATTGCAGCAGCACCATATGTTCCTGGATATCAGTCACCTGAATCATGAAGGCTGGGAACAGATCGACCGTCAGTATACAACGGAATATAGCGGACGTTCCTCCTATGTGCCTTATATTGCGACCCATTCCAATTCCTGTACTGTCTACTCCAGCTACCGGAATCTGACAGACCGGCAGATGAGCGCACTTGCAAGCCAGGGCGGGATCATGGGACTGAATGCCTGTAAGTATATCGTAGGATGTGATGATCCTGCCGATTACCTGGATGCCATGTGCTGTCATATGGAATACATCGTAAATAAGATCCATGCAACCCATCTGGGCTTTGGCTTTGATCTGTGCGATTCCTACTCCAGAGCCAGGTACCGGATTGATACCCCATCCTGTGGTGATCCATCCTTTCCTGCAGATCGAACCCAACGCTTTCTTCCGGAGGACTGTCTGCAAAATCACAAAGAAGCACTTCTGCTCACCGCCCGCCTGCTAAAGCGGGGCATGCATGAACAGAACGTGCTTCGCATTCTTGGACTTAACTGGCTGGAATACTTTGCGCTTCTGCTGGAATGAACTCCTTCGCTTTTACACCCTTAACCGTCAGGTACAGGAAGCCGATGGCCGCCGCCAGAGCAACCACACCCACGATTATCATAGGCACCAGCTCCATGGAATCCGTCAGAACCAGCCCGACCAGATAGCTGGAGGAATTTACAGCCATATGTAACAGGATCCCCGGCAATACGGAACCATACCGATGGGCACAGTAGCCTAACAAAAGCCCAAGAAGTGCGGCATAGATTCCCTGTACCAGATTCAGGTGGTACACACCGAACAGCAACGCCTGTACGATCAAAGCCGCCTGCCACGGGATTCCCTTCTTCATGATACGAAAGGTCAGACCGCGGAAGATCAATTCCTCTCCGATCGGCGCCAGCAGACAGACACAGATTATCATGAGTACGGATTCCGATCCCAGGGTATTCATAATTTCAGAATAAGATTCCATCACCTTCGGAAACAGCGGCAGTAAGGTGGTCAATGCAACCGACAGGGCAAACTGAATGGCAATACCACCGCCGATGATTCCGGCAATACGCTGCGGCTTTAATACCTGCTTCCAGTTCCCCGTCGGCTTCTTCCGGCAGAACATCAGCCAGAACCACAGGCCGAACATCACCAGATAACCTATATATACAACAAACATTAAAATGCTGTAAGAGGCACCGCTCATAAAATCCGCTGTGATCTGATTGGTATATTGTTCAAATTCCGGCGAGTTTACATCCATCTGTATCCCGGATGCAGCCGCCTCCATTCCCCGTAATACAGAATAAATTCCTATCCCCACCGCACTGGCAAGCATCTGCCACCAGAAAACTGCGATCCCGGGTACCAGACCCAGCATAAACCAGCCAAATTTTTTCCAAAACTTCATGTTCTCATCCTCCTAAAATCTTATTTTCTATTCCTGTTCTATGTCAATTCCCTGCATCGGTGCGATGCTTTCTATGTTCCAGACGCCATACCGCAATCGAATAGGACAATACAAGAACCAGCCAGAGCACGGATACGCATATGGAAGGAAAAATCCCGGTATGAAACGTATTCATAGCAATAAAGCACATCAGCCAGAGCAGCATGCAGGCAATATTGGTCGCACGAAAGGAATGATAGGTTGCTTCATACTGATTTAATTTCTGGGCCTCATCGCAGCTGGCAACCCAGGTTTTCATAAAATCTAACTCAAATACATTTCCCCGCTTCTCCGGATTCAACTGCTTTAATAAATCTACCACCAGCTTCTGAACAAATATCTCATATGCAAAGCCTGCCAGCAGTAAAACGGTTCCGGATAGAGCCAGAACAGACTGGTGCATCTGACTGATATCTGTATACCCGGTCTGATATATCAGGACTGTATACAAGAGACAGTTCAATATCAGCATAACATTCCCCATCACCATTGGAATATCCAGCATAGCTTCTACCGATTCAATGTATTCATCATCCTCACCGTCCCAGAATGCCGCACGCTTTTTCGCCTTCCTGTAGATTGTAAAGCTGACGATCGCCACTGTCAAATGAAGCAATAGATACAAAACCGGAAGAATATAGGTCATGGCAAGACGGATCCTGTCTAAGACAACAGCAATATCTGTCCCTGCCAGATCCTGCAGAATGCGGGTACCTCTGCCCAGCAGGAAACCTCCTATTACACTAAGCAGCAGAAGCAGAATAAATCGTAGATAGATTTTTCTGTCATTTTGTTTCTGTCCTGTATTCGTATTCTGCTCCTGTAATGCCTGCTCCTCATGCATCATCCCCTAATCCTCCTCATACTCAAAGATATCCTCAACCGTTGCATTACATACCCTGGCAATCTTCAGTGCTAATGTCACAGATGGAGAATAATCTCCTCGTTCAATCTGACTGATGGTCTGTCTGGAGGTACCTGCCAGCAGTCCCATTTCCTGCTGATTGACGCCAAGCCTTGCCCGATATTCTTTTAAGTGATTTCGTAATGGCATCCTTCCTTGTCCCCTCATTCTGACAAAGTTCCTTTTCATTTTGACAATTATTCTTGTCAAAATCAATATAACACTGACAAGGATCTTTGTCAATTAGAAAAAATGACAGGCAGTCAATACTACTGTCTGTCATTTCAATTCATATTAAAATCGGATATGCCATTACAGATTCCCGCCATCCTGATATACGATCCGGCCTTCACATATGGTCATAATGACCTGTCCCTTTAACTGCTTCCCCTCGTACGGAGTATTCTTTCCCCTGGAGGCAAATTTCTCTGTGTCCACCACATATTCTGTATCGGGATCAAATATCACAATATCTGCCAGTTTTCCGACTTCTATACTTCCCCGTTCCTCCTGGATCCCGATCACCTTTGCCGGATTCCAGCTCATCTTTTCTGCCATCTGCATCGGGGAAAGAAGTCCGGTTGCCACCAGTGCCGTATAGGTAAGGGATGCGCTGGTTTCCAGTCCTACAATACCGAAGGGGGCCTCTAAAAAGCCCTTTGCCTTCTCTTCCCTGCTATGTGGTGCATGATCCGTCGATATTACCTCCATGGTGCCATCCTGCAGTCCCCGGATCAGGGCCTGTACGTCCGTCTCACTCCGCAATGGAGGATTCATCTTATAATTTGCATCCTCTTTCTCAATATCTGCATCCGTTAAGGTAAAATGATGCGGACAGACCTCTGCGGTCACAGATATCCCCATCCGCTTTGCCATACGGACCAGTTCCACGCTGCCGGCAGTCGAGCAATGGCACAGGTGCAGCGTTGTACCATGATCCTTTGCCAGAAAAATATCCCTTGCAGTAATGATATCCTCAACCGAGTTGGTAATTCCCGGCACGCCAAACCGTTCGGAAGCAACGCCTTCATTCAGCACACCGCCCCGTACCAGCGCCTTATCCTCGCAGTGTGCCATGATCACTGCCCCAAGCTCTGCCGCCTGCTTCATGGCTTCTGCATAGAGTGCGCTGTCCATCACACTCTTCCCGTCTTCAGAAAAAGCGATCGCACCCTTGTCTGCCATTCCCTTCATATCAACCAGCCGGGTACCCTCCTGTCCTATCGTAACAGCAGATAGCTGTTCGACATGAATCACTGCCTTATCCTTTGCCTTCTTCTGAACATAATTAAGCGTTTCCACAGAATCGACCACGGGCTTCGTATTGGGCATGGCACATACCGTTGTAACACCGCCTCTGGCTGCAGCCTTTGCCCCGGTTTCGATATCCTCCTTATAAGTAAGACCCGGATCCCGAAAGTGAACATGCAGGTCAACAAAGCCCGGCATGACAAAACAGCCTGTGGCATCCACGACCTTCATTTCTGCCTGCGGATCGGTATCCGCATACTTCTGCTCTGCTTTCAAGCTGCCGGCTGTCCCGACCTGAAGAATCCTTCTGTCTTCAATTAATACATCCTGTATTTCATCCTGCTGCGTTGCCGGATTGATCACCCTGCCATTCTTTATTAATAGCTTCATCCTGCATTCCCTCCATCGTCACTGCGTTCCGTCTACAGGTTCCTTCCGTTCCAGCCCCAGTCCTTCACACCCTGATAGGTGACATACACGGACTGTCCCGGTATTCCTAACTCCTCTTCATAGAGTCTGCAGATTTCTCCGGTCATTTTCTCATAAGCAGAGGAAGAGGCACTTCCAAACAGGCTTACTGCCACATAAGCTCCCTTCTCCAGCTTCTTTCCTCCCATATACAGATCATAATTGTCTTCAATCCCTACCATTAAAAAGGATTCCGGCTTGCTTAAAATACCTGCCAGCTGACCCAGCCTGCTTTTGATCACTTCTCTTTTCTCCGGAGAAACCGGCAGGGTAATCTTTGAATCAATAAACGGCATACTTTTTCCCTCCTTGTATTCTGCCCTGATTTCGCTTTGTATCCCACATTACATAGAATCTCCTGTAAGCCCCGGGGATTTCATCTGCTGCACTATATACGGAATACGACTGCGTACATATACTATACAGGGTTCACCGCAAAAACACAAGCATACGAAATCTATTTGACAAAACTTACGGAACCGTGTACCTTAAATTTACGGGTACGGAAGTATTCCAGTCCGAAATCAGGCAAGGAGGGTTTGCGCATGGATGAAACATTATTCCAACAGGTTTCAGAATATCTGAATCAGAAGCATTTTAGTAAACTAAGAGAAATCATGGCAACGGAAAACCCCGCCGACCTTGCCCTGTTGTTCACAGAGTTTGAAGAGAAGGATATTCTTCTGCTTTATCGACTGCTGCCAAAGGAACTGGCATCCGATACCTTTTCCTATATGGACAGTGATATGCAGGCGGATCTGATCAATGGTTTTTCCGACAAGGAGCTGCGGGAGGTCTTAGACCAGACCTTTATTGATGATACCGTCGATATGATTGAAGAAATGCCGGCCAACGTGGTTAGCCGAATCCTGCGAAACTGTGATGCCCAGTCCCGTAACGCGATTAATCAGATATTAAAATATCCGGAGGACAGTGCCGGTTCCCTGATGACTATTGAGTATGTCAATCTAAGCAAGGAACTGACCGTTCAGGAAGCGATCTCCCGGATCCGTAAGGTAGGACCCAACAAGGAAACCATCTATACCTGTTATGTAACAGAAGCAAGACGTCTGATCGGCATTGTATCCGTGAAGGACCTGCTGACTGCCGGGGATGATACACACATCAGTGAAATTATGGAGACGAATCTGATCTTTGTTGATACTTCAGAGGATAAAGAAGTCGTTGCCCATCAATTTCAGAAATATGATATTCTGGCCCTTCCGGTTGTAGATGCGGAAGAACGCCTGGTGGGTATCATAACCTTTGACGACGCCATGGATGTCATTCAGGAGGAGAATACCGAAGATATTTCCATCATGGCGGCAATGACGCCAAGTGACGATTCCTACTTTAAGACCAGTGTATTTTCACAGGTTAAAAACCGGATCGTCTGGCTCGTTATATTAATGCTGAGCAATGCCATTACCGGCTCTATTATCAACCGCTATGATGCGATCATCAGCGCATTGCCGATCCTGGTATCCTTTATGCCAATGCTGACCGGTACCGGCGGTAACTGCGGCTCTCAGAGTTCTGCCCTGATGATTCGCGGTCTGGCCCTGGGGGAGATTAAAACCAGTGATTTTCTAAAGGTCATGTGGAAGGAATTCCGTATTGCAGTGGTCGTCAGTGCCATTCTTGCTGTGATCAATGGCGCACGGATCCTGATCTTTTATCAGAATCCTACCCTTGCGATCGTGCTGACCCTGTCAATTATTGCGACCGTTATCCTTTCCAAGCTGATCGGCTGTCTGCTGCCGATCGGTGCCAAGGCGATTCATATGGATCCGGCAGTTATGGCCGGCCCGTTAATCGCAACCGTTGTAGATATCTGTACTACATTATTGTATTATTCCATTGCAGTACAATTCTTCCCGCTCACATAAGCAGGATCATTTTCATACAATTCATATTTTAAGTACAATTTGCACAACATTTCAAAAGGCGGTTGACAATTCCAACCGCCTTATGCTATATTAACCCTTGTCGTAAGACATATGCGCGAGTGGCTCAGTTGGTGGAGCACGACCTTGCCAAGGTCGGGGTCGCGGGTTCGAGTCCCGTCTCGCGCTTTTTTTATGCACGAAAGCAATAAGCCATGCTCACGAGGTGCTGCATGGCGCTTGTTCTGTCCATTGCTTATACAGCCTTCCCGCCCAGATCGTTAAACCCGCCGCACAAATACAGATCCACAATTCCGTTATCAGAATCCCTATGCTTCCTGACATACGCTGGGACAATGCAGGCATTGTATCCACAATGGCATGTGCCAGAATCGCCAGAGGCAGATACTTCTTTTCGTTTTTATTGATGCCATATGCGACCAGAACTGTCAGACTGACATGAATAAACATACAGACGATCCGTTCCAATACGCAGAGAAGACCTGTCATGGCATTATAACCTGCTGCAGAAGCGATCAGAGACATTACATTTGACAGCATCGGAGCGGAGAACAGATCCGGAACATCTCCGGATATACCAAGAGACTGCAGGACACGCTCCATACCCTGATTCTGTATCATAAGCGCAATAATAAGCAGATTCAATACAGATAACAGTACAACTGCCCAGACCTCGATACCGCCATGACCGATCCCGTACATAACCATATTTTCTCTGGTTTTATTCTTCTTCATTATGAACCGGATGACAATATATCTGCCACACTCCTCGAAAATTCCAGCCATCAGACTTCCATAAATTACATAAGCGGCCGTACTGCTATTGATAAACCGTGAAACCGGATTATCCCCAACGATACAGATCATATGAAGTCCCTGCTCCAGCACACGGGAAAACACCAGAAAACCTGCTGCTCCAAAAAAGAGCGGCGCCAGAGAAACCGTTTCCTTACAATGCCGTTTCCATACGACCACCCATAGAATCGGAAGCAGGAACAGAACCACTGCAGTTATGATCAAGGACAGAACTGCTCCGGGCGAAACCTTCATATTTTGCAATATATCCATATACACACTTCCCGCCTCCCTCTCCAGTCTTCCTTCTCCTGACACGTTTCTCTGTCAATTCACCTGTCATTCTTTCATCCGTCTTTCCTCTGCTCAGGATAAATGAAATAATTTCTCGAACTCCTCCACCGGAATCGGCTTGGAAAAATAATATCCCTGAGAAACATCACAGCCCTTGTCATACAGGAAATCAGCCATCTCCCTTGTCTCTACGCCTTCGGCAATAATATCCAGTCCCAGATCATTGGACATGGAGATCACATGGGATACAATACTCTTTCCATTTTCATTATCCATACATTCATCCAGAAAGAACCGGTCCATCTTCAATACATCAAACGGCGTATCCTTTAACATGCTCAATGAAGAATATCCGGAACCAAAATCATCCATCATCAGGGTAAATCCTGCTTCCTTAAAACCGGTTGCATAGGAAAGCGTCTCTTCACTCTCTGTCGTTTCCGTTATTTCTAATTGCAGCAATTCGATCGGAATCCGGTAATCCTCAACTAATTTTTTAATATAGCTTACTGCGTCAAATTTTTTCAGGTAGGTTCTGGAAACGTTCACAGAAATCGGAATCGGAGTCTTCCCATTATCAATCCAGCGTCGCAGCAGCTTACATACGCCCTCCCACATAAACTGATCCAGCTTTAATATAAATCCGTTTTCTTCAAATACAGGAATGAATTCTGCCGGAGACCGCATAGTACCATTCGAATCGATCCAGCGTACCAGTGCTTCTCCACCTACGATTTCCGCCTGCTTTTTATCATAACGATACTTTGGCTGAATATAAATATGAAATTCCCCATTCCGCAGTGCTTCCTCTTCCACTTCCTCAATGGCACCGGAATTCACTACCTTCTTCATGAAATCATCTTCAAAGAAAGCCACCTTTTTTAAAATCGACTTTTTTACCTGTACCCTTGCCAGGCCGGCTTCATCCCCGTTCTTGCGAAATCTTGTATCCTTACCGTCCACAATACGAACCCCATAGGACATATTAAACCGGATATCACCGCAGCGATGCAGACGGCTGTCCAATTCCTCTACAAATGCCAGAATCTCGTCTTTGCTGTTAAAATATGTAACAATCTGATATAAATCTGCTGACAGGCGACAATATAAATGTGTTTCATCACACATTACCTTCAGGGTATCCGATATGTACTGCAATATGGCATCTCCTGCCTCTATGCCATAGGTATCATTAATATAACGGAATTTCCGGATATCAAACTGAATATAAGCGTACTGCCGGTCAGGGTCTGCTGCCTGAAATCTTGCGATCCGCTTGATAAAGACCATTGGATTTTTGTCATTCGTAAAAGACATCAGAATATCCCGGTCTTCCAGTTCTTTATCCCGCAATGCCTTTACCTTTCCCACATAGGAGCGGATCAGGCCATTCTCATCCAGATCCAGATAACAACGGATTGAAACCAGCTCCACATCATAAACATCACTGTTCACATAGATTTCAGCAGATAATTCCCGCATATGGATCGGCTCTTTTATTCCCTGCTGTAACCGTTCATACAGATTAATGATCTTTCCTCTGTCCTGCGGTTCCACCCAGGTATCATTATAAAGGTAATATAAAAAATTCTGATTACTATTCATAATTGCTTCTGGTATGTACGGATTTTCTTCAATGTAATAGTAATCTGCAGCAATATTTCCGTAAAAATATATAACATCCAAATGCTCTCTACGAATTCGCATGATATCCTGCATTGCTTGTTTTCGTTCCATTTTCTCCAAATCCTTACCCTCCCGATCTAACGCTCGTATATTATGACCCATCATGCTGTTATGATCCGTCTTCCAGACAGGTATGATAGAAAAACAGGCATATAAAAGTTCTCTTTATATACCTGTTTCTGTCATCCGAAATTGCTTATATAATTATATCATACTACACAGATTTTTCCACTACTGAATTTCAGTTTTTCCACCCATATATGGTTGCAGAGCTGCGGGGATCCTTACACTTCCATCTGCCTGCAAATTGTTCTCTAAAAATGCGATCAGCATTCTCGGCGGTGCCACAACCGTATTATTCAACGTATGTGCCAGATATTTCTGTCCGTCTTCCCCTTTTACCCGGATGCGTAACCGTCTTGCCTGAGCATCGCCCAGATTGGAACAGCTTCCTACCTCGAAATATTTCTTCTGGCGTGGTGACCAGGCCTCCACATCAATGGACTTCACCTTCAGGTCTGCCAGATCACCGGAACAGCATTCCAGTGTACGAACCGGAATATCCAGAGAACGGAACAGATCAACCGTATTCTGCCATAGCTTCTCAAACCACATCGGGCTTTCCTCCGGCTTACAGATCACGATCATCTCCTGCTTTTCAAACTGATGGATCCGATAGACGCCACGTTCCTCCAGACCATGAGCGCCCTTTTCCTTCCGGAAGCATGGAGAATAGCTTGTCAGGGTCTGCGGAAGCTGTTCCTCCGGCAGAAGCGTATCAATAAACTTGCCGATCATGGAATGCTCACTGGTTCCGATCAGATACAGGTCTTCACCTTCGATCTTATACATCATGGCATCCATCTCTGCAAAGCTCATAACCCCGGTCACAACATCACTGCGGATCATAAAGGGCGGCACACAATAAGTAAAGCCACGATCGATCATAAAATCCCGGGCATAAGAGATCACTGCTGAATGCAGGCGGGCAATGTCTCCCATCAGATAATAAAATCCGTTTCCTGCCACCCGGCGTGCTGCATCCAGATCAATTCCGTTAAACCGTTCCATGATTTCCGTATGATACGGTACCTCAAACTCCGGCACTACCGGCTCACCATATTTCTGAACCTCTACATTCTCACTGTCATCCTTTCCGATCGGTACGGAAGGATCAATGATGTTCGGGATCGTCATCATAATCGACCGGATCTTTTCCTGCAGTTCACCTTCCCGTGCTTCCAGCTCTGCCAGGCGTTCGGATGAATCCGTCACTTTCTTCTTGGCAGCTTCCGCTTCCTCTTTCTTTCCCTGTGCCATAAGAGCACCGATCTGCTTGGAAATCTTATTCCGTTCTGCCCGGAGACTGTCTGCCTCCTGCTGGGTCTTCCGACTCTCGGCATCCAGTTCGATCACCTCATCGACAAGCGGAAGCTTGCTGTCCTGAAATTTATTCCGAATGTTCTGCTTAACGATATCGGGATTCTCTCTTAAAAACCTTATATCTAACATATTATCCTCCTGCCCGTACAGATACTTGTCTGCGGTATTCTTATAATTCCTCTAACTTAAACAGTTTATACCATTTTCTGCATGTTTGCAAGCGGTTCATACTCTCAGCCAGTCATCCTCTGTCCCTTCTCCTCCACATTTCGTTTAAATCCTGCATAGGTTACAACGAAGTACACCAGATAGATTCCAAAGAACAACAGAATGCTCCGTAAAAAAAAGCTGCCCGCCGCTGCCGGAACGCCGGTCATTGTTACAAAGGCCCTGCTGACAAAGAGGATCATCCTGCCGCTGATAATGATCGCCAGAATTGCCGGACAGAGATAATAAGCGGCAAGCTGCTGCAGGATCAGAAGGCGAATCCGAGAGCGCCCGCAGCCCAGCTTTGCCAGCACATCATAGCGGAACTTATACTTTGCAGAATCACTCAACTGCTGCACGGACAACACCGTCACTGCCACACAGACGAATACCAGTCCCATATAGAACAAGGGGAGGATCACGGAGCTCAGCAGATATTTTACCTCCGGAATCAGGTTTTCTCTGACCGGATTTACGGAGGCATTGACAACGATCATATCGGAGCCGGCGCAAAGGTCGGGATCCGTGATATAATCCCCTTCCATAAATTCATCCAGCTCGTCATAGAATTCATCCATATTCTCCAGATCATACCGGCTTCCTCCGGCCAGGGCATCCAGCCTGTCCTCCAGTCCCATTGGAATTTCCCCCTTCGTCTGCACTACCAGTTCAGAATAATACGGGTGCATCCGTTCCAGCACCGCATCCGGTACTATGATCAGATAATCTGCACCATTATGACCATCCTGGGAAAAGAAATCATCAACGATCTCCCGCAGCTTCAGCATCCGTTCTCCTGTCCCGTCAGCAATCTGCAGATCTCCTCCGATTTCCTGTATCTCTGAATACAGACGTGGTTTGATCTGAACCAGATATTCTTCTGCAGACATTTGAATCTCCTCCAATCCAATCATCTGCCGCAGATGATTATAATCCGTCAGGCCCATATAGGTATCATACGGGTAATAAACGCCCTCCGTTCGCAGCATCTTCTCAATGTCCGTCCGGTTCGGACTTCCATCGGCATTACAATATCGCTCTCTCCATGCATCTAAATGCGTCAGCATCCATGTATTGACCTGATCGGCCTCATCGGTATAAATATGATAAGAATAATATCCGGTTACCGTTGTGTCTGCCTCCAGAACTGCCCGTTCCTCTGCAAAATCCTCCTCTGTATCTGCACTGTAAATCTGCACATCAAAGGGATACTTATCTTCCAGAACTGTATTCTCATAATCATTGAACATCAGGGCAATGGAAGCCCCAAGCAGGGCCAGGGTAAATAAGGAAGTCAGGGTTCCCATGGTAAACTGCATGGTTCGCACCTTGGAAGCAAACTGACGGAGCAGGAACAGATTCTGTCCACGATAGATTCCCCGGCCCTTCTTTCGCACATAACAGATGATCCATGCAGAAAGGCCCGCATAGAAAAGGTAAATGCTGACCACCAGTCCGATTAAAAACAGCATGATTTCCAACGTGTTCGAAAGCTTTTCAAATACTGCCCAGAACATGAGGATTCCTGCAATGGAAAGCGGCAGAAGAATCCGCTTTCCTCCTTCATGCTTCTCCCGGATCTCCTCATTCTGCCGCTTCGCATTCATCAGACTGTAGATATTCATCCGCTTAAACTTACGCCGGCATCGGCCCAGGGACAGCAGATAACAGGCGGCATACAGCAAAAAGGTGGTAAGGATTGTCCATGGATTCAGGGAAATCTGCAGATGATATTCCATCCGGACCATGGAAAAGAGAATGGAAAACAATATCTGCTGTAACAGCACGCCAAGCAGTATCCCCAGAAAAAAGGAAGCGGTGCCAAGCAGAAGATTCTCCCGGATATACAGTCTTGCAACCGCCTTCTTTTTCATGCCGAGCAGAAGATACAAACCAAATTCACTGCTCCGCTTTTCCAGCATAAAGCGTATCATATAATGAATCAGCCAGGCTGTGATCAGCAGAATGAATACGGTTGCCAGACCGATCATAACCGTCATAACATCTACCCCGTTGGTCATAAACGAGGCGGCCAGCTCATTCTGAAAGAACAGACTGTTAAAGGAATACATCAATGCTGTCACCACGGTCATGGTAAGGATGTAGATCAGATAATCCTTTGCTGAGCGTTTCATATTACGAAAGGCAAGTTTATTCAGCATCTGTCAGTTCACCTCCTGTCAGAGACAGGACATCCAGAATCTCCTGCAAAAACACTCTTCGGCTCTTATCCCCCCGCACCAGTTCATGAAACAGCTTTCCATCCTTCAGAAACAGGATCCGTCCGCAATAACTGGCAGAAAATGCGTCATGGGTTACCATCAGAATCGTTGCTTCCATCCTCTGATTCAGCTCTGTAAAAGTCTCTAATAACGTCTGAGCGGATTTGGAATCCAGGGCTCCCGTCGGCTCATCCGCAAGAAGCAGTCTGGGATGATTTATTAATGCTCTGGCACAGGCACACCGCTGCTTCTGGCCGCCGGACACCTGATAGGGAAACTTTTCCCGGATTTCCTCAATCCCCAGCAGCTTCAGTATTTCCCTGCAGCTTTCCTGAATGGCATCCCGCTTCCCGCCCTGCAGAGTCAGGGCCAGAATTATGTTCTCCTCAATGGTCAGGGTATCGAGAAGATTATAATCCTGGAATACGAAACCAAGATTCTTTTTTCGAAACTCTGAAAGTGCATCCTCTGACAGTTCCGTAATGTCAACCGATTCATAATAGATGTGACCCGCTGTTACCCGGTCGATCGTTGCCAGCATATTCAGCAACGTTGATTTTCCGGAACCAGAGGCCCCCATAACACCTACGAATTCTCCTTTCTCTACGCAAAAGCTGACCCGGTCTACTGCCTTTGTTACGTTTGCATCCGTTCCATAATACTTTTCAACCTCACATACCCGAATGTAATCCGGAGAATGATTCATATGATCCACCTTCCTTTTTCATCTTTTTCCCTGATTCTATGCCGTTTTTCTTCTTCTTCATATAAAGACAGCCTGAAGTTATCTTAAGCTTTCGTAAGATAACTTCAAGCTGTTTCCTCCCTGCTTATATAATTGCTGATGGGAAATTCCAGACACAGTCTGGTTCCTGCTCCATATTCCGATTCTGCATACAACCCGATTCCCAGCTTATCACAAAGCCTGTGGCACAGGTACAATCCCATTCCGGTAGAGCGCTCCTGCTCCCTTCCATTACTTCCGGTAAATCCCTTTTCAAAAATACGGGAAAGCTCCTCTCCAGGAATACCGATTCCGTTATCCTCAAATATCAATACCACGCCATTCTTCTCTCTTCTTGTATGAATCCGGAATACCGGGGTACCGCTTCGATATTTAACGCTGTTTTGTACGAACTGGTTTAATATAAATGCGATCCATTTGCGGTCTGAATACACCCGATCCTTGCAGTCCACCTCTGCCCGCACCTGATTCCGGATCAGCAGCAGACGGTTCTTTTCCAACACCTCACACACTACGGTATCCAGATCTGTCTCCCGGATCAGATAATCCTTGTAGACCTCCTCCGAGCGGGCATAATAAAGAGCCATATCCACATAATTTTCAATCTTCTGATTCTCCAGTCCGATGGTCAGAAAATCCATTCTCTCCTCTTCCGGTTTCTCAGCTTCCGTCAATCTGTCAGACGGTTCCTCCTGTCGCCCCCGCCGGCGGTTCTCACAGAGCAGGGCAATACTGGTGATGGGCGCCTTGATCTCATGTACCCAGCTCTCAATATATTCCTTATAATCTTTACGTTCCTCCTCTGTCTGTCGGATCCGTTCGATTACAGATTGATTAGACTTTCGAATAAATTCCCGATATAACCGATCCTCCAATCGAGCAGAGGAAGGCATTAACTCTCCTAACAGATACCGCTGGTCTACCGTCTCCAGTATCCGTTCCATTTCCCGAAAATATTTTCTTCTCTGCAGATAACTGACCAGAAACCAGACCGTCAGCAAAAGTCCCCATACAATCAGAATGATCTGAACATTCGCCTTCGAATAACCGGTCACTCTTAAAAAGCCGCTGCCGGCACCCATGCATACCAGATGCAGTAACAGCAGCAGCCCCTTATCCTTAAAAAAATCCTTTAATCTCATATGCGGTATCCGATCCCTCTCTTTGTTTCAATGAAATCCTGCACGCCCAGGGATTTCAATTTCTCACGAATCTTCGTAATATGCACACTCAGGGTATTGTCATCTATAAAAACACGGTTTTCCCAGAGATATTCAATTAAATCCATTCGGCTTACAAACTCGCCCGGATTCTGGTATAACCGATGCAGAATCTTCATTTCGTTTTTTGTCAGTTCTGCCTTCTGCTCCTGCACAAACAGGCAGCATTTTGCAGTATCCAGTTGCACACCCTTCCAGACTGGCAATGTACCTTCCTTCTCTTCCGTACCTCTGGTCCGTTTCAATACAGATGCAATTCTGGCCAGAAGCAGCGGTGCCTGATAAGGCTTGGTAATATAATCATCCCCGCCCATTAAGATTCCATTCAGTTCATCCATGGAATCCGTACGACTTGTAAGAAATATCACTGGCACTGCAGACTGCTCCCGCAGGCAGGTACAGATATCAAAACCGGAGATTCCCGGAAGATTTACATCCAGCAATACCAGATCCGGCCGACATTCCACGATCTGGCTTACGATCCTGTCAAAGACATCCGGTGTCGTTACCCGGTACATGGCATTCTCTAAGAGTACCTTCAATTCCCGACGTATGACCGGTTCATCCTCTATTATAAAAATGTGAATTCGGCCCTTTCCCATGATCCGCCTCCATTTTACTACCAGATCACAGCAGTCGCCCCGTAGGTAAGACCCGCACCAAAGCCGGACAGGATGATCTTTTCTCCCCGCTTCAGCTTTCCTGCACGATTCAGCTCATCCAGCAGAACCGGTATACTGGCAGAGGACATATTCCCGTATTGATGCAGATTCATCGGGAACTTCTCTTCCAGCTCCCCTAACCGTCTGGCAATGGACTGTATGATCCTGGCATTGGCCTGATGGAGAATATAATGATCAACCTCTGACTTTTCCCAGCCGGTCCGTTCTAATACCTTTTGAATACTATCCGGCACCTGACTCACTGCAAAACGGAATACCTCCTGCCCGTTCATTTCCAGATAACCGCTATCCTTCGTTTCCTCCATAGCCGCCGCCACTTCAGAAAACGGGGTATTGGTGCGGGCTTCAAACCGGTATAATGCCATACCCTTCTTTCCATTGGCTCCCTGCACCATGTCAACCACACCTTCTTCCGCCTCCTGCACAAATGCCGCTCCGGCCCCGTCCCCGAACAGAATACAGGTTGAGCGGTCATTCCAGTCCACGATCTTCGTCAGAACCTCTGCACCGACGATCAAAGCATTCCGGTACATACCGCAACGGATATAAGCATCCGCAGAATTCAAGGCAAACAAAAAGCCGGCACAGGCAGCATTAATGTCATACGCAGTAGCATGATCCGCTCCGATGGCCGCCTGAATCTCACATGCCAGACATGGAAAGGTACAATCCGGTGATACAGTTGCCGCCAGGATCAGATCCACCTCCTCCGGCTGTTTCCCCGCATCCTCCAATGCCTTCAAACATGCCTTTGCCGCCAGAGAAGTTGTTGTCTCTGTGGTAGCCGCATGTCTGCTTCCGATTCCCGTCCGCTCCTGGATCCATGCATCCGAGGTATCCAGAAACCCTTCCAACTCCTGATTGGTCACGATCCGGGATGGTATCGCACTTCCTGTTCCCATTATTCTTGTCGCCATATGTATTTCCTTTCTCATCCTCATTTGCCATAGTCATTTTCATAAGACCTAGCCTTGATTTCTATTCGCCGCTTTTTCATTTACTGTGGAATGTAGTATACAAAACTACTTCCTGTTAACTTACAAAAGCAGCAAGACCAATCCGGTCCTGCTGCCTTTTCACACTATCAATAGTTTAATATATCCCTGTTTTTTTGTCCAGTCCTTTTGAATTAATTACTTTGTCTGCCCGAATCCGACCTCCGGCATCAATTCATCCTTCATAATAGTAAGTACCCGGTCAAATGCATCAATATCCTCCCGGGAGCAGCGTTCCTTTACCCGTTTCAGAACGGTATCCACATAAGCCTGACTGATATTATAATATTTATAATACTTGTCCGTAACACGCAGATGATACTCCCGTTTGTCTGTTTCTGACTGTACCTTCTCCACATAACCCTTTTGTATCAGGCTGTTAACCCGATAAGTTGCATTGGGAGAGGATATGTTAATAAAACTGGCAAATTCATTGATGGTCGGATTATTCAGGGCCCCGATAATTTCAGCACAGAATGCTTCTATGGTAGTCAGACTTAATTCCCGGTTGGGTGCCTGGGCAAATACATTCTGATAATACCGGATCTTGAATTTCTTATATACTTCCGAAAATGATTCCTCTATCATGCATCTGATTCCTCGTTTCCGATCACAAAGGATAATTCCGCCTGTGCTGCTACCTTGCCGTCTACCTTTGCCACTGCCTTTCCAAAGCCGATCGGCCCTCTGCGCTCTGTGATCTCACACGCCAGAGTCAGCACATCCCCCGGCACCACCTGCTTTCTAAACCTTGCATTCTTAATCCCGCCAAAAAAAGCGATCTTACCTTTATTCTCTTCCTCGCACAAAATAGCAACTGCACCTACCTGCGCCAGTGCTTCAATGATCAATACCCCAGGCATAACGTGCTGCTGTGGAAAATGTCCACAGAAAAACAGCTCATTTACCGATACACATTTGATTCCCGTGGCACGGATTCCCGGCTCACAATCTATAATCTTATCCACTAACTGAAAGGGATAACGGTGCGGGATGATCTCCTGAATCTGATTTGAATTCAATTCCATGATTATTCCTCCCATCTCTTAAACAAAACACTGGCATTATGTCCGCCAAAGCCGAGGGAGTTGGAGATTGCCAGATCCACCTGAACCTTCCTTCCCTCATTCGGTACGATATCCAGATCACATTCCTCATCCGGCACCTGATAATGAATCGTCGCCGGAATGAAGCCATCCTTTAATGCCAGAGTGGTGAAAATCGCCTCTACTGCACCACTGGCACCTAACAGATGACCCGTCATGGACTTCGTTGAGCTTACCATCAGCTTATATGCATGATCGCCAAAGGCCGCCTTAATTGCTTTCGTCTCTCCTGCATCATTCAAATGCGTGGATGTACCATGGGCATTGATATAACCTACCTCCTCCGGCCTGACTCCGGCATCCTCCATGGCCAGCTTCATACAGGCGGTACCGCCTGCCCCTGTCGGATCCGGTGCGGTAATATGATATGCGTCACAGCTTGCGCCATAGCCGAGGATCTCACCATAGATCCTGGCTCCTCTTGCTTTGGCATGCTCCAATTCCTCCAGGATCAGAATGGCGGCACCCTCACCCATCACGAACCCGCTTCGTTCTTTATCAAACGGTATGGATGCACGATTCACATCCTCTGTTGTATTTAACGCTTTCATTGCGGTAAAACCGCCCACACCCATATTACAGATACAGGCCTCTGCACCACCGCAGAGCATTACATCCGAATATCCGTCCCGTACATAATGAAACGCCTCTCCGATCGCATTATTTCCGGAAGCACAGGCAGTCACCACGCAGGTACACACACCCTTGAATCCCGTTTCGATGGCAATCTGTCCTGCCGCCATATTCGCAATGGACATTGGAATAAAGAATGGAGAAATCCGTTCGAATCCCCGGCTCAATCCCCTGTCATGCTCACTCTCAATGGTCTTCAGACCGCCGATCCCGGCAGAAACGATGGTGCCACAGCGAAGCGGATCCTCCTGCTCCATCTTCAGACCACTGTCTGCAAAGGCCTCCTTTGCCGCGATCATTGCAAACTGTGTGTAACGATCCATCCGCTTGGCTTCTTTTTTATCTAAATAGTCCTCCGGCTGATAATCCTTTACCTCACCGGCAATCTTCACCTGAAATTCTGTTGTGTCGATCTGGGTGATACGGTCAATCCCGCATACACCCCTCTTCACATTTTCCCAGGTCTCCCGGGTATTATGACCCAGTGGATTGATTGTACCCATACCGGTAATGACAACTCTTCTCTTCATATTTTAGTCTCCTTACTTGTTTCAATCCTGCCTGACAGGTTTCTCCTCCCAGGCGATCATACTCTGCTGGTCGTTACAGCATCATCATCCGGCCATACCGCCATCCACATTTAATACCTGTCCGGTTATGTAGGATGCCCGGTCGGATACCAGGAATACAACTGCTTCCGCCACATCCTCCGGCTTCCCCATCCTGCCTAACGGGATCTGCTTCGCCATCTGTTCTTTTACCGTCTCCGGAAGCGCTTCCGTCATATCTGTCGTAATAAAACCCGGTGCAACAGCATTGGCAGTTACATTCCGGGAACCCAGTTCCTTTGCCAGGGATTTCGTCATGCCGATCACGCCTGCCTTGCTTCCTGCATAGTTTACCTGCCCTGCATTACCAATGAGGCCAACCACACTGCTGATGGTGACAATTCTTCCATAGCGCTTCTTCATCATCAGCTTGGATGCGGCACGCATACAGTAAAATGCACCCTTCAGATTTGTATCAATCACCTGATCAAAGTCATCATCCGACATCCGGATCAGCAATCCGTCTCTGGTAATTCCGGCATTATTGACCAGAATCTCAATGGTTCCGGTCAGCTTCAGCGCTTCTGCAAACAACCGCTCCACATCTGCCTGTACTGCAACATCCGCCTGTACTGCAACTGCCTGAACTCCATACCCCTTACATATGGCTATGGTTTCTTCTGCCGCCGCAGAGCCTTTTGCATAACAGGTTACAATATTTATGCCTTCCCTTGCCAGGGCAACACAGATCGCCCTGCCAATCCCCCGGCTTCCGCCGGTCACAACTGCTGTTTGATTTCCCATGCTTTTCTCCTTTTCAACCGGTTCCGTTATCCAAGCTTTTCCAGCAGAGCATCAATGTCCGCCGCCTTTTCAACACTATAACAGGTAATATCCGGGCAGGTTTTCTTTACAAACTTGCTCAATGCACTTCCCGGCCCGATCTCCACGATCGTATCAATTCCCTGCTCTGCCATATACCGGATCGAATCCTCAATATAGATACTGCTCTGTACCTGGCGCTCCAGTAATTCCGGTATCGCTTCTTCCTCCGTCTTTGCCCGTCCCACGGTATTAAATACAACCGGAAACTGCATGTCCCCAAAGGACTCTTCTGCAAAACGCTCCTTCAGCTTATCTCCGGCCGGCTTCATCAGAGACGTATGGAATGGACCGCTGACATTCAATGGGAGACATCTTCTTGCTCCAGCATCCATTAACAGCTCGATTGCCCGGTCTACGGCTTCCTTATCACCGGAAATAACAATCTGTCCCGGACAGTTATAATTGGTTGGTTCTACCACATTGTATTCCTGATCCGCAAATTCCTCATGCGCCTTTTTACAGCAGACTTCTACTGTCTCACGATCCAGATTCAGGACTGCCGCCATCTTGCATTCCCGGTTTACCACTGCTTCTGCCATCGCCTGTCCCCGATAAGCTACCAGGGATATTACCTGCTGGTCATCAAATACACCGGCCGCATGCAAGGCGGAATATTCACCAAGACTTAAGCCTGCCGCCAGTTCCGGCACAATGCCCTTTGCCTTTAGAATCTTCGTTACGCCTACTGCAAATGCCACCATACATGGCTGGGTATATTTCGTTGTATTTAACTGCTCTACCGGTCCGTGAAAGCAGCATTCCTTCACATCAAAGCCTGCGTCTGTATGATCAAAGACTTCCCGGAACTCCGGATATGCTTCATAGAGATCTGCTCCCATTCCTACTGCCTGACTCCCCTGTCCGGCATACATAAATGCTAACTTCATATGCTTCCTCCCGCTTTATTTAAAGTTCCATTGTTTTCATTCGGTCTAACTCTTTTTTCGCATCCTGATACAGATGATCCAGAATAACAGACAGAGGTTGAATCTCTGTCAACTGTCCGCATACCTGTCCCGCCATGACAGAACCGTTCTTTACATCGCCATCGAATACTGCACGCCGAAGTCCGCCCAGGGTAAACTGTTCCAGCTCCTCTCTTGTGCCGCCGCTTTGTTCTACCTTTATGTATTCCCTTGCCATGTCATTCTTCAGGATACGAACCGGAGCATTCAGAGATCGTCCGGTGACCGTAGTTCCGTTATCTCTTGCCTTTATCAATGCCAGCTTATAATTCTCATGAATCGGACATTCCTCACTGACCAGAAGACAGGTACCGATCTGAACACCGGCGGCCCCCAGTGCCATAGCCGCCACAAACTGTCTTCCATCTGCGATACCGCCGGCAGCGATCACCGGAATACTGACCTTATCAATTACCTGTGGTACCAGTGTCATAGTCGTCATATCACCCACATGTCCGCCGCTCTCGCCGCCTTCTGCGATCACGGCATCCGCTCCCAACTGTTCCACCTTGCGTGCCAATGCGGTACTGGCAACCACCGGAATGATCTTACTTCCGGCATCCTTCCACATTCCCATGTATTTCCCCGGCGTACCGGCTCCGGTAGTAATGATCTCAATCTTCTCGTCTGCCAGAAGCTGTGCGATATTATCCACATCCGGATTTAACAGCATCAGATTTACACCAAAGGGCTTATCCGTTAATTTCCGGCACTCCGAAATCTCCTTTTCAATCGCAGCAGCATCCAGTCCGCCGGAAGCGATCAGACCAAGGGCACCTGCATTGGATACCTGGGCTGCAAACTTACCGGTTGCAATATTGGCCATACCTCCCTGAATGATCGGATACTTTATATTCAACATCTCATTTAATTTCATTATGCGTTCTCCTTCCTGGCTGCTTCGATGATCGCCGCATCCATATAACGGAATTTATCATACCGCTGCTTCGCCAGTTCTGCCGGTGTCATTCTGCGATACTTTGCAAGCTCCAGAGTCAGCAGGGCATCTATCTCCCGGTATACCTTATGCGGATTCTGATGTGCACCGCCCAACGGTTCCCGGATGATCCCGTCAATGACATTATGACTCCTTAAATCCTGTGCTGTCAGCTTCATGAGGTCACAGGCCTCTGCACTTCTGCTGGAATCCTTCCATAAGATAGAAGCAAAGCCCTCCGGTGATAATACGGAATAAACAGCATGCTCTAACATGAAGACACTGTTGGCTACTCCTATGGCAAGCGCACCGCCACTGTTTCCTTCTCCGGTAACGATCGCAATGATCGGAACCTTCAGCGCACTCATTTCTGCCAGATTTCTAGCTATCGCATTCGCCTGTCCGTGTTCTTCCGCTTCCAATCCCGGATAAGCACCCGGCGTATCAATAAAGGTAATAACCGGACGCCCGAATTTTTCCGCCTGCTTCATCATGCGAAGCGCCTTCCGGTATCCCTCCGGCTCCGGCATTCCAAAGTTATATTCCATATTTTCATTGATGTTTCTGCCCTTCCGATGTCCGAATACTGTCACCGGCAATCCGTGAAACATGGCAATACCACCATAGATGCTTTTATCCTCTTTGCTGAGAAAGTCTCCACGCTGAATGAAAAAATCATCAAACAATGCATTGATGTAATCATCGACCTTGGGACGTCTTTTATGCTTGGCCAGATATACTTTATCTGCAGGCGTCAGATTTTCACACTGTCGTAACAGCTTCTTCCGCTGGGACTTTAACTCCTTCAATCTTACGTCCGCCGCATAATCATCCGTCTTTGCCGAAAGTTCTTCCATTTCACTGTCAATATTCTGAATCTGTTCATCAATCTCTCGAATCATATGGGCCTCCTTTTTCTTTCATGAAGCTTAAGTATCTGGCCAATGACCTCCCGCATCTCACTTCTTGGTACGATCTGGTCAACAAATCCATGGCTTTCCAGATATTCTGCCCGCTGAAACCCTTCCGGCAGCTTCTGGCCGATCGTCTGCTCGATCACCCGCGGACCGGCAAATCCAATGAGCGCTCCCGGCTCAGCCAGCGTGATATCTCCCAGCGTTGCAAAGCTGGCGCTGACACCACCTGTGGTCGGATGGGTCAGACACACCACATACAGACCGCCATGCTCACTAAACCGCTGTACAGCGGCACTGGTTTTTGCCATCTGCATTAAAGAATGGATACCCTCCTGCATTCTGGCACCACCGCTTGCAGTAAACATAACAACCGGCAATTTATTTTTATCTGCTACTTCAAATGCGTATGTTATTTTCTCACCTACGGCGATTCCCATGCTTCCCATGAAGAATTCACTCCCCATGACAGCGATCATCGCCTTTTGTCCCTGAATATCACCGACACCGATCAGAACACCTTCTTCTAACCCGGTCTTTTCCTGCAGCTTTACTATCTTCTCCTCATAATCCGGGTAATCCAGCGGATTCACAAAAGGCACCTTGCATTTCAGCTTCCGAAAGGTTCCTGCATCTACCATACTCCGCATTCTGCGTGCGGCAGAAATCTTATTATGCGCACCGCACTCCGGACAGACACACAAATTTTGCTTCATGATGCCGGATGGAATCTCCTTCTTGCAGACGGAGCAAACCATGGTTCCGGTATATTCTTCCTCCTGCTTTTCCGACTTCTCCCGTATGACAGCAGGCTCAAAATCATCATTTAACTCCGCGGAATTCAGTTCGGAGCCCCTTAGAACCGTTGCATATCTTGCTAATTCTGCTTTCGTCTTACCTAACAAACCCATTCTCTTCACTCCAATTCTAACTAGCTGTAAAAGAAACAGGTATACACAAATCCAACTGTTATGTACCGATTTATATATACCTGTTCTATCCATCAGCTCAAATTACTACAATTACTCCTGGTGAGCGGTAACGTAGTCTACTAAATCCTTAACAGTCTTCATGTTCGGAAGATCCTCATCTGCGATCGCCACACCGGTCTCTTCCTCGATTGCCATGCCTAACTCAACTGCATCTAAGGAATCTGCACCCAGATCGTCAGTCAGAGAAGCCTCTAAGGTAATCTTATCCTCATCACAGCTTAAGGTATCCGCAATCACTTTCTTAATTGTTTCGAACATAGTAGTTTCTCCTTTTCTTACTCAATATTTTTAGTTAAAAAATTTTAATCTTCTAACCAAGTATATTGTATCAAGTATTCCCTGTTTGTCAACCGATTTATACCAGTTTTGAAACATTTTAGTAACATTTTCTCATTCCCTCCTCTCCCGCTTCCCTGCTTTGTGAAATTTTATAAAAAATGAAAAAATTCATTTCTTTCATACGATATAGCCCTTGACATTTTTCATGGTACACTTTACCATAGAAAATAGGTTATGTGGTTTTGGAAACCATGTGAAAAAATCTATCAAACCATCAATGCTAGACAAAAAAACAATTTATTTGATTAAATATAATATAAAATATGGAAAGGATCGTGCCATGAGTCAGACAAGCTTACAGCCGGAATGTGGAATTGCCGGCAAATTCATTTCAACCGCCAAAGATGAGAACGGGATATTAAGCGCCATTGAATTCCATAACGATACGCATTTTAATTTTGCCTATGATGTAGTCGATGTTCTGGGAAAGACCAAACCGGATAAACTGGCAATGCTCCATATTGCTGAGGATGGGACAGAACGCCGGATCACCTTCCGGGATATGATGCTCTATTCCAACAAGGCAGCCAACTATTTTCGTTATCTGGGCATACGCCGGGGTGACCGGGTCATGCTGGTGCTGAAACGGCATTATCAATTCTGGTTTGCTATCCTGGCACTCCATAAGATCGGTGCGATCGCCATTCCTGCTACCAATCTGTTAGTGAAGAAGGATTTTGAATACCGCTTCAAGGCGGGACAGATCGATGCAGTTCTCTGTACTGCTGATGGTAAAGTAGCAAACGAAGTAGAACGGGCATCCAGGACCTATGACGGTCTGAAAGCTAAAATCATGGTTGGCAATTCCACTCTGAAGGGCTGGAGTAACTTTAAACGGGATATCCGCTTTTTCTCTCCTGAATTCAAGCGTCCGGTCAATGCTGCCGGCGGAGATGACCCGATGCTGATGTTCTTTACTTCCGGCACCACCTCTTATCCGAAGATCGCAGCACACAGCTATAAGTATGCTCTGGGACATTTTATCACTGCAAAATACTGGCAGCAGGTGGATCCGGAGGGCATTCATTTTACGATCAGCGATACCGGCTGGGGAAAGGCCCTGTGGGGAAAGCTGTACGGGCAATGGCTCTGCGAAGCCGCAGTATTCACCTATGATTTCGAGGAATTCTATGCGAGCCAGATATTACAGATGATCGAAAAATACAAGATCACAACGTTTTGCGCCCCGCCGACCGTCTACCGTGTCATGGTTCACATGAAGCTGGATAAATTTGATCTGTCCTCTTTAAAGAATGTAGCGACTGCCGGAGAAGCATTAAATCCGGAAATTTATGACAAATTCTACCAGGCAACCGGCCTGAAGATCATGGAAGGCTTTGGCCAGACAGAGACGACCCTGGCCATTGGCAACCTGGCAGGTATGGAACCAAAGCCCGGTTCCATGGGCAAACCGAGTCCCCAGTATACCATCAGGATCATGCGTCCGGATGAAACCTTCTGTGAGCCGGGTGAAACGGGCGAGATCGTGATCAGCGTAGAGAATGGCACTCCGGAGGGACTGTTCTTAGGCTATTATCTGGACGAACGCCGGACAGAATCCGTTTGCTATCATGGATTTTACCATACCGGGGATACTGCTTATATGGATGAGGACGGGTTTTTGTGGTATGTCGGTCGTGCCGACGATGTGATCAAATCCACCGGTTACCGGGTGGGGCCTTTTGAGATTGAAAGTGAGATCATGAAGCTTCCATATGTCGTAGAATGTGCAGTTACCTCTGTTCCGGATCCAATGCGGGGGCAGGCGATCAAGGCAAGTGTGGTATTAACGGAGGAAACAGAGCCCAGTGATGCTCTAAAGAGAGAAATGGTCAAGTTCTTTAAGCTGAACCTGGCTTCGTATAAGCGCCCAAAGATCATTGAATTTGTGAAGGAGCTTCCAAAGACCGTCAGCGGAAAGATCCGTCGGGTGGAAATAAAGGAAAAGGACTGGGGAAAAAGTGCCGGTAATGCAGAGTCGGTCTAGTTTGTTTCACTTCTATGGATAGGTAAGCATTCGATTGCCTATCCATAGTTTTCTGATCTGCACAAGACACATTTTGCCCGATTGACATGTTACCCGGGAAGGCAAAATAGAAAAATAAGAAACAGGAGAATTTACATATGAACGAAAACATTGTGATCACTGGTATGGGAGCTGTTACTCCCATCGGAATCGGTATTGAAGCCTACTGGAACGGGCTGATCCATGGCGTACAGGGCGTCGGGAGCATTACCCGGTTTGATGCTTCTGCTCTTCCGGTACAGATTGCCGCTGAAGTAAAGGAATTTGCAGCGACAGACTATATTCCGAGAAAGCTGGCAAAGGAAATGGATACCTTTATGCAGTACGGTTATGTTGCTGCAGAGGAAGCCATGGCTGATGCAGGCTTACATCCGGAGCAGCCGGAAAACTGTCCGGTACCACCGGAACGGATTGGAATCGTCGTAGGTACAGCCTTCGCCGGCATTGCCACCATTGCGGAAACACAGTCCGGCATTACCAGCGGTGCTCATACGAAGGTCAGTCCCCGCTTTGTACCAAAGATCATTGGTAATATCGCAGCGGCTCAGATCGCGATCGCAAAGGGACTCCGCGGACCAAGTCTGACTGTGACCACTGCCTGTTCCTCCGGTGCAGATGCCCTGTCCACCGGTATCATGCTGCTGAACAGCCGGGAAGCAGATGTTGTATTATGCGTAGGTGCCGAGGCAGCAACCTCTCCCCTGCCGATCATGAGTCTAGCTTCCGCTCACGCGCTTTCTACCCGGAATGATTCTCCGGCTTCTGCCAGTCGTCCTTTTGATGCCAGTCGTGACGGCTTCGTCATGGGAGAAGGCGGCGGCTGTATCGTAATTGAAACGGAGGCACATGCCAAAGCAAGAGAGGCTCATATTCATGCTTCTATCATCGGCTGGGCAAACAGTACCGATGGCTATCACGTTACTTCACCGCATCCGGAGGGGATCGGCGCAGTCTTCTGTATGCGTCACTGTCTGGAAAAGGCTGGCGTTCAGCCGGATGAAATTGATTATATTAATGCACACGGCACCTCCACACCAAAGGGTGATGTGATTGAAACCAGTGCCATCAAGCAACTGTTTGGCAGTCATGCCTATGAGCTTGCAGTAACCTCTACCAAGGGGTCTACCGGCCATATGATGGGTGCCGGCGGTATAACGGAAACCATCGCCTGTGTCAAAGCGATTCAGGATGGTATCATCCCGCCGACACTGAATTTAGAACAGCCGGATCCGGAATGTGACTTAGATTATGTACCAGGGAAGGCAAGAAAACGGAACGTAACCATTGCCATGTCCAATGCCTTCGGCTTCGGCGGTCAGAATTCCAGTATCCTGTTGCGCAAATATTCATAGACGGCTGTAGGATCATAATTAATAACACTGAAATACCTGCCCCTCGTGGGTGATAACTGCAAGCTGCTCCTGATATTGGGGATATTTATGGATAAATTCTGCAATTATATCGTAATTTCCCCACATATGCATGGGAAAAACCCATTTGCACGTTGTATATTCCAGGAACAGCCTGGGGCCATCCATGCTATGGACTCCCAGTCTCGGATCCAGCGGAATAAAAGCTAGATCAATCCGTATTCCCCTTAGCTTCTCCATTTCTCTCAAAAATGCCCTGGTCATATTCTCATTGTACTGTCTGGTTTCTCCGCTCCAATACCAAAGGTTCAGATCACCGGCATGATAGATCGTACTGCCCTCATATTCAATTAAATATGCAACTCCGGCATCTGTCGATTTCAACGTCGTGACAGTCAGAGGACAGCCATTAAACAGCAGCAACTCCTGTGTGGTATTCTTCCGGAGCTGAATCACTGCCCTTCCCAGGGGAATTCCCTGTGCCTCCTCTTCTGCGATCAGCCGCCGGGTCGGAATATCTTTTGGAAGAATATATCGTGCCTTTGGATAATACCTCAGCCATTGGTAGATTTTCCGATTATAATGATCTGCATGACCGTGACTGACAAACACAACAAGGGGCTTCTCCGGCTCCAGCCGGGGAAGCTCCCCCTGATAATAATCAAATATGAAATTAGCAGTTTCCGCTTCTAATAGAAATCCACTGTGACTAAGATACGTTACTTTCATAATGATCCGTTAATATTTCTCTGCTATGTCAATCTCAAGCTGTTCCTCTTCCACTGTCGCCTGTGTATATGGCGTATGATGAAGATATACCAGCCAGTAGCCTACTCCTACGATCCCTGCGCCACCGATAATATTTCCAAGCGTTACCGGCAGCAGACTTTTTATCAGAAAGTTTGCCCAGGTTAAGCCCTCTGCTGCAATTCCATATTCAACGGATGCCAGCAGAGCCGCCACTCCAAAATACATATCTGCAACACAATGCTCAAAACCGCACAGAACGAACAGCATTACCGGCCAGAAGCTTACCATCAGCTTACCGGATATCCGTACCGCAGCAAAGGACATCCAGATGGCAATACACACTAAGACATTACACAGGATTCCCCGGATAAAAGAATCCATCACCATCAGATCCGTTCGTGCCTTACCTGCATTTACGATCGCTTCTGCAAGATTCCCCTGAAATAAATCCGGTGTATGACCATAAACTACCATAGCCGCTACAAATGCTGCACCAATGAAATTTCCGATATATACAAACAACCAGTTCTTCAGCATCTTTCCCGGTGTAACCCTCTTTTCCAGAACGGATATGATGATCAGACAGTTTCCCGTAAATAATTCGCTTCCGGCCATGATCACCATGGCAATCCCGGCTGGAAAGACACAGGCTCCCACCAGCTTTGCCACCGAAGGAATCGCAATCGTACTGGAAGCAGTCGTGGAGGCGATCCCTGCAAAGCCGATAAAGACTCCGGCAAAGAAGCCTAATAATAACATTTTAAAGATTGACAGATGCGTCTTATGTTCCCCGATGTCTACATAGTTTCTTGCTATTTCCAGCGGTGAATACATTCACATACCTCCCCATTCCCCTTCTCTTACCCTGTCACCCATAATCCAAAAGTAAGTTTTCATATATTTTTAGTATCATATAACTATAATACCATTTTTATCCGGCATTTTAAAGTAGGGATTCCAAAGAAACGGAAAGGTTATAAAAAGTTTAGAAACAAAAATCCGCATTGTTTCATTCAGAAAAATATGCTAAAATAATACAATAGTGATGGAATTTTTTATTCTGTCGACAATATACAGCGAATTGCAATTCACACAGGAAGGGAGTCTTGGCGTTGAACGAACTGAAATGGAATGACCGATTTAATATCGGGGTGGAAAGCGTTGATAAAGCACATCAGCGGCTTTTTTCTATTGTTGGAAAACTGATCAATCTAAATGAGGATACAGCAAAGCAACAGCATGCCTGTCAGGAGGGGATCAAATACTTCAAGAACTATACCTTAAAGCACTTTGCTGATGAGGAAGCATATATGCAGTCGATCGAATATGATAAATATGACATGCATAAGCATCTCCATGACAATATGCGTGACAAGACTATCCCGGCCCTGGAACAGGAATTAGAGGAACAGAATTATTCCACGGAATCTGTCCAGCACTTTCTGGGCATCTGCGTAGGATGGCTGAATGCCCATATTATGATCGAAGACCGTGCGATCACAGGACGAACTGCAAACAAATGGGTACATCGCGCATCCGATGATGAAATGAAATCATTGGAAAAGGCCCTTATACAGGTTCTGCACGATCTGTTCCGGTTAAATGCAAAGCTGATCAGCGTCCATTACAGCTGTGAGGACTTCTCCTCCGGTAATGCCCTCTGCTACCGTTTGAATTATAAGTCTGCGACCGGGGAGCGTATTCAGGTCTTTTTAGCATATGAAGAGCGAATGATACTCCGCGCTCTTGGTGACATGCTGGGTAAAAAGATCAGCCGGGTTGACAAAACGGTGGTTTATGCTATGCGGGTTCTTTCCCAGAAGCTTGTGGATTGTGTTGCAGCCTTTTTTGAATTAACCGGCGCGTATGAACTGGAACGGAATGATGTACTGACCTTCGAACAGTTTATCCGAACCTTTGATAAAGAATTCCCTCCATACAGCCTGCTGTTCAATACCGGGGGAAAGGGATATTTTGCTTTTTGTATAAAGAAATAGGCAGGCGTATGCCTGCCTATTTCTTTATATCTTCCTGCTAAACCTGTATCAGCTTTCGAATTGCCTCTTCAATCTGTTGATCTGTGGTAAGTGACGGGACTCTCATAAGTTTGGAAAGCTTCATCAAATCATCGTTACTCAATGTAATTACATGCTCCCGCTGGCTTTCCGGCTGCGGAACAACATACGGATCCATTTCCTTCTCCAGTTCATTCAACTGACGCATAATTGCAGTAAGCTGGCTTTTCCCCAAGTCCATTGCTTCTGTCAATTCATCATAATTTTCTGTTATTCTCTGGCATTCCGGAATATCTGAATATATTTCTTCTACATCAGTCATAATTCCTGATTCATTGCCATTTCCATAGACATATCGATTGTCCTTGATGTTTCTGTCCAGAAAATTCAGTGTCTGTGTTACCTTTCCACCTTCTACCGTAATGATAAGTTTTGCCATAATCCTCACTCCTTTGCAATACTTTTCGATGGTATGGATGGGAAAACGCCATGCTATTACCCATACCGTCTTCTTAATTATTTAATAAATTATGTTCTTCTGCTTTCCGGCCTCAGGACTCCTCCTCAGGTTATAATATACCATGATTCGCGCACTTTCGCCAAATATCTGCTTCGCAGCCGCTTGCCTCATTGTGTTCGCGTATATTGTACCATGATTTCGCTTTGCTTCATCATGGTTCGCGCACTTTCGCCAAATGTCTGCTTCGCAGCCGCTTGCCTCATTGTGTTCGCGTATATTATACCATGATTTCGCTTTGCTCCATCATGGTTCGCGCACTTTCGCCAAATGTCTGCTTCGCAGCCGCTTGCCTCATTGTGTTCGCGTATATTATACCATACTATCTGTATAATTCAACAAAAATCAATATTTTTTCTTCCTTATTATTTAAAATAATATAACCTTTTACCCCGGCAGACTATCCCTCACACACAACGCTCCCCATCCTATCTGGGGATTCGGATATATTGTAAATCCCGGCAGTCTCCGCGCTCCCTTGATCAAATAGGCCTTCATCTTCTCTCCATAAAGAAAGGGATCATTCCCCTTTATGATTCCCCATTCCATCAGCAGTGCCGCCCCGCCGGATACAAATGGAGCCGCCATGGAAGTACCGCTGCGAGTATCATATCCGCCTCCCGGTGCAGGTGCAGTAATTCCTACACCGGGTGCTACCAGATCCGGTTTCCGGTCACCGGCGTCTACGCCTCCTCTGCCGGAAAATGCAGCATAGCTGTCTGTCCTGGAATCATAAGCACCAACCGTGATCGCACGCCTGGCAGCAGAAGGAATCGTAAGCGTCATCAGCACCTCCGGTCTCAGGAATTCTGTCTGTGCATTTGTAGCCCCGGATACCGGAAGCCATAGATTATAAGCTCCGGAGCGTATATTTTCCGGATAAAGGAACAGAGTCCAGATCCCCTCCTCGATATAACTGTCTGTGGGAATCAAGGCAATATAAATTTCCTGACTGACATTATAAGGGGTTGGCTGTCCATAATACAAAGAAATATTCGTAGGCCCTGCAATAACAGACTGTTTGGCCAGACGTTCGTTAAACGGCCCCACCATAACTCCAGAGGGCGTTCGCAGACCAATACTAAATTCATCTCCATAGTCCTTCCATATCTGCAGATTAATCCCGGCCTCAAAAGGAGCAACGGTAAATTCTATGGAATAGACATCTCCCGGTCTTGCAATCCCGCCTGGAAGAACACCACCGGTATGCCGCCCGGTATTCCCTTCATTTCCTGCTCCGGTTACAAGCACCATACGTCCCAGGTTCGCAACATCATTCATATACTGCTCCAGAAGACTGCTGCCGAGATGATCACCATAATTGTTTCCAAAACTGAGGTTGATCACCAGAGGAAGCTGCGCCTCTAGTCCGATGCGGACTGCCCAGTCAATTCCCTGCATTAACTCCGAGGTTCTTGGAAAGGACTTTGCAGACCCCGGTGCCAGCTTCACAACAAGTAATGCTGCCTCTGGCGCTGCACCTGCATACCGTCCTCCGGATGCTCTTCCATTTCCAGCGGCAATTCCTGCCACATGCGTACCATGCCCCGACAGATCTACCTCTGGCACCAGTTCCTGCCTTCTGCTTACATCCGCTTCCAAGGCCCGGTTAATATCCTCTGCAGTATATACCGTTCCCATATTATAAGGAACGGGCGGATTACCGGAAACAGACTGATCCCACATCTGCAGGATTCGTGTGGTTCCATCCTCATTTCGAAAATCAGGGTGGGAATAATCTATCCCCTCTCGTGTCGCATAACTGCAAAAAATCTCTTCAATACATTTATACTGAAGAGATTTCTACAATGCTACTGCTGATATATACGCTATTTTCCTCATGCATCCGCCATTTATTCGTCGCAATAATTCTTTACGATCGTTTCAAATTCTCCCTTTACCTCAGTAAAGGCTTTTAGTAATTTAGGAGAAAAGACGCCACTCTGACCATTGATTATCATCTGATAAGCCTTTTCTGTTTCATATGCTGCTTTATAAACCCGTTTCGAAGTAAGCGCATCGTATACATCTACCAAAGAAACTATTTGTGCTGCTATACTGATCTCTTCACCTTTTAATCCGTCAGGATAACCGTGTCCGTCATATTTTTCATGATGATGTCTGGCAATATCACATGCATATTCAAAGAAAATCTCACTATCCAGATGTATTATCTTTTCAATGATCTCTGCTCCTTTGGTTGTATGCGATTTAATAACCTCATATTCATCCTCTGTCAGCTTCCCGGCCTTCAATATTATATAATCCGGTATTACAATTTTTCCAATATCATGCAGGGAAGAAGCCCAGCCAATCACATCCAGCTTCTTTTCCGTAAGTTCATACTCCGGATACAGCTTCATTACACTTGCGCCAAGGCAGAGAGAAAGTTCACGGATTCTCTTAATGTGCTGTTCTGATTCCAGATTCCTGAATTCCACAATATTACTTAAGGACTGAATCAGAGTCTCGTTTGTATGTTTCTGCTTTTCCGCCATCCGCTTCAACATCTCGTTCTGTCTCTTCAAAGTTTCGGTCTGATTTCTTACCGTAACCTCCAGTTGTACTTTGTATTGAAACACCTCGATTACATTATCTACCAGTTGCCTTATAACTTCAGGTTGAAAGGGCTTTCTTATATAACTGACAATACCGCATTCGTATCCCTTTTTCTCATACTTTTCCGTCCTTTCACTGGTGATCATAATAAACGGTATCCGGCTTAAAACCTTCTTTTCACTTAAGCGCTGCAATACCTGAAAATTATCCTTGGCAGGTATCATCAGATTTACCAGAACAACAGCAATCGAGGATGCATGTTCCCTTAATACAGTAAGGCCCTCCTTTTCATTCGAGGCTCCTAATATCTTATACTTATTCTGGAATATCTCAGCCAATGATTCACGACTGGCAATATCATCTTCAAAAATCAAAATCGTATTCCGCATCATATCTACCAATACCTCCCTGGATGATTATAATCTGACCATAACAACATTATTGTTTTTTAACTTAAATGCCACTCTTACCACACGAGAAGACAATGTATATTTTATTTTATTAATTTCTATGGAGCTTCCCTCGTATGCATTTCCTCTGACAATTACCGCTTTCATATCCGGATTCGTAATATTTGCAAGCTTGGATACCTCTGCCTCCAGTTCAGCCAGTTCCTTATCCTTAGTTACGATCGCTGCATTTAACTGCTTAACGAGTAATACTGCCTGCTCTCTGTTAGAAGGAACTTTTTTCAAGATTCTGTTCCATTGTTCTTCCAGCATTGATAACTCACCTAAAATCTGTTCCTTTTTCTCTTCATAGATGGACTGCTTCTTATCGTATAGGGCATTTTTCCCCACTTCCAAAACAGTCCTTATATTAGATTTATTTCCTAAATTATACGTATCTACCCCTTTTACTGCACAGATTTTGCCACCCAGAAGCATTCCCTTGCTGCCGGATACAATAACCTTCCCAAAGGTATTTATATTACTGTTCATAATATAATTTGCTTTTACATTGCCTTCGCAATTAATATTGGCCGCTTCAAAAAAGCTACCGGAAACTTCTCCTTTCGCCTCTATAAAACAGTCATATCTGGAACAGCTTCCTTTCTTGATCATTACATTGCCGCCGGCAATAAGTCTTGCGGTTTCAACATTATGTTCAACAATGATATCTCCAGTCGCAACAATACATCCTCCTGATCCAACACTGCCAACAACATATACAGAACCATCTACCTCCAGTTTACCTGTAACGGCAGTTACATCCTCACGCACAACGATCATGTTGGAAATTATGATCTGGCCATTCTGGTATTCAAATTTTCCATTCAATTTGGAAAGATACGTCACCCCGTCCGGTGCGATCATAAATCCCTTGCCTTTCAATGGCTTCTTTTCAATTCCCTTAGTCGCTTGAAGGGTTTCACCAAAGATATTCTGACCATCTTTCCCTTTCTGCGCAGGATGATAAACAGCAAGCTTTTCTCCTTCATCCACCATCTCAAATGCCTCTATATTAACGTAGTCGACGCCCCCATCCGGAAGCGGCGCCGGAATCCGGGGAAGATCAAGCCGGACAAAAAATTCGTACCAGCCATTCTCACCATTCTCTGCAGGCGTTCCTTCGGCAATCAATATCTTTTCATTCATTCTCCTTTTTCTGATCATCTCGGTAATTACATCCTGCTTAATACCGACTGTGATTCCCCGCTTTTTCAATTCATTGTAAATGTCGGCTTCTGTCACCATATTGCCTGGAAGCCATGGGATAAATGCAAAGGCTTTCGTTCCATCATCTTCTACGAAAATACTAAACTCACAATTCATCAATGATCTAATATCTATATCCAGATTCTCTGCTGGCAGGTGCTCTGCAGTTAACTCCTTTAATAGCTCCTCACGCTTTTTCTTCATATCTGTACTGGAAAGGATTAATCTGGCATACGATGATACATCCAGCCCTGCTTCCAGCCCCAGGCGGATTTCCTCCATCTGCCAATGACTGAACAGACAGTTGGTATACATTGCTACGTCCAGCTTCTTTTCCAGTCCCAGACGGATCTCTCTCATCTGCATCCAGTTATATTGAGAATCAGCATATACGGATACATCCAACTCTTCATATAATCCGGTCCGGATCTCACAGATCTGCTGCACATACATATCATCCGTCAGCCACATATCAATCGGCAGATTGTCTTCCAAGGCAAGTCGGATCTGTTCCAGTTCATCATCTACAAATCCCCGCTCCAGGTAAGGAATAAGATTCGTGGATGAATAAAAAGAAAGCCGGACCTGCTTCATGGTTTCGTAACTGTAAGAAGGATCGGCATATACAGATACATCTACCTTGTCCTTTATTCCCATTCGGATCTGCTCCATCTGAAGCCAATTCAGCTCGGGATTCGAGTATAGTGATACATCTAATCCCTCTTCCTTTCCAAGAAATATTTCCTGACGCTGTTCTTTCAAATATTCAGAATCCTCTGCCATAGTAAAATCTGAGTTCTTTGGTGGGGCACCTTTTAGATCCATATTCGCACCAGCCTTTCACATTATGATATCCCCCCATAATATTATACAATAACCCGTATTAAAAATCTACTTCCTCTTTCTTCCCTCGCTTTCTGCTTGGCTATTTTGTTTAAACAAACATAAGGACCATGTCAATGACACAGTCCTTATACTTATACATGTTTGACAACTATTTATTTATTCGAAATATTAATACTTGCCAAAATCATCACCAAGAGAAATTACCTGCTCATTCATATTGGACGGTGCAGATGAATAAGAGGAACCACCGCCGAATGATGAAGAAGAACCGCTGCCCAGATTGTAGATTGACAGCATCTCCCGCATTCTGGATGCCTGGTTTGATAATTCCTCGCTGGCAGCCGCACACTGCTCACTGGTAGCAGAGTTGGTCTGAACCACCTGAGAAACCTGTGTGATCGCCTGCTCGATCTGTGCTACTGCAGTTGCCTGATAGTTTGAAGACTCTGCAATATCATTGATGATCACTTCACTCTCCTGTACAACATTGGAGATTAATTCCATTGCCTTAGCAGTATCATCTGCAATCTGAGAACCGGAACCTACTTTGCTGATAGAATCCTCGATCAGTTCTGCGGTCTCAGCAGATGCAGCAGCACTCTTCGCAGCAAGACTACGTACTTCTTCTGCAACGACAGCAAAGCCCTTACCTGCTTCCCCTGCACGTGCTGCCTCAACTGCCGCATTTAACGCAAGAATATTGGTCTGGAATGCAATATCATCAATAGTCTTGATAATCTTGGAAATGCTTTCGGAAGACTTGTTGATACCCTGCATGGCAACCATAAGCTCCTGCATCTGATTATTACCCTTCTTTACATCTTCGATCGCTGTCTTTACCAGGTTCGCTGCTGAATTTGCCTGCTCTGCATTCTGTTTGGTCTTTTCTGCGATCTCATCAATGGATGCTGTAATCTCTTCGATCGCACTTGCCTGCTCGGTAGAGCCTTGTGCCAGTGACTGGCTTGCACTTGCTACCTGTGAAGAACTGATGGTAACCTGTGAACCTGCCTCGCTGATATTTGACAATGCACGAAGATTGTCATCAACCAGCTTCTTCAATGCATTACCCAGTACATCTTCACTGGACTTCGGATTTACCTGAATGGTAAGATTACCGCCGGATACTTCCTCTGCAACCTTAGCCTGATACTTGATGTTGTTGATCACTTCTGTATACTCATCAACCAATTCGCCGAACTCGTCATTGTTATATTTTACCATCTCAATATCCACACGTCCCATGGCAATATCCTTTGCCGCTTTGGATAACTGTGTTACGGATTTATTGATCGCTTTGATCAGGGATGCTGCAATGATAATAGTTATCAATACAGACAGAAATACCAGACCAAAACTGAATAAATTAGATAAACTTGCTCTTCGGTTAATGCTTACTAAATCCTGTTCTTTGATTTCCTCAATCGTTGTGATCAGAATATTGGCTTTTGCTTCATCTGCACCAATTTCCTGCATCTTTTCCTGGATTGCCACAACCTGTTCATCCTGCATATCAGATACGGACTTGTTAATACTGCTTACCGACAGCATTCCGAGTACTACATTAATAATCGTAAATACAACAGGAATAATAAAACCCACAATCATTTTTACTTTCATGCTCAAGTTTTTCATAATTACACTTCTCCTTCTTCATCATTATTCATACCATTCACCTGCTCGATCACTGATAAATCTTCATCATTTAACAATTTATCCGGATCCAGCAGTAATTTCACGGCGTTTCCAACCTTACCAATGCCATAAACATACTTGTTCTGGGCCTTATCCCCACGTCCGATAATCGGAGGCGGCGGCAGGATATCTTCTTCCTTGATCTCAACCACTTCTGCGATCTTTTCAACGATCAGTCCAACGATCGTAGACTTTACGTTAATAACAATAATACAGGTTCTGTCATTGTATTCCATGGCATCCTGCTTGAATCGCAGCCGGACATCGATAACAGGAATAACCTTACCACGCAGATTGATCAGCCCTTTAATGTAATCCTCTGTCTCAGGAATTGCAGTAATTGCCTGAAATTGAATAATCTCATTTACATATTGAATTTTCAGTCCATAATACTCATTCCCTGACTTAAAGGTCATATACTTGCTCTGCATATCGTATTCGGCCTTCGACCCTTGCGTTCCTTCTGTCGATTTCTTCAATTCGCTCATATATTCCGTTCCTTTCTATAAATTTATTCTATAAATCCAATCGGATCTAATATTAAAGCAATGCTTCCGTCGCCTAACTGGGTACAGCCAGATAAGCCCTTTACTTTTTTAATATAGGACGGAATCGGTTTTACAACTATCTCCTGTTCGCCAATCAGGTTATCAATGAAGATGGCAACGCTCTTATCCTCTACAGCAATAATCAGCATGATTCCATCTTCAATCGTCTGCTTATAATCTTTCAGGCCATACCACTCACCTAATCGGATAACCGGCAGACATTCTCCGCGGATCATAATGTATTCGTCGCCATTCGGTTCATGAATCATCATATCCTCCTTCACACGGATGAACTCTTTGATTGCACTCATCTCCATAACAAAGGCGGAATTACCGGTCTCCAGCACAATACCGTCAATGATCGCCAGCGTTAACGGAATCTTCAGGCTCATAATACTGCCAATACCCGGAGTACTTTCGATATCCAGGGTTCCGCCAACAGCCTGAAGGTTCTGGACTACCACATCCATACCAACTCCCCGGCCAGAGTATTCCGTAACCTGCTCATTGGTTGAAAATCCCGGCAGAGTGATGAACTGAAATACCTCTTTGTCCGTATAAGCTTCCTCTGGCTTACCATCATCCAGCATACCCAACCGTCTTGCCTTATCCATGATCTTATTCCGGTCCAAACCTTTTCCGTTATCTTCTACGCTGATCCAAACCTTGCCGGCTTCTGTCTTCGCTGACAGGGTTACTTTACCCTTATCCGGTTTGCCGCTGTCTAACCGCTCTTCATTGGTTTCAATTCCATGGTCAACCGCATTTCTTACTATATGCATCAGTGGATCCGATATATGCTCAATTATATTCTTATCCACCTCTGTATGTTCGCCGACCATGACAAACTCAATATCCTTGCCCAGCTTTCTTGATACATCGAACACAATACGGTTCATCTTCTGGAAGGTATTGGTCAATGGAACCATTCGCATAGACATAATGACATCCTGAAGGTCTGTAGAAATCTTGGATAACTGTGCCGCAGCCTTATTGAAATTAGCAAGATTGAGCCCCGGCACCTTCAGATCCGGATTCTGCAATACTACGGACTCTGATATAACCAGTTCTCCGATCAATTCCATCAGCTGATCCATCTTTCTTACATCTACGCTGATAAAGGACGCCTTCTCACTCTTTTTATCCTTTGCCAGCTTCTTCTGCTTTCCTGGTTCCTTCGACTTAATGACAAAATCACCAGGTGCCATCTTTGGCTTTTCAGGTTTTTTCTCCTTCTTAACAGTTGCTTCGTCTGATGCTTCCTTGCGGGCTTCTATCTCCTCAACACTGGATTCCAGATCAATCTGCACACTTGCCGGCTGACTGCCGAAATCAAAGCCCTGAAGAAACTCCTCTGCTTTGCATTCATAAATGTCAACCTGCTTGATATCATATCCTTCCGTAACAACCTTACGGATATCCTCCTCTGTGCATTGTGCCTGCAAAAGCATACGGAAGCCTTCCTGCAGGATCACCTCCGAACTGGTTTCGTCGGAAATAATATCCTCCGGTGAATATAACAGATCCTCAGCCAGTTCCTTTAAGGAATATACTACTTTGTAAGCATGAACATTCGCCATCTCCGTTTCCGGAAAAAAAGTAATATAGATCTTATAAAATCGACTGGCGCTGGTAGCTACGGGTGCAATATAAAACTGCTTTGGCTCCTCATGCACATTTTCTGGTATCGGCTCAGCACCTTCCTCCGCTGCACCATTTTTTATTTTTTCCAAAAATTGATTGAGATCCGCAATAATATCACTGGAATCACCGTCCGCAGGATCACCATTCCGTATCTTTTCCATTTCATTGGAAATAAAATCTTCTACTTCCAATACATGCTCCACCAGTTCTACATGAGGAACGTGTTCCGGATGAGATTCCCGCAGGAAATAAAAGACATCCTCCAGTTTATGCGATACAGCCGTAATATTATCGAACATCATAATACCAGATGAACCTTTGATGGTATGCATCGTTCGAAATATTTCATTAATGCTGTCTTCATCAAAGCAATCTGCATCCTTCTGTTCCAGAACTGTTTCCTGAAGCTGCTCCAGCAGCTGTCCATTCTCAAATAAATACATGTCCAGCATGCCGTCTGTATTAAATTCCTCAGCCATCTCCTTCTCCTTTCCTGTAAATTTTAATATACATTTATTAAATCAGGTTCAGCTTCTTTAATGCCTGCTCAAACCGATCCTGATCGATAGGTTTACCAGAATATATGGTACAACCTAACTCAAATGCCATTTTGACATTCGCTTCATCATTCAGTGCAGTGGTCATAATGACTTTAACTGCCTTATCCTCCGGTATATTCCGCTCTTTTTCCAGATTGCGGATTCCCATCAGGGACTGATAACCATCCATGACCGGCATCATAATATCCAGACAGATCAGGTCATAGGGTTCTCCATCCTCCAAAGCCATCATAAATGCATCTACTGCTTCCATTCCATCCACAGTAACATCGCATTCACCGTACTTTGACAGAAAGTTCATCATAAACTTTCTTGTTGCAAAATCATCTTCTGCCATTAGTATTTTCATATCCTCTCTCCTTTACATTTTATTTAACAACGAATATGTCCGTTTGGCGATATCTGTTAATTTGTCCTGATATTCCACTGCCCCCAGATCATAGGCAACCTTAGGCATTCCATAGACCACACAGGTTGATTCATCCTGGCCGATCGTTCTGGCTCCGGCCTTCCGCATGGCCAGTAATCCCTTTGCTCCATCACCGCCCATTCCCGTCAGGATGATTCCTAATGCATCGGAACCTGCCACCCTGGCAACCGATTCAAACAGAACATCTACTGATGGACAATGTCCATTCACCCTTGGCCCCGGTTTCACCTCTACCTGATAGCTTCCATTCACCTTCACAAGTTTCATATGTCTGTCACCACCGGGAGCCACCAGCATATGGCCAGGCAGCACCCGGTCTCCGGTTTCTGCCTCCTTTACCTGGATACGACACTGGTCATTCAGTCGTTTTGCATACATCTTTGTAAATCCTGGAGGCATATGCTGTACGCACACAATGCCCGGAATATCCGTACCATAATCCTTTACCACTTCAAAGGTTGCTTCCGTACCGCCCGTAGAGGCACCAATTGCCACGATCAGGTTGTTTTTATTACCGGAAAGCTGCTGCTGTTCCTGCGCCATGACCGTCCGCTTAATATTGCTGATCTTGGCTGTAGATGCGATCTTAATCTTTACCAGAAGTTCATTTCTTATGAAATCTTCTAACTGAGCCCGGCTGGACACTGCAGGCTTCGCAACAAAATCCACTGCTCCTGCATGCATAGCATCGAAAACCTTATCACTCAAAGAACTGATGACAACAACCGGAAGCGGATATTGAGGCATTAGCTTACGAAGGAATTCAATTCCATTCATTCTCGGCAGCTCTACATCCAACGTCATAACATCCGGTTTATGTGCCAGAATAGCATCCCGGGCCTCAAAAGGATCCTTTGCCGTTGCAACAACCTCAATCGCCGGGTCTTTACTCAAATTCTGTACCAGAAGTTCCCGGAACACAATGGAATCTTCTACGATCAAAACCCTGATTGGTTTCATATATTCATCATTCTCCTTCCCTATTTCCTGAAAATCGATGGCTGGATGATCTGAAACGGTGTACTGCCCCGATCAAGAGTCTCTGTTGTTCCGATAAACAGATACCCTCCAGGCTCCAACGCATCATACACCTTCTGAACCAGTTCTCGTTTTGTATTCTCATCAAAATATATCATAACATTGCGCAAAAATATAGTATGCATCTTTCTTTTAAACGGAAAAGGCTCCATTAAATTGAACTGACGGAAGATTACCTCCTGTTTCAATTCGTTGGTTACCTGGTACTGTGTCCCGCCTGCAATGGCTTTGAAAAAATGTCGCTTCCATTGATCCGGAAGCTTATCCAGTTGTTCTGCGCTATAAATCCCGGCCATTGCCTGCTGCAGCACTTTTGTAGAAATATCGGTAGCCAGTACCTTCGTATCCCACTGATCCCGTTCCAGACCAAAAAAATCTGACAGTACCATCGCTATCATGTAAGGTTCCTCTCCGGAAGACGCTGCTCCGCACCAGATCCGTAAATCTTTTCTTGCACTTTCCTTTTTCTTTAACCAGGGAAGCACGACTGTTTTGAAGTACTCAAAATGCTCAAATTCACGCATGAAGTATGTATGATTCGTCGTCAGAAAGTTAACCAGCATCTTTTCCTGCCTGCCGGTCTTATCATTTTCCACAGCATTAATAAATTCATTAAAGCTGCTCCAGCCGCCTCGTTTAATATAATTTTCCAGTCGTCCGTTTACAATGACTTTTTTCTGGCTTAAATCAATACCATAGCGCTGCTTCATAAACGTTGCAATCCTTAAAAACTCCTCATCCGTAATCAAAGCTTCCTACCTCCTGTCATTATAGTAATGATATATGATTCCTGCTGTAATAGGGCAGAAATATTAACTTAACATAACTGACGCGAAATCTTACGGCATATCTTAAAAATTTCAGGATTAAATCTGACTCCTGATTCGCTGCTCATTTCTTCAAGCGCTTCTTCCTTTGAACAATTCTCCTGTTCCGTCAACGTACAATATCGTTCTATTACAGATACGATCTGTGCCCCAAGGGGTATCTCTGTCTTCGACAATCCCGCAGGATAACCGCTCCCGTCCCAGTTTTCGTGGTGATGCTGGGCGATTTCCATGGATATACGGATAAAATCATTATAATCGCTATTGACATGAATGTCACGCAGTAACTTTGCACCGATATTCGTATGGTTTTGTACGATCGCAGCCTCCTCCTTTGTCAATGCCTCTTTTTTGCGAAGAAGCTCCTTCGGAATTCCAATGTTCCCGATATCACAAAGCGGTGCCGCCAGTTCAATCGTATCAATAAATGAATCTGATACCTGACCCTCGAATGCAGGAGACAACTGCATCCCCTGCGCTAACAGCCTGCAATTTCTGCCCAGGCGATCTACATACTTCTTTTCATAATCTGCATTCTGTGCAGAAATATTTGCCATGGCATATAATATATTTTTCTTTTCCAGTTCCATCTGTCTTAACTGCTCATTGACAGAAATCTGAAGCCGCCGGTTCATCTCCATGAGTTCCCGGTTCGCCTCATGAAGACGAAGCCGGACACCAACCCGTGCCTTTACCACCTCTGCCATAAAAGGTTTCGTAATATAATCCTCACCGCCTAATTTGAATCCCTCTATAATATCATGCGGATCATCATAAGCAGAGATAAAGATAATCGGAATATTCCTGGTTCTTTCATCTTTCTTCAGGATTCGACACAGTTCATAACCGTCCATTCCCGGCATGGAAATATCTGTCAATACCAACTGTGGATGATATTTTCCTATCAGTTCCAGGGCCTGCTCCCCGCTTTCAGCCAGTACAGGCTCTGCACCCAGATTTGCTATGATCTCCTCCAGGACCAGTCGATTCATTTCCACATCGTCTACGATGAGAATCTTTGCTTTTTCAGTATTCTTATTCTCATACATTCCGCATCCATCTCCTTTCAGTTCAGGAAACTGTCTAACTTTTCAAACTCTGTGGCTGTTTTCTCGTAATTTTCCTTTTGAACTGCCATCTTCAGTCTTAACACAATCCGCTTTACATCCTGTGGTGCTTCCTCTGTTAATTGTCGAATGGTTTCCATAAAGCTTTCCGCCTTTTCCCAATTCTCCATTTCCACACAAAGGATCAATTTCGAAAGGTTTTTCTTCAGGCTCTTCTGATTCTCCTCTGTTCCATAGATCCTGATATCATCCGGTCCTTCTCCGTTCTCACTGCTCTGGGATATCATACCCGGACTGTGTCTGCTGTCGTCCGGCTGCTGCAATACAGCCTCATCCCCTTCACAGATCCCAACCCATATCGAAAAGGAAAAATTACTTCCCTTATTCTTTTCACTCTCGACCTCAATCCGCCCGCCCATTAACTCTACCAGTTGCTTACAGATATTCAGTCCTAATCCGGTACCGCCATACTTTCTGGAAATCGATGCATCTACCTGGGAGAAACTTTGAAATAATTTATCCTTGTCTGCTTTATCAATGCCGATTCCGGTGTCTGAAACCAGAAAGAACAGCTCCATCCGATCATTTACCATCGCTGTACGAAACACTTCAACAGTAATCTTACCCCAGGAGGTGAACTTCTGTGCATTGGATAGAAGATTATTTAAAATCTGTACGATCCGAAGTTCATCTCCGATGATATACTCTGGTATATTCGGAGATACCGTCATAAAGAAATCCAGTCCTTTTTCTGTCATCCGGTTCATATGCGTCTGTTTCACATAATCCATCATATCACGAAAATGAAACTTACGCGCTTCCAGATTAAACTTTCCTGCTTCTAACTTGGAGAAGTCCAGAATATTATTAATGATCTTATTCATATCATCACAGCACCGTTCAATCAGACGTAAAGACTTTTCAGTGCCTTCCTCTAATTCCCTCTCAAGCAGTTCCCTGACATTACCAAGGATACCATTGACCGGAGTTCGAAGTTCATGCGTGATATTGGCAACAAATTCCGACTTCACTTTCATGGCCTGTTGTGCCTCATCCCGAATCCGTTCCACTTCCCGGCTCAGGAATTCCCGTTCCAATATATCATTCGCCATGCATATGTATTCGTTAGATAAAGAATTGTTCTGTACAATTCTCACCTCAACCGGAAAGCATGTGGTGTTTTTACGATACGCGACCAGATTTTTAATCTGATCCTCCCCCGGTTCCTCCCAGGCCAAACGTTCCCCGGAAGTTTCAAAGGTATTCGGAAAGATGACTCCGATCGATCTGCCTAACAGGTCGTCTCCATATTCCAGTTTCTTTCTGGCTGAATTGTTTAGATAAGATATCTTCCCTGCATCGTCAAACGTGATGATCATTTCCAATGCATCATCAAACAGATATCTTCCGTCTTCCTGTTGCATACACAACCCTCCTCCGGTACGGTCAAAAACGGGCAGCAAAAAACAAAATATTTTTTGCTGCCTGTCATCCGCTTTATGATGAAAAGTCAAACATTTTAATTACTTCTACAATGTTGAAGAAATCTTCCTTTGCAAGTGAAAAGCATTCTAATACATCTGGCGAAAACTGTCCACATTCACCATTCATGATCATATCATATGCTATATTATTCGCATATACACTTTTATATACCCGCGGACTTACTAATGCATCATAAACATCTGCAACAGCAACAATATGTGCACTGATTGGTATTTCATCTCCGATCAGATGATCCGGATATCCATTTCCATCCCATCGTTCATGGTGATAACGACAGATCTCATAGCAATACTGATAAAATTCTCCAGTCTGATTCTGACGGAACTTCTCCAGAATATCACAGCCAATCGTAGTATGTGTCTTCATAATCTCAAATTCCTCCGGAGTCAAACGCCCCGGTTTTAGCAGAATCGCATCCGGAATACCGATCTTTCCGATATCATGCAGGGCGGCTGCTCTTGATATTTCATCCAACTGCTCTGGTGTAATGCCATACTCCGGAAAATACTTCATTAAATATTTAAGTAATATTCGGGTAAAATATTTGATCCGCCGAATATGTTCACCGGTTTCTGAGCTACGGAATTCTACCACGGAGCTTAGGGCATCAATCATAAACTCGTTATTTTCCCGAATCTCACGCTCCTGTTCCCGAATCTCCTCTTCCTGCTCCTTCAGTCGATCCTTCATCAACTGCTTACTCTGATATAGCTCAATAATATTCTTTCCTCTTCGTCTGACGATATGCGGGTAAAACGGTTTGTGCATCACATCCGCAACACCATAAGAATATGCCTGATCTTCACTGTTCATAACCGTCTCGCTAGTAATCAGTATGACCGGTATCCGTTCCAGCAGGTCATGATCCCGCATATAATCCAATACGCCAAATCCATCCATGACAGGCATTACAATATCTAGCAGAATCAGTACCAGATTACGGCTCTTCTCAATCTGAACCGTCGCCTCCTGGCCATTCGCCGCTTCGATAATTTCATATTCATCCTGAAACAGACCATTCAATATTGTACGATTCACTTCTTCATCATCAACAATTAAAATCTGCTGCTTCTTCTTCATACTTCCTCCTCGATTACCCCACATGATCTTTAATTTCTACTATAATATAAATTATCATTTTTCAATATAGATGTCAATTCCTTTCTATGTTAAAGCAGGTTCCCCTGCTCTCTGTTCTCCTTTATCGTCTTCCAAAGCCGGTTATATGCCTCTTCCAGTTGTTCTCTGCATTTCTTTAACTGTTCTGTATCCACTTCCTGATGCTTCTTATCCCGTAACAGGTCTGTAATACGGGAGGCAGCGGCACGCACCGGTTCCAATCCCAGATTGGCAGTCACCCCTTTCAGGCTATGTGCACTCTTAAATGCAGCTTCATAATCCTGTTCATCGATTCCTCTGATCGTAGCTGTATAATTCTCATCTTCCAGAAATTTCACAACGAATTTCATGTACAGGGCTTCATTTCCTAAAAAACGTTTCAGTGCCTCTTCAACTTCTGCACCATTCTCTTCCATCTGTCTTCTGAATACCTCATCCACGGCCTTACTCCTTCTTTCTACCATTGCCAAACCTTATTATCCGGAACCAGTATCATATTATCAAATTGCCTTCCTGACGTCAACGCCTATCCACAAGCCGGTTTCCCTGTTAAGCTGTCGTCATTCATCCGTTCTACCATCTGCATTCTGCATTTCTAAAACACAAGCCCCGGAATCAATAATCGCAATTACTACACCAGAACCGGTTAACGAATAAGGCGGAAGCCGGACGGAATTCATACAGGAAGCACGAATCCCTTCCATTTCCTCCAGAACCAGTGCCTTGGGCTTTTCTATATACTCAATCTGAGGATACTGTACCAACTGCTCCAACTGGTTCTCCCGTACCCGCAATATCGCATATTCGTTTAACAGGGGAGTTATTCTTACTGATAATTCCTGTTCGATCGGTGCCAGATCTCCGGAGTATTTAACGATTACTTCCCATTCTTCAAACAGCGCATCATATCCTACTCCTAAATCAAGACTTTTTTCCCGTTCCGTTTTTGTTAATTCTAAAGATAAGAGAAGTTCTGTATCAACTTTCTGATTATTCATAGACTGCTCATTTTCAGTTCTTATGGTTAATGTATTCCACAAAGCAGGTATGTGCAACACAAAAACTGCATGCACTATGGAATAACAAAAGCTTCCATATACATGCAGTTTCAGATTATGATTCCATTCTATACAGCAACAGCTATTCTACATGATTTCCCAGAGTTACAGTTACCGTCTGCTCTATATAACTTCCACGCTGATCAGATCGTGACAGCGTAACTTCGACCGTATCTCCGGGCTGCTTATCTGCCAGGATCGTCTTAATCTCAGCCATAGTTGTAACGGAAATTCCGTCAACTGCAGTAATGACATCTCCAGACTGAAGTCCTGCCTGATCAGCGGGAGCACCTTCCACAACCGCCAGCAGATAAACGCCCTGCGGCATATTGAATGAAGCAGCTTCATAGGACGTCAGATCCTTTCCCTGAATCCCCATATAGGCATTTCCCTGAACCAGCTCTGACTGTGTACCGTCAATGATGCTCTGAATGATCGGAATTGCATCCGATATCGGTATCGCATACCCCATCCCTTCTACATTATTATTCATATTCCTTGCCTTTGCAGAATTAATACCGATCAGCTTCCCCTGCATGTCAAATAAGGCACCGCCGCTGTTTCCCTCGTTAATTGCAGCATCCGTCTGTATCATATTAATTGAAGCATTATTAATCGTTACCGGTTTTTCTTTGGCGCTGACATATCCGACTGTCAGAGACTGCCCATATCCCAAAGCATTTCCGATCGCAATTACCGGTTCACCGATCCGGGTGGTCTCTGAATCTCCCAGACCTGCAATATGAATCGTATCCAATGTTTCTTTTGACAACGCTGATTTCATTACAGATACGACTGCCAGATCCTTTCCTGCATAAGAGCCCACAATCTCTGCTTCTGCATCCGTACCATCTGAAAAACCTACGGTTAAGGATTCCGTACCTTCTACCACATGATTATTCGTTGCGATCAACAGCCGGTCATCATCTTCACCAATGATAACACCGGAGCCGCAGCCGGTTACCGTCCGTTCTACGGACTCTCCGTAATAGAAATATGCATATGGATTCTGGTAAATCGTGGTACTGGTAATGGATACTACAGACGGGGTCAGCTGTTCCGCCAGATCCGCTACATCGTAGAGCTTACTGTCTTCATTGGCAGAAACCGTCACGGACTGTGTTCCGCCGACAACAGCATTGGATTTTGTATCTCCATCCTTTTCCTGATCCTTTTTCGTCTGCTCAATCCCGAAACGTTCCGATACTGCTTCTCCTACATACTCTACCCCTGCTTTGACACCGGTAAAGGATGCTCCGGCTACTGCACCAAACAGCAGACCGCTGGCAGCAATGATTCCCAATTTTTGAACGAACTTCTTCATATTCACCAATCCTTTCTTAATATTCAATATTTCTGTGATCCTGCTTCACTGATTATACTTCTGAACAGAAATCAGCATAAAAAATAATTGTGTTTAATTTGTGTAGAAATTATAATACTTCTGTGATTTCACTATTATATATGCTATAATCAGTAATCAGACAAGAATACCTGCGGACATACGCTTCCGTCCTGTTGCCCGCAGAACAAAAGCGAGGTTTCATCAATGTTTCGAGTATGGGGAAGAATTATAAAGGACAATCATTTAATCCGGGATCATGTTGTCTGCATTGATACCCGGGATCTGCGCCGAACCCAAAAAGTGTATGCGGCCCTGGACGAGTTATGCTATGAATTCGACTTATCAAAACCGGTCTGGTTAAAATCCAATCAGGATGATTTTATCCGTCATGCCCGAACCCGCTTTACCGTCGATAACTTTATTGATACTATCAATTTTGACTATCTGGACTTCTATGTAATCGAAGAGGATGAGTAGCCGATACTCCCCGCTCTGCATAAAATATCTTATCACAAAAATTGCGGAGGTAGCTTTATGCAGCCAATATTGGAGCTTTACAATGTCGGTTACACGTATCACACCACCGCTGGAGAAACAGTTGCCCTGAAAGACATTTCCTTTTTTGTCAATCCGGGAGAATTCATATCCATTGTTGGCCCTAGCGGTTGTGGAAAATCCACACTTTTAAATATAATTGCCGGTCTGCTGTCTCAGTCGCAGGGCGAGCTTCTGATCAATGGCATGCCAAGAGGGGATTATCAGGAACCCGTCGGCTACATGCTTCAAAAAGATCATCTGTTAGAATGGCGGACGATATATCGGAATATCACCCTGGGTCTGGAAATTCAAAAAACACTAACGCCAGACGCCAGACAAAGAATTGATACCATGTTAAAAACCTATGGATTATTTGATTTTAAAGATGCTTATCCACGTCAGCTTTCCGGAGGAATGCGCCAACGGGCCGCTCTGATCCGTACCCTGGCTCTTTCACCAAAGCTGCTGTTACTGGATGAACCCTTTAGTGCCCTGGACTACCAGACCCGGCTGCATGTTGCAGATGATATCGGAAACATATTAAAGCAGCAAGGGATCACTACCATCCTGGTCACTCACGATCTGTCCGAAGCGATCAGTATGGCAGACCGTGTTTTAGTCCTTTCCTCCCGTCCCGGCATGCTAAAAGCGGAATATGCCATCGAACTGAGCATTGAGCCGCGGACACCACGCAGTTCCAGAAATGCTCCGGAATTCCGGGACTATTTCAATGCTATATGGAAGGAGGTAGACAATGAGCAACACTAAATCTGTAAATACAAAACGCCATAGAGAAAGAAAAAGCACAAATAGCAACAGTTCTCAGATATCAGCAGAGCAGGCCGAATTCCTCCGAAAACAGCGAAACGATAAAACCCTGATCTGCGGTATTCAATGGCTGATCTTTATCGGATTTCTTATCCTGTGGGAGATCGCTGCCGGACAGGAATGGATCAATTCCTTTATTTTTTGCAGTCCCAGCATTATTGCCAAATGCTTTTGGGAAATGCTGCAGGGCGGTACATTATTTCAGCATGTAGGCATTACGCTTTTGGAAACCTTTGTCAGTTTTTCCATCGTTATCCTTGGCAGTATTCTGATCGCAATCCTGCTCTGGTGGAATCCAAAACTATCAAAAATTATGGAGCCATATCTGGTTGTTTTAAACAGCCTGCCCAAATCGGCTCTCGCCCCGATCCTGATCGTCTGGCTTGGTGCCAACTATCAGACAATCGTTGTATGTGCCATTTCTGTAGCGGTATTTGGAAGCATCCTGAATATTTACACCGGATTCATAACTGTAGAACCGGAAAAAATAAAACTGATTCAGACGCTTGGCGGAAACCGCTTTGACTGTCTGCGTCTGGTAGTCATTCCCGGTAGTCTGGAGAATATCTTAAGCATTATGAAGGTTAACATCGGGCTGTGTCTGGTCGGCGTCATTATCGGAGAGTTCCTGGCGGCCAGAGCCGGACTTGGATACCTGATCATTTATGGAAGTCAGGTATTTAAAATGGACTGGGTTCTGCTGGCTATCATTCTGCTCTGCATCATTGCAATGCTGCTGTATGCCATTCTGCAGGCATTTGAGAAAAAAAGAAGATATTGACTACTGTATATAATTTATGTAAATGCACACACTATCCCGAAAGGATGGTGACAACATGATACACAATGAAGAATTACCGATCGGCTTTACCATGGCGCTCGCCCAGCGCTCTGACCTCTTAAATCAGTTTGCCCGTTTACCGGAGGAAGAACAACAGGCAGTCGTTGAGGGCGCCAGACAGGTTAAATCAAAAAGTGAAATGCGAAGCTATGTAGAATCTATGTTTTCCTAAATAATACAACCAGGCGAAACACGCTTTGCGAGTTTCGCCTGGTCGCTTGCAGCGGTAAAAATCCTTTCCGATCATTCGGAAGCACCATACTGATAAAACGCCTTTACCAGCTTCACAAGTGCCTGATAGTCCCCACCGGCCGCCAGTTCTCTTGCAGAATGCATTGCCAGCATTGGAATTCCTACATCTGCTCCCAGAATCGGCAGATAGGAGGAAATCATCGGTCCGAGCGTCTGTCCGCCCGGCATTCCTGAACGGTTTACCTGCTGCTGCCAGGGTATATCTGCATAGAAGCACAGCTTCTTTATGATCGCAGATGCCTCGCTGTCAGTTACATAACGCTGACTGGCGCTTGTCTTGATCACCACACCCTTTCCCAGATACACCGGATTGGTCGGATCACTTTTATCCGAATAGTTGGGATGATATCCCTGCGCACCATCCAGGGACAACAAAAAGCCCTTTGCAATTCCAGCTTTCCATTCCGATTCTTCTATCCCAAGTGCTGTACCCAGCTTTTCCAATACCTGCAGCAGTAATACGGAATCTGCCCCCTGCTTCGAGCGACTTCCGATTTCTTCATTATCAAACATCGCCGCAACTGCGATGTTTTTATGTTTAGAACTGACCGTTTCCTCCATTGCTTCAAGCAATGCTGCAACAGATGCCAGATTGTCAATCCTTGGGGCAGTAAACAGATCTCCCCGGATACCGGTCTCTTCCGGCTGTTCCATATTATACAGATACAGGTCATAATCCAGGATCTCATTACGTTGTACCTGCAATACCTGTTCCAGATATACTGATAAAAAGTCTGCATCCTCATAAGATCCGGCGATCGGGATCAACTCTCGCTGCACATCAATCTCCTGCTGTTTATTTTCCTTTGATAAATGTGGCGCCAGAGACGGTATGATACAGATTGCCTGTTCTGATTTCATATATCGTACCTCCGGATGGAAGACATCTCTTCCGTTTAGCACCACTTTCCCTGCAATTCCCAACGGACGATCAAACCAAGTGCTTTTCAACAGCCCTCCATACGGCTCCACATTCATACGGACACAGCATTTTCCCGGCAGTTCCGGATTGGACTTCACCTTCAGACATGGGGAATCCGTATGTGCTGCTGCCAGCCGCAAGGCAGATCCTTCCCCCAGTTCTCCGATACTTATCGCGATCAGCATGGCAGGATAGGGCATGAGCACATATCCTCTGCCCTGCTCTACCTTCCAGTCCGCTCCGTATTGCAGTTCCTGAAAACCGCACTGCAATAACTGCTGCTTCACATAAGCAGCTCCGTGAAAAGCTGTTACCCCTTCCCGGATTACCTGTTTTAATGTTTCCACTTCTTCACCTTCTTTTCTATATCAGTCAGCTCTATCATCAGACGTCTGCAATCAAAATCTGAAATTCCATTCCGGCTATAGCAGGCTCTCTCTAACAGCTTCGCCATATATCCGGCATCCCAGTTCCATTCTTCACAGTGAACCGCAATATACTGCAGCTGTCTCTGATAAGTCGGACACTGTGCATAGTCAGAATCCTTCCTTCTCAGTCTTTCACTAATGATATGATAATATGCAAGCACATTCTCGTTCATACTTTCTGTATGCCAGGACTGATACAGCTTCCAGTTCCGGTAACCCTTTCTGCCGGCTGTAAACAGGCCCAGCAGACAAAAAACTGCCAGTAATCCGATCCAGATTCCCCGGATATCATCCAGATTCCAGTCCATATTCCCGAGATTGAACCCGTCGCCAAGCTCTCCTTCTTCATTTCCGGAGGGATCATCTCCAAAGATATCCCAAAAGCTTTCCAGATCCTCATCCGGCGCAACGGCTGCCGTAGTCACCTCCTCCGGCATCCAGCCAAGGTATGGATCAAATACCTCAACCCAGGCGTGTGCTCTGGCATCCGTTACCTCAACCTCAACCACACCAGTCTCTCCCAGCGGAGAAAAGCCTTGATAGAAATCCTTATAATCCAATTCCTCATTCAGATCGCTCGTCATGATATCCTCATAGGTAATAACGTATCCTTCGATATAACGGGTCGGAATCCCGTTGTAACGATACAGCATGGCAGCCGCCGTTGCAAAATAAGTACAATATCCCTTCTTCTCTCTTAAAAAGTGAGTGACAAAATCTTCACTCCGAGGGCTTCGTCCCGGTCTCGTGGTATATTGAAACTCTGCCTCAAAATAGTCCTTTACCTTTTGAATGATTTCCTCCTGCGTATCACCCGGGCGGATACCGGCAGCCTGACTGGCCTCTGCAACTGCTGCATAGCATTCCTCCGGAACATTCAGATACCATTCCTCCGCCTGCTGTAAATGGGCAAGACGCTCCTGTTCCTCTTCTTCCGAAAGTGTCTCCGCCTTCCTCCGCAGCTCCGCTTCATTGACCGGGGGATAAAAAGTATAAGACATGGTCTCATTCTGTGCTATACCGCCGGTGATTATAGATAAATCCGTATACATCACACCTAAATCAGAATCGTCTTCATCCTCTGTCGTTTTCATGACAGACGAAGCCAGGGCTGCCATATCCAATGCCGGCGTATGATAAGGCGCATATGGAGAATCCACATCGGCCCCCGTATTCTGAATCCACATCGACCCCCTTGCTCCACGCTCCGATGCTTTGCACAGTCCTGCCTCATAGTCAGATCCCGGTGACTTCACATCCCCATATGGAGTATCTTCTATTATCAAATCATTATCCATCAGGGGTAATTCATTCGTCCGCCATGTAAAATCTCCGGATACATAATCAATTCCGGTATAAGCCTTCAGATATACAGGTTCATAGCTGTATGGTGCAAATGTCACGATCAGATCTGTCTGATAATCCGGCCTGACAGATCCCACGCCGCCAAGCTGTCCCTTTGCCACGCCACCGACTGCCTCATAACGGTTAAAGATGGAAAATCCCTTTGATGTCAGTTCCTGTGCCAGCACCTCAGATTCTTCCTTATAAGGATTCTGCCTGTAACGGATGCTAAAGGTATCCTTCTGTCCGATCATAGATGCAAGCCCGTACAACAGGAGAACCGCAACAGCAAAAATCCCCATTCCCTCCAGCATGGTAGCGGCATCCTGCACATACCAGATCCGAAGCTGCTTTCCCCTTTTATCCTTCCATTTATAGTCCCGATGCTTCCGATCCATGCCATATGCCCCGCTGCTGCGGATCGACCAGACTGCAATATAACCGGTCAGCATAAGAATCACATAGAATGCATCGGCTTCCAGGCGGAAATACATGGGAAGAATCCATAAAAGACCTGTCATGATCAGCAGAAACCAGACATTCATTGTTCGGGAAATGATCACATTTGCCACGATCATCATGACCGTTCCGATAAATATTACTACAACCGATACTGCCAATACCTCATTTTTAGCAGCGATCTCATAATACTGCATACCGGGAAGTTCAAAATAATCCTCTACGGTTGACAACACCCGGTTGATCAGAAGATAATATCCACTATTGATATAAGTCCAGAACGCCTGAACCGCAAAGAAGAAAATGAACAGAAACACAATATATACCACGTCCATGATCCAGCCGCGATAATAAATGGTCGTAAATAACAATGCCATGGCAAACAGAATACCGGCAGTGAGTATGATATAATAATCCATTTCAAAGCTGCTTAAAAAGCAGCCGATACTTCCAAATACTACACTGAACACAAGAAGGCTCTTTACCATGCAATTCCGCAGCCAGCTGCTGGTCTCCATCTGAAGCGGCTGCTTCATTACGATTCCATCTGATAGAACAATATCCGTATTTTGTTTTTTCTTATGAAAGAATCCCATAAAATACACCTGCGCTTTTACCATACTCCATGATCGGATCACCTGTACCAAAATTCCGGTTTCCCACCCATAAAAACTGTGCTTCGCTTCCTCGGATCGTCTGATACATCTCTTTTCCTAATATCTGTTGTGGATACAGCTCCTCGTAATAAATCATACGATAACCTTCTGCAAGCTGCTCTGCATAATCAACCTTCCATATGACCAGTTCCTGCGTCCTGGTACTCCACCATACCAGTGAAAGCGGAAGCTGATACTGAAGCATGAGCTTCGCAATTCCGTAGGTACATTCTAATACCTCTTCCATCAGCCCATTCTCATTATCATGTAATTCCAGAAGCAGGAATAACTGTCTTGAAGACATACTGACCCGTTCCTTTACCATAAGAATGTCCTTTTTCACAGACAGCTTCCAGTGGATATTCTGCATTTTATCTCCCGGCTGATATTCCCGGACATCCTGAACCTCTGAAAAATCCGTCCCCTTCCTTGTACTCTCCTCCACTTCCTCCATACCTTCTGTAAAGCCGTTCAGATCTGTCTCCATTCCGGCATCTGTCCGGGGTAATACTGATGCCAGATAGACGGACGGAACTTCTCTGCGAAAAGCCATTACTCCCAAAAAGTCCTCCAATATAATGGATTGTATGCGAAATTCAATCATACCGCATTGGGAAACCGTAACCGGATAGGTAATCGTCTGTCCCTTTCCGGCCCGTAACGGAACCCGTAAATCATGAATCCTTCCTGTTCCATAGAAGAGATTTGATACCTGTAAGTTCAGCCTGCAATTCATGATCCCGATCCAGGTTGGATTGGTCAAGACCAGATGAACAAAGAATTCTTCTCCCTTTTTCATGGTTTCATAGGGACCCCTCCAGTCCGCCTTCAACCGGTCTGCAACCTGTTTCGTAGCAACGATACTGATGATCGGCAAAAACACCATGACTGCCATAATAACAAAATTCAGAAAATTGTGAAAAAACCACAACAGCCCGGCATTCACTGTAAATAAGATGAAATATCCAATTATACGTATGATACGTTTTCCCATATGTACCTCTTGTCCACAAATGAACTATCCTACAGTTCCTGCATTCTGCCCGAATCAGGTTCTTGGTGCTTCTACGCCGTTAAATATCTTTCTTAACACTGCCGGAGTATCCAGACCTGCCGCCTTTGCCCTTGTACTGATCTTCACCCGATGACCGAGGGTATCCAGGAATACCGCCTCCACATCCTCCGGGGAAACGAAATCACGTCCCCGCATAAAAGAAACTGCCTTTGCCATACGAAGCAGGGCAATGCTGCCCCGGGGACTGGCACCCAATGCTACAAATTCACTTTCTCTGGTCTTCTCTACCAGGGTTGTGATATATCCGTAAATCATCTCATGGACAAACTGATCATTTACCTGTCGCTGCAGATTGCTGAATTCCTCCGTGGTAATCACAGCCTTTACATGAGACAAAGGCTTTGATGCGTTTCCCTTTAAAATCTCCACGGCATTTTCATGAGAAGGATACCCCATAGAAAGACAGACCATAAACCGGTCCAACTGAGATTCCGGTAACAGCTGTGTTCCGGCGGAACCAATCGGATTCTCAGTCGCGATTACCGTAAACGGTACCGGCAGCTGTCTGGTAATGCCATCTACTGTAACATTTCCTTCCTCCATAACCTCTAACAGGGCCGACTGTGTCTTTGGGGAGGTCCGGTTAATCTCATCTGCCAGAAACAGATTACAGAAAATGGATCCCGGCTTATACTCAAAGTCTCTGGTTTGATTATTGTACATGGAAAAACCCAGAATATCACTTGGCAGTACATCCGGTGTAAACTGTGTCCGCTTGTAATCCATAGACATGGATTTTGCAATCGTCATCGCCAGAGTAGTCTTTCCTACTCCGGGTATATCCTCTAACAGAATATGTCCCTCCGCCAGCATAGCGGCCAGTACCTTTTCAACCACTGCTTCCTTTCCCTTTATTACGCGGTTAATCTCCTGTTGTATTTCATCTATCTTATTCACATCTTATCCTCCTTGTATCTTCCTTGGATTCTATTATAGAATTTTTTTCAGAATTATGCTACTATGAATATACTTATTTATTACAAGGAGTATTCTATGCTGGCTGCTACCACAACTGACATTAAAGCGTTTATGAATCATTTTCTCACCGGAACGGAATTCGACCGGTTTCTGCTCTGTGAAGCTTCCATTAAGACCGGGGCAACTTATATTATAGATGGACATATTAATAAAGAATTCTACGATACGGATGATGAGCACATGGATCCCCGTCGTATCTATCAATACTGGTCTGCATGCAGACCGGTCGCCTTTCAGATCATCAAAGGATCCCGCCCTCCTCTTGCCATGAAGATCGTGCTGATGCTGGCACCGGAGCAGATGAAAGACTTCCTGCAGAAGTATCACATTCTCATACCAGAACAGATTGCCGGTCTTTATCTGAATATACGCTACGAACACGGAACACTTAATCTGTCTGCCGGGACTGCCCTGACCATTTTTACGCTGGATAAAACGGTAGAACATATGTGGGATGAAATGCTTTCTCAATTTTTTCAACAGATTGGGATTACCCTGATGACGGATTAGCTGCCGGCATTCTCAGAACTGAATAGAATAGAAAAACTGCTCCGGAATAAATTCCAAAGCAGTTTTTCTATGTTTATTTTGCCAGTATACTTAAAATCTCATTGCTTCTGTTGATAAACTTCGTCATTGCATCCGGCTCCAACGGTTTATGAGCGATCAATGCCAGATCATATAACTGCTCGCATATGGTCTTCGTATGATCTCCCTCCTCATGCTCTAATATATACTGAACCAGTGCATTACCGGAATTCAGAACCAGTGTGGTTCCGGCCGAACCGCCAAACATGGACGGATCAAAGCCTCCCATATTATACATTCGCATCATATCCTGCATCCTTCGACTCTCTTCGGACTCCGTGATCATGGAGGATACATTCGCATTCTTCAATCTCTGTACCTTTACCTCCAGCTTATCATTATCCAGCGCCTTACGGAATATCTCAGTTAGTTTATCTGCATTTGCTTTTGCTGTTTCCTCGTCTTCTTCGGTCTTCTCAACGAAATTGTCCGACAGTTCGGAATCAATTCTCAAAAAATGCACATTCTGATTCTTCTGCTCCAGATGGGTAATGAATGGAGTATCAATATTGGTTGTAAGCAGGATCGCATCCAGCCCTTCCTCTTTAAACATATTCACATACTGTGACTGCTCCTTTAAGTCTGTTACATAGAATACCTGATTTTCATGCTTTTCCTTTCCAGCCTCCAGATATTCCGGCAGGGTCACATACTTATCCTCCAGATTTTTGAAGATGATATAATCGGTCATCTTCTCATTAAACTTATCATCCCGCAGGCATCCATACTTGATAAACGGGCTGATATCATCCCAGTATTTCTCATAATTCTCTTTATCCGTCTTACACATACCGGATAGCTTATCCGCTACTTTTTTGGTAATGTAGTCTGAAATCTTCTTTACAAATCCATCATTCTGCAATGCACTCCGGGATACATTCAGCGGCAGATCCGGACAGTCGATCACACCTTTTAACAATAACAGGAATTCCGGTATTACCTCTTTAATATTATCTGCAACGAATACCTGATTATTATACAGCTTGATCTTTCCTTCTGCATTCTCAACCTCCAGATTAATCTTCGGGAAATACAGGATTCCCTTTAAATTAAACGGATAATCCATATTCAGGTGAATCCAGAACAGCGGCTCCCGGTAATCCATGAATACCTTTCGATAAAATGCTTTATATTCTTCCTCTGTACAATCATTCGGGTGCTTTGCCCAAAGCGGATTCGTATCATTCACCGGCTGCGGCTTCTTCTTTTCCTTCCCGGCCGGCTGATCTGCATCTCCGGATGTGGTATCCTCATCGGCTTCTTCATTTCCTGAATCAGTCTCATCGGCTTCACTGTCCGTTTCCACTACTTCACCATTTTCATCAATTACCTCCGCTTCCTCCGTCTCATCAATCTCTTCTTCCGGTGCATCCGCATTTGTAAAGTAAATCTCGATCGGCATAAAGGAACAGTATTTCTGAATGACCTCCTTTGCCCGATATTCGTTCGCAAATTCATAACTGTCTTCGTTCAAAAATAATGTAATAACAGTCCCGCGTTCCGTCCGGTCGCCCTTACCGATCGTATAATCGGTTCCATCATCACACTCCCAGTATACCGGTTCTGCACCTTCCTTATAGGAAAGCGTCTCAATCGTAACCTTATCCGCTACCATAAAGGCAGAATAAAAGCCCAGACCAAAATGACCGATAATCTGATCATCATTAGCCTTGTCCTTATACTTCTCCAGGAAATCAGCGGCTCCAGAGAATGCAATCTGACAAATGTACTCATTGACCTCTTCCTCTGTCATACCCAGTCCATTATCAATGAACTGAATGGTCTTATTCTCCGGACTGACAATCACATCCACACGATACCGGTTGTCTTCCGGCTCCTCAAACTCTCCAACCATAGACAGTTTCTTTAATTTGGTAATCGCATCACAACCATTGGATATCAACTCCCGAAAAAAGATATCGTGATCAGAATATAACCATTTTTTAATGATCGGAAAGATATTCTCACTATTAATTGTTAAACTACCCTGCTTTGCTGCCATTCTTTAACATCTCCTTACCTAACGTCTTTTCATTATTATTTCCTGTAAATTCTTTTCATAGAATTCACCCTGCATCTAATAATAATATCCTCCTGATTACTTGTCAATAGAAAATTAGCACTCATTTGCTTTGAGTGCTAATAATTTATAATTTGTTTAGAAATGAAATTGTCATATACCGGACAAAACAAGAAAATTTCCATTTTTATGTTTTTTATTGCATTTTTTTACCTAGTATTATAGAATTATAATAGTTTTCAGAATAATTGTAAGGGGGATTTTCTAATGAATACAGATCCAAAGCGTATCAGTCGTTCCCTGTTGACAGCAATCAGTATTACACAGGGAATTATATTACTTGCCTATCTGCTGGAGGTCATAAAAGGAGAACGCGGAATTTTCTACTATCTGACACTATCCGCCATCATTCTGATTCCCTGTATCCTTGCATGGATTTCTCTCAAAACCAGACCCGACAGCAGTATATGCCGCTATATCAGTGTAATCGGTTATCTTGCCATGTATACCATGGTGCTGATCACCGGAGATACTCCTATGACCTTTGTGTATATTCTGGTTCCATTGTCCTTTTTGATCGTCTGTGCCGATACCAGACTCCTTTTGCTTGTACTGATCTGGACACTTGCCTCGAATGCAGGCTCTATCCTCTACCATATCCTGGTATTAAAGGAAACAACCCCGGATCATATCGCTGATTACGAGATTCAGTTCCTGGCCGCACTGTTATGCCTGATCTATACCTTTCTTTCAACCAGATTACAATATGCCATTAACCAGCATAAGTTAAATACCGTTCTGGAGCAGGAGGAACAGACCAGGACCACACTGAATGAAATTCTTCTGGTCGCAGAAACAGTATCTGCGGAAACGTCTTCAGTGCTGGCCATGGTTGAGCAGGTAGCGGAAGCATCTACCATTACGACACAATCCATGAATGAAATTTCTTCTGGCACCACACAGACTGCCGAATCCATACAGGAACAGCTGACACAGACAGAGCATATCCAGAATATTATAGAAGAAGCAGGTGCCATTTCGGAATTTATGCAGAATACTATTTCACAGAGTCACCAGAGTATTGAGAGTGGAATGCAGAATATGGATTCTCTTACAGAAAGTGCTGATTATGTACAACAGATCAATGCCGCCTTAAGTACAGAAATGCATACGCTAGTGGAGAGTGCCACCCACGCACTCCGGATCATTCAGATCATTCAGGATATCGCCAGTCAGACCAATCTTCTGGCATTAAATGCCTCGATCGAAGCCGCCCGGGCAGGAGAAGCCGGAAGAGGCTTTGCTGTTGTCGCATCTGAAATCACCAGTCTTGCCCAACAGACCAGCGATGCGGCAACCAATATACAAAATCTGCTGAATACACTACAGGCAGAAGCAGAAACTGCGAATCAGGCAGTAGACAATGCCGTATCTGCCGGTTCCAGCCAGAACAGTCTGATTCTGAACACCAAATCCACTTTTGAAGAAATCCGCCATGCGATCTCTTCCATTGCAGACAATGCTCAGGCAGAGGCTTCTTCTATCGGGCAGCTCCTCGAAGTAAACACAGAACTGATATCCAGTGTAGAAACCATATCCGCCATCAGTGAGGAAGTATCTGCAACTACCCAGCAGACCTACGAAATGGCACAGAACAATCTGGGACTTTCAGAACAAATGAAAGAACATATTGATACCTTATCTGCATCGGTTAACCAGTTAAAGCCTTAATTGCTTCCCTGCGCTGTGCATACTGCTGATAGAAATCCTGTTGCGTGTTATAAGGCGTAAGAAAAAATACAGTTAGCAGTTGCAGGTTAAACTGTTTCAGTGCCTCTCCCTTTAACACCCCCTGCTTGATCTGATCCTGATATTCCTTCAGCCAGAAATGCCAGTCCGCAATAAAAGCTTCGTATTGCTTATATTCCGGTATATCCAGCCATTGCCGGATCTTTACCTTGGTTCGGTTTCCGACTTTACATTCTTTTACCTGGATAAAATACCGGAATTTCTGATCCTCATATAAGCGTCCCAATGGAAACATACGACAGAAACCGGGCCGGAATTTGTGAATGCTGCAACGTCCCTCTGTATTCAGGAAATGACAGGAGCCGGAATCCCCCTGCATTCTCAGATCAGGTAAAATAATACCATCCACTACACGTAACTCCAGGGCAGTTGCGAGTAATTCTTCTACGGTCTGTCCAAGTCCCGTTGCTAACTGATATATGTCATAAGGATCCAGAACGATGGAATTTCCCATATTATGACAGCAGGCAGAACATCCCTTACAATCTCGGCACCCCACTTTTACCAAATCATCTATATCATAAAGTTTTCCATCAGAAATATCAGTCAAATCCCATTCTTGCTCCATTTTATCCCCTTATAAATCACCTTTTTCAAGTCAATTTATTATATGCTTATAATATAATTTTTATATACAAACTTCATTCTTTATAAAACCAAAAAGAACCTTCTATCTGTCTGTTTCTGAATTCAGACTTCTAATGCAGCTTCTGCTTCTTCCAGTCCCTTGTAACCATAAAGCTCGGCGGTGTTCTGCATGATCCATTCTGTCAGATTCTTTCCTTCCTGATTTAATCTTACAATATATCGGCCATACATTACCAGCATCTCATCCGAATAAGTTAACAATTCTCCTCTAAGATACGTTTCATAAGAGGTATTCCATAAATTATCCTCCGATGTATGAATGCTTCGTGCATTCGAAGCCAGTCTGGGATAACACTGCTGGAACTCCTCCATCCAGGCAACCTGAACCTTTACAATCTCGTCAACGATCCTTCTTTTCTCCTGGGAAATCACCGGCAACTCCGATTGCAGTTTTTCATACTCCTCCGGCGCAGTGGATTCCATCATCCGTCCATATTTTTCTGTGATCATATTCCATCCATCGCGCAGGTTTCCCTCAAAATCCATAATATACCGTAACAGCATCTCCTTTGTCCAGGTAAGATACTGACTGACACGCATAATACGGAAAGTATGCCAGTCATCCTGACAGTCTGCTCTGCCTCCTGCATTCTTTACCTGATCAAATGCTTTGAATTCCAGTCGTGCAATCTGTTCTGCCAATTCCTCCTCTGACATATCTGCCAGAACTGCCTTCTCAGCCAGCTCTTCTCCATAGTTTTCAAGATAAAGAATATCTCCGCGCTTTCTTGAAAATACAAGTCCCTGTGCAATCATACCTTCTAACAGACATGCTGCTATCTGTTCTAAAAGCCGGCAATTTTCCTCTACACTTCGAATATCTGTTATAATTAGCTGTTCACAGGCTTTTTTTACTCCTTCACTTTTTTCAAACCTTTCAATCCCCTTGAAAAGCCACTTGTCATGCGGGCAAAACTGTTTATTTATCAAGTACACAGAATGCAAGGCATACTCTATCGCCTTTTCCCGCATCAGTCCGGCCGCCGGCCAGTCCTTCCGCATTGACATACGTTTGTAATTATATTGTCCATACTGTCCAAAAAGTGATGTGTATTGTGCCAGTTTCAGCAACCAAACTTTCACTGGATAATATCGTTTAATTTGATTACGAATTCGAGTAAATTCACCCAGCTCATCCAGGAACACCTCTCCGTTCACAGATGCAGCCAGACGTTCCTCTGCCGCACTGCTCCATTCCTCCCGGGTAACCGGTCCTTCTGGATAACCCGTTATCTGCTCATAGAAATCATGAATTTTCCGGACACCAAACCGTCCCCGGGAATGACTGGTCCAAAGTACCTGTTCCCCTTGTTTCGCATACTGCTGTTCCAGTTCTTCATATGCCTGTTGCAGTTGTTTTCCAATCTTTTCATAATCCTCCTCTGTCAGCCAGAGAGAAAACCCTGCTCCATAATCGTGATCTTCGGAATACACATCATCAAAGCCAAACCGATCTGAACCTTCCCCTACAAAGCCTACTGCAATCCTTGCAACATATTCCGGAAACTGATCCTGGATCATAGCCTTACCATATTCTTCATAAAATCTACGGCTTAGACTCAGCCCTGAGTTATGTAATTTGGGTTCGCAATCCGTGATTTCATGTATTTTTCTCTGTACCTGCTTTAGATTTTCCTCTACTCTTCTGTATGCTTCCGTCTTTCCAACATATGCTTCAATCATTTGCAGTGCCTGCTTATAATATGCTTCTGCCTCCTGCAGTCTGCCCTGCCGGAACTGCGCTTCACCCATTGCGGCCAGAGCGGCTGCCATATGGGTATCACTTACCTGCATAGACTGAAATAACGTTACTGCCTGCTCTAAATATCCTACTGCCTCCTGCAGTTTCTCCTCCTGCAACTCGCTGGCTCCCAGATTCGCTAGTGTTACCGCCTCCTGAAAGTCTTTTCCCGGCGTCATACGCACGATTTCCAAAGCATTTAGTAAACATTGGGAAGCCATATCGTAACGGTTAAACTCCTGATATAACAAAGCTACATTATTATATAATTCTGCATAACGAAAATCTGTCCGGGGAACCTGCCCCTCAAATAATGCAAATACGTGATTATAATATTCCATTGCTGTTTCCAGATCACCCGCAGCCCGCAGAGCATTTGCAGAATTCAGAAGCGTGGTAGCATGAGGCATGGAATCCGCCAGTCCTGCCTGATCAATGAGTGCTAATACAGTATGAATACATTCCTTTGCCTTTTCATACTGGCTTGTTTCCCGATAAAAGCCCATCATTTCATTTAGAATTGTTATTCTGGCTCCAATATCCTGTTCCTGCTCTGCCAAATTCAGGAAACGCTGAAAGCAGGGTTCTACTTCTTCCATAGCACCCTGCTCAAATAGATCGTCCAATTCCTGAAAAAATAAATTAATATCCATGCTGTTGCCTCCGATCCAGACTTCGTCTAATTCCTATTTATCTTAGTATACTATAATTATTAACTATATTTATACGTTACTGCTATCCGCCTTCAGGACTCCTCCCAACTTCGTTGGGCCCCTCCTCAAGGCATATCTGACAGCCTCTTTTCACTACTGCTATCTGCCTTCAGGACTCCTCCCAACTTCGTTGGGCCCCTCCTCAAGGCATATCTGACAGCCTCTTTTCACTACTGCTATCTGCCTTCAGGACTCCTCCCAACTTCGTTGGGCCCCTCCTCAAGGCAAATTATACCATGATTTCGCTTTGCTTCATCATGGTTCGCGCACATTCGCCAAATGTCTGCTTCACAGCCGCTTGGCTCATTATGTTCGCGTATATTATACCACAAATCTGGAAATCTTCAAAGAACCGGATCAGGATATCATGCATAATGCCTCTCCTTATTCCCTTTTTATATATGTCATACCATATGCATAAGGTCCGATATGACTGCCTATTACTGCTCCTACATTTATCACATGTTTCATCCGTACCTGATAACCGGCGGTTCGAATCGCCTTTCGGAGACGTCTTGCTCCCTCATCCATATAACTGTACATGATATAAATCGGATATTCTTCATCCGGAGGTTCTGCTTTGAGCCGTTCCAGCATATAGTTGACTGCTTTTTGATTACCATGAACACGGGCGGTGATTTCCGGCTCACCACTTTCATTTACATATAAAATTGGTTTTACATTAATAATCGTCCCTATTGTAGCTGCTGCTTTTGAAATGCGCCCGCCCCGATATAAGTATTCTAACGTATTAACACACGCAAAAAGCTGAAGCCTGGATCGAACGTTTCGAATCTGCCTTACGATTTCTCTTGCTGTATTTCCTTGCTTCCGCATTTTAGCAGCATGTTCTGCCAGTAATTGCTGCCCTGCAGAGGCAGATCTGCTATCAATCACATAACAGTGACTGTTACCCGAACCACGATTTAGATTCTTACTCTCTTCTTCATGAACACTTTCCTGTGCAATCCTGGCACTCTGATAAGCTCCACTTAATCGTGAAGAAAGCAGAATTGCTATAACATCATCTCCTGCCTCCTTTGCCTCTCGAAATACTTGTTCAAATGCATATGGAGGTACCTGTGCAGTTTGAGGAAAACTGGCGTCTGAAATCAACCGCTTATAAAATTCTGTTTTGGAAAGTTCAACATTTTCCTTAAACTGTTCCTTTCCAAAGCTTACAGTCAGCGGAACACATATAATCCCCAGTTCCCCTGCTGTTTTCATATCAATATCGGAGGCGGAATCCGTTATTATTCTTACCATCTCATATTACCTCGCTTCCTATGTCTTACTATGAAAATACTTTAAGAATAGTATGAACCAATCTGCCAGGAATATGAAACATGTATAAAGTAAAAATATCAGGATACCAAAATTACGCGTTACATTAAAAAATCCTGGAATCCAAATTATGAATTCCAGGATTTTATTACAGGGGATGAGAGAATCGAACTCCCACCAAAGGTTTTGGAGACCCCTATCATACCATTTGACCAATCCCCTATGATAGCATTATCAAATTTAATTTACATAAAAATATCTGTCTGTATACACAAAAAGCGAGAAGCTTCTCGCCCAATGCAACCTTCGTCTGCCAGATTCCGGAACGCTCTCCGGTCCCACATGGCTCCTGCACCTTCAAAACATCATACAGAAACTCCTGACCGTCCCCGGTC
>CAJULG010000009.1:44344-124245 GCA_910587045.1 uncultured Lachnospiraceae bacterium | reverse complement strand
TATGCGGGCGCAGCTCTCCCCACTTTTTGAAGCAACAGAAAAAGTGGCAGAACAATATCTTGATTTTGAGGTGGGGCACTCAAAAATTAAAGAATTTGAAGATGTGCTACATTCTTTCTCTGATATGAAAAACAACTTGAAATCATCTTTAGAGAAACAATGGAGCGCAGAACAATTACAAAAGGAGCAGATAGCGGCACTTGCTCATGATTTAAAAACGCCTTTAACTGTCATCCAAGGAAATATCGACTTGATAAGCGAAACAGAACTTGACGACGAACAGCGGTTATATGCAGAGTATATTACAGAAAGTTCCGGGCAAATGGGCGTTTATATTAGGACGCTGATTGATATATCCCGGACAGTAGCCGGGTATCAGCTCAATTTGGAAGAATTTAACATAGCTGATTATATGGAACAAATTGAAGCGCAGGCAAATTCATTATGCCTTACAAAAGAAATTTGCTTACACATGGAAGCGGGGGCAAATTTAGGAACTCTTAAAGCAGATAAATTACTATTGGAACGGGCAATTATGAATGTGATAGGCAATGCGTTCGATTACTCTCCACCAAAAGGGACAGTCTATGTAGCGGTGCTAAAGAAAGATGATTTTCTGCAAATCTCCATTACAGATGAGGGAAGCGGTTTCACACCGGAAGCCCTACATCATGCACAGGAACAATTCTTTATGGGGAATAAAAGCCGAACCTCTAATCTGCATTTTGGTATGGGACTTTATATTACAAGTCAAATCATTGGGCAACATAAGGGACAACTTATATTAAAAAATTCCAATGAAACAAACGGAGCGCAGGTCATTATGGAAATTCCATATTGAAATTAGTGAGCCATACTACGGTATCGCTCATAGCGTTTATAGTTATGACTTTGAATTATCTTGTTGGTGCTACTTTCTTTCTTGTAATCGGCTCCGTAGCAGCAGTAATCGCATGGGCTGATCTGAAAAGAAACATTGCAAATATGGAGGTGTAATATAGGATTTGAGAAAGCTGTTGATATTTGTGCAACCATATGTTTTGTTGTCGACTGTCGCTATCTGAAAAAAGACAAGAAAAATGCCGGATATATTTGGTGCGCATAGGGTACTGATTATTCTTTTAGATGTGGTTAAGGCTTCTTTTAGCCTGTTGCTCCCCACAGCACCTCCCCCGGTTATCTCAAAATACACGAAGCCCTCTGTCATCAGACAAAGGGCCTCCTGCTGTATCAGTATATAAAAAGCTGTACCCAGTAATAACCATAAGCAGAATTCGGATCATAGTAGCAAGCGATTCCGATCTGTGAATAACTGTCATTTAATATGTTTGCCTTATGTCCTTCCGAATTCATCCAGGCGTTCATAACAGAATCTGCAGATCCCTGCCCGGCTGCAATATTCTCTCCCGCTCCAGAATAACCAACACCAGCTTCATCAATAGCAGAAAAACAACTGGTTCCATTCGGCCTGGTATGCGAAAAGCTCTGTATCGTCTCTGCAGCCCGAACCTTTGCCGCTGATACCAGAGTGTAATTCATGGTAAGCGGTGCCAGTCCCGCTTCCTCGCGCCTTGCATTTACGATCGACAATACCTGCTCAGCATAAGAATCCACATAGTACCCGCTGGAGGAAGGCTCTGCTGCTTCCGTACTGTTCTCTGCATTGTTATTATTACTGCTATTATTATTGCCTGAATCACTGTTATTGCCTGAATTGTCGTTTGTATTCGACGTATTACCGGATTTATCTTCCGTTCTCTCAATTACGGTCACCTGCAATTCAGCCTGTACTGCTTCATCTGCCTGTGAAGCAACCGTTATAACACAGGTTCCGCTGGAAACTCCTGTTACTGTTCCATTTTCATTCACAGTTGCTATATCCGCATTACTGCTGCTCCAGGTTATCTTCTTATTCTCAGCCTCTTCCGGCATGACAGCAGCCTGAATCGTAATGGAATTCCCCATTACCAGGGTAATGCGTTCCTTTGATAACGTGATCTGTGCAGGCCGGGTCTGATCATCAACCGTGACTGCCACATCAACCTTAGCACCGCTGAATGCCTCCTGCACCGTTATAACCGCAGTTCCTGCCTTATTTCCCTGTATGGTGCCGTCCCGCATCACGGTACATACTGCTTCATCCGAGCTGGAATAGCACAGGCGGTATACGGAATTATCCTGAATATCAAAAACAGGTTCCAGTTTCAAAGAATCGCCTATATTCAAATGCAGATCCTGCTCTGCTATCTGCAATCCTCCAGCCCCGTCTTCTATTCCAAAGATATCTGTCATCTCTGACTGTTGATGAAAGGCTGTATTCAATGCACCATACGCAAAACCGGTATCCTTTGTACTCTTACAGCCGCCAAGCAGCAATAATGTCAATGTAATACCAAAAACACCTGATCTTTTCCATTTACCTGCATTCTTCATACGTATACCCCCTTGATGATTTTACTGTTCATAATGCAATTTACTTACTTTACTTCATGCCTATAGTATACAATAGCCCTGTGTCAAAATACTACTAAAATATAAAATTCCCAGAACATTTTTGTTCTGGGAATCTTCACCACTATATTAAATATTTGCCTTTGCAACATCAACCAGTTTTGCAAAACCATCTGCATCACTGATTGCCATCTCAGAAAGCATCTTCCGGTTGATATCAACACCGGCAACCTTTAAGCCATGCATTAATCTGCTATAAGAGATACCATTCATTCTTGCTGCAGCGTTGATACGTGCGATCCACAGCTGCCGGAACTGTCTCTTTCTCTGCTTACGTCCTGCATAAGAGGAAGTTAAGCCTCTCATTACGGACTGCTTTGCTACTCTATACTGTTTTGACCGTGCTCCTCTGTAGCCCTTCGCCAGCTTTAAAACCCGGTTGTGCTTCTTCTTAGCGTTTACACCGCCTTTTATTCTTGCCATTATCGCTTCCTCCTATCCTAGATGTATGGTAATATCTTCTTCATTGTCTTAACATTTGAAGCGTCCGTTGTGGTTGCTTTTCTAAGATTTCTCTTTCTCTTAGCTGACTTCTTGGTTAAGATATGGGACTTGTAAGCCTTCATTCTTTTCAGTTTTCCAGTTCCGGTTTTCTTGAAGCGCTTTGCAGCGGCTTTCTTTGTCTTTAATTTTGGCATGTTACTTCCTCCTTATATATCGTCTATTTGAATTTAACGTTTTTCAGCTAAAAACATTACCATGCTTCTTCCTTCCACCTTTGCCGGCTTCTCAACGACTGCTATATCCTCTAACTGTGCCGCAAAGTTCTTCAGAATATCTGTACCGATTTCCATATGTGCCAGTTCTCTTCCGCGGAAACGGATGGAAACCTTGACCTTATCACCTTTACTCAGAAATTTTCTTGCCTGATTGATCTTTGTATTCAGATCATTGGTATCAATATTCGGCGAAAAGCGGATTTCCTTAATATCAATGGTCTTCTGCTTTTTCTTCGCTTCCTTCTCTTTCCGCATCTGCTCATAGCGGTACTTTCCATAATCCACAATCTTGCATACCGGTGGCTTTGCTGTCGGAGCAATCTTAACTAAATCCAGCTCCGCTTCTCTGGCAAGCTTTAAGGCATCTTTGGAAGACATCACTCCAAGCTGTTCGCCATCCTCGCCAATCAAACGTACTTCTTTGTCCCTGATTTGTTCGTTAATCATTAAATCGCTAATAGTAGTACACCTCCAAAAAATAATTCTATACACAAAAAAAGTGGACGGCATACGCATCCACTACACAAAAAGCCAAATTTAAAGCCTTCATACTATTAACCCGAGTCGCCTCTGCGCTAAGGTGAGAGTGGATACTCTGCTTTCTTGTTATAAACAACTATTTGAGTATAACGTAATACATCACCAAAGTCAACCTTTTTTTATATCAAAACAGATTTCTCTGGTAAATATATGTAATTTTCAAATAGAATCGTATTCCGCCGATAACTATGTTATTATACAAATTAAAGCTGAATGCGTCAAGACTGCCAGCTCCCTCTTGAACATTGTGCTGAATTCACGAATAATGGAGGTATCATCTATGCAATATACAACAGCTTACACTTCTCCCATCGGAGATATCCTGCTTGCCGCTGATCAAACAGGTCTTACCGGTCTCTGGTTTGAAGGTGCAAGATACTTTGCAAACGGTCTTGATCCGGAGCATACGGAACAGGATCTGCCTGTTTTCAGACAGACGAAGCAATGGCTGGACATTTACTTTTCCGGTTCCATACCGGACTTCATGCCACCGATCCATATGATCGGTTCCGACTTCCGTCAGGCTGTCTGGCAACTGCTTCTTGAAATTCCATATGGACAGACCATAACCTATGGGGCGCTTGCAAGGAAAATTGAACAACAGTCAGTGGCAGTCCGTATGTCCGCACAGGCAGTCGGAGGCGCTATCGCCCACAATCCGATCTGCATTCTGATCCCCTGCCACCGTGTTGTTGGCACCAATGGCAGTCTGACCGGTTACGCGGGCGGTATTCAAAAAAAGATAAAGCTTCTTTCTCTCGAAAAGGCTGATCTTTCCGGAATGTTCGTTCCCAGGACAGGCACTGCACTATAAGAAATATATCTTATAAAAAATACCCTTTCATGCTACCGGTTTAAAACCAGTACACAACGGAAAGGGTATTTTCTTCTACTACCGCCTGCCCAATAGATTAGACCTAATACGAAGCTGGTAAAGATTCCGTATAGAATGACCGGTCCTGCTATGGTAAACACCTTTACTCCTATACCAAATACCTGTCCCTCCTTCTGCTTGTGTCAAGTTAGGATCCATTAATTTTGGAAAAATTAAATATTTGTCTGCCCATTACGATTCTTTTCGCAAGCGGTATATCCTTGTCTTATTTCTTCCTATCGCTTCAACATCATCCATCACAGAGAGTATTTCTCTCGTCCTCGCCATGCTCAAACCCAGTAACTCTGCGATATCTCTGGTTTTTGCTGTTTCATTCCCCTGTAAATACAATCTGATCTTTTGTTGATTATTCCTTGTTTTTATCGCTTGTTTTTTATCGCTTGCTTTTATCGCTTGTTTTTTATTGCTTGCTTTTATCGCTTGTTTTTTATCGCTTGCTTTTATCGCTCGTTTTTTTATAAATTTTAAAGTCAGCGATGTCCTGTCCGGATCAAAATCTTCCTTTATGTCAGGCTCTTCCCACCCTTCGTCCTCCCATACGTTAAAAATATTAGGCACTCCGCTTCCCGCATGCTCGCCGATATCTATCAGATTAAACATTTTCATCAGACTCTTATTTCTCGGGTCAGATTTTCCTCCTCTGCGCATCTGCTCCTTCCCAAGCCTGATATAGCCGGGATTCTCAAATACAATTTTATTTTCCTCTTTGATTATAAGAACGCCATATTTTCCATAAAAATCTGTATTGATGATACAGTTCGCCAACGCTTCCCTAAGCGCCCTGTGAACGGGCGTATCATCAACCCGAAAACCGCCCTCCATCCGAAATGGCACTTTGATATCTTTCGTAAGCTTATTGTATACACGAAAATAAAAGTCAAATATATTTCCCGACCATTCGCCGGATGATGATTGAAGCCTGTCCGTCCATCTGATTAGCGTATCTGGATTTTCTCTGTAATCTAAAAAATATTCTGGAAAATATCTCACAATATCATACTCATTTCCAAACATAAGCATTCCGGCCGCAGTGGGATGAAGCCTTTTATCGTCTTTCGAGAAACCCGCTGCCCCGATTACCCTGAGATATTCCTTGTCATCCAGCCGCTCAAAAGGGTGTCCTGGCTTAAAGGATTTATGGCTGTTGCGATAACCGCGGATGGACTCCTGATTCAAATCTTCAATTTCAGCCTCCTCAAGCACTTCCATATCCATAGTTTCCTCTGCCTGATCCCTCAGCATTGTTTTTACCTGCAATCTGGTACAGTGGTAATCTCCCTCCCAATTTCTGCGAAATGTCCCTCCAAACAAATCATCATTAATGTATACCGGCTTTTGCTCCCGCTTTGCGCCTGGCACCCAGATCACCATAATCACGTCATCTGCACCAGCCACTGAGAAAGATTCCACATCATCGTCTTTCAAAAGATTGATGCTCACCTTTTTACGGTTGTTGATCGTATCCCAGAAATCTTTCTTCAATTTTGCCGCATTTTTCAACCCGGTTGTATGCCAATTGCCTAATTTATCCTCTTTTACCCCAAGAATAATAACGCCGCCATAGCAGTTGGCAAAAGCAGAATAGGTATCCCATAGACTATTGGGAAGTCCACCTTCTGCTCTTTTAACTTCCCTGCGGTTATCTTCTTTATAGGAATCAAATTTTGCCAGTTCGAATAATTCTTCCATATTTACTCCTCTAAAAACTATTTTGAAATCTAAATCTTTTTTTAAAAGTTCTTGACATATCACCAGAATGCTATGCGAAATCTTTTTCTAAAAGTTCACGCCATTCAATCCCACGTCCGTTTAACTTATACTTCAGCAACTTACTAATGCGATCATCACAAGTAATGAAAAATAACTGCTCTATGGTTGCTTTTGACGTCATTTGATACTTAAGCAAATCCATGAACGCAAGCATATTTACATCATCCATACACGCAGTCAGGTCATCGATAAAAAACACCTTCATCTTTTCACGGTCATTCCTTGCATTGATACCTGCAAAAAAATGAGCCAATATAAAAACACTAATCTGACCATTACTTAAAACATTAACGATATTCTTACCCTTATCATCAACTAATGAGATTCCCTCATTTTCTTGGACAATGTTGATTCCCTCACTAGAATTTAATCTTATCAACTTATTATAGAACTTGCTAAGAGCTGGTCCTACTTTTTCATACTCGTCTTTCGAAAGCTTCTCTACAACATCTCTGATATCGTTTGCTCTCTGAGATGCAATATCTTTCAGCTTCTGAAGTTTTTCTATCTCTGCATCAAGTTTCTGATTCTTCTTATTTTCCTCCTCTAGCTTCTGATTCAGGTCATACAAAGTCTGATTTGCAAGAATACTGTCGATAGCATTGAGCTTTGACACAAGTAAATCATATGAGAAATCCGAAACGTCAAAAGATTTGGTAATAAGATTTTTCACCTTTTCAAATGTCTGTTGCACCGTCTCATTTTCGAACTGGTAACCTAAAACCGCCAAAATCTGCTGATAAGACTCTTCTATTTCCTGCTCTTTGGATTCCTCTAAAAGTCCCTTCTCTACAGCAGTCAGTAATTCCCCCACATCTTCCGCGGTCAATCCTTCTACATTGATTGCTTTTTGGATTTTCTGTAACTTCTTAACCTCATCAAAATATGGTTGTATCTCATTCTTTAAAGTTTTCAAGTCACTAATCTCAATCTCTAAATTTTTCGTTTCTTTCTCCACTACAGTTTTTGCGCAATTAATGAGTTTCTGATAAAGCTTTTCAATCTCTGTCTGTAATAAGGTTTTATCTACTTCTTTTTTCTTTACAGCTTCCCCGTTCCGCCTGATATACTCGTCAGCTTCCTTAAGAATTAAATCTTCCTCCATGGTAGAAAATGACTCCGAACCACAAACGGGACATCGGACAATACCATTCTTTTTAAAAACTGCATCTCTATGTTCAATCACCACCTGTTTATTCGCAGAAAGAGAAGATAACAGCTTCAGCATCTTATTATTCTTGGAAAGCAACTCTATCTCCTCAGAAAGATCCTTCACCTTTTTCTCTTTCTCTTTAATTTCCCTCTTATCCACATCAAAATCAGATTGTGTAAAGCCACCAATTTCTAAAGCAACCACTGATTCGCCATCCTGAAAAATCGTTTCCCTCGAAAGAGACAGCCCCTCCAATTTTCTAAGCTTCGTTTCAAGAATTGTAATTGCATCTGTATTCTTGAAAAATCCAGCCTTCACTGCACGTTGAATATAATCTTCCTTCGTTTTCCAGTAAGAAGCAATTTTTTTGATAACAGACTGCTGGTTTTTCAAAGCTTCATTTTCTACAAGTTTATAAATTCCTTCCTTCGCCACCTGGTAACCACAATTTTCCACTTCCGTTTTCTGCGCAGTTAACTCCCCCTTATTAAGACCAGCAATCTCCGTCTTCTCACCCGGATAAAAAACAGTCAAAGGATACGAAACCTGCTTTGCATCCTCACGAGCTTTCGCCAACTGCTTTTTATGGTCCTCAATCACCTCCTGCGATACCTTCTGTTTCGTCTTATCTTCAATATAGCGATCCACATCCTCAGCAAAAAGATCCAGATTCTCTGCAATCTGCTTCTGTCCATCATAATTCGTGATAAACTCACCGAAAAAATCATTTAAGTCCTTTCTCTTTTTGCTTTGTACATTAAATGACTTCTGAACATCACAAAAATGAAAATTATAGAAACTATCTCCTACATATTCCCGGATAAATGCTTTCGCTATCTCTTCGCTTTCATCAATTGTAACCTTAGATGACCTTGGATTTAATTCGTCCTTTGTCTGCTCTCTGCAAAGAATGGTCTCTTTTTCTCCATCAAATAACCAAAGAACTACCCTGACCTTCGTTTTCGCTCCAGCATCCCGGTTCTTTAGGATGCCATCAGTATTCATCTTGCGATCAGCATCATTGGTGCTTCTGGTATCAAAAGCGGTTTTTAATCTTCCGATATTGCCAGTCAGACACCACTCAATCGCATCGACCGTTGTCGTCTTGCCAATTCCATTTGCAGCTGAAAGAAGTACAAACGATTTATCATTGAAATCAATGGTTTTATCGCGAAATCCTCTAAAATTTACCATTCTTATCTTACGAATTATCATCTTTTCAGCCACCCCTTAATCATTTCGTAATCCTGTTCTCCAAAAGACTTATCCAATACACCTTCTTTTTTATTTCTGTTCACTCTTTTCCTCTTCTTTTCCATCAGCGCTAAAAGGCCCTCATCCTCCGGAAGCAACTGATTCAATCGCTTCATCTGCTCCACATCCGGCGCAAATGCATCTGTTGGAATCATATGGAACGGTAATTCAATCACCTCGTCATCATCAATTACAATCCTATCCTTATCTGTCATATCGCCCTTAATGATGATCTTTCTTGATATTAACAAATTCCCCTCTGGACTTCTATTGGGAATCCCTTCGGAATAAACAATCAACTGCACAATATTATACTTTAACTTATGAATCGCTTTTGATTTGCCATTAATAATCGTAAATACACGAATTCGATCATCCCAAACATCACATAAAGAATCTATTTCCGCCAAGTCCCCATCCAGAAGGAAAAACAATTCATCTCTTTGATCGCTGATAAAAATACTTAATAACGCTTTCGGTTTCTGATCTAAATCAAAAATATCTTCCAGATTAATTTCATATTCAGAAGCAATATCCCCAGCAAGGAGATCTTTATAACCGCTTTTCATAAATTCTTCCTGTAAAATCATAATTACGTTTCCTCTTTCACACATTTCACAGAAAAAACGCAACCGCTGCAATCTTCCTGTGTGCTCCACTCATCTTCATCAATTCCAATACAATCCATACACTCAATATAAAAACTATCTTCCCCAAGATCCGCAACCGTAGGATTCTCATTTACATTCGCCGTACTATAGTTATAATAATTTTTACCTCTCATAATTTTGCTATTCTCAAAGAACCATTTTCCAGGTTTTGGTGACACACTCACCATACGTTCCACAATCTTTCGCTTTACACCCTTAAAATTTCCACCTGCCCGAGGGAGAATCACGCTATGATTTACATACTTATCTTCAGGAAAGTTCAGACAAACATAATCAGTTACTGAAGAATCGATGTAAAACAATGGATCAAATATCTCCAAATGAGCAGAAATCTCCGTCTCATTATTCACCTTCTTCTGACAGATGTTTAACATAATCTTCCACAGATACTCCAGAAAAACAAGAAAACCCTGTTTGCATTCGGCAACATAGAGCAGTCTATCATCTACAGGAATCCCTCTGTAGCTAGCAATCTTGCTGACATCATCCGTGCTGTACGTATTCAATAACTGATATTGACCATCCACAGTCTTACCAATTTCATTTATCCATCTCACCGTATTCTGGCAAATCATGTTCAACATGTGTGTCTGTATATCTGAAAGATCATTACTATTTATAATCTCCCCATACTTTTCACAAACAATGCCAGTCAAATAACTTACAATTGTCTGTTCCGTCTTTGTCTTGACAGATTCTGTCATATAATGATCAAATTCTTTTTTATCCACTCGCAGCTGATCAAAAACAGGATTAACTAACGTATAACGTCTCTGTATATACGAAATTGAAAGGCCTAGCAATATCAACTGCCAATGCTCCTCATCTCCACCCTTATCTGGATTCGGATAAGCCCTGGCCAATACTTCCATCAATTCCTTTTTGTACTGATTGATATCCTGTTGATGAGCAACATTAAATCTTGCAATAAACTTTTTTAGGGAGTCCTCTGAGGCCATTGCCGCAAAAAGATTTTTCTTTTGTTCCTCTTTCTTATTTGTTGAATAAACATTTGCTCTCAACCAAGCAGCTGAATCTGCCGTATTTGGATAAGTCACTGACTTTGGAAGCACATTTTCAGACCCGATGTGTACCTTCATTTCATCAAGTGTTGGTTTCTCAATCTTTGAATCTCTATAAATATAAAGACTAGGTTTTACTTTCAAAGTACTCCGAAGCATCTGAAGTCGGAGATACTGATAATAAAGATCTGTTGAAATTTCCTTCATACTTGGATATGTCTTTGGATAATACTTTACCTGAATAAACTCAAATGTGTCATCCTCAAAAAATATATCCACATCCTCAAGATATTCTGAACAGACATACTTTACTTGATTTTGAAGGAGACACATAATCGTAACATAATCCTGAAATAAAAATCCCCTGATCTTATCTGTGGCATCTCTATTCTTATCCCCCTCATACATAACTGATAATTTATCTGCTTCTGTGTTCATTAGCACACTCACGGATCGTCCCCCTTCTACGCCGCCACATTAGTATTTATTATATCTATAACCACTTCAATTCTAACCTACGCTTCAATATAATCATATTATAAGCGAAAAAAGCCAAAAGCACAATAAAAAGCAGAGTGACAAATCATTTCATTTGCCACTCTGCCTATAATACAAACTCTGCTTCTATATCTTTTCTGTAACTATCCTCAAAATAATCCAACCATCTTCCCAGCCCAGTAAATCACCCCCAGCACCCAGCTGATAAAGATACCATATAAAATTACCGGTCCTGCTATGGTAAACACCTTTACTCCTATACCAAATACCTGTCCCTCCTTCTGATATTCGATACAGGGAGAAGCCACCGAATTGGCAAATCCCGTAATCGGCACCAGCGCGCCGGCTCCGCCGAACTTTGCAATGGGGCCATACAGATTAAAACCGGTAAATATTACACTCAATGCTACCAGAAACATGGATACATAGCTGCCCGCATCATCCTTTCCCAATCCAAACTGATTTTGCAGCAGCTGTGAAATTCCTTCTCCGATAATGCAGATGATCCCTCCCACCAGAAATGCCTTGCAGCAATTCAATGCCAGATTGTGCTTAGGCGTTACCTGCTTGACATATTCATTATATTCCTTATTGCTTGGTTCCTGTTTCATTGACTTTCAAGCCTTCCTTTCCTGATATTTCCTCCTTCTCCCCTGATCTGACTTTCTATACTATATCTATTCCGGCCCGAAGACCTGCTTTTCCCTAACCGGGATCTGAAAAGCAAAAGAACTGAAGCCAGCTTCCCACTGCTTTACCCAATCCGACTGCTGCGATTATATAGGGAAGATGATGACGAAGACCAACCCTGCGACATAATATAGGGAACAGCTTTACCACATCCGCCAGTGCCGCTGCCAGACAGCCGGTAAATATACCGAATAATACGCCACAAACTGCCAGACCGATCTGGCCCACCGGTACCGGGATTTCATACAGAGTTACCAGATTACCTACTGTAGTACCAATTAGAATCAACGTTTCCGTTGTAAGAATCTTCCGTCCGGAATTTGCCCAGCCCTCTAAACGGGTATATACACCCAGAGAAGCAATAAATGCCACATATGCGCCTGCTATGGCACCACCGGCAGCTAATCCAATGACAGCCAGAAACACCATCTTAATCCACATCTTTACTCTCCTGATTCCGTTCTGCATCCAATATAAATGCCTGATTAACTCCCTGCTCATACTGGCGCATCTGTACTTGCAATGGAGATGGATCGTTGGTCAGTTTATATCTGCCGCCATGATTGAAAAACAATATGATTCCCAGAAATAATCCCAAAGAATAAGCAGCCTGCAAAACACCGGGCCCCTCCGCCTCCGTTCCGGTAAACAGTTCATAAATCTGATCAAACAACTCAGGTGTTGTTACATCTGTATTGAAGGTCATGATAGAAAACGCAGCACCAAAGAATGCCAGCAGGCAAACCAAAATGCTCTTACAGCGGTCTTTCCATTTTGATTCCTTTCCCAGCGGTTTATAATACACAATAAAGTCTGTCTCACCGATGCTTTCTACCTGACAGTTCGGTATGGCTGCCGTGATCATCTGAATCAGCAGGCAGGTAGAGAAAACCTGCTTAAATTCCTTTGTTGATTTAAATTCCTGAATAACGATCTTCTCAACCTGCTTTTTTACACTCTTATTTTCACAGAATACTTCGGCAACATCATCAATACGGACGACCGGTCGATTGATCGCAGAACTCTGCTGTACATTTAAATAAATGGTTTCTGACATGCGGCTTCCTCCTTCCCGCCATAATCCACATATGGCCGGGCAGCCATGCTTATCGTACAATAATTCCGGTTATTCATACAAAATGCCTGGACTGGATTCCACACCAGCGTCCCATCCGAATATTCCTCTGTCCGGTTCCTTGTAGCTGCATACCAGATAATAACCGCCACTATGATAAGTGCCAGAATCCACCAGATAAACCGATAGCGTTTTCCTTCCATTCTATTCACTCCTTCTCTATTCCTCCGGCCACTTTGTTAAGCCCAAAATATGCTTTCTATGGTAGTATTTCCAGTGGCACGAATTCTATGAAGCAGTTTTATTAACAAGTTTTTCCATGATTAATCTGCTCCCGCATTTTAAGTAATACCTTTTTTTCAATGCGGGATACCTGAACCTGAGAGATTCCTACGATTTTTGCAATTTCTGTCTGGGTCTTATCCTCAAAATAGCGCATGATAATGATCCGCTTTTCCTTCTCATCCAGATCAGACATTAATTCTTCTAACGCCAACTGATTTACTGCCCGCTGACTTTCATCCTCAGAGCTTACCAGCTTATCAATCAGATAAATGGAGTTTCCGTCATTCTGATAAATGGTTTTATAGATCGACTCTACTTCAGAGCTTGCTTCCAAAGCGACTACAATATCCTCCTTATCAATTTCCAGGCACACCGCCAGTTCTTCCAGGGTCGGTTCGACTCCGTTTTCATTTACCATCCGCTCTCTCATCACATAAACCTTATAGGCTGTCTCTTTCAGAGAACGACTGACCTTCACCATACCATCATCCCGAAGAAACCGTTTTACCTCTCCCATGATCATCGGAACTGCATAAGTTGAGAACTTTACATCGTAAGCAAGTTCAAATTTATCAATACACTTTAAAAGTCCAATACAGCCGATCTGATATAAATCCTCCAGATCATGTCCTCTCCCGGCAAACCGGCGGACCACGCTTCGCACCAGTCCCAGATTCTCTGCTGCTACCTGATTTCTTGCCTCCTGGTCTCCTTCTTTGGCACGCTTAATTAACTCGATTGTTCGGTCCATTCTGCACTCCCATCACCTTTGCCATAGTAACCGTGGTTCCCTCCCCCGGCTTTGATTCAACGTTGAGTTCATCCGTAAATGCCTCCATAAACGAGAATCCCATGCCGGAACGCTCCTCCTCCGGCTTCGTGGTAAACAATGGCTCCATTGCCTGCTGAATATCAGCCATTCCCTTTCCAAAATCAGTAACCCGTACCGTCAACTGCGAGTCATTCATCTTTGCAAAGATCCGAATTCGCCCGGTTGTTCCCTCGTAACCGTGAATTATAGCATTGGTGACTGCCTCTGACACTGCCACCTTAATATCACTCATTTCCTCTAATGTAGGATTTACTCGGGAAACAAAGGCCGCGATCACAACTCTGGCAAACCCCTCATTTTCCCCGACTGCATCAAATTCTACTAACATTTCATTGGTGTTACTCATCATATCCTCCTTATTATCCGCATATCTGCATTCTTTTATAGCCCCTGATCCTGTCTCTATCCCTCTGTTCCGGCCGTAACGACCTCCTCCCATGGTGTTACGATTCGATAAAGTCCCGCAAGTGTCAGTACGCGTTTCATGTTTTCACTGACATTGCTGACATATACCTGCCCTCCGCGAACTGCCAGAGTCCGGTATCTTCCTGCGATCAGTCCGATTCCGGAGCTGTCCATCAACGTCGTCTTCTCAAAATCAAATACCACATATTTTACATACCCTTCCTGCATCTTTTCCTTCACTGCCTCCCGAATCTGCTCTGCCTGATAATGATCCAGTTCTGCAGGCAGACCGATCCAGAGCCAATCATGATCCAGTCTTAATTCATACTCCATAACTACCTCCTAAACGCACAAAAGAGAAACCCGTCCGAGTTTCTCTTTCGTAATTATTTTTATCTGTTATTCTCATTGAAAACTGGTCGTCACATAATCAGAATCCGGAAATCGCTGATTAATATCCTGGTATAAATTATGTGCCGCCTCTATATTTCCGGTACCCTCGTATGACTTTGCCAGATTATACCGGGCCTCGACATCATCCGGCTTCAGATTGCAAAATACCTGCAGCTGCTTGATGGCTTCCTCAAAATTCTCTGCGCCATACGCAGTCATTCCTGCACTCCTGCAGGCAGTCAGCTCCGCTTCACAGGCATCGATCACGGATTGTATGCAGGACTTCGAAGCTTCTGATAAGCCTTCATCCTTCATATCGATCGTTCCCAGCTTGGTGATTGCTTCTTCCTTATTGCCGCCCATATAGGACTGAAGTCCTGCCATCACATTATCATTCACATTCCCGGCACTGTTTTCCTCATTCATTGTCTCGATCTGGGCCGTCAGCTTATTAATATTCTCCTGCAGCTTCTGATTATCATTCTGGAGATTATTAATCGTCACATTCTTACCGGATAACTCTGCACTATAGGAAGCCTTCAGATCCAGATTCTCACTGTTGATCTGCTGCAATCTGGCCGGCATGATCAGAAAGAACATGGCGGCAATCCCGATTGCCAGTCCAGCGGTCAGATACAGTACATTATGCTTTCCATATTTTATTTCCTGATAGCTTCCTACTTCCAGATTCTGATCGGAACTGATATCCTCTGCTGCCGCGCCTCGCTCAATGATCTCCCGGATCTTTCTCCTCGCTGTTTCCTCTTCGTCCAGTTCCTCTTCTTCCTGCTCCTGCAGTTCTGTATCCGGCAGTGGAAAGTCATCCTCTTCCTCATAAACGGTTTCTACAGGATTCCCTGTTGCATATTGCTTCTCATTCTTAAGAAGCTCGGACAGATAATGCTGTGCAGCGGGATTGTATTTATCAATCTTCAATACTCTCTGCAGTGCCTTTCTTGCCTTATCCAGATTCCCCTCCTGGATATAGACCAAAGCCAGTACCAGATATGCCTTTACAAACCGCGGATTCTCACTCAGCACCCGCTTTAACTGGATCAGTGCCAGGTCATGATTCCGCTGTCTGACATAGTGCAGGGTCAGATTATATTTTTTCGCTGCCTGATCAAAGCTGTTCAGCTTGTTCTGATTTCCCTGTAACAGTTCCAGATAATGATTGGCAGGATTTCCTTCGTATTGATAATTGGAACTGATCACCCATTCCGCCAGAGCTTCGATTGCCTGTCCGGTTTCATAATATACCAGGCCCAACAGATTTCTGGCGTCAATATTGGCCTTATTATAACGGAGAGCGGTTTTTAATGATTCCTCTGCACTGGTCAGATTCCGCATCTTTGCATGCTCCAGTCCTTCATTATAATAATAAAGAGATGTATTCCACGCCTTTATTAAGTATTCCTGTTTTAATCCGCACTCGCTGCACACATCATTGATGAGTACCGGTGCGCCGCAATGTAAACAATTCATCTTCCTTCACACCTATCTATTCGTTATACTGTGGCGGCTGCTGTGCCTGCTTCATTACCTCGATGATCACATCCGCAACATCATTAAAATCATTCTTATATATATTGTCCTCTAACTGACTCATTTCAGCCGCCGGCTGAAATTTCTTAATCTCTTCATCAAAATTGATCATGGTTCGTTCTCCTTCCCTGTTTTAAACTCCCGACCAGATAGAGAGAGCCTGTACAAAATATCCGGCTGTTCATAGTAAGTTGCTTCTTCGCCAATTCCAATGCCCGTTCACAATCCGGTTCTTTCAGAACCGGACAAGCCGTGAATTTCTGAAACTGCTCTGCTGCCTGTTCCACAGGTGTTGCCCTGCTTCCGGGAATGGCAGTTACAATAACGGTTTCAAACGTAAGCATTTCGCATAGAATCCGTATCATTTCATTATACAGCTTATCACTGGCAACTGCAAACAGTAATATGACTTTCTTATCCTGGTAAAGTCTGGTAACCGTATCACAAAAGGCCCGGATCGCCGGTTCGTTATGGGCCCCGTCTACATATATTCCCGGCTCTAATTCCTCCATCCTGCCCTGCCAGCGCATTTGAAAGATACCCTGATGAACTGCTTTGGCGATCATCCCCTCTGTTAATTCCGGATCTTTCATTAGCAGATAATAGCCTGCCTCAATCGCCAGCGCTGCATTTTCCGTCTGGTATAGCGCTGTTTTCTTTATCTGATATGTAGCTATATTGTGATTGTACCTATTATCATAACGATTTACATATGAAAAATCAATTATATGTTTCTGGATTTCGTCTATTGTAATCCTGTCTTTTTCGACAGGAATCAAAGGACATGCAAGCTCTGCCGCCCGTTCTGCGATCACGTCTGCTGTCGAATCCTGCTGATGCAGATAGATGCAGGGAATCCCTGCCTTTAGAATCCCTGCCTTCTCACCTGCAATCTGTTCTAATGTATCTCCCAGATACTGCATATGATCCATACCAATGGAAGTCAGTATTGTTAAACATGGCTGCAGTACATTGGTCGCATCCAGTCTTCCTCCAAGACCCGTCTCATAAATCACATAATCCGGACGTTCCTCCTGATACCAGCATGTCGCCATCAAAAACAGAAATTCAAAGAAATTCGGATGTACCATCCCTCTATTCATTCCTGTCCTGACCGCCTCCTGTACGCGAAGGAAGATGGATAAGAAAGCTTCATCTGTGATTGGGATATGATTCAACTGAAAGCGCTCATTGATCCTTACTAAATGCGGGGAGGTGAACAATCCCGTCCGGTATCCTGCCTGTTGAAGTATTGAAGCTAAAAAAGCACAGACAGAGCCCTTTCCATTTGTACCTGCCACATGTACTGCAGGTACGGCAGTCTGCGGATTTCCCAGAATATTTAAAAACCCGTTCAGATTCTCATGACTGGTCTTCGCTGCAAATCTGGGAATATCCAGCAGATAACCAACTGCTTCTTCATAGTTCATATCTTGTTCCGTCTCCAGTTCATAAAAGATTAACGATTGTCTACCTTCTCCGGATAAAGATCATGCTGCTCCAGCCGGGTTCGGGCCACAGCCTCCCAGCGGGTTCCCGGCTGACCGTAATTACAGTACGGATCAATGGAAATTCCTCCTCTTGGCGTAAACTTTCCCCATACCTCGATGTATTTCGGTTCCATCAGATGAATGAGATCCTCCATAATGATATTGACGCAATCCTCATGAAAGTCTCCATGATTCCGGAAACTGAACAAATACAGCTTTAAGGATTTACTCTCCACCATCTTCATATCCGGTACATAAGAAATGGTGATCGTGGCAAAATCCGGCTGTCCTGTGATCGGACACAGACTGGTGAATTCCGGGCAGTTAAACTTTACAAAATAATCATGATCCGGATGCTTATTAATAAAGGTTTCCAATACCTCCGGTGCATAATCGGACGGATATTTTACTCCCTGATTCCCTAATAATGAGATGCTGCCCATCTCTTCCTGTTGTCTGCTCATTGGATTTATACTCCTTGTTTTATTTTGCGTAATAGAAGGTCGTAAGGAACCCTCCCATCTTCGATGGGTCCCTCCTTGCGACAAATACTCACATCGTCTGCCACAAACACCTTTCTGACTGCAAGCAGTCGGCAGATGTTCTTCACCACTATGTTCGCGCTTATGCGTTCATGATATCATATCTGTTGTGGTTTGCCAATTTTTATATTGGTAAGGGAATTACAGCTTCTAATGAGAAGGAATATATATATGTTTCCTTTACAGTTTTTCCGGTGATCTGCTCCAGGGTACGCTTATAGTATTGCAACTGGGCCTGATAACGTTGTATTAATTCTGCTGTTCCCTGCTCTTTTGATACCTTGTCTGTCTTATAGTCCATTAAGACCAGTTCTCCGTCCTCTTCGAAATAAGCATCTATGATCCCCTGTACCAGTTCCAGATCTTCCTCTTCGGTACCAGGGTAGATCTGATTCATAGGGATTCCGATAATAAACTGCTGTTCCCGGTAAAGCCTGCCGGCCTGTTCTGCCTGTCCCATCCGGATTCCCAGGCTGGAATTAATCATATTGTATATCTTCGTTACAGGGATTAATTCTATTTCCTCTTCGGTTATAACCTGCTTTTCCTTTAATTCCTGCAATGCCTGTTCTACCTGCCCGAGTGTCTGCTTATTACAAAATGACAGCTTTTCCATAACCAGATGCACCAGTGTACCATATGCCGCACCGGAGGATGTCTTATGTCCCGCCCGGCTGCTGTTAACCACTACGTTCCGTTCCTGCCCGTTCTCCTGTCCTTCGTTCATAATGTTCGGAAAGGATACCGACTCGTCTTCATCAATGATCTGGCTCATTTTCTTGATCTCTGACACAGAAAGCTTTCCCTTCCTGGTTGATGCCTGGGGATGGGGATATGACCATTGAAACCGCTTTCGGATTTCCTCTGCAGTTGCTTCACTGTTTTCAAAGGATACACATGCCTGCCAGCAGGCTTCCCGTTCCTGTAGTCTGGAAATCTCTTCTATCACCTGCAGATCCAGATCCTCCGGTGTAACAATCTGATAATTCAGACAATCCTGGGACACGCCCTGATTTTGAATGGCGGCGATACAGGAAACAAACCAGGACAGGTAAGAACTGCATTTTCCAATCCGGTACTTGCCCAGTGCAGGTAAGACAGGCGGTTTATCCGGCCTTTCCTTCTGCATCCCGCCTTCCGATAAATACCGTTCCCGCAGCTGCTGATAAGCTTCATTCTTCTTTGTCATCTGATTATCGGGCAGGCCGGTCATGATCAGCTTTTCCTGCGCTCTTGTCATGGCCACATAAAGGATCCGCAGTTCCTCTGCCAGATTCTCCTCCTTCATGTGACGTGCCAGACAGTTCCGCTTCTCCGTCTTCTCGTAATAATGCTCTTCCAGATGCTTATGATTTACACCAAGAAAACAGTCTGCATCCACCAGAAGCGTATCCTCTGCATCCTTCTGATGAAATCGCCTGCCACAACCACTTACGATCACCACTGGAAATTCCAGTCCCTTGCTTTTATGAATGCTCATGATACGAACCAGATCATCATTTGCTCCCAATACGACTGCCTCGCCAAAATCCTGCTCCGTAATCTTCATGCGTTCAATATAACGCAGGAAATCAAACAGTCCGTGATAACTGGTGTTCTCATAGGTACCGGCCTTTTCCATCAACTTCTGAATATTCCCCTGCCGCCGCTTCCCGTTCGGCATGGCACCTACATATTCATAATAACCAGTAACATTTAAAATGCTCCAGATCAACTCCCGGATGGTACTGTAGATCCTCTGATACTTCCAGTCCTCCAGGCGCCCCAGAAATTCCGTCAGGCGTTCCTTCAGATCCGGTTCCCCATCCGTCAGCGCAATATAAGCATGAAGTACCGTCCACAAATCCCCCTGTCTACATTTACTTCGCATCTGTGCCAGTTCTTCATCTGAAACGGATACCATCGGGCTGTTCAAAGCGCCAGCCAGTGCGATATCATCCCTGGCGTTGTCAATCACTGCCAGCATACAAAGCAGATTCCTTACTTCTACAGAATCAAAGTAGCCCCTACCGCTCTCTGCATACACTGGTATCCCGGTATCAGAAAGCACCCGGCTGAATACCTCAGACCAGCCCTTGACTGTCCGCAGCAGAATAACGATATCCCGGTAATGGCACGGACGATAGGATCGCAGGTCTTCATCCCAGATCGGCAGAGGGTTTTCTGAATCACATAATTTACGAATCCGGTCAGCCACCAGACGGGCTTCTAATTCAATCCGGTTTTGTTCTTCCTTTTCCTCCGAAGACTCTCTTCCAGCTTCTTCTCTTATATCGTCCTCTGTCTCTGAGAAGGTATCTAAAAATATAACTTCTGTCCGGTAATCCGATTCCTCCTCCTGTTCCGGAAACTGTCGTCCCGGTACCAGAGCCACCCGGGAATCATAATCAATCCCTCCCAGGGAGCGTGTCATGATCTGATAAAAGAACAGGTTTACAGCCTCCAGCACGGAAGCCCGGCTGCGGAAGTTCTGCTTTAATTCTATCCGGACTGCCGGCTCGCCCGCCCCCGGATCATCAGTAAAACGCTCATACTTCTTCTGAAAAAGCCGGGGCCTGGCCATTCGGAACCGGTATATGCTCTGCTTTATGTCACCGACCATGAACATATTGCAATACTCTGTATCCTGCCGGCGGGCAATGCTGGTCAGTATCGCCTCCTGGAGATCATTGGAATCCTGGTACTCGTCAATTAAGATTTCTGCATAACTTTCCTGAAGCTGTCTGGCTGCCTCCGTAGGGATCAGGCTGCCATCCGCCTGCCGCTCCACCAGAACAGACAGAGCATAATGCTCCACGTCGCTGAAATCCATACAATTCTTCGCCTGCTTTTCCTTCTGATATTCCTCCATAAATTCACAAGTGAGATCCAGAATCGTAAGCAACACCGGACAGACCCCCTGCTGCTGTTCCCGAATCTCTTCCAGAGAGGCTCCCAGGCGGCTGAGCGCTTCCTTCTTAACAGCCGCATACTGTTCCCATAACCCGGTCAGATAATGAGATGCCGGCACACCGGTATTCTTCCAGACCAGCCGCTTATATACCCTTCCTGCAGGATCAAATGCCTGCAACAGCTCCGAATAGGTCTCCGCCTGCCAGACCTCCTCCAGAACCCGACATTCCTCCTGAAAATAGGTACAATACTTGTCATACGCCTTTGGCTGATATTCGCTTTCCAGACATTGATATCCCATGGCAATCTGTTCCGGCAGCGTTCGAACCTCCTCTAAAACGGACTTCACTTCTGTAACCAGTATCTTCATCCAGGGCTGTTGTTCTAATTCCTCCGGCTTCCAGACCAGTGCATCCTTCCGCGCTTCCTCCAGCCACTGGCAGGGATATGGAAAGCTGTCTGCCTGTCGCTGAATCTTACGAAGCAGATTCCGGATATTGTCATCCGTACGAATATCATTCATGTATTGATGAAGGATTAACATCTCTTCACTTCTATCTTCGTATGCCCGTTCCAGAATCCGTTCCAGCACATCCTCCTGCATCAGCTTCCCTTCCGTCTCATCCATGATCCGCATGGAAGGGTCAATTCCCAACATCTGAAAATGTTCATTGACCAGCTCCTTACAGAAGCTGTCAATGGTTGTAATACTGGCCCGATGGATCAGGGACAACTGCTTAATGATATGCGGGTTCTCCGGCTGACTCTCCTGCAGTTCCTCCAGGGCATCCCGTATCTTATTCCGCATCTGAGCGGCGGCGGCACGGGTAAAGGTGACCACCAGGAATTCATCAATATCTCTTCTGTCCGTTACCACCCATTCTAAGATTCTCTGAACCAGCACCGCCGTCTTACCGGAACCGGCAGCAGCAGAAACCAGCATGGTGCCGGTCCGGTTCTCAATGATCTTCTGCTGTGCCTCTGTCCACTTCATTCCTGCCCTCTCCTTTCTGCATCTGTCTTAACTGACCTGCTGTATAGATCCGATTGCCTCCGTCCGTACAATCCAGCTTACATACATCCTTGTAATCACAATAATCACAGGGCAGACTTCTTCCGGTCCTTACCGGTCGTACTGGAATCCTTCCCCTGATCATCTCTGTACCGATCACGGCGGCAGTTTCCCGTACCTCCGTTAACAACTGCCGGTACTGCTCAGCATCCACCACTGTATCACTCTCCTGGATGACCGGCACGCCATCCAGCTCTTTTACCTTAACCGGAAGCAGCTCTGCATCACCCAGGAGAGAAATGCAAGGCTCCTCCCGGTTAACGATACCGGTCAGTGCAGTCTCCCGATGGATCCTCCGGGTCAATGCATCCGTCACTGATCTTCCGCTCTTTTCCACCATGGGAAGCCGGAAGCTGTAATACAGGGAACCTGCCGGTACGATCTCCTTATCCGGAAACTGCTTTTTTAGTACCTCCAGTACCACATTGGTATAGATCAGAAGCTGGAGCTGCAGCCCAGCATCCACCTGCGTAACATCAATCTCTTTCCCGCTGCTCTTATAATCCAGAACCTTCACATATACCCGTTCCTCGTCCTGACAGATGTCAATCCGGTCAATTACCCCGCTTAATTTCATGACGGCAGTATCTGTTAATTTCAGCTCAGCCGCTTTTAAATCCCGGCTCAGCGGTTCTGCATCGTTCCGGTTAAAGGTCATTTCAAACTGATAAGGAATCATTTTCCCCTTTAATAGCTGCTGTTTCAGATCCGTAACCGCATAAACGGCCGTTCTCTGCATTCGCTGCAGCAGCTGCCGGTTCGCATGAGAATACTGATAGATGCTGTCCTCCTCCTCTGCTGCCTTCCGGAACTCCTTTCCAACCAGCTCTGCCAGCTCCTCATCTGTTATGGTTTCCCATACATTTTCCACTTCCTCTGACAATAGCAGCTCTTCTGCCTGTCGATTCTCTACCGTGGAAAATACCTGTTCTACCACATGATGCAGGAGATTTCCCATATCGCCCAGTGTCACCTGGTTTCGATCCCGCTCCTTCAGTCCCAGACCGTATTCTAAAAAGAACTGATACGGACAACGGCTATAGGTTTCCAGCTTCGAAACACTGGTATGTAACAAACTCCCGTAAAGACGGGCGGCTGTCTCCGGCGTCAGAGAATGTCCGAGATTGTTATAAAACAATCCCTGCCTGATCCGTGCGATCACCCGGGGCTGTGCTTCCCGATAGTATTCATAAAGGCTCTTCCATATGTCTGCCTCCTCTTCCAAAACCGGATCCGGCTTATGCAGCAGGAAGGAAAGGTAATCCATGCTGTCCGCCGGTGTTTCCAGATCATTGCTGTTCCATTCCTCCGAGGCGGCATCTTCAATCTCTATCGTCGGAAACAGCTTCCGGATCCTGCCCAGCAGATACGCCGGAAGCGTCTCATTTCCATCACTGTCCTGTACATGATAAGTCAGATACAGACACCGGGATGCCTTTGTAATGTTCTGATACAGATAAAACTGCTCCGTAAATACCCGTCTTCTGGAATCCGGCGCCAGTTCCAGGGTCTCCCCCAGAATACTCCGGTCGGCTTCCGAAAGGATCCCCCCTCCCTTTGCAACCCTTGGAATGATGCCGTCATTTATACCGAGCACAAACAATACCTTTACATGATTCAACCGGGTTCGTTCGATATCACCGATCATGACCTGATCCAGACTTGGCGGAATCACACCAAGGGCAATCTCATCAAAGCCGGTTTCCAATATGCTCTTAAATTCCCTTAGCTTCATCTCCTCGGCTCCAAGAATACTTTCTAATTTCTCCCAGATATCCAGCACCTTATCATAGATCTGTCCGTAGGATCTGGCCTGTAACAGATTTCCATCCTCCTCAAAGGAACAGACTGCCTGCTCCAACTGCTCCTGCATATGCAAAGCTTCCAGAAAATCCCGCAGTGCCTGCACATATTCCCGTACCTGACTGGAATTTTGCAGAACTGTAGTGACCGGCTCCAGTTGTGTGATCACCTGCATTCCTCCCTGGAAAACCGGAATCTGCCGATCCCCTTCCGGCAGCCCGTTCATTGTCTCCTGCGAGAATATCCGTTTCCACCATTGCAGCCCCCGGATTCCCCTGCTGATCACATAATTTTCCAGCAGTTCCAACTGTTCCGTATCTATCCCGGTCACTCCGGTCTTTAACAGCCGGAAGACGCTCTCATAAGAATAATCGGATTCAGCAATATCCAGAACCGCCCGAATGCTTTCCAGACACGGATTCATATAGATACTTTGCTTTGTATCGATAAAATACGGAATGCCCAGCCTTGGAAAGATCTCATCTGCAAAGGGCTGAATCTGCTCCAGGTTCCCGTGGATCACGGCAATATCCTGATAGCGGTATTCTCCACTCCGCACTATGGCATGAATCTTCCTTGCTGTCTTGCGTAATTCCTGCTCGGGCGTATGCATTGCCATAATGCGGATTCTCGTAACCGGTGCCTGCCAGACTCTGTATGGATAGCGGAACAGATTCTGCTCCAGATGCTGCAATTCCTCCGCACCTGTAAACCGCGGACATGCTCCATTCAAAAACCGTTCCTCCACATAAAGCTCCAGCTGCTCTGCCAGCTGATAAAGCCGACGGATGGTATCCCTGCTCAGATAGAATAACTCATGTTCTTCACAGCATTCCTGCTTCACACCTGCTTCGTCAATCGTTATGGTAACCGTCAGTGCAGATGCAGTCTGCAATAATGCATGTAATACCTCATACTGAATCGGCGTAAAGCCGGTGTAGCCATCCAGATAAACCACACTGCCCTGAAGCAGACCCGACTCCGGTATATATCTGGCAAGCATCTCCAGAATATGCTCTGCAATGATATACCTTCCCTGTATTTCACTCTGAAAGGCATCGTAAACAAACAACAGATCATGAAGCTTGCTCTTCAGCATACCATGATCTGGTAGCTCCTCATATACCCGGGCTATGGCGTCCCGTCCGATCCGGTACTGGAACAGCTCTGTGAGCAGAGATTTCAGTTCATCCAGAAAGCCTGCCTTATTCAGACAGGAACCGAACACCTGCCATTCCTTCCTGTGCTCCATCAGGATCCGCTGCAGCAGCATGCTTTTTCCAAAATCCTCCAGTACATGATCACAGCAGATATTCAGTTCTTCAAAAATCCGGTAGGCCAGCCGGTTAAAGCTAACAATATCAATGTTCATGGTTCCATGCTGCGGATGCAGATGGATGATATCCCGCTGTGCCTGCATGGTAAACTGCTCCGGTACGATCAAATAAAACCGCTGCTCCGGGGCCTGTATGGATGCCCGTATCATTTCTTCATATACCAGATGACTTTTACCGGAACCACTCGGGCCTTCTATGATCTGTAACATTTCTCCGCTCCTTTCTTTCTCATGGCTGTCATAATTCCTCTGCTTCTGAATATATATAACTATAGTAAACAAGAGGTGACAGTTATGGGATCGAATACAAAAATACTTATATTCAAAGCAAAAGAACTCATTTACACCATTATTTTCGTGGTGCTTGGCATTCTGCTGCTCCTGCTTCTTTTATTCATGTTCCTGCCCGACAAGCCGGACAGCAAGGGGCTTCCGGAAGTCACGGAAACAGCCGCTTACATACCGGGGGTTTATTCCTCCACGGTCCAGCTGGGCGAATCGACGCTGGACGTTCAGGTTACCGTTGACAGTGACCGGATCAGTGATGTTTCTATCGTAAACCTTAATGAATCCATCACTACCATGTATCCATTGCTGACCCCTGCCCTGGAGGAGATCAACAGCCAGCTTCCCGACATTAAGACTGTGGATGAACTGACCTGTTCGGCTGACAGCCAGTATACCTCCGTCATTCTGACCCAGGCCATCAAAAATGCACTGGAGGCCGCAGTTCCGGAAGAATGATATGCATAACTCCTCATGCTCCATTGGAACATGAGGAGTTATGCTGTTTCTCCACTCCTTATTGCTGTTCTGCCTTTTGTACAACCTCTCCCTGCCGCTTGTAAATGCTTCCTGCCGGTACATATCCCCGTACCATGGAAACCGGGTACACATTGCTGTAACTGCCCACTACGGTTCCCGGATTTAAGACTGTATTGCAACCGATTTCCACATGATCCCCCAGAATCGCCCCGAACTTCTTTAAACCGGTCGGGATACTGCACGTGTCTCCCTTTACTGCTACCAGTGACTTATCTGCCTTTACATTACTGGTAATGCTTCCGGCACCCATATGTGAACGGTAACCTAACACGGAATCCCCCACATAATTATAATGGGGAACCTGCACAGAATTGAAAATGATCACATTCTTAAGTTCGGTGGAATTACCGATCACACATCCGGCCCCGACCAGAGCGTTGCCACGGATAAACGCTCCGGGACGCACCTCCGTCTCCGGCCCGATGATCGCAGGCCCGAGAATCGTTGTATTCGGAAATATCCTGGCTGAACGGGCAATCCAGACCTGATCCTCCCGCTCCTCATAAAGTTCTTTGGATAACGCAGGCCCGGTCTGCAGGATAAAATCGTGTATTCCCTGTAATGCCTCCCAGGGATACTGACACTGCTCCAGCAAAGGCTTTGCCAGTGTCTCCTCCAGCTGTCCGAATAACTGCTTTACCTGACATGCTTCCTGTAATTCTTCCTGTCTCATTTTTGTTTTCCTTTCTTATAATATACTGCCGCCCTGTCAAACAATGGCGTGAATGCATTCTGATTCTGTAATCCCTTTACCAGTTCGGTCTTTTTAACAACAAAGTCCTCCAGTATCTTCATATAGTGCTCTTCCGTGATCTCACCCCGCTCAACCTGTCCAAGCCCCTTTTCCCAACTGGCTGTCAGCTTCGGCTGGAGCAGGGCATTAATGGAATAATAGACGATATCGTAGATCATTTCCCCCTTCAGGGTAGGGGTCACTACCTGTGTCTTTTTATTTAATGCCATGTACTGAATATGGATCAGCTTCTTAATGATCTCCGCCCGGGTTGCACTGGTGCCGATTCCGCTGCCCTTCATATAGTCCCGAAGCTCCTCCTCCTCAATATCAGAGCCCGCCTTCTCCATGGCAATTACCAGCGTACCGGAGGTGTAACGGCTCGGAGGCTTGGTCTCTCCTTCTTTTATATCAAAGGACTTTGCTCCTACCTGGCTTCCCTTTTTCAGAGAAGCGATGTACCGGATCAGCTCCGGACTAAACTTTGTTTCTTCCTCTTCCTCGTTCTTCTTCCGGGACGATGCGGTTCCCGCCACCTCTAAAAATCCCTGCTTGTATAGTACCTTGAAATTCGCAAAAAAGCGTTCTCCCTTCCACTCTAATGTAAGAGACGCCTTCTGATACTCTGCAGGAGGATAAAAGACCGACAGAAACCGTCTGGCAACGATCTCATATACTCCCTTTGCCGTAGGCGGCAGGGAATTCCATGCATTTAACCCCTGGCCGGTTGGAATGATCGCATAATGATCGGTAATCTGCTTATCATTCACATACTTCGTCTTTGCGATTCCTTTATAGGCTTCCTCCTCCATAATATGCTCCGCATAGGGAGCAAGTACCGGATAGGCTCTTAACCCGCTGATATTTTTCTGTATTTCCTTGCTGACTGCCGTGGAAAGCACTCTGGCATCCGTCCGGGGATAGGTCAGCATCTTCTTCTCATATAACTCCTGGACAATCCGAAGCGTCTCGTCCGGGCTGATCTTAAACAGCCGGGAACAGTCATTCTGTAAATCCGCCAGATTATAGAGCATCGGCGGATTCTTCTTTTCAACCTTCTTCTCGACCTTCTCGACCTTCATGAGCAGCGGCTCCGGTTCCCGCATTTCCTGCAGCAGCCCTTCTGCATCCTCACGCTTCAGGAACCCGTTTTCTTTATAAAGCTTCGGCGAATTAAAATACCGGCTTCCTTCTACCGCTCGCCATTCCGCTTCAAAGGAATCTCCGTCTACTTCGATCGTTCCCAGTATCCGATAAAAGGGGGTCTTTACGAATTCCCGGATACTCCGCTCCCGCTGTACTACCATACCCAGAACGCAGGTCATGACCCTGCCTACAGATATTGCACCGGGACGGTTCTCCTTCAGATAATTCCGTACAGTATAACCATATTTCAGTGTTAATACACGGGAAAAATTAATCCCCATCAGATAATCTTCCTTGGCCCGGGAATAGGCGGCCGCACACAGATTGTCGTATTCGGATAAGTCCTTTGCTTCCCGGACGCCTCTTAGTATCTCTTCCTCCGTCTGGGAATCAATCCACACCCGTCGCCGCTTTTTAGAAGCATCTACCTGCGCCAGCTGTTCCACCAGCCGGTAGATATATTCTCCCTCCCGCCCGGAGTCCGTACAGACATAGATGCATCCGACATCCTCCCGGTTCAATAATCCCTTTACAATCTGGAATTGCTTAGATGCATTCCCGATGACCTCATACTGAAAGGTATCCGGAATGAACGGTATGGTATCCATACTCCACTTTTTCAATGCCGGATCATAGACCTCCGGATAACTCATCGTTACCAGATGACCTACACACCAGGTCACGATACTGTCTGCGTCTTCCATATATCCGTCATGATTCTTGCCATTTACCTTTAATGCCCTGGCAAATTCTCTTGCCACGCTTGGCTTCTCTGCAATGTATAAATTCTTCAAATCTTATCCTGCCTTCCTGATCGCTCAACAGAATAATTATACACTAATTCACAGAAAGAGGAAAGCTGTACTTTCGGCATAAAAACCAGGCGAAAAAAAAGAGAACGCCTTTTTCAGACGTTCTCTTTTCCGGTTACCGATTGAGTTATTCAATGGAAATCCTTCTCTTCTCCTCTATCTCCGGCTTCTTATCCTTCGGAAATACTATGGAAAGAATGCCATTCTCGTATTTCGCCTTGATATCCTCCTGCTTCAGATTCTCACCGATGTAGAAGCTTCTGGAACACTTTCCAAGATAGCGCTCCCGGCGGACATACTTACCGCACTTATCATCTTCATCAATCTTATTCGTCCGGACACCGCTGATCGTCAGATATCCCTTTTCCAGCTCAGCGTGGATCTCATCCTTTTCAAAGCCCGGCAATTCAATCTCCAACAGGTAATCACTGCCGATCTCCTTCACATCTGTACGCATCAGAGGCTTTACGGTTTCCTTTCCACGCATGGTATTGAATACCTCATCAAAATAATCATCACTAAAAAAACTTGGAATTATCATAATATTGTCCTCCTTCTTACTTATACTGCCCAATATTGGGAAGGTTTAACCTGTTCTAAATGTAATATAACACTTATTGTTAGCACTGTCAATAGGTGAGTGCTAATTTTTTGCAATTTCTGCAATCACATGATTTTTCTGGGTTTGCAGGTTCTATAATTTTTGTCTATTGTTATGGTCAGATATCAATCTGGATAAAGGAATGCTCTTCGGAACCATGTTATCCATATAAAAGGGCTGAATCCGTTCTCTCTTTTTTCAACATTCTGCGTCATCATAAGCAGAAATACCTGCCTTGATTTTATACTTCTATTATAGCAGGAAAGCATCTCAAAAGCCGCAATAATACTGACTTTTCCGGCATTTATCATAGAAAAATCCCGCACAAAAGTGCGGGACTTTGTCTACAGCCTGAAATCTCCAAGTTCTAACTCGGAGATTTTTATTCATCTATTTATCTTTTAAAATGTTTTGCCAATTTGCTTTATTATATAAAATTCTAATTATGTACACCGTATCATTTTCCAAATCATAATAATAAAAAATGTTATAATTATCAAAATGCGTCATTCGTAAACCTATGCGTCTTAATAACTCGTCGGCTACCAACGGATGCCCCTCCGGATATTCAGCTAATTTACTTGCCATATCCAAAATACCATTCGATATTCTCTGTGCTGCCCGCGGATTACAAAGATTAGCAAAGATGTAATACTCTATATCCAGCAAATCATACTCTGCTGGTTCCGTAAATACCACCCTGGCCACGTGCTTCTCTCCCTTTTTCCAATTTCTCTCTCACTTCCTCAATTGTACGGGTTCTTCCATCCTGCATGGCATTATATCCTTCACCAATTAATCTATATAACTCTAATTTTTCAACATCTTCATTTTCTAATGTCACTTGAGGTTTTGTTGCAAACATATAATCACATCCCTTTCTATTCAAACAGTATAGCATATATTTCTTTTCTCAACAACAAGCTCTCTAAATTTAAATGACAAAGCACTTTTTGACAATATTATATACTACAATATCATAAATATCCGTATCACAAATTACTATATCGTCCTCCGTCTCTTACTTCATTTACCAAATCCTGCACATCATCTTCATTATACACACCCATATCCTCCGCAACTCCTGAAAACGCCTTCTGTGCCTTGTAAATTGCCTGTGCAGAAGCATTGTTGATAACAATCTCTCCGTTATCCTTCTGTACAAACAAAATCTTGTCTCCCGAACGGAGTCCCAACAGCTTTCTTATCTCAACAGGAACTGTAATCTGACCATTTGCCGATACTTTCGCTAAGTTCATACTCATCATCCTTTCTTTTCTTGAAATCTCAAGTTTTCTTTATAATTATTATAACATGTTATGCGAAATAATATAACCATATATTTTAAAAAATCCATATACCCCTCTCTGTACCCCTTTTGCGAATGGTTTAACACGTTTTGACAAAACCTGATAAAGTAGGACAACTTCGCTCTTATATAACAATAGGTGAGTGCTAATTCTTTTGTGTATTTTTTGTGAATTCCGGAAATAGAAGACTTTTCCGTGTAAAGCATTTATGAAAACACTCAGAAACAAAATAGGACAGTACGCTCAGCCATATGCTAGAAGCTACAGCAGAATATACTGTCCTATTATAAATCAGAGCTTAAGGGGTGACAACCCCGTTCTTTCCTTTTTTATCCCAATACTTTTCTTTTGGATCCTGCTGCATATCCTCTGGTTCCAGTGCATAGACTGGTACATAATAATGGACATCCTCTCTAGGTATTTGATTGTAGACTTCTACTAAATCCATCTCTCCCACCTGCTTCAGTGTCCATTCAATATCCGTTGCATAATGGTGATCTCCAAGATTCGGTGGATTTCCACAATTTTGAGTATCCCAACGCATCTCATATAATGTAGACTGGCCTTCATTAATATAACCATTACTAATTTTTTCTGCTCCTCCAAGAATTGCTTCTTCTTTCGTAAACCAATCATTGCTATATGCAATCTCTGCACCTTTCTTTACGGGATCACTATCATATGCACCGTATCCATACATGTTATATACTATCTTTCCATCCACTTCTACCCCGTTTGCTAACTCGCTTTCTCCATTTCCCGTTTCCAATATAGAATATCCTACTAAATACCTCGGATCAATATTATAATCCTCTGCGGCCTTCATGAATATATCCTCCATTCCATCAAGCTCTCCCCGACCATCCAACATTCTTTTTATGTCACTCTTTTTAACATTAGATGAATTTGACAAATCCAAAAACTGATACATTTCTTCTCCGCTCATATGATTAAATGGCAACATAGCATCATAAACTTGATATCTGTTTGCATCTACAGTTTTTCTAGATTGTAGAGTCGGATAAACTTGCGGTCTATCATTTAATTTCATCTGTCTATCTAACGCTTCCCGAAACGTTGTATCACACAAATAAAACGTTGTTGTAGAACCATCTCCATTTGTAATTACCATCTCGCCACCATTCATAAAGAGGTGGACTAACTTCTGATACCTTTCCGATTGTTCTTTACTATTTATAACAGGCGCTCCACTTAGGCTCACCTGTAACCCTGCATATCGTGCCGCCTGATATTCCAGAGAATACTTATTTACATTATTGCCCACAGGTGATTGGGAATAGAAACTTATTAAACCCTCCAGAGTCAACACCTTTTTCAATGCTATAAAGGACTTATGTGTCGTTTTACTATTTAAGTCTGCTACATTCTTTCGGATCTTGTCAAGCTTCTCCCGACTATCCTCCATCGCTTTTATCGTTGCACCCGCCACATGTTCACTCAAATCTGCCAGCTTGCACATATTTTGACTGACCCGGCTGCCATAAGCGGAGAAATCTGTATTTCTGATCGTTAAAATGGCATTTTCACAGGCAGAGATCAGAGCACCGCATCTCGCCTGAGCCGGCACGCTGGCGGCCAGAGAAGATATCTGACCGAATACACCCTCTGCTTCATTTAAGCACCCGTTTACCCCTGCCATGGCAGAGCAGATCCGTTCACCCGCATCAAACACTTCGGCAGGATCCATATAAAAATTTTGAAATAAAGCACTGCTGATTCCCATTCCGCTTCCTCCTACACAAACCTTTTGTATACTTCTTCACAACTGGTATCCGTATCCTCAAAGGCATCTGCCGATTCCTGGATAAATGTCAGCAACGCTTTCATGAATCCGCTGATCTCTGTCAAGGTATGCTTCTCATCCCGTAAGACCTCCCGTATGGCATCTATACTCTCTCCCATTGTACATGTAACCTCCTGTCTTCATCCCCTTCAGCCAGACGCTGTCCTAATATATAAATCTGTTGCTCCGTCTCTTCGAATTCCGCTTCCAGTTCAGGTATGACCCGTTCTTTAAACTTCCCCAGAATCAGCTTCGCTTTTTCTGAAACCAGATTGGTCTGAAATCCGCCATCCGGTGCCAGCAGTTCTTCCAGCTCCCTGACATATTCCTGGATCAATTCCCTGCTCTCCCTGTGAAGCACATGGGTCTCATGTAATAAGTTCTCATATTCATCAATCTGTATCTTGATCATGTCAGCCTCCTTTATAATCCTGCCTGAAGACTGCTGATCCGGCTTCTAAGTTCCATTACATACGAACTCAGCATACCAATCTGGCTTCCGATCGCCGATTCCACTTCGGAAAAACTGCCTGCGCTTTCCCCCATCGCCGACCGGGCACTTGCCATTCCTTCATATACCGCACTTGCAGTCATTCCAAAAAAGGAATTCCTGTCTGCTTCCAGATTCATGGCCTTATATTCATTCATCCGGGATATCAGCATCCCGACCTGTCCCTTTAATCCACTAAAGGACGAAATCAACCCCTGGCATTCATTGATTTCATCTTCCAGAAGTTGAATCTTTTCCATTATATCTCTCCTTCTTGCTTCCTCCGCTTCCCGCGCTGCACGTTCAGCCGCCAGCTTCGCTGCCATAGCATCCTGCTCACTTCTTACAACTGCCATTCCTGCTTCCTCCTAATGTCATGTTATCTGCCTGCCGGAGCCTGTACAGCTCCTAACAAAAATCTACAAAATATAGTAGTTTTCAGCAATATTTATTGCAGAAAATGACATATGAATGCAGAAAAAGGAAAAATTCCTCACCCTATACCCGGAAGGATGCCACTGTCTGGTTCAACAGCTCACTTAAGTTAAATAATTCCTCCATCTGAGAAAGTACGGAACCCGAATTTGCATTAGAAGCCCCTGCGGATTCTTCCATGCCCTGCATATGCTCTGCAATCTCACTGATCAGTGAAGTAATCGCCAGGATTGATTCCTGAATTCCCACCATGCTGTCACGCATTTCCCGGGATGCGCTTCCCAGACTGCCGGAAATATCACTGTAAAATACAGCATCCTGCTCATACATCTTTGCCAGCGCAGTCATGCTCTGATAGTCCTCCATAACAGTTCCGTTCATAAAATGCAGCAGCTTCTCCGCAGTCTTGGACAGACGGGACACATTCTGCATCACATCTCCCGTTACCTGACGGATCTTATCCACTGCCTGCTTGGAATTATCAGCAAGCTGGCTGATCTCTTCTGCGACTACTGCAAATCCCCTTCCTACATCTCCGGCTCTTGCCGCTTCTATAGAAGCATTCAGCGCCAGAAGATTAGTCTGTGAACTGATCGCGAGGATTTCTTCCGTCAGGGCATTGATTTCCCGTACCCGCTGACTGTCTGCAATGGCCTGCTCCAGCTCCTCCTTTGTATTCTGGTAAAGGGCAACTGCTTCTCCGGCAGACTGCTCTGAATTCTCATGCTGCTGTCCGGCACGATGCATGATATCGCCGGACTGGGAGGCGGCCTCTCCGGCCTGCCTTGCTACGGATTCGATCGTAGTGCCGAGTTCCTCACCGATCATCCGTATTGTTTCTGCCAGCTTCTTCGCCTCAGCTGTCTGTTCCATCACCTGACTAACAGAATCCGTAATACCGGATATATCCTGATTTAATTCCGTCATTTTTCCTGAAGTATCCCTGGCAATAGCGGCAATATCCTCTGCTTCCTGCTTCGTATTCAGAATGATCCCCCGGATCTGCTGCCTTACTTCTGTCGTAGCAGTCTGAATCTGCTCTGTCTCATCCTTATATTCTCTTGGTATGGCCTTCTCCGTCACTGTCTCCTCGGAAAAATCCCCGGAGGCAAACTGCTTTAACATCTGAACCGGCGCCAATGTCCTGCCGATCAGCCCGGCCATGAATATTGCCACCAGTATAATGATCAGAAGTGCGATCACTACTGCAACTGTTATCATAGTAAGAAGAGAGCTTACTACATTGGCGGTCGGAACTACCACACCCAGTCGCCAATGACTTCCTGTAATCTCTGACATGGCAAAATAGCTGTTGCTTCCATCGTAATCAACCAGTTGACGAACACCACTCTCTGATCCGTTAACCAGACCTGCCAGCTCCGGCAGAACATCTTCAACAGCTACAGCGGCTTCTGCTGTCGGTTCAAATTCCTGGTTTCTATGCGCCACATAATATCCGCTGCTGTCCAGCAAAAACCCATAGGTTCCTTCCGAATTACTGATATTCCCGGTCAGTTCGGCCACCGTATTCAGTGTTACATCCAGTCCGATCACTGCTGCCAGTTCTCCTTCTATATATACCGGCGTAGCAATGGTTGCACACATCTGCTCCGTAATACTGTCCAGATACGGATCCGTAACAATGGTTTTCCCCTCTGCGGCAGCCTGACTGTACCAGCCTCGCTTAACCGGATCGTATCCGTCCGGAATACCTGCCTCCCGATTGGACTGAATGAATCTGCTGTCTGCCGTACCGCAATATAAATTCAGTAATTCCTCTCTTCCTTCTGCATGTGTGCTTACCACATCCTGAATAAAACCGTCCTCCGTATTTCCGGCTGCTTCAATGCTTCTGGCCGCTCCCTGTGCAAGCATCTTTTCATTTTCAATCCAGGTATTGATCTCTTCCGCATACTTATCTGCATTCAGTGACAGGGCATCCGTCTGATCCTGGATCATCTTTCTGCCCGCAACAAATGTGATTCCTGCTGTCGTCAGCAAAATACTGACTACGACGATACAGATAACACTGATCGTCAGTTTTCCCTTGATCGTTCTTCCCATATCTCCTGCTCCTTATCCTCATAATATCCTCTTATGCTTCTATATTAGCTGCATATATTTTAAACAATTAAATGTTTTTTATGAAGCGCTAAAGAACCGTTTGCACATTTTCAGTCACACTTCGCGCAAACCAGACAAAAAATGAAAGATGCCTGAGAATCATACATGTCAGATCCTCAGGCATCTCTCCTGTCGTTTTGTGTTTATGCTATATTCAGGTTCCACAGTAATACTGAAAGTATTGTTCCTTGATCGTCTGATAAGAACCACGGGGCAGATAGATCATTGCCCCGGTATCCATTTTCAGTTCCCTTGCATTCAGACTTTCAATATGTTCCAGATTAATGATGTACGATATACCGGCCTTTACAAACTCCCGATATCCGGACAGCATTGTAAAGATTTCAGTCATTGTCATACGCAGCAATGCCTGCGTTCCATCCGCAAAGAACAGACACTGACATTTTCTCTGTGCTTCACAATACACAATATCATGTAATGCTATTCTGCAGATTCTGCCTTCGATCCGTAACAGCAGATATTTTAACCGATCCTCTTTCATCTCAACCAGCAGCTTATCCAACACCGGAATCACCATCTGCTCTGCCACCGGCTTCACCAGGTATTGCGCCGCATCAATACGAAAAGCATCCAACGCATGCTCTTTCGATGTAGTGGAAAAGATGATCCTGCAATCCGCTCCCATATCACGAAGCTCTTTCGCTGCATCTATCCCCGGCTTTTCCGGCATATAAATATCCATGAATATCAGATCCGGGAGGTATTCATTCCCCCGTATAGGCCGCAACAGCTCTTCTGCACTGGTAAAGCATCTTATCGACAGATTACAATCTGAATGCAGCTCCTGATATGTCTCTAATATTCGTTTCATTTTCTCCAAATCTGACGGTTCATCATCGCAAAGTGCAATCTGATACATCCTCTGCCCTTCTTTCGTTCCATATATATAACGTATGTGAAACAATATAGTTAGTATAATCTGCTTTTTCCATAATTTCAATATCAAATAGTCATTGATTTCAATTTCATGTATAAAAGCGGATACGGATTCCCCTGCTCGTCATGATCTGTCCGTTTGTATATCTGAAAGCCCATATGCTCGTAAAATCCCCTTGCAAGCGGGTTTTGCTCGTTGACAGCCAATTTGTTGATTGAATAATTTTCAATTCCATACCGGATCAGCTTTTTTCCCAGTCCCTTTCCCCGTTCCTCGGGTGTAATAAAAAGCATTTCAAGCTTTTGTTCTTCAATCCCCATAAATGCAACAGGGCGGCCTTCCTTATTTTCTGCAATTACCAAATGTGCAATCCCGCTCAAGGCCGACGGAACATATTTTTTGATTTCCTCTACTTCATCCTCTGATAAAAACAGGTGTGTTGCCTTTACAGACTTTTCCCATACCAGAATTAACTGTTCTGCCAGTTCTGGTGTTATTTCCGCTGCTTCTAAAATCTTCATTCGCTCCTCCTCATATTTCAATGTGTTTTTCATTTATTTTACCATGATTTCCGCCTGCATTTATAGGTTCCTGCAATCCGACCTCAGGGCTCCTCCCTCAAGGCATAGCTGACAGCCTCTTTTCATTACTGATGCCCGCCTTCAGGACTCCTCCCAACTTCGTTGGGCCCCTCCTCAAGGCATATTGTACCATGATTCCTGCCTGCATTTATAGGTTCCTGCAATCCGACCTCAGGGCTCCTCCCGGCTTATGCCGGGTCCCTCCTCAGGTCATACTTTACCATATCACCACCCGATAGGGTAATGATAGGTATTTCATAACCTAGGGTTTTTCCGGCTGCATTCTTGCTTTACGGAGCTTCCGGCAGTATAATAGGACTCACAAGCGACGGATTGCAATAACCTGTACTCCGGCTTTGCTAAATTGCAATGAGGTATAAGATGCATATTCGATATAAAAACAATTATATAGGCATTCTGATCATAATTGCCATGCTGTTATCCGGAATGTGTCAGGCGGAGCTCCCGACAGATTCCTTATTTGCGTCCCGGCAGGTTCAGCCTCTGCATTCTGTTTATTCTTCCATTGGCAAGTTACCGGATTCACCAGTGCTCTGTACAGAAGAACTATTGGGAAAGCCCGTTCTTCTTACTACCATCCGACGAACCGGGCAGACAGACCGAACCTGGCGAAACAGGATCAGCGGCTTCATTACCGGTATACCGCTTTGTCCCCTACAATCTGATCCTCTGACGCTTACTGCCAGAAGCAGAACCGTATACCAGTTCTTTAGTATTACTGTTATTCTTCAATATATCCATCATCAGGATGGTCAGAAATCCTGATCCATTTTCTATATATTTTGTTTTGCCTATGTTACACATAGGCTTGTTTGCGTATGCAATTTAAAAGAACATATAGAAAAGAGGATTTTCATTTATGAACATTGGAATTTTAATTTTAGTCATTATCGGGGGAGCCGCCGGTCTTTTATCAACCTTATATCTGGTAGTATCCATGATATGGGTATTAATATATAAAATCTATCGCAAGATCAGATATCATGCTTCCTTATATGATTAAGTGATTAAGCGATCATTCAGCCCGGTATGATCTCATATACGGACGAACCCAAAGAAAGAGGCCCTGCTTCCCGGTAATCCTGTACCGGAATGCAGGGCCTCTTCTGTATCCTCTACTGTTACTGTACTGCCTGAAACGCTTCTTCTAAATCCTCAATTATATCCTCAATATTCTCCGTACCGATTGACAGGCGAATGGTATTCGGCTTAATGCCCTGATCCGCCAGCTCTGTCTCATTCAACTGCGAATGTGTGGTAGAGGCCGGATGGATGACCAGGGACTTCGCATCCGCTACATTAGCAAGCAGGGAAAACAGCTCCAGATTATCAATAAAATCCTTTGCCTTCCGGTCATCCCCCTTGATCTCGAAGGTAAAGATGGAACCGCCGCCCTGTGGAAAATACTTCTTATATAGAGCCTGTTGCTCTGAATCCCGGGAAACCGCCGGATGGTGAACTGCTTCCACCTGGGGGTGCCGGCTCAGGTATTCCACTACCTTCAATGCATTCTCTATGTGCCGCTCTACCCGCAATGACAGGGTTTCCAGCCCCTGCAGGAAGAAAAAGGCATGAAACGGGGAAAGCGTCGCGCCGGTATCCCGAAGCAGGATCGCACGGATCTTAGTGACAAAGGCCGCCGCCCCCACTGCTTTTGTAAAGCTGACACCATGATAGCTTGGATTCGGCTCTGTCAGCGACGGAAACCGTCCGCTGGCCTCCCAGTCAAACTTACCGCTGTCTACAATAACACCGCCAATCGTCGTGCCATGACCGCCAATGAACTTGGTCGCAGAGTGAACTACAATATCCGCACCATATTCAATCGGCCGGACCAGATACGGAGTTGCAAAGGTATTATCGATTACCAGCGGAATCCTGTGAGCATGGGCAATACCGGCAATCCGCTCAATATCGGCTACATCAGAATTCGGATTCCCCAGGGTTTCGATGAAAACCGCTTTGGTATTCTCCTGAATCGCCGCCTCTATTCCGGCATAATCAGAAGGATCCACAAAAGTAGTCGTGATTCCATACTCCGGCAGGGTATGGGCAAGAAGATTATAGGTTCCTCCATAAATATTCTTTGCCGCTACAATATGGTCACCCTGCTGTGCCAGATTCTGAAAGGTATATGTAATAGCTGCTGCGCCGGAAGCAACTGCCAGTGCTGCAACACCACCCTCCAGAGCGGCAATCCTCCGTTCAAATACATCCTCCGTCGGATTTGTTAATCTGCCATAGATGTTGCCTGCATCACTCAGATTAAATCTTGCCGCCGCATGGTCGCTGTTGTGGAAGACATAAGATGAGGTCTGATAGATCGGAACGGCTCTCGCATCTGTGACCGGATCCGGCTGCTCCTGTCCGACATGCAACTGCAGTGTTTCAAACTTTAAATTTCTCTTTTCATATGGTTTTTTACTCATAATGTACCTCTTTCCGCAGTAGATTCTGCTTATGATTTTAATTCCTTTAATTCCTATCTGTTAACAAGGTTATATTAACATATAAGCAGAAGGGTGTCTAATACCGGCTGCCATGAATCCATTATAGGTTTTACCTATAGCCAATATCCTTCAGTACCTCTCCCGCAAGAATCAAACCTACGACAGACGGTACAAAGGCAACCGAACCGGGTATATGGTTCCGGCCGGAAGCTTCCCGTACCTCCTCCTGACAGTCAGATGTGTTATCTGATTCCTGTACATTAGTAACCGGCGGTTCCTTCGAATACACCACCTTCAGCTCCGTTATATTGCGCTTCTTTAATTCCCGCCGCATTACCCTTGCCAACGGACAGACCGAGGTCTGATAAATATCCGCCACCTCAAAGCCCATGGGATTCAGTTTATTCCCGGCTCCCATACTGCTGATGATCGGTATCCCGTATTCCTTCGCCTCTACAGCCAGTTGAAGCTTGGCCGCTACTGTATCCACTGCATCCACAATATAAGTATATTGAGTAAGATCAAAGAGATCTTTTGTCTCCGGAAGATAGAAGCATTTATGTACCACAACCCGGCAGTCCGGGTTGATATCGAGTATCCGTTCTTTCATGGCATCCACCTTATAGGCTCCCAGGGTACTTCTGGCTGCGATGATCTGTCGATTCAGATTGGAAAGACTTACCTTATCATGATCGATCAGATCAATCGCACCGATTCCACTCCGGACCAGGGCCTCAGCCACATATCCGCCAACACCCCCGATTCCGAATACAGCCACCCTTGCTGTTCGAAACCGTTCCATTGCTTCACTGCCAAACAAAAGCTCCGTTCTTGAAAATTGTTCCTCTAATTGCTCTGTCATAACCTCTGTTCCTGCTTCCGTATCCATTATGCGATAGAAACCACTTTATAATCCTGTGCTTCCACCGTCTGCTTTAATACTTCCTCTGTCACCTCACCCTGCAAGGTAACAACTGCAGTTCCGGCCTCATGGCTGACAACCGCCTCCGACACCTCCGGCAATGCCTCCAGCGCCTTCTTTACTCTTGCCTCACAATGTCCACACATCATACCTTCGATCGTTATTGTCCTGTTCATAGTCGATTCCTCCATACTTTCATATTCTAATGTTTCCTGTTCTTTTTGTTCCGGATCTTCTATCCGGTTCCGGCCTTTCCTGTCCCTGCCGGCATCATAGATCCGCACCAGATTCAGCCGAAGTGCATTGGTCACAACACAGAAGCTGGATAAGCTCATGGCTGCCGCACCGAACATTGGATTCAACTGCCAGCCAAACAATGGAATCCATACCCCCGCTGCCAATGGAATACCGATCACATTATAAATAAATGCCCAGAATAGATTCTCATGAATATTGGTCAGGGTTCTCCGGCTCAGCCGGATGGCTGCCGGTACATCACTTAGCCTGCTCTTCATTAATACCACATCTGCCGCATCGATTGCAATATCGGTTCCCGCTCCAATGGCAATTCCGATATCCGCCCGGGTCAGGGCAGGTGCATCGTTCATACCATCTCCTACCATGGCAGTCCTGCCCTTTTGCTTTAATTCCCGGATCACAGCCTCCTTTCCCTCCGGCAGCACTCCGGCGATCACCTCATCCACACCGGCCTGATCTCCAATCGCACGGGCAGTCCGCTCATTGTCACCCGTCAGCATTACCACACGGATACCCATCTGCTGTAATTCCCTTACTGCCTGCGGACTATCCTCCTTTATCACATCCGCCACTGCAATGATTCCCATGAATTCCTGCTCTTCATCTTTCTTCCGGGCAAAAAACAACGGGGTCTTTCCTTCTGCAGCAAGCGCCTCCGCCTGCCTTCCGGTCTGCTGCGAAATCACAGCCTGCTTCTGTATAAACGCATAATTTCCTCCACAGATCACTGCGCCCTCCAGTCTGGCAGATAAGCCGTTGCCCGGAACCGCCTGAAAATCTGTGACTGCCTTTCCTTCCAGACCATCCGCCTCCGCCCGCTCGATCACCGCCTTTGCCAGAGGATGCTCGCTCTTTCGCTCCAGAGCATAAGCCATAGACAACAGTTCCTGTTCTGTTATCCCTTCTGCCGGAACGATATCCGTTACCTTCGGTTCACCACAGGTGATGGTACCCGTCTTGTCCAGAGCGACGATCTGTACCTTTCCGGTTTCCTCTAAGGATACTGCGGTCTTAAACATAATGCCGTGTCTGGCGCCTACCCCGTTTCCGACCATGATAGCAACCGGAGTTGCCAGTCCCAGTGCACACGGACAGCTGATCACCAGTACAGAAATTCCTCTTGCCAGAGCAAACCCGATTCCCTCTCCCGCCAGCAGCCATACAGCAATGGTGAGAATCGCAATACCGATAACGATCGGCACGAAGACACCGGATACCTTATCTGCTACCTTGGCAATCGGCGCTTTGGTCGCTGCTGCATCACTGACCATCTGAATGATCTGGGCAAGGGTGGTATCCTCTCCCACCCGTACCGCCTCGCAGGTCAGGAACCCGGACTGATTTACAGTAGCCGCTGATACCCGGTCTCCCGCGGCTTTATCTACCGGAATACTCTCACCGGTCAGAGCCGCCTCATTTACTGCGCTGCTGCCCTCCAGCACAATACCGTCAACCGGTATATTCTCACCAGGGCGAACCACGAAGATACTGCCCTTTTCTACCTGCTCGATCGCCACCTCCGTTTCCATACCATCGATCAAAAGCGTTGCAGTCTTCGGCGCCAGCTTCATCAACCCCTTCAGGGCGCTGGTGGTCTTGCCCTTAGAGACTGCTTCTAGCATCTTGCCTACGGTGATCAGCGCTAATATCATGGCAGCCGATTCAAAATAAAGCTCATGCATATAATGCATAACACCATTTAAATCTCCCCGCGCCTGTGCATCCGTCATGGCAAATAAGGCGTAGGTACTGTAGACAAAAGCGGCCGTTGCACCTAATGCCACTAATGCATCCATATTCGGTGCACCCTGAAAGAGACTCTTGTAACCATTAATAAAGAACTTCTGATTGATCACCATGACGGCAATCGTCAGCAATAATTGAAGCAGTCCCACTGCCACATGATTTCCCTGAAGGAACGCCGGCAGCGGCCAGTTCCACATCATATGCCCCATGGAAATGTACATAAGAATGATCAAAAAAACCAGAGAAGCAATCAACCGCCTCCGCAGCACAGGCGTTTCTCTGTCCTGCAATGCATCCTCTGCATCTGCTATAGCAGATGCCCCTTTCTGCTTACCTGTCGCCTTTCCTGCAGCCTTCTTTTGTTCGGCGCCATATCCGGCGGCGGCGACTGCCTGCATGACAGCAGCGGGATCTGCATCTCCTTCCACACCCATGGAATTCGTTAACAGGCTGACACTGCATGCAGTTACCCCCTCCACTTTGGAAACTGCCTTCTCAATTCTGGCACTGCAGGCAGCACAGCTCATACCGGTTACTGTATATTGTTCCATGGCCTTCACCTCCATTCCACTTGTTCCATAGCCAAATATCGGATCGTCTGTTACCGCATCAGCTTCTGTAAGGTCTCTACCAGCTCATCCACGGTTTCTTCCTTTCCATCCTTAATATCCCTGATCACACAGCTTTTTATGTGATTTTCCAGTAAAACTTTATTAAAACTGTTTAAGGCAGCATTGACAGCCGACACCTGAATCAAAATATCCGTACAGTATGCATTCCGCTCCACCATACCCCGGATTCCCCGGATCTGTCCCTCGATACGGTTGAGCCGGTGAATGAGATTCTTATACTCCTGCTCCGAACGCTCCTTTGACTTGTGTCCACTGCATTCACACTGCTTTTCATTGTCATTTTTCAAAACTGCTTTTCCTCCATCTCATTTTTGCAACTTTATTATATACCCCTATGGGGTATGTTGTAAAGTAAAAAAACACCTGGACAAGCGTCTTTCTGTACTAAAAAGACGCTCCCAGGTATTGGTCAAATCCTTTATCAGCCTCCCAGACTTCCAAAAACAGAACGCTTCATCAGCCGAAGCAGATTCCAGCCGCTTTGCAGTATCTGGGAAAAACAGATTGGCTGAAAATACGCTTCGTCCCGTTCCGATGGCTTCTTGTAATCCAGCAGATTTCCTTCAAAATACCGGTACTCTGACAGAAACTCTATTAAATCATCCGGGGTATACCGGCAGGCAGGCATGTCCAGTGTAAATTTCAGCTGCCTTATCACATTCATGGTAAACTCAATGCAGGAATATGCCTTATAGATTGCAAATCCCTTGAACAATGGAAAGGTCAGTACGGAAAACAGATTATAAATGTACTCATCATCCTGGCGGATTGCTGCGATCATCTGTCTTACCCCCTGGTACTGTTCCTCTGTGACCGGAATCCGAAAGATCAGCACCTGAACATCAGAAAATCTGTGGAGCGTAAACCGATCCATGGTTTCCTTTACCAGTCCGAAGATCAATGGCGCATGATACTGTCTCCTTGCAAAAGACCAGCATTCATTCAATTCTTCATCCAGGGCAACCGAAGCATGATTAAAGCGTACCTTCCCTACACGTCGCAGCAGATAGCCAAACCGTGTCGTCGTTTCCGAAATCATTATGTAAATATACCTGTCTTTTTCTCCCATGATCATATTGCCGGTCAGCCCGAAGCTCCGGCATCTCCCTCTTAATGCTACCTACATATTAACATAGATAGTAAACCAAAACAATCCGACAGATACATCTGAATATATTTACATGATATTCCTTTTCTATAGAAGGGCTTTATTCTTATATTTTGAAATTTCCTCCAGATACTTCATCGCTACCTCACTGACCGGAGCGTTCTTTCGTATCAGATATCCGATCGTCATAATGGCATCTGACCGCAGCTTAACTGCACAATATTCCGAACCATTCAACTCCTCACAGATAATACCGGAACACAGGGTGTATCCGTTCAGCCCCACCATAAGATTCAGCAGGGACGCCCTGTCACTGGCCTTGATCAGTCGTTTGTACCGATAGCTGCTCAGCACCTCCTCTGAAAAATGAAAGGAGTTATGATCTCCCTGTTCAAAGGAGAGACAGGGGTATTCCTCCAATTCCTCCATCGATACTTCTCTCCGCTCTGCCAGCGGATGCCCCTTCCACATATATACATAGATCTTACAAGCCAGTAATTCATGGAATTCCAGATCATACTCCCGGAACAGCTTCGTTAATACCTGCCGGTTGAATGCATCCAGATACAGGATGCCGATCTCGCTTTTATGATTCTTTACATTGGCGATCACATCGTAGGTTCTGGTCTCATGTATTGCGAATTCATATTCATCCATGCCGAACTGCTTCACCATTTCGACAAAGGCCTTCACTGCAAAGGTATAATGCTGCATGGATACGCTGAATTTCTTCCTGGTCACCTCCTTATTGATATACTTCGATTCAAGGAGTGCATACTGCTCTACCACCTGTCTGGCATATCCGATAAATTCCTCTCCTTCCGTGGTAATGGAAATTCCCCGGTTCGTCCGCCGAAATAATTCCATACCAATCTCCTCTTCCAGATCCCGGATGGCTGCAGACAGGCTGGGTTGTGAAATAAACAATGTCCTTGCGGCCTCGTTCATGGAGCTGGCTCCTGCAACTGCGATCGCATATTGTAACTGTGTAAGTGTCATGATCTTTTTCTCCAATATAATTTTCTGTGTATTTACATTGCCTAAACGAAAGACCAGAGACTGTTATCTACAGCCTCCGGTCTTCGTTCCATGCGGGCAACAGGACTTGAACCTGCACGTCGGGGACACTAGAACCTAAATCTAGCGCGTCTGCCAATTCCGCCATGCCCGCTTGCACAAAATAGATTATAGCAAGGAATCTATTTTTGAGCAAGCGGTATTTTGCGAAATCCGTCTTATCCCTGTTCTGTTTCATTTTACTGTCTTTCCAGATATTCCTCCAGCACAATTCCATCCCGGTAAATCTCTTCTGCCGCCTTCTTCCCCACATACCGGTAATGCCATGGCTCGTATACAATCCCTGTAATATCACTCTTATCCGTAGGATACCGCAGGATAAATCCATACCGCCAGCTATTCTCCATCAGCCACTTCTGAACTGCTGTATCCTCCTGTGCCTCATCCAGCACCTGATAGTTCTTATCTACGATATCAACGGCAAGTCCCAGCTGGTGTTCACTGGTTCCAGGCTTCGCAACATTTCTGGCAGTTTCCGTTCTGGCATCCTCTTCAGAATATCCCGCCTGCATCAGAGCCGACACATTATGCTCAAACAAACTGGTCTGCTTCGCCTGACTGCGGTATGAGGAACAGATATAAGGAGAATATCCCGCCGCCCTGCAATCATCCATCATCGCCTGCAGATCCGGATAACAACGCTGATCTACAGACTGCCCGTTGATCAATTCTGTCAGACTGATCGTGTCCGCATAGCCCTCCGGTATGGTATTCCATGGATTTACCAGGAGCAGCGGCCACTCTGCCGCTATATTCGCATCTCCAGATTCCACATCTGTCCGTTTCGCATCTGCGGTGGTACTTTCAGACATCTCCTTGCTGTCGGCAGTGCTTCCCGGCTCGCTTCCACTCAGGATAGTTTCATCCAGTATCTGAAGCTGGTTGGCACTCCCTGTCGGCTTTCCTTCTGCCTGAACCGACTTTTGATATAAACTGCCAAGCATGCCCAGCATACAGACCACACAGCCAAAAGCAAGCACCCGGCCTGCCCAGAGCATCAGCTTTTCCATCCGTTTCGTCTTAACACTCTTCTTCGAATTTCTATGAATATTACTATTTGTAGTTCTCTGATACATAAAAACACCTCGCTATTCTTGTTCTCTTTTCATTAAGAATAGCAGGGTGCTTAATCCAAACTGCAACAAACCGGCATAATTATGGCATCATATTTTAAACAAATTCTAATAGAGTCCATTCATTATCAAATAGGTGGTATCATAATTTTTCTCTAGCTGACAGTTGATTTCTGTCTGAAATTCTCCATCTGTCAGGCAATATTTCACTCTAATCATATAGCTATCATATTCTGTTGTATCTGATCCGTCCATACCATCCGTCGTTACCACGGCTCCGGTTACACTGTCCACATCCACATACCCGTTATCTGTTATCTGCTCAACGCGGTCACATGCATAGTAATTCGTCAGGCTGTCCGTCATTACAACGGCATAAGATTCTCTGTCTATATACCAATCGTCATAAATAAATTCATTTATCTTAAGCAGCTTACCAGTTGCATCATCAATTGTCAGCCAGATATCCCCCTTCTCCATACTGATACTACAATCCCATACAATAAATGACAAGGTTCCATCCTTCGAGATCATCTGCTTCGGTTTTGCATTCCACTCCACAATCATATCTTCTGCAACTTTATATAAACCGACTGCATCAATCCCCTCCATCATGACTGGATATATACTGGTATGATTCAGGCGGGGCTGCTCTGTCTGTGTCAGTTCCACCATCTCCTCCTGTATGGCCTTCATCCGCTCTAAAAGATGACTGGACTGCCGTAGTGGTGCATTATTCAAACCATAGGAGTCCACCTGCACCTCCAGTCGCAGATCCTGGACATGCAGTATGGTCCTCGGCATCAGAAAACCGGCCACCATAACAAAGCAAAATGCGATCGCATACATTCCCTTTTTCAGGTTCTTCATACCAGTTCGCCTCCCTTCCATTCAACAATAACACGCAGCCCTCTGGGCTGATTAGATTCAAACCGCATTCGCCCGTGATGCAGTTCTACAATCTTTGCACACAAGGTCAGTCCCAGTCCGGCTCCTCCCATTTTACGGGAACGGGCCTTATCCACCCGGTAGAAGGCCTCCGTCAAATGCTCCATCGCCTCTGCAGGTATACCCGGCCCGTCATCCTCTACGATAATCCGGCATCCATCCGGCAAAATAGCAGAAGTAATCTGAATTCTTCCTCCGTTACCCAGCACCTTTCTGGCATTATCCACCAGATTCAGCAAAAGGGATCGAATCAGATCCGGCTCCAGTATACAGCTTCCTTCTTCACAGTTACACTCCAGGATAATCCCCTTTTTCTCGTAAACCGGACGCAGCTGCTCTGTCATTTCCTGAATCAGCCCTGCCAGAGAAATACGGGAAAAGGAAATCGTGTTTTTCTCCATGGAAAAAATATCCAGCATCTTAAGAGAAAGACGCTCCAGTCGCTTTCCCTCCGTAAAAATATAATTTGCCGCTTCCGCTTCTTCCTCTGCTGACAGGGTCTGTCGTCGTATCAGGTCTGCATAACCGATGATGGAGGTCATCGGTGTCTTTAACTCATGGGCAAAGCTTCCCATAAACTGTTCCTGCCGATCCATGGCAAGCTGCATATCCTCCATACTCTTCTCCACCTGTTCTGCCATACCGTTAAAATCTCTGGACAGATCTCCGATCTCATCATTGCTCCGGATCATGGAACGGTAGGAAAGATTGCCGGAAGCAATGTGCCGGGCTGCCTTGGACAGATTGGACAGGGGACGGGTCATTACATATGCCATAATGTAGACCACGACCATCCCGATGAGCAGAGTGAGAATATAAAGACGATGATATACATTCTGCTGATCACTGCGCGTTACATAGATAGAGGTAATATCATATGCCACGTCCAGGATCAACTGCTCTTCACCAAACTGAAGCTGACTGGAAACCTGAAGATACTGCTTCTGACTGTCGTCTGAAACCTGTGTGATCAGACATTCATTCTGAGAAATTCCTTCTTCGATCGTTTTTAAAGAGGCGGTCGCCTCCCCTTCCTCATACAGGACTTCATCAAAGGAACGCAGCCGCAATGCTTCCCAGGAGGAATTCCCCTGTGAGGAAAGCTCCCGCAATACACTTGACATCTGCGCCTTATCCAGCCACATATCTGTCTGATTTACCACGCGCAGGGTATCCAGAATCATCTGATAGGAAGCATGGGCAGATTCCTTTTCCCGTTCCATGGCAGAACGAAAGGAGTAAGAGATCAGTATGGTACCTCCGACGGCATAAAAAATTGCCAGCAGACTTATCATCCACAGTGTTATCTTATATCGAAACTTCATTGCACCACCTCAAACCGGTAACCCACCTTGTTCACTGCCTGAAGCTCCTGCTCCAGCCCCATCTTCTTTCTCAGGCGCTGTACATGCAGATCCACAGTCTTACTGCCATAATCCAGTTCACCACCCCAGACCCGCTCATAAATCGTTTCCCGATACAGTGCAGTGTTGGGATTGCGCATGAATAATAGCAACAGTTCATATTCTTTTCGTGTCAGAGCCACTTCTTCCCCTGCCCGTGTCACACGCATGGAACAGGTGTCCACTTCTATATCCCGTACCCGCAGCTGCTCCTCCATCTTCTTAAACCGTCGCAGCACAACCTCCACCCTTGCCTGCAGCTCCATAACATCAAAGGGCTTCACAATGTAGTCCTCTGCACCCATCCGCAGGCCCCGTACCCGGTCTTGCACCTGATTCTTTGCCGTTAAGAAGATTACCGGAATCCCCATAGGTTTAATATAGTCCATTAATTCAAAGCCATCAATCTCCGGCAGCATTACATCCAGCAGGATCAGGTCATAGGATAGCCTGCTTAACTGTTCTATGGCCTCCCTTCCATCATAAACGCAGTCAGAATGATAACCTGCCTGTTTCAGACTCATTTGAATGTAGGATGCGATCGGTTTTTCATCATCCACTACTAATATCCGAATCATTTCTTATTCCTCGTATTCCTGATACATCAGGTTTCACTTTCGAATTCCTCTAAAAAAGGATGTGCCACCCCTCCGGCCTTATAGCCCACCATAGTATCGACATTCACATCATGAATGGAATTGAAGATATTCATTTCCACCAGCGGATTCTCCTTCTTCCATCCACGGATCAGCTCCTTTACTTCCTGTCGTTTGGAAATGCCATTCTCATCATTGACCTGCTCATATTGTTCTGTAAAACGACAGGCGCATTGCAGGAATTCCAGATGATTATAATTCCTCCATGCGATCACAGCATCCTCGTGGACACAGTACAGGGGACGGATCAGCTCCATCCCCGCAAAATTCGTACTCTTCAGACGGGGACGCATCCCCTGCAGCTGGGCACCGTAAAGCATTCCCATGACCGTAGTCTCGATCACATCATTAAAATGATGGCCCAGAGCGATCTTATTGCATCCCAGCTCCTTCGCTTTGGCATACAGATTTCCCCGCCGCATCCTGGCACAGAGATAGCAGGGATTCCGGTCCGTTCCATTGGCCACTTCAAAAATACCGGAATCAAATACAGTGACCGGAATCTCCAGTAATTCCGCATTATCCATTATCTTCTGGCGATTACTTTGATTATATCCCGGATCCATCACCAGATAGGTCAGTGAAAAAGGAACATCACTGATCCGCTGCAGCAGCTGCATACACTTTGCCAGCAGCATGGAATCCTTTCCTCCAGAAATACAGACCGCAATATGGTCATTCTCCCGGATCAGCTGATAACGCTTCACCGCAGTGATAAAAGGGCTCCAGATATTCTTACGATATTTCTTTTGTATGCTCTGTTCAATCAACTGACAGGGTGTTAATTCACGCTTCATATCTTTATTTACGGTTGGAACCGGCCATCACCGGCTCAAAGATCCGTTTATCCTCGTTCACATACTTATCCTTTTTAGCAGCCTCCACTGCTTCCTTACAGAAGGTATCCTGCGCACAAACCCGTTCCTTTCCGCGCATATCCTGCTTCACATAGGTACCATCCGGCTGGAGAATATATGCCTTCAGGGTATCCGCAAGCTGTACATCCAGGATATGCTTTGCCTGCGCCTTTGCCTCCGGATCCTCCACCGGAAACATGATCTCCACACGTTTATCCAGATTCCGGGGCATCCAGTCAGCACTTCCCATATACAGTTCCTCAAACCCGTCATTATAGCAGTAGAGAATCCTGGCATGCTCCAGGAAATTACCTACTATAGACCGTACTGTAATATTCTCACTCAGCCCCGGCACACCAGCCCTCAGACAGCAGATTCCACGGATGATCAATTCAATCTTTACTCCGGCACTGGATGCCTCGTATAACGCTTCCATAACCTTCGGATCACATAGCGAGTTCATCTTGGCAATGATATAGGCCTGCTTTCCTGCCCGGGCATTCTCAATTTCCCGCCGGATCAGATCCAGAACCGTATTTTTCAGCCAGATCGGTGCTACCGCCAGCTTGTTCCATTTTGCCGGCTCGGAATAACCGGACAGCATATTGAATACTGCCGTTGCATCCTCGCCGATCGAATCAGAAGCAGTCAGAATACCGGTATCAGTATATAAGCGGGCAGTTACATCGTTATAATTACCGGTTCCTAAATGTACATACCGCTTGATGCCATCCTCTTCCCGTCGAACCACCAGTGCAATCTTAGAATGCGTCTTCAGTCCTACCAGACCATAGATCACATGACAGCCCGTCTTTTCCAGCTTCTTTGCCCAGTTAATATTATTCTCCTCATCAAATCGTGCCTTCAACTCTACCAGCACCGTTACCTGCTTCCCGTTCTCTGCAGCCAGGGCAAGTGCTGCAATGATCGGTGAATTGCTGGATACACGGTATAGCGTCTGCTTGATGGCCAGTACATTCGGATCCACGGCTGCCTGACTGATAAACTGGATGACCGGATCAAAGGTCTCATACGGATGATGCAGAAAAATATCCTTCCGTTTGATCTGCTCAAAGATGCTTTCCTCCCGATCCAGCTCCGGAACCGGCTGCGGAAGATACTTTGGATTTCGCAGATGATCAAAACCCTCCAATCCGCTTAACTTCATTAAAAAGGTTAAATCCAGCGGACCATTTATGGCAAAAATACTTTCCTTTGCCACCTGCAACTGATCAATGAGTGCTTTCAGAAGAGCACGGTCGATCGAATCCTCTACCTCCAGGCGGATGACCTCTCCCCACTGACGCTGCTTAATCTGCTTTTCAATCTCCTTTAACAGATCTGCTGCGTCATCCTCATCAATGGAAAGATCCGCATTTCGCATGATCCGATACGGGTGCGCACTGATCACTTCATAATTCAGGAACAGCTTGGATATATTCTTCTCGATCACCTGCTCTAACAGAATGACCTCCTTCATACCCTCCTGATTGCCCGGCACATGAACAATACGGGACAGCACGGAAGGTACCTGTACCGTTGCGATCTCTACCTCCTTTGACCCCTTCTTACGAATCAGGGCGCCGATATTTAACGTCTTATTCCGGATCAGCGGAAACGGTCTGGAGGCATCCACTGCCATAGGCGTGAGCACCGGATAGACATCCTTATCAAAAAAGTCATCTACATAGCTGCCCTGGGCTTCCGTCAGATCCTCATGTCTGGTAATGACATGAAGACCGTTCTTTTCCAGTAGCGGAAGCAGAGAACGGTTATAGGTCCGGTACTGGCTGTTCATAAACTCCTTCGTTCTGGGAATAATCTCCTCCAGCTGCTTTGCCGGCGTCATTCCTGCAATATCCGGCTTCCGGTAACCAGCATGCACCATATCGATCAGGGAGGCAACCCTTACCATGAAGAATTCATCCAGATTGGAAGCAGTGATTCCCAGAAATTTCATCCGTTCAAAGGGACGGATCAGCTTATCCTTCGCCTCTCCCAGGATCCGATAATTAAATTCCAGCCAGGATAACTCCCGATTCACAAAATCGGATGTATTTGCAATTCCTTTGTTCGATTTCTTATCTGCCATTATGCGTTCCTCCTCTGCTTTAAGATTGGCCGGATTCCATAGATCTGTTCAAAAAAATCTGCCTTTTCCTTGAACAGTGCGGCCTCCAGGGTAATATTGTTGACTGTGTCTACTATGATCACCAGCTTTTTATCCTTTACCTGCATATGGAAGCTCTCCACTTTCTGCTTATGAGAACGGTCCAGTGCATTCGCCACACGCAGAATCGCTGCCAGCTTCGCTACGGTTGTATAGCTGGCATCTCCCAGCGCTGCTCTTGCCTGTTGATGGGAGGGCAGATACATGGTGTTGTACCGGACTGCATTTGCCACCTCTTCCCGTTCTTTGTGGGACAGTCCCATCATCTCTGTTGACATGATGATATTATAAGAATTATTGGCAACATTCTGCATACTTATAAATTTCCCGCAGTCATGAAGAATACAGGCAATCTGAAGCTGCAGCCGCTGAACCCGTCCCATGCCATGATGCTTTTTCATAGCATCAAAAATGGCCAGAGCCAGATTGGATACATATACAATATGCGATTTATTACTCCGGTATCGTTTTGCCATTGCCATGGCGGAGGCTGTAATATCTGTCTCGAACTTTCTGCCCGCCGTATACTTTCGGGCTGTATCCACGTAATCTGCCACGATACCGTCACACAGATTGATATCATGCAAAAAGATCTCATCCGCCTTTGTTGTATCCACCAGCATCCGGTATACGATCACAGCCGGACGGATCAGGGTCGCACGCTCGAACAACAGTCCGTAATGCAGCGCCAGATCCTGCGCGGATACATTCAGTATCTTCTCATAGATATATTCAATCTGATCCTTTGTCATCAGATTCTTGATCTTCAGTTCCGGTGCAATCTTCTGTAATGCCTGAATCTCATCACCGATGGCAATGATATTCTTAATCTTCTTATCGCCCAGATACATGGTATTGAAGGTGCTTAGTTCATTCTGAACATATTCCTCGATCAATTCATCACCATTGGTCACCCGGGAACCGATATCCGATAACAGATCCCGCACCCGTATGGAGCCGATCTTAATATTCTGCGTTGCTGTCAGTACCTGCTTTTCAAATATGGAGATCTGAATACTGCCGGCACCCATATCGAGAAGCGCAGTATTCTTGCTGGTCATGTCGTCAAACTCCTGCATGGTGGACGCACAGCCCTTTAACATCATGAAACGATGCTCGGAATTACTAAGGATCTTTACCTTGATTCCCGTTCTTAATTCAATCAGTTCTATGATCAGAAGACCGTTGCTTGCCTCCCGGACTGCACTGGTGGCATACGCCCGGTATTCCTTACAGTCATATTCCTTCATTTTATCCTTAAAACGCAGCAGACAGGTACACAATTCACTGATCTTCTCATTGCTTACATAACCCAGACGGTAGGTATCACTGCCCAGCTCTAAGATATGACTGATACAATCCACTTCCCGGAAGCCCCATTTGGCAGTTATTTCAAAAATTTTCATCGTAATATCATTCGATCCTACATTGATCGCAGCAAACATCTGATATGCCATATTATTCCTCCATTCCTACTATCATTTATCCATCCTGTATACCCGATTGGCTGTTCTTATGAACCGGCCCGATAGTTTCCAAGCAGTTTAAAATCGGATGACTCACTTTTTACTCCTGTGATCGCATTCTGGACAGAAGCATCACTCAGATTCCCTTCAAAGGTAATAAAAAAGCGATACTCCCACTGTCGCTCCGGCAACGGTTCTGATTCAATACTGGTCATATTCAGGCCATTAAAGATAAAATGCCCCAGGATATTATAAAGACTTCCGCTTTCGTGAGGCAGGGAAAAGCTGATACTGATCACATCTGCATCCCTGGTAAATACCTTTTTACCGGAAATCACAACAAATCGTGTCGTATTATTCTTCAATGTGTTAATACATGGATCCAGAATCTGCAGGCCATATAGCTCTGCTGCCCGTGTACTGGCAACTGCCGCCTGTGATTTGTCTCCATCCTGCTGAATCTTTCTGGCACTGACTGCAGTGTTAGCCAGGCTGATCTGCTTCCAGCCCTTATTCTCAAGATACGGCTTTGCCTGCATCAAGGCCTGTGGATGAGAATAAACGGTCTGAATATCCTCCAGTCTTGCCCCCTCTACACCCAAAAGGGCCTGTGCAACCTCTAAGCTGACGCCGCCAACAATGGCTACATCATGCTCCTGCAGCAGATGATAGACTCCGGCCACAAAACCGGCAGAGGAATTCTCAATCGGCAGGACTCCATAGTCGGCCTGCCCATCCTCCAGGGCTTTCAACACATCTTCAAACTGTTCTACGTGAAAATGCTTCACCTGACTGCCAAAGAACTCCAGCATTGCCTGTTCGCTGAAGGCGCCCGGAACTCCCTGATAGACGACACTCGTTCCCGCCTTAATCTCTAACGCATTTACAGCCTGATATTCCCTGCCTGCCACATGCTCACGGTCTCCTAAAATCTTATACTGATATCGTCTGCTGATCGACATGATCTGCTGAAAAAGCTCTTCAATACTATGACGGTTGAATTCACTGTCCGCCAATGCAGAAAGCGCCGCCAGTTTTTCCAGTTCCCGTTGTCGGTCATAGACTGCCTTACCGCTTTCTCGCTTGCTTGCCGCCACCTGACCTGCCAGCTCCATCCGTTGTTGAAATAAAGTAACCATCTGCTTGTCAATTCTGTCAATCTCTTTCCGAATCTGATCTAAATCCACGCTTTCAGCCTCTTTTCTTCTTGTACTTTCCTTCTCTAAAACTCTAACATTACTATCCTTGCCTTTATCCATTTTCTTCCTTCTGTCTTATGTCATTCAACATCTGCTGCACCGTCCTGCCAGTTCCCGGATGCCGAAGGTTCGGCGCCAGCTCTGCCAGAGGTATCAATACAAAGGTCCGCAACGGTATTTCCGGATGAGGGATACATAACGTACCGGTTTCAATCAATTCCTTATCATAAAACAGAATATCTATATCAAGCGTCCTCGGCCCCCAGTGAATCTCCCGTGTCCGTCCCCGTTCTGTTTCCAGCAGATGAATCTGCTCCAGCACCTCTTCCGGTGTAAACAGCGTCTTACAGCCAATACAGGCATTTAGAAATACTTCCTGCTCCTGGTAACCATAGGGTTCTGTCTCAATATAAGAAGATACCACAACATCCTTATAGCACGGATGACTCTGCAGCTGATCCACTGCATAATCCAAATGTGCCTTCTTATCACCCATATTTGATCCAATGCTGAAATATACGGTATGCCAGCCTCGCTTAATTACCACAGATACCGTATCTATCGGCAGCATAATAGGCGCCCAGGGCTTCTTGATCTCCAGGCGGACAGCTTCCAGAGTGGCATACTTTCGTAAAAGCTGCTCTGCGATCGTCTCCGCTACAGTCTCCAGCAGCTTATAATTCCGCTCCTTCATGATCCGCTTGATCTCATGACAGACATCACCATAATGTATGGAATACTCCAGAGAATCTGTCTTCCCTGCCCGTCTGGTATCCGTATAAAGAACCGCTGATACCAGAAACTTCTGCCCTAAGGTATTCTCTTCCTCGTATACACCGTGATGGCAGAACACTTCTAAATTGGAAATCCGAATTTCATCCATATCCTTTTCTCTTTTCTGGGCTACTCTGCCCGAAGCATTGCCAGAGTCATCTTCACTGCCCGCAGATTCTTCAATACATCATGCACCCGTATGATGGAACATCCCTTTTGAATCCCCCATACGGTTGTCGCTAAGGTTCCTTCCTCCCGCTCTTCTACCGGCAGTCCCAGTGTCAGCCCGATCATGGACTTCCGGGAAGTGCCAAGCAGAACAGGATAGCGCAGTTCCTGTAATCGTTCCAGATGTCTCATCAGCAGCAGATTCTGTTCCAGACTCTTTGCAAATCCGATACCGGGATCAATACATACCTGTTCCATATCGATTCCGGCCTGTTGTGCCAGTTGCAGACTTTCTCTTAAATCCTCCGTCACATCAGACAGAAAATCATCATATTCTGCTTTTTTCCGGTTGTGCATCAGACAGGCAGCCACCTGTCCATCTGCAATGACTTTTGCCATCGTCCCATCCCATTTCAGTCCCCAGATATCATTGATCATATCTGCGCCTGCCTGTATGCCTGCCTTTGCAACGCCCGACTTATAAGTGTCAAGAGAAACCGGCACATCCATTCTTCTTTTAATTGCCTCTATAACCGGACATACCCTTGCGATCTCTTCCTCTTCCGTAATCCTGCTATGGCCCGGCCGGGTGGATTCACCGCCGATATCCAGGATATCCGCTCCTGCCTGAAGCAACGCCTCGCCATGATATAACGCCTGATCCATCTGCTCATATTTCCCGCCATCCGAAAAGGAGTCCGGGGTTATATTCAAAATCCCCATTATATATACCTCATGTTCGGTATCAAATATCCGTTTTCCGATCTTCACGTTTTTCAAAGCCTCCGTTTGCTTGTTTAATAATCAATATAAAACCTTATAATTCCTGCATTCTTCTTTCCAGTAACACGTTTCCGTAGCCAAACAATCATAGCAGTCCCGCGATAGTTTATCGGCCCGGTAGAGAAGCCGGACACAGGAATCCGCCCCTTCATCACCAGCATTTTTATGAGCAGCAATGGCAGTACAGATCCGTTTAGTCTCTTCCGGAGTAAATCCGCATTCCGGCAATATCTGTGCCGCCAGCTCTGCGCCTGCTTCATGATGCGACCGTCCCTGTTCATATTCCTCACTGCGTCCTAAATCATGAAGCAGCGCCATGGCATAAATGAATTCCTTGTCAAACCCCGTCTGCTCCTCCATATTTAGAATATATGCAATCCTGGCAACATCCAGGGAATGCTTCCTGTCATGTCTGCAATAGATCCGATCCTGCTCCGCCTGTCCGATTCGTTTCATACAGTCCTGAAATAATTCATGCTTTAGAAGTCTGTTCAGTCGTTCCATTTCTGTCCCCAATTCTTCCAATATAGTATAAAGACCCGAATGCCACTATCACGTCATCCTCCTTCGCCTCCGCTCTGGCCAGACGATATGCCTCTTCCGGGCTGTCTGCAATATGAACCTCCTGACAAAACATGTTTGCTTCCTCCGCAAGCCGGTCTGCCGGTAACGCTCTTGGATTATCCGGAACCGTCAGCACGTATACCCTGGAAGCAAGCGGTACCAGACGGGATAACAGGGCATAATGCTCCTTATCCTCTAATACTCCTATTATAAAGGTAATCCGGTGGTTTGTAAAATGCTTTGTCAGTTGTTCATACAGTTGTTCCGCTGCATCATTATTATGCGCTCCATCCCGGATCACATATGGGCTTCGCTCCAATATCTCAAATCTGCCCTTCCATTTGGCGTTATGTAAACCCTTTTGGATGTTTTCTTTTTTCAAATCAATATTTAATTTGTTTTTTGTGATATTCAATGCTTCTATAGCTGTGATTGCATTGTATATCTGATGTTTTCCAAGTAAAGAAGTTTTGTAATTCACATTTTTATAACTAAACTGTTCGCAATATAAATCTTCCTTTTCTATCGTTAATTCTGCCAGATCCGGCACGATGGGATCTATGTTATGTAAACTGCATTCCTGCCGGATCACAGGCATGGCTTCTGCATTCAGGGGATATACGACACAGGGCACATCATCCCGTAAAATACCTGTCTTTTCATATGCAATCTGTGATATGGTATTTCCTAATATTTTCATATGATCCATACGAACAGATGCAAGGATCGTACAAACCGGTGCTTTTACAACATTCGTTGCATCCAGCCTGCCTCCGATTCCGGTCTCCAGCAGGACAAAATCTGTTTTCATTTCAAAGAAATAAAGAAATGCCAGAGCAGTTTCAATTTCAAAGGCAGTGGTCCCGGTATAACCATCCTGTTCCATATCCTCCAGTACAACTGCAACCCGGGTCAGCAAAGTTGCAAATATACTGCGATCCATATATTCACCATTGATCTGGAAACGTTCCAGATAAGAAAATACGGTAGGAGAGATATATCTTCCTACCTGATAGCCTGCATCCCGCAGTACAGCATCTATATATGCAAGGATGGAGCCCTTCCCATTGGTTCCTGCAATGTGCACTACTCTGCAATGATCCTGCGGATTCCCTAAGCGCCGCAGTAATTCCTTTATATTCTCTAAGCCTAATACACTTCCCAGCCGGTTTTTCTCTGCTATATATTGCATAGCTTCTGTCTCATTCATGCTGTCCTCCTCTGCCGCTATACCTTTCCGCTAATCCGCCGCATTCTGAAAGCCCTTATCATAGGAAACGTGCTGCACCAGCGGTGTATTTTCATCAATCGGAAGGATCTCATAGCCTTCTTCCTTTAATATATCAATCAGCTCCTGCAGACTCTCTACCGTGTTATGGCGGGATGGAATATCATGCATCAATACAATGGAGGTATTATTTTGGCGCACACTGGTCATAATATTTTCGATCAGCTTATCGGTGGAAAGCTCATTCGTGACCGCATCGCCATTCAAAGCATTCCAGTCATAATATGTGATTCCCTGTTCATTCAGATAGGCAATACATTCCTCCATGGGTACATGACAGACAGAATTACTGCTGCCTCCCGGAAAACGGTAGATTGTAGGATGAATTCCGGTCCGTTCATATAAAAACTGAGACAGACGGTCTACATCATTTTCAAAGGCATCCAGGGACGCATAAACCTGCGAATAATTATGAGTATACGAATGCATTCCCAATACATGCCCCTCATCAATGATCCGGTTATAATAATCCCAATAGGCTTCGTCTTCTCTGGCGATCACAAAGAAGGTTGCCTTTACATCATTGGCAGCCAGTATGTCCAGAATCTGTCCGGTATATATACTCGGGCCATCATCAAAGGTCAGATAAACCCGCTTCTTTCCATCAAAATTATCCGGATCCTTTCGCTCCAGCCCGTCCGGTTCTACCAGGCCTTCCTTGTTCTCCCCCTGCAGAAATTCCAGATTGACATTCGGGTTGGACATTAATGCCTCTCCACTGGAAATCAATGTCATATTATCACTTCCCGGAATATCTGCCATGGCCAGAACCTTCTGCTCCAAAGCATCCACCTTGATCAACAGAAGACTGCTCACTATGATCGGCAGGATCGTTACACCGAGAAAGAACCAGATTATATATAATTTATAACGATCAATCCGTTTTCTTCTTTCCTCGTTCATTATCGTACATCCTGATTTCACTTTTTCGTATCCTTAGTATAACGCAAAACATGCAATCTATACAGCCCTAATTTTAGTTAATTTCAGGGATTTTTTATTCCCGCGGGCAATGAGCCAAGTGCCGTGCTCGCACGAGCATTTGGCGAATGCCGCGAGGGTCAATACCCCGCTCCCTGGGATGCATCAAATTTCATGCCCCACTGCTTGTAGCGGGGTTATTGACTTTGCAGATAACGAAGCAGACAAAAAACTTCATTTTTCTTAAACAAAAAGGGAGCCAAAAACGACTCCCTTTCACCCCCGGTCTGTATAACAGACCGTCAATACTGCTATTTAATATCTTACTGTTCGAACAGCAGGTCGCCATAGGTTGGAAACGGCCATGCTTCCTTTGCCACCAGAAGCTCCAGGGTGTCTGCCGGTTCTCTTACCGTTCCCATAGACAGAAATATCTGATCATGACAATAGGTTGCCCATGCCGGGATGTCCTCCTCATATTCAGAAGACTTATCTACGATTTCCTTAAATCTGGCAGTTGCTGCCTTTAATTCAATCAGCACTTCATTGATCTGGGCGATCAGTTCTTTCTGTGCCTCTGGCTCGATTCCGATCAGAGATATATTCTTTGCTTCGATAGCCAGCTTTCCTTCATAATCCATAACTGCCGGTATGATCTGCTTGTTTGCCATCTCAATCATGGTACGGGCTTCAATCTGAATCTTTTTCGCATAATTCTCAAGCATAACCTCCGCCCTGGCTTCCAGCTCTGTCTGATTCATGACGCCCATCCGACGAAATACCTCAATCGTCTTCTCAGAGGTCAGATAAGGTACTGCCTCCACCATGCAAGGAATATTCGGAAGTCCGCGTTTTGCAGCCTCTGCTACCCATTCCTCTGAATAACCATTGCCATTGAAGATAATTCTCTGATGCTTCGTTAACAACTCCCGAATAATCTCCTGAATGCAGGCATCCGCATCTTCTGCTGCATCCAGACGGTCTGCGATCAGAGCCAGCTCATTTGCAACAATCGTATTCAGCATCATATTCGGCATTGCGATGGACTGGGTGGAACCTACCATACGGAATTCAAACTTATTACCAGTAAATGCAAATGGAGAAGTCCGGTTCCGGTCTGTAGCATCCATACGGAAGGATGGAAGGGTGGATACACCGGACTCATACATCTTTGCCGCCGGGCTGCTTTCTGCCACACCCTTTTTAATAATCTGGTCTACAACCGCTTCCAACTGTTCTCCCAGATAAGCGGAAATGATGGCAGGAGGTGCTTCATTTGCTCCTAATCTATGATCATTTCCGGCAGAGGAAGCAGATAATCTTAATATCTCTGCGTTGTTATCGACTGCTGCCAGCACTGCTGCCAGGAACAACTGGAACTGGATATTCGTCTCCGGCGTCGGTCCCGGATCCATCAGATTCTCACCATCGCTGGTACTAAAGGACCAGTTATTATGCTTACCGGAGCCATTGACGCCTGCAAACGGCTTCTCGTATAACAGGCAGGCCAGATCATCCCGCAATGCAACCTTCTGCAGCGTTTCCATCAGCAGATGGTTATTATCGGTAGCCACATTGGTGGAACCGAAGATCGGAGCGATCTCATGCTGTGCCGGTGCAACCTCGTTATGCTGGGTCTTGGCTGTAATACCATATTTCCAAAGCTCCGCATTCAGATCACTCATGAAGGAGGAAACCTTCTCCTTGATCGTGCCAAAATACTGGTCATCCAATTCCTGTCCCTTCGGTGCCGGTGCACCGAATAAGGTCCGTCCGGTGAGCTTCAGATCCTCCCGCTTCATATATTTTTTCTTATCCACCAGAAAGTATTCCTGTTCTGGGCCTACATTGGCAGTTACCTTTGCCGGCTCCTTTCCAAAGTATGCCAGCACACGCTTTGCCTCTCTGCTCAGGGCATCCATGGAACGAAGCAGCGGTGTCTTATAGTCCAGGGATTCTCCTGTATAGGAGGTAAATGCAGTCGGAATACACAATACGGAACAGCCATCCAGACTGGTCTTTACATAAGCCGGTGAAGTACAATCCCATGCGGTATAGCCTCTGGCTGCACAGGTGGCACGGATACCGCCGGACGGGAAGGAGGATGCATCCGGCTCTGCCCGGAGCAGATCCTTACCGGTAAACTCCATCATGACCCTGCCGCCGCCGATCGGATTGATGAAGGAATCATGCTTCTCAGCAGTGGTTTCCGTTAACGGAATAAACACATGGGTATAATGGGTTGCTCCCAGATCGATCGCCCAGTCCTTCATGGCAAGTGCAACATCATCTGCAACATCATTGTTCAAGGGTTCGCCAAACTCAATGGTCTTTCTCAGTTCCCGATATGTAGACTTTGGAAGGCGTTCCTTCATTGTTGCGTCATCAAATACATAGGATCCAAAAATCTCTGTTACTTTTTGCATAATAAATACTTCCTTTCCTGCTATTTTCTCAGTGGAATTGCAGACTACCCGCACAGCAGATAGATTCTCACCACGCAAAAAAGGTGTCCTCCATTAAGAGAACACCTTTGTTCCATACTCACTTTGTATGCCTGCTAGAATTAAGATATACCATCTTTTCTAAAAATGCAAGCATTTTTTTCATTTTATTTTTCAATCCACTTACCGGAGCTGTCGAAGAAGTATACAATACCGTTTACCAGCACATCTTCGTTCGCTGCCATAGAGCCATAGGTGCTGAAGCCCTGAGAGGAACGATCCTCCTTTAGATAATACCAGGTATTGCCTTCCCTCAGCCAGCCGGTCACCATAGCACCGTCCCCGGAAGTACCCAGATAGTACCATTTATCACCGATCTGCTGCCAGCCACTCTTCATGGCACCATCACCGGATTCACCCAGATAATACCATTTGCCTTTTCGTTGCAGCCAGCCGGTCACCATGGCTCCATCACTGTTAAAATAGTACCATTTTCCATTTATAAACTGCCAGCTGTACTGCAAAACACCGGATGCATTCATATAATACCACGTCCCGTTCACCTGCTGCCAGCCAGTCTTCATGGCTCCGTCACCAGTCGTACCCAGATAGAACCATCTGCCTTCCATATCCAGCCAGCCGGTGCACATATACCCTTCTGCATTAAAATAGTACCATTTTCCATTAATCCGTTCCCACGCTTCTTTGGTATATCCTCCATTCTTATGATGATACCACCAGCGTCCATCCGCTTCCTGTATCCATGTTCCAGGTATGTCATAATAGCAGGTGTATACATAGGCAGTGTTCTCATTTGCCGCCTGCTGCCATTCTGCCAGAGTATCAATGTCGATAATCTCTGACGGTCTGTTATCCATGGCTTCCCGATCCGCATCCGTTAAGCCGGATCCCTCCTGCTGAATTGCTTCTTCCGCAAAAACATTTACATGCATGGAAAGCGTAAATAAGCATCCTGCAACAGCCAGGGCTGTTACTTTAATAAACTTTTTTTTCTTCATTGTCATACCCTCCTTAATTATTGTATTCTTTATCTCCAATATGTTCCATAATAAACATTAGAGCTCCATCTTTGTTCAACACAAATACCACTCTGTGAAGTAGCAGCACTCACAATAGCATTATAGTATGTCGTTCCGTTGTAATTTATCTTTCCCAAATAAAACGCTACATGGTATACTCCATCGTTACCATAGAAAAATACCAGATCACCCGGCTGAACATCTGCCGGCTGAATTTTTCTTGATGAAGCATATTGCGCCTTTGATGTCCTTGGTACTATAATACCAAATTTCTCTGAAATGAGCTTTACATACCCGGAACAATCTGTTCCATTTGTCAAACTGTTTCCACCATATACGTATGGATTTCCTACATATCTCAATGCTTCCTGAACCATCTGTGTACCTGTATTATCCACCCAGTCTCCATTTCCTTCAGTACAATAATACCACTTATTATTAGTCAGAAACCAGCCTGTCAACATTTCCCCAGATTCACAACAGTAATAATACTTCCCGTTTGATAAGATCCAGCCAGTCTGCATTGCACCTGAATCATCCAGATAATACCAGTTACCATTTAGATTTAGCCAGCCAACAAACATATATCCTTGTTCATCAAAATAATACCACCGATTATTAATACGTTCCCAGTCTCTTGTCGTATAGCCTCCATTGTCATGTCTATACCACCAACGCCCATCTGCTTCCTGAATCCATGTCCCCGGCACATCATAAACGGAATATGTACTTATTTCATCTGAAGAATTATCATTTGTCGTTTGCTGCCATTCCTCATAGGTACCTATATTATAGATTTCCCGCTGGATATCTTTCCATTGCTCCTGTAACTCTTCCTCTGTCATTTCCACATCATCTTTTTGCTCCCCTACAGCTTCCTCCGCAAAAGCATTTACATGCATGGAAAGCGTAAATAAGCATCCTGCAATAACCAGGGCTGTTACTTTCAAAAGTCCTTTCCTGTTCTTCATTAGAATACCTCCTGTTCAACTTTAACGATTTCATTCTATCAGTAAGTATTTCATAAATTAAAGTTGTATCCACCACCTCCGCACGTCCTTAAAACGTATTCGTACAAAACATTGAAACTCTAAAAAACTCTTATTGTTATTTTGCCATTTTTTTCTTTTCTTTTCAATAGAAAACAAAAAAAATAATATTTTTTTGTCAGATATTTCGACACGACATATTTCTGGAGGAGAAATATTTTGATATAATTCGACATAGTTAGACATATTCAGACAAAATTTCATTCCCCGTGCATGCGCTAAAAAGGATGTCCTCACTTAGAGAGCATCCTTTTTCATTCATTTCTTGCTTCCTTTATTTTTCAATCCATCTGCCGGACTTATCAAAGGAGTAATTCACGCCATTGATCTTCAACTGTTCATTACATGCCATGGCACCGGAAGCCTTCAGATAATACCAGGAGTCGCCATCCTTAAGCCATCCAGTCTTCATGGATCCAGAGCCCCAGTTCAGGTAATACCAGGTTCCGTTCACCTGCTTCCAGCCTTCTGCCATTAATCCAGAATCATCCAGATAATACCATACATTATCAATGAACTGCCAGCCCGTCTTCATGGCTCCAGATGTATCCAGATAGTACCAGGAACGCTTGTCAAGTTTAATCCAGCCGCTCTGCATAGCACCCGACTCATCCAGATAGTACCAGGTTCCATTCTGATTCAGCCAGCCGGTTTCCATAATCCCCTTTTCATTCAGATAATACCAGGTATGATTCAGATAAATCCACTGACTGATCAGCGCACAGCCATCCCATCCAAAATACATCCAGCCATTTGAGGTATCCACCCAGCAGCCTGATGCTATCAGCCCCCGTTCATTTACATACATATAGTTCCCGTCTACCAGACAGACAACATTATTCAAGATCCGGCCGCTCTCCTCTACTACCAGATATTGCCCGCCCTCGTAAACAGGACTGAATAGCGGATATGGATAATTTGCAACATCAATATCGTTGCCATTTACCAGCTTTACCTGAACATCCTCCCATACACTACCGCCTAAATAGTAGGATTCGTGCATTTCTCTTTCATAATCATCATTGCTCCACTTTCTTCCTGTTGCATCTATCACCCATCCATCTTCTGCGGTTTCTGCATGAACATTTATAGCAGGAATTACCATACATGATACTATCAAACAAAATCCCAGAATTCCCGATACGCATTTTTTCATCATCGTTTTCATATTATTTCCCTCCTAAAATAAGTTATTTCTGTTCTATCTCCAGTAGGTTCCATAGCCATATGGCCGACCAGGATGCGTTATCAACTTGACACAAATCTTATCCTTCGGATTATAAGCATGGACAATTCCCCTTGTATACAAAACGCCATTATAATTAATCTTCCCTACATAAAAAGCCACATGAGAAACCCTACTTCCATTATAATAAAATACCAAATCCCCCGGCTGTAATCCTGCTTCATTAATCAATCTGGAACCTGCATACTGATCTGCAGACGTTCTCGGTGTTATAATGCCGAATTGAGATGAAATAAGCTTTACATAACCAGAGCAATCTGTTCCTGTTACCAGACTGTTTCCACCATAAACATATGGATTTCCTACGTATTTTAATGCTTCCTGAACCATCTGCGTTCCTGTGTTATCAATCCAGTCACCATTTATTTCATCACAATAATACCATTTGTTGTTGGTACATACCCATCCTGTCAGCATTTCACCAGATTCACAACAATAATAATACTTACCATTTGACCATATCCAGCCCGTCTGCATAGCGCCTGACTCATCCAGATAATACCAGGTTCCATCGAGATTCAGCCAGCCGACAAACATATATCCCTGACTATCAAAGTAATACCAACGATTATTAATCCTCTCCCATGCATTTTGCGCATAGCCTCCATCCGTATGGCGATACCACCAGCGACCATCCGGCTCCTGAATCCAAGTTCCGGGTATATCATAATATGACGTGTATGTCATAATTCCGTAAGAATCAGCTTCAGAATCTTCCGTCTGGATTTCACCATCCATTCCCATATTGCCAATTTCCCACCTTAGAATTTCAAAATCATTCTGTTCTTCCTTTGTTATCGTTGAATCTTCCTCCCCTACAGCTTCCTCAGCAAAAGCATTTACATGCATGGAAAGTGTAAATAGGCATCCTGCAACTGCCAGAGCTGTTACTTTCAAAAGTCCTTTCTTATTCTTCATTTGAATACCTCCTGTTCAACTTTAACGATTTCATTCTATAAGTAAGTATTTCATATATTAAAGCTGTATCCATCACCTCCACACGACCTTAGAACGTATTCGTACAAAACATTGAAACTCTAAAAAACTCTTATTGCTATTTTGCCATTTTTTTCTTTTATTTTCAATAGAAAACAAAAAAAACAATATTTTTTTGTCAGATATTTCGACACGACACGTTTCTGGAGGAGAAATATTTTGATATAATTCGACATGGTTAGACATATTCAGACAAAATTTCATTTCCCGTGCATGCACAAAAAGGATGCCCTCACTTAGAGAGCACCCTTTTTCATTCATTTCTTGCTTCCTTTATTTTTCAATCCACCTGCCAGACTTATCAAAAGAATAATTCTCGCCATTGATCTTCAACTGTTCATTACATGCCATGGCACCGGAATCCTTCAGATAATACCCTTTATAAAAACAGCAAATCGGCCATTTATGGCATAACCAGATTCTTCAGTTCCTCACCTGCATCTACTGCCCTTGCATTCTCCAGGGTTACCCTGGCAATCGCTTCCATGGCATCCCTGGTAAAAAATGCCTGATGAGAAGTCAGTACCACATTCCGAAAGCTTGTCAGGCGGATCAGATCCTCGTCGGTAATAATATCATTGGACTTGTCTTCAAAGAAATACTCATCTTCCTCTTCATACACATCCAGTCCCACACCTGCAAATTTCCGCTCCATCAACGCCTCGATCAGATCCGGCGTATGAATCAGCGCCCCGCGGGAGGTATTGACCAGGATCACACCATCCTTCATCTTTCGAATGCTTTGTTTGTTAATGATATGCTTGGTATCCTTTGTCAAAGGACAATGCAGGCTTATCACATCTGATTCCTGAAACAGCCGGTCCAAATCTGCATATTCCACTCCAAGTCCGTCAATCGGATACGGATCATACGCAAGTATACGCATCTTAAAGCCTTTCAAAATATCAATCATCATCTGACCGATCTTACCAGTTCCGATGACTCCCGCTGTCTTTCCTACCAGATCAATTCCCATCAGTCCATTAATATTGAAGTTAAAATCCTTGGTCCGGATATAGGCACGATGTATCTGACGATTTACAGTAAGTAACAGTCCCATGGTATATTCTGCCACCGCCTCCGGCGAATAACTTGGCACCCGCAGCACCTGAATTCCCAGATTCTGCGCAGTTTTCAAATCTACATTGTTAAAACCGGAGCATCGCAACAGGATTGTTTTTACACCAACCTCACTCAGAACCTGAATCGCCTCTTTTCTGGCATCATCATTTACAAAGATACAGACTGCATCATATCCTCTTGCCAGCACGGCGGTATCCTCATTCAGCTTAACCTCCTGAAACTTTATCTTAAACCCCATCTGCTCGCCCATCGGCTGAAACCAGATCTTATCATACGGCTTTGTATCATAAAACATAATCTTCATCACTGCACTATTTCCCTTCTTACTATTATTCCAATACATACAAATCGGTTATGCATAGTATGTGAAAACCCTGCGATAGCTATACATAGAACCGCCCTTCAAAAAGAAAAAGAAGCAAGCCAGGCTTGCTTTTTCTTCATCCAGAATAGATTCCGGCTTATGCCGAACCGCTTCTGCTATTCAACAATATAGGATGAAATTGCTTCCAGAATATCAGAAATATCTCCATCCTTATGAATGATCATATCCAATGGCTGTGATAAATCCAGACTGAAGATACCCATAATTGACTTGGCATCAATCGTATACCTGCTAGAACTGATATCAAAATCACAGTCAAACTTGATCAATGTATTAACAAAATTCTTAACCTTGTCAATGGAATCCAACAGCACTCTCACTTTTGTCATATCACTTAACTCCTTTCCCGTATACTTACCTTTCTTTCATGCCCTATTATAACCCATTATTTTCATTTCGACAATACCTTTAATAAGGCTTCTACGGTAAGTTTTGCATCCTCCATATTGGCATTTTCCCCCATATGGCCGATCCGGATCAGTTTTCCTGCGAATATATCAAAGGATCCGGCCAGCATGATCCCGGCATTTTCTGCGACTCCCTCTATGATCTCCTGGTCCGTCATTCCTTCCGGTACCTCCAGTGCAGTTACCGTATTGGCAAATCCATTCTTCCCATAGATCGAATATCCCGCCCGGGCGAGACAGTCACGTACATAACCGGCAACCCTTCTGTGTCGTTCGTAGATCTGCTCATCTGCCCTTACATTCTCCAATGCTGCACGAAGCCCATAGATATCACTGATCGGCATCGTATATGGAAACCATTTTTTCTCATAATAATCCTGAAAGATCGTCAAATTCGCATAAAAAGATGCAACCGGATGCTTCCGCTCCTGCATCACCTTCGCGGCCGCCGGACTTACCGTTAAAAAGGTAAGACCCACCGGCGCTGACAGCGCCTTTTGTGAACCGCCGCAAACAATATCGATCTGCCATTCGTCCACGAAAAGCGGTTCTCCGAACATGGAAGCAACTGCATCTACCACCGTTATGATTCCATAAGACTTTAACAGCGGGCAGATATCCTGAATCGGATTCAGCCTGCCGCTTGGCGTATCACAATGTACTACGGTTGCATATTTAAAATCGTGATCCTGCTCCAGGTACGTCTTTAATGTGTTAACATCGACTTCCATCTGATAATCGGTAGAATACAGCACCGGATCACCGCCGTATATCCGGACAAAATCAGCAAATCCCCGTCCAAATACCCCGTTGTCTATGACCAGAACACGGTCACCCGGTTCTGTCAGGGATGCGCAGGCCGCCTCCAGTCCCAGTATCCCTTCACCACTTAAAATATATGCGGGGTTTTTTGTATTTAGAAGTTCGCTGATCCGTTCACAGGTATCTTTATAAAAATCATAGAACTCCGGATCCAGATCTGGATTTGTAGTTTCCAGACTCCTTGCCATCCGCACATTTTCTCTTACCCGGGTTGGCCCCGGCGTCATTAATCTTAGCATAGCTTCCTCCATGTATCTATCCGGCCGGATTTACGAATTCTCCGGTAACAACCCGCTCTTTTTCAGGATATGCTCCAGCGGAACGACCAAAAGCAGGGTCGGAATCGCCGCCAGTACCACCTGCAGGATATTGCCCGGGAAGGAGGCAAATGGCTCTAACAGATTATGGTAAAATATGGCTTCAAATATATAATATCCTGTCAGCTTGATCGCCAGGGCCGCCAGTACAGCAACAAGCTTCCAGCCAAATCCCTTCCTCTTTTCTACGATCAGACCTGTCGTAAATCCCATCAGACCACAGGTGAGAAAGGTGCAGGGAGCATAAATCGTCCAACTGGACAGAATATCAAACATCGCCATGCCGAAAGCCCCTGCAAAGAAGCCTGTACGTTTTCCATACAGCATTGCTACAAGAAACAGCGGAATATTGCCTAAATGGATCAGGCCACCATATCCAAATGGCAGTTTGACATTTACAAAAGCAGTAAATACCAGAGTCAATGCCATAAATAATCCGGTTATGGTAATCCCCTTAATATTCTCCTTAAATGCAGATTTTTCTTTTGACTTTTCTATTGATCGTTTTAAAACTGTTCGTTCATGCATCGGTTTTTCCTTCCCTTCATAATATCCTTTTATTCTGTGAGATAGTCTACTATCAATGAATGGGAATGAAAATATCCAGTTTGAAATTATTTTAAAATACCAGATAATAATCAGAATACATAACAGCGCAATATGGCAAAAGCCATATAAGCAGCGTACAGACAGACATAGATCACGCCTTCGGTGCGTGAGACCCGCTTTCCGGTTGCACTGAAGATCAGCATTAATATGGAAATACCGATCAGGATCCCGGTGTCTGTGATACTTTCCGTTACACTGCCTCCGGTCATTGTAATTGGTGAAAGCAGGGAAGATAAGCCCAGAATGAACAGAATATTAAACAGGCAGGAGCCAACCGCATTGCCAAGCGCCAGGCCGCTTTCTCCCTTTCTGGATGCAACGATGGATGTCACCAGTTCCGGAAGTGAGGTTCCCAGTGCAACGATCGTCAGTCCTACCAGCATCGGACTCATACCAAAGGACAGGGCAATCCGCTGTGCGTTGTCCACAACCAGATCACCGCCCCAGATGATCGCAAGCAGTCCCCCTAGAATATACAGGATTATGAAAGGGATGGACAGCTTTTTCCCAGCATCCTCCGGACTGTTCTCCTGTTCCGGAGCCTTTACGGACTCTTCCTTTCCGCTCCGGCTTTTCAGCGCAGAACGTACGACCACGATCAGATAAATGATCAGCACCACCAGCAGGAACACACCTTCCAGCCGGTTGATCTGTCCATCCAGTAAAAACAGCAACAGAACGATACCGGCGGCAATATTCACCGGCATATCCCGCTGCAATATCTCCATATCGGTCGCAAAGGCACGAATCGCGGCACAGACTCCGATCACCATCAGCAGATTAAAGATATTCGAACCAATGACATTGCTGATCGCAATCTCATTGCTGCCACTCATTCCGGCTGTTATACTGACCGCCGCCTCCGGCGCACTGGTTCCCATGGCAACGATCGTCAGACCGATCACAACAGAAGGAACCCGTAACAGTCTTGCCACTGCAGAAGCCCCGTCAACAAAATAATCTGCACCCTTGATCAGCAGTACAAATCCCATAATCAGATATACATAAACGAACACCGGCATCCGCTCCGGCAATGTCATAAATGTATTCCATACATTCAGTAATTCTCCCATCTTCCTACCTTCTATTCCTGCACCATTCTGTTTGTGCATTATTTATTTTGCTTTCTTTCAATACGCGATCTCTAATGGCCGGTCACCAGTTTCGATCCTCTTTCTTCCGGAGCAGTTCGTCCATATCCAGTCCCTGCTCCTCTGTGGAAGGGCCTTTCCCTTCCTTCTTCTTTTTAACCTTTGTTTTCTTATGTCTCTTCGAGGCGGATGTTTCTTCCCCGGCCTGCCCGGACACCGCATTCCGTTCCGGCTCTATTCCGGCTTCCGCCTTACCTGCCTCTGTCGTTCTGTCAGTCCTTTTCAATGTCCTTTTCTTCTGACCCTTATCCTTTGCTTCCTCCACTGTATCTGAACTGGCAGTGGTCTTTCCCTCCATACGCTTCTCCGTCCTGTCATGTTCTGACCGGACAGGCGCTTTCTGTGTCTTTCTCTTACGGATTATATCCATCAGCCAGTCCAGATAATCCATGTTCATTCGTCTGGCCAGAATATCCAGCATAAATAAGACAACAGCAGCGATCAGAAACGGAACCACCAGGCTAGTTCTTGCCCGAACCGTTTCCAGTCTGCCGGAAAATATATCATCATCATAGGTAATATACTTCCCTTCCACCTGGGCAACAAAGCTGTCCAGACCATCCGTGACCAGATCAAACCGGTATTCCGGTGAATACTGCATGGCCGCCGCAGTGATCATACTGCTTTGCAGCTCCTCGCCCCGACGGTTCTGGAGACTGATCGTATAAATACCGATATCGTCCATAGGCATATTGGCTTCATATCTGCCTGGCGCTACCGGATCCAGAGTAATCTCCTGGGTATTTCCCTCTGCATCCGTACATACTGCCTTTACGGAAGTATCCTTGTCATATTGATCCGTTGTATAGGAAATGACTGCAGAACTACCCTCCTGTATTACTTCTAAGCTGTCGCCTCCGATACTGGTATTGGATACCACATAATTTACCATATTATCCCACAGTTGTACATAGTTATTCCAATTTGCCCAGTTTGCCGTCCATTCATTGCTGGCATCCGTGTTCCAGGCTATGGTCCTGCCCAGACCATACTGCCAGGTAGAAAGGATCGGATCTCCCTTTTCCGAACGCAACACAACCGTTGCCTGGGGCTTGGAAGAGGAACCGATATATCCCAGCAGGGTCGGAACACCTTCATCCATTAAGCCTTCAATGAGTTCAGAATTACTTGTGATAACCGGTACAAATTCTTCGTTCACCAGATAACTCTTACCGGACAGGATGATCTCCTGTGCAAATATCTTTGGTATACCACTGTTAATATCTGTGTAATAAAATCGTCCGCCACACCGCTGGGCCAGATCCTGCAATAACTGCTGATCTGATTCCGGTCCCACTGCAACGGTAGACAGGGTAATACCGCTGTCATTGATCTTATTGACAACATCGTTATACTGATCATAGTAATCCTGGCCGTCTGTCAGCAGAATGATATGCTTGATCTGGGCATCCGATCCCTGCAGACCGGTTGCTGCCTCATCCAGCGCCGGATAAATGCTGGTACCGCCTCCCACATTGATGGTTGCGATTCCGTTTCCTACATCGGTACGATTCGTTGCCGGCTGTATGGGAACGACCCAGTTATAGGTATCATCAAAGGCCAGAACCCCGATCTCATCTGTATCCCTAAGGTTATTTACCCCTTCTAATGCTGCCTCCTTCGCCAGATCCAGACAGGTGGCATTGGAACCACCCTCTGCAACCTCCGTCATACTGCCGGAATGATCGATGACCATGGCGATTGCCATGGTTGGCACCTGACGTTCTCCTTCCAGAAACATGTTCACCGGCAGTACAGTTTCCAGAGAGGTTTCCTGATAACCACCCATGGCATAGCTGTTCGCCCCGCCGGTACAGATCAAGCCGCCGGCATAGTCCCGTACATAGCTTTCCAGATTATCCAGAAAACCCTGTCTCAGATCCCTGGCATGAACATTTACCATTACCACAGCCTTGTAAGGTACCAGGGCTGACATTTCCTCCGGCACGCCGGTCGGTGTTATTCTGTCATACCGGACGCCGCAGGCTTCCAGAATGGCTGCCAGCTCTCTTCCTTCATCCGGCGTTCCCTCGATCAGCAGGATACGCGGTTCTGTTTCCACCTGTGTAAATGCACAATACTCGTTATTCATGCTCATAGTGTCATTTACCGGCTCTACCATAACACGATAATCCTGGGTACCGTTGCTTTCTCCCACATCCCGGAAAACAAACTGATTCTGTCCGGCGGTCAGATTCACTGTAGACTGCCCCTTCAGGGTTCTTCCGGAATACAGACTGACAACCGCCTGGGTCGCTACATTGCTTTCAATGGTAACCTTTACATTGAATTCATCTCCGATATGAACATGCTCCGGCAGATCTAAATCACTAACATAGACCTCCTCTCCCATGTTCTGCTCCAGCTTGATCACCTTCACATCCACATTCTGCGTAGTCACCATGCCTGCCATCTTTTCAACGCTTCCGGCGTTTTCCAGACCATCGGTGATCAATACCAGTCGTTTCGCAGTATCATCCGGAAAGATCGTTAACGCTGTGGAAACCGCTTTTTCCAGATTGGTAGCAGTCGTAACAGGCGCAGAGGATATTTCAGAAAATATCTTCCGGTCTGTAACAAAAGAATCCACCAGTACATCATCACCAAAGACAACAACGCCTGCCTGATTCTTCTTCGGCATGCTATTGATCGCATTCCGTATATAAGCATCTATATCCTCCAGATTCTTTTCATTACTGTCGGACATATCAACCACAAACAATGTGGTAACCTTCTTTGTGGTAATCTTAAAGCTCAGCCCGCATAGAGAGAAAATCAGCAGGAGTGCAATCAGACCGCGCATGATAATATATTTTATTTTCCTTCCCCTGTTCTGCATCCGGATATACCGCTCTGACAGGATCAGACCTGCAATCACGACCGGAATCAGTAGCAGCCACCAGGGATTACTCATTTCTATACTCATGACTTCCTCCACTTATGTCTAATGCTGACGTACATATACGAACCATTCTACAGCCAGAGCAATCAGGATCAGGATAATGATCAGATTCCGCAGATCCCTGCCGCCGCTCAGATTCTTATCATCCTCACCTACCGTCTCATTCTCCTCTGTCTTTTCTCCGTTCTGATGGGATTCCTGCTCCACCGGAAAACGGACAACAAAATGCTCTGTATTCTCTACTTCATTCACTGTCTGAGATACGGAATAGATGCCGGCCCGTCCGGTATCCGTATAAGCGCTGGTCTCTACTGCTGCTGCCAGTGTTGTTGCGATTCCCTCCGGATTCTGAATCCGTATATCGGAACCGTTCAGATTACCGTTAAACACAATCTTATCACCAGTCTCATAGTAATCCTCTGAAACCATTCCGCTTACCATCATATAATCCATCAGATTGGAAACAAGAATCGGAAATTCCGCCTGCAATGCCAGATCGGAATCGTGAAGATCAAAGCCCAGCACTGCAACTCTGCGTTGGCCATCAATGCCAAAATAACCCACACAGCCGCTTCCGCTGCTGATAAAGTTATCAGCCCAGACAGGGCGCTCAAATTCCCTTGCAGCAGAAACGCCAAAATGAAAGCCGGAAACATAACGGGTAATCTCTGTTTCCAGAAATTCCAGATTCACACTGGTAATGGAGCCACTGACTGTAATACCATTGCCCGGCGGAGGATTCATATAGATGATATTCCCCTCCTCCGGCAGAGTATCCGGCACCATGCCGTCAAAGATATACAGATCAAATTCCTCGTCCTTTCCTACAGCGGAAAGCTGATTGGTCTTGTATAAGTCCACCCAGGAGACGTTCACGATCGCTTTTTCCAGAAACATGTTATCATTGGTCACCAGAAGCACCCGCTCCTGCCCCTGTCCCTTTCGGGCAGCGTATGCACGATTATCGGCTTCTAAATCATCCTTGTTGTTGATCTCTGCCATAAGGACATTGCCGTTAAAATCCACCTGTTGAAAATAAAAGAACTGAGAACTGGCGGCCGGTACCTGGACACTCTGTACCATAAGCAGAGTATCGTCTCCGTAAAGATTCACATCTGTCACCACATCCGAAGCAGTCCCATTGGTGATCTTCCCGATAACAGTCAGGGACGGATTGCCTGCTTCATCATACTCGGTTCCATAACCGATATAATCCATGGAAAGATTCTGATAATCCGTGTACAGATTGATCACCTGGGCCTCTAAACTGCCCAGCTCCACCGGCGTATCCGTGAGAAAGACCGCCTCATACTGTTCCCACTGGTTTGCCATGGATTGCACGACACTGACCGCAGTGCCGGCATCTCCTTTTAAATCTGTTCCCTGAATTTCTCTTAACGCTTTCCGCAGATCTGACTTATCCGTTACATTGCTTTTTACAATTCCTGCTTCCTGATCAGAGGTGAGAATGGTTACCTGCGCAGTCTCGCTTAATGTATCTACATAATCACATGCCCGCTCAATGGCTTCCTCCAGCCGGGTCCGATCTTCATTATAGCGGATTCCCATACTGGCAGACGTATCGATCACAAGTATGACGTTGTCAAACCGTCTTCCTCCCCGCTTCAGATACGGAGCCATCAAAGCAAATATTAATAACAGAACCGTTACTATCTGCAGAATCATCAAAAGATTCTTCTTCAGTTTTTCCCAGGGCTTTGTTGCTTCTATGTTATTGTATATTTCCCGCCAGAGCATGCTGGAGGAGAATGGATACTCCTTCGCCTTCTGCTTTAGCATATAAAGCAGGATGATGACCGGTATCAGTACCAGCAATGCGAGAGGCCACCAATTACTTACTGTCATAATCTGTCTCCACGTTTTTCTGTTCCTTGTCTGAGTTTTTATTTATGAATGATAATCCCCTGATTACATACATGGTCATAGAGAAACTTTTCCAGGGGTTCGTCTGCAAGCATCTGAATATAGGTCAGTTCATACCGTCTGGCCAGGGTACGAAGGCGTTCCTGCAACGCTGTCAATGCACGCTTGTACTGCTCAATGGCGGCCCGGTTCAGGGAAAGGCGAACCTCTTCGCCGGTTTCCATATCCAGCAGATTCACCATACCGTCTCCTTCGATCTCTACCTCCTGCCTTGCAAGTACCTGGATCAGAATGACCTGCTGCTTTTTATAGCGCAGATATTTTACAGCCTCTTCCACACCATTTTCATCCAGAAAATCACTTATCACAATGGATATACCGCTTCCCTGATACTGTCTTGCCTGAATTGCCTGATTCAGATTGGTGCCTCCGTTAAATTCCATCGCTTCTAATTCCCGCATGATCTGTGAAAACGCCTGCTTTCCTGCCCGTCCCTTTCCCTGGGTCAGAGTGTTCTCCTGCATCTCACTGATATAGACCCGATCCAGATTATTCAGAACCAGATAAGCAAGAGCGCCTGCCAGCTGCAAGGCAGTCCGGGCCTTCTTCGGCTCTCCGTAATTCATGGAATTGGAGGTATCAATAAAGATCTGAAAGATTCCCTCCTTCTCCTCCATAAACCGCTTGATATAAAGCTTATCCAGCCGGCCATAGGCTCCCCAGTCAATCCTGCGGATGTCATCCCCCGGAATGTACTCCCGATAATCAGAAAATTCCACGGAGGTCCCTTTTGCATTGGATTTCCTGCCGCCCCCGATTCCGTGAGTCATACGGGTATTCATGGCAATGGCAAGGCTATTCAGTTTCGTAAAAAAGTCCTGATCAAACAGCTTCTCACTCATTTCGTATCTCCGCTTCTTCCCTGCTCCACTATTGAATCAACTGTGCAATGATCTTATCCGGCGTCATATTGTCGGACAAGGCTTCAAAATTGCAGATAATACGATGACGTAATACCGGGAAGGCAACATACTGGATATCCTCAAAAGATACATTGAAACGATTCTCCATCAACGCTCTGGCCTTTGCAGTCTTAATGATCGCCTGTGCCGCACGCGGACTGGCCCCGTAGGAAAGATATTTCTTGGTAATATCCGGCACATCCTTCAGTTCCGGATGGGTATTATATACCAGATTCATAGCATAATCCATAACTGCATCTGCGATCGGCATCTCATAGATGACCTGCCGGATCCGCAGGATATCCTCCCCGGTCATAACCGGTGTCATAACTGCTTCCTTCTGATTCACCGTCAGATTTACAATATCCTTTAATTCCTCTTTCGATGGAAACCGTACATTCAGTTTGAACAGGAAACGATCCAGTTGTGCCTCTGGCAATGGATAGGTTCCTTCATTCTCAATGGGATTCTGGGTTGCCAGTACCATAAAAGGCTTCGGCATCAGATAGGTCTGCTTGCCGACGGTAACCGTCTTCTCCTGCATCGCTTCCAGAAGGGCAGATTGTGTCTTGGGTGTTGCACGGTTAATCTCATCTGCCAATACAATATTGGCAAAGATCGGCCCAGCCTCAAACTGAAACTTGTTCTGGCCATCCTCCTTCACGATCAGATTCGTTCCGGTAACGTCAGCCGGCATCAGATCCGGAGTAAACTGAATCCTGGAAAATGCCAGACTCATACTTCTGGAAATTGCCTTTACCATCTGGGTCTTACCGACACCTGGAACACCCTCTAACAACACATTTCCATCTGTTAAAATGGCGATTATCATCTGCCGTATGATTGATTTCTGTCCGATAATTGTTTTTCCGATCTCTTCCTCGCAACGCAGTACCTGTTGAATGATCTGCTGCAATTCCTGTTCATTCTGAATCATTACCCTTCTCCTTACTATTTATTAATTTCCTGAAAATATGATTTTACAATATCCTGAACTCCACTCGGATAATTGGAGCTCTCTACCTTGGTATAGGCATTTTGTGAGTAATCTCCCACTACCTGCTGATAATTAACCGAAGTACCGGACCATGCCTCTCCGCCCTTTTGTGTAACGCCATTACCGTTGGCATTCATCTTATTCACCAGACTGTCATTATCCTGCGTCTCCCGATCCGGGATCGTGATCATCTGTCCGTCCTGATTCGTGTTCTGCTGTGTACCTACATTGGTTCCCGTATCATATCCGGTTCCACCCTGTCCATTCTGTCCCTGTCCGTTCTGTCCCTGTCCATTGGTATTGTTCTGACCGTTTCCTCCTCCATTCGGATCATTCTGATCATTCGGGTTGTTCTGACCGTTTGGATCATTCTGACCGTTCGGGTTGTTCTGACCGTTTGGATTATTCTGACCGTTCGGGTTGTTCTGACCGTTTGGATTATTCTGACCGTTCGGATTGTTCTGACCGTTTGGATTATTCTGACCGTTCGGGTTGTTCTGACCGTTTGGATTATTCTGACCATTCGGGTTGTTATTGGCCATCTGATTTGGATTCTGCATGTTCTGGGCATTCTGATTCTCATTGGCCACAGTCTGCTGCAGACTTTGAAGCTGCTGTTGTCCAAATGTATTATTCATAATGCCGGTTGCTGCATCCTGCATTGTCTGATTCCCTGTCATCTGTCCCAGCCTCTGCAATTCATTGGCAATCGCCTGACGATCTGACTGGCTGGTATTATCACTCAGATTCTGCAGATCCTGCTGCAGATCGTTCAGGTCCTCAGCCATCTGCTGAAGTTCAGATTTCTTATCCCCGGAGAAAACATCTGCAAGCGTCTGCAATTCTTCCCGTACACTGCGAAGCTCTGTCTGTTTCGATTCCTGTGTCATTTTAACGGAAATCCGCTCATTTGTCCGGGATAATTCTTCCGAATCCTGCACATCCTCCAATTCTCGAATGGCATCTTCTAACGTGGAAATCATACTTTCCTTTTCCGCCGCAGTCAGTTCCTCCATCTTCTCAATATGTTCAATGCTTTCCTCAATCTGCTTTACCTCTTCTCCTACCTGTTGGGCAATTTCGTGATATTCATCTGCCCGGTCCTTTGCAGCAGTCGGAATAAAGGTAACGATCGTAAACATGGCTGCTAATACAAACATTGCGGTAAGCTGCTGCCAGCGGATCTTAAGCGGAAACGTCCTGCGGATCTGAAAGCTGTCCAAACGGCGGAATGTATCCTGCTTCTGCATGGCACTTACCGGATCCTCTTTTCCCACCAGTTCATAAGAGGTGATCAGACGTTCCTGAAAGCCATGAGAATCCAGACGCAGGGCAGCTTCCTTCATATCCGGACGCTTTACAACTCCTGCAATGATTCCCGATACCAACCCGACCCCTGCGGAGATCAGAGCAAACAATGGTGCATAATACCATGGAACAAAGAGTGCAATTATGGAAAAGAGCACAGCAAGTCCAAAGCCGCTGATCACTCCGAAGGTTCCAAACTGAAGAACCTTCTGCTCTGTAATCCGTCTTCGTACCCGCTTGATAAAACTTATAATCTTTGAATCAATCTGGCTCATGGAATACCCTCCTTATCTATATCCTCCACCATGGTTTATTGCAGATCTGATGGTGGTGCTGAAACTCCTGGCTGCATTAACTGCTCCGTAATCTGTTGCACCGGCTGTTCTGGCACTGGATTCATACCCGGCATTGGCTGCCCCGGCACTGGGTTCACGCCCGGCATCGGCTGTCCCGGCACTGGGTTCACGCCCGGCATCGGTTGCACCGGCACTGGATTCACGCCCGGCATCGGCTGTCCCGGCACTGGATTCATACCCGGCATCGGTTGCACCGGCACTGGATTCATACCCGGCATTGGCTGCCCCGGCACTGGATTCATACCCGGCATCGGCTGCCCCGGCACTGGATTCATACCCGGCATCGGCTGCCCCGGCACTGGATTCA
>CAJULG010000009.1:0-44244 GCA_910587045.1 uncultured Lachnospiraceae bacterium | reverse complement strand
TGCCTGCCGCCGGCTGTCCTGCCATTGGATGCTTCCCTTTTTTCTTCTTCCGATTTTTCACCGGATTCAGCTTTCTGGCGGCCATCCGCAGAAAGAAATAACTGATTCCTCCGCAGGCGATCACATTCAACGGGATCCAGGCATGGGCAATGACCGGCATGATCACGCCAAATACATCCGCGTCCTTAAATATTTCTGCCAGAGTAGCGGCATCCAGAGACATGGAACGTATCATATAATCATAAAAGCCGGTTAACGGACTTCCGATCATTATTAGCGGCAACACACCAAAATTCAGATCCGGCTGAGTCAGATTTAAATTATTATAGCTATAATAAAGCGTCTCATGAATCGTATATCCACCCGCAATGATTGCGAAAAACAGGAAAATCGGCAACGCCAGCAACGCAAACTCCAGCAGGAAGGTCATTACGATCGATACAATCGTCTTCTTAAATGCACTGGAGCAGAAAACGCCTATACTTCCGACAAAGACGGCAAGCACGATCATCATAAAAATATAACCGATCAATGCAAACCAGTTCAGACCGCCCAGTACAAATGCGATCGCCATGATCGGAATACTGGATAAAATAAAAATCATATATTGAGACAAGGATGCCAGCAACTTTCCCCAGACAATGGAAATCGGCTTCTTCGGTGTGGTCAGCATGATCTCCAGGGTCTGCTTCTCCCGCTCGCTGGAAATCGTCCCTGCTGACAGGATTGGTATGATCAACAGGACAATTCCCATCTGTGTCCAGCCAATAATCTGATAAATTGATAAAAAGACAGAGAAATCCACACCGCCTATCAGTCCATTGGAGAAGGATGCAACAAAAATCGCAAGCACCGCAATGATCGACAATACAATGTCATAAAACATAACAGATAACGGGAGTTTAATGCTTCTGGCTCCCAGCTTTAATTCTTTTTTCAAAATCGGATCCAGCATACGCCTTTTTAGCTTTTCCATTACTTTCCACCTCCTGTTATCTCAAGGAATAAGGTCTCCAGATTTCCCGGCTCCCGATGGAAATTCGATATCCTTACACCGTTCATGATCAGACTGGTCAAAAGCTGTGCCATTTCCTCATCATCACCGGAAAAAGCAATGATAATGGCATCCTCCCGAATGGATATCTTCTCAACCAATGGCGTCTGCTTTAGAATCTGTATTGCAAGCTCCTTGTTGTCCAATACTTCAATGGTCAAAGGGTTGGAACGACGGGACCGCCTGGTAATCTCCTCTACCTTGCCACTGGCAACCAGATTCCCCTTTTCCATAACGCCGATACTGTTACACATCTCTCCCAGTTCCGGCAGGATATGAGAACTGATAATGATCGTCTTGCCCATAGCGCCCAGGTTCTTCATAACCTCTTTCAGTTCAAACCGCGCCCGGGGATCTAAGCCCGAGGCAGGCTCATCCAGAATCAGCAGCTGGGGATTATGGATCAATGCCCGTGCCACACACAGTCGCTGCTTCATACCACGTGATAAACCATCCACATAGGCATCCCGTTTATCAGACAGATTCACCAGATCCAACAGTCCAACAGAGGTTTTTCGAACCGCCTCTCCTTCCATACCATACATACTGCCATAGAATTCCATATATTCCATTACCTTAAAGTTGTCATATACGCCAAAGAAATCCGGGACATAACCAACCCTTCGTTTCACCTGCTCCGGATGATTCAACGCATCCACACCGTCAATATATACCTCACCCCAGTCTGCCTGGAGCAATCCGCAGATAATCCGCATAGTAGTAGTCTTCCCGGCTCCGTTTGGTCCCACAAAACCGAAGATATCACCTTTTCCGATATGAAGATTCAGATTATTCAGGGCCCGGTATCTGCCATAGGTCTTCGTCAGATTTCGAATTGTTACCATCAGTTATCACCCCCTACGATAAATAACTGCGGCGCATAACAGTTCCATTCATCTGCGCCATCAGTATAATACCGGATCTGCATCCAATTCTGTTCGTTGAGATATGGACTCAGATCTTCTACTACTCCCTCTACGAATGCATCTTCATAGGTCTGTGTTGTATAATTATAAAGCTGCAGCTTGCAAAACTGTCTGCCACCATCATATGATTCCGTATCCACTGTCCCACTATCCGGATCCGATGTATCACCTTTCTGAATCTCCGGTATATAATTCATATTCAACAGCGATGCACCTTCCATATTCAAAGCACCAAAATCAAACAATACCTCCATCTCCTGCTCGCCATACATATCCAGACTTTCCGTATCATAGAAGTAATCAAAGTCCTTTGGATAATCCGGAGAGTACGGAATAAAGTTTCCACCTACCATATACATCATGATATCATCCACGATAAAGGAGGAATTCTGATATTCCTCTACTACCTGATTAAAATAGGACACAGCAACCGCAGCGGAATAAATCTTCACATTATTCCCCTTCACCAGGTCATCGTCATAATTCTCAATCATTCCAAACACCATTCCCTGATTCAGAGACAGACTGTATGCTCTGGATTCCATAAGCTGATATACATTCTGATTATCCTTCAGGGTATGAACTTCCTCTGTATTCATTAGAAAAGACATATTATCCGGAACCTTCTCCATCCACTGATCCATATCATAATATACATTGCTTAACTTGCCTAACTGGTTCCGATCCAGCGTAGACGTCTCGCCGTCCTTCATGGCACCCACAAAGATATACTGTTCATTATAACAGACCACGACATTGATCAGGTCATATCCGGTATTATTCGTAATGGTTCCATCAAAACCGGAAAGATCACAGGTCAGATTCGTGGTAATACCGCTTCCTGCCCGATACTCCTCTTTTTGTGTGACCAGATTCTGTTCTGTAAAGGCTTTGGTCTGCTTTACGTTCAGCTGGAGATCGGTTCCCTCCTGGCGGACTGCACAGGTATAATCCGTGCTTCCATTACTCATATATCCGTTGTCACCCGCCCAGGTCTGCATACTCTGATAGCCCTCTGCAAAGCTTATGGTATATTCCCTTCCCTTCGGACTCCGGACTGACATATAGTTCCTTGTATGGATCGGTCCATTACTGTATTCAACAACAGCAACGGTTTCAATAAAAGGCTTATGAATCCGGTAGATCATACTGGTTGCATATACGATCACAGTAAAGATAAGCGCGATCGCCGGCATCACCAGCCACATTTTCTCCCGCTTGTCCTTTGCTTTCAGAATCAGATAGGCAATGGGACCGATACAGAGTACATATATCAGATAAACCCCTGCATATAATAACGGATTCGGCACCTTATTCCGGTCAACCCCCTGTACTGCCCGTTCCATCTGGTAACCGTCATAATCATATTTTGTTGCGCCTCCATAGATCATAGCATTATAAATGTCCTCACTGCCCGCATTGGCCAGTATATTGGAGGCCAGAATTTCCTTCTCATTCCAGCTTGCTATCGGTTCCATAGCCAGGTCATAGCTCAGAACCAGAATGCTACCGGCACCGTATCCCCGCTGCCAGGCAGAACCGCCCACTGCAATATTACCCTGTACATCCAGCCAGCCCGCATCCTGCAGGGCAGAACCGGCCTGATCAAACGTCACACTGTCCACCTGCTTCGTCTCGCCATTGACGCTCCTCAGGATCGACATATCCTGCCTGCTCAGTTCCCCCGGTGTCAACGGACAGAGAGAGGTCTGAAATCCTTCCAATACCACAGATGCCCTGGAGCCGGTACCCAGAATCAGCATTCCTCCGTCACTGACCCATGCAGCAATAGCATTGCGCTGCTTCTCAGAAAGCTGCGACGTATTATAATTATCAATTAAAATATAATGACAGGTGGACAACCCTTCTCCGGTATCCGGTATATTATCTGCCGTCAGCTGTATGATCCTGGCAGAGGAAATTCCCACAGTCGTATCGATCGCAGCACCGTCAAAATAATTTAAGCCGGAGTAATCATTACTTAAGATCCCTACAACTGCATTCTGTCCGGAATCTAAAACCTGAGGTCGTTCCTGTCTGGAAAACAGAATCTTCCCCCGGTCATTTTCCAGTTCCACCCTTATAAAGCTTGTATCCATCCTTGGAAGCAGAAATGAAATACTCTTTTCACCGCCGTTCGGAATCGCAACCGTCCGTTCATAGGCAAGACTGTTACGGCTATAGGTCCCCGGAAGTGTGATCCGAAGCGTACCACTGACATCTGCGCCGGAGAAATTCCCCACCGTAACTGTCACAGGCATGGACTTCCCTTCTACTACTGCTCCATCCAGCCCCATTTCCACAGTTACTGCAAATGCGTCATTTTCTACATCCTTATCCGCCTCTGCAAACAGCACTCTTCCGGATCCTGTTGAAAGCCCGTTGCCTGTATCAGCAAATACGGCTGTCGGCATACAGAGCAAAAGCAATAATGCAGTTGTCATACTGAGAAGCAGTTTATGTTTCTTCATCTTCTTATCCTTTCTTTCCTTCTAACCGGAACAATACTTCGAATACAGTGCCATACTCATCCGATCGCACCTGAATGATCCCGTTATGCATTTCAAATATATTCTTGGCAATGGCAAGTCCCAGCCCGGTCCCGCCGCTGGTAGAACGGGCGGCGTCTCCCCGATAGAACTTGTCAAAGATTTTATCTAAATCCTTCTTTGGAATTATTTTCCCGTAATTGATGATCGCAACTCTTACCTTATGAAGGGACGGAAGCGTATTCACCTCTACCCGGATCTGCTTCCCTTCTGCTCCATATTTAATAGCATTGCCCATCAGATTTTCAAATGCCCGGGCCAGAAGTTCTCCATCTCCGTCGATATATACTTTTTCCGGTGCAAACGCAGTATAACATACCAGATCATTCTCCCGAAAGCTCGGATAGAATTCATCTATGATCTGCTCCATGAACTGCTTCAGTTCCAGCCGGTTCCGGGTAATCGCTATCTTATTCTTCTCATATCTGGTGTAATCAAAGAGATCCGTTACCAGTCCCTCCATCCGTTCCGACTTATCATAGGCAATATTAATATACTTATCCCGGGTCTCTTCTGAAAGATTCGGAGCGGACTTCAACAGATTCAGGTAACCGATCACCGAGGTCAGCGGTGTACGCAGATCATGCGCCACATTGGTGATCAATTCATCCTTGATATGCTCCGCTTCCCGTTCCTTGGCAATCGTATGCTTCAACTCTGCCTGCATGGTGTTGATGGCAAGTGCCAGCTCCCGCAATTCTCCACTGGAACGAATGGGTATCTCCGTATCCAGGTCTCCGTTCTTTATCCCTTCAATGCCGCTCAGGATCTCCCTCAGATAAGAAACGATAGGTGCGGACAACAGCATATAATAAACGGAAAAGAAGATAACGGACAGGACCGCCATCAACAGGCCGGTTCCGGCATCTGTCTGCCTCAGGGTCTGAAATGCCTCTTCCATCCTGGCGCTATAAACCACCTGTTGTCCAAGCTTTACAATATTCCATTGTATCGTCCGCAGTATTATGAGTATGCCTAAATCGGATACAAACGTTAGACCAAGACTCAGGAACACACACAATACCAGCTTCATACGGAAGCTTTGAAATATATTATGCTTCAATCTTATATCCCACTCCCCATACTGTCTTGATCAAGGAAGGATTCTTGGCATCCACTTCTATCTTTTCCCGCAAACGCCGAATATGCACCATGACCGTATTATTCACTTCATACACCTGTTCCTTCCATACCTGCTCAAAGATTTCATCCGTACTGTATACCTTTCCCGGATGGCTGGCAAGCAGCCAGAGGATCTCAAATTCGATGGGAGTCAGGGCAACCTCCTCGCCATCCCGCATCACCCGGTGCGCTGCTTTCTCAATTACCAGATTCCCTATAGTAACTGCATTTTTTTGTGTTGATAATGTATTGATATTCTGATACCGTTTTAATTGAGATTTCACTCTTGCGGTCAGTTCCAGGGGATTAAAGGGCTTCGTCACATAATCGTCAACACCGGTTCCAAAGCCAAGGATCTTATCCATATCAGCCGTCTTCGCACTTAACATGATGATCGGAATATTACTGTTCTTACGAATCCGGCGACATACCTCAAGTCCATCCATCTTCGGCATCATCACATCCAGGATGATCACCATGATCTCCGGATGCTCCTCCAGTATCTGCAGACACTCCTGTCCGTCTGATGCCTTGATCACCTCAAAGCCATCGTTGGTCAGGTAGATTTCTACAAGATCTGCAATTTCCTGTTCATCATCCACTACTAAAATCGTTGCCATCTTCTTTACCCCCACAGCCAAATGTCATTTGTCTTGTTATCTGACATCCTACCACACTTCCTTTTTGCTGACCTTACGAACTTCTTAAGATTTGCGTAAACAATTTGGTCATAATGCTTTAGAAATGCGACAGGATGAAAATCACACCTTAAAACTGCTGCCACCGATGAATTCCCGCAGAATGGAATTATTCGGAACTGCCTCGCCGCTGACGCCAAGAAAATAATCCAGAAACTTTAACAACCGCTTCGCCTCCAGATACTCCGGCGTGTCATGAGAGATCGCAAAAAGCAGCGGTTCCGCATACTGTTTGATTACGCTTAGCTCATAGATCAATGCGGAATTAAACATGATATCCGCCTCTTCCTGATACGGAAAGATATTCCGTTCTTCCCCCCGACGCACCGAACTCCACATGCCGATGGTATCCTGTGCTGAATTTCCTCTTGTCCTGGCATCCCGTACGATCCTTCGGATCAGTCTGCCATCCGTAGTGGAAATCCGGTTATGCTGGTCTATATTCAGGCTGGTAAGCGCACTGATATAGATCTTAAACTTACTGTTGTCCGGAAGCTGCTCTGTCATCTTCGGATTCAGACCATGAATTCCCTCGATGACCAATACATCTCCCGAATTAAGCTGCTTAAAATCACCTTTATACTCTCGTACTCCGGTATGGAAATTAAAACGTGGAAGCTCCACCATCTCGCCTGCCAGCAGACGGGTCAGATCCTCATTAAACTGCTTACGGTCAATGGCCTCGATACACTCAAAATCATATTTCCCGCTGGCATCCTTCGGCGTATCCACCCGGTTCACAAAATAATCATCCAGTGCTATGGGATGGGGATGCATTCCATGCGCCCGCAGCTGAATACTTAACCGGTGAGAAAACGTAGTCTTTCCGGAAGAGCTTGGTCCTGCGATCAATACTACCTTCTTTCCCTCCCGCTCAATCCGTTCTGCGATCTCCGCAATCTTCTTTTCCTGCAATGCCTCCTGCACCAGCATCAGATCTCCGATGCCGCCGTCTGCGATCACATCATTTAATGCTCCTACCGTATCTACACCCAGCATCGTACTCCAGTCCTCAGACTCCTTTAATACCCGGAACAGCTTTTTACGCGGTTCAAAAGGCGCCAGGGTCTCCGGCTCCTCCATGGCAGGCATCTGAAGCACAAAGCCCGCACTGTATAAGATCAGATCGAAACATTTGATATAACCTGTACTCGGCACCATATAACCATAATGATAATCTTCGTATTCTTCAATACTGTACAGATTGGCGGCAGAAACCCGGCGGTATTGAAACAAGTGAACCTTATCCACCATTCCCTGTGCTGCAAAGCGCCGCATGGCAACATCCGTGCTTACGCTTTCCTTTCGGATCGGTATATCCGCCCACACCAGCTCCTTCATCCGTCTTTTGATGGAAAACAACAGATCCTCACTCATTCCCTCCGGCAGACCTTCCATCTCACAATAGTAACCATTTCCCAGAGAATACATAATACGAACCTGAAAATCCTTAGAATGTTCCATTACATCATCAATCGCCTTCAGCATAAGCAACGTAGTGCTTCGCTTATAGGAGGAAAAGCCGATCTCATCTGCCAGCGTTAAAAACTGCACCTCGCATTGATCCGTAACCTCTTTAAATAATTCACAGAGTTTTCCATCCAGATAAGCCAGAACAATAGCATGATCTTCACGTTCTTCAAACCGTTTTGCCAATTCCAGCAATGTAGTTCCTGCCGGAACCTGAATACTTTCTCCATACACCTTTACTGTTACCTGTTCCATACAAACTACCTCCTGCCCCTTTTTCTTTATCCTGTCTGCAAATAATATTCCATCCTTCAGATCACAAAATCGCAACCGGACTTCCCGTGTCCATAACGGTAATTACAAGTTCATTTGTGTTGTCTTCTTTCAGCGCTTCTACTCCGCCCCGCATCCTTGGATTATAATTTTCACAACTGCCGGCATGGCGTCTTTGGATGTAATCAGCCATAAAATCAATAAATATGTGCTCCAGCCCATGATGGGTCGCATCTATGATCGCAAGTCCCATATCTACGGCATCCATTCCCTCATGATGACCGATATCACCAGTAATCAGCACTCCGGCATCTGCATCAAGGGCGTGGCTGATCTCACTTTTTCCTGATCCCGGAGCGATTGCAACCCGGGATACCCGCTGATATACATCTCCGTATACCATAACATGCGGAATATGAAACCGCTCCTTCACCTGCTCTGCCAGTTCTTTCACTGTCAATACCTGATCCAGATTACCGACTCTGCCAATTCCTTCCGCACTTTCTCCCTCACCGGTCGTAATCTCTAAGGGCTGCGGGTTTAACAGTTCCAGCCGTTCCCCTGCCAGTTCCGCCATACCGCCTTTAATATCAAAATTCGTATGCATGGCATAACAGGCAGTCCCGTTAGTTGCCAGCTTCCATATCCGTCGTCCGGTCAGACTGTGATTATTCAACTGCTTCACTGCCCGGAATATCATGGGATGATGCGTTAATAACAGATCCACTTTCTGCTTCACTGCTTGTTCAATCACATAATCAGAAGCATCCAGTGCAATCATGATATGATGAATTTCCTGATCTTCATCACCCAATAGTAACCCAACATTATCCCAGCCCTCTGCATATTGCAGAGGCGACAGTTCTTCAAGCCATTGTATAATTGTTCTCAGCTTCATAATAGTTCTGTGCCTCCTGATTCCAACTTAACTGTTGATCTAATTCCCTGAGCCTCTGAAGGGCCTTAGCGGTTTCCATTCCCTCTAAACGGGTGTGCAGACCGGCCAGCTGTTGATACTCTTTTTTGAGATACTGATATAGTATAGGAGATCGCTGTCGTAACAAATCCCTGCCATACTGGTATTCCACTGCATTCCATGCCAGCCTGTCAGTCTGAGGTTTTCCTTTCATGATAACATAGTATTTCTCATCCTCGAAAACCATGCTTTCCTTCACGATTTCATAACCAATTCTATGTAAATACCGACGAACTGCAGGAATATCGGACTGTGGCTGCAATACCAAAGCTTCCGTTCCCAGCCGATGATTACTTCCACGTTCCAATATATGAATCATCAGAGGGCCGCCCAGACCGGCAATGATGATAGAGTCTGCTTCTCCGGGCGACAGAGCCTCCAGACCGTCCGACAACCGGCAAGCAATCCTTGCCTGCAACTGTCTCTGCCTTACATTTTCCTCTGCTCTTGCCAAAGGGCCTTTTCGGACATCCATTGCGATCATCTGCCTTACAATCCCCTTCTCTACCAGTTCCATGGCAACATATCCATGATCGCAGCCTACATCCGCCGCAGTCCTGCAAGGTTCCACCATAGCAGCCACCTGCTGCATTCTGAATGAAAGCCCCATTCCCCTATTCCTCTAAGAAATCCTTCAGCTTTCGGCTGCGACTCGGATGCCGGAGCTTCCGAAGGGCCTTGGCCTCAATCTGCCGGATCCGTTCCCGTGTTACACTGAATTCCTTTCCAACTTCTTCCAGGGTACGGGCCCTGCCGTCATCCAGACCAAACCGCAGACGCAATACCTTCTGCTCCCGATCCGTCAGAGTATCCAATACCTCTACCAACTGCTCCTTCAATAGAGTAAATGCCGCAGCATCCGCTGGGATCGGCACATTTTCATCCTGAATAAAGTCTCCCAGGTGACTATCTTCTTCCTCACCGATCGGAGTCTCTAAGGAAACCGGCTCCTGGGAAATCTTCAATATCTCACGCACACGTTCTACCGGCATACTCATCTCCTTCGCGATCTCCTCCGGGGATGGTTCTCTTCCCAGCTCCTGTAGCAGCTGACGCTGCACCCGAACCAGTTTATTAATGGTCTCGACCATATGCACCGGAATCCGAATGGTTCTGGCCTGATCTGCAATGGCTCTGGTAATGGCCTGTCGAATCCACCATGTAGCATAGGTAGAGAACTTATACCCCTTACGATAATCAAATTTCTCGACTGCCTTGATCAAGCCCAGATTTCCTTCCTGGATCAGATCAAGGAATAACATGCCACGTCCTACATACCGCTTTGCAATACTTACCACCAGACGTAAATTAGCTTCCGCCAACTTCTTCTTGGCTGCCTCTCCTTCCGGTCCGCCCTGCTCCATGGTCTGGGCTAATGCAATTTCCTCCTCGGCACTCAGAAGCGGAACCTTGCCGATCTCTTTCAGATACATACGAACCGGATCCTCGATACTGATCCCTTCCGGTACTGAGATGTCAATCTGCTCTACTTCTTCCTCCTCCATATCAAATGGAAGATCATCCGGTTCCTCCTCCGTCATGGACAACACATCAATATTATTATTCTCGAGGACATCATAAACAACTTCCATCCGCTGTTCGTTCAGATCAATGCCGGTGAAATGCCCGATCACTTCTTTATCTTCTAACACATTTTTCTTTTTCTTCGCCAGTTCGATTAAGGATTTTAACTGTTCTTCAAATTTTGCGTCCATATCCTTCTTTTCTTCTTTTACTTCCATAGTTTTCCATCCTTCCATATCATAATCATATTTTAACCACAGGTCAGAGAAATATTCCAATCGGAAATCTGACCCTTTAGCCGGATAATATCCTGCAATTTATTGTAATCCTGTAGATGCGTGAGCTGATGCTGCAGACTCTCCTCTTTTACCTTACGGACAATCTCGGTAATTACCATAGAATTATCCTCCGGTGAAGGTTCCAACTGCAGGGTAGTCTGTAATATTGATGCCGCCTGCTCCTGCTGATCCGCTTCTTCATATTGGTTGATAATGGCGGCAGGATTCACAGTCCCGTTTATCTCATACTGATGAAATAACTGATTTGCCAATGCCTGATACAGGGGGTCCATGAAATCCTCCGGCCCGATCCTGCCCCGCAGCTGCGGAAACAGTTCATTCGGATAATTTACCAGCCAGGTGAGCAGCAACCGCTGGGGCTGCTGTTTACGCTGCCTTACCCGTTCCTGCCTTCGGATATCCTGTGGCTTTTCCTCTTTTACCGCCTCCTGATACTGCTTCTGCTCCGTCATATACTTTCCGTACCGGTTCACAGAATCCGTCAGTTTTTTCTTATCAATAAAATACTGACCGGCAACTGCTTCTATGTAATTATCCCGTTCCAGGGGATCCTGTAATACAGCAAGCAGCTTTACCGCCTCCTGCTGAAACCGGGTCCTGCTCTCCGGATCCTGCTGGTTATAGTGGCCTGCAGCAATCCGGACCTGGAACATGATACTGCTCTCTGCCTGCTTTATCCGCTCTTCAAATGCATCTGCACCCAGATTCTTCATAAATTCATCGGGATCCTTATATGGCTCCAGGCTGATCACTCTTGCCGAGATTCCCACCTCCCGAAGTATTGGAATCGCTTTCTGTGCTGCTGCCACTCCTGCACCATCACTGTCATAGGCCAGATAAACCTTATCCGTATACCGTTTTAACAGCATGGCCTGCTGTATGGTAAACGCAGTTCCAAGGGAAGCGGTCGCATTATCAAAGCCTGCCTGATGCATGGCTATCACATCCATATAGCCCTCACAGAGAATAAAGCCCTGACGACGGGAACGCCTTGCGATATGAAACCCGTAAAGATGACGCCGCTTCTCATAGATCCTGGTCTCCTGCGAATTCACATACTTGGGAAGCCCGTCTCCCATAACCCTGCCGCCAAAACCGATCACCTTACCATTCAGATCCATGATCGGAAACATGACACGATTCCAGAACACATCCGTTACCCCCTGTCGTTCATCAAAACGAACCAGTCCGGAATCCATTAACAGCCTGTCATCATATCCCTTCTGCTTTAAATACTGATACAGATCATCCCGGTACAGATTGGAATATCCCAGTCCAAAGCGATGAATCGTTTCTTCTGAAAGCCCGCGTCCGGTAAGATAATGCATTGCTGCCTCACCATTCTTCTGACGAAGTGCATAATAAAAGTAACCAGCGGCGGCTTTATTGACTTCCTTCAACGCACTGCTATAGTCCGCGTCCCGTCGTTCCTGAAGTGTCATCTCTCTCCGGGGGAGCGTAATGCCTGCTCTGTCTGCCAGGAATTCAACCGCCTCCGGAAACGTATAATTCTCATACTGCTGTAGAAAGGTATAGACCGTTCCCGCTGCTCCACAGCCAAAGCAGTGATATAACTGCTTATCCCGACTCACATGGAAGGAAGGTGTCTTCTCATTGTGGAACGGACAGCATGCAGTATAAGTATTTCCTTTCTTCTTCAGGCCGACATAGGAATTGATCACATCAACAATATCATTCCGGGAACGGACGTCTTCTACCAAATCTTCTGAATAAAACATACCATTCCACCTCTATCCTCTCCATGCCTTCGGTACAAACAGATCACGAAAGGTATGAACTGCAAAGCTGTCTGTCATTCCTGCAATATAATCACATACCACGATCTCTGTCTTTTCATGATCTTCTATCATATGCTTATACTCCTCCGGTAATTCAGCCGGATTCTCATAATAATACTCAAAAAGCTGACGGATCATAGATTCTGCACGAACCTCCTCTCCCTTTGCCCTGGGGTTAAAATAAACGTGCTGAAACATAAAATCCCGCAATTCATTCATGGCATGCGCAGTTTCCTGTGACATACAGACCGTATCCCTGCCTTCACTATTCGTCACAATATCGTGGATCATAGAATTGATCCGGTCTCTTGTGCTGTTTCCAAGCCGCCGGGTACTGGCCTTCGGTAAATCCTCCTCCGCTATGATACCGGCTCGTATAGCATCATCAATATCATGATTGATATAAGCAATCTTATCTGCAAGCCGGACTACCTTCCCCTCCATGGTAGCGGGTTCTCCAGCTGAACGATGATTGCGAATACCATCCCGTACCTCCCAGGTCAGATTCAGTCCCTTTCCCTTTTTCTCCAACCGCTCTACCACACGAATACTCTGCTCGTTATGATGAAACATCGCTTTCGGCGTTCCATCACCATTAAAAAGCAGCTCCTGATACTCCTGCGTCCCCTGCAGATCAGCATCTGTCAGTTGAATCTCCAGCAGATTCCATAATGCTGCACTCAGTGCCCGCTCTCCGGCATGTCCAAAGGGAGTATGTCCCAGATCATGCCCCAATGCTATGGCTTCTGTCAGATCCTCATTGATCCGTAAGGCCCTGGCAATCGTTCTTGCATTTTGAGATACCTCCAGCGTATGTGTAAGGCGCGTGCGGTAATGATCCCCCTCCGGAGACAGGAATACCTGTGTCTTATCCTTCAGGCGCCGAAAAGACTTGGAATGAATGATGCGATCCCGGTCCCTCTGATAGATGGGCCGCAGATCACATTGGGGTTCTTCTATATCCCGCCCTCTTGATTCACAGCTTAAGGATGCATATTTACTTAAATATTTCCGTTCCCACGCTTCCTGCTTCTCCCGAATCGTCATATGTAACTCTCCTGATACTTATTCTTACCTTCAAATAACCTATATTTTAAATATTCTACATTTTTTTTGAAAACCCTCTTTTTATCTTTTAAATGTCACAAGAGCAGGCACGAATGCCTGCTCGAACGTGAAAATAATATGCAGTTTTGTTAACGGGATTAACCCTTAACACTACCTACAGCAACACCCTGGATAATATATCTGGAAAGAATCAGGTATACGATAACAACAGGGATGATGGCCATAAACATTGCCATATAAATCTTACCTAAGTCAAAGGACAGGAAGTTTGCGTTACGCAGGGTCGCGATAACGATCGGAAGCGTCCACAAATCCGTCCGCTGGCTGGAAATGATCAGGTTCGGTGTGAAGTAATTATTCCAGCTTGTTACAAATGCAAAGATTGCCTGAACCGCCATTGCCGGCTTCATGATTGGAAGTACAATGGTATTAAAGGTTCTGAACTCATTGGAACCGTCGATTCTTGCCGCTTCCACAATCTCCAATGGTAACGCTCCCTGCATATACTGCAGCATGAAGAAATAAACGACCGGAGCTGCGATGGATGGTACGATCAACGGAATATAATTGTTCAATAATCCGAACGTTTCCATCAAATCGACGAAACCGAGTGCAGTAACCTGACTTGGAATCATCATGATTGCCAGAATAAAGGTCTGAACTGCCTTTCTGCCCGGAAAATCATATGCATGCACAGAATATGCAGTCAGTGCTGAAAAGTAAGTAGTCAGCGCTGCCATGCCGACCGCGATCAGCATGGAATTCAGTAATCCACGGAATACCGGTATCGTACCGTCGTTCAGAAGGTTCATAAAGTTCTTACCGAACCATCCACCCGGAAGCACCAGCATACCGCCGCCTGCGATCTTATCTGTGAAATGCGTTGAATTGATGATCAGTATATAGAACGGGAATATACAAAGAATTGCTAAAAAGATAAGAACGATATAGCGTATTATCTTCTTCCGTTTTATATGAGCATGATAGCTCGCCTGAGTATTTTGCTTAGCCATTTCTTTACTCCTCCCTTCTAATACTCGTCACCTCTCGTGTTCAAGCGGAACACGATGAAGCTCAAAACACCTGTAACAATAAACAAAATAACTGACAATGCACCTGCACGTCCGTAATTCCTCTGTACCAGGAAGTTATTCAGCCACATGATCATGGTCATGGAATTCCGGTTCGGACTACCCATACCGGCTGTCAATATCTGCGGTACATCGAACATCTGTAAACCACCGATCATAGAAGTAATGAACGTGTATAAGAAAATCGGCTTCAGCAGTGGCATGGTAATCTTGGTGAATACCTGCATCGAGGTAGCACCGTCCACATTCGCTGCTTCAAACAGAGAAGTATCAATACCCATAATACCTGCCATCAGCATGATCGTGGTATTACCAAACCACATCAGGAAGTTCATCAGACCAACAACGCCACGAACCCCCCAGGTCATCTCCAGAAACTTCACCGTTTCCCCTCCGAGGCTCTCGATTATACCGTTAACTACACCGGCATTACCAAATAATTGGAAGAACAACATGGAGAATGCTGCTGCCATAATGACATTCGGCAGATAGATCACAGTCTTAAAGAACTGCTCTCCCTTTAACCGGATCTGGTTATCCGCAAACCAGACACCTAATAATAACGAAACTAAAATCTGTGGTACAAATCCTAATATCCACATAATCATCGTATTTCCAAAATACTTAGGCAGATCACCCGAGAAAATATAAGCGAAATTCTCAAAACCTACCCAGTTCGGACCCACCTGGGACAAACCAGACAGATACATTTCAAAAAAGCTCCGATAGATTGTAGTAATCAATGGAACCAGTGAAAATACGCAATATACGAGAAAAAATGGTATTAAGAATATGTAACCCCACTTTGTATAACTAACAACTTTACTCTTTTTAGCTGCTGCCATATTATTTCTCACCTCACATATATAATCCTTGCTTGCATTTAGAGTCAAAAAACGTGCCTGCCCCACAAGACAGGCACGTTCTAAAAGACTATACCAATACTCAAATGTATGAGTTCTTATTCTGGCCTAGATAATTCCTGATACTTCTCAGTAACTTCTGTATAGAAGTTATCCAGCATGGTCTCCTTATCGATAGAGCCAGCGAAGTACTCGTTAGCATAGTTCTGATAGGTCTCAATGATCTGATCGTACTGGGTCATCATGTTAACATCAACTTCGATTGCATCAGCGAACTCTACGCACATTGAGAAGTAGTTATCTTCGCCAAAGTCTAACCAGTCGAAGGTCTCATTTCCTGTGAATTCCTTAGCGAATTCTTCCATAGCCTTCTTGTTGTTAGCAAAGTTCAATTCCTTAGAAGCAATTTCCTTCATGATGTCTACATCACAGGTCATGCTGTACATAATATCATATGCCAACTGTGTGTTAGTACAGGTTGCGCTAGCACAGATCCATGTACCACCCCAGTACCAAGCTGAAGGTCCCTGGCATACGCCCCACTTGTAATCCTCTGAAGTAGGATCAGCAGTAACCTGTGGCTTCATGGAGAAGTTCAGGTACCAGGTACAAGCGAAGTAACCAAATGCCTTACCATCTTCCTTCATGTCAGCGCCCCACTCGCCGTCACCAGCAAAAACGCTACCGCCATGCATGTAACCATTATCACTCCAGCTCTTAGCCATATCTGTCCACTCATCAACTTCCTTCGGAACAGAAACTACATTGTCCTTTACCCAAGGGGTAGAACGCTTAGCGTTGAAGTTACGAGAGCCCTCGGCATAATCAGATACCATGTAGTAACCCTTATCCTTCATCTGCTTTGCAACTGCTGTAAAGTCATCCCAGTTGCTGATCTTAGCCTGAACATCTGCACTGTCAGATACGCCTAATACTTCCTGAGCAATATCCTTTCTGTAAGCGAAGAAACCAGGGGTTGCCTGCCATGATACACCTCTTGTAACACCGTTGGTATCAGTTACAACGTTCTTAGCATAAGAATACATATTAGCCAGATCATCATCGGTAAGACCTACATCCTTAACATCCATAGCAACGCCTGCCTCAGCAGATGTATACTTGGTTGCATAGTCAGCCTCTACCAGGAACATATCAACCGGTGAGCCGCCCTGTAATGCCTTATCCAGCTCTGTCTGATACTTCATGTCCTTAGACTCGTTGGTTACGAAGTGGATGTTCGTTCCATCTTCCATAGTACCGCCAGTCATATCAGAGTTTGCAGTAAAGCCCGGCATATAGTTTGCCATCAACTTTGGAAACTCATCATTCCATACATAAATGTAGAAATCTCCGCCGCCTGAAGGCTTCTGCTCATCAGTGCTCTGATCATCTGCTGCTGTAGTGTCGTCTCCACCAGATGCTGATGTAGTGGTGTTGGCATCGCCATTACAAGCTACCAGCGATAATCCCATAGCTGCTGCTAAGGATAACGCTAAAACTTTCTTGAATTTTTTCACGAAAAAACCCTCCTTTAAAAATGTGTGTGTGTTAGTCGTCATTGGTTCATCCTGACTCAAATTCGATTCCATATGTAATTTATGTAGTCTCGTCTAAATCCTAATGCTCCGGTTCCGACTAATGATATTCGTTGCCTTTGCAACTCTACAGTTATGATTATAGGACATAGTGAACAATTTAGCAAGTCTTTTTTTGGATTATTTATGTTCATTGCACATCTCAGCATGATTTTTTGCCGTATTTTTTTAAGAAATTGCCCTTTTTCGCATTTCTTTGTCCATTTTTTCAAATATTTTTTTCAAAATTTTTAAATGCATTCCAATAATTCACACGGTTTTCTTTTAGTTCTCTGCCTATTTTCTTTTCTGCGCAACTTTATGCATATTTTTTCGTCATTTGCTGTCTTTTCTGACATCTCGTATTTTCAATACAGTGTTTTCATTTACTTTCTCACTGTATTTTTCATATTTTTTTCAAAAATGTTACAAAAGTTTTTTTGTTCAAATCCTCTTATTTTTTCTCCGCTTTTCTGATAGGTTATCATAAATATTGCACAATTTTTTGCAAAAAAAGAGGAAGGACATTTTTCCCTCCTCTTTTTTTGTACATATTTACCATATCCGCGTGCTTTTATTCTTCTGTATCACCATCCGGAATCTCCAGGTTCATTACCTGACGTTTTCTCGCCAGTTCATCGTTGGCAAGGTATTCATCATAGGTGGTCTGCTTATCGATGAGTCCGGTATTGGTCAGCTCCATGATCCGGTTAGCGGTAGTTTCCAGAAGCTGATGATCCTGCGATGCGAATAATATCACGCCAGGGAACTTCATCATTCCATTGTTCAACGCAGTGATGGATTCCATATCCAGATGATTCGTCGGCTCATCCAGGATCAATACGTTGGAGCCCATGATCATCAGTTTTGACAGCAGGCATCTTACCTTCTCTCCTCCGGAAAGCACCTTTACCTTCTTCACGCCGTCCTCACCGGCAAACAGCATCCTGCCCAGGAAGCCGCGGACATAGGTCGCATCCTTCTCTTCTGAATACTGGGTCAGCCAGTCCACGATCACATAATCATTCTCAAACTCCTTATTAAAATCTTTTGGAAAATATCCCTGAGAGGTAGTCACACCCCATTTATAATTCCCCTCATCCGGCTCCAGTTCTCCTGCCAGTATCTGAAACAGGGTTGTGGTAGCGACTGTATTGGGCCCTACAAATGCAACCTTATCATCCCGGTTGATCGTAAAGGAAATATTATCCAGCACCTTCACTCCATCCACAGTCTTAGATAACTTCTCAACTGTCAGAACCTCATTACCGATCTCCCGGTTCGGACGAAAATCAATATACGGATATTTCCGGCTTGACGGACGGATATCGTCTAATTCAATCTTCTCCAGGGCCCGTTTCCTTGATGTTGCCTGCTTTGATTTGGAGGCATTGGCAGAGAACCGCTGTATAAATTCCTGCAGTTCCTTGATCTTTTCTTCCTTCTTCTTGTTTGCTTCTTTCTGTTGCTTGATCATTAACTGACTGGATTCATACCAGAAATCATAATTACCGGCATAAAGCTGTATCTTTCCGTAATCCACATCTGCCGTATGCGTACAAACCTTGTTCAGGAAATAGCGGTCATGTGAAACTACGATCACCGTATTATCAAAATTGATCAGGAACTCTTCCAGCCAGGCAATGGCATCCAGATCCAGATGGTTGGTCGGCTCGTCCAGTAAAAGAACATCCGGGTTGCCGAATAATGCCTGGGCAAGCAGAATCTTGACCTTCTGTGCCGGAGGGATCTCATTCATCATCTTATCATGGAGTTCGGTTTCGATCCCCAGACCATTTAACAAAGTAGCTGCATCCGCCTCTGCTTCCCAGCCGTTCATGGTCGCAAATTCGCCTTCCAGTTCAGCAGCCTTTACGCCATCTTCATCCGTAAAATCCTCCTTGGCATAGATCGCATCCTTTTCCTTCATGATCTCATAAAGGCGCTGATTGCCCATGATCACTGTATCCATTACAGAAAACGCATCATACTGGAAGTGATCCTGCTTTAATACGGATAACCGTTCGCCCGGATCCATAATGATCTCGCCCTTCGTCGGTTCCAGTTCTCCGGATAATATCTTAAGAAACGTTGATTTTCCGGCTCCGTTGGCACCAATCAGTCCATAACAGTTTCCCGGTGTGAACTTAATGTTCACATCTTCAAATAATGCCTTCTTTCCTAATCTTAATGTAATATTTACTGCACTTATCATCTTAATTGCCCTTTCTCAAGCTTCATTCTATGATCATTCCTCCGGTTCCGCTTTTTCCCGGGGACGCAATGTGATCCGGATCCGTTCCGCCCGGGTCTTATCTGCTTCCAGTACCTCAAATACTGCAGCTTCATCCTGCACAACATCTCCTACCTCCGGCAGGTGGTCTAACAATTCGATCACATATCCGCCGATCGAATCATAATCTTCGGATTCCAGGGCCAGCCCTACTACATCGTTTACATCGTCAATCTTAGCGCCACCGTCTACCTCATAACAATTCTCATCAATCTGCTTAATGATCTCTTCTTCATATTCATCATATTCATCCCGGATCTCTCCGACAATCTCTTCGATCAGATCCTCCAGGGTAATCATACCGGCCGCCATTCCATATTCATCCAGCACTATGGTTATGGATACTGAATTCTTCCTCAATTCATCCATGATCGCAGAAGTCTTCTGATATTCATAGGTATAATATGGTTTCCGCATAACCCTGTGCACATCAAAATCCGCTCCGGCCCGCTCCCGGTAGAAAAACAGATCCTTCATATAGAGGATACCGACAATATTTTCCTTATTCTCCTCATACACCGGAAGACGGCTGTACTGCTCTTCCATAAAATAATTCAATATCTCTTCATAAGTGGAGTCGGCTGGAGCCATGGTAATATCCGCTCTCGATATCATGATCTCCTTCGCAATGGAATCGCCAAAGTCCACCACGTTGGTAATCATCTCCTTCTCCTCACCTTCAATGACCCCGTCTTCATGACTGACATTCACGATCGTCCGCAGTTCCGACTCAGTCATCTGCTTATTCACTGCATTGGTATCTACCCGTAATATCCAGTAAATAAAACTGCAAAGCCGGTCCATCAGCCAGATCACCGGTGTCAGCACGATCGATAATATCTGAATCGGCATTGCATAAAACAATGCAAATGCTTCACTATATACAGTAGCCAGGTTCTTTGGCGTAATCTCACCGAAAATCAATACCAGCACAGTCAGAACACCGGTAGCGATACCCACAGCCGCACTTCCGAACAGATTTGTTACCAATACCGTCATCAGGGAAGAAGCTGTTATATTCACAAGATTGTTACCGATCAAAATGGTACTTAATACCTTGCCCGGATTTTCCATTAATTTTAATACCGTCTTTGCCCGCCGGCTGCCTTCCTCTGCCAATGCTTTCATCTTATAAATATTGACCGTTGTCAGCGATGTTTCTGCTGAAGAAAACAACCCGGATAATATCAAAAGTATGATCAATACTATAATCTGTACAATATCACCTGTCTGTATCGAGACACTCCCGTCCAAAAATAACCATCTCCTATTCTTATTTTCAAATACTAACATTTTACATATAGATGCAAAAATTGTCAACGTCTCGATCATATAAAGTGCAGCAAAAAATCAGTACATTTTTTTTGCATGACTGAAAAAAAAGCGTACATACTAATACAGAATCATTCTATGATTCCCGCTCTAGCAGCGTTAATAACATTTCATCTGAAGGGAGTTCATCATTATGCGTAGTTCTCAGGAGACTTATATGGATGTTGCCGAACATTGCAGCGCATACGAGCATGTTACCAAACCAAACTGCTTCTGCAATGAGGCACCGAACAGCCCAAGCTGTCTGAATTGCAAGCATTTTGCCAAGGATGAGCATTGTACCTTGGATTTATATGATGCGATCGTAAAGAACCTCTAGGCAGACAGCAGGGAAGCTTATGCTTTCAGGCATACAAAAAGGAACCCAGCAACACCGGGTTCCCTTTTACATAACTCTATTAGTTATTGATCAGCTTATCCTCGCCATTCCAACTGTAAAGCTTACGGATATCTTTACCAACCACCTCTGACGGATGCTCTGCATGCAGTTTTCTCATTGCCTTAAAATGTGCCTGTCCGCCTGCCGGTGACATATCCAGCAGGAAGTCCTTTGCAAAGGTTCCGTCCTGAATATCACTCAGGATCTTCTTCATCGTCTTTTTGGTCTCTTCCGTGATGATCTTCGGTCCGGTAATATAATCACCATATTCTGCAGTATTGGAAATGGAATAACGCATTCCTTCAAAACCGCTCTGATAGATCAGATCCACGATCAGCTTCATCTCATGAATACACTCGAAGTATGCATTTCTCGAATCGTAGCCTGCTTCAACCAGAGTTTCAAAGCCTGCCTGCATCAATGCACAGACACCGCCGCAAAGCACTGCCTGCTCGCCAAACAGATCTGTCTCCGTCTCGGTGCGGAAGGTAGTCTCCAGTACACCAGCTCTTGCGCCACCGATTGCCAATGCATATGCCAGCGCGATATCCTGTGCCTTCCCGGTGGCATCCTGCTCAACTGCGATCAGACAAGGCACGCCTTTTCCTGCCTGATATTCACTCCGTACTGTATGTCCAGGACCCTTCGGTGCGATCATGGTCACATCTACATCCTTTGGCGGTACGATCTGTCCAAAGTGGATATTGAAGCCATGTGCAAACATCAGCATGTTGCCAGCCTCCAGATTTGGTTCGATATCTTTCTTGTACATAGCAGCCTGTAATTCATCATTGATCAGAATCATGATGATATCCGCCTTCTTAGCTGCCTCTGCTGCCGTATACACTTCGAAGCCCTGTGCTTCTGCCTTTGCCCAGGATTTGCTTCCTTCATACAGACCAATGATCACATTGCAGCCGGATTCCTTTGCGTTCAGCGCATGGGCATGTCCCTGACTGCCATAACCGATCACTGCTATGGTCTTGCCATCCAACAACGATAAGTTACAATCTTCCTGATAAAAAATCTTTGCCATTTTATTACTTCCTCCTGTAATAGATAAATGTTGGCTGCAGCTTCCTGCAGATATAGTGATTACTTAAATGTTGTTTGAAGTAATTACTTGTCACTGTAATTTCCACGAAGCAGTCCGGTTAATCCGGTCCGTACCACAGATAAGATATGGAAACCGTCCAGAAGGCCCAGAAACGCTTCTACTTTATTAATATTACCGGTCAGCTCTATCATCAGAGAATCCACTGCCACGTCTACGATCTTTGCCCGGAACACATCAGCCACTGCAATGATCTGCTGTTTCTCTTCTCTGGCGGCTTTCACCTTCACCAGCACCAGTTCCCGGCAGACGGACTCTCCGTCTAATAATTCTGTGACCTGGATCACGTCTTCTAATTTATAAAGCTGCTTCTCAATCTGGTCCAGGGTCCGGTCATCACCGCTGACGACCACTGTCATACGGGAATACTTCGGATCCTCAGTCACGCCGACGGTCAGGCTGTCAATGTTATAGCCGCGGCGGCTGAACATGCCGGATACACGGCTCAACACACCGGATGAGTTCACAACCAAAAGTGATAATATTCGTTTCTTCATGTTATGTACCACCCTTTCCATTTCTCTCCCTCTGCTCTATACAGCGGGAATTCAACTGTCATTGTAGCAACTATTCACCGGGTTGTCAAACCCAGTTCCCGATATTTTGCATGTCTTTTATCTTCCGGTCAGCACTGCCGCCACCTTTACCGCCTCAGCAGCGTCTCTGGAATATCCATCTGCGCCGATTTCATCTGCAAAGCTCTGGGTGATAACCGCACCGCCGATCATTATCTTTGCCTTTACCTTATGCTCCTTCGCATATTCTACCACGTCCTTCATCCGCATCATGGTGGTGGTCATCAGGGCGGATAGTGCTATGATCGCTGCATCCTCGCGGACAGCAGTCCCGATGATTTCCTCCTTTGGAACATCCTTCCCCAGATCCAGCACCCGGTATCCATAATTCCGAAGCATTAATGCAACCAGATTCTTTCCAATGTCATGGATATCTCCCTCTACCGTGGCAATAACGATGGTCGGCATCATTTCTTCTGTCTGCTTTTTCTCTAATTTCGGCTCCAGAAACCGAATCGCAGCCTCCATAGCTTCAGCGCTGGCAATCAACTGTGGAAGAAAATACTTCTTCTTATTAAATAGTTCTCCTACTTCATTAATCGCCGGTATGAGAATCGTATCAATAATGGATTCCGGGCGCACTCCTTTTGCAAGTTCTGCTTCTACCCGCCCGATTATTTTTTCCTTATTTCCTTTCAGCACTGCCTCATACACCGGCGGCTGTTCCTTTCGTTCTGAATCAGACCCCTTTCCTGTGGTCTGGGAACTGCCGGTGCCTGCCGCTATTACGGTCGTAGGATGCTCGTTCACCTGTTCAATGTAACGGACATCCGCTCCCGGCTTATTCAACAGCAGATCCGAAGCAAAGGCAGCATTTACCAGCATGGACTGAGATGGATTTGCGATAGCCATCGTCAGACCGTTTGCAATAGCCATGGTCAGAAATGCGGTATTTACATTGATACGCTCCGGAAGGCCAAAGGATATATTGGACAGTCCGCATATGGTCGCCAGTCCTAATTCATGTCTGCAATAGGAAATAGTCTTCAGGGTTTCCAGCGCTGCATTCTTATTGGCTCCGACTGTCGCTACCAGTCCGTCCACGACAATATCCTCCTTATGAAAACCAAGCTTCTCAGCCTGATCGCATACGGTTCTGATTATCGAATGCTTTTCCTCGATTGATTCCGGAAGTCCTTTATCTGACAGAGGCAGCAGGATAAACATTGCACCATATTTCTTTGCGATGGGAAGCAGTTCATCTACCTTGGGATGTTCATAGGAAATAGAATTGATCAGTGCGCGTCCCGGATAATTCCGCAATGCTGCTTCTATCACCTCAACATAACTGGAATCTATACAAAGCGGAAGCTGGACTGCATTACCGACCGCCTGTATCGTCTTTAACATCATTTCCTTCTCGTCAATTCCATTCATGCCCATGTTAATATCCAGGATCTGAGCTCCGTGCGCTTCTTGTTCCTCCGCCATTGCAAGCACTAACTCCAGGCTGCCCTGACGCAGTTCCTCCTGCAGCTTCTTCTTTCCGGTCGGATTGATCCGTTCGCCGACCACCATAAAGTTACCGTCCAGAGTCAGTTCAATGGTCTTGCGTTCGGAGGAAAGCAGTCTCCGTTTCTGAACATCTACCTCCGGCGGCTCCATTCCTTTTACGCTTCTTGCCAGCGCCATGATATGCTCCGGCGTAGTACCACAGCAGCCGCCGATTATCCCGGCACCGGCCTCCACCAGTCGCTGTCCTGCTTCTGCAAATTCCTCCGGCGTCATGGCATAGACAGTCTCCCCGTTTATCAGTTCCGGCATACCCGCATTGGGCTTTGCAATAACCGGAACATTGGCATAGCGTTTCATTTCAGCGATCACCTGGCACATCTCATCCGGTCCCGTAGAGCAATTTGCACCGATCGCATCCACACCGAGGCTCTGTAATACATTAACCGCAGTTGCAGGATCCGTGCCAAACAGCGTTCTTCCATCTTCATTAAATGTCATTGTAACGAATATCGGAAGGTCACAGACCTCCCTGGCGGCTATCACCGCTGCCCTCGCCTCCGCCAGACTCATCATAGTCTCGATCACCAGCAGATCCACCCCTGCTTCTGCCAGGTATCGGATCTGCTCCTTATACACATCTATCAATTCTTCTAATTCCAGATCCCCCATCGGTGCGAGTTGTCTGCCCGTCATGGTAATATCTCCTGCCACATACCCTCTTGCACCTGCCAGCAGAATCGCCTGCTTTGAGATTGCTACCAGTTCCCTGTTCATTTCTCCGATACGATCAGCCAGCCCGTATTCTCCCAGCTTGATCCGGTTCGCAGTAAAGGTCGGAGCATATACGATATGTGTTCCTGCCTCAATATAGGCCGCCTGCAGTTCAGTCATAACCCGGGAATGCTCCAGAATCCACTGTTCCGGACATACGCCAACCGGCATACCCGCCCGCATCAGATTGGTTCCGGTAGCGCCATCTAAAACCAGAACCCGGCTGTTCATCAGATTGTGTAATTGTTCCTTCGTCATTGTATTCTCCCTTGTTTATTTAATGTACCGGCCGCAAACCACCGCTTTTAATTGCTGCGATTTTGCACTGCTTGTTGCCTTCGCAGATTATACCACATTTTCCCTGTATTGATAAGCCGATATTCCATTTAAGTTACAATTACTGAATTACGGTTTACTTTCCCGATTACCGTGTCTTCAATTCCAAAGATCACGGAAACACCGGAGACTGCCAGCACCTGATAGGTATTTCCGTATACCAGGTTATCGAAGGGCATACCTGTATTAATATTTCGGCTTCCGGGCTTTAATTTAACATAACTGCCTTCCCGGATCATCTTGGATACAGATATGGTTCCCCCAAGTCTTCGTAATAATTCTGTATTCTGAGCAGCCGTGCCTCTATACGCAGATGCTTCTGCAACCAGGGCAGTCTGCACCGCCAGTTTTTCACGAAAATCAAAGCCTGAAGGATATCCCTTTGTATTCAACGCCCCGACCAGAGAAGTGCCAACATACCCGCTCAGATCCGGCAATACCATTTCCGTCTTTTCTCCCGTTTTAAATGCAGACACATACTGCAATAAAGCAACCGGTTCCAGGATTCCATCCAGTCTTCCATCGGAGGTATATTCCCACATTGTGTAAGTTCCTGAATATGTACATTCCTTATAATGCTGAATGACCCAGCGTTCCCACCGGTTGAATTCCGAAGACGTCAGCAGATTGGTGAACCAGTATTTATTGGCACAGATCCCTGCCCGGCCTCCCTCCTGTTTTACTGATTCACAAAAAATCTGTGCAATTTCTCCCATCCGGTCTTTATTCAAAAGCAACGTGGTATTGCAGTCCTCCATTCGGAGCATGACCGGATACTCCGGTACTTGATCACACAAAACAGACCGGATATACTTTGCCTCCATTTCAGCCTGCTTCCGGTCCGTGGCACGTGAACAGAGATATATACCATAAGGAATTTCCCATTCTTTACATACTTTGACATTGTTCCAGAATTCTGTATCCTCTCTGATCTGATGTGTTCCTCCAGTACCACAACAGAGCATAACAAATTCAATTTTTGATTTTTTCACTTTTTCCCAATTAATATTTCTATGCTTTTCACTTATTTCAACCCCAATCATGCTTTGCCCTTTCCTATCATTTCCCTTTCTACTAATTATCCTATGCAGTCCATTTACTCTGGTTTCCCTGATAGAGAAAAACTATGAACATTTGTCCTTGTATATTTCAAATGGCAAATATTTCCGGCTTATGTTATACTAAAATAAAATGATAATTATTGTGTAAGGAGGGTGCATATATGATCAATGATACAATTTACTCCAATGGAGCAATGCTGAACTGGACCGGATATTTTGCAGAACTGATGAATATCAGCCCGGAGAAGATCAAGCTTCTAAATATCTGTCAAAAGAAAAAAAATGTAATCCCGTCGATTGAATCCCACAAACGGGTTATGGTATTTGCAGATTCCAGCCATAAGAACCTCTGCTATGAAATCTGGGATGCGGGTCTTGGCGAATGTGACGTCTGGTACGGAACCGGGACAGAACCAAGCGGCAATATCAAGACGGCTAAGATCAAAGACATGATCAATACCGAGATCAAAGAGCCGACTGTTTTCTTTATATTAAATGAAAACACCAGAGAATCCTATAAGATCGGAATTAAAAATGAGAATTTCAGCCGCGGACCGATTCATTATGTGGGCAGCGAAATCCGTGCAGTCATTATGAGCCTGCTGCATGTGGATGCCCAGGATGTCATCTGCATTGTCAGCGGCGAAAGCATTGCTATTGAAGCAGCGATCGTTGCCAGTGAAGGAACCATCATTGCCGTAGAGGGAGATAAGGGGTCTCAGATGGCAATGGAGGCAAATGTGGAAAAATTCGGTGTACATAATGTAGAAATCATTTCTGACCTGTCCCGTTCCTCTCTCTCTTCTCTTCCAACGCCTCGTCTTGCATTTATTGTTGCAACCAAAAATCTGGAACAGGATATTCAGAGTCTGCTTGCAGTCAATCCTAAAATCCAGTTTGTCATCTACACCCTGGAGCTTGATATTCTTTCCGGCATCAAGGAATTATTTCACAAATACAGTATTCAGAATATGGAGGTACTGCAGATCAGCGTATCCAAGCTGGATAGCAAGAGCGTCTTTATCACACAGCCTTCTCCGTGGCTGATCTCAGGAGAGGCCTGAAAGTAAATTTTGTACACTTAACTTAGTTAAGTCATATTGCGCACATGTTTAATCTATGAAGGTTCAGACTTAACTAAGTTAAGTCTGAACCTTCATAATACATCTTAATTTAACAATCCATGAAAAAGGCACATCCGAATGGAATGTGCCTTTCCTGTTTGGGTTTTATGTGAATAAATGATTCCCGTTCCTTTACTTGAGTGGCAGCATGTCGTAGCTTAACTTCTTAATCACCTGTAACGTCTTGCTCCGAACCTCCTCTGCTTCAAAAACCTCAAGCATCATATCCTTATCAAATTTGTTTCCCATCAGAACATCCACCCAGTCGGTCAGATAATTCTTAACATACTGGACATTCTCTTCGCTGGTATTCTTCAAGGAATTGGCGATGTTATTGATAAAATCTACAATCGTAGGTCCCTGTGGCTGAGCAGCTACCGGTTTCGGTTTATCGGACTCATCGGATAATTCAATTACCTTACCAGTCTTCGTGATGATCACACGCTTATTCGGTTTCTCTGCCGGCTTCTCTGCCACTGGTGCACCTGCAGAATTGCTGCGGCTCAGGAACACCTCAACCACCTTCACCAGACACGCCACACTATATGTTACTTCTTCCGGAGACTGGGCATCCTTCCCCTTCTCACTATACTGATACCAAAGCCACTCACTCTTGCATAACATATCCTGAATCAGAGGATTGGCCATTAATACCTTCAATTCTTCCTCCTGCTGCGATGCAGCTTTCCCGAATATAGACGTCTTCTGTACCGGAGCATTCTTTCGATACCGGATCGGAAGTACGATCTCTGAGAAGGTCTTCGTGAACATCTTCTCTGCCTTTCCTGCATCATAACCGTTACTCAATATATACTTGGACGGAGCATCCAGACCGTTTGAAATCATATCGTCTGCAGTCATAAAGATCAGATGCTTCTGTCTGTCCTCCAGCATCCGCTTGATCTCATGATTCACCTTACTCTTCTCAATAATTGAATTCTTACGGATCTTAAATGCTTTAATCTTCTCCTTGATACTAAACAGAGACTTCAGCAGGGATGGATTACCATTTACATAATTGCCGATCCAGTTCAATTCTACATACTGATGCTCAATCCGGTTCGACAGTTCATATACGCTATAGCCGTCAAATACAACGTTTAACGTGGTATACAGCATCTCCAGAATCTCATACTTCTCTTCCCAGGAGCGTCCTGCGTTATCCTGATTCACAAGAGCCTTGATCCCGCATTCATGGAACACCAGATTATATTCAAATAAGCCTTCAAATACATTACTCTTATCACTTAAGCCGGCACCCACGCCAAGAATCTGCAGATTCCGCTTCATCTCCGGTTCATCCTCTACATAACGATAAACTTTACGGATAAATGTAGAAACCTCTGTGATCAGAGAATCAATCCGCCGGTTATAGATGTCCTGCTTGGATATGGCAGTTACTACCGCCCGGCTCAGTACATTCGCATACTGGGTACTCTGACAGTTACGGATCAGTTCCTTAAAGCTTTCATATACATTCAGATTATCAACCGGTATATGTTCTGCATTCAATCCATAGAATTCAAACGCCTTGTCATAACTCTCATTCTTAATGAAGGCATTAAACAGACCGATGCTTAACTGAATCTTATAATCGTTTCCAACATCATCATCCTCAACAAAGTAATCGTAGAGAACCTCCAGGTTGTTCAAAAAGGCATCGCATTTGGCTACACTTGCCGGAATGTTCATCTCCAGAACCACATTGATCAAATCCATATAGCCCATTACAGCCTTATTGAAATTCTTTGAGCGTTCATCGGTTTCCATATTCTGATAATAAGAATTGATCAGAAGCGGTGCGATCCGCTCACCGATCAGGCACATTGCCGTGGTAAAACGCTCTGTCTGATAAAGATACAGCAGCCAGACACTATAACGGTAAATACCAGTGGTACTGATCACCGAATCCACATTATCCGGCTCAATATCACCATATACAAACTTAAACAGTGGTTCAATCCACTCCTCAATCTCATATCTGGCAGGTTTCTTAATCTCCTCATCCACAAAAGCAGCCAGTTCATAAAGCTTCGTACACTGAGTCTTCACTTCTTCGTCTACCATCATGGAAGCTAAATCAAAATTACCATCCTTCAGATAATCGATCACCAGGGTATAGAAGCCATCTTCCACCTGTTCATTTAGAAAACGGATCAGCAGACTCTTATTACTGGATGCTGCAATAGAAAGAACATTATTCTCATTTGATGCAGTTATATTTGCTGGTAACATCATCTCGTTTTACCCCCTTGTCATCATTCATACATACGCCTGTGTTTTTTATGTCTAATATGTATAAATATCTTCTCACTTATGGATATTTTAGCACAAGAACCGGGATTATTCAATATTGAATCCATGTCAATTCGTGGTATTTTCCCAAACTTTTTTGTGCAATCTGACCAATTTTATTCTGTTTCCGTCAATCCTGCCATTTTCAGAAGATATAACGCATTGGTCGTTGTGCAAATTCCTTTCCTCAAACGATAGTCAAATGTCAACCGGTCATTTTCATAAGATTCCTCAAAATGATAATTATCAGCAATCTTGCACAGTTCAAAATCATGGGTAGAGACAATCACAATGGCTTCTTTGCCTGACAGTCTCCGGATCACAGCCTCTGCACCAACGATCCGGTCCGCCGAATTAGTTCCTTTGAATATCTCATCTACCAGGCAGAGCATAGGCCGGCTGCACTTTCCATATTCTATCATTTCTTTTATCCGGAGAATCTCGGCATAAAAAGTGGAAATCCCATGCTTGACATCATCCGTCACCCGCATGGAGGTAAAGATCCTCATAAGAGATACCTTCATTTCCTGACAGCATACCGGCGCACCGGCATATGCGAGGATCAGGTTCAGACCGATCGTCCGCAGAAAGGTGGTCTTTCCTGACATATTCGAGCCTGTAATGATTATGGTCTGTCCGCAAAGGGAAATGTCATTGGCCACTGCAGCTTCTGCCGGCAGCAACGGATGGACTGCCTGCTTTATTTGCAATTCCGGCGTTGTATGTTCTACAAACTCCGGGTAGGATACCCGGGCAGTTCGCCCCAGTACCGCCAGACTGGACAGCATTTCCAATTCTCCAAGCGCATTTATGCCCTGTCTCAGACATTTACCATATCGCTGATCCCACTTCACGGCCCGGCCTGCCAGGTGAATGTCATATAAACAGCATCCGCTGAGCAGCCAGTGAGCCATCGGATTATATCTGATATTGTATGCAGCCAGAAGGCCCTCCAGTTGTCTCAGGCCAAGCAGAAGATTCTCATTCTTTCCATCTGTCCCGCTCACCGTCTCCTGTAATTCTTTTAAATAGGGCGCCTCGAATGGCTCGGATGCCAGCGCATCCAGCATATAGAGATATGCCTGCATAGAACGGGAATGCCGGAACATATCACCGACTCTCTCCCGGCAATAGCCTGACACACACCAGGAAAAGAAGAGTGCCACAAAAAACAGCACTAAAATCACGCCAGACTGCCACCACTGTAAAAATGCTCCGACAATGCTCAGTACGAATACAGCCGGATATATCCACGCCAGAACACGGAGCAGCCCGGAAAATCCGCGGGAAGCGTCGGTCTGTACCGATGCCCATTCTGTTTCCTTATATTGCGCTTCCGATTCACATTTTATCGCCAGTGACTCAAAATTCAGAGAAAAGGAGTTCCTGGCTGCCAGCTCTGCAACTGCCTCCTGTCGATTCCGAAGTTCCTCTGCCGAACAGATACAACCGTCTTCTTCCGGCTGTCGCAATACCTCTGCCAAACGTCGCTTTCCCATAGGAGTATGCGCTGTACACAGCAGTTGATAAAGGGATCCCGGGCCATACACATCCAGATCGGCAGAGACGTAGTCCCCTTCCTCTATAAAAGCACTTCCGTCCTCAGGAAACGTCTGCCATTCTCCCCGAAACCGCTTCTGGTACTGCTCGTACACCCGGATCAGACGTTCCACGCAATCCAGATGATTCCCAATTTCCATATGATATAAGATAAGCCCGATAAATCCTAATGTAGAAATACCCGCAATCAGCCATCCCCACCAGAAGTGTGCCGCCAGAGCAAACAGCAGACCGCCGGCCATCAAAATAAACACAAACAGGCGAAGTATACTTATCCTTCCAAAAGTACGCTTTCGCTTTGCCTGCAACTGCCGGAAGGATTCCAGATACCGTTCCAGCACTTCCGGCGTCAGATTAAATTCAGTATATACATTCTCTTCTTTCATGTATCGTTCCTTTTCATTTTCCCTAACGGGAAATAATAATTGCCTGCTTCCCCAGCTGGCGGTAGCGTTCCTCTACCGTTTTCCTCTCATATCCAACAACCTCTCCTGCATAATTAGGATCATTAAAGTAATAGTAATCCTCGTCTGCACCGACCAGAACCAGACAGTGCTCACCTGCGATCCACTGAAATTCCGTACCGTCCTGCAGTTTCCATCGTTTTCCGTTGCCCGGCTCCATCATATGGATCGTTGTCCATATGATGACCGGCGTACCCTTCTTCAGATATCCTTCCTCCAGTTCTGCAAGTGAAGTACCGCTGATATTGATCGCATGCCATTCTTCATTCAGAAGCTGATTCATAGCATCAATCAAGGGGTCTGCATAGCAACCGTAACCGCCCATACCCTGAGGATCACCAATGAATACCTGCCGGGGATCTGCTCCGGTTCCATCTGCATTCCAATTCGTAAGTGATTTCGGGATTACCTCATATACATCCTGCGGACTTGCCTCCGTACCATAATACTGCAGCACCATTGCACCGCTTACCAGTTCACAGCCGGTCTGATAACCACATTCCTCCTGACTGATCAACGGAACATCGATCATGCTGCCTTCCTCCAGTGTGGTCATAAATACCGGCATGGAATGGGACATATCCACTGCTTCATACCCGGCCTCGATCATCTCCGGCCCCGGTGCGATCCGCTCCTTTACCGCTTCCGAAATCTGCTGTATCCGTTCTTTCCAGTTAATCTGTGCTATGGATTCCCAGTTACCGGCATAGAAGATAATACCGATCAGACATATAGCTGAAATCAGCAGCACTATGGATAACGCTTTCAGTTTATTCGGGGTATCCTGATGTTCCATTTTGTCCATTACCTTCTTTTGTCTGTTTCGCAGCCGGCCGGCTCTTTGTGTTTGTATTCTGTATAAACGCTCACCTCAATAAGTTGTATTCGCATTTATACGTTCATTCTACCACAACGCTTTCCTTTTTGGCAATGAAGGCAGCTTTACATATTTTGTATATGCTGGTATTTCCTGTTAGATTATAATTGATTTTTCACCCGTTTCGTATTAAAATATTCAATATGTGAAACAATACATTAAAAAGTCAAAGGAGAGATGGAATTTTGAGTAAAAAGTTTGGGTCGTTCATGAAGGTCGTAACTGTCTTTGCAGGTATTGCAGCAGTGGGAACTGCATGCTATATCTACAAGGATAAGATAAAAGAATTCTTTCAGAAAGCAGAGATAAAGGATAAATTAGATACCGCCAAGTCTTTTGTGACAGACAAGGTGCTTGGATCAAAGGATGAGGATTTCTTTGATGATGCAGAGTTCTTTGATGATGAAGTGGAAGAGACAGAGGATACCTCGAACCGGGGGTATACTTCTATTGCGATCAGTCCGGAGGAAACAACAGAGCCGGTAAAGGAAGCCGTATCCGCAAAGACGGAGGAACCAAAGGAAGTTACATTTGCTGCAAAGGAAGATACCATTACCGAAGATACGGATACTCCTTTTGAATATGAAGGATTATCCGATGTTTCTGAAGACGATGACGTGTTAACTGAACAGGCAGCATTGGATGGTAACATCTGATCCTTCCTTTTCTTCTGACTACAGAAGCGTCCGGTGCTTTCCTGAACGGAATGCACCGGACGCTTTTCTTTGTATAAAAGACATGATGCAACCGGAATATATTGTTAGAAACATCTATATATCAGAGGATTCCGCTGCTTCTTTTTCCAGAGGGATCGTATCCTTTCTTTCTTCTTCATTACTTTCAGTGGAATTCGTTTCCGGTTTTCGGGCTTCTGCATCCTCCTGCAGACCGGTATCGAATATTTTCATAGTCCGGTTATCAATTTTCGGATTCAGACGCATAAGCACAGTCATGATCTCGTCTGCACAGGCCTCTGATCGAAAATCCTTCTCATAGAACATTTTCTCCGGGTTTGACATTGTAAGACGATATACCTGCGTACCGTTTCGCCTTGTGACGATATGACCGGAAATATAGCGGATAAAATCAATCCTTATAAAATCGGTAGTTGCCGGATTACTGACGAGTAAATACTCATCGGTTATATAATAATTATAATTATGCTGTATCAGACGATTCTTGCATTGAGACTTCACTTCCTGATATACCAGCCTCCGGTCGCCAAATTCACTTAACTGCCGGACGCTTGGATGCCGATAGGGTAATATCGTCCATACTACAGACAGCAGAATTACCATGGCAGCAGATATATACGGCAGGATCAGGCCCGTCCATATTAAAAAATTCTCCAGATACGGATAATCTATTTCACTTAGCAGCAACGGGTAAACAAATGCTTCAAATGAGTCATAATCCAGACCCAGCTCCTTTGCAAATCCGTTCTTCATGGCAGTGAGGCTGATCGAATCCGCGAGAATCCTTCCTTTTACCGTCTTTCCTTCCAGTACCGGATCCGGGGTCTTTGTCTTCATTAATAGAAATACGCATTCATTCTTTACAAAGGTATAGTAATATGCACCTGTCCGCTTTCCGTCTTCATAATAGTCAAAGCCGGTATATTTCATGCTGGGAATCCGTACCTTCACGTTATAGCAGCCTTTCTGGTACCATTCCTGCATTTCCTCCAGCGTATCAACGTCATGGCAGGTCATCTGATATATCACAGGATACTGCCTTACCAATATAAATATAACAACGAATACGATCACTGCCGGAATCAGCATGACAACCGTATTCTTCAGCAAAAGCAGATTTAACCGCTCCTTTTTCAGATCCTGAATCTTCATGTAACATACGCTCCTTCTATTATTAATATACTACATCCTGTCCATTCTCACAACTATTTGACATTCATTCCTTCTACAGGCTATAATCAGTGGAAGATTGAGAAAAGGGAGGGGCATCATGAACGCTTATACCAGCTTTGCCCAGGTGTATGATAACCTTATGGATAATATTCCTTATCGGGAGGGGTGCCGGTATCTCTGTCAGCTGCTACAGCAATACGGAATTACCGGAGGCCTGGTTGCCGAGCTTGGCTGTGGCACCGGTACTCTGACCGAGCTTCTGGCGGCTGCCGGCTATGATATGATCGGGATTGATAATGCTCCGGACATGCTGGAGATTGCCATGGAGAAGAAATCCGCTTCCGGTTCTGATATCCTGTATCTGCTTCAGGATATGCGGGAATTCGAACTGTATGGCACCGTAGGCGCCATTGTCAGCTTTTGTGACAGTATTAATTATCTGACGGAACCGGACGAATTGGTTACAGTATTCCGTCTGGTTAATAATTATCTGGATCCGGGTGGCTGCTTCCTGTTCGATTTCCATACCGAGTATTATTACCGGGATATTCTCGGGGAGGATACCATTGCCGAGGATCGGGAGGAAATGAGCTTTATCTGGGAAAATTATTACGATGCAGATACGAAGATTCATGAGTACGGCCTGCATCTTTTTGTCCGGGAGCAGCCGGATCTCTTCCGGAAATTCTCGGAGGAGCATTACCAGCGGGCTTATTCTCTGGAGGAGATCCGGCAGGCGCTGGCTCTGGCAGGCATGGAATATATTACTGCCTATGATGAATTATCCCTGCAACCGCCGACAGAAACCAGCACCCGCATTCATGTGGTGGCAAGAGAACAGGGGAAAACCCCATAGAATTCATGATTTATATTGTGGAGAAAGGAAATACAGAATGTCTGATTATATTATTCGGGGAACCGCTGCCAATGACCAGGTGCGGTTCTTCGCTGCAACAACAAAGGAAATGGCGGAGACCGCCCGCGGGATTCATAATACCAGCCCGGTAGCGACTGCCGCTCTGGGTCGTCTGCTGACTGCCGGCGCCATGATGGGCAGTATGAGCAAGTCAGAAAGCGATCTGACTACTTTGCAGATCAAATGCTCCGGCCCCATTGAAGGATTGATCGTTACCGCAGACGGTGCGGCAAATGTAAAAGGCTATGTTACAAATCCAAATGTCATTCTTCCGGCGAACAGCAAAGGGAAATTAGATGTTGCCAGAGCACTGGATCTGGGTGTCCTGAGCGTCATCAAGGATATCGGTCTGAAGGAGCCTTATGTGGGACAGACCCATCTGGTATCCGGTGAGATCGCAGAGGATCTGACCTACTATTTCGCTACCAGTGAGCAGGTGCCAAGCTCCGTTGCACTGGGGGTTCTGATGGAACGAAACAATACTGTGAAGCAGGCCGGCGGGTTTATCATTCAGCTTATGCCCTTTGCAGATGACGCCCTGATCACTGCATTAGAGGAACGTCTGAAGGACTTCTCCTCTGTCACCAGTCTGCTGGATGCAGGAATGACACCGGAGGATATGATGGAACAGTTATTCCAGGGATATGATCTCCGTATCATGGATCACATTCCGACTGCTTATCGTTGTGACTGTTCCAGGGAACGGGTTTACCGGGCAGTGATGAGCATCGGCCGGACGGATATCGAGGAAATGATCGCAGAGAATCAGCCGATTGAAGTTAACTGCCATTTCTGCGGGAAGCATTATAGCTTTGACATTCCTGAGTTGCAGGCAATGCTAAAAAAATAGGATGTAGAACGCAAAGCCCCCGCTGCAAACAGCGGGGGCTCAAAATGGATTCTATGAACTTTCTTTTATTTTGCCTGCGAATTCCGCTTTGCCCGCATCCGCAGGGTCGGATCTAATATCTTTTTTCGTATCCGCAGACTTTTTGGCGTAATCTCTAATAATTCGTCAGTATCTATGAATTCTAATGCCTGCTCCAGACTTAACTGTCTTGGGGGGACTAATTTCAGGGCGTCATCGGAGCCGGAGGAACGGGTATTGGTCAGATGCTTGGTCTTGCATACGTTGACCTCAATATCATCCGTCTTGGCATTCTGTCCGACCACCATACCGCCATAGACTGCTTCTCCTGCTCCAATGAAGAGCGTACCGCGCTCCTGTGCATTGAACAGACCGTAGGTGATACTGGTTCCGCTTTCGTAAGCGATCAGGGAGCCCTGGTTCCGGTACTGTATATCTCCTTTATACGGTCCATAGCCATCGAATACGGTGTTGATCACACCGGTTCCTTTGGTGGAGGTCATGAATTCACTGCGAAAACCGATCAATCCGCGGGACGGGATATTGAATTCCAGCCGGATATTGCCATCGGACATCGGCGCCATCCCCTGTAATTCTCCCTTCCGCTGTGTCAGCATATTGATAACGGTACCGGAAAATTCCTCCGGCACATCCACAACCGCGATCTCCATCGGTTCCAGCTTCTTCCCCCGTTCATCTGTCTTATAGATCACCTCTGCCTTGCTGACGGCAAATTCAAAGCCTTCCCGACGCATATTCTCAATCAGGACAGATAAATGAAGCTCTCCTCTTCCGGATACCTTATATGCCTCTGTGGTATCGGTTTCCTCTACCCGCAGGCTGACATCCGTATTCAATTCCCGGAACAGGCGGTCGCGCAGGTGACGGGAGGTTACGAACTTTCCTTCCTTTCCTGCCAACGGAGAATCGTTTACCAGAAAGTGCATGGAGATCGTCGGCTCTGATATCTTCTGGAATGGAATCGGAGCCGGAGCCTCCGGCGAGCAGAGGGTATCTCCGATATGGATGTCTGTAATCCCGGAAATCGCAACGATGGCACCAATCCCGGCCTCATTTACCTCTACCTTATTCAGTCCGTCGAATTCATACAGCTTGCCGATCTTTACCTTCTGGTGCTTGTCCGGATCGTGGTGGTTAACAACCATTACCTCCTGATTCAGCTTCAGGGATCCGTTATCCACCTTTCCTACACCGATCCGTCCTACATATTCATTATAATCAATGGTACTGATCAATACCTGCGTCGGAGCCTCCGGATCTCCTTCCGGCGCCGGAATATGGTTGATGATGGCATCGAACAGCGGCTTCATATCGGTTCCCGGCTGATCCGGCTCCAAGCTTGCCATACCCGTCTTGGCGGATGCATAGATAAACGGACAGTCTAACTGCGCTTCGCTTGCATCCAGATCCATTAAAAGCTCTAATACTTCATCGACCACTTCATCCGGCCTTGCCTCCGGACGGTCGATCTTATTGATGCATACGATCACACTTAAATCCAGCTCCAGTGCTTTCTTTAATACAAATTTGGTCTGGGGCATGGCTCCTTCAAAGGCATCTACCACCAGTATTACTCCATTGACCATCTTGAGAACACGTTCTACCTCCCCGCCGAAATCTGCATGTCCCGGCGTGTCGATAATATTGATCTTGGTCTCTCCGTACATAACCGCAGTATTCTTTGAAAGGATGGTGATTCCCCGTTCCCGTTCTATGTCATTGGAGTCCATGACGCGCTCTGCAACCTCCTGATTTTCACGGAATACTCCACTCTGCTTCAGTAATTCGTCTACCAGCGTTGTCTTGCCATGATCTACATGGGCAATAATTGCAACATTCCGAATGTCCTCTCTTGCGATTCTCATAAATTGCCTTCTTTCTTTATATTAATGCTTATTTCTACCGCTTTACAACGTGTAACATTCTATCATAGTGCATCCTGGTTGGCAAGATGGAGTTTGCAGGGGGGATTCTGAAATTCACAGCAAGCAGTCAAGGCTCTTCAAAATATTCCTTCATCAATATATAACCCCTCTTATAATCATCCTTCCTTACTAATACATTAATAAATGGGTGGTCTTCTATATATTTTCGTTCATTAAATACTGTATAATATGCCGAAAAATGATTTGGCACGCTCTGAATTACAATCCGGTTTACCTTAGCCTTTAATACTATACCTGTATCAATCAGGTCATTATACTCTCTTCTTCCTTTCTTTTGCTCCTCAACGTATTCTATAGATTCTCCAATACCTCATCCAAATAAACTGTATATTGCTTTTCATCTGCTTTATTATACTTTACTTTGACCTTCAGCTCTTCCTTATTTCGAAGTAAATTAAAGTATACAGCGGATGCAACGTTTGATTTTCCTTTAAAAATATGTACTTTACTTTCCTCCGGATCAAAATATGCTACATCAACGGTCAATGCGTATGTTGCAAAAAATGAGTGATAACAACTAATATCTACATGTAATGTATCTTTCAACACTCTTCCTTCTACTATAATTTCATCGGAATCTTTCTTAATATTTTCAGTTGCTACAGGATGGGCCTGAAAGGAACCATCCCATCGTTCCTTTCTCTCAAAGTAACCTTTCTGACTCTGCCTGTAAAAATATTCATCATAAAAAACATAGCCTTTTCTATAGTTATTTTTATCCACAAGAATATAAATCTTCTTATCTTCTTTCATATAAGTTAAAGCAAGTTTTGAATTTTGAAAATCCTTACATAGCTGATTGTAATGATACTTTTTTCCTGTCTCCGGATCTTCCAGACTTATGCGATATGTGAATCCATTTCCGGAATTAAAAAATCCTTCTATTTTCCCTTCCATAACTTTCCCATCGTCCAGTATTCTGTTGTATATATTTTTTTCTTTTACAGCGTAGCCAAATACAATCCCGATCGGCAGCAGTAATAAGCATAGAACTCCAGCAATGCATATCAGGGTTACTTTTTCCAATCCATCATATCGAAAGCAAATGGCAAAACGAATCAGAAAAAGTATTCCTGTTACTATTATATATAACCCCGATAGCATTATTAAGGGGTTAAAAAATTCTGTCTGATACCATTTCTTATGCCTTAATTGATATAAGAATTGATATGTGAATTCCATATCTACAACCTTCTTTCTATTACTGCAAATATCAGTAAGGGTTGAATCTTCTAGTGTTTTCTTTTCTTTTGGGGGTTATCACCGGCAAAATGTTGATAAAACGATGGCAGTGACAGCGTTTCTGCTTTATGTTCTTCTGCCATCCTGTCACAATACTCCTCGATCAGAATCACTCCTCTTTTATAATTCCGGGGATCTATCATAATTTTAACACCCTCTGGATAACTTTCTATGTATTGTTGTAATCTCACTGCATCCATACTGAACTGGGTACCTGTAACATATTTATATTGTCGCTGGGTCTTTTCATCAAAATAGACTGCGACCATTGTAGTGTTAAAGATCCTGGTTCCTGCCGAAACGACTTTGCCTGTTACTATTAACCCATTATCCACTAAGTAATTATACTTCCATATCTCACGAACAGCAAAAATGAGTGCCATGAAAAAGCCTCCCCACAGGATTAACTCATAGACAATATCTATCGTAAGATTACCAGCTGAATCTCCAATATGGATGGAATGGATCAAAACTACTAAAATAAGAAGTGCAAATACCAGAAAAAATAGTAGTAATACAAGATTGGATGCATTCCATATTTTTTTATGTGAAAAATAGTTTCTGGACATAGTATTTACTCCCTGTCGCATTGTTTTCTGTTTATGTAAATTATTTTACCGGCACACAACATAAGATAACGGATAATCGGGATTATCGTTACCATTATGATATTTTCTCAAAGTATATTTACATTTTTTAACGCTTCCTCAAGCAATACCTGATATGTACGAGGATGCTTTTCATCATAAACAACTCTGACCAGGATATGTTCTCCGTTTCTTAATGCCTGATATTGCCGCCAGACACCCATAGCAATTCCTTTATATAACGTTGTTTTTCCTGTTTGAGGATCAAAATGTGTTATGGTGGCCTTTATGATATACTCTCGAAAAAATGGAATCACACGAACTAATTCCGGTACTAATTCTCCATGAATATATACGGGATTCTTTTTTAGTCGTCGGACTCTCCAATAAATAACAGCAAAGACCAGCCAGCTTACCACTGCTATACAACATACAATCAAAACTACTATATCAAACATCATTTCTTCTCGAAAGACATCAATTAAACACATTATTCCTGGAACAGTAAATAAAACTGCCATATCAAATGAAACATATTCGTACAATTTTTTCATATATAATTCCTCTGTTTGTATTTATCAAAAAACTCAATATTGATTTAATACTTTCCATAACCATATCCTGATTCATAAAACACAAATATTATACTCATTTTCTCCAGCTATTCCCCGTCAACTTTGGTGAAAGAGATAATAGCGGTTATACAGCGGGAACATGCTGTGGTTCCAGCCGCCTTATCATTTGCATCTGGAGCATAGGTTATTGATAAATGACGGCTGTGCTAATTTATCCTTTTCATGTTCAGATAACATCCTTGTACAATAATCGTGTACTAATATAGCAGCTCTCCTATAATTTTTCGGATCCACCATGATTCTAGCTTCATCCGGAAAATTTTCAATGAATTGTTGTAACCTTATTGGATCCATGCTGAACGTCGTCGTTGTAATACATTTGTATTGCTGTTTTGTTCTTTCATCTATATAACTAGCCTTCATTTTCGTTCCACGAAGATGTGTACCTGCTGAAAGTATTTTACCTGTAATAATGATTCCATTATCTATTAAATAATTATAGTGTGTTATTTCTCTTATACATAAAATCAAGTTAAGCAGAAATAATCCTCCTATAATTATTAAAAACCGAATAAATATACTTGATTTTAAAGAACTATCTATTCTAAGCTCGTATATTAGTGCCAAAGTAAAAATCACTGTAAAAAAGAACCAAATCACTGTAGGAACAATATAATATGAATTCCATATTTTTTTATATTTGTAATCATCATATAGCATAAATCTACTCCGCGCGGTTAAACCATTTCCATTGTATAAATGTTACCAATTAATCCTTTAGCAGCTATCTCTATTGCTTTTCATATTGTCATTCTCCAATTCGATTCAAAATAACCATTGATTTATCGTCTGAATAGTTTTTCTAAATGATATGGTTTATCTCCATATTTCTCCTGCTTTTCATTATAATATTCATCAATAAGTACCACGCCATTTCTCATATCCTTTTCATCAATCAGTAAATTAATAGATGGATCCTTTTGTACATAATAACGCATATTAAATAGAATTACCGTTGGCGACTTTGATGCATATACATATTCCCTGCCTGCTATTTCATCATAATATCCTGCCCTTACCGTAACTCCATCCTGGATGTGAGTTGAATAAGAAATAATTGTTCCCTCAACTCTCTTTCCACATCTTAACAAATAATTATATTTTCTTGTTTCCTTAATTGCTATAATCATGGCAATAATAAAAGCACTCCCCCAGGCCAACAGGAGTGTCCCCCAAAAAAATATCCAAATATCTTCGCTCTCTTTTAGATATATCACCAAAATCAGTACCATTACTATCAATATGCAAGTAATAGTGAATGACGATATCAAGAAATTACGATTGGATGCCTGAAATATATTCTTCCTTTTTAACATTGAAAAATTATTCATCACTCTTCCTCCACCATATCAATCTGTAAAATCCTTCCACTATCAATATTGAAATTCACATAACTCAAATCTATCCGACAATTCACCAATGGATCACATTCTCATCTTACTATTCATAATTCCCTGCTCCGTATGATATACTGCGTCTCTAAAATAGATAATAGCGCACTTCTTCCTTTTTTTATTTCTTATGATCGTACAGGGAAAGTGAATTTTTTCTTTTTGGGCCTTAATAAAATCCAAAAGATAAATGCCCGTATATGAATGAAATACCTGACCATCATCAGAAATCACCTTTGCGCGAACAATTAATTCACTTTTCCCTAAAAATACTACCTGAAATGACTCTCCGATAATTACGCCTTCCATCTTTTGAGCATTTAATAAAGTATCCCTATCCCTTATGTATAGACGCAGAAAAATAATCCACCATAATACCGCCAACCCCAGTAATCCAGCTTGTATCATTTTTAGTTCCTCAAATTGATACAGAACAATGAAGAAAAATATGTTACACCCTGTACAACCGATCGCCCATATTAAAAACCAGTTAACATATTCGTTCATATTATTTATTTTCATGTTTTCACCTTTTCCTTCGTTTTATAAATAATGCTTACGATCAAGTTGAGTACTTTCTGATTTTTCCATTAGCTTATATTTAGATCAATATTTAAACATATTATTTAATTGATATGGCTCATCTCCATGTTCGTTCTGCATTTCAATATAATACTTATCAATCAAAATTACTCCGTTTTTCTTATTGTTTTCATCAATCAATATATCTATTTCCGGATATGTCCGAACATAATATCGCATTCGATTCGGCTCCATCAACTTTGGTGTTCCTGAAACGTAGACATATTCTTTTTGAGTCTCATTATCAAAATATGATGCCTTTACCTTGACTCCGGCGATACTTGGTATTCCGCTAGATATAATCCTTCCTTTTACCATTTTCCCATCTTTCAACAAGTAATTATAATTTCTCGCATCTTTTATTGCCAATATAAGAGCAATAATAAATGCCACTCCCATAATTGCAAGAACCATTCCAAACAAAAAGAACCCATAAATATCATTTTTATCTCGGATATATAATACAATTAATACACCAACTAATATACAATTAATTAAAAAAGCATGAATTATAAATAAACGATTAGATGTTTGGAATATACTTTTTTTCTTGAAAATAAAATATCTATTCATTCCTTTCCTCCATAAAATCTTTCTTGAGTAAATCAGTTAACCATTTAATCAATTCAACAAACGGATCTCTCCCATTGTAAAGAAAATCCAATGCTTCATCATTAAATTTCACATAACTCAAAAGTACTGATGCTAAAGACCACATAAATCCCGAAAATGCTTCTAACTTTTCCTCATAACTATCTGCTTGAGTAAAATCAACAGCATAAAGTATCATATCAAAGGCTGATATTATTTGACCTATTATTCCAGTCGCATATAATAATGGTAATGTAAGTTCTATTGATGGTGGATAAAGAAGCGTAGCCAGTACTGCTAATATATTTACCGACATCAAATCATTACCCCAGTCACTTAACAATTCATGCAGTAATGTTGTATCAATAAATTTCTCCAACCCAAACGGATCGAGATAGTTCACCGGATTCCCTTCTACATAAGCATACCGGTTCAGGCTCGGGCTGTTCTCCACGCTCCCCACGATCACGTCCTGGTTCATGAAGCGTTTAATATCGACGTTATAGTACCTCGCCCGCATATAGTACAGACCGTTTGCATCGGTGACGACTCCGTATTCTCCGTTGAACAGGAAGCGGTATGTCCCAATCTCTCCGTCTAAAAGCTCTCCATATGGATTATATTCAAAGGTCTTTATGACCTGTCCGCTTTCATCGGTGATCAGGGTGGTGCTGC
>CAJULG010000008.1:104601-125393 GCA_910587045.1 uncultured Lachnospiraceae bacterium | reverse complement strand
TTCTGAAATTCTTTTGAATTTTCAGGGTTGTCTTATTGTTTGATTATCATGGTTCATTTGATTTGCCGGCGCTTTTACCGCACCAACGTACCTTATAATAACACCCGTCTTTTTATAAGTCAAGGGGAAAATTAAAAGAAAGTTTATTCTTTTAATTTGTTTTTATTGTATACACAATTATTGACAACTTATCCACAAAACCGACATACCAATACACATATCCACATTTTGACTCCGGGTTTTCCACAATTTCATTCATCTTATCCACAGATGAAAGAGATCTCCCAACCTGATAAAACACTGCAATATTTATACAAAGAGGATGAACAACCTATATTTAAATCAGATCTATGGCCTCTTTTACATTGGATACGCCAATCAATCGCATCCCATGTATCGTGGAAATATTCGCTGCATTTGAAGCGGGCAGAATACAGGTCGTAAATCCTAATTTTGCTGCTTCCTTTGCCCGCTGCTCTGCCATACCGACCCCCCGGACTTCACCAGTCAGACCCACCTCGCCAAATATGATCGTATGTTCATCAACCGGACGATTCCGATAACTGGATACTAATGCCAATACAATTCCCAGGTCAATCGCCGGCTCTGACAATCGAATTCCACCAGTCAGATTTACATAGGCATCACAGCTTCCCAAATGAATACCGGCACGTTTTTCCAGAACTGCCATTAACAGATTTACCCGGTTAAAATCAATCCCCACTGTCGTCCGTCTAGGCATCTGAAAGTTAGTCTGTGCTACCAGCGCCTGAATCTCGATCAGAAGAGGACGTGTCCCCTCCATAGAACAGACTACTGTAGAACCGGAAGCATCCACCGGCCGCCCTTCCAGCATGACTTCAGATGGATTCATAACTTCAGACAGGCCATTATTCTTCATTTCAAATACACCAATTTCATTGGTAGCCCCAAAGCGGTTTTTTACTCCGCGCAGGATACGATAAACGGAACTTCGTTCCCCTTCAAAATACAATACGGTATCTACCATATGCTCTAAAGTTCTGGGCCCGGCTACTGTTCCCTCTTTTGTAACATGTCCCACCAGGAAAATCGCAACGTTCTTCTGTTTCGCCAGCTGCATAAGCCGATTGGTCACCTCTCTCACCTGGGATACACTTCCTGCTGCCGAAGAAACCTCTTCCAGCGCCATTGTCTGAACCGAATCAATGACAACCACCTCCGGCCCTACCTGCTCAATCGCATTCTCTATTACATTCATATCTGTTTCACAATGCAGATACATATCCCGCTGAAACTCTCCCAACCGCTCGGCCCGCATCTTAATCTGCTGCATAGACTCTTCCCCTGATACATACAACACCTTATGTCCGTCAGCAGTAAGTCTGCGACATACCTGCAATAATATGGTAGATTTTCCGATACCGGGATCACCGCCGATCAATACAAGGGAGCCTTTTACAATCCCGCCTCCCAGTACCCGATCCAATTCCTTCATTCCTGTTCCGATTCGTATCTCCTTGCCAGTAGTGACTTCTAAAATACTGGCAGGCACCGAGGACGCAGCTTTTGCTGCAGACTTCCTGGTGCCTGTCACAACCCGTTCTTCAACAAACGTATTCCATGCCTTGCAGCCGGGACACTGCCCCATCCACTTGGCCGATTCAAAACCACATTCCTGGCAAAAAAACACCTGTTTTGTTTTTGCCATTTGTTACCTCTTATAATTTATCAATTTTCACATGTGCAGTCTCGTTCGGTGTCAATTCCACACTAAAACTTAATTTACCGCCCAGATTTGTCTTCATCTTTCCAAGATTGGTATTATCTACGTAAATCTTATATTCCTTACCAGCCTCTAACTCCAGCGTGATCTGGGCATCTTCGTTCCCCTCCACACCAAAAGTTACTTCCCGGTCCGTAATCTTAAGATCGTGCACCACTGTACCCGGCACAGATTCATAGACCATGGTTCCATTCTTTTCCAGCTTGGTGATTTCCTTAAAGGTTTTGATCTTATATACATCACCATTATACTCATAACCATCCAGTTTTGCCTTTGCGGGCAATTCTATATTACCAAAACTTAAACTTCCCCCCTCCTCTGTGCGAATCAATTCATTAATTACTGACATTCTTTTATCCTCCTAAATATATTGCTGTAACCGTAAATATACTGCTTTCATCAACGTTCGTTTCAGTTGTTCTCGTCCATTTCTCTCTATCCTATATGTGTTATCATACCATATTCTATCACTTTTGGCTAGCCAATTCTTTTGCCTGGAAATGAAGCTGATCCTTTCTTACTGTAACGCGCACTACATCACCATTCTTTACTTCACCATTTAATATTGCCTCTGCCAATCCATCCTCAACCTGAGACTGAATCGCCCTTCGCAGTGGCCTTGCTCCATATTTTTTATCATATCCCTTATCAAATATATAATTTTTCACATGGATATCATATCGCAAAGTAATATTTAACTGCTTTTTTATACGGCTGCTCAACTGTCTGAGCAAAAGTTCAACAATCTGGTGAATCTCACTCTCCTGTAATGCATGGAATACAATAATATCATCAATCCGGTTAATGAATTCCGGCTTAAAAATCCGTTTTACTTCTTCCATTACACCGCTCTTCATTTTCTCATGATCCTGCTCCTCATCTGTATGCCCGGAGAAACCAAGCAGCTTCGGCTCCATGATACGTCCTGCACCTGCATTTGATGTCATGATAATGATCGTATTTTTAAAATCTACCTTTCTGCCCTGGGAATCCGTAATATGTCCGTCATCCAGCACCTGCAGCAGCACATTAAAAATATCACCATCCGCTTTCTCAACTTCATCAAACAGAATGACAGAATAAGGATTCCTGCGAACCTTTTCACTCAACTGACCACCTTCCTCAAAGCCAACATAGCCTGGAGGCGAACCGATCAGTTTGGATACACTATGCTTTTCCATGTACTCCGACATATCAACACGGATCAGAGCATTCTCGTCACCAAACATAGCCTCTGCGAGAGCCTTTGATAACTCAGTCTTTCCTACACCGGTAGGCCCCAGGAATAGAAAGGAGCCGATCGGCCTGTTTGGATCCTTCAGACCTACTCTTCCCCGGCGGATTGCCTTTGCCACTGCCTCAACCGCTTCATTCTGTCCGATCACCCGCTGATGCAATGTCTGAGCCAATGCTTTTAACCGCTGGGTCTCTTCCTCCTCTAACCGGCTTAGCGGGATTTTCGTCCAGGCAGAGACTACCTCTGAGATATCGCGATCATTAATGGAACATATATCTTGTTTCTGCTGCTTTTCCTCACGTTTTCTTAATCGTTCCTGCTTTTTTTTCAAATCAGCGATATTCTGCTTCAGCGTCGCTGCTTTTTCAAATTCCTCTTCCAGCAGACATGCTTCAAGCTGATCATACGTTTTCCGGAGTTCTGTCTCCAGCTCCTGAGAGCGCGGGGACTGATGCAGGGAAGAAAGACGCTTTCTGGAACAGGCTTCATCGATCAGATCGATTGCCTTATCCGGCAGATAACGATCATTAATATAACGCTCAGACAGAGTAACTGCCGCTTCCACTGCAGTATCCTCAATCTGGATTCCATGATGTTCCTCGTAACAATGGCGAAGTCCCTTTAAAATATCGATTGTTTCCTCTTTTGTCGGTTCTTCTACATTTACAGGCTGGAATCGCCGCTCCAGAGCAGCATCCTTTTCTATATACTTTCGAAATTCTGCCGTGGTGGTAGCACCGATCATCTGGATCTCTCCCCGGGAAAGAGCCGGTTTTAATATATTGGATGCATCAATGGCACCCTCCGCACCGCCGGCACCGATCAGGGTGTGAAGTTCATCCACAAATAAGATTACATTTCCATCCTGTATGACTTCCTCAATAATCCGTTTAATACGTTCCTCAAACTCACCCCGATATTTAGAACCTGCTACCATACCAGATAAATCCAGGGAAAGCAGACGTTTATCCTTAATCGTACCCGGCACTGTTCCGGTTGCGATCATGCTTGCCAGCCCTTCTACTATCGCAGTTTTTCCTACACCCGGTTCTCCAACCAGACAGGGATTGTTTTTCATACGCCGGCTTAGGATCTGAATGACTCTCTGAATCTCTCCGGTCCTTCCCACCACCGGATCCAGCATTCCTTCTCTGGCTTGTTTTGTAAGATCCCGGCTGTATTTTTCCAGCATTGGTGTGGACGACTTTGCCTTTTTCTTTCCTTTATTTCCCATATATTCGTTTCGGGCAACTGACTGATCCGTTCCCATTGCTACCCGTATATCAATATACAGCTTCTGAATATCCATACCAATACTGGTTAATATCTTCATGGCGATACACTCAGGTATCTTAATCATTGCCAGCATCAGATGCTCTGTTCCGATGAGGGCAGATCTGGTACGGATCGCCTCCGCCTTACTCTGCTCCATCACTCTGTTATACATAACCGTATACTTATACTGGCTCCTTGTTGCAATCGTCCCGTTTCCGGCAATACTGTTCTCTATCAGTTTTTCAATCCGTTCCTTCTGAATTCCATTGTTTTCCAGCACCTTAGCTGCCACATTGTCTGCCTCTTCTAAAATTCCCAGCAATAAATGTTCGCTGCCAATGCAGTCATGCTTCAACTTTCTTGCCGCCTTTGCCGCTTCCTGTATGGAAATCTGAGCAGCTCTGGTATATTGATCACCCATTCTTATGCCTCCTGTATTATAATGTCACTACTTAAAATATCCTTCTATTCACCTGATCCCAGCCTGTCGGCTCCAAATGTATCATACATCTGCTGTACCAGTTCCTGCATTTCCGCCAAAGTAATCTCTTTACAGATTGCCTGCGCAACGATCATCTGCATATCAGAATGAATGCTTTCCATATGAATACTACGATTCTCCAGGCTAACAGAAATGACTGCTCCATTCCTGCGATCCAGCTTTACATAGCCATCCTGGCGAAGCAGTGCATATGCTTTATTCACTGTATGCATATTTACGCCCAGCATATTCGCCATCTGACGTACGGATGGCAAGGATTCCCCATCCTTTAATGTATCCTTTGCTATCCCCATAATGATCTGGTTCCGTAGTTGTATGTATAAGGCTTCATCACTATTAAAATCAATTTCAATTACCATAGCATCACCTCATTTATCCTTTGTTATACACATGCTATAACAAAAGGAATGACCTGTCAAGCCGGAATAAGTATTATCCAGAAACCCCCAAGATGCCGGAAACCGGCTTCAAAAAACTGCCAGCATTCCATTTCTGCTGGCAGTCATGCTCATATACCGTTACTAATTGTCTTCTTCCGTTTGTCCGGACCGGTTCTCATCATTCCCGGACAATAGTTCTTCCTTCGGAATGTCATAATCTACAAAGTCACTTCCTGCTTCTGCCTGATTCACGGTTTTCTTAAAATAAACAATAACCCCGGCCAGCATACCTGCCAGAATCAGTGATAATCCGCAAAGGATATAGAGCAGGATCCTGAAATTCTGAAGCTTCTCATTCTCCGTCACCACTGGTGCTTCTGTTGCCTCCTCTGTAGTAACCAGCTCCTGTACGGTATCTTCCGGTTCAATATAACGCATGAATGTATCCTCAATACTGTCATACAAATAGAAGGCCGGTTCTCCATCCGGTTTCATGGCATAGATCAATACAATTTCTGTCTGTTCATTCTTTGCATATGCAGTTACCTTCTGCCCCTGGATTTCCAGTTCCACAGCAGTATAACCTGTGGGAATGGCAACGCCTTCCTCCGGTTCCAATATTATATAGCGATTGGCAGCCGCCTGATACTCTTTGTACGGGAGGAAAGACTTCTGATCCTTTTTGTAGACAAACCATTGCCCGTTTCCTTCTCCATCCATCAGATATACGATCTGAAGCAGACGGTTGGGAGATGTATATACTGTAATCTTCTTTCCCTCGTACTCCTCTTCTCCTGCTTCGAAGCCCTCTGGTGATTCTGCCTCTGCCAGTTGCTCCTCTGTGGCAAACGTATACGCAGTACCATTGATCTGTACGGAAGAAATATCTCCCTCCTCATCCTCATCCGGCACTTCGCCGCAGTTAATATTCAAAACATAAGTCCTCTGTGTGCCATTTTCTGCAGTTACAACAATATAAGTCTTATTGGCCCCCGGCTCCAGATCATTATTATGAGATACCGTAACCTTTGCCTTGCTGTCATTCGGGACTGCACTTACAACGATAGATTTGGTATCTTCCGGCAGTTGAACCGTGTAAGAAGTAACGGAAGACTGAAATGCCGGGCTTAATGTTCCCGGGGAAATCTCCAGACTCTTTAACAGATTATCACCGGAACCACTTGGCGGCGCAGAAGTATTCCCATTTCCTTCGCCACCTCCATTCCCGTTGCCGCTCCCGCCTCCATTTCCTTCTGTACTCTGCTGAGGCGCAGAAACTGTAATACTGGCGGAGCCATAGGTAACTGCCATATCTCCGGTATTATATCCAAACAAGCCTCCGGCAAATGCAGACGTGGACACCGTGGTACTGCCATTACCAACAGCTTTAAATGTCAGTGTTCTTGAAAAGGAGGAAGATGAACCGTCGCCTTCATTTAATATGGTAACCGTACCACCGCCTCCATTGTCACCGCCTCCCTGATATTCCAGGATTGATGCGTCATAGGAAATTGCCACACCATACCCCACCGGTTCATCAGCAGATATTCCAACTGTTACTGTTACCGTACTTCCCGTAGTAACACTGGATGCAGAGGCGCTGACCGAAACCGTCGCTGAACCTGCATATACATCCTGTACATGACCAAACAACAAACCTGCTGCCAGCAGACAGATCAATCCAAACACCGTAATTCTTTTTGCCTTCATAAGATTCTCCTTTTTCCTGTTACTGTAATAAGCTTTGCTGTCCTAAAATATGTTTCTTTATCATTACCAGATCCCGGATGGTTACATCTCCATCCCGGTCTACATCTGCTGCAGTCGTCTGAGCACTGCTTAACTGTCCCAAACCCAGCAACGATTTCTTTGTAACAACTAAATCACCGACTCCGATAGAGCCATTTCCCAATACATCGCCATAGATAATTACTGTATACGAGACGGTGGATGTACCATCTGATACAGTTACAATATTTCCGGTACCTACTGTTCCTGCATTGATCGTTGTTCCATCCGAATGATATACGGTAACATTACCTCCGGTAATCCCGGCAGCAACAGCATCTGCATTCATACCGGCGCCAATTCCAGATAACCGGTTTCCTTCTATGTGGAATTTAGTAGTCACTCCCGGAACGCCACCACCGCTGTCTTTCCGAACAATCGTCAGATTATACGTCCTTATGCTTCCATTCTGTGCCGTTACGGTAATCGGAATCCGGTTTGTTCCCACGGAAAGCGAAATTGTCCCTGTCCCCTGGATCCTGGCATTGCCATTTACTGCCGCAGCTGTCACATTGACACTTCCTGTCTCATTTCCAACGATCAGCGAATATTCAATAACCCCTCCGTCAAAGGATGGTGTCAGCGCATAACCGCTTACCTCCAGACTTCTCAGCCAGTTATTCGGGCTGCCGGAGTCCGCCGGCTTTCCGGCTGTTCCTTCCGGCATATTCAGATAAACCGGTATTTTAAATACCAGCGCAGAATTGATCAGTCCATTTGCCTTATATGCCCGGCAGATAGAAGATGACTCTGTGGAAGGAGCCTGAACATTTGTCATATACTGATGACCATATGTTCCGGTACTTGTCACATTAAATTTTTGTGTATATAAAGTGTCCTGACCCCGATTAATATAAGAGCTCCCGATAAATTGAGAACCTCCCATGATCGCTTTATAGGCGGAATTCCATGGTCTGCCATAGCTTCCACTGATAGATGCCCAGGCAAGCCCCTTGTTCACTGCACCACCGCCGGCGGAATCCACAGAACCTACGTTAAAGAAATTAAAGATTCCCGGATAATTCGGACTGGTACCAGTTGCATTTACACCGGCCGTTGTTCCCATCTCCTGACGCATGCGGGAAGCAAGATGGTAGGGACTTACATTATAAGCTGCTGCCGCTTCCATTAATATGGCCGAATAGGTTCTGTTATCATTTACAGGGCAGGCATTCGCCATAAAGGTTCCGGCCAGGATTGCTTCTACACCAGCCTGGTTATGAATTGCCGGATCGTAAGATAACTGCTCAAATGCAAAAATATAGGTTTCATCCAGATACCCCCTCGGATCCATATAATAAGCAACTATATCCCTGGATGCTGCAAACCAGTTCGTACCATCATATGGATACCAGGTATCAGCAACCCAGCTGTAACCAACCTCTGTTTCCCGCCAGTTGTAATGAGGCGCAGAACCCGAAGTCCAGATCAGATTCTTGATCTGTCCCGGCTTATTCCGTTCATTCTCAATTACCGTGTTCCAGTCTAACCCCGTCTGCATCGCAACAAATTTCCATTCCGGATGCTTTGCATGAAGACTCCTTAAATATGGTTTATAGGTTTCCGGAAAGCCCTGTGCTGACAGATATGATTCAAAATCCGAATCACCGGACGGACCCGGATCCGGCGTGCCGGTATTGATGATACTTACATAATCCGCATGAACATAGCCGGTATACGCAGTCCCCCCCTGGGTGAACTGCACATGATACCACTGACTGTTCGGCTGATCCAGAACCGTCAGTGCCTGTCCTCCCTGTACCTTTGTAAGAATCCGATCCGAAGTCGAAGGCCCCTGCCTTACGTTCACATTCGTCATTCCGGGTGTAATCTGAGCCGTCGTCGCAGCCATGACGGTATAGAAGTCCTGAATAAAACCGGTTGTCTGAAGCAGATTCCATGTCAGAACGAGACATAAACTGATTGCAAGAATCCTTCGGGCCTGTTTTCCTTTTATCTTCATAATGGATTCACTCCTACATTTAATCTTATGTCAACCACAAAATGTGCTATATATAATAACAGTGTACCACAAAATAAAAGAGAAAACATTATTTTTTCCCTTTTTCCAACAATTTTCACATTTTTTTCATAAATACAGGCAGAAGACGATATGCCTTCTGCCTCTTATCCATAAACCATATAATAATATAATAAATGCAAGGATCCGCTATGCTTCATCAATGGCTTTTCCAATATCATGCCGCATGTATTTATTCTCAAAGCTGACCCATTCTGTTGCCTGATATGCATGATTTCTTGCCTGCTTCAGGTCATCCCCTTTGGCGGTTATTCCGATCACCCGCCCGCCATTGGTTAATACCTTACCATCCTTCTGTATGGTTCCTGCATGAAATGCATAATAACCATTCCGTTCCTTAAACTGTTCCAATCCCTTTATCTCAAAGCCCTTTTCGTAGGATACAGGATAACCATCCGAAGCCAGTACCACACAAACCGCTGCATTGTCTTCGAATTGCAAGTCAATCTTATCCAATGTTCCGTCAATGCAAGCCTCAATCACTTCAATAATATCATTTTTCATCCTCGGAAGAACCACCTGCGCCTCCGGATCACCAAACCGCGCATTGTATTCCAGCACCTTTGTTCCCTGTTCCGTGATCATCAATCCGCAGAATAAGATTCCGACAAAGTCCCGACCCTCTGCTTTCATGGCCGCCATAGTCTTCTCATATATTTCCTTCTGACAGAAGGCATCAATTTCCGCTGTATAAAACGGACTTGGCGAAAAGGTTCCCATGCCGCCGGTATTCAGTCCCTGGTCACCATCCTTGGCACGCTTATGATCCTGCGCTGAGGTCATAGGTTTGATATGCGTACCGTCGCAGTATGCCAGTACCGAAACCTCCCGTCCGGTCATAAATTCCTCTATTACCATCCGATTCCCGGAATCACCGAACTGCTTGTCCAGCATAATGGTTTTTACCCCTGCCTTCGCTTCCTCCAATGTATTACAGATCAATACTCCTTTTCCCAGTGCCAGGCCATCTGCTTTTAGAACGATCGGAAATTCAGCACTGCGTTCCAGATACTGAAGTGCTTTTTCCGCATCGTCAAATGTTTCGTAAGCAGCCGTCGGAATATGATATTTTTTCATGAGATCCTTGGAAAACGCTTTTGAGCCTTCAATGATCGCCGCATTCTTTCGGGGTCCGAATACCCGAAGGCCAGTCGCTTCAAATGCATCTACAATACCAGCCACCAGCGGATCATCCGGCCCGATGATCGTCAGATCAACTGCCTGCTCTTTTGCAAATCTCACTAATCGCTCAAATTCCATTACCGGAATATCCACACATTCTGCCAGTTCTGCAATCCCCGCATTTCCCGGTGCACAGTAAATCTTTTCCACCTTTGGACTTTCACTTACTTTCTGCACGATTGCATGTTCTCTTCCTCCGCCGCCTACGACTAATACCTTCATGTCTGTTCCTCCTTCGGTTATTGTATCCGGGTTCTGCCATTCACAACCTGAACCCTGTGATTTGCGATCAGATTAATTGCCTGTGGCAAAAGCTTCCACTCTGCCTCCTCCATCACTCTCCGCTGCAATCGTTCCGGTGTATCGTCTTCCTTTACCTCTACTGCCCTTTGCAGAATGATCGGCCCGGTATCGGTTCCCTTGTCTACAAAATGAACGGTAGCACCTACGACTTTTACCCCCCGTTCCAATGCTGCTTCATGTACCTTCAGTCCATAATACCCCGTTCCGCAGAACGACGGAATCAGAGAGGGATGAATGTTAATGATCCTGTTTTCATACTGATCGATCATTTCCTCCGGGATCACTACCAGGAATCCCGCCAATACGATCAGATCCACCTGATAAGAATTCACGGTTTCCAGCAAAGCCCGGTTAAACGCTCTGCGGTCTTCAAAGTCCTTTGGCGATACGCACACTGCCGGAATCCCCGCATGTTCTGCACGCTCCAGTGCCTTTACGCCATGATTATTACTGATCACGACTGCAATCTCTGTATTCGTAATGCTTCCGTCTGCCACCCGGTCAATAATCGCCTGCAGATTCGTTCCGCCGCCGGAAACCAGTACCGCCAGCCTTAGCATAGATCTACTCCTTTTTCTCCGTCTTCTACCTGTCCTACAATATAAGCAGCTTCTCCTGCCGCCTTTAATGCTTCCAGTGTCTTATCTGCATCTGCAGCATCGACAGCCAGCATCATACCGATTCCCATGTTATAGGTGTTATACATCATCTTTTCCTCAATCGCTCCGGTCTTTTGCAATAAAGTAAAAATCGGAGGAACCGGATAAGAAGCTTTCTGAACCCTGGCCCTCTTTCCTTCCGGAAGCATCCTTGGGATGTTCTCGTAGAATCCGCCGCCGGTAATATGACTACAGCCCTTGATCACCACTCCGGCCTGCTTTACAGATCGCAAAGCCTTCACATATATCTTTGTCGGTTCCAGCAATGCTTCTCCCAGAGTCCTGCCTAATTCATCATAATATGTACCCAGTGCATCTTCCGTCATCTCGAAGACCTTGCGGACCAGTGAGAATCCGTTACTGTGAACACCACTGGAAGCAATGCCGATCAGAACATCTCCGGTTTTTATATCCGCTCCGGTAATCAGATCCTTCTCATCCACTACACCAACAGCAAAGCCTGCCAGATCATACTCCTCCGTCGGATAAAAACCCGGCATTTCGGCAGTCTCTCCACCGATCAGGGCAGCGCCGGACTGGGCACAGCCTTCTGCCACACCACTGACGATCGCTGCAATTTTTTCCGGATAGTTCTTACCACATGCTATATAATCGAGGAAAAACAGGGGTTCACCACCTGCGCATGCAATGTCATTGACACACATTGCCACACAATCAATACCGATCGTATTGTGCTGATTCATGATAAATGCCAGTTTTAACTTCGTTCCGACCCCATCTGTTCCGGAAACCAGGGTAGGCTTCTCCATGTTCTTAAATGCTTCCATGGAAAATGCACCTGAAAAGCCTCCTATATTGGTTAATACCTCCGGCCTCATCGTCTTTGCAATATGCTCCTTCATCAATTCTACAGATCTATAACCTGCTTCAATGTCTACGCCGGCATTTTTATAGTCCATGATCGTCTCCTCCTGTAATATAAACTCGTTTCTGATTTCTGTACCTGCTATTCTCTTCCATCAGTCTTTTTCCCGTTTATTATAGAGTAAGAAACAGAATTTGTAAAGCAATATGACTTTGTTTTCTGCCATTTCCCCTCACTTCTTTTATGGAATCATTTTACAATTTGTTCACATTTCTCTCCCATATTTTTCAATTTGTTCATATTTTTAAGATGGAAGTATAGTAAAATGAAAGTGATAAGCATTTTGAGGAGGTAAACCTATGTCTAAAAAGCGGCTGACCATTGGGTTATTTATCTGTCATTTAGATAATGATTATGCATATGACATTTGTAAGGGTGTTGATTATGCAGCAAAGGAATTAGATGTCAATCTGGTAATCTTTCCCGGTATGTATATTAATGCTGCCTATAATGATCCTGCCAATTCAAAATATGATCATCAGTATAATTCCGTATTTTATTATGCAAGACCGGAGTCTATTGATGCATTGATCATTTCCATTGGTACGATTGGTTCCTTTTTGGATGATGCAGACAACATTGCCTTCTTAAATCGATTTAAGGATATCCCGATTCTTACTCTGGAGTCAGAATTCCCGGGATTTCCATCTCTGATCATTGATAGTACCCAGGGATTGCGTGAGGTGATCAATCATCTCATCTATGACCACGGAAAAAAGCATATAGGTTTTATCAGCGGCCGCAAAGAGAATGCGGATGCGCAGGAGCGTTTAGACATATACCGTTCTACCATCGCTGCCGCCGGCCTCTCCGTGGACGAAAATCTGATCGTATATGGTAATTTTTCTGAATATTGTGAAGATCTGGTAGAGGATTTACTGGATTCCCATCCGGAGCTGGATGCCCTCTGCTTTGCAAACGACCAGATGGCTTTGGGCGGTTATAATGTATTAAAGCGGCGCGGAATCGAAATTGGCAAGGATATTGCTGTGACCGGTTTTGATGATGTTCCGCTTGCGCTGGCATTAGAGCCTGCTTTAACCACGGTTCGTGCGAACGCCTGTGAACTTGGATATCGTTCCGTGATAGAAATACTTTCTCTGATCAAAACCGGAAAGACGAATTCATCCCGCCTTAGTTCCTCTATGATCATCCGTGATTCCTGCGGCTGTACCAATGCTGCCATCAACTCCGGCAGCTTCGGAAGCGGAAATGAAGATACCCTTTCAAAGCAGGCGTTACTGGATCATATTATTCATACAGCTTTTGCCAGTGACCAGGATACCTTTATCTATGCCCGCATCTCTGCGTTGATCACGGATTATGTTTCACTGATCCTGGATGTTGTTCTGGACACGGAACAGATGGTTTTTCCGACCCAAAAACTAAAGGACATCCTGAAACAGTATTGCAATTCAGATATTCCACTCTACTACTCTATCGTACAGTTGAATTACTGTCTGCATACGATTGAAGGATTGATACTGCCTCTCATCCATGATCCGGAAAAACGTCTGGCTTTTTGTGATACCTCGAATGCGATTTCCATGCAGTTGTTAAGCACAGAATCCAGCTTCCGATATGGGGAAAACCATGCATATAAGGTAAATATCTGGACATCCAGTTACATTATCCGGGATACGATCATCCATAGCAATAACATGGAACTGGTCTATCGAAAGATTGCTGATAAGCTGCAAAAGCTGAATCTTGCCAGTTCCTATATCTTTACAAATAATGAAGAGATTAAATTAAATCCGGACGGAAGCTGGTATATACCAGAGTATTTACAGTTACAGGTATATAACAAAGATCAGGTGAGTGTTCCTCTTTCAAAGGGAGAATGTATGATATCGGTCAAAAACCTGTTTAACAATCCTTACACGCCAAAGAAGCGCAGGACTACGATGATCTTAACGCCAATCTTTACCAACGAGGAACAGCACGGTGCGTTTCTCTGTGAAGTGAATATTGCATATTTTCATCATATCTACTCCATTAATCTGGAGCTTGGCACAACCTTAAAATTCATTAAGATCAACGAAGAACAACAGCAGACGAACCAACAGCTGGAATATACATTGTCCATACTGCATGAGAAAAACCGTCAGCTAAGTAAAATCTCTACCATTGACGAACTGACCGGACTTAAGAACCGCCGCGGCTTCCTCACAGAGACACAGGCTGTTATTTCTTCAGCGATCAATCAGGGTCAGCGGGCAATGCTGCTGTTTGCTGATATGGATAGCCTAAAAGCTGTCAATGATAAATTCGGCCATGAAAATGGGGATTTTGCCTTACGAACCATTGCTACAGCCCTGAAGACCAGTCTTCGCAACGATGATATTATCGGGCGGATCGGAGGAGATGAGTTTGTAGCCTTTGCACTCCTTGGCAATCAACAGTCTGCAGATACGATTTCCAACCGGATTCACAGAAAGTTAGAAATCATGAATAATAGCTGCGATAAACCATATTATATTGAAGCAAGTATTGGTACTGTTGATTTTATCTGCGATGAAAATGCAGATATTCAGACTCTGATCAAGCGGGCAGATGATGCTTTGTATGAGAATAAGGCGCATAAACGCGCCTCCGTAATAAAAGAAGGCTGATACACAGCCTTCTTTTATTTATATGATCCCATTTAATTCCTGATATAGACTCTGCGCATAACTGTCTGTCATACCACAAACCAGATCCGTCACCAGCAGGATACGCAGATAAAGCTTTTCTCCCTCACTCTTACCGGCAGAATCCGCATAATACCTTCTTACATAATTTTCTGATATAAGCGTAACTACCTTCTCATCAATGGTTCCTAATTCCTTTCCGGTATCAAAATAAATTGCTGCCCGGACAAATTTATCCAGCAGAAATTCCAGCATATGCCCTGCTGCGATCTCCAGCTTATAAATAGGTTCTGAAACAAATGCGTTTCGATAGGCAATGGCTCCCATGGCCTCCATCAGTCCTTCAGCATAAGTACCATGAAACAGATCCTTCCCATAGGTTCCGTTCATGATCTCCTCATAATGAGAAATAAAGCCAAAGGTCGCACATTTGATCAAATAGGCCTGTACATTCATCGCCCAGTTTTGTACTGCATAGAATTCCGGATTACCATATTCCCGCTCCACTGCCTTTTGATACTGATGCTGCAGTTCCTCTAACGGATCAAAATAATTCATAGCCCAGACCGGACTCTGCTTTTTTAAACGTCGCAGTTCCACCTCCAGCATTCCGTAAGTAATACAGCCCTTCTTTACTGCATCCTCAATATCCGCTGTCTTATACGCAATATCATCTGCCGCCTCCAGAATAAAAGTCAGAGGATTCCGGCAGTTTCCCGTTCCGGTCGCCTCCTGTATCTCACGAAATACATCCCGTTCCGCATAAAAATAACCCATTTTTTTATATTTAATATCCCCGGATGCCGGATTGGATTCCAGAGAAGATACCGGATATTTTATGATCGTACTTAATAATGCAAAGGTCAGATTCATACCATATTCATCCGAAAAAAAGTGAAGCTTGCTAATCAGCCGGAGTGCCTGGGCATTTCCTTCGAACTGATAAAAATCCTGCTTCATCTGCTCGGTTAACATATCCTCTATTCTTTGGTCATAGAACATTAACTCCGGCAGACGTTCACGAAACCACTGACGAATTGCAGTCTCGCCAAAATGTCCAAAAGGCGGATTGCCGATATCATGAATCAATCCGGCACACTGCAATACATTACACATATCCTCTGCCACTCTCCAGTTAAATCCGGAATCTCTGCCGGATGCCAGAAGATTCTTACCGATATTCTGTCCTAAGGAGCGGGCAAAGGAGGATACCTCAAGAGAATGTGTCAGTCTTGTCCGGATAAAATCACTTTTATCCAACGGAAATACCTGCGTCTTATCCTGTAATCTCCGAAAGGAGGCACTGCCGATTATTTTCTGATAATCCTTCTCATATTCAGTTCTTAAATCTCTTCCTCCAGCCGTACTGGACGGATATGCTTTCCGTCTTCCCGGACAAAGTAACTGATTCCATTCCATTGATACTCCGCCTTTATTGTTCGAACCTATGCGTTCAGTATACCAAATCCAACTGGTATATTCAAACCAAAAATGCATATAATACCAGCATAGAATTATGTTCCTGGAGAGGAATGAAAAGAAACTACGAATAACATTAGAAACGAGGATTAATTTATGAATGAGACCTTTCCATTTCCATTTGAGCCGCTTCCATACCCTTATGACGCCCTGGAACCGGCACTATGTAAGGAAATCCTGGATTTCCATCATGACAAGCACTATAAAACCTATGTAGACAATCTGAATGGAATCTTAGCAGATTTTCCAAAACTGCAGGATAAAAGCCTGGATGACCTGCTGATTCATCTTGATGAGCTTCCTGCAGATATTCAGACCGGCATCCGTAACAATGGAGGCGGCGTCTATAATCACCAGCTATACTTCCGCTGCATGCAGGGCGATGGCTTCCGCATGCCCGAGGGTGAACTGGCAAATATGATACATCGGGACTTTGAATCCTATGATAACTTTTGCCGGGTCATTACAAATGCTGCTGTCAAACAATTCGGTTCTGGCTACGCCTGGCTGGTCTGTGAAAAAGGAAAGCTTTCTGTATTAAGCACAGCCAATCAGGATACGCCGATCACGGAGTCTCAAAAACCGCTCCTGTGTATTGATGTATGGGAACACGCTTATTACTTGCAATATCAAAACCGAAGAGCCGATTACATTGCAAACTGGCTGAACCTGATCAACTGGGACTATGTGGACTGTCTGTTCCAGACTACCTGCCAGGGTGCGTAACCCTTATACAAAACAGCAAGACAGGACGCTCTGTCTTGCTGTTTTGTATAACACACTTTATTTAGAATATGACAATAATTCATTCACGGTCTTTCGCTTTGGTGCTTCCGGCTGCTCCGCCGGATAACCGATCGCAACCAGGGCGGCAATCTGCTGTCCCTCCGGGATCGTAATGACTTCCGCAATCTTTTCCTCGTCAAATACGCCTAAGATTACGGTCCCCAATCCCTTTTCATGTGCGGCCAGGCAGAAGGTCTGAGCGGCAATTCCGGCATCAAACATTTCCCACCGGTCTCCTTTGGAGGTAGAATAAGAACCATCCCGTTCAAAACCCGAACGGTTTTTCACAATCGTCATGACGATCAGGGCGGCACTTCTCATAATGGTTTTCGTATTATATTCAAAACCGAGAACACAGTCCGTTGCGATCCTCGCAAGCGTTTCCTTATCTTCTACAACAATATACCGGGTGATCTGCGTGTTTTTCCAGGATGGTGCATAAGCGGCTGCTCCCACTATTTCCTCCAGGATTTCACGGGAAACCGGTTCCTCCGTAAATTTCCTACAGCTTCTTCTCGTTTGAATACAGGTTAATGCTTCCATATCCTTCCCCTTTCCTTTTTCATATAATTTTGCAGTCTATATACTTTCTCTCCAGTTATTCAAGATTTCCTCTAATTCCTTTCTGGTTTCTATTTCATTAACTCTGCCCCGGATCCGGGTTGAATTCGGATATCCGGCTGTATACCAGGATACGTGCTTTCGCATCTCATGAATTCCGGTATATTCACCTTTCAATGCAACCATCATGTCCAGATGACGCAGAATCATATCCACCACCTCTGCAACAGCCGGACGATCCGGTATACTTCCGGTTCGTAATGCTTCCTTCATCTGATAAAAGATCCAGGGGTTCCCTCTGGCCCCCCTGCCGATCATAAATGCATCACAGCCGGTCTGCTCTTTCATGCAAAGCGTATCCTCCGGAGTCAGAAGATCCCCGTTCCCGATCACAGGAATGGAAACCGCCTCTTTTACCTGACGAATTATATTCCAGTCTGCCTTTCCTGCATAATACTGGGCGCGGGTACGCCCATGAACAGCAATGGCAGAAGCCCCGTTTTCTTCTGCTATCCTGGCAATCTCTACAGCATTTACATGTGCGTCATCGACCCCTTTTCGAAGCTTTACCGTAACAGGAAGCGACACTGCCTGAACAATGGCATGTACAATTCTTCCGGCAAGCAAGGGATCCTTCATGAGTGCTGCTCCCTCTCCGTTGTTAAAGACCTTCGGAACCGGGCAGCCCATATTAATATCAATGAACTGAAATCCCGCTTCCTCAACCCGTTTTGCCATTTCTCCCATCAGCTCCGGCTCTGAGCCAAATAACTGCAATCCGACCGGTTCTTCTCCGGGATCCGTTGCCAGCAGCGGAATTGTATTTTTATTATTATAATACATTGCCTTGGCGCTCACCATTTCCGTATATAAAATATCACATCCCTGCTCCTTGCAAAGCAGACGGAATGGAAGATCGGTAATACCGGCCATGGGTGCCAATATTAATTTATCCTGAATGTCAATCGTTCCGATTCTGGCTGTCATGTTACTTTTCCTGTTTCTCATAAACCAGCTTCAGACCCTTTAACGTCAGATCCGGATCATAAATATCAATGGCTGTTGTTTCCTGAGAAATAATTTTCCCTAATCCCCCCGTGGCCACCACCTTCATGTCCTTCAGGCCCGCTTCCTCCTGAAGCTTGCGAACAATATATTCCGTCTGTCCGATACCACCATAGATCAGGCCTGCCTGCATACTGGTCACCGTATTCTTAGCCAGAATACTTTCTGGTTTTCGGATCTCAATCTCCGGCAGCTTTGCTGCATTATTCCATAACGTATTTGCTGAAATCCTGATTCCGGGTGAAATAACGCCTGCCACCAGGCAGCCGTCTGCAGTTACCAGATCATGTGTAGTAGCAGTTCCAAAATCAATCACTACCACTGGTCCGCCATACAATTCATATGCCGCTACTGCATCTACAATACGATCTGCACCCAGTTCTCTTGGATTTTCCGTTGCCAGCTTAATCCCGGTGCGAATTCCAGGCTTGACTATGATCGGATTCACATGAAAATATTTTAGAATGCCACTGGTCAGAGAATGCATGACATCCGGTACTACCGATGCAATAATTACTGCCTTGATCTCCTTGATCTGTATCTGCCTTGCTGTTAACAGATCCGTAAAAAAAATACCATACTCATCCGATGTCCGTGGTATTTTAGTGGTCATCCGAAATGTTCCCCGAATAGTGTCTCCGTCAAACAAACCTATGGTAATATTGGAATTCCCCACGTCAATTGTAACTAACATACTGCCTCTCCTTCAAGCTTCCATTCAGTTATCTTAATCCACACCTGCTTATCGTTCATAATCCACACAACTGCGGCTCATTTTTACCTTTCCGATTTCCTCCGCTACTGCCAGATGGGCCGGATGAATGGAATACATGGCGCAGTCCTCAATAGAATCAAAATCTACGATCAACACCAGTTGTGCATTCTCCTCCGGTGCATTTTCACAGTTGACACCTACCTCCATATGTTTGATCAACGGAATCTGCTCCGGTAATGCTAACAGCTTATCTCCCAGACGCTTTGCCTCCTGCGTCGGTGTTAACCCTTCGTTCCCTCGTATTCCAAACATGACAACATGACGTATCATTTCCATATCCTCCTTTTATTCTTCATCCATTTCTTCGCCTAAAAAGAATACCTTAAAATAGGTTTCCAGCGCTTCTAATAATTCTTTTCTGTTTTCCCGCATCTGTTTAATCTTTAAAATACTTCCAATCTCATCATACAGCAGATCTCCTTCATTCGCTGCAGTGATAAAGTTCAAATTTCCATCTGAGTCGAACTCCAGGGTCAGTATCCCCCCGATCTCCTCTGTATATAGTACACACATAATCTGCAGTTCCCGTTGAATAGCAGATGGCAGATTGTCAAATTCTTCATTTAAATAATACTTTTCTTCGTATTTTGATGCCGCACATAGTATTACTTTATCCTGTCTCATATATGCCTCCTGAGAGATTATTCCTGCAACCAGAATTCAACCGGCTGGTTCCATTTCAGGTACCAGCCATTCGTTCCAAGAGAATAGCGGAACATATATTTTGCATAAATCTCTTCCCTTGGAACATACGTATCGTTCCAATAACGGGAATCGGCAGAGTCCTCCCGATTATCCCCCATAACAAAATAACTGTCCTCCGGCACTGTCCACGCAGACTCACCTGCCCGCATTTCTCTGGTAATCCCTTGCGTATAAGCATCTGCAAGTCTATTATCATTTACATATACTCCGTCTGTATGTAGTTCAACCCGGTCACCCGGGCAGCCAATGATCCGTTTCACCATGAATTCATTATACTCATCACTCCAAAAGATGATAATATCACCGTATGAGGGATCCTGAAACCAGTACGCCATTCTGTTTCCCAGAATACGATCCCCGGTCAAAATTGTTGTTTCCATGGAGCCGGATGGAACCTGGGCATGAAAATACATAACCTGCGTCAAGATCAACGCAATAAATATACCGTACAGTATTGGCAGAACAAAGGAACGAATAAAGTAGAAAATCCTTCCTCCCTTTTCATTCCCTCTTGTTTCCTCTATTCTCCTGCCTTGCTTTTCTGCATCAAAAAAGTGCCTCATATCATCTTCTGCATCAGCCAGAAGCGTTGCAATTTCACCTTCACTTATTCTATTTTCTATTTTATTTTCTTCCTGCTGCATTCCAACACTAACCTGTCTGCTATAATATATTTTTATCTCCGGATCTAAATTGCGCGGGTATCCAAAACTTACTTCAGGACTCCTCCCGGCAAAGCCGGGCCCCTCCTCAAGGCATAACTGACAGCC
>CAJULG010000008.1:0-104501 GCA_910587045.1 uncultured Lachnospiraceae bacterium | reverse complement strand
TGCTATTGGCCTTCAGGACTCCTCCCGGCAAAGCCGGGCCCCTCCTCAAGGCATAACTGACAGCCTTTGAGGATTACTGCTATTGGCCTTCAGGACTCCTCCCGGCAAAGCCGGGCCCCTCCTCAAGGCATAGTATACCACACCTTTGAGAAATTACCAACCATTTCCATTGATGATTTTCGCCCGTCTATACATCTGTTGCTTTTCTTCTATAACCTGCGACTGCTTAATTCCAGCCACAACCGGCAATAAACTGCGATCGGAGATTGATTCACCAGATTTCGAATTCCTAATTCCTGATATTCTTTCATCGTCTCATATCCGCCTTTTTCACTGGCGCCTCCTGTCAGATAAATTGGTACTGAGAGCTGCTTTGCTCCCTGTGCAAATGCCCGCAGTCTTGGATCTACAGCAATAGTACCGGAATGATATCCCTCCAGGATAACTGCCTTTGTCTGTCCGTTTAACTCAGGATATGCCATACCCGGATACTCCCTCAGCCAGACGATCGGTCTTGTAATATCAATTAATTTACTATGGGCAGTTTTAGGCTCCCGGCCTTCCTTCCTTGTTATTTCAGCCTGAAAATACTGTATTCCTTCAAAAGAATCGTCCGCAATCCATTTTCCATCTGCATCATAATATCCGACGGTTCCACCATTTACGCTATAAAGATTATCATCAAACGTCCGATGCCCCAACAGGGAAACACCTGTACGGACATACGTATTACTGTCTGAATTGCGATATATGACATAAACACCCTTCATATCTTTCGTTGCAGTTTCAACTGCATATCTGAAATTATCCAATCCATTGGACCGTACATCCTCCAGTGGATAATTGCTGGAAACCAACAATATTGGTATCTCAATATCCGAAAACACATACGATAATATTGCTGCCGTATATTGAATGGTATCTGTTCCATGACAGATCAGAATTCCTTCCAGTCCTTTCTGCTGTAATACCTCCTGAACCATTTCAATCAGGTTGTTTAAATACCTTGCATTCAAATTTTCACTTAAAATCTGAAACGGCATCTCACAGGAAAATTCTATCCCTTTCGCTATATGCGGAAATTTTCCTTGAAACAATTCTAAAATCTGATACGGCTGCTCGCAATTCAGAGAAATCCAACCTTCTGAATCTTTCTGGCTTCCTATGGTTCCTCCGGTCATAATAAGTGCAAGTTTCATTTTTTATTCTTTCCTCCTTGTGGTTCACATTCCAATATTCCCATGTTTTCAATACTATTATATATGTTCAAGGTATCAGACTGTATGTCTTATGTCAATCAAATGTTCCATTAATTATACAAGAAATTGCTTCTGTTGTCCAAAATCGCATCAACGTATTGACGGAAAATATATCTATCCTGTATAATTAATCGTCATGAAAAGACAACCAGGACAATTTCTATATTACCTGGTTCGTAATACAAAATATACATAAGAAAAGAGAGGATAGTTTATATGGGATTCCAATTATCTAATGAAGAAGGCTCATCTTCAACCACCAGTTCCTATCAGCGTCCTGCGGTAACAGCAGTCTCCGGTACCGTTTCAAATGAATCAGATACCTTTGACGATGGCTTTGACCCTGCAGCAGAGGATACAGTGTTTATAGCGAATCAATACGCAAGGTCGAAACCCGTCGAAAGCAGTGGTTCTAATGCATCCTATCTGTCACAGAAAGAAACCTTTCCGCCGATTCTAATGTTCTTCGGTGTAGCGTTGCATTTGTTAGCAGTCATTGTACTTCTTCAACAGTTCAAAAGTGGCAGTTTTACGGATTTTATCCGTACATCGAGTGATCTGCAGGAAACAAAATCACTGCTCAGCTATCTGGCTTCCGTAAACGTATTATCCTTTTTGGGTACCGCAAGTTACCTTACGGATGCCATAATCCTGCACAAGAAGAAAATAGCTGGCGGTTCCTTAATCTTCTGGGCACTTGTCTTTCCCATTGTATATTACTTTCAACGGTGTAAAGCAAACGGGAACTCCGGCATCTTTGCATTGTTGATTGTTATTGTACAGCTTCTTCTATCCGGATATACGGTTCATTCAGGTATGACTGCTACCATTACTGCCATGGGGATTGAGATCAATGAAACCGGCTTCAGCGGTGCTTCTATGGCATATGCCAGAATACCAACCCTGTCCCAGATCTATATCTCAGTTAGCGGCGTTGGAGATATCACATACGACAAACTGATCGCAAGCAATATTACAGAGCCAACCTATGCCTATGTAGAGGCAACCGATACAGAACCGGCACTTTTTGTGATCAAAAGCACTACACCATATGGTAATTCACCAATCGTGATCAACTTTGAATATGAAACCATGGCGCTTCATTCCATGACGGTGGGCAACAAAAGCTATACTTCTCAGTATGAAATATTTCTATACTTATATAACAAGTAAATGATTTTTCAAAATAGACAGCGCAGTTTTTTTGTTTTTTCTATAAATAGAGCCAGGTTCAGAATGCTTCCATTCTGACCTGGCTCCATCTATGTAATTCATCAAAATTCAGATTAATTATATCGCTCGTCAATAACCCGCCTGGTCTTTTTCTCGCTTCTAGGCAATACACCGATCTCTACCACCTTAACCAGCGGCGTAAATCCAATACGGCTTTTTACTTTCTCTGAAATCCGTTCCGCAAGTTCCGTAAAATCTACCGTACCATTGGTCTCTACATAAAGACGCATGGTATCCTTCCCCTCCAGATGTGAGATCCGGATCTGATATTCACTGGATAATTCTGTGAACTCCCGCAATACTGTCTCAATCTGACTTGGAAATACGTTTACCCCCTTTATCTTCATCATATCATCGGTTCTTCCCTGAATGATGTCCAGTCTAGGATATGGACTTCCACAAGGACAGTTTCCCGGAAGGATCCTGGAAAGATCATGGGTACGATATCGGATCAACGGTGCTCCTTCCTTTACCAGAGTCGTGATCACTATCTCACCCATCTCGCCATCCGCCACCGGCTGCAGAGTAACCGGATCAATAATTTCAATGTAAATATAGTCATCCCAGTAATGCATGCCATTGTCTTCTTTACAACTGATCCCGATACCAGGACCGTAGATTTCTGTCAGGCCATAAATATCGTACAACTCAATTCCCAGTTCACCGGAAATCCGCTGACGCATTTTCTCTCCCCAACGCTCAGAACCGATCACACCCTTTTTCAAATGAATCTTATCCTTAATGCCTCGTTTTTCAATCTCCTCTGCAAGCAGCAGTGCATAGGAGGATGTGGAACAAAGAACTGTAGATTCCATATCCATCATCATCTGAAGCTGCTTCTCTGTATTACCCGGTCCCATGGGAATTACCATTGCACCAAGCTTTTCTGCACCGTTCTGAAATCCGATTCCTGCCGTCCACAATCCATAACCTGGAGTCACCTGAATCCGATCCAGATTAGTGATACCTGCCATCTCATAGCATCGCCGGAACATAATTGCCCAATCATCCACATCCTTTGCAGTATACGGAATAATGACCGGAAGTCCCGTAGTGCCGGAGGATGAATGAATCCGCACGATATCTTTTTCCGGGGCTGTCATCAGCCCCAGCGGATATGCCTCGCGCAGATCATTTTTCTCTGAAAACGGGAGCTGCTGAAAATCCTCCTGACTGGAAATACTTGTGATGCCCGCCTCCTCCAGCTTTCTCCCGTAAAAACTTCCTGCTTCCACCAGAGCATGTATCTGTTGATTTACCTTTTTTATCTGTTCCTCTGTAATCTGCATTATTCTGTTTCCTTTCCCCTTATTCATTATTTTCTGCTAAAGACTGCAGTGTCATATCGACCGCCCGCAAATTCAATGCATGAAACTGTTGTGGAAGTCGTTTTCGTATTGCCGACTTTAGTTCCTCTGGCGTAATATTCAGTCCGCCGGACTGAGCTGCTGCTGCCAGCAGCACAATATTCAATACTTTTGAGGAACCACAGGCGTCACAGATTGCCTCGCCGTCCAGAATCGTAACCGATTCTGCCTGTTCCTGCAGATAATCCAGCATTTCCGATCCATCTGCATAGGTTCCCTGCAGAGAAGCAGTTACCGGTCTTACCGCCTTCCGATTGACAATAACTGTACCATTCTGCTTTAAGTAAGAAATACATCGAACCGCTTCTGCCGGTTCAAATGCAATGAGCACATCTGCAGTTCTCTTTGCCAGCAGAGGCGAATGAATCTCCGAGCCGATACGTACATGGCTGACCACACTGCCGCCACGCTGTGCCATACCGATCGTTTCCGCAGTCCGTACCTGCAGCCCCTTTTCCATAGCGGCAAAGGCGATCAGTTTGGATGCCAGCACGGTTCCCTGACCACCAACCCCGCATAATAAAATATTGTTCATATTCTGGAATCTCCTTCTTTTCACTAAGTCTGTCTATATGTCCGGCTTTTATTTCCCTTGTTCCGCTGCCCGCTCCGGTCATTGTAAAGGCCGGCAGGCAGTATGCATTTATGCTGTCGGAGTGATCGCATCGCACGGACAAATCTGGGAACAAAGGGAACAGCCGGTACACAGGCTTTTCTCAATAACCGGCATTCCATTCTCTAACACGATCGCAGGACATCCCAGTTCTCGAATACACTTTTTGCAATTAATACAGTTTCCATTTATCTGATACGGATTCTGCGGCCTGGCAACTGCTATACATGGGGAACGGAAAATGACCGCCTTCACGCCCGGCAGCTCCGCTGCACGTTCAACCGCCTCCACAGCCTCGGAAAAGTGCAGCGGGTCTATCGTCTCGACAGAAGTCAGATCCAATGCCTGCAGCAGCTTCTCAATGCTGATCTTACTGCTGATTTCCTTTGGTGTTCCTTTCGCTTCCTCTTCTGTCTGCTCCATCATGCGGACACCGGTTCCCGGATGAGGCTGATGTCCTGTCATGGCAGTCGTGGAATTATCCAGGATAATCACGATGATATCTGTCTGATTGTAAACAGCATTTATGATCCCTGTAATACCGGATGCAAAAAAGGTGGAATCCCCGATAAACGAGAAATTAACCGTATCCGGCTCTGCCCGGTGTAGTCCCTGTGCCATGGTCACATCTGCCCCCATGCACAGACAGGTATCAACCATATCCAGTGGCGCTGCGTTCCCTAGAGTATAACAGCCGATATCCCCGCTAAATACTGCCTTTCTTCCCTTCATGGCCTGCTTCACGGCATAGAAGGACGCACGATGCGGACAACCGGCACATAATACCGGCGGCCGGACCGGAAGCTCCGGTGTTACAGGATCACAGGCCTTCTCCCAATGAAGTCCGAGATAATCTTTCAATACCGCCTTCACAGATTCTACGGTATTCTCTCCCGCCGCCTGCACGCTTCCATCCAGCTTTCCATGAATCGTTATCTTCAGATGGTGCTTACCACACAGACAAAGCAGTTCTTTCTCTAAGACCGGATCTAATTCTTCTATACACAGCACCTCATCCAGTCCCTCCAGAAACTGAAGTGCCAGTGTTTCCGGAAATGGATGAGCCGTAGCAACCTTCAACAGCTTATACGCTTCCTCCGTTCCACATTCCAATGCCTCTCTTGTATATGCATAGCTGATACCAGAGGTACAGATACCCTTTTTTCCATTTCCGGTCAGCCGGTTAAACCGATAAGCAGAGAATTCTTCTCCCAGCTTTGGATTCCGTTGTTCCAGCTTTTCATGATTCAGAAATGAAGTACGCGGAAATATCACCCAGCGCATAGTATCCTTTATAAATCCTTCTATCTCATGCTTCTCATACTGCTCCCGCACCGGAACAGAAGCACAGCCATGACATACTCTGGTGGTCGGGCGGAACAACACAGGTGTTCCCCATTTCTCAGAGCAGGCGAAGGCATCCTGTATCATCTCATAGGCTTCCTCCGGCGAAGACGGATCAAAGACCGGCAGCTTGGCAAACTGCGCAAAATGTCTGGTATCCTGTTCCGTCTGAGAGGAAATCGGCCCCGGATCATCGGCGCTTAAAATTACCATTCCTCCCTTGACGCCTACATAGGCCAGACTCATAAGGGGATCGGATGCCACATTCAGACCCACCTGCTTCATAGTAACCAGGGTTCTGGCTCCGGCATAGGAAGCGCCGGCTGCCACTTCTAATGCTGCTTTCTCATTCACCGACCATTCCACATAAATGCTTCCGTCATTTTGCTTTGCCACGGTCTCCAATACCTCCGTAGAAGGTGTTCCCGGATAACCGGCGACCAGGTTCACACCGGCATGAATGGCGCCTAAGGCAATGGCCTCATTTCCCATTAAAAACTTCTGTATCAAAATTATCTCTCCTGTCTGTTGAATATTATTCATAATCGGATAAAGTATAACATTATTCGAGGGAAAATACTACTCTTATATGAGAGCATGCAGCCAGGACAATATACCGTCAAAATATGAAGTCAGAATGGTTGCAAAAGATACATTCTATTCTATCGTGCGGTTTTTCACACATTATACCTTCTATTGTGCCTTATTCCATACGAATCAACAAGCCCCCTTCTGCTATAATGATTATAGTTTCAGAAGCATAATTCATGAAATGAAGAAGGGGGATAAGGAATGGGATTTCAATTAAACAACGTAGAGGGAGCAGATCACAGCCCTGCATCCGGTAATGTAGACAGTACCGGAACTGATATGGTTTATATTGGGGATACTGATACAAAATTCATTGCAGATCAATACCAGAATGTAGAAAAAACGCCTCCGCAGAGCGCGACGATCCTAACACAGACCAATACCTTTCTGCCGGTTCTGTTCTATATCGGCATAGCAATCTTCACAGGTTCCATTCTTTATGCGCTTATTACTATAACAAATGGAAACTATGGCAATTCCATGTGGCTTACCATGTCTAAAATCGTTAGTGTTGCCAATCTGTTCTGGATCGCCGATGCGATCATCATGGTTTACAAAAAATGCAGCGATAAATCATTGATCCTGTGGGCATGGCTCTTCCCTTTTGTTTATTGGATCAAACGCTTTCAGGATAACGGGGATAAGCAAATAATCCCCCTTATTCTCATCGGTATTGAGGTTGTGCTTGTTATTCTCTGTGGAAGCAATGTAAATAAAATACAGGAAGCTAAAAAGGCAACTGCCGGAAGCATGATGTTAGAATTCTATTCTGTTCAAATAGGCGTCAATCGTTATTCCTACCATCAGCTCATCGAAAGCACCGTTACAGAGCCGGTTTATAAATACAAGGCGGCTACCGCCTCCGATCCGGAATATCTGATTTTGAAAGGAACTACAGAAGTCCGTGGATACACGGAACCCATCGAGATCCGCTGGAACTACGGAACAATGAATTTGATGAGCATAACCCTTGGAAATGACGTCTACATGGATGATGGGTTGAGGGAAGCCTTATCGCTGCTTGTCAAGGGATCCCAACTATAATTCGTATTCTGTTCCTGATGCTAGAACTGATTTCGTATTTTATAACAAACATCCTGTCAGCCGGAAACTGACAGGATGTTTTATCCGGACCGATTCATCCGGTCTGTTTTTATTTCTCTTTCTTCTCATTTATTTTATTCATTTCTTTACGGTGCTGCAGATGAATACCGATATGCCCGATCCCTAAAATAATACTTGCGATCAGCATCCATATCACCCTCCCGTATATTCCAAGCAAAAAAAATGCAAGCACCGGCAGGGTTGCACCAGCCACCGGAATGCCCAGAAAACTGCTGTAAAAATCTGTCAGCCTTCGTTCGCTTTTGAAATACCGTACCCACCAGATCTCATACAGGATCATCAAAACAACTGCACATCCAAGCCACAGCGACCATATGGACAACGGCCGCAGATTAAAATCCGAAAAGAAAAGGGCGCAGCAGGTAGTAAGCACCTCTCCTGTTCGTTCGAAAATGGCGAGCTGCTTATTCTCATTTTCTGCACTATATCCCTGTGGCTGCCTCCTCATCCAGACCAGGTTCGGAACGATCAACAGAAGCAGAAACAGGAAGCCTATATATGAAAATCCCAAATGTCCAAGCATTCTATTTCCCCTCCTCTAATAATGTCCTTGCTTCCTTACACCATTCCAGGTAGGCATGATAGGTTTTAATACCAAATTCTACCGTCAACAGATAATACTTATGCGTATCATCCAGCTCCATGCAGTTTTTTAGTTTATCCTCTGCCCCAAGCAGATAAGGCAGCTCCCGCTCTATTTTCTCCTGAAAGGCATCAATATGAAAGACTGCCTGTGACGGACCGCCTTCATTGCCAAAGAATAGCTTCAGCAGTGTTTCATACCGCAGTTCGTCCCGTTCCACCGGAACCTGCAGCCATTCTTTTAAATAGCTCCTTCCTGCTCCGGTGATCGAATATATAATTTTACTTCGCTTATTTTCCGCACCGTCACGTTTCTTCGCCAGCCCCCGCTCTACCAGTTCGGCAAGTGCAGGGTAGATACTGCCATAGCTTGCCCCCCAGAAATACTTTAAGGACGTATCCATTCGCTTCTTAATCTCATATCCTGTCAGATCCTCATGACTTAATAACCCCAGGATCACACAATCAATCTTCTTTTCTACTGCCATTGCCACCGCTCCCATTCTATATCAGACTGATATATGTATAATATATCAATCTGATATATCTGTCAAGTCATAGTTAAGGTATTTCAACATTCACATACCTTCGATCGCTCCTCTGGAACATTCATACCATATAAAAAGAAAAGTCCCATAAACACGAAGTTTATGAGACTCATTCATATCTTAAATTCTCTTAAAATCCGGCTATTACACGATTCCCTGTGCAGTCATGGCATCTACTACCTTTAAGAATCCGGCAATATTTGCACCGGCTACATAATCGCCCGGAGTTGCATACTTCTTTGCTGCATCATCCAGATTATGGAAAATATTCTCCATAATGCCCTGCAGCTTGGAATCAACCTCCTCAAAGCTCCAGGAAAGCCGCTCGCTGTTCTGGCTCATCTCTAATGCAGAGGTAGCAACGCCACCTGCATTTGCCGCCTTACCAGGTGCAAAAAGTATACCATTGTCCTGTAAATACTTGGTAGCATCCAAGGTTGTCGGCATATTTGCACCTTCTGCAACTGCAAGACAGCCGTTTGCAACCAACTGCTTTGCATCCTCGATCAGTAATTCGTTCTGTGTCGCACAAGGAAGTGCAATATCACACTTTACAGACCATACGCCGCGTCCCTCGTGATACTCTGCACTCGGACGGGCTGCTGCATACTCTGTTAAACGAGCACGCTTCACTTCCTTTACTTCCTTCAGCAATGCAACATCAATTCCCTCGGAATCATATACCCAGCCGGTGGAATCAGATACAGTCACTACCTTAGCGCCCATCTGCTGTGCCTTCTGGGTCGCATAGATCGCTACATTACCAGACCCGGAGATACATACGGTCTTACCTGCAATATCATGACCGTTACACTTTAACATTTCTCTTGTGAGATATAATAAACCATAACCGGTTGCTTCCGTTCTGGCCAGAGAACCGCCATAGGACAAGCCCTTACCGGTCAATACACCTTCATATACACCACGGATTCTCTTATATTGTCCGAACATGTAACCGATCTCTCTTGCACCGGTTCCGATATCACCGGCAGGAACATCCGTATCTGCACCGATATACTTGCACAATTCCGTCATGAAGCTCTGGCAGAATGCCATAACCTCCCGGTCTGACTTTCCCTTCGGATCAAAATCAGAACCGCCCTTGCCGCCGCCGATCGGAAGTCCGGTCAGGGAATTCTTGAAAATCTGCTCAAATCCCAGGAACTTGATAATACCGATATTTACGGACGGATGAAGCCGCAGGCCACCCTTATATGGTCCGATGGCAGAATTGAACTGTACCCGGTAACCGGTGTTTACCTGTACCTGTCCCTTATCATCTACCCATGGAACGCGGAACTTAAACTGCCGCTCCGGTTCGCACAAACGCTCTAATAAGGCTTCCTTTCTATAGGTCTCCTCATTTGCCTCGATTACTGGACGAAGCGAATTCAGCACCTCGTCAACTGCCTGCAAAAATTCTGGTTCGCTTGCATTTTTCTTATGTACTAATGCAAGCACGTCATCAACATATGACATCACAAACTCCTCCTTGTAAAATAATACTCCTTTAAACAAAGCGCACTTCCTTCCGGCAATGAGGTCGCGGTTCATCGCCAGAGCTATAAAAAGCCTCTGAAACAAACAACGTTTCAGAGGCTTGTATACGCTTTTGTCCTACCATGCATTATATTATATTCTTTCATCTATTTCAACGAAAAATATGAAGATATTGCATTAAAATGATCCTTTTTTACATATCAGGAACCCGTTCCTTTAAATATTCATAAATCCGTTCCCCATACCGCCGGTTATGATCAAAATGTAATACATATTGCTTCTTACCATTTCTGATCTGAATCATAAAGTAATCAATATCGGGACTTGGCTCAATCCACTGGATTCCTGTCACCTCGCCATAAGGCAGCAGTCGCTCTCCATTATGAAGCTTCAGCTTGATATGCTCTTCCGTAAATTCATAGGTGATATCGTACGCCTGCTGGCGAACGGATGCCTTGATCAGATATATTCCGTAAAATGCCGCCATAAAAGCAACAGCGATTACCAGAAACTGCATACGCGGTACCTTCCATACCAATACAACGCCGGCAATTCCCAGCAACAGGAACACGATTCCGGTAATCCGGTAACCCAGACGGCTCACTTTACTCTTTTTTACAGTATATGATAATCCCATATGCCTTCCTCAAATTCTATAATATAATAATGCCGGTCCTATCTGTAAATCACATCATCCCGGCCCGGTCCATTGGAGATGATCGTTATCGGGAAGCCGAGCTGCTTTTCCACAAACTCAATATAATTACGGCAGTTCTCCGGAAGTTCCTCATAGCGTCTGATTCCGCGGATATCTGTCTTCCAGCCCGGAAGCACCTCCAATACCGGCTTTGCCTTTTCTAATTGTGTGGTTGTCGGAAAATCATCTGTTATCCTGCCATCAATTTCATAACCCGTACATACTGGAATCTCATCTAAATATCCTAATACATCCAGCACGGTAAAGGCAACATCCGTTGTTCCCTGAATCCGGCATCCGTACCGGGAAGCCACACAGTCAAACCAGCCCATCCGTCTTGGTCGTCCGGTAGTTGCACCATATTCACCGCCGTCACCGCCGCGCTTCCGCAATTCATCGGCTTCCTCGCCAAATATCTCGCTGACAAATGCCCCGGCGCCTACTGCACTGGAATATGCCTTACATACCGTGATCACCTTCTTAATCTCATAAGGCGGAATCCCTGCACCTATGGCACCGTAACCGGCCAGTGTAGATGACGAGGTAACCATCGGATAGATGCCATGATCCGGATCCTTTAAAGAACCCAGTTGTCCTTCCAGCAGGATATTCTTTCCCTCCTGGATCGCCTGATACAGATATGCGGATGTATCGCATACATATGGTTCAATCATCTTGCGGTATTCCATTAAGGTATTAAAAAGCTCATCTGCGTTTAACAGTGGCTGATGATACAGATGCTCTATCAGCACATTCTTCTGTACCAATACCCGCTCCAGCTTTTCCTTTAATGCAACTTCATCAAATAACTCGCTTACCTGAAAGCCGATTTTTGCATATTTATCAGAATAGAAGGGAGCAATCCCTGATTTCGTGGAGCCAAAGGACTTACCGGCCAGTCTCGCTTCCTCATAGGTATCAAATAAGATATGATATGGCATGACAATCTGCGCACGATCCGATACTAAAATCTTCGGCCTTGGAACTCCCTTTGATACTACTTCCTCCAGCTCACCGACCAGCTTTGGAATGTCCAGAGCAACACCGTTTCCAATGACACTGGTGGTATGATCATAAAACACACCGGACGGCAGAGTATGTAATGCAAATTTACCATAGTTGTTTACAATGGTATGTCCTGCATTGGCTCCTCCCTGGAATCTGACAATAATATCGGATTCCTTTGCCAGTGTATCTGTTATCTTTCCTTTTCCTTCGTCCCCCCAGTTTGCACCTACGATTGCTTTAACCATGCCTTTCCTCCTAGCTCCTGCTCTGTTGCAGGAATTCTTCTGCCATTGTCTGCATATTTACACTCACAATGCCTTACCAGTATATCTCAACTCATGGCATAAGTAAAATCAATATTGTTTATATTCATTATAATCACCGTTTATATCCTTTTCTTTTTCGCTACGAATATACAGTTCCTCCTCAATCTCCTGCAAATGAAACAGCAGAGCCGCAAGCTTCTGATTACTTCCGGCGATCTGCCGGTTATAGGTCTGACGCTGCGTTTTCTCTGCCAGCTCTATTGCTGCCGGATCATCACTGTTCAGCCAGATCAGATACAGCTTCCGGACAAAGAAAATGACTGTGACCACCAGTACAAGAAGCAAAGCTCCCTCGATCAGTCCCAGCGCAGGGTCCGAAAGTTCCAGCAGTTTTTTCACCACCGGGTTATCCTTAACCGCCTCCCCGATATCCATTATATTTACCAGAAATTTCATTCCCAGATACAGAAACAAGAAGTAAAGAAAGATCACTATATTCTTGATTATGGAAGCAGAAAACATACTGCGCCTCCGATGGAGCGAGAGATTCATATACTGTTCCTCATCAATTTGCAGCTTCAGCTTCTTTTTTTCTTCTGTCAGATCATAAATCCGCAGTTGATTCTCTTCGGAGGCATCCATTTTCTACCATCTCCTCTTTCATCCAAAAAGGCACCACCCTATCCATACCGGTAAAAGTGATGCCTTTCATTTCCTGCCGGTCTATTTTGTAACCGCGGCACTTACCGTTGCGCCTGCAGTACCGCCAGCGCCTGCAGCGGTACCTATTACAGTTGCTGCTCCGGCTGTTGCAACACAGCCAATCAGACATCCACCCGCCAGGGCGCCTGCACAAATAATAGCACATGCCCATCCTTCTGTACAAGCCATAATCCTCACCTCCTTGATATTCACTGCAAACGCAGGTCTCCTCCTGATATGGAAACCGGCATCTGGTCACGAATCAAATAATCGTTCTGCATCTACCCGTTTAATAAATCTTGTAATCAGGAATACTCCCAGTATACTGCCTGCCAGCATACCCACTGCTGCCCAGAATGAAATTACAACCCTTCCCTCTGAAAATATCTGATTCAGCCAGAAGGATAGAAGATAAATAATTCCAGGCAGTAAAGAATAAAGAAGCTGTGTATTCTGATTCTTTGCCGTCCAAAACAGCCCCGCATAGACTGCCAGTATCAGAATCGCTATAACCGGAAACACAAACAGCGATAAAAACAGACATTGGACAGTCATTATAATTTGAACGCCATATATCAACTGAATTCCGATAAAATACAGCAGAAAACTAACCAGCCACAATACATAGCTGCAGCAAAATGCAAACAGGTATTGACCCAGCCATATCAACTCCGGCGGAAGCCCTATGCCTAATAACACTTTTAGAATTCCTTCCCGTCTCTCCAGCCCCATGCTTTGACTGATGATTGCACTTCCCGCTGTAACGATCACAGTAGCCGCTAAAACCATGATATTATTCAGCAGCATCTCGTTGATCCAGGGTGTTATACTTCCCCGTTCCATGTACAAGGACGGCAGAAATATATTTGTCCCTAAAAGCAGTAATATATAAAGAGATACAATACCCAATGTATTACGGAAAAAACATACCAGTTCTTTCCATAAGATTGCTTTTAAAAACGTTTTATTCATACCCGCCCATCTCCCTGATATAAATGTCCTCTAAGCTATCTGTTACTTCCGCAATTTCGCAAAATGAAATCTGGCCTGACATCAATTTCTGCATGATCACTTCATTCTTATCTCTGGAATTTTCCAGGAAAATCTCATCCTCCTTTTGTTCACACCTTTGATATAATCCGGCAAGAAGCTCACATACCCGTCTACCCTCACCCGGATCATTCAAATGAATTCGAAGCCCTCTAAAATATTTTTGCAATAACTCATCCACTGCTCCCTGCAGCGTAATCCTGCCTGCTTTAATAAAGACAATACGATTGCAAAAATCCTGAACCTCCTTCATATTATGGGAAGTAAATAAAATACCGTGCTTTTCCTTCTTTGCCCACTGTTCCAGAAAATTCCGCATAAGATACTGACTTTCAACATCTAGTCCATCAAAGGGTTCATCCATGATCAATAAATCCGGTTTTTGAACAAACGCCCTTGCCAGCACCAGGCGTCGTGCCATCCCCTTTGAAAAATGCTTTACTTTTTGATTCATCGCTTCTGAAAGACCAACGAACTCCAATAACCGTTTTAATTCCTTTTCTTCATCCGGAGTATTATACAATTTCAAAAAGAACTGCAAATTCTCCTTTGCTGTCAGATTTGGATACAGACCATTATGATCAAATACAACGCCGATCCGGAGCCTCGCTTCTTCCGTTCCGGTTAAAACAACACCGGAATCCGCCTTGCAAAGACCACAGATAATTTTCATCGTCGTTGTTTTACCCGCACCGTTCGGCCCGATATATCCAAGAATATCTCCAGCTTCCAGGGAAAAATCAATATCCGATAACACGGTCTTGCTTCCATAGCTTTTCTTAAGTTCTCTTATCTGCAATAATGTTTCCGCCATTCCTCTCTCCTATCCTCCCATTCGTTCACACAGACTTCCTGTCCTCCCTCCGTTCTGTCCGGCAGTTTCCAATGCTTTCATACAATCCGAACACAGCCATTGATATGGACACTGTACACAAGAGGAATAGGATTGCCTTGTCATTCTCCAATACTTATCAATAATCCGGCTTTGAAATATATATTCCAGATTCTGTTCTTTCAGATCTGCCAGAGTCTCATCAAACATTGGACAAGCTCGGATTGTTCCATCCAGTGCCAGCGCAAGGGTTCCATATAGACATCTGTTATAACGTTTTCGGGAAGAGAACTCATCCAAGGGCAGTCTCATTCTTTCTTCATAAGACACAGCAGTAGCCAGTCTCTCATTTTCCTCACCTATTTCTACAATGCTATTTGCAGCTTCGGGATAATTATCATCCGCAAATTTCTGAATATGCTTCAAGGTTTCTTTACTGCCAATCAAAACAAAGTTATACCGTATCTGAAATTCTCGTATTTTTCTCATTAATTCTCCGAATTCCTGACAGGCGTCCTCACTTCCGGTTACAGACTGCCAGCTTCTTTCATCATATCCAAGTACCATAACTTCTAAATAAATTTCATGCACCTTAATATAATGCAGAATCTCATCTGTTACCATAGAACCGTTATGTATAATATGAAGCTCTGCCGCCTGATCCTCTGATAAAATCAAGTCCAATACATTCCTTATATACTCCCAATTCAGAAACACATTTCCGCCTGATATTGTAATATCCGAATGATGAAGCTGCAATAAACGTTTTATTGCTTCTATTTGGTTCAATGCAGTATCCTCCGAACAAGAAGTTCCCCATAGGATACAGCTTTTACACCCGTTATTTACGACCGTTTGATCTTTGTCTATCATACAATAACTGCAAGCATAATTACATTTTGATGCCCCCTGAATGTAGATTTGTCTCATTTGTGGTGGCTCTTCAAATAAACCGCGTATTTCCATTCTGCTCTTCGCCTCATATATTTCATGATATACAGGAGTAGAATATGGATACAGCATTCCCTCCTGCATCAATTCCAGCAGATATTCATTAAATTCATTTTCATACTCTGCCTCCTCATATGGTTTTCCTCTCAACAATTCATTTAATAATGCTGCTGACTTCCGGTCACAAGGAAAACGCTTTTGATTCCATAGATGGAACACACATCCATCCAACCCAAAATATACAAATTCAGCATTTGGTAATAACTGCAAATAGGTCATAATACCTCCTCAACTTATAACTGAAATGTCCACTCGACTTTATTTTCAAAGTAATTAAAAACGTCAGGATTCTCCTCATACAAGCTATAAACCAATGTCAACTGAAATAAAAATATGTCCATCTGTGTTCTGCAATCTATCTGACAAAAAGTGTCTTTTTCAGTACAACGTGCAAAGCATACCGTACATACCTTTGAGATCGGGCAGGTATGGCAGGCTCCTGTCACGGCTTGATTATACGACTTGATTACTTCAGCAATTCCCTCATAATCAAACCCCTGGTATACATCTCCAATCGGAAAATGGTAATCAATCTTTTCACACATATCAAAGGTTCCATCCGTTCTTACGGATATCTTTGTCCCTGGCATACAGGTGTTGGTAAATGGTAAAATCGGCAGGCGTTTATCCTCGGCCCGTCCTCTGCATAAAACCAAAGCCAGACTTGTTTCAAACATCATATCCGCATATCCAAACGGTTGTCTCCCCTGTCTTTTATTATTATAAAACTGATTCAGCATCTGTATATATGCATTTCTGAATGCTTCTTCCTCTTCCCCTGTAAACTGCTTATAGTAATCCGTATGATCCGGCAGCACCTGATTAATAAACCCGATTCTCGGCAGTTTCTCTTTTCTGAAATACTCTTCATTCCTTCGTAAATCCGTTCCATAATCAAACACACACAAAATATTAATTCGAATGTACTCCGGATATCTCTGCTGAAACTCCTTTATATTATTGTATACAATTTCATAACTTCCGGAAGCATCCGGACATACACGAGTTCTATCATGATTTTCCTTTGTACCATCCAGACTTACAGATATAAATACCTGATTTTCAACTAAATAATCAGCGATCTCACCTTTTAACAAGATTCCATTGGTCGTCAAATTGAAAATAAATGAAACCGGACAGTTTTTCTTCGTATAATCAATACACTTCTGAATCAAAGAAAAATTCAGCAAAGGTTCTCCACCATAAAAAGTGACTGCACACATTTTACCCGGATTATACTCCGCAATCTTTTTCATCTTAAGAAAGAAAAAGTCTAGTGCTTGAAATGCAACCGCTTCATTCATAGTGTCACCGGTCCGATTTCTGGTATTCTCATAGGTCTCTGAGAGAAAGCAATACCGGCATCGCAGATTACAATCTTCGGTAACATTAATTACAATCTGCTCCATAAAACCTGCCAGTTCCAATGCAGATTGAACAGAATGACCATCAAAGTCATGTAACCATTTTCGTTCCTTCTGTTCATACTGCCCATCCCGATAAAAGGCTCCTTTATTTTTTATAAAATCCTCTACAAATGCTATAGCAGTATTAACCTTCCGGCTATTTCCATATCTTTCATACAATTCATGGCGAACACTATCACGATCCTTCTCCCCAAATGCCATAATACAATCCATGAGAACGTCATCCACAGGCAAAACCGTTGCGGTATTGCCATCATAGATATATTTATTTCCGGCTGCTGTTTCAAATGACAATACGCATAAGGTTTTCATTCTGTCCCCCCCTGTTTATTAACCTGTACTTTTTCTTTACCTTATCACGCTATTTTCTTGTTTTCAAGAATATCTTTTATTTTAGACAAAATGAGACAAAAATAGAAATAAATCGACACATATCGTCGTAGTCCTATCCCAACAATTCCATCAGCTTCCCTGAAGCAATCGACAGCGGAAGCCGTTCATCATTCACTACACAGATTTCCCTCTTTGGAAGCTGCTTGTCAAACTGCAGAACAAACAATTCATCCGACTGAATATACCGCTCTGCAAAATCCCGTACCACACAGCCAATCCCCAGATTCTGTAACGCAAACTGTACGATCATATCACTGGTCGCCAGTTCGAATTCCGGCTCCAGCTTTACATGGTTCTCTGCCAGAAATGCATCCACATACCGCCTGGTACTGGTATCCTCCTCCAGACTGATGATCGGCAGAGAAATTAAATCCTCATATCGAAGCATCTGCTGCTTGTAGCTCCAGAATTTGGCGCCTGCTACGAATACATCCTGTATCTCCCGTACCGGAAGAATCCGCAAATGAGATTCCACCGGAAAGGGCTGACTGACAATTCCGAAATCAATCCGGCCGGCCTGCAAATGTTCAATCGTCTGCGGGGTCGGTGCATTAGTAACCGTAACCTTGATATCCGGATATAACTGGTGATATCTGCGCAGGTACGGCAGAAGATAGAACTGCAATGTCATATCACTGGCACCGATCCGGATCTCTCCGGTTGTCATATTCAGCATTTCCTGAAGCTTCTGTTCTCCCAGAACAATCTGCTCATAACCGTTTTTCACATAGGTATAAAGGGTCATTCCCTCATTGGTCAGGGTTACACCCTTGGTCGTCCGTATAAACAGCTTCGCGCCCAGTTCCTGCTCCAGCTGCTTCAGGCCCTGACTGACTGCCGGCTGGGAAATGCATAATTCTCCTGCCGCAGCTGTAATACTCTGGCACTTGGCCACATAATAGAATATCTTATAATATTCCAGACTTATATTCATGCTCCCTCTCCAAAGCAGATCAGACTGTAATTTCTGCTGTCAATCCCAGAATATCCTGATTGGCATCCAGGATCGGCTGAATCACCTCAGTCAGGAATTCCTCGGTCTGCTGCGGTGCTCTTCCAACGAAATTCTTTGGCTCCAGCAACGCCTCAATTTCCTCCTTCGCCATACCAAAGGCAGGATCGGCGGCAATCCGGTCCACCAGATCATTTTCCTTTCCTTCCTGCTTGACAACAGCTCCGGCGGCCATGGAATGCTCCCGGATCCGCTCATGCAGTTCCTGACGGTTTCCGCCACGCTTTACTGCATCCATCATAATATTTTCCGTAGCCATAAACGGAATCTCCTTCATAAAACGCTGATAGATCACTTTATCATATACTACGAGCCCGTCCACAACATTTAAATACAGATCCAGAATACCATCCACTGCAAGAAAAGCCTCCGGTACAGAAATCCGCTTATTCGCTGAATCATCCAGGGTACGCTCAAACCACTGGGTTGCTGCAGTTATAGCCGGATTTACAGCATCTGCGATCACATAATTTGCCAGAGATGCGATTCGTTCGCTACGCATCGGATTCCGCTTATAGGCCATTGCAGAAGAACCGATCTGATTCTTCTCAAACGGCTCCTCAATCTCCTTCAGATGCTGTAAGAGACGGATATCATTGGAAAACTTATGGGCACTCTGTGCAATGCCGGATAATACGTTCAGGATCCTGGAATCCACCTTGCGGGAATATGTCTGTCCGGATACCGGATAGCATTCTGCAAATCCCATCTTCTCTGCAATCTTCTGATCGATCCGGCGTACCTTCTCATGATCGCCGTTAAATAATTCCAGAAAGCTTGCCTGTGTCCCTGTGGTTCCTTTTGATCCTAACAGCTTCTGCTGCCCGATCATATATTCCAGATCATTCAGATCCAATAGCAGTTCTTCCATCCAGAGCGTTGCACGTTTACCAACTGTTGTCGGCTGTGCCGGCTGAAAGTGCGTAAATGCTAAAGTAGGAAGTTCCTTATATTCTCTTGCGAACTTTGCAAGCTCATGAATAACATTGATCAGCTTTTTCCGCACCAGCTTCATTGCTTCCGTCATAATGATCACATCTGTATTATCTCCCACATAACAGCTGGTGGCTCCTAGATGAATGATGCCGGCCGCATTGGGACACTGCTGCCCGTAAGCATAAACATGACTCATAACATCATGACGCACCAGCTTCTCCCGTTCTCTTGCCACATCATAATTGATATCTTCCGCGTGTGCCTTTAATTCATTGATCTGCTCCTGTGTAATGACCGGTCTTCCGTTCTCACTTAATCCCAGCTCTAACTCTGTTTCTGCCAATGCGATCCACAGCTTTCGCCAGGTTCTGAACTTCATATCCGACGAAAAAATGTACTGCATCTCCCGGCTGGCATATCTGGCAGACAACGGACTCTGATAAATATCATTGTTACTCATTCTATTTCCTCCTTAACATCTTCTTTCTTCTCAAATTACAATATTCATTTGCATTGATACAGCCTGCTTCTATCTATTACGGGAACCCCGTTCAAATTCCTCATGCTCACCGCGAATATCCTCCTCCGGCGGCTTAATCGGATAACTGCCACTGAAACAGGCATCACAATACCCGCAGTTCCCGTGAATCAGCTCCGGTAAGCGATTCAATTCCAGATATCCCAGGGAATCTGCACCAATGATCTTACAGATTTCATCAACCGTCTTATTATGTGCAATCAACTGATCCTCATCTGGAATATCTGTTCCGAAATAACAAGGGTGTAAAAACGGAGGTGAACTGATTCTTACATGTACCTCTGTTGCCCCGGCATCCCGGAGCATACTGATGATCCGGTCACTGGTCGTTCCCCGTACGATCGAATCATCAATCATGACGATCCGTTTTCCGTTTACAACCTCCTTCAACACATTCAGCTTTACATTTACACCGGATTCCCGCTGACTCTGCTTCGGCTTTATAAAGGTTCTTCCCACATAGGTATTTTTAATAAATGCCGTACCGTATGGAATACCGGACTCCATGGAATACCCAAGAGCAGCCGCATTACCGGACTCCGGTACGCCGACTACCAGATCCGCATCGACCGGATGATCCTTCGCCAGACACCGGCCCGCTAGAATCCGGGATTCATACACGCTCATTTTATCAATATGACTGTCCGGTCTGGCAAAATAAATATATTCAAAAATGCACCTTGCATGCTTTTCCTGACACATATCCTGAACAGACTGAATTCCATGATCAGGCGATATCGTCACAATCTCTCCCGGTTCTACATCCCGGATGAATTCTGCCCCTACCGTATCTAATGCACAGCTTTCGGAAGCAAGAAAATATGTATTATCCCGCCTTCCTATACATAAGGGCCGAAAGCCAAAAGGATCTCTGGCCCCGATCAGTTTTCGCGGACTCATGATCACCAGGGAATATGCGCCCTCGATCTTTTTCATAGCACGTACCACTGCCTCTTCGACCGTGGCAGTATGTAACCGTTCTCTTGCAATATGATATGCGATCACCTCAGAATCAATCGTAGTCTGAAATATAGCTCCTGTATACTCCAGCTCCCGTCGAAGCTTCGGTGCATTGGTCAGATTCCCGTTATGTGCCAGTCCCAGCGTTCCCTTCACATAATTTAATACCAATGGCTGTGCATTTTCCCTTGTACTGGAGCCTGCCGTAGAATATCGTACATGACCAACACCGATATTGCCTCTGAGCTTTTCCAGATCCTCCGGTTCAAATACTTCATTGACCAGACCCATTCCCTTATAAGAAAGAACCTTTCCCTTAGGACCTTCCGTATCTGATACTGCGATCCCGCAGCTTTCCTGCCCTCGATGCTGAAGTGCGAATAAGCCATAATAGATAGAAGGAGCTACATCCGCTCCGTCAAAATCATAAGCGCCAAAAACACCACATTCCTCATGGGGTGCTTCTTCATCATATACATGATCCATTACCTGTTTGGACATTTCATTCTCCTCGTATTTCTTCTGTCAATCTGAAACTGCACCTCCGGAAGACAGACCCCTCCGAAGTGATCTCTGATATTCTGATCCTATCGATTTATCAATTTCCATGTATCATTATGTCCTTTTTCTAATTAACTGTCAATGGTTGATTCTCCTTCTGTTGCATTTGTCGTATTTCTACATTTTACTCTAGCATATCCCCTTTCAATTTGGTATAATTATCATAGCATAATTAAAGGAGGAATCATCATGGCTGAAAAAAGGAGATACAAGCGTCTGCCAATTAAACTTACTCTTGAAGTTTCTTCTCTTTTTAATCAAAGTGAGAAATTATCAATCGGAAATGCAGAATTTAACGTATTTAATATATCAAAGTCTGGGATCGGCTTTACCACTACCACTCAGCTTCCATTAAATTACTATTTTAATGCAAAAATTGAATTTAACGGTGTAAAAGATAGACTGAGATATGTAGTTAAGATCATTCGTACCGAACAATTAGAAAACGGAGAGTATCTATATGGCTGTGAATTCGTAGGCCTCGCCCATATATATGATTACTTATTCGACCAGTACGAAGCGCAGATTGAGGAATAGAACAAAAGAGGAATTCGACCTGATCCATGGTCAGAATTCCTCTTTTTATTTTTGTCTGCAGGATCCGGATACATATCTGATTAATCTGTTCCTCCGTGATCGACCCTGTCTGTACTGCTTCTAAAATTCCCTGATAACAGGACTCATATTCAGCAGGCATTAATATCATATCGCAGCCGGACTGAATGGCCATAACCGCTGCTTCCGCCTGATCATAATTCTCAGTTATGGAACCCATTTGAAAAGAATCCGTAATGATGATACCCTCGTACCCTAATTCTTCCCGGAGCAGTCCATTCACAACGGATCCTGAAAGGGTGGACGGATGTTCCGGCTCCACATCCGTTAATACCAGATGGGATATTAAGATCACATCGGAATCTGCCTGTATTGCCGCCTGAAAGGGAAGAAATTCTGTATTTCGCAGTTCTTCAAGCGATGTATCCACATACTGAAGATTATTATGACTGTTCCCGATCACTCCTCCGTGTCCGGGAAAGTGCTTTGCAACTGCACAGATTCCATGCTCCTGTAAGCCCTGTACTTCGTTTCGGACCATATTCGCAACCAAAATCGCATCGGATCCAAATGATCGGGAACCTATCTCATAATTATTTGGATTCGTCAGCACATCCGCCACTGGTGCAAAGTCCATGTTAAAGCCAAGCGCAGACAGACCGGATGCCAATGTCTTCCCTGTCTCATATGCCTGTCGCTCATCCTGAGAGGCTCCGATTGCTTTCATGGAGCCTACATTCTCCATTGAGATTCCATCTGCCTTTCCCAGCCGGCTTACCATACCGCCTTCCTCATCCACTCCGATAAATAGCGGAATCCTGCTACTGTCCTGCAGCGTTCCGATTAACTCCTGTACCTGGGAATCCGAGTAGATATTACTCCCCATCAATATGATCCCGCCAGGCGCATACTGCTGCAATACCTCTATTTCCCGTTCTGTTATCCCGGTTCCGCCGGGAGAAACGGATTCTCCCGGCTGACCCAGATTTCCAATCGTTACATAGAATAATTGTCCGACCTTTTCCTCCAGAGTCATAGTCTGAATATAGCGTTCCAGCTTCTGCTCCTGTGTTGGTTCAACGGAAACAGAAGAAGGAGGAAGCATATCTGCATGCCCCGAAACAGCTACAACCTGTGGTTGATCCTGACAGCCCGGTAACAGAACAAGCAGAATACATAATATTGCCATGATTCCCTGTTTTATTCTGCATATTCTCATAACTATAACATTTCCCTTAACATCTGATTCACCATGCCCGGATCTGCTTTTCCCTTCATTGCCTTCATGGTCTGTCCTACTAAGAATCCGATTGCCTTTTCTTTTCCGTTCCGGTAATCCTCTACCGACTGCGGATTTCCTGCGATGACTTCTTCAATGATACTCCGCATGGCACCCTCATCACTGACTGTCTTTAAACCGTGCTCCTCTACATATTGCTCGGGATCAATATCCTCTGCAAATATCTGTTCAAATACTTCTTTTGCAACCGTTCCATTAATTACCCGGGATTCCACCATCCGGATCAGCTTTGCCAGATTTTCCGCAGAAAATGCAATTTCATCCGCTTCCTTTTCATGTTCCTTCAACAACCGCATGGTTTCTACCATCAGCCAGTTGGAGACCTTCTTTGGTGCTGCGCCAAGTGCTATCGTTTCCTCAAAAATATCTGCCATTCGCTTTGATGATGTAATAATGTCAATATCATACTCCGGAATATCATACTCCCGCTTATAGCGCTCCTGCTTCTCAGCCCTTAGCTCCGGCTGCTTCGCCCGGATTTCCTCCAGCCATTCATCACTGATCCGGACCGGAACCAGATCCGGATCCGGGAAATAGCGATAATCCTGTGCATCCTCCTTGGAACGCATAGCATAAGAGTATCCCTTTGCATCATCCCACCGCCGGGTTTCCTGTATTACCTCTTTCCCTTCCTCTAACAGATCAATCTGACGCTCCCGCTCATTCTCAATGGCACGGGCAATAGCTTTAAAGGAATTCAGATTCTTCATTTCCGTACGGGTTCCAAACTGCTCTGCTCCCATCTCCCGGATGGAAAGATTTACATCTGCCCGCATAGACCCTTCATTTAATTTACAGTCCGATGCTCCCAGATACTGAATGATCAGCCGGAGCTTATCCAGATAGGCGATCACCTCTTCCGCTGAACGCATATCCGGTTCTGATACAATTTCAATTAACGGTACGCCTGAACGATTAAAATCTACCAGAGAGGAATCATCATATGGATCGTGAACCAGCTTTCCTGCATCCTCCTCCATATGAATCTCATGAATTCCGATAAACTTCTTTGCTCCATCCACCTCTATCTCAATCTTACCATCCCTGCAGATTGGATAATATAACTGGGATATCTGATAATTCTGGGGATTGTCCGGATAAAAATAATTCTTCCGGTCAAACTTGCAATTCCTGGTGATCGTACAATTCGTTGCCAGACCTACTGCCACTGCCTTCTCAACAACGCTTCGATTCAGAACCGGCAGAGAGCCCGGCATACCGGTACAGACCGGACAGGTATGTGTATTGGGTGCTCCGCCAAATGCGGTACTGCATCCACAGAAGATCTTAGTCTTTGTAGCCAGCTCCACATGTACTTCCAAGCCGATCACAGTTTCATATACCTTGTTCATCCTACAGCCCTCCTTCCGCTAATTCAGCCGGACGCTTATAATCTCTTGTCTGTTCAAATGCATATGCGGCACGAAGCATGGTCTTTTCATCAAAGGCCCTGGCTAAAAGCTGCATTCCTACCGGAAGGCCATTCCTGTCAAAACCGCATGGAAGGGAAATCCCCGGCAGTCCTGCCAGATTCACAGACACTGTATAGATATCTCCCAGATACATCTTAAGCGGATCAGAGAGGCTTTCTCCCAGCTTCAATGCTGTGGTCGGTGCCACAGGTCCCAGAAGCAGATCATATTTTTCGAATGCCTTATCGAATGCCTGCTTGATCAGAGCCTTGGTACGCAAAGCCTTTATATAATAAGCATCATAATAACCGGAGCTTAATACAAAGGAACCGAGCATAATCCTCCGTTTCACCTCTGCTCCAAAGCCCTCCGAACGGGTCTTCTTATACATATTGTGCAGGTCCCGAAAATCCTCTGTCCGATATCCATACTTCACGCCGTCAAACCGCTCCAGATTCGAACTGGCCTCCGCAGAGGCAATGATATAATATGCCGGTATGGCATATTCAACCAGACTCAAATCGAATTCTTCAACAATAGCCCCCTTTGCCTCCAGTGTCTTTGCTGCTGCCAGTACCTGTTCCTTCACATCCGGATCAATGCCTGTTCCGAAATAATCTCTCGGGATTCCAATCCGCATTCCCTTCACATCATCGACAAGAGCAGATGTAAAATCCGTATCTCCCTGATCAACGGAGGTAGAATCCTTGCTGTCATGTCTGCTGATAATCTCTAATACAGTGGCACAATCCGTTACATCCTTTGCCAGAGGCCCGATCTGATCCAGGGAAGAACCATAGGCGATCAATCCATACCGGGATACCCGCCCATAGGTTGGCTTAATACCGGTCACACCACAAAAGGCAGCAGGCTGACGGATCGAACCGCCGGTATCCGAACCCAATGCATAAGGCACTTCCTCTGCTGCTACAGCCGCAGCAGAGCCACCGGAGGAACCGCCGGGAACCCGGGTCTTATCCCAGGGATTCCTGGTCTCACCATAAAAGGATGTTTCTGTAGTCGATCCCATGGCAAATTCATCCATATTGGTTTTCCCGATGATCACAGCTCCTGCCTTTTGTAACTGAACTACTGCTTCCGCAGTATAGGTCGGCTTAAAATTACTCAATATCTTCGAGCTACAGGTAGTCAGCATACCATTTATACACATATTATCCTTAATCGCTACCGGAACTCCTGCCAGGGGGCTCATTCGATTTCCGGCTGCAATTCTCTTTTGCACCGCCTCTGCCTGTGCCAGTGCGCCTTCTGCATCCACGGTTACAAAGCAGTTATAGTCCTTCTCCAATCGCCCGGTTCTGTTCAATGCCGCCTCTGCCGCCTCTACCGCAGAAACCTCGCCAGAGGCAATCCGTTTTCCCAGCTCTACCGCTGTCATACTCATCAAATCCATATCCCTGCCCCTCCTTAGTCAAATGTTTTCGGAACCTTGTAGCATCCGTCCTTGCGCTCCGGTGCATTTAATATCATGTTTTCCCGGTCATCACCATTGGTCACTACATCTTCACGAAATACATTATTTACATCAAAGGTATGGCTCATCGGTTCTACCGCATCCGTGTTCAATTCATTCAGCTTGCTCACATATGCCAGCATATCACTCATGTCCTTCTTTGCCTGTTCCTTTTCCTCCTCGGAAAGCTCCAGCTTTGCAAGGATACCAACATATTCAATGGTCTCATCTGTAATTGTCATCTGAAACTGCCTCCTCATTCTGCCTGTATTACTCGGCTTCGTTCTTATTCAATCCTCTGTCTGCCGCATTCTTTTCCAATACTTGCTTAAGTGCCTGCAAACCTAATATAATAATACCACCTGCGATAAAAAATACAAAGCGGAAAGTTTGCCAGGATAATGGTTCCACCGGATTACTGATTGCAGACGGTCCCATGATAATTGCATAAAATGAACCCAGCATCATTCCAACGATCAGATACATAATGGCACTCCTGTGCCGCTTCAGGCCATACCGCAGAGCCTTTACCACCGTAAAGATTCCTGCCAGCATCCCCAGACTGAAGATGACCAGCGCCAGGGTATAGGAAAGATCCATCGTCAGAAACCCTTTGATCGCTATCATGATCGGCTGATAAATGCCAAATACCAGCATTAATGTAGAACCGGAGATTCCCGGCAGCACCATAGCTGAGATCGCACACATGGCGGCTACAAATAAATAAATGCAAAGCCCCGGATTCAAACCAGAAATACTTAAATCTATCGTACCCTTCAAAAATGTATGGTTTGAAAAATACGTGATCCCGACTACCAGGGCAATTCCCAGTATAGCAAACAGGATATTCTGATATTTTCCTTTAAATGTCTCCTTCTCCTCAATGACGATCAGAGGGATCGCAAATAATACAAATCCGATAAATAATGAACTGATGGCATATATGTGGCTTTCAAAAATACTGGTTATTACGATCGCTGCGGATGCCATTCCAACCACCCAGCCAATACCAAGCTTGAGCAGAAATAAAATCGCTGCCTTTCTTTTCTCCTTATCCTTGCTGATAATATTATTGAGAGAATTAATGAAATCATCATACAAACCCAGAATAAACGCTACTGTCCCACCGGATACACCAGGAACACTGTCCGCCAGCGCCATGAGAAATCCACCCAAAATCTTCATAATCATAATCTAACTTTCCTTTCTTTCTGCCTTAAATTCCCAACTGTGAAAAATGCTATCATGTATTGGTAAAGTCTGTCAAGTGTCCCTGTTGATTCTTCCGGTATTTCTGCTGCTATCTGTAAAGCCTTATTTTCTCTCTGTCTATTTCCGCCTTACTTCTTCCGCCCGACTCTGATGTATATCATACCGCTTGCTAACAGGGCCAGGAATACCAGGAGTGGTATGGAAGTATCCTCTGTCTTAGGAGTGGGTTTTTGCATGGACGCGCCTAAGACCAGTGTAGATGGTTCCTCTGTTCCCTCTGGCTGCTCCGCTTCCCCCTCCGTTGAAACGGGTTCCTCTGTTCCTGTCTCCTCTGTAGTCACATATTCTGTTGTTGTCTCCTCCGTTGTTACGGGTTCCTTTTCATTTTTTATCTCTAATTCTATCAGTTCCTTGCTTCCATCTACGATAAACGAAAGTATGCTGTCGGAGCGTATATATCCGTTCGGAGCCTTGGTTTCCATTACATAATATTCGCCATATTCTAAATTATCAATCTGAATTCTTCCTTCTGCATCACTTTTATAGGTTCCTGACGAACATTTTTCAGTTCCCTGCATGCGATATAATTCTATCACTGCTCCCGACAGGCCTGCACCGGTCTCCGCATCCGTCTTTTTTATCAGCAGGCTTCCCCGTATGGCCTCATTCTTCACCACGACCCTTTGTCCTTCCTCTCCGGTCACGGTGAATTCCATATCTGAACTTTTCTGATACCCCAGCGGTGCAAGACTTTCCTTTAGCCGATATCTTATTCCTTTCTGCAATCCCCGGATCACATGTGGCGTCTCCTTTGAGACCCAGCTTTCCAACAGTTCATCCCCCTGATATAATTCCAGTCTGGCTCCCGGCAATTCTGCTCCTGTAGCTGCGTCAACCTTACAGATTTCTACTGTTGTCTTTTTATTATACATAGTAATAACCTGCGGACTCTCAGAAGCCTCTGCAGTAAAGAATATATCCTGCACCGGCAGATACCCGTTTACCTCCTGTACCTCATGAATACGATAGGTGTGTCCGGCCTGCAGGCGTCTGCTCATACAGATTTCTCCGGATGTAAGCCAGTCTGCAATTACACGATCTCCCTCCAGAAGCTGCAGATGAACACCGGACAGAAGCTCGCCGGTATCGGTATCTCTCTTTTCAATCAATATGACCGGCAGCTGCTCTGTATAGATTTTTACATAAGCGTCTACCAGCAGATCCATCCCACCTCCGCGCAATACCATATCCTGTGATTCCGTCAGATTCTTAATATAATAAACTGTACTTCCATTGACCCTGCGCTGTAATGACACCAATCCGGCTTCCTGCTCCGATATCGGTGTTTCACTTCGCAGCAACAGAGAATTCCCCTCCTTATTCTCAGTTCCATCCGCATTACAGCGGATACATTCCAGGCCTGCAGCATCCATAATCTGAAACTTTGCCAGGCAGTTCTTTGAATCGGTTATCAGTCTTTCATAACAGTCCCGTTCCGGATTATAGATGAGTTCCAGTACGGGTGCTGACTCTGCCGTTTCTCCTGCAAAATCCGGTCTTATCTCATTCGTACTGACACACTCCCAGATCCTCCAGCATTCTTCCAGATTTCCCCAGCCGGCGTTACAGGTGCGCTCTACACCGCTCCAGGTAATACCGCCGGTATTGCCGCTGCCAGGTGCATCGGAATACAGATCAATATAATACCAAAGCATTAACTGGGCTGATACATAGAGCTGGAAATTATCAAAGGTACAATCTCCGGTATTCAGTTTTATATAACCCTGCGCCTCATCCCGGGGTGCACCCGGCATTGCCGCACTGCCTAATACCTGTGAAATTGCAGTTTTTTGCTCATGATTCAGGCTCTGATATGCCTCCTCACTGCAAACCTCTATTATATTTCCGCTGGACAGCGCTGCTCCATAACGGGTACAAAACACAGAGGTTGCCTGTTCATCCCTTACATATATGATCTGAGGCGCCTGTATACCTGCATCCTGGCTATCATAATATACCGTCATCGGACCTGCCGATGCGCCTCCGGCAGCCGGCCACAGATTCAGACAGCCAATCCGTTCTCCATCTGCAACTCTATGCATCTGCCTGTTTTCCGATACACCTTCCATCACCTTATTCTGCTCTGTCTTTATTCGATTCCCTGCATCCCCGTCCGTAAACTGTATCATTCCGCGGGAACAAAATTCCAAGATACCTGTCATGACCAGAAGAAGCATACCGATCGTGATGATAACGATCTGCTTTATAAGCGTTGTTTTATTCATTCCTGTTTTCCTTTCTCATTTCGTAATTATCTAGGTTACCGGCATAAGAATACGATATCGTATCTTCTGCCCTCTGAAGTCAGCGTGGTTTTATCAGATTGTTTATTCCTCATTGGAAATTGCCCGGGATCCCGGTTAAGAATGGCTACAGGAATCTGTGCACACGATTCCTTTTACCAAAAAATCTACTTTGCATAAAGTCAAGATTATGGATAAATATCTGAAATAACATAAAAAGATGCGATAATAAATGCAAACAGCCTTCTTCAGTACATAGAAGTCCTTCCATTTGCTTTATTATACACACCTCTCATATGTTTGTAAATATTTTTATTATGTTTTTTCTGTTTAATTTATTTTTTATTTATTCTCCACATTCTCACATTACAGCCCGATGGTGCAAAAAGCGGCGATAACGAACCTCCTGCTGTCTTGTATTAAACAGTGCAAACATCTGATAGGATACCTGCTCTGTCACATCAATGATATAGTCACAGTCTGTCTGCACTTCCGGAGATTTCTCTAAATACTCTTCATGCTTGTTTCTCAGGTATTCCATTACATCACTCTGCCCCTCATAGTCCATACCGGTATGGTACTGACGTCCCAACTGGCTACGGAGCATTTGAAGCTGCCGCTTTTCAAAAGAGCAATGTGCCCGGAATCCAAATTCTCCATGCAGATTATGGGGCGCTGTAAAATAATCAGCAAGATAATGGGTCACGTAACCCAGACGATAGGCTGAAACCAGATTCCATCGTCCCCGTTCCTCAAGCTTGGTAATCCTCTGTTCTACCCGCTGTGCAGTTGTCTCATAGCTATGCCCCTGGATCATGGAGCGTATCATAAAATCAGGAGCAACACTCCCTAACTTAAACATGAATTCTATTGCCGGTCGTTCATTTTCACGAATCAGATAATCTGCTAAATGCCAATGGCTCTTTTTTCTCATAAAATCACCACCTCCATTGTGCTTAATCTTGTTTCAACAGTGAAACTGTTTCCCTTAGTATTCCAGTATAAATTTTTTCTAAACAAAAGTCTATCCTTTTTTTAGAAAAATTTATGAAATAATAAATTCATTTTTTGCAGATTCTTATTTTTCATACTATATCATAAGAATGATCAAAATGCCCAGTAGTAATATCTTCCAGTGCTTTTCCTTGACATACCGGGCGATACCTTCTATAATTGCCATTAGATTATTTTAAATGTATAAGGAAGAAACTATTATGGATAAAATTATTTTAACCGGTGACCGTCCAACCGGGAAATTGCATCTGGGCCATTATGTAGGATCCCTGAAACGTCGTGTGGAATTACAGAATTCCGGCGAATATGATAAGATTTTTATCATGATCGCAGATGCCCAGGCATTAACGGATAATGCGGATAACCCGGATAAGGTGCGGGAAAATATCATTGAAGTGGCGCTGGACTACCTTTCCTGTGGTCTGGATCCTGCAAAATCCCATTTATTTATACAGTCCCAGATTCCAGAGTTAACAGAACTATCCTTCTATTATATGAATCTGGTTACGGTATCCCGCTTACAGCGGAATCCGACCGTAAAATCTGAAATTCAGATGCGGAACTTCGAGGCCAGCATTCCGGTTGGGTTCTTTACTTATCCAATCAGCCAGACAGCCGATATCACTGCTTTTAAGGCAACTACGGTTCCTGTTGGCGAGGATCAGCTTCCTATGCTGGAGCAGGCCCGGGAGATTGTTCGTAAATTTAACTCTGTTTATGGTGATACCCTGGTAGAGCCGGAAGCATTGATCCCGAAAAATACAGTATGTTCCCGCCTTCCCGGTACGGATGGCAAGGCGAAGATGAGCAAATCCCTGGGGAACTGCATTTACCTGTCTGATTCCGAGGACGATGTAAGAAAAAAAGTCATGAGCATGTATACCGATCCGAATCATATTAAAATCAGTGATCCGGGAAATCTGGAGGGAAATACGGTATTTACTTATCTGGATGCCTTTGCCACAGATGCACACTTTGCACAATTTCTTCCGGAATATCCGAATCTGGAGGAATTAAAGGCGCATTATCAACGTGGTGGTCTTGGAGATATCAAGGTAAAACGGTTCCTGGATGCAGTGTTGCAAAGCGAGCTTGCACCGATTCGTGCCAGAAGAAAAGAGTTAGAACAGGATATCCCTGCAATCTATGAGATCCTCCGTCAGGGAAGTATCGCCGCACAGAAGGCAGCAGCAAAGACATTAGCAGAAGTCAAAGCTTCCATGCGGATCAATTATTTTGATGATGCTGAGCTTATTCAGGCCCAGCAGGAAAAATTCAATTCCGGGGTTTGACCTCAAGAGGAGTGTTATGAGTACAAATAATATGGATTCTCCATATAAAAACAAAATTATTACCATACCGAATATACTGAGTCTGTTCCGGATCCTGTTATTGCCACTGTTTGTAACATTGTATTTACAGGCTGAAACGAACCTGGAGTTTCTCCGTTCTACGATCGTCCTTGCCATCTCAGCACTTACAGATCTGGCAGACGGAAAGATCGCCCGTAAATATAATATGATCTCTGAATTAGGAAAGGTTCTGGATCCGATCGCAGATAAGCTGACCCACATTACCATTGCATTCTGTCTGTGCTGGCGTTTTCCGCAGATGCTCTATGTATTGATCCTGCTTGTCATTAAAGAACTGAGCATGATGTTCATGGCACTGTATGGCACTTTCCGGAAAAATAAGAAAATATGGGATTCCGCCCAGTGGTTTGGCAAGGTATGTACCGCTATTGTATTTGTTGTATTTATTGCCCTGGTACTGTTTCCGAATATGCCAACTGTACTTGCCAATATTCTTATGACAATCAGTGCTGTCGGGCTTGCCGGAAGCATGATCTTATATATTCATATGTTCTGGAAACTGAATTCCAGACGATATCAGGAGAAGCATCCGGAATTGACGGAAGAAGCACCGAAAGAAGATTAAATACAAAATGAGAAGACACACCAGTCAGGCGGTCTTCTCATTTTCTTTTCTGTTTCCCTCGCAAAGCTTCCTAATAAAAACACTTAGTCGAAGAAATCTACCTTACCACTGCCGATATGATAGTATGCTCCGCATACCTTCAATCCGCCTTCCTCATTCTTCACATTCAACCCTTCCTGAATGGCAGTTACACTTCTTTCCACATTCAGACAGCATGCACGGTATTCATCCTTCTCATCGCCGATTGCTTTACAGATTTCATCCGTTATGGACTGTACATAACCGCCCGGTGCCGCACCCATGGCTGCTCCTACTGCACCACAATGCTCATGTCCCAATACAACAACAAGCCTCGTTCCTAAATGGTCTGCTGCGTACTCAACACTTCCCAGCTGATGCTTATCCATTACATTCCCGGCAACACGAATCACAAATAACTCGCCGATCCCTGCCATAAAAATGCTCTCCGGGATCACTCTGGAATCCGAACAGGTCACGATAATTGCGTATGGGCTTTGACCCTCATCACAGGTACGCTTACGGATCAACGTTGAAATATCACCGGAATTCGTGGTTGCGGATAAATAGCGCTCATTTCCCTCTTTTAATTTAGCCAGTGCCTCTGCTGCTGATACCTTTGCCTCTTGCATAACATCCTCCTTTTCTGTGCCGAGACTGCATAACGGAACATGCTTCAGACATCCGATCATCTCCCGTCTGCCTGTCCTGCACCTGCCTTTATTGTGCTTATAGTATAGCATGATTTATATATTATTTCATCATATTTTATCACATCCCTGGTAAATATCCACGTGTCCGGGTAAGCGTACCGGTCCGGAACAACATGTCCGTTGCCGGAATGTAATCTGCATACCGGGCAGCCTTCCGTACCCGTTTTAATTCCCGAGGAGCATTATCAATGATCGTCCCCCAGTAATTCCAAAGCTCCTTCATCTTATATATGGTATTTGTCTCACCAAAATCCAGCCGCCGGTAATGCTCCAGTATATCATCATGAAATGCCTTCAGCTCCGTCATGGTAAGCGGCGGCCCGCCCTTTATTTCTCTTACCAGCGCCGGATTCGCCAGCAATCCCCGTCCGATCATAACACTGTTCAGGCTGCTGCCGGAATCTTCATCTGCCAGAATCCCCGACTGACATTCCGGGCAAAGCTGAATATAATCCTGCTTTGTAAAGATATTTCCGTTGTAGCACATATCCATTCCGGGCAAACCTTCCTTCACCTGCCTACCTGCCTGATCCCTCATCTTCATTGCCTGCCAAAACCATTCCATCCGGGGTGTTCCCTTGTAAAAATCCGTGCGATATCTGGGATGTATGATAAGCTCTGCGATCGGAAACCGTAAAAATACCTGCATAAGTTCCAGAAAATCGTCCTCCTCTGTCGCTCCCAGCCGGGTCTTTACCGTAATCCTCGCCTTCCACTCCACAGCGAACACCTCATTAAAAAATTCTTCCAGCTTCTGCGCATCTGCCAGCATTCCGGCACCCTTTCCCTTAGATACTACCGTACCGGAGGGACAGCCAAGATTCAGATTCACCTCCGTATAACCATAAGCCTCCAACGCTCTTCCTGCCCGGATGAATCCATCCGCACTGCAGGTCAGTACCTGTGGTACTAAAGGAATCCCCTCATTATGCTCCGGCAGGATATCCCGTTCCTCCTTCGGCACAAACACTCTTCTTGGATTGGGCTGGATAAATGGTGCATAGAACTTGTCTACATAAGGAAAATGCTTCCAGACCGCATTCCGATATGTATATCTGGTAATCCCCTCCATGGGGGCAAAGTAGTATTTCATCCTGGCTCCATTTCTATGATTCTGTAAGCCCGGCCTGGCGCAGAAGTCCATTCCGGAACAGATGATTGAACAGTGCAACAGCCCGACCGACGCCGATCACTGCGAGCACCGTTCCAACTCCGATTCCCACTAATCCGCCGGCAAATATCAGTCCAACGGAACAGGAAACAAGAATACAGCCTACATCAAATAAATTCTTCGTCAACCCAAGCGGCTTCCCGGTCTTATCTGAAATAGCCTGTACTATCCCGTCTCCCGGATTGGGTACCAGCCTCATATTTACCGATAGCACGATTCCAAGGCCCGTCAGCAGAATCGCAGTCACCAGCAGCAAAAGCTTCCACCAGAAGCCGGTCAGTTCAAAGACCAGCAGATAATCAAACAGATTCAGAAGCTGACTGACCAGCAAAGCCGCCGGAACCTGCAGGAGATCGTGCAGACGGCTGTTTTTTCCCCGCAAAATGTACTGTACTACTACAAACAGACAGTACAGGATCAGAGTCATATTGCCAAAATTCAAATTCCAGATCACAGAAACACTGTAAGATATAGAAATGATCGGAGATACGCCCAGACCGCATTTCGTATTGAGCGATATTCCAAATGCAAGTATGATCATTCCCAGTAGGTAATAAATAAAACGGATTATCTTCTGCTTCATCTTCTTCTAACCGTCCCTGCCCTTCTGTTTCCTGCATCCGTACTTCTTTATACAGGCTTACGCAGTATATCCACCGTATGTGCTCCGGCTCCGATCAGATCCTGTCGCTCACAGGTAGATAAATGATATTTCATAAATAATTCAAACGTATCGTCATCCATGGCATTCAGGGTCGGACGAATATAATTCGCCGGACCATCCGGTGAAATGATCTGTATCCGCTGCAGACCTGCTGCCAGATTCAATGCATCAATGTCTTCAAGCCGGACATAATCATATAAGTCTTTTTCCCCGGAAACACAATGGAAGGCCTCTGTCAGGCGATCAGCTTCCATACACTCCTGAATATGTCCCTCCTTGAAGGCATAGGTGATCACTCCGTACTCATTCATGCAATAAGCAGTCAGAATCACTCCTCCCTTCTTCGTTACACGCTTTGCCTCAGTTAAAGCCTGCAGTTTGTCCTCGAAGGTGAATAAATGATACAACGGACCAAATAACAAAGTAATATCAAACTGTTCCTCCTCCAGCTTCGAGAGCTTCCGGGCGTCCCCCTGCATGGCTCTGACACAGCTTCCCTTTTTCTTCAGGATTCCCAGATTATACCGTACCAGCTCCACTGCTGTTACCGAATACCCTTCCTCTGCCAGTGCTACCGAGTATCTTCCGGTTCCGGCACCAATATCCAGAATCTGAATGGATTCTTTCGAAATGCCGGCAGCTTCTACGATATCCAGATATTTATGAATATACTGCATAGAGGTTCGAAATTCCACTTGTCCATACCGGGAATTGAGACGCTTCTCCTCATTGAATTTATTATAATATTCCTCCAGCTCAGTCATGATCGTGATCCCATCCGTTTCTGTTTCTCTCACTGTACACTGCTTCATTTTTCCTTTGCTGATGCTCTTTTTTGAAAGAAATCCTTTGTCTCCTTTACTACAATGCCGCTTAAGGCAAACAAAGCGATCATATTCGGTATTGCCATCAGACTGTTAAAAATATCCGCTATCGTCCATACTGCAGTCACCGTCATATAAGGCCCGATAAATACAGCCAGAATATACAACCACCGGAATACTTTAATATATTTTCGCTCACCGTCAAACAAGTACTCCAGACAACGTTCCGAATAATAATTCCATCCTAGAATGGTGGTAAATGCGAAGAATACCAGGCAAAGCATCAATACAAAAGAGGATGCACCTGCCGGAATCGGCAGACCGGAATTAAACGCATACGTCGTGACCTCCACGCCTTCCAGACCTTCTACCTTCCAGGCGCCTGTCAGCACAATCGAAAGACCGGTCATGGTACAGATAATGATCGTATCAATAAAGGTACCGGTCATGGATACCAGCCCCTGACGCACCGGTTCCCTGGTCTTTGCTGCTGCCGCAGCAATAGGAGCAGAGCCAAGCCCTGCCTCATTGGAAAAGATTCCTCTGGCCACACCCTTCTGCACTGCGATCATCATAGTCCCTACCAGACCACCCGTCACTGCAGCAGGGTTAAACGCTCCTTTTACGATAATAGACACTGCGGTTGGAATTGCCCGTATATTACAGATCAGAAGTACCAGACAGAATAATATATAGATACCTGCCATAAATGGAACTACCATCTCAGACACTTTAGAAATACGCTTGACTCCACCGATCAAAACCAGCGCGGTACACACGCTGATGACCAGAGAGGCAATGATCACAGTCCAGGAATAAGTTCCGATCCCCGGAATGTCAACCGTCCAACTCATACTCGGATCAAAGAAATTCTTTACTGCAGAAGAAATACCATTTACCTGTGAAAATGTTCCGATACCGAATAAACCGACACAAACACCAAAAAAAGCAAACAGTTTCGCCAGCCACCTCCACTTTTTCCCCATTCCATGCTCAATATAGTAAAAGGGACCGCCCAGACTGTGATTATCCTTATCCACCACCCGGTACTTGACAGCCAGCAATCCTTCTGCATACTTCGTAGCCATGCCAAATAATGCTGCAATTTCCATCCATAACAGCGCTCCCGGCCCTCCTGCCGCGATCGCAGTAGCAACCCCAACAATATTCCCGGTTCCTATAGTCGCAGATAAAGCGGTGCACAACGCACCAAAGGAAGAAATCTCACCGGTTCCATCCTCCTCATTCTGGATCATCCAGCGAAGGGCTAACGGCAGTTTACGGATCTGAACGCCCCCAAGACGTATCGTAAGAAAGATACCGCCAAATAGAATCAGTATTATCAGGGGAACTCCCGAGATCATATCATAAATTTTTTGTAACACCTCATTAAATGCTTCCATACTCTTCCCCTTTTTTAACTGATTATATGACAATATTCTCAAATCAGGCTAGCATAATCAATGAAAATTGTCAAGATTTCCCTCTCTTCTCCACCTGCCGGATCACAAAGAAAAGGACGGTCCTATACTCCTGTTCTAAATATATGACCATCCTCTTTCTGCTATGTTTCCACAATTACAACGTAAACTGAATTCCCAATTCTATTTTGTCATATCCTTCCGCCTCTCCCGGAACCAGAACCGGTTTTTTCAAAAGATACGTTCCGGACTCCAGTTTTCCGTACAGCCATTCCCAATCTAATTCCTGTGTTCTCATCTTTCCGCTCCCGACCGGATAAGCCGGCAGATTAAATGCCCAGTTCTCCAGTATATATGGCACCGGCACCCATTGCTCCTGCTCCAGCCTCCACAGGGAATAATCATCACCAAAGGTAATCTCTGCATCCGAATGATTATAAATCTGTATCGTTCCTCCGGTTGCAGTCAGTCCTTCTTCCTCCATTCCCATGGCATATAATCCGGAATTGAGCATCTGTAAATTATCAGAATCCTTTCCTTCCTGATCCGTAAGGTCTTCCAGCGCCTTCTTTTCTTCTGCAAGGCTCTCCAGTTCTGTCTTATTCTGAGCGATATGGTCTTCCAACGCATTCTTTTCTTTTATAAGGCTCTCTAACTCTTCGTCTATTCTGTGAAGATCTTCTGAATCCTTCTGTTGTTCTGTAAGACTCTCCCTCTCCTTCTCTTTTTCAGCTATCAGTTCCTCCAGCACCTTTTTTTGTTCCATAAGATGCTCCAATTCCTCCGTTTTCTGATCTGTAAGTTCTGCCAGCGCCTTCATTTGTTCCGCCAGGTTCTCTAATTTCATTTGATCCGCATCCATGTTCTGCTCGCTGTTCTCCCCGGCCGGAACCTGATTTTCCGGAGGTTCTGGTAGTGCATCCGGCTTTGGACTGGTTAACAATCCGATTCCCAGCACGATCAGTGCCAGTACAGCAAATACACATGTGATCGTAAGTGGTTTTTTATATTTCATAATATTCTGAATCCTCCTTTTCGTATTTTTTTCTCCAAATGCAAGGGGCATCCCGGAAAGTATCTCCTTTCCGGTTGTAAATTCCAGCAAAGCAGATGCATAAGCCTCCCTGCAGTCTCCCCCGATCTGCTGCATGACCGCTTCGTCACAGGATAACTCCATATCCTTGCTCATATTGATAAAGGCAACCCACGCCAGCGGATTAAACCAGTGAATACCGGTGATCAAAAATGCCAGTATCTTTAGGAACGGGTCTCTTCTTCGTATGTGGATCTGCTCATGGGCGATCACATAAGCAAGCTCCTGTTCCTGAATATTCGAAGGCAGGTAAATCCTCGGCTTCCATATACCCAATACAAATGGAGTGGTAATATGGTCAGCCAGATAAATATTTCCCTCCTTATGCATACTGCAGGTCAACCTCCGCTTCAGATGCCAGTAGGAAAGCAGACTGTAGACCATAAGACCGAGAAAACCTGCCAGCCAGATCATTCCCATAATGAAACACCAGGACCATATGGTATCTGAGGATTCGATCGGAACGGATTCCGGTACGGTCAGAAGGGTTCCGCCTGCTGTTGGAGATATTGCAGGTACACCGGGATTCTGCATGTAAGAAACAGTCCGGGAGATGATGCCGCCGCTTTCCGGTTCCGTCTTTGCAAACAAATGATGCAGCAGATGACCAAGCGCCCGGGTCGGCAACAGACTAAAACCACTTTCGACCGTCCAGGGAATCAGCATCCGAAGGAACGGTATAAGCCATAATAAAAAACTGAACCGCTTCGGTACCCGCATCCAGGAAAACACCTGTCTTGCCAATAGAATAATACAGATGATCATCGCCGCCTGATAGCTGATATTCAAAAGCTGTGTTATGTAGATTTCCATATAACTCCTCCTTTCCTAGCGGTTCGCATCAATGATCCTTTGCAATTCCTGTATCTCCTTCTGGTTAAGCTTCCTGCGTGAAGTAAATGCTGCCAGAAACCCCGGCAGGGATCCCTGAAAGGACTGGTCAACATAACACTCGCTTTGCCTTGCATAAAACTCTTCCTTGCTAAGCTTCACGATTACCGTTCCTCCCTGATTCTCGAAAAGCCCGCGATCACTCAGCTTCTTTAATACCGTATAGGTCGTTGTACGTTTCCAGCCTAATGCGTCCTCGCACAGACTGATCAGTTCACTGGTGCTTAATGGTGCATGCTCCCAGATAATGTCTGCAAATCTGCTCTCAATGGTTCCTAATGTATAATCCTCCATTCTGTTTCCTCCCTGTATCTTCCAATCCTGTAATAAATGTTCATTTCTTTTGTCTATATCTTATAGACACTTTTAGTCTATCATGTATAGACAAATAAGTCAACCCGAAATTAATTCTCTTTCTGCACAATCGGACAAAATATGCTTTATGGGCTTCACGCAAAAAATTGCCAGTCCGAAAGGTCAATCGGACTGGCAGCTTCGTTCATCATCTGAATATGAAATTTCCTGTTAACCCAGCATAACATCAAGCAGCATCATAACAGCAAAGCCCAGTACAATCCCCATAGTCGCAAAGTAGGGCTGTGTATCCTGATTCTTCTGACTTTCCGGAATCAGTTCATGCACTGCTACCAGGATCATGGCACCAGCAGCAAAGGAAAGTGCAAATGGCAGGATCGCTTCCATATGAACCACCATCAATGCACCGATCACACCGGCAACCGGCTCCACAATACCGGAAGCCTGCCCTAACAGAAAGCTCTTTGTACGGGAATATCCTTCTCTTCGAAGAGGAATGGAAACTGCTGCACCTTCCGGGAAATTCTGCAGACCGATCCCGACTGCAACTGTAACCGCACCCATCAGGCCTTCGATAGATGCATTTGCATTTTGCAGTGTTCCAAATGCTACTCCGACTGCAAGACCTTCCGGAATATTATGAAGCGTAATAGATAAGATCAGCATTATGATCCGGTTCAGACAATCATCCGGTCGATCTCCTGTACAACTGCCACCCACTCGTCTGCGCGCATAGCATACCACCTTATCGGATACCCACATAAAAAACGCTCCGCATAAAAATCCTCCTGTTGCAACCAGGCAGGCCGGCAGCGTCGCGATGGCCTCCGCCCGTTCGATCGCAGGCTGGAGCAGCGACCAGAAACTGGCAGCAATCATAACCCCTGCAGCAAAACCCAGCATCAGGTTCAACCCCCTGGGATTCGGCTTTTTAAAAAACACTACCGTTGCAGCACCCAGCGCAGTAATCAGCCATGTACCCAGCGTTGCAAGGAGTGCCATTATCACAACATCATTCATACGATATCCTCCCTATATGCAATATATTCACATAACATGGGAGATGTTATTATCATTCATGATTCAAACACAGACCCTTGGATCGCATACAGGCGATTCCAATACCATCTGCCAACAGCCAGCCTGCAGGGATTGCCCACCAGATTCCCTGCACCCCGATCCATTCTACCGGTGACAAAAGATAGGCGAAAAGAACTCTGGTTCCCAGAGAAATAATTGTAAGCATAAGGGAAAAGCCTGGCCGGTTTATTCCCCGGAAATAACCATATAATAAGAACAGTATACCGATCCCGCAGTAAAATGCCCCTTCAATCCTGAGATATTCTACACCGATTGCAATAATTTCTATCTCGGAAGGATCTACAAAGATCTGCATCAGATATCCTGCCAAGCCGAATACCAACAGGGATATCAACAGGCAAAACAGAAGAGAAAGCTTCATTGCACTCCGGGTTCCCTGCCTGATCCTGTCCAGATTCCCTGCTCCATAATTTTGTGAAACAAATAATGAAAATGCATTTCCAAATTCCTGGGCAGGCATATAAGCAAAGGAATCTATTTTCACAGCTGCTGCAAACGCCGCCATGACACCTGCACCGAAGCTGTTTACCAGTCCCTGTATCATCAGGATCCCAAAGTTCATCACGGACTGCTGCAGGGAAGCTGCTATAGATGAACGAAGGATTTCAGCTACTGTTCCGGTTTCAAATAGAAACCCGTTTCTGTCAAATCGCAGTGATTTCTCCTTTATCCAGGTATAGGCAGCGATCCCTATGCCGGCAACTGCCTGGGAAATTACAGTAGCTGCCGCCGCTCCGCCAATCCCCCACTGAAATCCCAGAACAAACAGCAGATCCAGAATTATATTCAGACTTGCAGTTACTCCCAGAAAACATAAGGGTACCATTGAATTTCCTACCGCACGCAGAAGGTAGGAAAAATAATTATATAAAAAGATAAAAAACAGCCCCAGCAAAATGATCTGTACATATTCATACATCATTTCCATAAGTTTTGCCGGCACATGCAGCAGGCAGAGAATCGGCCTTAACAACAAATAAATCAAAACATTGAGGCTGATAGTAATGATTCCGATCAGAACAAAAGATGCCTGCATACTGCATTTCATTCTCTTCCTGTCCTGTCTGCCATAATAAAATGAAAATACCGCACCGCTTCCCATACATAAACCGATCAATATAGAAGTCAAAAATGTCATAAGCGTATAGGCAGAACCCACCGCTCCCAAAGCGTCTGTTCCCAGATACTTCCCCACCACCCAGGTATCGGCAATATTATAACACTGCTGCAGCAGATTCCCGACGATCATGGGGCCGGCAAACAGCAGCATGGAGCCTGTAACATTTCCTTTTGTCAGATCCCGATTCATTCTATGTCATCCATGCCTTTCCTTGTGCCTTTGCACAACAAAAGCATCAGCCGCCGCGTGTTCCCGGGATAATACAATGTGAGACCGGACACCGGCGATACAGTATCTACCATACTCCTCCCGGAACTGATGCCAGCACAATTATACTATGTCGAAAGTAATAAGACAATCCTGTTCTTATAAACATCCGGTATATATTCTCAACCTGATTTTCTTACAAAATATTTACATAACTTAAGAAATCTTTTCACATGTCCTTCTCTCCTTCAATAATAATCTTAACTATTGTATGATAAATGCGATCAAACGAAAGGAGTCCTGTATGGATGCATTGATACATATTGAACATATTATGAAAATCTATAATCCGGGAGAAAACGAGGTCCGGGCATTGGATGACGTTTCCTTAGACATCTATGCCGGAGAGTTTGTTGCGATCATTGGCCAGTCCGGATCCGGAAAATCCACACTTATGAATCTGCTGGGGTGTCTGGATATTCCGACCTCAGGAACCTATATCCTGTCTGGTCAGGATGTCTCCTCATTAAGTGATAATGCACTTTCTGAAATCCGGAATCAGCAGATCGGGTTTATCTTCCAGGGATTCAACCTGATCTCAAACCTGACCGCCATTGAAAATGTGGCTCTCCCTCTGATCTACCGGGGACTGCCGGCAGGAGAACGTCTAAAATATGCTACGGAAGCCCTCCGCATGGTCGGACTGGAGAACCGGATGAAGCATAAGCCTGCAGAAATGAGCGGAGGCCAACAGCAGCGGGTTGCCATTGCCAGAGCCATAGCCGCCAGACCGCCGGTAATTCTGGCCGATGAACCAACCGGTAATCTGGATTCAACTTCCACAAAGGAGATCATGAATATACTGCATGAGCTGCACGATACCGGTCGTACCGTGATCCTGATCACTCACGACGACCAGATTGCAGCGAATGCCAAACGGGTGGTTCGGATCATGGACGGAAAAGTCGAATCCGACATCACCAGAGAGAATTAAGGAGGGATCTTATGTCAGAAACTACAGGAAAAAAGAAAGCATCCGGTAAAAAAATCGCCCTGATCGTGGGTGGAGCTGTACTTGCTTTTATTATTATTCTAATCATTGTCATAACAATCTTATTTAAGAATTTTACCGGCAATACGGGAGTACCGGTCAACGTGATGACGCCGGTAATAAAGGATCTTAATTCTTCCATTGTCACCAGCGGAACTGTGTCCAGTGCTGATATCACTACCTATACGACTTCCGTGTCAGCAGCCGTCAAGGATATCCATATCCGGCCCGGTCAGCCGGTATCAGCCGGAGATCCGATCCTGACCTTTGACATCACCAGTCTGGAGGAGCAGTACAATCAGGCTTCCCTGAATGCACGCTCGACCCAGCTCACCAATCAGAGTACAATAGAAGCTTCCAACAAAACCAGTTCGGATCTGGAGCAGGCAAAAGCAAATGTAACCTCTTTAAAAGCCAGGATCACAACACTTGAAAATGAGATTGCCACATTACAGTCCAATACCTCCGTAGATGAAAGCACTATGGATTTTACTTCTGCCATTGCCGAAAAAAGAAACCGCCTTTCTCTGGTATTAGAAGAAATTCAGACAATGATCGATAACAATCCGGAAGGAACAGATTTAACTAAGGAAGTGGATTATATTACAAAATGTGCGGAACGGGATACCCTGACTTCCGCCATCAGCAACTTAGAGGCCATCTCTAACAGTATCCCGACGGAAACAGATTCCATTGCCAATATCTTAACTGCTAAATCCAATGAACTGGCCAATCTGCAAAGCCAGTTAGCAACACAGGAATCATTGGTGGAGAGCGCAAAGGCCGGTATTCTGACTGCAACGCAGCGAGAACAGTTAAATATCACAAATCAGCTTTCCTCTCTGCAGGTAGAGGCGGCTGCCACCTCATTAGAGGAAGGAAAAGCAGGCATTGTTGCAGACCGGGATGGTATTATTACCTCTGTCGATATTACCAGGGGGGCTTCTACTGCGCCTGGTATTCCATTATTCACCATTGCAGACAGCAACAGTCTTAAGATCACAGTGCCATTATCCAAAAAGGATCTTGAGACAGCTACACTCGGACAGGAGGCCACTGTCACCATCCTGGAGCGGGAATACAAAGGTGAAGTAACCTATATCAGTCGGATGGCTACCACCGGCATGAATAATACAACTACCGTGGAAGCGGAGATTACGATCCTGAATCCGGATGACTTTATCATCCTCGGACTGGATGCAAAGGTGGTCATTCATACTGCTTCCGTTCATGATGTATTAACCATACCAAATCTGGCAGTCAATGCAGATACAGAAGGAAAATTCGTATTTGTCGTAGAGGATAACCGGATTGTTAAGAAACACATTACCACCGGCGTCAGTGATGTTACAGATTGTGAAATCCTGAGCGGAATTGATGCAGATGCCATGGTAGTAACCGATATTACTGCCATGACAACAGAACAATATAAAAATGGCATTCCTGTTATCCCGCTTTCGCCGGATGCAGATGTCGTCAACGGAACAGATAATTCCCGGTAGCAGGAGGAACTGATATGTCACAATTACTAGAATACATAAAGATGGCATTCTTTAATATCCTTTCCAATAAAATCCGATCTCTGCTGACGATGCTGGGGATCATCATCGGAATTTCCTCCGTCATCCTTATTATGTCCCTCGGAAACGGAGCAAAGAATATGATAACCGGACAGTTAGACAGTATCGGAACCGGGCAGGTGGCGATCATGTCCATGGAGGATCCCATTACGCAGGAAGATCTGGAATACCTAAAGGAAGAGATGGAGGAGGTTGATGCATACCTCTTTGCCTTCGGCTTTGAAGGTACCATCTCTACCCCGAAGGGAGACTTTACCGGTAATGCCTACGGATGCCAGACGGACACCTATTTATTCGAGCAATATGCGGTTCTAACCCAGGGCCGGTACTTCAATGAGGATGAATATAACGATGCAAAGATGGTCTGTTATCTCTCGGAAAGCGACGCCATCCGGCTATTTGGAAATACGGACGTCATCGGAATGCCTGTGGATATCATGGTAGACGGCCGGACACTGACCTATACTATTATCGGACTGACTGCCTATCCGGAAAACACCTCCATGATCACATATTCTTCTGAAAATGATCCTATTTTCCTGAATCTTCCTCTCACCAGTCTGGAAGCCGCTCTGGGCTTCGATGCAGACCTGTTCTACAGTCAGCAGGGCAATGTGCTGTTAAATGAAAACGCCAATGCAAAGGAGGCCTGCGATAAGATCATCAACATTCTGGAAGCCCGACATGACTGTCAGGGTGAAAACAAATTTATCATCCAGAGTTTTAGTGATGTTATGTCAACCATCAGTACGGTCATTAATGTAATAACCCTGTTTATCTCCCTGGTTGCTGCTATCTCCCTGCTGGTGGGAGGGGTAGGTGTTATGAATATCATGCTGGTATCTGTGACCGAACGAACCCGGGAAATCGGCATCCGAAAATCTCTGGGGGCCAAGACCGGCTCCATCCTGCTGCAATTCCTGTCGGAATCTGCCATTATTACTATGCTGGGGGGCATCCTGGGGATTGTGTTCGGATTTCTGGGTGCTATGGTCATCAGTTGGTTGATCGGCGCTCTGGCTCCGGAATATGCTTTTACTCCTTCCATCAGTATCGGCGCTGTTCTGCTGGCAACCCTTTTCTCCTCCGTGGTGGGAATCTTCTTTGGTATCTACCCGGCTCGAAAGGCGGCAAAGCTAAGCCCGATCGAAGCATTACGTCGTATGTAATACTATCACATAATAAAATATCCCCGCTGAGAGGCATATCAGTCAACTCAGCGGGGATGTTTTCTATTTCGCATACAGCATTATATCACCGTCAGGATACCGAGTGATTTCAATAACAAAATCAATAAAAGGATTGGTGCGATAAACTTGATCATTATAACATATAACTGTTTTCGTCCCATCCTGCTTCCGCCCTTCTCCACTTCGTCAATAACGAACTTCGGCTTTACCACCCAGCCGATCAGAATACAGGTTCCGATCGCTACTAACGGCATCAGGGCATTGTTACTGATATAATCCATAATATCCAGAATCTTTGCATGTGCTCCATTCGGCAGGGTAATATCGAAATACAGCTTGTTGTAGCCCAGGCATACAATAATTCCACCGACCAATGCAATTCCCGTTTCAATCACAGTTGCTTTCAATCTGGACATATGAAACTTATCCATCAGACTGGCAACGACTGCCTCCATAACAGACATGGCACTGGTAATGGCAGCAAATAATACCATGGCAAAGAACAACGCACCTATTACATTTCCTGCCTTTCCCATGGCAGCGAATACCTTCGGCAGGGAAACAAACATCAGACTCGGGCCGGATGCAGCCATTCCTTCTGTTCCCATAAAAGTATACACTGCAGGTATGATCATGACACCAGCCAGAAATGCCACTGCCGTATCAAATATCTCTATCTGATTGATGGAGCTGACCAGATTGGCATCATCCTTTACGTAGGAGCCATAGGCGATCATGATCCCCATAGCAACACTTAAGCTGAAAAACAACTGTCCCATGGCGTCCAGGAGTACCGTAAAGAAGCCTTTTACCGTCAAGCCCTCCAGATTCGGAACCACATAAATCCGCAAGCCTTCCAGACCCGTCCTGGTTACGCCTTCTGCATCTGTATGATGGATCGTAATGGAAAATATCGCAATCCCGATTACCAGCAATAACAGAATCGGCATGATGATCCGGGAGGAAGATTCAATTCCCTTTTCTACTCCCCGGAATATGATAAATGCCACAACAAACAGGAAGATCAGCATCATGACAATAGGTTGTACATCTGCAGCAATAAAATCGGAAAAAAATCCATCCTGCGCTGCCGCCACACCTTCACCGGTTAAAAAGGCTACAAAATATTTCACAACCCATCCGCCGATCACACAATAATAGGGCATTATGATGACCGGCACCAGACATGCCAATACACCTAAAAAGCCCCAGCCTTTTTTTACCTTACTATAAGCAGTCAAAGGACTTTGCTTCGTTTTCCTTCCTATGGAAATCTCTGTCGTCAGCAGAGCAAACCCAAAGGTCAGTGCAAGAAACAGATATATTACCAGAAATAATCCGCCTCCGTCTTTTGCTGCTAAATAAGGAAACCGCCAGATATTCCCTAATCCCACTGCACTTCCGGCAGCCGCAAGTACGAATCCGACTGAACCCGTAAATGAATGTCTGTTCTTTTCTTTTTCCATCTCTCCAAGCAGGTAATACTTACCCTTTTCTCCTTCATTTAATTACTTTGCCCTATTTCTACGCGCATGCATTCATAATAACACATTTACGTAATGAATTACAGGATGATTTTTCCATTTTTGGTTCTACTTCTCAGATTTTCAGTGCATTTCCCCAAATGCGAATCAATTCCTCCAGCGAACAGGCGGCATTTGCCGGGCTGGTGGAAGGAAGAACAATGATCTCCGTTTCCGTAGATGGCAGGATGAATCTCTGATACAGCCTGCCGGCAGTTTTGCCATTCGCATAGATTCTGCAGATCCGGGTCTGCTTCAATAAACCGGATATATCCGCAGGCACCACATTCCGAATACTGCTGTCACTGGAACCCCTGATATCACAATTATCGATCACATCCCAGACTGCAATATGATTCTCCAGCAGCATCCGCTTCTTCTCCTCCATGGTTTCCGGTATCCTCCACTCCAGCACTGCTGCCATAACCCTCCAGAACCGATTCTGAGGATGTCCGTAATAAAAACCCTGTTCTCTGGACTTTACGGAAGGGAAGCTGCCTAAGATCAACTGCTTTGAATTCTCATCATATACCGGATCAAAGGTATGATAAATATGATTATATTCTGGCATTCTTTTCTTCCTCCTATCCTTACTTTCAGCATTAATTATATAAATATATCAGATTAATGAAATGATCAGTCCGATTACAAAGGCCGTGAGACTGGCACATACAGCTACCGTAAACAGCCCCTTCCCACGATAGGCAGCAAAAAGAGCAACGCCTACACCGGCAAAAGCTGGCCAAAAGGACCCTGTGGCATAAAAAACCGCCGGAAATGTCATTGCGCCCAGGACCGTATATGGAATGTATGCCAGAAACGAGCGTATAAACCTGTTTTCAATCTTTTTATGAAAAATCAGAAAAGGAAGTACCCGTATCAGATAGGTCACGCCAAACATGATGAGCAGATACATCCAGAAATTCCCAGCCTTCATTGTGTTTCCTCCTTCTGTTCCTCTATCGGAAAGAATACAGCGCCCACTGCCGATGTGATCACTGCACAGATAATGATGGCAAATCCGCTGGAAATAGTCTGAAATACCGGAATATAGAACAGGCAGCAGCTTAATATGACTGCCAGCAGCACCATAAGCAGAATCCGCCGGTCGCCCTTCATGGCTGGAACAATAATTGCAATAAACATCCCATAAATCGCAAGTCCCAGCGCATCACTTACATTTTGCGGCAGGATATTGCCACAGATCCCGCCAAGTAAAGTACCGGATGTCCAGCCAAAATAGGGTAACACAATAAGGCCTGCAAAATATCGGCTGCTTACGTCTTCCTTCCTGCACATGGCCATGGCAAAGATCTCATCTGTATTGGCAAATCCCAGGATCAGTTTCTTGGGCAGATTGAAATTATGATCCACCTTCTGTGATAATGATATGCTCATCAGCGCATACCGCAGATTGATCACAAGCTGTGAAACAGCCATTTCCATGTAAGTACCTGCTGCCGCTATTATCGTAATTCCTGCAAACTGTCCGGCAGAAGTCAGGTTCGTCATGGAAATCAGCAAAGCCTCCCACCAGGTAAGCCCCCCTGCAACTGCCGTAAGACCAAAAGTAAAGGATACCGAAAGGTATCCGATGCCTATGGCCGCTCCATCCTTTATTCCCTGTAATAATTCCTTCATTCCTTCAAACCTCAATGCTGTTTTATCCTGTATTCTGATCATCATACCATAGAATCACTGAAAATCATACACTGCTTTTATCCTGATTGCTGTTCCCTCCAGGATGTTACCTTGCGCGGCCGGATCCGATCCCCCTCCTGAATGCTTCCACACAATATCGGTGATGTCGGATCATAGCTGCCGGCATTCCTTGCAACGCTCTCTTCGCTATAATTTGCATAGCAATACTTACAGCCGTTTTTACAGGTATTGTATGTGCCAATATCCACACTCTCCATGCACCCGCAGGCCGGTCTTTGATTCTTATCCGGTTTTACGGTTAACCTGGCGCCAATCATGCTTTCGATCAGAACCTTGTCAATACAGCAGTTATGCTCTATCCCGCATGAGCCAAGGTCTATACACTCAGCACAGCTCCCTGTCTTCATTCCATTTTTTTGTGCTATTTCACTTATGCATTTTGCAAATTTTAACAGTTCTGGCTGTTCCGGTTCATACACATTCAGCGATTTCATATTCCTTTTATTCCTGGCATAGCTGTCAACAAAGCTGATCACACATTTGGCTGTATATCCCTTTAGCCTGCTGGCAATCTGTTCAAACATCTGTAAATGATATTCTGGTGTATAGGTCTCTGAAAAAAGAATGGGATCGTATCTCCAGATCACCCGCTGCTTTCCGATCCTGTCCGATAATCTCTGAAATACCGGAATCATGTTATCTATTTTGTGTGGAACATTACTCTCAATCTCGTTTCCATATCCGGTCAGCGTAAACTGGAAATAATACGGATATGCCGCCAGCTCATCCAGTCCGGCAAGCATCGGTTCCGGATTCTTTGTCCAAAAAACAATACAGTCCACGATATCCGGTGATAAATCAATCCGGCTGATCTGATGCCGGTTCATCGGATTTCTTACATATACAAAGCCTTCTCTTATTCTGTTGTAAAACCATTCCGAATAATAGTTCGGAATATCCGTTCTACGGCTGACGCTTAATATCATATCAGTTTTCTTTTATCACCTTTTTCATAATATACATGCCTATAGCATGGTTTTGATCTCTTCCCTGTCCCTGGTAAGCAGCAACGCAACCAGTTCCGAAACACAAATACAATGCAGTGGAATCCCATGCGATGCTATCGCCGACTGCATAATTGCAGTATTTCTTTCATGTATGATCGGAGCACAGAATACTCCCACAACCGGATCATCAGAATTCTGCCTGTATAATCGGACATGATCCGGTACTGAAGAACCTTCCGCACGAAATTGCAGTGACTTTGATTTGATCGTTGTAAGCTCCAGAACAAAATGGAAATCATCAATGATAAATATGATATCCGGTGTTCCTGTCTTTCCACCCGGTGCCTGTGTCGGTAAACCATACTTTCCGATTCTTCCATTCCAGATCACATCATCTATCACAGCTTCCTCCCGCAGCATACCAAGCATCCGGTAAACATAATACTCGAGATATGCTCCTCTTAAGGACTTATCATTCGTCTTATCGATGCCGGTCGTCTTATACAGGGTATTCAGATAATTCAGTGTTTTTTCCGAGAAATTAGCCGCTTCACAGTGTGCTGTGATCTCATCTGCAATACGTTCCAGGGATTCTTCTTCCGGTTTATACTCTGCTAAATCTCCCTCTATCTCAAAGGATCTCTGCTCAAAGGAAGGTTGTACACATATTGTTTTCCATTCCCCTCCTGTTACTATATCCAATAGCTTTATATCATATTGCTCATTTACAAACATGGGAAACTGCAATATCCCATACTCATTGATCAGATCATCGTATTTACAGCATCCCTCCTGATATACCTGAACTAAAAATTTTCCGTTTGTTTTATTCACGATTGACACATCAACGGGAGGAAAATCCCGCGAAGGATTTCCCATGTAATCGATCCATAACTGCAGATTATCTTTGAAATCATATACTTCAGCCTGCTTGTATCTTGAATCTATCATTTCACGAGCATAATCCAGATACTCATCTCTGATCTTTAATGCTGTGATCGGAGTTTTCCTGTTGTCCGGTGTAATTTTTATTCGATCTATGATGCCGGTAATCTGGCAAAGAGACATAAAATATCCGGCTGAAGACGCTTTCACCAGCGTAATACTGCCAATATGTGTATCCCTGAATGCGTTGATCCGGGATTCTCTTTTATCATCCGGCAGTCTGCGGAAGCTTTCAATTTCCTCTACAGTCTGATCCAGTTCATCTTCATTTCTTACCTGAAAAAGGAAATATGCAATTTCCTCCTGATCAAGATATCCTACCTGTAGCAAAAGTTTTATCATAAACCGGAATGGAAATAAACCTATGTTCTCACAGTCCTTGTTAATAATCGGATTGGTTATCTGCAGTTTTTCCATTTGCTTCAATACGATATCTGATTCTTTCAGCAGTCGTTCCTTCCCTGCCTTCAGATTCGGCACTTTGACCAGCTCATCCCTATGCCTGTCCCATAAGGCTCTCCCTGCTTCTGTCAGACAGATCGTATTCGGTTTATGTTCAGTATTCACATACAGAAAGCCCAGATATTGCGGAATGGATGCTACCAGGGTCCGAATTGCCTGTGATGATATATTTTTTCCGTCCTTCGTTGCTCCCCATCGCTTCAGATTCACGCCTAAATCATTCTGCTTCTGCGGCTTCCAGCTTGTTCCGTCATAATTTCTTTCAATCATCCCGTCAATCAGGCAGACGGTCTGATGCAGATTTACCCTCTTGGGAATCAGCCAGAGTTCCTTTGTCCTGTTTTTCTGAGCCATACTTAAACTCCCTTCTCCAAAACCAATACATAGTCCCTGCTGATCTTCCCTCCTCTTCCCTTTCGAGGTATTCGGATATAAGGATTCTGTATAATATAATTAAAGTATTGTACGGTTCTAAATCCCAGCGGTGTCGCAATCTCCTCCAGCACCTTCCAGCTTTCCACATTGACGTTTCTTATTGTGCTGTTTCCGATCACAATTATATACGTTCCGCCTGCATTCATCTGCCTGTAAACGCTGCGCAGATTCTGCTCCATATCTTCAAAGAATCGTTTCACGATCAGCGCCCTCTTTTCATCCTGTTCGTAAATCTGCTCATAGCAGGTTTTAAGAAGACGACTCCGCTCTAATATTTCAAGTTCACGCTTTTCTTCCGAGATCCGGATCTTCTCTGTCCCGACGTACTGACTTTTTTTTGCTCTCAGCTTTTCTTCGGTCAATGCAGATATCCATAGATTTTCAAGCCGCATTGTTCTGCCATAGTCAAAGGCATTAATATATGGCGGTGACGTGATCGCCAGATCAATGCCGGCCGGAACGGAAAAATGCAGGGCATCTCCTTCCAGCATACAGGTATGTCCCATATGTGTAACCTGTTGCAGCTCTATCATCATTTGCTTATACCGTCTGAAAACAGATGAGAATTCTTTTTCAACCGCAGGAGGAATCTTCTTTATCTTATTCGATACATATGGCTTAGGGGAGGTATCATCTGCGTTTGACACTCGTTTTATGATTGAAACCATACATAATTTTAAAAAATCTCTTATATCGGCATCATCAATACTATCTATATATACCTTCATTCGCCCAAGCTCATTTATGGTCTGCTCTGAAAACCAATGCCTCAGATTGGCAATCTCCGGACAATATTTTTCAGCATCCTCCCGGGAAATAATCTGCATAATATTGAAATACGCATGATCCAAAGCCTTTATCTGTTCCGCGCTCAACACCGTAGTCTTCACCTTGATGATCAGCTTTGCCACTTCATCAATCTCGGTTCCGTATGCATGAATCCCGTTTACATTCGCCTCTAATAATGTTGTGCCGCTGCCGGAAAAGGGATCAAATATAATCCCCTTTTTATCCGTAAGATATGTATGGATTCCCCATCTTGGGATCTCCGGTATGAACTTACATGGATATTTAAACATTCCATGCGTATATGTATTGGGATTGGTCTGCTTTATAGAATACGTTGCACCACTGATAATCTCTACCGGCAGTGATTCTACTTCAATTATCTGTTCTTTACCAGACATACAACACTCTCCCTTAAATAATTCCCGGTCTCTTTGGTCAACTCATATTGCTGAGAACTGGTAATAATATATCTGTCAACCTCTATTTTATCAACTGTAAATCCAAGCTGCTCTGCATATTCTGCCAGGATCAGATCCGCAGGAAATACAATCCCGCCATAGGCTGAATTACCTACAACTATACAACAGAAGCCTGTTTCATTTAAAACATGATAGCTTTCTTCCAGAACCTGAAACATATCATCATAATATAACTGAAGCATTTTCGGCAGCTTTTTATCCCATAACGCCTTTGTTTCCAATTCAGTCAGTAAATCCTTCAATATCCTGCTTTGGGATTCCACCTCATTACTCAGATCTCCATTCAGATGCGAATGCAGTGAATTATTCCGCAGTCTTTTCAGGTCTGAATATTCTGAAACAAACTTTCCAAACCATAACTCGAGTTTATAGATTTCTGTATAATCAAAGCAGTTTGCATACGGTGGGGAAAATATGATCCCTTCCACACTGTTTTTTTCTATAAACCGGTTCAAATGCAGACAGGACTCATTATATAATGTGATTTCTCCTTTTCTTCTACTTTCCAGCAGATCACTATATATTTTTTCATATTCCTCCAGCAGCATATCCTTTGCATTGTCTACCGTGATGATTCTTGGCTTCACATACTTCCTGATCTTTAATCCGTTTCCTGCTTTTCTATAATTGGAAAGTGGTTCCAGACATGCCAGCCATCCCAGCCTTAATAGATTTCTGACCTTTTCATCTGCCATAAAGCCATCATCGATCCGCTTACCGATATTCATATAGTATGTTTCGATCTCTTTCTGAAATACCTTTTTACTGATCGATAATCGGGGCAGCTCATAGTCCGCCTCCATCCGGTCTGCATCAGAGAGAATTTCTCCATAGGCTGCCTGAAACCGTTCGATATCCTGACTTGTATAGTTCTCCAGCTTGCATTTAGACAAAAAATAGGAGAAGGGATTTACCTCAAATCCCACACCGGAATAACCCAGGGCATTGGCGGCTAATAATGTACTGCCGCTGCCGGAGAACGGATCAAGGATCGTACCCGTTTTATGCCTGGAATATTCCCGTATCAACTGTTCTACTAATTCAACTGAAAACCCTTCCTTGTATCGATACCATCTTTGAAATGGCTTATTCAGATCATCCGAATAATTTAGCAGGCTGGTATATGTGGCATTGGGACTTTCCGGATAAATAACTCTGAATCTATGTTCCAGTTCTCTATAATCATCATAATATGCTTTCATTCTCTTTATCTTCCATCCTCCGGCTCTCTGTATCCGGACGTATTCATCTATTTCATTGCTTTATTGGCATCTCATTCCCTTCCATGCTTTCAAAAGCTGATATAAGTATAACACAAATACTCTCCAAAAAAAACCACGCTTACGCATTCTTCCTTCTAAAATGCAGGCATTTCCTCTCTCCTTGTGCCTTTACGCAAAAAATAAGAGAGCATCTCTGCTCCCTCTAAGTTTAAAATCTCACACTGTCTGGCAGGGACACTCTCGAAGGTTATCTACGAACACAAGGCGAACCTCAATTCCGCTTCGCTTTATCTCGGTCATCACTTACCTTCCTATGAAGTGCAGTAATCCTTATCTCTTACATAGTTTCAACCCCTGGGTTTCCGGCATTTTCAAAACATTTGTTAGTTACCTTTCACTGACAAAATCTCTGCAAAGTTTTTCTAAAGTCTTATACTCTAATGCAGATTTTACATATCCGGCCGATAAATCATTCTCTGCTTTTTGCTTATATAACAATTTTGCATTAGCAAGAATTTTATTCTGGTTTTTACGAATAAATATCATTTCATTCTGTACCAAATCTTTATATGTATCGTCTTGCTCGCTTTCGATATCATAAAGCTGCAGTTCTGATGGCGGGACTGGTATCATATGACTGATTCGTAAAGTTCCCTTTAATTCCCTTTGTCCTTTTGAATTTTTTACCACAATCCGTATAATCGGGACAATACTCTTCTTAATTACCTTATTCTCTCCAGCAATCTGATAATCCGTTTCTTTTGGCGAAGACATCGGTATATAATAATGATAATTTTCCAAACACAACACTATACCAACATACTTTCGGGTATGAATTCTCGTTGTTTCTTTATTTGAATATACATTTGGAAACACTTTCCGTAGATATTCTATGTATTCGTCTGACACACTATACAGTTTAAATTCTTCCATTCTAACCCTCTCTAAAAAAAATAAGGGAGCATTACTGCTCCCTACGAGTTTAAAATCTTCCACTATCTGGCAGGAACTCTCCCGAGTTTAAAATCTTCCACTATCTGGCAGGAACTCTCCAAAGATAGTTTCCTATCTGCTTTTATTATATGCAATTGTATCACAAAAATCAACAGAAATATTACAAAACCCTTGAAAAACCAATTTTTCAAGGGTTTTACATTGCATATAAAAATTTTGCTTATCTCTTTGAAAACTGTGGTGCGCGTCTTGCGGCTTTTAAACCGTACTTCTTTCTTTCCTTCATACGTGGATCACGAGTTAAGAATCCGGCCTTCTTTAATGCAGGTCTGTACTCTGGATCTGCTACACATAATGCTCTTGCGATACCATGACGGATCGCACCAGCCTGTCCGGTGAAACCGCCGCCATGTACGTTTACCAGAACATCAAATTTACCCTGTGAAGAAGTTGCGGCAAATGGCTGATTTACGATCAGCTTTAATGTCTCTAATCCAAAATAGTCATCCATATCTCTTTTATTGATCGTAACCTTACCTGTACCAGGTACTAAATATACTCTTGCAATACTGCTTTTTCTTCTACCGGTTCCATAGAACTTGTTATCTTTTTTCTTAGCCACTGTTATGTCCTCCTTCTACAATTAATATTTGATCACTAATTCTTTTGGCTGCTGAGCTGCCTGCTGATGCTCCGGACCTGCATAGACATGAAGCTTCTTAATCATCTGTCGTCCTAATGGTCCCTTTGGAAGCATACCCTTCACTGCTAAGTAGATAACATCCTCCGGCTTCTTTGCCATCTTTTCCCTCAATGTAGTTTCCTTCATACCGCCTACATATTCTGAGTGATTATAATAAATCTTCTGATCCAGCTTCTTGCCGGTGACCTTAATCTTATCTGCATTTACAACTACCACATAATCGCCGGTATCCATATGCGGAGTATACGTCGGCTTATTCTTACCTCTTAATACCTTCGCAATCTCTGATGTCAAACGTCCTAATGTATGTCCCGTAGCATCTACCACATACCACTGTCTCTCAATCGTTGATGGGCTGGCCATATAACTTTTCATGGTTGTTCCTCCTTCAAATCATTCCATAACATTTATCTGATAATACTATTACCGGGGCTTTGGCTTAAGTATTTATCTTACTCGTCACAGTTTTATATTATATTACACTCTGCCTGGCGTGTCAATGAAATTTCGTTGATTTCCCTTAAGTTTTTACTTCTTCAGGCTGCCATCAGGTCAGATCTTATCTATTGTCAACTTTTTCCACATTTATTCACAGAAAATCCTGTATTTTTTCAATAGTTATCCACGAATTGTTGATATTTTTGTGGATATCTTTCTTAATTCTGCAGAAAAACAGCAGGTTTTCCACACAATTCTTACTGTTTTGCTGTTAATTTACTTTATTCGAAGCTTTTTACAAATATTCGATCTCCATTAAGGTCAATCCTTTTGCCTCAGCCTTGGGTCCTGCCATTCGACGATCCTTTGCATCCAGGATTTCCTTCATATGCTCCGGCGGATACATACCGGTTCCAACCTTCAATAAAGTACCTACGATAATCCGTACCATATTATATAAAAAGCCATTGCCATTGATCCGGATCCGGATCATATCTCCCTCCTTTATTACATCCAGGAAATAGATGGTGCGCACCGTGTTTTCCACCTGGCTACGGGCAGAGCAAAAGCTTTTAAAGTCGTGTTCCCCTACCAGATAAGCCGCCGCCTGCTGCATAGCCTTGATATCCAACGGATAATAAAAAAAGTGGCTGTATAATCGTTCCGTCGGAACAGAAAATTTACGATTTAGTATGCGGTATTCATACGTTTTCCTTGTATCACAATATCTGGGATGCCAGTCAGAGGCTACTTCACAGGAATGCTGAATCCGGATATCCTCTGGCAGACGCTGATTCAAAGCAAAACTCATTTTTTCAGAAGGAATCCGGCTGTTTGTATCAAATACCGCCACATTCCCTAATGCGTGAACTCCGGAATCTGTCCGGCTTGCGCCAATAACTGCGATTTCTTCCCCTACCAGCCCGGATATGGTTTTATTTAAAACCTCTTCTACCGTAACGCCATTTTGCTGAAGCTGCCAGCCACAATAGTTGGTCCCGTCATAGGATACGATTAATTTTACCCGTTTCATCTACCATACACCTCTTTCAGACTGTCAGTCCCAAACGCTCCAGAAAACCGGGAGAAAGCAGGATCCTCAGTGCCGCCATTCCAATCAGATACGCGATCAGAATGATATAAGCTATCGTATCTATAACAGAATACTTTAGCGGTTTCATCCTTGTCCTTCCTTCTCCGCCCTGATAGCATCTGGCTTCCATGGCAAAAGCCAGATCATTTGCCCGCCGGATCGCAGATACAAACATCGGCAAAATTACCGGAAACAGGCTCTTCAGACGCCGGAGCAGGTTTCCATGTTCAAAATCTGCACCTCTTGCCTGCTGCGCCTTCATGATCTTATCCAGTTCCTCTACCAGAATCGGTATAAACCGCAACGCAATGCTAATCATCATTGCAACCTCATGTATCGGTACTTTAAATCGCTTCAGCCAATGCAGGACAGCTTCCAGACCATCCGTCAGCTTTGTTGGTGTTGTGGTGTACGTAATGACCGATGCACCTAAGACCAGAAATATGATCCGCGCTGTCGTATAGCACGCAGTCCGAAACCCCTGCCAGGATATGTGAATGAATTTCCAGTCAATAAATGCGTCTCCTTTCGTAAAGAACATATTCATCACTACTGAAAACAGGATAAAGATCAGTATCCCCCGCAGGCCTTTCAGCATATACCGGATGGGTATCCTGGAGAGCAGGATATATACACCCAGCACCAGCAGGGCCAGCAAATACATATATTTATTATTAGCCACAAACAGACTGATCAAATAAAAGAATGTAATCGTCAGCTTCGTTCTGGGATCCAGACTGTGAATGACAGATTCCACCGGATAAAATTGTCCTATTGTGATATCCCGAATCATGTTCTCCTCCTGCAATACTTCAATGCACCGCTTTTCTCTGCCTTCCTATATCACGAAACAGAGACCGGCTTACAGAAAACTGACTTAAGACAGATATGCTGCCAGTTCCTTTACCGCATCCTCCATCTGATAAAGTCCCGGATTCACTCCATGCCCTTCTCTGCTTAACTGCATCATCAGCCGGGTCACCTGTGGAATATCCAACCCCAGCTCCTGCAAATAGTCTCCATTTTGAAAGATTTCCGATACAGTTCCGTCCAGCACAATCCCGCCCTGCTCCATAACAATGATCCGTCTGGCATATTCCGCCACATCTTCCATGTTATGCGAAACAAGAATAATTGTCATTCCCTGCTCATTTAATGAACGAAGCATTTCCAGCAATTCGCTTCTGCCCGCCGGATCCAGACCTGCCACCGGCTCATCTAATATCAGATAATCCGGTTTCATCGCCAGAACTCCCGCTATTGCAACCCGGCGTTTCTGCCCGCCGGATAGTTCAAAGGGCGACAGATCATAGACTGCATCCGTCAGTCCTACTGCTTCAATCGCCTGAAATGCTCGCTGCTGAATCTCTAATAAGGGCAGCCCCAGATTCTTCGGTCCAAAACATACATCCTTCAATACGGTTTCTGCAAATAACTGATATTCCGGATACTGGAATACCAGACCAACCTTTTCCCGCAGGTTAGTCCGGTTAAACCCCTTATCATAGATATCCTGTCCCTTATAATAGATCGTTCCCTGTGTTGGCTGCAGAAGACCATTCATCTGCTGGATTAAAGTTGATTTACCGGAACCTGTATGTCCGATAATTGCAATAAACTCTCCTTTTCCGATGGCCAGATTCACATCCTTTAACGCAGAACAGGCGTAAATTGTATTCGGACTGTATTCATATGAAATATGATCCAACACAAACCCATATTTCATGGCACTATTCAAAGATGATTCTCTCTCTGCACGGCCCGACTGCAAAGCCGGATCCGCACGAAAGCCGGGATCCTTATCCCTCAGCTTTGCATATGCTTTTCTTCGATTGACTTCATCTACAAACTCTTTCTGATCTAATACCGTATTAGAAAAGTCAATTCCACATTCATTCAGCCTGTATGCAAGCTCCGTCATTCTTGGCAGTACCAGTCCGTATTCCTGCAGAGACCGGCCCTTCGAAAAAATCTCTCTTGGCGTTCCTTCCAGAACCAGCTTCCCCTTGTGTATTACCACGATCCGGTCGGCATCAATGACTTCATCCATATCATGAGTAATATAAAGAATGGTAATTTTCTGCTTCTTGTTTAATAAACGCGCAGCATTTAAGACTTCCTCTCTTCCCTTGGGATCCAACATGGCCGTCGATTCATCAAAAATAATACACTGCGGGTGCATCGCCAGTACACCAGCAATCGCTACTCTTTGTTTCTGTCCACCGGATAAACGATTAGGCGACTGCAGGCGGTAAGCTGTCATTCCCACAATTTCCAAAGCCTCTGTTACCCGTTTTATGATCTGATTGGTTTCTATTCCGAGATTTTCCGGTCCAAATGCCACATCCTCTTCCACTACGGTACCAATAATCTGATTATCCGGATTTTGAAAGACCATCCCTGTCTGTTTCCGTATCTTCCAGACATTTTCCTGATCAGCAGTATCCATTCCTGCAATCAGTATACTGCCCTCTGTCGGCTCCAGCAGAGCATTCAACAGCTTGGCAAAGGTTGATTTTCCAGAACCATTTTCTCCTAAAATACCAATAAACTCTCCTTCCTGCACCTGCAGAGAAAGAGCATTTACCGTCTCAACAATTTCGGATACGTTTCCATCATCATCCCGCCGAAAATATTCAAATGATACATGATCTGTTTTTATCATAATCCTTATACCTTTGCAGATACTCCTACAGACAAAAAGGCCGTCGCATTCATATGCGACAGCCTTACATTTTATACTAATTCCAGAATTACTTCCATAGCTGCATCACCCTTACGCGGCCCGATCTTAACGATTCTGGTATAACCACCCGGACGACCTGCATACTTCGGTCCATATTCATCAAATAATTTCGCAGTTAAGTCTACCTTCTTTGTAGCCTTCTTCTTGCCTGCTGCCTCTTCCGGAACCTCAACAACCGGATACAGAACCTTCAGCATCTGTCTTCTGGCATGCAGTCTGGAAGGCAGATCCTTTTTGATTTCCTTCTCCACTTCATCGTAGACAGTTACAGTAACACCATTCTCAATTCTTAAAATCTTGCCATCCTTATCACGATGGGTTTCAGAAAGAACTGCTCCGGTGTCCTTGTCAACGATCTGCTTTACTCTCATACCGTCTTTATCCTTGCGGGCAACCTTTGCAGTCACCTTAACGGTTTCAAAATTATCTTTTTCCTTTACTGCCAGGGTGATTAAGTGTTCCGCAATCTGACGAACTTCCTTTGCCCGTGCCTCTGTTGTCTTAATCTTACCATTGTATAATAACATGGTCACCTGATTACGAAGTAATGCCTGTCTTGCACTTGATTTCTTACCAAGCTTTCTATACATTGCCATATAGATTTTCCTCCTTATGGATAATTATGCAGAATACTCTGCATCTTCACTATGCTTACTCTAATTCAGCTTTAGTGGAACTTGTCACAAGGGGGGACCCATCGAAGATGGGGGGGATTCCTTATGACCTACGCTCGCATCAGCGAGCTTCTTCTGAACTTGTCGCAAGGAGGGACCCGCTTGCGGGAGGATTCCTTACGACCTACGCGTGCATCAGCAAGTTATGATTTACTCCTCACCGCTGCGAAGCTCTAACCCTAATTCCTTTAACTTGCTCAGCACTTCCTCTAATGACTTACGTCCGAGATTCCGAACCTTCATCATATCCTCTGAAGTTTTATTGGTTAATTCTTCTACTGTATTGATGCCTGCACGCTTTAAGCAGTTATAAGACCGCACGGATAATTCCAGTTCGTCAATGCTCATTTCCAGCACCTTGCCCTTTTCATCATCCTTTGTCTCAACCATAACTTCAGTTGATTTTGCGTTCTCAGATAAATCAATAAATAAATTCAGATGTTCACTCAACACCTTTGCTGCCAGACTGACAGCCTCATCCGGTGCCAGAGTTCCATTGGTAAATACATCCAATGTTAACTTATCGTAGTCCGTAACCTGACCCACACGGGTATTTTCAACCACCATATTCACACGCTCTACCGGCGTATAAATGGAATCAACTGCGATGACATCAATGGATAAGTCTTCTCTTTTATTCTTATCTGCACCAACGTATCCTCTGCCCTTGGAAATGGTTAATTCCATATCCAGACGGCTGTCTGCACCACCGCTTAAGGTTGCGATCACCAAATCCTTGTTTAAAATCTCAATATTACTGTCTACATGGATATCTGCTGCCGTTACCACGCCTTCCCCCTCAAATTCAATATATGCGGTTGATGCGTCAGCAGTAGAATTATTCTTAATAGCCAGCTCTTTGATATTCATAATGATTTCAGTCACATCTTCCTTTACACCAGGGATGGAACTAAACTCATGCAATACACCCTTAATCTTGACAGAAGTAACTGCGGAACCCGGTAAAGAAGACAGCATGATTCTTCTCAGCGAGTTACCAAGAGTTGTACCATAACCTCTTTCTAAAGGCTCAACTACAAAGCGTCCATATTTATTATCTTCCGAAAGCTCTGCAATTTCAATTCTAGGTTTTTCAAATTCAAACAATACGGGGACCCTCCTTCTGGGTTAATAAGTTGGGTTACTCCTAAATAAATTTTAAAGATTATTTAGAATACAACTCAACGATAAGAGTTTCGTTAACAGGTACATCAATCTGCTCTCTTAAAGGCAGTTCTACAACAGTACCGCAAAGGTTCTCCTGATCTGCCTCTAACCAAGCCGGAATTAATCTTCCACCGGTCACTTCTAAGATGTCCTTATATCTCTGAGAAGACTTGTTTTTCTCTTTGATTTCAATCTTATCGCCTGCTTTTACTCTGTAAGACGGAATATTTACACACTTTCCGTTTACTAAGACATGCTTATGATCTACGATCTGTCTTGCTTCCTTCCGGGTTCTGGCCAGGCCTAACCGGAACAGTACATTATCCAGTCTTAACTCTAATAAAATCATTAAGTTGGGACCAGTCAGACCCTTCATACGCTCCGCAGTTGCAAAAAGATTACGGAACGGCTTCTCTAATACACCATAAATGAACTTTGCCTTCTGCTTTTCACGCAACTGAAGACCATATTCACTCATCTTTCTGTTTGCTCGATTTAACTTTCTATTTGACTTTTTATCAATCCCGAGATACATCGGCTCCATACCTAAAGATCTGCATCTCTTAAGAACGGGAGTTCTATCTACTGCCATCTATCCTGTACCTCCTATATTAGACTCTACGACGCTTTGGCGGGCGACATCCGTTGTGTGGAACCGGGGTTACGTCTGTAATGCTTAATACATCCAGACCGCAAGCCTGAAGCGCACGAATTGCTGCTTCCCGTCCGGAACCTGGTCCCTTTACCATAACGTCAACTGACTTTAAACCATGAACCAATGCTGCCTTCGTTGCTGCTTCTGCTGCCATCTGTGCTGCATATGGTGTAGACTTTCTGGAACCCCGGAAACCTAATCCGCCTGCACTTGCCCAGGATAACGCATTGCCTTCTGCATCCGTCAAGGTTACGATCGTATTGTTAAAAGATGACTGAATATGTGCCTGTCCGCGCTCGACATTCTTTTTCACACGCTTTTTCGTCACTTTTTTAGTAGCTTTCTTTGCTGCTGCCATTACTAAACCTCCTAGGTATTCAACGCTTTCGCGTTGTGTATCATTTCAATAATTACTTCTTCTTATTTGCTACTGTTCTCTTTGGACCCTTACGAGTTCTTGCGTTCGTCTTTGTCTTCTGACCACGAACCGGAAGTCCCTTTCTATGACGGATACCACGGTAACATCCGATTTCCTGCAAACGCTTGATATTCATTGCTATCTCTCTGCGCAAATCACCTTCCACGGTCTGTGTGTTGTTAATGATCTCACTGATCCTGCGAACTTCATCATCGGTCAGATCACGGACACGGGTATCTGGATTCACGTTAGCTTCTTTTAAGATACGCATCGCACTGGTTCTGCCAATACCATAAATATAGGTCAGACCGATTTCAACACGCTTCTCTCTTGGTAAATCAACACCTGAAATACGAGCCATGTATTTCTACCTCCATAAAAATAGTATTCTCTTGCTTCCATAACAGTAAAACAACCGTATCCGCATTAAAAAATGCGGGTGAAATGCATACGTTGTCTCCTATTATATATGTTTATTTAATCAGCATAATTGCTTATGCTACAGCCGCTTCAAATTTTCTGGCCAGGTCCTGGCCGGTTGCAGATTCGGACCGATTTATTAACTGTTCATGCGGGAATAACATGTACAATTAATAAACTGTCAAATTCCTTAGCCTTGTCTCTGCTTGTGCTTAGGATTTTCACAGATTACTCTGATGCTTCCTTTTCTTTTAATGACTTTGCATTTGTCGCAAATTGGTTTTACAGATGCTCTAACCTTCATTAAAATCTCTCCTTTCAAAAAAGTCCGCTACAAGCTAATACTTTATCACTTATTGCAAGTATTTGCAATAGTTTTTTCCCATTTTCTGCAAATCTTTTTATTTATTTCTCCAGACAATCCTTCCCTTGGTCAGATCGTATGGGGATAACTCAATCTTTACTGTATCTCCCGGAAGAATCTTAATATAACCCATCCGGATCTTTCCACTGATATGCCCCAATACAACATGACCGTTTTCTAACTGAACCCGGAACATTGCATTTGGCAGCTTTTCTAATACAACACCTTCTACTTCGATTGAATCAACTTTTGACATATTCAAAACCTCCTGCTCTTTGCAAATAAACCTTATGCTTACAATTCTATTCCTTCTGCTCTGGACAGTATCACCGGTTCATCATTGGTAACCAGTATGGTATTCTCATAATGCGCCGACAAGGAACCATCCTCCGTTACCACCGTCCAGTCATCTTCTAACCATACCACATCATATTCTCCGGCATTTACCATCGGCTCTATGGCTAATGTCATACCAGGCTTGATTCTGGGTCCCTTTTTCCGGTCTGCAAAATTCGGTATGTCCGGCTTTTCATGAAGTCTCCTGCCTACTCCGTGTCCGACCAGATCCCGCACAACAGAAAAACCATTTGATTCTACATATCCCTGGATGGCCCTGCCAATATCTGATATGTGATATCCTGGTCTGGCATACCGTATCCCCTCAAAAAAACTCTGTCTGGTAACCTCGACCAGTCGTTTTGCTTCTTCTGAAACTGTACCGACGATCAACGTTCGCGCCGCATCTGAGTGATAACCTTTGTAAATGACTCCTGCATCCAGACTGACGATATCACCGTCCTGTATGATACGCTTATCACTAGGAATCCCATGAACCACCTCATCATTCACCGATACACAAATGGAAGCCGGATACCCGCAATAATTTAAGAAGGATGGTATACAACCGTAGTCCCTTATGATCGTTTCACCCAGAGTATCAATGTCCCTGGTACTCATTCCCGGCTTTACTTCCTTTGCCAGCTCATGATGGGTAATCGCAAGTATCCTGCCGGCCTCCTGCATAAGCTCTATCTCGCTTTGAGACTTTCTGGCAATCGGCATGTTACTCACCCAGGATCTGACAAATTGCCGCAAAGACATCGTTCATATCAATCGTTCCATCCACTTCCTTCAGAATACCCTTTTTATTATAGTAGTCAATTAAAGGCTGGGTCTGGTCATGATAAACACCTAAACGCTTCTGAACCGTCTCCGGCTTGTCATCATCACGCAGGATCAGTTCGCCGCCACAGGCATCACATTTATTCTCTTCCTTCGTCGGATTGTATACGATATGATAGGTTGCACCGCATCCTACGCATGCCCGGCGTCCGGACATTCTGCGAACAATGTTCTCATCCGGTACCTCTACATTAATTGCATAATCTACATTCTCACCGATGGCAGCCAGAGCCTTATCTAACGCTTCCGCCTGCGGAATCGTTCTTGGAAAACCATCCAGAATATAACCTTTCTTACAGTCATCTGCCTTAAACCGGTCAATGACCAGATCAACTACCAGTTCATCCGGTACCAGAAGTCCCTGATCCATATAAGTCTTCGCCTTTGCTCCAAGCTCCGTACCGTTCTTGATATTTGCCCGGAAGATATCTCCGGTTGAAATGTGCGGAATCCCGTATTTTTCCGCGATCATTTTTGCCTGTGTTCCTTTTCCTGCACCAGGTGCCCCTAACATGATAATCTTCATTCGATTCTCCTCCTAAATATTACAATATACTGTTTGCTCCTCTGACAGACCTTTTTATTGTCAGGATAGTCAAGGGAGACAGCCTGTTCCACACATACACCAATAAGCTGTAGGAAATCTACAGCTTATTCATGCTTTTCTTATTTCAAAAATCCTTCATAATTCCGGTTCAGCATCTTGGAATCCAGTTGCTGAAGCGTCTCCAGGATAACACCTACAATAATGATCAGGGATGTTCCACCGAAGGATACATTTGCACCAAATACACCACTGAAGAATATTGGTATGATCGCAATGATCACAAGTCCGACTGCTCCGATAAAGATAATGTATTTTAATACCTTTTCCAGATATTCCTGTGTCGGTTTACCCGGACGGATACCCGGAACGGAAGCGCCGCCCTTCTTCAGATTATTTGCTACCTCCATCGGATTAAAGGTGATCGATGTATAGAAGTATGCAAACATGAGTACCAGTGCAATATACAATGCTAATCCAACATATCCCCAAGGATGTCCCTTCGTAAACCAGTAATTTTGTGACAGACTGGAAATAATTTCCTGTACTACCGGATTTGTTACATTGATCTTAAACAGGTTCACGATCATAGTTGGCATGGACAAGAGAGACGATGCAAAAATAATCGGAATGACACCGGCTGTATTTACCTTCAGCGGCATTTCGGATGCACGTCCTCCAGTTGTTCTACGTCCGCTTACTTTCTGCGAATACTGGATCGGAATATTCCGCTTTGCATCCTGCAACAGGATAACCAGTATCGTCGTCAGGATCACAACTGCTATGATCACAAGGATTGCTCCGATTCCCTTCACATACTCTGCGTCATTGAACTGGGATTTCACGAACATGGTATACAGGTTCTGGAAATCATTCGGCATTCTGGAAACGATATTGATCAATAATATAATCGAAATTCCATTACCGATCCCTTTTTCCGTAATCCGTTCCCCCAGCCACATAACCAGGGTACTGCCCGCTGTCAGAGTGATGATCATAGTGACCACTGTCAGCCAGTTGGCATTTGCTCCCAATGCATTGGCCTGCTGCAGACTGATGGATAATCCTGCTGCCTCAATAATTCCAAGCAATACGGTTACGTATCTGGTGATCGCAGTCATTTTCTTTCTTCCATCTTCCCCATCCCGCTGCATTTCTTCCAGTGCCGGAATGGCAATGGTCAGTAACTGCATAATAATGGAAGATGTAATATATGGTGTTACGTTCAAAGCAAAGATGGACATCTGCTCTAATGCACCGCCGGAAAACATACCCAGTAAGGCATTTCCCTCCGTGCCGAGCAGAGATTCCAGTGTTGCCCGGACCGTTGCTGCATCAACACCGGGAATCGTAATTGTACAGCCGATCCGAAATACCAGCAAAATTCCCAGTGTGAAGAAAATACGATTTCGTATGTCTTTTACTTTCAAAGCATTGACCAATGTCTTGAACATACTAGATCACCTCGGCTTTTCCACCAGCTGCTTCAATCTTAGCAACAGCGCCAGCGCTGAATGCATTTGCTTTTACGTTGAGCTTTTTGGTTAACTCTCCATTTCCAAGTATCTTTACGCCATCTTTTGGATTCTTAACAATGCCCTGCTCAATCAGTGTTGCAATGGTTACCTCTGCTCCATTGTCAAAGCACTCAAGAGAAGATACATTTACACCAATGATCTCTTTGGTGTTTCTGCAGGTAAATCCTCTCTTTGGTATTCTTCTGTATAATGGCATCTGACCACCCTCAAAGCCAGGTCTTGGTGCTCCGGAACGAGCCTTCTGTCCCTTATGACCTTTACCAGCAGTCTTGCCATTTCCGGAACCATGGCCACGACCTCTTCTGAAATTATCGCTTTTTTTTGAGCCATCTGCAGGCTTTAAGCTTGATAAATTCATTACGCGTACCTCCTATTCTTAAATTTCTTCTACTTTCACTAAATGTCTTACCTGACGAACCATTCCTAAGGTTGCAGCATTATTCGGAAGTTCAACGGACTTATTCAGCTTCTTCAGACCTAATGCCTTCACTGTTCTTCTATGCTTCGGAATTGCTCCAATCGTAGACTTTACTAATGTTACCTTCAACTTATCTGCCATTTCCAATAACCTCCTTAGCCCAGGATCTCTTCTACCGATTTACCACGAAGTCTGGCTACTTCCTCAGGAGTCTTAATCTTGGAAAGACCATCAATCGTAGCTAACACTACGTTCTGTTTATTGTTCGAGCCTAAAGACTTGGTACGGATATTCTTGTAACCTGCCAGCTCCAGAACATTACGGGCCGGACCGCCGGCGATGATACCGGTACCTTCCGGTGATGCCTTTAACAATACAGATGCACTGCCAAACTTACCTGTCCAGTCATGCGGAATACTGCCATCCTCATTAATTGCAACTGTGACCAGCTTCTTCATAGCATCTTCTTTTCCCTTACGGATTGCTTCCGGAATTTCAGCAGCTTTGCCTAAGCCGGCTCCTACATGACCATTCTTGTCGCCAACGACAACAAGTGCTGCAAATCTCATATTACGTCCACCTTTTACAACCTTGGTGACACGCTTAATTGATACTATTTTTTCTTCTAATTCTAACTGACTAGCATCAATGATTGTATGCTTCATATTGTGTATTCCTCCTTATTAGAATTCGAGACCAGCTTCACGGGCTGCATCTGCTAATGCTTTTACTTTACCTTTATATACATAGCCGCCTCTATCGAATACGACAGTCTTGATTCCCTTTGCCAATGCCTTTTCAGCTACAGCCTTGCCAACACAGGCTGCCGCTGCTACATCATTGGTATGATCTACAGCATCCTTTACAGCTTTCTCAAGTGTTGACGCAGACGCTAGGGTATTTCCAACTGTATCATCAATAATCTGAGCGTACATATGATTATTGCTTCTGAAAACCGCTAAACGTGGACATTCAGCAGTGCCACTGATACGGTTGCGGATTCTCGCATGCTTCTTTTCACGAATGTCTTTTCTTGACGCTTTACTAATCATTGCTTTTCACTCCTTTAATTATTTCTTACCAGTCTTACCAACCTTGCGCCGGATTACTTCATCAACATACTTGATACCCTTGCCCTTATATGGCTCAGGCTCCCTCTTTGCTCTGATTTCTGCTGCGTATTGGCCAACCTTTTCTTTATCAATTCCCTTTACGGTAATCTTGTTACCATCAACTGTGGACTCCAATCCTTCCGGATCCTCCAGCTCAACTGGATGAGAATAACCGAGTGCAAGGACTAATTTCTTGCCCTGCTTGGATGCCCGGTAACCTACACCGTTAACTTCCAGTTCCTTTGTAAAACCATCTGTAACACCAACAACCATGTTGTTCAGTAAGGTTCTTGTCAAACCATGTAAGGACTTCATCCTCTTTAAGTCATTTGGTCTTGTTACGACCAGATGTCCGTCTTCCTGCTTAATTTCCATCTCCGCAGGCAAAACCCGTTCTAAGGTTCCCTTTGGTCCCTTAACTGTCACCTTGTTATTTTCTGCAATATCAACAGTCACACCTGCCGGTACAGCGATAGGCATTCTTCCGATTCGTGACATATGCCGTTACCTCCTAATCGATCATTACCATACATAAGCGAGAACTTCGCCGCCTACGTTCTGTTTTCTTGCTTCTTTATCTGTTAATACACCTTTATTGGTTGAAATAATTGCAATTCCCAGACCGCCAAGTACCTTCGGCAGATCCTCCCTGCTCGCATATACCCGAAGACCAGGCTTGGAAATTCTCTTCAGTCCTGTAATAATCTTCTCATTCTTGTCAGCACCATACTTCAGGGTAATATGAATTGTCTTGAACTTTCCATCATCAACAATATCAAATGCTTTGATATATCCCTCATTCAAAAGGATCTCTGCGATGGATATCTTCATTTTGGATGCCGGAACATCCACTGTATCATGTTTAGCAGTATTCGCATTACGGATTCTTGTAAGCATATCTGCAATTGGATCACTCATTGCCATTGTTGTTTGCCTCCTTTCAAATCTTACCAGCTTGATTTCTTAACACCAGGAATCTCGCCCTTGTATGCTAATTCACGGAAGCAGATCCTGCAAATTCCGTATTTTCTTAAAACTGAATGTGGACGACCACAAATTTTGCAACGGGTATATTCTCTTGTGGAGAACTTTTGCTTACGCTGCTGCTTTACAACCATAGATTTCTTTGCCATGGAATCTCCTCCTTCTTACTTACTAAATGGCATTCCGAATAATGTCAATAACTCGCGAGCTTCTTCATCTGTGTTAGCGGTAGTTACAAAAATAACATCCATACCTCTAACCTTGTCAATCTTATCGTACTCGATTTCCGGGAAAATTAACTGTTCCTTAATGCCAAGTGCATAATTGCCTCTTCCGTCAAAGGAATTCGGATTGATACCACGGAAGTCACGGACACGTGGCAATGCAAGGTTGATCAGACGATCTGCAAATTCATACATCTTTTCTCCTCTTAAGGTCACCTTACATCCAATGGACATGCCTTCTCTTAACTTGAAGTTCGCTACAGACTTCTTAGCCTTGGTTATGACTGCCTTCTGACCGGAGATAATCTCCAGATCCTTTACAGCGGCCTCCAACAGCTTGGCATTATCCTTTGCCTCGCCAACGCCCATATTGATAACGATCTTATCCAGCTTTGGCACCTGCATTTTATTCTTGTATTCGAATTTCTTCATCATTTCGTCAACGATCGTCTCGTTGTACTGATCTCTTAGTCTACTCACTTATGCGGCCTCCTTTCCCATTAATCAATTACTTCCAGCTTGCCATCAACTTTAGCCACACGAACCTTATCCTTCTTCTCGCCCTGGAATCCCACGCGAACCGGCTTACCCTTATATAAATAAGCTACATTTGAAATGTCAATCGGTGCTTCCTTCTGAATAATTCCGCCCTGCTGATTCTGCATGCTTGGTTTACTGTGCTTGGATACCATATTTACGCCTTCTACCAGCACTTTATGGTTCTTCGCATCTACGGAAAGGACCTTACCTTCCTTGCCCTTATCTTTACCGGTGATCACTACCACCTGATCATTCTTTTTAATCTTCATTGTTGCCACAGTCGACACCTCCCTACAGTACTTCTGGTGCTAAAGAGACAATCTTCATGAACTTCTTATCTCTAAGCTCTCTGGCTACAGGTCCAAAAATACGAGTTCCTCTTGGATTCAGATCATCCTTGATAATTACAGCTGCATTTTCATCAAACTTGATGTAGGAACCATCCTTGCGGCGGGCACCCTTCTTACTACGAACAACAACTGCTTTTACAACGTCGCCCTTCTTAACAACGCCGCCTGGTGTTGCATCTTTAACAGAGGCAACAATAATATCACCAATATTTGCATATCTCCTGGTTGAGCCGCCTAACACACGAATGCAAAGCAATTCCTTAGCACCAGTGTTATCAGCAACCTTAAGTCTTGTTTCCTGTTGAACCATGGTTCTGCCTCCTTACTTCGCTTTCTCTACGATTTCAACAAGTCTCCATCTCTTATCCTTGGACAATGGCCTTGTTTCCATAACTCTTACTCTATCACCGATCTTACAATCATTATTCTCATCATGCGCCTTCAGCTTATAAGTTCTCTTTACGATTTTTCCATAAAGAGGATGCTTAACATTATCTACGATTGAGACAACAATTGTCTTATCCATCTTATCACTTGTAACGATTCCTACTCGTGTTTTTCTCAGATTTCTATCCACAACAATTTCCTCCTTCCAGATCATTAAGCATTTGCCTTTTCAGTTATAACAGACTGAATCCTGGCGATGTTACGACGTACTTCTTTAATACGGCTTGTATTCTCCAACTGATTGGTAGCATTCTGGAATCTTAAGTTAAAAAGCTCCTTCTTAGCAGCTACTAACTCAGTATTTAATTCTTCTACTGATTTGGTCTTTAAATCCTGAACATATTCCTTAGTTTTCACTGCCAGCACCTCCTTCTAAATCCGCCTTTGATACAATCTTACACTTAACCGGCAGCTTGTGCATTGCAAGTCGTAATGCTTCCTTTGCAACCTCCTCCGGCACACCGGCAATCTCGAACATGACTCTGCCCGGCTTTACAACTGCCACCCAGTATTCCAATGAACCCTTACCGGAACCCATACGGGTCTCAGCAGGCTTTGCAGTAACCGGCTTATCCGGGAATATCTTAATCCAGACCTTACCGGTACGCTTAATATAACGTGTCATCGCGATACGGGCTGCCTCAATCTGATTGGATTTGATCCAGGCCGGCTCCATTGCCACGATACCATATTCACCGTTCGTTATTCTATTACCACGCATCGCTTTACCAGACATAGAACCTCTGAACTGCTTACGACGCTTTACTCTCTTAGGCATTAACATTATTCTTCGCTCCCTTCCTTATCTCCTTTAACAGGAAGTACTTCACCATGATAAATCCATGTCTTAACACCAACCTTACCATAAGTGGTGTCAGCCTCTGCGAAACCATAATCAATGTCAGCACGAAGTGTCTGAAGCGGGATGGTTCCTTCGCTATAGAACTCAGTACGAGCCATATCAGCACCACCGAGACGTCCGGATACGGATGTCTTGATTCCTAATGCACCATTCTTCATGGTTCTGGACATGCAGGACTTCATTGCACGACGGAAGGAAATACGATTCTCCAACTGCTGTGCGATATTTTCTGCTACCAGCTGTGCGTCGCTGTCCGGCTTCTTGATTTCCTTAATCTCAATGTTCAGCTTCTTAGAGGTCAGCTTCTGAACCTCTGCTCTCAGCTTGTCAATCTCTGCACCGCCCTTACCGATTACAACACCGGCCTTCGCTGTCTGCACGATTACCTTGACCCTGTCTGTGGTTCTTTCAATCTCAATCTTAGAAACACTGGCATTTGACAATCTCTTACCTAAATATTCCCGAATCTTATGGTCTTCAACAAGATTATTTGCAAATTCACCATTCTTTGTGTCAGCATACCATCTGGAATCCCAATCCTTGATGACGCCGACTCTCAAACCATGAGGATTAACTTTCTGTCCCATAATGACCTCCTATTTCTTCTCATCAAGCACGATTGTGATGTGACTGGTTCTCTTCTCGATCCTGTAAGCTCTGCCCTGTGCTCTAGGCTGAACCCGCTTCATGGTTGGCCCCTTATTTGCATAACATTCTGCAATGTAAAGGTCCTCCATCTTCATACCGTTATTGTTTTCTGCATTTGCAATCGCAGACTTCAACAGCTTCTCTATCACACTTGATGCATATCTTGGGTTATATGCCAAAATTGCCAGTGCGGTCTGTACATCCTTGCCTCTGATCGCATCAAGAACGAAACATGCCTTTTGAACGGATACTCTGGCATAAGAAACCTTTGCTGAAGGTCTGGTATCCTTATTTGCATTCCGCTCTCTCTTAATCTGGGATCTATGTCCTTTTGCCATGGATGTTGCCTCCTTTCAAATTCTTTTTATCTCTTACCCTTCTTTTCTGACTTATCATGCCCTCTGTAAGTACGGGTTGCCACGAACTCACCGAGCTTGTGTCCTACCATATCCTCGGTCACATATACCGGAACATGCTTTCTTCCATCATATACAGCAATGGTGTGCCCCACAAATGACGGGAAAATTGTAGAACGACGAGACCAAGTTTTAATTACCTGCTTATCATTTGCAGCATTTAATGCATCTATCTTCTTGAGCAGATAGTCATCTGCAAATGGTCCTTTTTTTACTGAACGTGCCATTCGATTAACCTCCTTAAACTACTTCATACTCTTTCCGTTTCTTCTTCTTACGATCAACTTGTTGGACTGCTTGTTCTTCTTTCTGGTCTTCAGACCAAGAGCAGGCTTGCCCCAAGGAGTAGATGGGCCGGAACGTCCGATCGGAGCCCGACCTTCACCACCACCATGTGGATGGTCGTTAGGGTTCATAACGGAACCGCGGACAGTAGGGCGGATACCCATATGGCGCTTACGTCCAGCTTTACCGATATTTACAAGGTCATGTTCAATGTTGCCTACCTGACCGATCGTTGCACGGCAGACGATCGGAACCATTCTCATCTCACCAGAAGGAAGACGAAGTGTTGCATACTTTCCTTCTTTTGCCATTAACTGTGCAGAATTACCTGCCGCACGCACCAGCTGTGCGCCTTTACCCGGATATAACTCTATATTGTGAATCTCTGTACCAACCGGAATTGCTTCCAATGGCAGACAGTTACCAACTTTGATTTCGGCTTCTGCACCATTCATGACAGTATCGCCAACCTTCAGTCCCACCGGTGCAATGATATATGCCTTTTCTCCATCAGCATAGTTAAGCAATGCAATATTGGCAGTTCTGTTTGGATCATATTCAATGGAAGCAACCTTTGCCGGAATGCTGTCCTTGTTTCTCTTAAAGTCAATGATTCTGTATTTTCTTCTGGAACCACCGCCCTGATGTCTTACTGTAATCTTTCCCTGATTGTTACGGCCAGCATTTTTCTTCAAAGAAACGGTTAACGACTTTTCCGGAGTCGTTTTTGTGATCTCTGAAAAATCCAAACTGGTCATATGTCTTCTGGAAGGTGTATATGGGTTAAATGTTTTAATTCCCATTTTTATATCTCCTTTCAACTATACCTATTTGTCATCACGCTTTCGTTGCGTATAAGTTCTGCTGCTTACAGACCTTCAAAAATCTCAATGTCCTTGCTGTCCGCCGTCAGTTGAACAACAGCCTTCTTGGTCTTAGCAGTCTTTCCATAAACCATTCCACGCCGTTTGGTCTTTCCATCGTAATTCATGGTATTGACCTTTGCAACCTTGGTTCCTTCGAACATCTTCTCTACAGCTTCCTTTACCTGAGACTTGGTTGCATCCGGATGAACAAGGAATGTGTATTTCTTTTCAGCCATTGCATTCATGCTCTTTTCTGTTATTACCGGCTTTAAGATTACGTCATAATACTTGATATCTGCCATTATGCGTACACCTCCTCAATCGCTGCTACTGCATCCTTAGTCAGAACTAAGGTATCATACTTCAAAATATCATATACATTAATTTCATTGGTTGTTGCGGTCTTAACGGTAGGAACATTGTTTGCAGAACAGATTACATTCTGATTCTTATCCTTTGTTACCACCAACGCCTTCTGTGCTTTCAGATTGTTCATGATCTCAATAAAACGCCGGGTCTTGATCTCATCCATCTTAAACTCATCTACTACGACCAGCTTGTCATCCTGAACCTTGGAAGATAATACAGACTTCATTGCAATCTGCTTTTCTCTCTTATTCATCTTCAATGAGTAATCTCTCGGCTTTGGTGCAAATACAACACCACCGCCCGTCCACTGTGGAGAACGGGTAGAACCCTGTCTTGCATGACCAGTTCCCTTTTGTCTCCAAGGCTTTCTGCCACCGCCGGAAACTTCCGAACGGGTTTTTGCACTCTGCGTTCCCTGACGACGATTCGCAAGCTGTGTAACAACAGCCTTATGCACTAAATGTTCATTTATTTCAACACCGAATACGGAATCATTCAGCTCTAATTTCTCTACTTCTTTTCCTTCGATGTTATAAACTGCTACTGATGCCATCTAAAGCTCCTCCTTCCTCAAGTCTATTTACCGACTTTTACTGTTTCCTTAAGCATGATCAGTGACTTCTTCGGGCCTGGAACAGAACCCTTTACCAAAATCACATTATTGTCTAAATCTATCTTAACGATCTCGAGATTCTGAACAGTTACCCGAACTGCACCCATATGTCCCGGCATCTTCTTACCCTTGAACACACGTCCTGGTGTAGTCGCAGAACCATTGGAACCTGCATGGTTATGATACTTGGAACCATGGGTCTTCGGGCCGGAGCGCATGCCATATCGCTTGATACCGCCTGCAAATCCTTTACCCTTTGACTTTGCAGTAGCATCGATCTTATCACCCTCTGCAAAGATATCTGCCTTGATCTCGCTTCCAATCTCGTATTCTTCTGCGTTATCTAACCGAAACTCTCTCACATACCGCTTTGGTGTAGTGCCTGCCTTCTTGAAATGACCTGCCTCCGGCTTACTTGCGCCATGTGGATTGATGATAACCTTCTTACCGGTCACATCCCGGTTCACGATCCGCTCCTTCTTCTCACCGAAGCCTACCTGAATTGCACTGTAACCATCGTTCTCTACCGTCTTAACCTGAGTTACGACACACGGTCCAGCCTGAAGTACGGTTACAGGTGTTAACACACCGTCTTCATTGAAGATTTGAGTCATTCCGACTTTTGTTGCCAAAATTGCTTTCTTCATTTTCTTTCCTCCTAATTAATCTACAGCGGATTGCATTTGCAATCATACTAAATTCATTGGGAACTCCAACTTATTTGGTACTGCCTTCCTACTTCATCTTTACGTCGATGTAGACGCCAGCGGACATATCCATCTTCTGCAATGCAGCGATCGTCTTCTGGGTAGGCTGAATTACATCAATCAGTCTCTTGTGGGTTCTCTGCTCGAACTGCTCTCTGGAATCCTTGTACTTGTGTACTGCCCGTAAGATTGTGATCTTCTCAACCTTTGTCGGCATCGGTACCGGTCCGCTCACCTTTGCTCCTGTCTTCTTTACAGTTTCGATGATGTTCTTTGCAGCCTGATCGATCAACTGATGATCATACGCCTTGAGTGTAATTCTCATTACTTGACTTGCCATAAAAAAAGCCGCCTCCTTTTCGCACTTAATTAGTACGACAAGTGGTGACTGTACACATTCCCGTGTGTTTCTTCTTTTAACTCACACGTCATTTCTACGCTCCGGTAGATGGTTCATATCGTACAGTGACTTGTCGCCAGTTTCCTAACTTGACATTCGCTCCACGGAAAACCTGCAACTATCTGTGCAGCAACCTCACGCTTCTACGCTATCAATGTCACAGCAAGGGTTATTATACCCCAACCATCCACCAAATGCAAGTATTTTTTTCACGAAAGCTCCGAGCCATGCATGAATAAAGCATAACTGCTCGTCGGGTACTTGCACACGAAAGAGCAAGTTGGGCTTTATTCATATAGGGCGAAAGCCCGTGATTCTTGTCACAAGGAGGGGCCCACGCAGTGGGAGGATTCCTTATGACCTGCGTGCGCATCAGCGCACCACCTCTGTCGAGCCGAAGCGAAGACGAGATTGCATGGCTCGGAGCATACCCTTATGGAGTTATTCTATACGTATACGGCAACGTCATTGCTCCGATCATATTCAGTACAAGATTAAATATCAGCAATAAAAACGGAAGCAGTCCCAGTATAATTCCAATAATTGCCATTACCCTGGCAGATGTTGAAATATTCTTTGTACACAGGCAGATAATTCCAGTTATTATAGCTGCTAATGAGCATAAATAGTTTAATCCACAACAGCATAACACATTCGCGGCAATACCCGTACTAAGGCTGACAACGCCCAGGGAGCTGCCATCCTTCTTGTCATCCACCTTCTTCGCCTTTGGTTCTGGTCCGTAACCATAATCATAATATGGATCGGGTGTATAGTTTGCATAATGCGGATCGTTTGGATCAATGGGAGTTACAACAAATTCCTTATCTTCCTGCCCTGACTGAGAAGCAGTTTCCTGCTCCAGATCGACCGGAACCACCCGGTAAAACTCCTCCGGCTCCTCTTCTTCCCTCTTACTTTCTACAACAATATCTCCTGTGGAATCCCCCTGCTGCCTGTACTCCGTTTTCATTTCATCCCTTACAGGCGATTGAAAGAAGACCTGTTCATCCGGATCGCCATCATAACTATCGATAACTCCCTTTTTAACTTCGTTATTGTATTCCTGATTATCACTCATGTATCTCCCCCTCTTTCAGCAATCGGTATAATGCAGGGTTCAGTCCGAACATTTGTCTGATCTCTTCTATTTCCTGAAAGGCTTTCTGCTTCTTTTCCCCGGAAAGATTTGCTTTCACTGCCCGTATCAGTATATTCTTCGGCGAATGCTCCATGTCAATAAATTCTATCACCTGTGTTTTGTAGCCACTGTATTCCAACAGATTTCCACGAATGGCATCTGTCATCAAAGCTGCTGTCCGTTCTTTTATAATGCCATATTTCGACAGAATTGACAAGTTGCTGTCCTGCATCTGGCGGTTCAGTTCATGCTGACAACACGGTACGGATAAGATTACTTTCGTATCCCACTGAATCGCATTATAAAGTGCATAATCCGTTGCGGTATCGCAGGCGTGCAGAGTGATCACCATATGTACCGGCTCTGAGCGCTCATATCCATGGATGTCTCCCAACTCGAACCTCAGGTTATCATATCCATACTTCCGGGCAGTCTGCTGACACTTCTCGATCACAGCAGGCTTTAGATCCAGACCAGTGATCGTAATATCCATATGCTTTATTTCTGTCAGATAATAATACAAAAGAAAGGTCAGATATGACTTTCCACAGCCAAAATCAATGATATTCAAGTGTTCCTTTGGCAGTTCCGGTAATACATCCTCTACCAGTTCTAAAAAACGGTTGATCTGACGATATTTATCATACTGAGAACGGACTACCTTTCCTTCTGAAGTAAAAATCCCCATATCTACTAAGGGCGGGATTACGCTTCCCTCCGGGATGCAGTAATCCTTCTCCCTGTTATTTCCCTTTCGTATCTCATGCTGTTGCGGATTTCTGTGTCGATTCGTCAACAGCTTTCCCTTTTTACTGATCTTCCCCTGATACTCCCAATCCTTTGTCCAGACAGAAAGCTGAAGATAATCCTTTCCAAAGTAAGTATCCAGGCTTTTATATAAATCACTTTCTTCTATATTAATATGAAATGCCTGTTTTGCCGTAAACTTCTCAATCTGGTACTGGTAATGATCCCGTACCTCTATCAACTGAATTACGATCTTACGGAATTCCTGCTTTTGTTCCGCCGGCTTACTGAGCACCAGCTTTAACGGGCGCTCTGCACACAATTCCTGCAAAAAAGCATTTTTACTTTCTGCAAATCCTGTTATCTTCTCTGTATCCTTGTTATTTTCCATACTTACATCCTTATCAATCCTATACCACCCGATCAAAATACTTCATAAACAAATTCTATCTCAAATCCCTTTACAAAATCGGGGCAACCATCTTTAATACCGCCCGCCAGATCTTCTGAAGCCAGGAAATATTGTGACAGTCCTCAATCGTCATTTCCCGACAGCGCACAAAGGTCTCTTCAAAGTCACGTTGAATGTCACGGATGATCCCGGAACGATACAGCCATACACCACACTCAAAATGAAGATAAAGGCTGCGATAATCAAAATTCACAGTTCCCACTGTAGCAAGCTCTCCATCTACCAGAATGCCCTTGGCATGGACAAAGCCCGGTGTATATTGGAAAATGCGGATTCCCGCCCCGATCAGAGGCTCACAATTTGTCTTTGTTAAGGTATATACCACCTTTTTATCCGGTATCCCCGGGATGATAATGCGTACATCAATACCACTCTTCGCAGCAAGGCACAATGCTGTAACCATTTCATTATCCAGGATCAGATAAGGGGTCATAATATAGATGCTGTTTTTTGCCCGGTTGATCATGTTCAGATAAATATTTTCACCCACGCTCTCCTGATCCAAAGGAGAATCACTATATGGCTGAACAAATCCATCATTTCCGATCCCTGCAAGCAGGCCCGGTTCCGGTAGATACTGATCATAGTCCTCCGTTTCACCGGATACATAGTTCCAGATCTGAAGAAACATGACCGTCAGGCTCCAGACTGCTTCTCCCTTTAGCATGACTGCGGTATCCTTCCAGTGACCAAAGGGTGACGTTACATTGATATATTCATCAGCGAGATTTACACCTCCCGTAAAACCAATATATCCATCGATCACTGTAATTTTTCTGTGATCCCGATTATTCAGTCGCAGGGTTAAAATCGGGATGAACCGATTAAAGGAATGGCATTTGATTCCCTTTGCCTGCAGCACTCTTTCATAACCCGAAGGAATTGTGGCTACACAGCCCATATCATCAAATACCAGCCGGACATCCACTCCCTCCTTTACCTTTTCTTCCAGAACTGCCAATACAGAATTCCAGAATACACCTTCCTGAATAATAAAATACTCCATAAATATATATCGTTTCGCCTTCCTTAATGCATCCAGGAATGGCTCAAAATTATCATCTCCAACCGGATAGTAGGTCATCTCTGTATGCTGATACAAAGGATACCTGCCATAACGCTGAATATACCGGGACTGCAAAGCTGCAGTCTCCGATTGCTTTTGCAATGCCTGAACAGCATCCTGCTGCTCTGGCAGAAACCGGTAGGAATCTGTAATATTCTTTCCGATACTCTTTACAAAATGCTTGGTAGAGCGGTTTCCGGCGATCACCAGATAGAACACGCCGCCGAAGATAGGAAACAACAAAATGGGAACAACCCATGCCAGCTTATATGCCGGATTGTCGGGACGGTCTATGATCAAAACCACAACGATCATACTGAGCAGTGTACATAATTCCTGTACATAAACAAAATACCCGCCCAGCTCCATAATTCCCAAAATGATAAATGCTGCCTGAAGGGCAATCAGGAATCCAAGAATGATCACTCTGGATAAAAACAGGTGATCCCGCTTCTTTTTCTGTTGTTTTCCCTTATTCCGGTACTCCATAAAAAAGCAACCCCTTTCATTTGTAACCGATTCCTATCTGTACCAGCGTCCGGATGCTCCGCAGGGCAGAACCAGTCCTGTTTCCTGCACCGGCAGTCCAATCTCCTGTGCTTCAACCGTTCCGCCTATTCTATTTTCCACCTCTACGGACAGCACATAATTCAAAACTGCCGGTGCCAGTCCTGTCGTATAGGAATTGACCAGCACAAAAAGCGGACTTTCGCTTAATAGCTGCGTACATAACTGAATCAATGAATGCAGCCTTTCTTCTATCTTCCAGATCTCTCCTTTTGGTCCTCTGCCATAGGAAGGAGGGTCCATGATGATCGCATCATAATGGTTTCCACGCCGAAGCTCCCGCTCTACAAATTTTACACAATCATCTACGATCCAACGGATCGGCGCCTGTTCCAGACCGGAAGCGCGGGCATTTTCCTTTGCCCATCCCACCATTCCTTTGGACGCATCCACATGCGTCACTGCCGCACCTGCTTTTGCTGCCGCACAGGTCGCACCACCGGTGTAAGCAAACAGATTTAATACGCGGACAGGCCGGCCTGCCTTTCGGATCAATTCCGAGAACCAGTCCCAGTTCACTGCCTGTTCCGGGAAAAGGCCTGTATGCTTAAAGCTGAATGGCTTCAAGTGAAAAGTCAGATTCTGATAATGAATAGTCCACTGTTCCGGCAGATCAAAGAATTCCCACTCTCCGCCGCCCTTATTACTCCTGTGGTAATGTCCGTTCCGGTTTCGCCAGCCGGAATTCTTTCTGGGCACGTCCCACAGCACCTGCGGGTCCGGGCGAATCAGAAGATAATCTCCCCAGCGTTCCAGTTTTTCTCCTTTCGAGCAATCAATCACTTCATAGTCTTTCCAATTATCAGCTACCCACATACAATATCCTCACATTTTTCCTGACCTGACTTCTGCCAGATGCATTTGTTTGACCACAGATGAAAGTATAGCATGATTTCTTGTTATTTACAATTCTCTCATAATCCGCTATACTACTAGCACGTATCCAGTCATGCATCATTTGACATGTATCCGGCAGAAAGGATCACGGAATGGAGGAAAGAATCATGAAGCAGTCAACGGTTTCTTATGAAAATATCAAAATTGACGCTGATGTAAATATGCGTTATTCCTGCTGTGCAGATTATGGCTACTTCGTTCCTGTCCACTGGCACGACAGCATGGAGATTCTCTATGTACTAGAAGGAGAAACAACGATCAATGTGGATCAGCAATCCTTTGTATTAACAAAAGGTAACTTCATCATTATAGATTCAAACGTAATTCATTCCACCTGCACCCAGTCCTACAGTTACTTTTTAATCCTCCAGATACCATATCATTTTCTAAAAACCTGTATACCGGATATTGATTATATGCACTTTAAAAATGTCAGCTCTGTATGTGGAATTCCTTTACTGGAGGAAACTGTATGTCCTTCTCCACTTCCAGACGGTACGATACTCTCTGACCTTCATCAGATCCTGGACGGACTTGCCGGTCTCTGGAAGGCAAAACCGGACGGATACCGTCTCAAATATTACAGCTATATCTATGAACTGCTTTATTTGATGCTGGCAAACTTTAAGATTGATATCAGCCAGAACGAATACCGGCAGACGGAGAAATATATGGAACGGCTGACCAGCGTTATTTCCTATGTAAAGCAGCATTATCGGGAAGATATTTCCTTACAGGACGCGGCGGACTACCTTGCCCTGAACCCATCTTATTTTACCCGGTTCTTTAAGAAATATATGAATATGACCTTTACGGAATATGTAAATGCAATACGCCTCCGCTATATCTATGAAGATATCATATCAACAGATCTGCCGATTCAGACCATTCTGGAGCGAAACGGTTTTACCAATTATAAACTCTTTATGCGTCTGTTCCGTCAGACCTATGGCTGTACCCCCAGTCAAAAACGCAAGGAGATCACCGTTACCGGCGGACGAAGACAGACTTAATTCGTTCTTCGGGATTCTGATATTACAGGCAGGAAGCATTTTGATATTTTAAAGGTGATAAGACAATCTTACTATCACCAATCACATTTGACGAAAGAAGGAAAAAACATGAAAAAGTTAAATTTTCTACAACTGTTTGGTTTTACGATTGAAATATTCTCCGGCATTGCCGTCATTATTAATATGATAACAAACAATGAAAATCATCCCTCGCGGCTGCCTTTGTATCTGCTCTTTTTGGTTGGAGTAGTTTTGGTCTGTATCGGTAATATTATCAATCGCAATAAAAAGTGATCAATCCGGATTCGGCAGTTGAATTCCCCGATGCTCAACAGAAGTTGAGAATACGATCAGCGTCCTGGTTCTTCCATAGCTCTGCAGTTCTCCAATAAACTGATCCAGGGCTACTGTATCAGAAAAAAGCACTTCTAACAGCATGGAATAATCTCCGGTCACACAGTTGCATTCAATTACGTTGCGACATGCCTTAATATAGGGATAAAACTCTTTCTTTCGGACCGGTTCGATTTCCAGACTGATAAATGCTTTTATATGATAGCCAAGGGCAACAGGATTAACCTGTGCATGATATCCCAGAATATAACCCTGTCGTTCCATGCGTTCTATCCGTGCGGAGACTGCTGGTGAAGAAAGAAATACATGAGCAGCGATCTCCTTGATCGGCGTACTGGCATTCTCCTGTAGTATATTCAATATCTCAATATCAATGTGATCCAACGTATCCTTTTTCATTTCTCACACTTCCTTTTTTAGATATCCTAACATTCCGTTCATTCTGCGTCAACCGATTTTCAGTTTTACGCTTAACTAAATTAAGTTTAAAGTCCGCTTAGTTTAAATAATTAATCAATTTCACTTAAATAAGTTAATTACTCTTGTCTTCTATCTATACTATTGACTTATCTTTTCTGTCAAATTATGATAGTCAAAGTTGATGAAACTGACGAAAGTATTATCTTAATCTGTGTCGCGGCAGATGAATGAAGTTATCATCATTCCTGTAATATATACTCCAAAGGGTGCCTCCGCTGAAATCATTCAGAGAAGACACCCTTAATTTGTGAAAATACCTATCGCTTCCAGGTATCCCGGAAGAACAGGACTATGATCGGAAAGATTTCCAGACGCCCAACCAGCATATCAAATATCAATACCAGCTTGGAGAGGATAGACAAGGAACTGAAATTTCCCATTGGTCCTACCACGCCCAGACCGGGACCGATATTATTAAAGGTTGCTATAACCGCAGTAACGGTAGTCACCAGATCAAAACCATTCAGACTGACCAGTAATATAGACCCCCCGACCAGCAGAATATAGATGATCAGATAGATATTCGCAGACCGGATCGTTTCATGGTCTACCACTTTATCATCCATCTTGATCTTCTTTACACTGTTGGGATGAAGAAGACTGGCGACCTCCTTCTGAGCCGACTTAATGTAGATAATGAAGCGGGAAACCTTCATACCGCCGCCGGTACTTCCGGCACAGGCTCCCAGAAACATTAAAAGCACCAGTATCGTTTGTGAAAAGATCGGCCACTGATTGAAATCTGCCGTTGCAAACCCCGTCGTCGTCATAACAGTAGACACCTGAAAGGCCGCATGCTTCAGACTGGCTCCTAAATTCCCCATCAGATGGAAGATATCTATGGTGATCAAAACCGTTGCAATACCATAAACAATCGCATACCAGCGAACCTCCTCCATAAAAAAGGCCTCTTTAAACTTCCGCATCAGCAAAAGGAAGTAAAACTTGAAGTTCACGCCGAATAGAAACATAAAAATCGTTACAACAATCTGTACATAGCTGCTATAACCGCTGAATCCGTCATTCTTGATTCCGAAACCGCCGGTGCCGGCAGTCGCAAAACTAACGCATAAGGAGTCAAAGAAGTCCAGACCGCCACATAACAGGAAAACAAGCTCCACCAGGGTCAGCCCGATGTACATAATATATAACAGTGATGCTGTCTTTTTCAGCTTCGGCACCAGCTTCCCGAAAGACGGCCCCGGGCTTTCCGCCCGCATTAAGTACATGTTCCCATTGGAACCGGTCATCGGCAAAATTGTTACAATAAATACGATCACACCCATGCCGCCAATCCAGTTACTAAAACACCGCCAGAAATTCATACAGTTCGGCAGATCCTCTACCGAGGTCAGAATACTGGCACCTGTAGTCGTATAACCGGAAACCATTTCAAATACTGCATCTACATAATTGGGGATCGCACCGCTGGTACACATGGGAATCGCACTGATCATACTGATCAAGATCCAACTGATCGCAACCAGCACAAAGCCCTCCCTGGCATGAAACTGATTGTTCTTTGGTTTCTTAATTGTCATTCCGACTCCCACAATCGCTACTATGACCGCCGTAGCCAGGAAATGCCACCCGGAGGGTTCTCTGTAAGCCAGTGCAACAATACTTGGAAGCAGTAAAAAGATTGCCTGGAAGTTCAATATCCAGCCTAATGTATAAAATAATATTCGATAATTCATTGAAATTCCTCGTCCGTTAACTTAATATTTCATCAATACCATTCAGCCCGCGATTGGTTGTTACAACGATCACGTTATCGCCCGGCATGATCGTATCCCGTCCGGTGGGACGGATGATACGCTTATTGCGATTTATACAACAAAGTAACGTATTCTTCTTTATCTTTAATTCTCCGATCGCTGCCTTTGTCACCTTCGCATCCTGGCCTACCCTGAATTCTAATGCTTCTACCTTGTTATCTACCATACGATACAGGGTTTCCACATTACTTCCATATGAATTCTGCATGGAGCGAACATAACGGATAATATATTCTGACGTAATATCCTTCGGCGTTACTGTACTGCCGATCGGCATATCCTCCAGAACATCCCCGAAGGATAATCGGTTGATCCTGGTAATTACCTTTGCATTGCTGACTTTATTCGCATATAGAGCCAGCAGCAGATTCTCCTCATCCAGATTCGTGATGGCAGTAACCGCATCCGTAGTTTCAATATCCTCTTCTATCATTAACTGGCGGTCTGTAACATTTCCATGAATGATCATTGCCTTTGGAAGCAGGTCACTAAGTTCCGCACACCGCTCTTCACTTTTCTCAATTATCTTTACCTGAATATGGGCATCTGTTAATATCCGTCCCAGATAATACCCCATAGTACCGCCGCCGGCGATCATAACTTTTTTGATCGGTTTTTCCTTGATACCGATCTTGTTCAAAAAATCATTCAGGGCAGATATCTGCATGGTAACGTAAATCTTGTCTCCTGCCAGCAGTACAAATCCACCGCCGGGAATGAAGACCTCCTTTTCCCGTTCAACGATGCAGATCAAGGCATCTGCCCCGATCTTAGCAGAGAAATCGGATAACATCAGTCCATCTAATACAGACCCTTCCGGTATGCCGATCTTGATCAGATTCACTCTGCCCTTCGCAAAGGTATCTACCTCCAAAGCAGACGGAATCTGAATCAGTCTGGCAATCTCCTGGGCTGCTGCAAATTCCGGATTCACTGCCATGGATAACCCCAGTTCCTCCCGAATGAAACCGATCTCTGTAAAATACTGTGGACTGCGTACCCTGGCAATGGTCTGACAGTTTCCAGCTTTCCTTGCGATCAGACAGGTCAGCATATTGACCTCATCATGATCTGTAACTGCTATCAACAGATCCGCCTTGTCAATGCCTGCCTCCATCTGTGTTACATAGCTGGTACTGTTTCCCTGTATGCCCATGATGTCATACTGAGACATTACATTCTGAAGATTCCTGCTGGAATTATCAATTACAGTAACTTCATGATCCTCTGCAGTCAACTGTTCCGCCAATGCAGATCCTACGCCACCACAGCCGGCAATTATAATATTCATCCTTCTCTACCTTCCTTGTATCGAACTATCCTTCGGCACTGACTCTGCCTTGTGATATCGGATTCTCCTATGCCTATGCATAACAATCAGTATATCAGAGTTAGTATCATAATTCAATGAGCTCCTTCGCAGAATGTGACAAATTCTCATAACCGTTCTCCGTGATCACAACCATATCTTCAATCCGCACTCCGCCAAAGCCGGGAAGATAGATGCCGGGCTCTATGGTCATGATCATATTCGGTACCAGTACCGTAGCATCTCTGGTATTACAGGCGGGAGATTCATGGATCTCCAGACCGACACTATGCCCAAGTCCATGCCCGAAATATTCTCCGTATCCGCCGTCCGTAATCATATCGCGGGCTATTTTGTCCACTTCCCTGCAGATCATTCCCGGATGCAGAAAGGATTCTGTCACCTGATTTGCCTTTAAGACCAGTTGATAGATTTCCTTTTGCTTTTCATTCGCCTTTCCCAGAACGATCGTCCGGGTCATATCTGAACAATAGCCTTTATAACGGCATCCAAAGTCCATAGTAATAAAGTCTCCATGCTCCACCTTCTTATCGGTAGGTATGGCATGCGGCATGGAAGAATGAAGCCCTGAGGCAACGATCGTGTCAAAGGACGTGCCGGAAGCTCCGCATTTCATCATCTGATACTCCAGCTCCGCCTGAATGTCCAGTTCCGTCATACCCGGGCGGATCATTTTCAAAATCCGGTCAAATGCTGTATCACCGATTGCCTCTGCCTGTCGCAGACACTGGAGCTCCTCCTCCGTCTTCACCTGTCGCAGTCTGGTCAATGCCATTCCCAGGGGCGTCCATGTCCCGATCGGGTCAAGCTTCTCCTGATACTCCCGAAAGGCTTTACAACGCATCGTTTCATCCTCGTACCCAAGCCGGCGAACCCCCTCTCTTTGGATAACAGCCTTCAGAATATCAGTTGTTCTATGCTCCCGGTTACACTCCATAACCGTAAACCCGCTTTCCTGTTTTGCTGCTTCTGTATACCTGGAATCTGTGATCAGTATCTGATTATCCGGAGATATATACAGTACCCCTTCCCCGCCACAGAATCCACTCAGATACCGCATATTATACGGATCCGTTACCAGCAGTGCATCCAGATCCATATCCTTCAGAATACGATTTATTGCTGTCTTTAATCTTTCCTTTAATGCCTGATCCTTCTCTATTTCCTTCATATCCCTGCTCCCTTCCTCATCCCGATAAACAGCACTGTCATCGGAGCCTGTTTTTCCGTAACAAGCAAAACATCCGAAGACCGCCTTTTTTGCGGCCCTCGGATCTCTGTTAATCAGCAGTATGTTCTCCTGCCTGTTCCGGCTGGATCATCTCATATCCATACCGTTCAAAATAGAAGCCCAACCGATCGTTCACCCGCTGTATCAATTCCGGTGAATAATCATAGGTATTCGTCTGATATTCCTTCATACTGTCCATATATTCCTTCAGATACGGATATGCTTTGTCATAATTGCGGATTCCAAGTTGTTTATAAATCTGTTCTATATATTCCTCCTGATGTTCCACAAATTCCTCATACTTTATCTCTATCTTATCACAAGGGCCTAACCGGTCCAGATCACGGAAGGCACGCCGGTATACCCGTTCAAAGATCAGGCAGACCCGGTCAAGAAGATACTGATCACTGACACTCTCCGATAATGCATACTTATCCATTTCAATCCGGAACATATTCAATGCAGAACGAACCACTGTATAAGGATTCCGATAAATATTAATAAATTTCGCTCTTGGATAGGCCCGCTTCAAAAATGCGATCCGGGCAGTGTTATCCGGGCTTTTCAGGAGAAGCTGCTTTCCCCCTTTCATGAAGGTAAGCTTCTTCAGCATATAATTATATACAGAATAAAATCGTTTTCTGTCCTTTGAAGACAAAGCATCCGTAAATATGGCATTCACATACTTTCCGCCCTTGCCATGATCCGGAAACGCCATCATATGGCTGATAGACAGGTCTGTAAGATTCGTAAAGGCATGTGCTTCTTCCATCGGCAGTTCCAATTCAAATTCCAGATTGTCCATCGCCCTTGCACCCTTCAGACCATTACGCGCCAGCATCGTCAAAGGCTTCCGCAATAGAATACTGTTGCTAAAGGTAATGGTACTGACCGGATCAAACCAGCCGAACTGCGGATCCCGTGTCAGCAAATTTTGCAGATAAGTCGTACCACTCCGCCAGAATCCTACTACATAGATCGGATCTTTTTCCAGCTTTGTGAACTGAATCGGAAGCCAGAATAACAGATATTCCAGATAGGCCAGCGGCGTTAATAATGCGCTTTCCATGGTAATAACAGCAGCCTGAAGATAGAACTTTTTATCAATCTTATTCTCCTTTAGCAGCTTCAGCCAGACATCCAAACGGACACCAGACAACATATGGGCAAAATCTACCGGTCTTTTTTTCATCTTCCTTCTCCTTTTTGCGTTACATTCTATAGAAACACTGCCAATCCTCTAACATCCACAATGCTTTTGTATTTCCTTTAATAACAGTTCTGCACTTTCTTCCACCGAATACCGGCTGGTATCAATCCAGATATCCGGGGATGCCGGTGCTTCATAAGGACTGGATATACCGGTAAATGCAGGTATCTCGCCATTTCTCGCTTTCTTATACAGTCCCTTTACGTCCCTGCGTTCACACTCTTCGATCGGTGTACTGATATAAATTTCCACAAAGTCATCACCGATAATTGAGCGGGCTAAAGCCCGATCCTGTGCAAATGGCGAAATAAATGAAGTTAGCACGATCAATCCTGCATCATTCATCAGCTTCGCAACTTCCGCAACCCGACGGATATTTTCGGTTCTGTCTTCATTGGAGAACCCTAAATCCCGGCTTAGTCCCATCCGGATATTATCGCCATCCAAAAGCATGGTATGTTTTCCCATAGCTGCAAGCTTTAACTCCAGAGCATTAGCCAGAGTAGATTTTCCCGAACCGGATAATCCGGTAAACCAAAGAGTTACAGCCTTTTGTCCCAACTGCTTTTCCCGAAGGTACTTTGTAACATCTGCTTCCTGCCAGGTCAGGTTATCAAAATGCTTTAAAGGCCGTTCAATTACGCCGCAGGCTGATGTCATATTGGTAATCCGGTCAATCAGGATTAATGCCCCGATCGCCTCGTTTTCTTTGAATCTGCGATATACGATCTTTTCTGTTGTCAGAATACTGCAGAACACGATCTCATTCTTTCCCACCTGACTGACCGGGATCTGTTCTCCGGTATTCACATCTACCTTATATTCAATCTTGACGATCCGGGCCGGAATCCGCTTGGTCCCCAGCTTACATATGTATTCCTTTCCTTCCACTAAAGGCGTATCATCCATCCAGAGCATGGTAACATGAAACATATTTCCCACCTCCGGACTATTTCCCTTTATCATGACACAGCCGCGGGAACAGTCAATCTCTTTGTCCAGACATACGGTAACCGGCTGTCCCTTAACGATCTCCTCTGCATCCGCTCCGGCCGCCAATAAACGTGCCACACTTGCCCGTTCCCCGCTCGGATATATCGTAACCTCTTCTCCGATCCGCAGGCTTCCCGCTTCCACCTGTCCCTGGAAGCCGCGAAAGGTATGGTTCGGACGGCTGACCCGCTGAACCGGTAAAACAAAGTCTTCCTCTTTGGCATTGCCTGAATTCAATTCCAATCCTTCTAAATAGGAAAGCAGTGCCGGCCCCTGATACCACCTCATCTTTCTGGAAGGGGTCGTAATATTATCTCCAATCGTTGCAGATACAGGAATCACCATCATTGTATTATGCGGAAAGTCCTGAATAAATTCCTGCAACTCCTTCTTAATATCCTGAAAGGACTGCTCCTCATATTCTGCCAGATCCATCTTATTGACAATGAATACAAAGTCCCGGATCCCCATGAGAGAACAGATACGGGTGTGTCGCCTGGTCTGCACCAGCACTCCCTTGGTCGCATCCAGCAAAATTACAGCAACATCAGCAAAGGATGCACCGACTGCCATATTCCGGGTATACTCCTCATGTCCCGGTGTATCTGCTACAATAAAACTCCGCTTCGATGTTGTAAAATAGCGGTATGCTACATCAATGGTGATTCCCTGCTCCCGTTCTGCCATCAGTCCATCCAGCAGCAGGGAGTAATCCAGGCTTCCATCCGTACTTCCCAGCTTACTCTCCAGCTCCAACGCCCGCTCCTGATCTGCAAATAACAGCTTGGAATCATATAGCATATGACCAATTAACGTTGATTTTCCATCGTCGACACTTCCGCAGGTGATAAATTTCAATAATTCTTTCATATTAAAAATACCCTTCCCTTTTTCTACGCTCCATACTGCCTGCCGCCTCATGGTCAATTACCCGGCTGGTCCGTTCCGAATTCACCGCTCCCAGGGTTTCCTCTACAATGGCTTCCAAGGTGTCCGCGTCTGATTCCACACCACCGGTAAGCGGATAACAGCCCAGGGTTCGAAATCGTACTTTTTTCATTTCTACCTTCTCGCCCGGCAGCAACCGCATCCGGTCGTCGTCCACCATAATGATATTCCCATCCCGGTAGACCACCGGCCGGACATCTGCGTAGTATAAGGATACAATATCGATATTTTCTCTTAGTATGTATTGCCAGATATCATTCTCTGTCCAGTTGGATAATGGAAAGACCCGTATACTTTCTCCTTTCCGGATCTGAGTATTATAGAGTTTCCACATCTCCGGTCTCTGGTTTTTCGGATCCCATGCATGCTCCTCATTTCGGAAGGAGAAAATACGTTCCTTTGCTCTTGATTTCTCTTCATCTCTCCGTCCTCCGCCAAAGGCTGCCGTAAAACCATATTTATTCAGTCCCTGCTTTAACGCCTGGGTTTTCATAATATCTGTATAGGAAGAACCATGATCAAAGGGATTAATCCCGGATGCAACCCCTTCCTCATTCGTATATACCAGCATATCAATTCCCAGTTCTTTCGCCTTACGGTCGCGAAACTCCGTCATTTCCTTAAATTTCCAGGTAGTATCAATATGCATAAAAGGAAACGGGGGCTTCTCCGGATAAAACGCTTTCATTGCCAGATGGAGCATTACAGAACTATCCTTCCCGATGGAGTAAAGCATAACCGGTTTTTCACATTCTGCCGCAACCTCCCGGATGATATAAATAGCCTCCGCTTCTAATTTATCCAAATGAGATAATGTTTTCATGAAATCGTACCTCTTTGTTCGTTTATCAAATCACACCTCAGATGATTATAACACATAATGCAAAGGATTTGAAATAAAATAAAAGCGAAAAAGGTAAAAACTTTGTAAATCAACCAGGCAAAACATGCTTTGCCTTTCCACAAAATAATATACTTAACGGGCAGTGTAATCTGAACACTGCCCGCCTGAAACCTGCTTATCGATCACTTAACTGGTCATCTCGCAATCTACTTCCGTTATATTAACTTCTGGCTGCCGGCATATATGGAAGAATCCGTCCTGCCAGTTCTGCAATGGAAATGGTCTGTAACCAGATCTTACCCGGCCCGGTCAGCGTTGTCAGAAATAATCCTTCCCCGCCAAACAGGATATTCTTAAACCCTTTTACCATCTGAGAGCTATAGGTCACCCTGCTCTCCCATGCAGCAACATTACCGGTATCTACAACCATCTTCTGTCCCGGCTGCAGTTCGATCTCACGGATGGCACCATCCAGTTCACAGAATACCAGTCCCTGTCCGGTATACTGCTGAAGTACAAAGCCTTCTCCGCCGAATAAACCACCTTTGACATTGGTAATAAATGCCTTGATCTCTACTCCCGGCGTAGCACACAGAAATGCTCCTTTCTGTGCTACAATCTCATATCCTGGTGTGATCTCAAACATCTTAATCTCACCCGGCACTGCACTGGCAAGTGTGATTTCCTGATTGGGCGCCTTCGATGTGTAGGTCGCCATAAAAAGGGATTCACCGCTGAACATTCTGCCGATTCCCTTCATTAAACCACCCTTCATGTTTGTCGTCATTTCTACTTGATCTGTCATCCAGGTCATACCGCCGGACTGGGTATAGATGCTTTCACCCGGCTCTAATCCAAAGGTGACTGCCGGCATCATATTACCCCATACTTCATACCTCATAATTGCTCCTCCTCGTCCTCTCATTTTCATGAACTTTCATGATCTTTTGTTGCCTTTTTTAATACATATTAAGTATAATCAAGAATATGACTATCGTCAATATCTCTGTTCTTTCAATTTTTTACCACCCTGCTGCAATACCTATTCCACGGATGACAAAGCATACCAGCCAGGCAATCCCGCATTGCAGGCATGCGATTACAACGGCATTCCGGGTTCCCAATTCCCGTTTCACCGCTGCGATCGCCGCTACACACGGAGTATACAGCAGTGAAAATATCAAAAAGATCACAGCGCTAAATGGCGTAAATAAGGTATCCAACGCACTGGTTCCCAGCAGCACATTCAACGTACTGACTACACTTTCCTTTGCAGTGAAGCCGGTAATCAATGCTGTAGAGATCCGCCAGTCTCCCAGTCCAAGGGGTACCAATAGTGGTGTGATCCAGCCGCCGATCAATGCCAGCAGGCTTTGCGAGGAATCCGTTACAATATTCAACCGGGTATCAAAGGTCTGCAGGAACCAGATGATCACGGAGGCCAGAAAGATTACTGTAAATGCCTTCGTAATAAAGTCCTTTGCCTTCTCACCGATTAAACGAAGCACACTTTTAGGACTTGGAAAGCGATAGTTCGGAAGTTCCATGACAAAGGGTACTGGTTCTCCCCGAAAAGCGGTTCCCCGCAGCAAAAGGGCGAACAGAATCCCGATCAGAATACCGGTAACATATAAACCGATCATGACCAACGCAGTATAATCCGGAAAAAACGCAGCGGCAAACAAACCGTAAATCGGCAGCTTTGCTGAACAGCTCATAAACGGAGTCAATAATATAGTCATTTTCCGGTCCCGGTCTGAGGGCAGTGTTCTTGTTGCCATAATCGCAGGCACAGAACAGCCAAAGCCGATCAGCATCGGAACAAAGCTTCTGCCGGACAAACCAAGCTTACGCAGAGGCTTATCCATAACGAAAGCCACTCTTGCCATGTATCCGCTGTCCTCTAAAATAGAAAGGAAGAAGAATAAAACCACGATCGTCGGAAGAAAGCTCAGCACGCTTCCCACACCGGCAAATATCCCGTCAATGACCAGAGATTGCACCACCGGGTTAATTCCATATGCAGTCAGCCCTCTGTCACATAATTCCGTCAGCCATTCAATTCCCAGCTCCAGCCAGTCGGAAAGGTATTTCCCGATCAGACCAAAGGTCAGGTAAAATATTAATGCCATAATGCATACAAAGGCTGGAAATGCTGTATATTTGCCAGTCAGCAGGCGATCCATCTTAAGGCTTCGCAGATGCTCTCTGCTTTCGCCGGGTTTTACGACCGTTTCACTGCATAACTCCTCAATAAACTGAAAGCGGGTATCCGCTAATGCAGCCATCCTGTCTTTTCCGCTCTCCTCCTCCATCTGACTGATAATATGCTCTAAGGTCTCCGTTTCATTCTCATCCAGATGCAACTGTTCTAAGATCAGCGGATCTCCCTCCACCAGCTTCGTTGCTGCAAACCGTCTGGGCAGTTTATACTTTACTGCATGATCCTCGATCAAATGGATGATCGCATGAATACAACGGTGCATAGCACCGTTATCGCTTCCCTCTGCATCACAGAAGTCCAGACGTCCGGGGCGTTCCCGATATCGTGCCACATGCATGGCGTGATCGACCAGCTCATCAATCCCTTCATTTTTAGACGCCGAAATCGGCACCACCGGAATTCCCAGGGCTGCCTCTAATTCATTTACCCGTATGGTCCCGCCATTTTCCCGCACTTCATCCATCATGTTCAGTGCCAGTACCATAGGTATATCCAATTCAATTAACTGCATGGTCAGATACAGATTCCGTTCGATATTCGTTGCGTCCAGAATATTAATGATCCCCCGCGGGCGATCCTTTAGCAAAAATTCTCTGGTCACAATCTCTTCGTTCGTATACGGAGAGAGAGAATATACACCGGGCAGATCCACTACCACTGCCTCGGGATGATTCCGAACCACTCCATCCTTCCGGTCTACCGTCACACCCGGAAAATTCCCCACATGCTGCCGGGAACCGGTCAGTTGATTAAACAGAGTCGTTTTACCACAATTCTGGTTTCCCGCAAGAGCAAAGGTAAGCCCCTCTCCCTCCGGGATCTCTTCTCCTCGGATCTGTGTCTGATATACCTTCTGCTTTAATACACCGGACTCTCCGACTCCAGGATGAGACATTGGCGCTGTCTCCTTATTCCTTCTGGAGTAGACATGTGCTTCGTGGATATCCTTTAACCGGATATTCGCTGCATCAGCTTTACGCAGCGTCAGCTCATACCCTCTTACCCGTAATTCCAGCGGGTCTCCCATTGGAGCAATCTTAACCAGAGTCACCTCCGTATCCGGTGTTAAGCCCATATCCAGTATGTGCTTCCGAAGAGAAGGTGACTCACATTCTACCGCTTCAATAATTGCATCTTTTCCTACTTCTAACTTATCTAGTGTCATCAGTCTGTCTTTAAATCCTCCTGGCACAGCAGACGAACCTTATTTTTTGTCAGCACCTCGATTGCCTCCTCTACGTTACCAACCTTGAAGATCAGATAGGCACTGTCACTTTTTCTGGTATTAAAATCATACAGATATTCCAGATTAATATTGCTTTCCTCTAATAGTGTCAGTATCCGGTACAGACTGCCCGGCACATCAGGAATCGCAACCGCCAGCACCTTCGTTATGGAAAAGATATAGCCCTGCGCCTTCAAGGTAGTTGCCGCCAGATAGGAATCATTCACAATCACCCGCAATACGCCAAAATCCTTTGTGTCTGCAAGAGATATTGCATGAAGGCTTACACCTGCATCGGACAATACCTTTGTTACCTCTGCCAGATTCCCGATCTTATTTTCCACAAAAATAGATATCTGCTTTACTGTCATACCCCATTACCTCCTTTTTTGCATTTCACACCCATATATTCATTAACCCTGATACAGATTCCGCTTATCAATTACTCGAACAGCCTTGCCTTCACTTCTTGCAATCGTCTTTGGCGCTACCAGCTTTACATCTGCAAAAATACCCAGCATTGCCTTTAATGCGCTTACCAGTTCCTTTTCCTTTTGTGAAATCGCACTAATGGAATCGGAGAACATCTCCGGTGTCATTTCTACCTGTACTTCCAGATTATCACTGTTATTTACTCTGGTAACGATGATCTGATAATTTGCCGGATATCCCTTGTTCAGCAATACGGTTTCGATCTGGGACGGGAATACATTGACGCCCTTTACGATCAGCATATCATCACTACGTCCTAATGGTTTCGTCATCTTTACATGGGTTCTTCCACATGGACATTTCTCATGACTCAGGATACAGATATCCCTGGTCCGGTAGCGTAATAACGGAAATGCTTCCTTCGTAATACTGGTAAATACCAGTTCCCCCTTCTCGCCATCCGGCAGTACCTCTCCAGTTACCGGGTTGATGATCTCTGCGATAAAATGATCTTCGTTAACATGCATACCGGACTGTGCCTCACATTCAAAGGATACGCCTGGTCCGGAAATCTCTGTCAGCCCATAAATATCGTAGGCCTTGATCCCAAGCTTTTCTTCAATATCATGCCGCATTTCCTCCGTCCATGCTTCTGCACCGAAGATTCCCGCCTTCAGACTGATCTTATCCTGGAGTCCCCGTTCAATGATAGACTCTGCCAGGTATGCAGCATAGGACGGTGTACAGCATATGATCGTGGAACCCAGATCCGTCATAAACTGAATCTGACGGTCTGTATTGCCGGATGACATCGGAAGTGTCAGGGAACCAACCTTGTGAGAACCGCCATTTAAGCCCGGGCCGCCGGTAAACAAACCGTATCCATAGCTGACATGTACCACGTCTTCCTTCGTTCCGCCGACTGCCACGATCGCTCTTGCACAACATTCATCCCACAGATCAATGTCATGCTGGGTATAAAATGCAACGACCCGCCTTCCGGTTGTACCGCTGGTAGACTGGATACGTACACATTCACTCAACGGCTTCGCCAGCAATCCATATGGATACTGTTCTCTTAGATCATCCTTGGTTGTAAACGGAAGCTTATGTAAATCATCCCTGCCCTTGATATCCTCCGGCCTGACTCCTTTTTCGTCCATACGTTTCCGGTACATTTCCACATTATCATAAACATGTCTTACCTGTTTTACCAATCGCTCATCCTGCCATGCCCGAATCTGCTCCTGTGATGCACATTCGATTTCCGGCTGAAAATATTTACCCATGTTCTTCTATCCTCCATGCATGTTTTATCTAATTACAGAATATCATTTCTGGTCTTTCCAGTAAAGAAAAAATCGTTTTATTTCACTAATCCGGAACGGTTAATGGCGCTGATCAATGCATAGGCAGATGCATCAATGATATCATTCTGGATTCCTGCTCCCCAGGCTACGCCGCCTTCCGGCTTCTGAATTCCCACATAAGCACAAGCCTGGGAATTTGATCCTACCTGCAATGCATGCTCCTCATAGCAGATCAAAGAAAACCGGATGTCAAAGTGCTTCTTCAATGCATTGGATATAGCATCCAGACGTCCATTTCCTTTTCCATGATATACCTTCCGCACGCCATGAACATGAATGGTAATCTCTGCTGTAAACTGCTCTCCCTGCGTAAAATGAGCCTCTAACAATTCGATCGGCGTTCCTGCATTGACATATGTCTTCTGGAAGATATCCAGCACTTCGTCCGCAGTTAATTCCTTATGCAGGTGATCGGAAGCATCCTTTACCGTATACCCTAAATCCTCCCGCATCTTCGGAGGCAGATCAAAGCCATACTTCTGCTCTAATAAATATCCGATACCGCCCTTCCCGGACTGACTGTTGATCCGGATAACATCTCCATCATACTGTCTGCCGACATCCTGCGGATCCAATGGCAGATATGGAACGGTCCAGCGCTCTATATTATGTTCCTCTCTCCACTTCATTCCTTTGGCAATGGCGTCCTGATGAGAACCGGAAAATGCAGCAAAGACCAACTGCCCGGTATACGGGGAGCGTTCATAAACATGCATCTTTGTGACGCGTTCATAAAGCTCTGTTAATTCCGGAATATTGCTTAAATCCAGCTTTGGATCAACACCATGGGTAAACATATTCATTGCGAGCGTAATAATATCCACATTACCGGTCCGCTCTCCGTTACCAAACAAAGTACCTTCGATCCGGTCTGCGCCTGCCAGCAAGCCTAATTCCGAATCTGCCACCCCGCATCCCCGGTCATTATGCGGATGAAGAGAGAGAATGACATTCTCCCGGTTCTTCATATTCTCACTCATGTATTCAATCTGGCTTGCATAAACATGAGGAAGAGACATCTCAACGGTTGCCGGAAGATTGATGATCACCTTCTTCTCCGGTGTCGGCTGCCAGACATCGATCACTGCATTGCAGACCTCTAATGCATATTCTACTTCGGTTCCCGTAAAGCTTTCCGGTGAGTATTCAAATTGAAAATTCCCGCCATCCTCTTCTGCCAGCTGCTTTAACAGCTTTGCTCCGGAAACTGCGATCTCCAGTATTTCCTCCCTGGATTTCTTAAATACCTGCTCCCGCTGGGCATAGGAAGTGGAATTATATAAATGAACTACTGCATTTTTGCATCCACGCACTGCCTCAAAGGTCTTTTTGATTATGTGTTCTCTGGATTGAGTCAACACCTGTACGGTCACGTCATCCGGAATCAGGTCATCCTCGATCAGTGTTCGTAAAAAGGTATATTCGGTCTCGGATGCTGCTGGAAATCCGACTTCAATCTCCTTGAATCCGATCTTGACCAGCATTTTGAAAAATTCTACCTTTTCTTCCAGGCTCATCGGAACGATCAATGCCTGGTTGCCATCCCGCAGATCCACGGAACACCACATCGGCGCCTGATCGATGTACTCTTTCTTTGTCCATTTCAATGACTCGGTTGGCGGCATATAATAGCCTCTCTGATACTTCTGATAATTCATCATTCTGTTACCTCCTGTCCTTCTGATTCACGAAACTGTTCTACCGTATCCTATGTGAAATGATATCGTTCCATACCGGCGTTTTTGCCTTGCTCCTTCGCACAAATAAGAAAAAGCCCCCGACATCTCCTGCTTAGAGACGTAAGGAACTTACGCGGTACCACTCTAATTCATACTTGACGTATGCACTCTTCACAGATACGAACCTTAAGACTGCTCATAGGGTCTTATATCCTCCTGCAATAACGGTCAGGAACCGGCAAGGCCTACTGTTTCATTCTTCAGCCCGCTGCTCAAAGGCCAGTTCAAACTTTATCCATAACCACCTCACACCACCCGGCGGCTCTCTGTCTATGTTTCAAGTCCTACTATTCCTTATCATTGCATTTCTAACTAACAAGTTAGCATATTTCCCGGCATTTGTCAACGAAAACAATTTTGTTGTCTGCCGGGAAGTATGCTTCTGTACGATTATACTTATTCTACTATAAATTCATTCATCTTGTTTTCCAGATGCTCTGCGATCTCCCGCAGTTCGTTCACGTTTCCGGATATCTGATTTACAATATCGGATACCTCGGTTACAGACGCTGAGGTCTCCTCTGAGCTTGCCGCATTCTCCTGTGCGATCGCAGTCAGATTCTGAACAATATCCACTACGTTTATCCGGGAGTCGTCTAATTTCTGTGTCTTATCCGCAATATTGCCGACACCGCCCATGGACATATCAATCTGCTCATACAGCCGGTCAAACTGCTTTTCAATTCCATGGATATTCTTATTCTGCTCATCCATAATCTGCTTTACTTCATTCATGGTACTGACTGCCTCATTGGAATCCGCGATCAACAGGGTAATGATCTCTTCTATCTGTCTCGCTGAATCATTGGACTGTTCTGCCAGCTTCTGGATCTGGGATGCAACAACCGCAAAGCCTCTTCCCTGTTCTCCTGCTCTTGCCGCCTCGATCGATGCATTCAGGGATAGCAGGTTCGTCTGATTGGCAATATCCGTGATCAGAGCGGTTGCTTCTCGGATCTTCATGGCAGATTCATTGGTATTATTGGTCTGCTGATAGATCAGATCTATGGATCCCTTGGCCTTTTCGTTAATAGTATTCAATTCTTCCAGACTTCTTGAAGCTTCCTCCCCAGAGGTCTTCATGGCATTGGCATAGGTATAGAGATGCTCCACCTCCGCATTGGTTTCTTCCACCATCTCACCCATCTGAATGACATGATCGGTTGCCCGCTGAGTTTCTTCTGCCTGAGAGCTGGCTCCCTCTGCAATCTCATATACCGCCTTTTCTACCTGTTCTACGTTATTGGCAGTCTCTCTGGCATGCTCGTCCAGGCTGGCAGCCTCGGAATAAAGATGGGCGCTCTGCAGTTTAATTTCTGTAACGATCTCCTCAAACTGATCCCGCAGGCCGCTTAAGGAACGTCCCATCATACCAACCTCATCCTTCCGAACCTCCAGCATATCCTGTTCATCGGCTCTTCGCAGATCCAGGGTTGAAAACTGATTGGCGATCCCTGACATTTTCTTAATCGGATTCGTAATGATATATGAAACAAAGACTGCGATCACCACACTGATCACAAATGAGAATATCATACTGATCAGCGTACGTCCCAATATCTTATTTAAGTCCTGCTGGATCTCTGCTTTATCGGAAGATATTACTAATAAAAATCCATGCTCAACATCCGGATATACACCCGCATATTTAATCTGCCCACGAAAGTCATACTCATAAACATCACTCTTCTGCGGCTTTCCCTGTGCGATCTCTGCAAGAATCTCCTTTACAACTGCATTTTCTACGGATACACCAATCTTATCTGCAGTAGGGTGATACAGCATGATTCCATCCAGATCTACTACATAGGCATAACTGCTCTCTTTGCCATTAATATGGATTTCCTTTAATACATCCTGCACCTCCTGGGTCGATATACATTCCACTCCGTTTTGTATCACGTAATTTGCCATCATCTTACCATAGGAAACTGTCATATCGTTCAGATATCGTTCCTGTGTATCTGTAAACGTACTTGTCATCAATGGCTGTACTGTTAACCAGATCAACACTGTACTGACTGCGATGATAATTGCTGCCATGATAATGATGCGGCTCCGAATTGAGTGCAGAAACCCCACATGCTGTCCATTTTCTCTCATAAATAAATCCCTTCCCCTCTACTGTCGTATTACACTCATACAAAGAACTATAGAATTAAGAATAGAAGTTTGCTCTTAAGTGCAGACTATGTATTGTTCATATTATACACTTTTTTTCCAAAGAGCGCAATAAAATATGCAGAATAGCCAAATCCAGCTTCTTTTTTTGTCTAATTATGCTTGTAATCCGTTATAAATCATGGAATCCAGCAATCCCTGACAGCCTTCCATGATATCCTGATAGGTTCTTTCAAAATCTCCGGTATACCAGGGATCTGCAATATCTCTGGGTGATTTGCTATAATCCAGCAGAAGATGGAGCTTCTGCTCCGGATCTCCACCCAGGATACGCCGCATATTCGTTAGATTGCGTTGTTCCATACCGATCAAAAGATCATAACACTGATAATCCGACCGGGTGAGTTGAACTGCCCGTTTTCCATCACAACGGATTCCGTGACGGGCAAGCTCAGCCTTTGCGGGCGGGTATACCGGATTGCCGGTACCGTTCCAGATTTCTTCTGCACTGGTGGCGGCGGAGGCTATTGTGAAACGGGCGGAAAGACCCTGCTGGTCTACTATGTGCTTGAATATGAATTCCGCCATGGGGGAACGGCAGATATTGCCGTGGCAGATGAAAAGTACTTTTATCATAGTTTTGATTTACTCCTTTTTGCCCGGAAATGCCCTGTTTTGCAAGGGATTCCGGGTGTTTGTGAAATATGCTCTTAGTCTGTCATCTTGACAAAATAAGGCAAGATAGTGCAAGTTGTGACTACCTGTTAGTAGTAAAATTGGTAGTAAAACGGAAAAGTTTACTACTAAGGATTTTTAATTTCAGTTGGGAGAGTATGTTCTTTCGGCTTAATTATTTGCTCTGTACCCTTAACCAAAATTTCAAACCCATCCTCTTGATTATAATGAGCTCTCTTTTCCACATCCCAATAATCTAATAGGATACTAAAAGGCACTGTTTCTTCCTTTCCCATGCTAATAATCATAAAAAGATTCACTGTTTCATCTTTAGCAATAGATATTTTTTCAGAAAAACCATTTACGCTAACCTTCATATCCACGGCACTGCCAGCACCAATATTTCTAATTATATATTTCAAATATATATAATTGGGTACTGATTGTCTCATTTTTATACACTGTTCATCCATTGATGTAAAACCATATCGAACCTTCTCTACTGTCCTCTCTTTAATGTCAAATACTCTGTCATTTAGCCCAAACTCCGAATCCTCATTAAAGAAAATATATCTAGTATCAAGGTATGGTCTAACTGCATACTTCTTTTCTTCTGTCAGTTGCTCTTTCTCGAGTTTTTTCTGCTCCTCAATTTTCTTATTATTGTCTGATATAGTAATAAAAACGGCCACCAGGGTTGCTATTCCACCTAAATAACTTCCTAAAAAGCCTGCCCACGCTTGGTTTTCAATATTACTTGGAAATGAGTTACCAAATATACAAATATCAATTAATAACGGTATAGCAATTACCAAAACGGCAAAACCAATTCTCTTTAAAAGCTTTTTCATTCTTTTTATCCTCCAACAGACCTACATTTTGTGCCATGGAATTTTCCTAAATATGTTTTTTTATCCTATTGTAGATGTCCAAACCTTTCTTTTGACCAAATTTTTGTATTATTGCTCTATATATGGTCTGCAAAGCATTCTTCTCATCACAATGTTTAATTACTAATCCCGGCACATAAGCAATAACTTCCTTGCCAACATTTGCCTTACTCAAAATCTGCTGTATTTCATTATGAAGTAGTGTTTTATTATCGCAATCAGCTTTCTTATCCTGATTTGTTGCATATTTACTTAATATAGACTTGATGTCTCCATATACATCAAGATAGTCCTCGGGATACATCCCGCGCAAAGCATTATGAACATCATTCATGAATTTTTCATTGCCATACAACGAGGTTACAACCTTTGCAACTTCATTCATCACACCAGGTCTATACTGTGTTTCAGAGGAACTCAAAGCTTGTTGTATCTGTTGATTCAGCTTTGTTTTCTTTGCCGGATCCACCTTAGATACACTAGTTTTCTTTTCAGCATTTTGTTTCACTTCTTTTTTCTGTGTAACTTGTTTGAGAGCAATCGTACTTCTCCTCGAAACAGATATGCTATTTCCACACTCATCTCGTAGGAACTCACATACTTTATCATAGCCTTTGTCCGATGATATAATCACATACTCAGTTTGTATATTAGCACTCTTTCCCACTAAATAACCTAAATATGCAATTAAATGTTTGTCCAACGATTGGTCTCCCGCCGGAACTTTTTTAATATCAAGTTCCGCTTTACCATGATTTGTAAAAATATCAAGAGTTGTATTTTTTGAATTATCAGTGTAAAATAAGTGAATAAAATCAGAAATAGTAAGTTTCTCACATCCCTTAAGTCCATTTTTTCCATCATTTTCATAATCTATTAAATAATGTGTTTCCACAATAATCACCCTCTTCTTAAAAAAAATTATTCAAAATAATACTATCATACACCCTTGTTTTTTTCCACACAAAAAAAATGCCCCAGCCATACACCAGAGCATCATCTATCTTCTCAATATTAAACTACCTTGAACATCTTCTGTGACACTGGCTTTTCACCTTTCTGCTTCTCCATTTCTGCCTGTGCCTTTCTAAACTCTTCCATCCTTTTCAGTTCTTCCTCCGCATCATCGAAGCCGATATGCGTGTACACATTCATTGTGACCGAAATATCTGAATGTCCCATGAGGTACTGCAGTGTCTTGGGGTTCATCCCCGATTTCGCCATATTGGAACAATAGGTATGTCGGCATACATGAGGCGTGATGTTCGGCATCTGCACCCGGTAGATATCGTTGTACCTGCCGACCATATGATTGAATCTATGCTGCCAGTGCATTGCCACAAGTGGCATATCATTCTCATCGTAAAATAGGAATCCGCTATAGCCATCAATTACCTTTTCGACCTTGGGAGGTACTCTGTCCTCAATAATTGCCTGAAACATCTGCGCTACATCCTCTGTGATAGGAATTTTCCTTGTTCCGGCATCTGTTTTTGTAGTTTCAATAATGTACCGCATATCCGATGTTCTTTGCAGTTGATGGTCGATATTAACAATTCGCTTTTCCAAATCAATGTCTTTCAGTGTCAATCCACAAAATTCCGATATTCGCATTCCTGTATGAAAGAGTATGTACACCACTTCATAATATTTACAGTACACCACATCGTCATGTACAAACTTTAGGAACTTTCTCATCTGGTCTTTGCTGATAGCCTCTCTTGTTACCGAATCATTTACAACAACTCCAGCAAGCTGGAATCCGAATGGATTCTTTACAATAATATCGTCATCCACCGCCATCTGAAAGGCAGGTCTAAGCACTCCCCGGATGGTGTGGATGGAACTGTAGCTTTTCTTATCTTCTTGTTGTAGCTTGATAAGAAACAGTTTTGCATCCGATGTTTTCACACTTTGATGTTGTATCATTTTAGTTGACACCTAATACACAAGGATTTGATGTATAATCA
>CAJULG010000007.1 GCA_910587045.1 uncultured Lachnospiraceae bacterium | reverse complement strand
ATTATTATATCATCCTCTTATTATTTAGAAGGCACTATCTTATTGTGCGCTTACGATTACTGGAAAAGATTGTGAAGATTTGTTGTTTAGACAACATATATTGGTAAACCGAAATCAATTGCCCAATGATAAAAAGCCACCTAGTATAACATCTGGCATAAGAATAGGCATATTAACATTAGCTACAATTAATATGTTAGAAAGTGAATATACCCAAATTGCTGAGTTAATAGCAGACACTATTAATGCTAAATGTATTATAGATGAAGATTTAGCAAAAAATATTATACAATCATACCGGATAATTGAATAGATTGTACAGATTATCGTATAATATATGATAGTCCGTACATCTCACTTAATATCTCCAATGTGGAGATATCCCAAGCATAAAATCACCAAAATCTGTATTTGGTACAATCAATCCATAAGCATTTATTTCGCCAGGATATTCTTTTTTTAAACTTTCAATATAGGAATTATTATTTGTTCGTAATATGCATAGATTATATTTACAAAGTAGACGTATCCAAGGGTCTGGCATTTCCTCTGCTTCCGAGTACAATGATAGTAATTCTTCATGAATATCCTCTATAGACAAACTTCCAATTATATATTGGCTAATCAATATATTACATTTTAATTTTATTAAGTCAAACGTTAGACTTTTAGGCATAATGTGGGCAGCGCATGTAAAATATTCCAACGCCATATTATAATCTTTTTCGCAAAAATAACAAACACCTATATTTATTATTGACTGATACTCCTCATTTGATTTTAACTGGTGCATAATTTTTTGAGCCTTTTTAAAATATTCTTTAGCAGTATGGACATTTAGGGACTCTTCTCCTTTATACAAGTATAAAATTCCTATATTATTTAAACATGTTGATTCAACGAAAGTGTTATTAATAGTTTTGAAGTATTCCAAAGCCTTATTAACATTTTCATTTGCAGTTTGAAAATCAAATAGATGTCCAGAATTCCTTAAAATAATATAATAATATTCATCATCTTCATAATCTTCATAATCGGATTTTTCATTAATGAGTTTCTCTACATAGCCTCGTACATCACTATCCTTACGTAAATGTTGCATAGCATTTAAATAAATGCTCCAACTTTCATAATTGTTCAATCGGTTATTTAAAACTTTTATTGCATCTTCATAATGATAAGATTGTAGCAAAAACTTTGCCTTGTATAAATCCATATTATAGTAATTTGAAAGTTCTCTACTAATTTTTAGTCCTTTTTCAAAATTACTTGTTTTTTGAAAAGAGTCAAGTATTTGTATAATAGAACGTATTGGAAACAATATTGCAATTTGATTACCATATGATGCTGTTTCAGCCAATTTATTATATAATTGGCATATTTGAAAATATCTAAAATTGGTATATAAGATATTTATGTATTTCTCCAGTATACCTAAATGTCTTTCTAAACTAAATTCTTTTTCTAATTCAATCAAACCATTTACACAAAACACAAATTCGCTGTTATCTGAAGTTTCGTAAACAGCTTCCGCAAAAAACCTTTCACATGAATGCAACAATTCAACAAAACGTTCTTCTTCCGATGCTATTTCTAGGTTTTGCCTGCTAGCCCGCATAATTTTTTCGTGTTGTACTTTCAAAGTATCATTATCCCCAATAAGAATATAATTCATTTTACACAGGTTTGATATGCTTTGTTTAAATTGTGATTCCGTACATCCCTCATTATACTTTAGAATACGTTTTATAAAAGACAACTTAATACCTTCTGGGAATAAAGCAGTTAAATCTATAATGTCCTTTTTTATTTCATCTAAAGCTTTAATCCCTTGCAAAGTGGGGGTGTCAGTAAGGTTATATAGGCCGATTTGTTTGATTTGAAAAATTAATTCATCTATCTCTCGCATATTGCCATATTGAACCAATGCATAAAAATATTGTAGTCTTTGATGCAAGTCATAATATAATTGAGAACCTAAATTCTCTTCACATAATTTATCAAATAATTCTAGTGTAACATTTTCAATGAATAATACGAGGTTATCTTTATGCAAACTATATTCTGTTACTATTTTCTTTGATAAAATGCTATTGTCTTCCAAAGTATATGATGTAAACAAAATTACATTACCTTCTGCTTGACGCACGATTTCATAAAAAGCAGAAACAACATCTAAGGGTATATGTTGAATATTGTCAATAAAAATAATTATGCCCGTAGTGTTACTTAAATAGTTTATGTATTCCCTAAATACATACTGTACGGTTTGATAATTTTTACTAACGTTATCATCCGAAGTATTTAAAAGTTCATAGATTACGGGGCCTATAGTAGGCAGCAATGACAGTGAAGCAATCAATGCCTTTTTAGCATTAGACTTAACTTCCTCTTTATAAGAGCTTTTCTCTAAATATGAGAGAAACGTATTTCCTTGGGATACACGAGTTAGATCAATATCATTTGAATACGACTTTTGCATTAATTTATATGTAAGTGAACTGTAAAACAAATCATTTGTACAATTTTCTGGAATTTGCGTGGCATCATAATGTAACATTGTATATCCATTGTATAAATCTCCGTCAATAAGAATATTTAGCGATGATAACGAAATCTCTGTTTTCCCAACACCAGACATTCCAAAAAGAGCTACATGCATTTGCCTGTTACGTCCCGAAATATATTCAAGTATTTCTTTTTCCTCATTACGCTCTATATGTTTTAAATTATTTACTTTAACTTTGGACAATACAATTTCCTTCTTTCTTAAGTAATTTACAAATATCATTATTTAGATCAATTATTTTATAAGATAAGTTGGGTGGACGCCAGCCTTTATCTAAACGTTCCTGAATTCTTTGGGCCGATGCTATGGAATTCCTAATATCAAACAAACTATCAAATACAGTGCCATTTTTATCAAATATAGTTGGCACATCCTCGCGGAAATCTACTATATACATTGGTATATACATAATAGTTATCTCCATCCCATACTTAAGAAAGTAAGCTAATGTCCAATGTGTATTGTCTGACCATATACGACCATCTCTTGTTATGACAAATCTAACTGCTCTAAGGCAGGCAGATTTGCTCATATTATTAATACGAAAATATTCATTTTGAATTGTGGCATGCCGATGGATGCCTAAAATTGTATTATTATAGTTGACTTTTTCAGAAAGTTCAAAAAAATTTTAGACTTGTCATTAAAAAAGGCAACGTGTTTTGATTCGACTTCCATCAGCTTTATCGACAAATAATTTTGTATTGGCAAAACAGAATAACTATCATCAAACCTGACATATGTAAATTTAGAAATATTTTCACCTGTAATAGCCATAGAATCTCCCACTAATATTGCATTACCTATAAAATACACAATTTGAAACTGACCTAAAAATATATTTATTATATCATTTATCGGATAACCATTGACCGTTCTAAGCCTATTTTCTATAAATACTAGAAAATTAGCATAGATTTTTTATCAATCCAACAGATAACTTTGAATTATCCATATATCTTACACATATTTATATTAACAGCATTAATATAGAATAGCAAATCGTGTTAATACCTACTTAAATTGACTTTATCTATCAAAATATACTATATTTTTATTATACTCTACTTTTTTCTCAAAATCATCAATTTCATTGTCCTAGTTTCTAGTAGTATTGTCCCATCTCGTATTTAACCACTCCATACTCTTTCTTCTGACAAAAATACTCCAGCGCCACTCTCATATCAATCCGTTACTTTTTCCAGTCATTATCGAAAGCATCCAATCTACTCGCTGCCATCCCTTAACAGCCTCTAATGAACATAAAAGAACCCGAATCCATAAGAGGCATCCGGGTATGCTTTTCATATGTATTAAATTTTCCTGTAATAAACATAAGAAGTTACTCATTCATATCAATGCCACCAACAAAAGCAGGCTTAAAAATAACACAAAGAGAACTGTCAATTACTTTACCCTAAATCGAATAATCATTGGTTTTACTTTTCTGCCATTCCACCAGATCCTCCAGGGTAATCGAGTCCACAACATTCCTAACAGCTTCATCCATACGTTTCCACAGCTCCAGGGTAGCACACTCCCCCTGCCTTGCACAATCGTTTTCCTCCAGCTCCAGACAACTGACCGGTGCCAGACTTCCCTCCGTCAGACGCAGGATCATGCCCGCAGTATAATCCTTTGCCGGTTTCGTCAGTGTATAGCCGCCTTTGGAACCACGGATGCTTCTGACATATCCGGCCTTATTTAAGACAGAAATGATCTGCTCCAGGTACTTTTCCGATATCTCCTGTCTTCGTGATATATCCTTAATCCTTACCGGCTCCCCCACATCATTCATAGCGATATCAATCATAAGCCGCAGTGCATACCTGCCCTTAGTCGAAACCTTCATTGTCAGTCCCCTTCCTTCTATCCTTCCGCAAATCTTGCGTATTTTCCACCCTTATTAGGCTCCACAATGATTCCCTCTATGCTCTGCACAAAGGTTCCCAGCTGGGAATAACCATAGCTTTTCACATCAAAATCCGGAAATTCCGTATGAATGGTCTGCCCCAGACGGCCAAGGTCAATGGGCCCCCGCTTCACCATCTCTACAATGAAGCCTTCAACGGTCTTCTCGTTAACCTCTACCCCGCTTAAGGATACATAGACGGTACTGCGCTCCTGGGTTACTACGAAATCCTTCAGCTCCTTAACCAGCTTCGTCATGGAGCTGTATCCGTAATTCCGTTCGTCAAAGTCCTTATACAGCCGCTGGATGCTGCTCTTTAAGCCGCCAAGTCCTGTACGGTTGCCAAGATTCTCGTTCTCCCGTACAATCTCCACCATACTCTTCTTAATCTCTGACAGCGGAACAATATTCTTTTCAATATCTTCCGTCTTGTGTCCCACACCGGCATTCTTCTGTCCGGAGGCTCCGATCTCATCGGAATCACCATAGATGATCTCCAGATTCTTATAAATGGTACAGGCTGCTTTCAGCGTCCGGGACGCATCACTCTTCCCCATACCGATCACCTCCATGCCTTCATCACACAGCCGGGTGACCAGACGGGTGAAATCACTGTCAGAAGACACAATGCAGAAAATATCTACATTCTTGGTGTACATAATGTCCATGGCATCAATGACCAGCATGATATCAGCCGCATTCTTTGCCGTAGAATATCTTGGCTGCTGAATCGGTACTACTGCATAGGCCAATGCACGATGGTTCCAGTCTGCCAGCGTCTTTAAGGTAAAATCCCCATACATCCGCTTATAGGTTACGGTTCCATAATTCTTTAACTCCATAAATATACTGTCCAGATACTTTGCACTGGTATTCTCTGCATCGATCAGCAGAGCAATTCGTTTTTCCATTTCTTCCCTCTTTACTTTCCTCTTATTCACCGGTTCCTGCCGGTCGTCATCCTGATATTCTCAGTGTATACGGATAAAAACTATTTGTCAACGTGACTGTTTCCTACTTTTCATCACACACCTGAAATATATAGAACTTCAGGTAGTATGAATCCTCTGCTGCCCACAGGATCGGATGATCCGGTGCCTGGGTCCGGTACTCCACCTGACGGAGCCGCTTATGTACATTGCCTGCGGCCTGTCCGATCGTCCGGGTAAATAAGGCGTAATCCATGAAACGGGAACAGGAGCAGGTTGCAAGATACCCGCCATCCCGAAGCAGCTTCATGGCGCGAAGGTTGATTTCCCGATACCCCTTTACTGCATTCTTAATGGAATTCCTGGACTTGGTAAACGCCGGCGGATCCAGGATGATCACATCGAACTGCTCACCCTGTCGCTCCAGCTCCGGCAGCAGTTCAAATACATCTCTGCACTGGAATTGTACCCGTTCCTCCAGATGATTCAGTCTGGCATTCTCTCTTGCCTGTGCTATCCCTAGCTCAGATGCATCCACACCGAGTACACTGGCAGCCCCGGCCATACCTGCATTCAGAGCAAAGGAACCGGTATGAGTAAAGCAGTCCAGTACCCTCGCTCCCCGGCACAGCCTCCAGATTGCCTTCCGGTTTTCCTTCTGATCCAGGAAAAAACCAGTCTTTTGTCCCTCCTTTACATCAACCAGATAGTGGATCTGATTTTCCACGATTTCTACCTTCGTATCAAAGGTATCTCCGAGAAAGCCCTTGGTACGCTCCATCCCCTCCTGCTCCCGGACCTTTGCATCACTGCGCTCATATACGCCACGGATGCTTATACCATCCTTCGCCATCTCCTCCCGGAGTGCATCAATGATAAGCAATTTAAAACGGTCAATTCCGAGTGCCAGGGACTGCACCACCAGAATATCAGAGAACTTATCTACCACAATCCCGGGAAGAAAGTCTGCCTCTCCAAATATGACCCGGCAGCTCTCCGTATCAATTACCTGCTTCCGATACGCCCAGGCATTTGCAACCCGCATACGGATGAATGCTTCGTCTACCTCCGTATCCTTATCTCTGGTCATCATACGGATGATCAGCCTGGACTTCCGGTTAATAAATCCCCGTCCTAACGGATATCCGTCAAAATCATGTACCAGAACGATATCTCCATCCTGTATCTCACCCAAAATACTTGCGACTTCGTTATCATAGATCCAGGGTCCCCCTGCCTTCAGGGAGCGGCCTGCACCTTTTTTCAGGGTTACAATTCCATTGCTCATCTGATTACTCCTCTTCCTATCGGTTTTGTATACTTATTGTACTACATCCGCTCCGCTTTTCAAATGCTTTTCCATATATTTCACACCATAAAATCATATGATTCCACGCATATTCTCCGATCAGGGGATGTGTTTTTTTCTAAGATTCGTTAAACTATAAGTAAAAACAATCAGGAGGTATCGAAATATGAATCCAGTTACAACAGGCAGGTTCATTACACAAAAGCGAAAAGAAAAAAATCTAACCCAGGAGCAGCTTGCAGAAAAAATCGGAGTCTCAAATAAGACCATTTCCAAATGGGAAACAGGAAAATGCATGCCTGATTATTCCATAATCGAATTGTTATGTGAAGAATTAAATACTACACTTGCCGAGCTGATCCGCGGCGAAGAAGATGAAAAAAGCATACAGACTTATGATAATGCGCAGATGATCGAAATGATGAAGCAAATAGAACACCTGAAAAATACCAAGCTGTTAATTATCGGATACATTTTAATCATTATGGGCGGCGTTATGCTGGCGCTCTCAAGAATGTTCACAGGAACAGATATACAGGAGTTCCTTTCGGGTTTTATGCTGGGACTGTCTATAGTGGAAATGCTGAGTGGCGTTTTCCTTCTCGGCCGCCATCTGGCGCTTCGCAATAAAAAGAGGTGATCCTTGCCGCCTGTCATAATGAACCATGCAGGACTTCCTGCAGAAGAAAGAAGGCAGCTTCAATCACCTGCATATCAGGAGCTTTACATGGTCTGCATGCATATATCGCTTTGCTCCATCACCTGACAGCAGGAAAAATAGTGCTCCTCCAACGGGATCCACTTATTCCGGAATAGTTCCAGTGCTTCTGCTCCATTCCGTTCCCGGATCCGGCGAAGCTGCTCCTCCGGTTCCAGGGTTAAAAATACGCGTAACTGATACTGTTCCCGGAATAACGGATGGCAGGCATAGGTCCCCTCCAGAATCATGACCGGTCTTGCTTCCACGAAAACCGGCCTTCCTAGTTCCTGCCGCTTACAATCATACGGGCGATACTGAAAGCTCTGCCCCCGTCTTAATGGCGGAAGAACCTCCTGCAACAACCGCTCATAATCAATATTGCCTCCCGGTTCCCGGTATCGTTCCTCCGTTCTCTGCTCCGGCCGGAGAAAAAAATCATCCATATGAATTACACTGCAATCCAATCCTTTTTGCAGATCTGCCGCAAGCGTTGTCTTGCCTGCGGCACATCTGCCATCTATCCCGACCATAACCGGGACATTGTTCCTTTGTAATTGCATTATTTTATTTATGATCGGTTCGATTCTATATAACATTTGAGTATCCTTTATCCATCTGCCGCGGCCTTCGGTTCCTTCTCTCTCTGCCGGAATGGAACCAGACCGGTCCGGTTTAATGCCACCATGACTGCCGGGATCAATATCAGCTGGATGATAATACCCGGAATTGCATTAAAGAACGCACCTGCCGTAAATGCCACCCATGTAAATCCGTTCTCTCCTACGCCCAGCATCAGGACCATGGCAATCCCCCATATCACTCTTCCGGACAGCATGGCGATCAGCATCGCCCGGTACAGGGATATGACGCACTGCCAGCGGGAACGGGAATAGACCAGTCCCACGATAAGGCCATAGGTTGCAAGCTCCACGGACATGGCAATGCCGGTAGGGTATAATTGCGGCATGCCAAATAGAAAATGTCGAAGGATGGGAAGGATCAGCCCGATCTCCAGACCATACTGCCAGCCGCAGATCAGTCCGCACAGCAGAACCGGAAGATGCATCGGCAGCATCATATTTCCAATCTGCCTGATCTGTCCGGTCAAAAACGGCAGAAGCAGACCAATCGCCAGAAACATTGCGGACAATGCTATTTTCTGAATATTCTCATGCTTTGTCTTTGCCATATCATTTCCTCCTGCGCAACCTGGAAATCCTATATTTCAATCCGTTCATATTCTCTGGAACCAATGCCCAGCTCTGCCGCTGCCTCTATGGTATGAATTCCGTTACGGCTCTCGATCCGTTCCAGCAGATGCCCCTGCCCGGGATCCTCTGTTGCTGCATAGACTAAATCAATACAGGCCTGATCTATGGCAACCGGATCCAGGGATGCAAGAATACCAATATCCGCCATGCACGGATCCTCTGCGACTGCACAGCAGTCACAATCTACGGACATATTTTTCATTACGTTGATATAAACGATTTCTCCATGGAAATAGTCAACGACAGAAGAAGCGGCATCTGCCATAGACTCTAAGAAGGAATCCTGATCCGCAGTCCAGATTTCTTCCAGATTTCCTGCTCCATGGATATTTGCCTTTCCATATGAGGATGCAATACCGATTGATAACTGTTTCAATGCACCGCCATAGCCGCCCATAGGATGTCCTTTAAAATGAGACAGTACCAGAAGGGAATCATAGTTCGCCAGATTCTTACCCACATAATTTACCTGTATCCGTTTTCCCTTTGGAATTGACAGTTCCAGATCCGGTCCTTCCGCATCCAGAAGATCTACTGCAAAGTTCCGGTTCCACCCATGCTCCTCCAGGGTCTTTAAGTGTTTTTCTGTTGTATCCCTTGTACCCTCATACGCAGTGTTACACTCTACAACCGTTCCGCCTACAGCATCAACAACAGGCTTCCAGAATTCAGGATGCAAAAAGTTCTGATTTCCCGTTTCGCCGGAATGTACTTTAATTGCTATTTTGCCGGAAAGCTGTTTTCCCGCCAGACGGTAAAGCTCTAATACCTGTTCCGGCGTAACCTGTCTTGAAAAATACACTTTTGACTGCATTCAACGTCCTCCTTTGGCCTTTCATTTTCTATTTGTGCCAGTAATTTCATTTTACAACCAAAAGCGTACCTCAAGTCAAGTTTAAATATGATTATTATTTATTTTTTATTAAATATATAAATGCATCACAGATTCTTAACCAAAGTCTGGAGTATCATGATATGATATTCCTCATCCTTTATGATTCGCTCCAGTACCGCATTGACATATGCATCCTTTATCATCCTGATATGCATCCGATACTGATTGATCGCCGCATACTCTCCCTCCACATCTGTCAGAAGCATTGCTTTCAGCTGATCCGGCAGCTTAAGGCATTCCGGCGTCCACATGACCGGCCTTCCATTATGGGATCTGGCAACAAAGTCAACCGTACCGCCTAACAAAAGAATTAATTCTCCAAGCTTCTGTAAATGGATCATTTCCGACATTGCAATTCCCAGAAGCGTCTTTGCTACGGAACAATTATTACAGGACAGCCGATTCTCATTATTGATATACTGGGTAAGGGCTGTCATTTCCGATACGGAACCACAATAGTCCATGCTGATCAGATTCGCATATGCCAGGTTCTGACCTTCAACCTGGATCGGCGGATAAGGCAGATCTACCATGACCGGTCTGAGGCTGGCAAAATCGCAGTTGTTGGACAAGCTGTTTTCTTCCATGCTGATATCATCTCACAATCTATTATTCTATGATACTATATTATGCGTTTTTCATTTTGTGCATGGCACAGAGTTTCACGCTATCACCTTTGCTTACGCGAGAGAACCGGATGTCGTATGAATATTTCAAATAAATCACCTCATACTAACAAAAAAACGGAGGTTATAAAAGAAAATGAAAATGACAGACAAAAAAAAGCCGATTAATACAATGCCGGAGGGCATATGGGAAAGTACGAATCCTGCAAAAGACAAGCCTAAGAAAAAAGGCTCCTGTTCTGTTACAACTGATTTACAGGGGAATGGTTATCCGACAAACAAGAAAAGCGATTAGCCCTTTCATAAAACAGGCCTTGAAATTTTGAACAATGTTCAGTATAATAAATTGAACAGTGTTCAACAGGAGGCACAGATATGGATAACAGAGAAGCAATAATACAGGCAACGATCGCACTGATCGAAGAAAAAGGGGAACATTTAGATGAGATCACAGTTCGGGAAATCTGCAAACGGGCTGACGTCGGACTGGGGCTTGTAAATTATCATTTTGGAAATAAGGATGCACTTATTGCGTTATGCGTAGAGCGTATTATAAATCAAATTGTAGAACAGTTTCAGCATATACGGGAACAAACGGAGGGTCTTACCCCGTTTGAAAAGCTGGATCAGCTCGGATATATGACGCTTGATTTCCTATTCAAGCATTACGCCGTATCGAGAATCTCCATTCTTACCGATATGCAGACGCCGAAAGTAAATGACAACACTCACAGAACCTATGCGGCCTATCTCCCTCTTGTTTCAGCCTGCCGACCTGATTGGGATGAAGAAACGGTAACACGAAAAACCTTCTGCCTGATCACGGTCATGCAGCAGACATTTCTAAGACACGGAACGGTATCGCAGATGTTAGGCAAAGACCTGACCACAGAAGAAGTCCGTCGAAGCTTTCATACACAGATCCTGCATGATATTCTGGAGGTGTAGGCTATGAAAATTACAGTGATAAACGGAACAGAAAAGCATGGCGTAACATATCGCCTGAAAGAGATATTTTTATCTGAGTTTCAAGGCAAAGCAGACATTATGGAATACTATCTGCCAAAGGATGGTCCGCATTTCTGCACCAGCTGTATATCCAAAGGGGAATGCAACTGTAAGGATGCTGATAAAATAAGGACGATTGAGAAATCATTATTAGATGCCGATCTGATCGTAATGACCTCCCCCGCTTATGTCTTTCACGTTACCGGTGCAATGAAAGTGTTCCTTGATCATCTTGCCTACCGGTGGATGCCACATCGTCCTGCACCTGAAATGTTCACGAAGCGTGCGGTGATCATAACACAATGCGCGGGGGCAGGAGCGAAATCGACTGCGAAGGATATAAAGCACAGCCTGTCCTGGTGGGGAATCTCTAAGATCGGAGTATTTACCGATGCACTTAGGGAAGAGATTGTCTGGGAAAAATTATCCGGGCAGAAGCAGATCCATCTTACCAGAAAGGTGAAACGGCTTTCCCGGAAATTTTCCCGCATAAACTATGCAAAGCCGGCATCCGCGAATCCGATCACAAGGATAAAGTTTTTCATTTGCCGTGCCATGCAAACCTCCTTACATAAAGCGGATCCGGAATATCTCGATGGCAGCTACTGGGCAAAACAGGGATGGCTTGGCAGGGTCAGACCATGGCAGAAAAAAATGTAGATTGGAGGTATCCTTTCAATTCATATTATTTTTCAATCAGATTACATTACATTGAACACCTCTATCTCAACACCGTTTTCCCTGCAAAATGCAACGAAGCCTTTTACATCATCTCCGCCAATAATGCCACAGAAGGTCATATGACAGTGATTATATTTACCCAGATCACGTTCATCGTCAAAATATACTTCATTGTCCAGTACACTGTATGCCACATTAAGCTTCATATCATCCTTATATATTGCTCCGTCTCTTGCCGTAAGCATAAGCTCCGTTTGTACACAGGATTCCTGATTCAGTTTTTTGCATTTCTTATAGGAAACAATAGATATCGGAATGATGCTTAAAAATGTAATAACCACGGCTAATAGCAAAAACCAGATTTCCGTTCGGCACATTACAACAAACAGTACCAAAAACAATAGCAGCCATACAAAAACAGGAACTAGTAATCGCAAAATTTCCTTTTCCTTTATCCAACGGGTCGTTGCTGTTACACAATATTTTGCATTTTTTTCATATTCCATATTATGACCCAACTTTTCTACCATACTTACTTTTCAAACAGCACCACACCTAATTCATACGGATGATCAAAATATACGACATCCCTGCTTTTTGTACGGCACATCAATATTTTCAATGCGATATAAATATCAGCGCCTCCGGAAAAAAGCATAAATTCAGACATATAGAACCAAAAATCCCTTTTCTATTTATGCGAAATTATACTCATGTTGTTTCTAACTAATATCTCAACACAGGCATCCTCATCAAAAAAACCACGATATAACCGTATGACAGCAAAAGTAAATTTAAGAAAGCCGGTCTCATCTTCAGCTATTGGTATGCATATATCTTCCTGTAATTATCAGTTTCAACCTGCTCATATGCTCCATTTACTCTTTTATCTTGGCTTCACTCTCTTTCAACTCAGCTATTCTGTCTATGCTGATAATTGCCTTTATGTTATTATCGAAGCCATTGAACAGGCAAATCAATTCATATCCAATTTTTCCAAGTTCTTTGGCAACAATATTGGCTTCCAGTATATCGTAGTTTATTTCAGATGTAATCTCTTTTCCTGACATAGAATAATTCATAAGTTCATGTCGATATTCAGAAGTTACCATCTCCTCGTTCAATTGTTTTCCTGAACCAATACTCAGCAGAATTCTGTTAATTCCTTTTACAAAGCTATCTATTCCGATGCTATTGTCCAATAAAAAAACAAAATCATTTTTCTCCAATTCCCTTATCCAGCAGTCATAGAAGGTATCGAAATGTTCCTCATCTTTACGGTCAAGCAGCATATGATACTCCGGCAGGGTTTTTATATCATATCGCCTGCCCGTAATCACCTCATTGAACGCTTCATAAAGCTTTGCATCCGTAGTTCCTTCCTCGAAGACCATGTCATAACCATCATATTCACATGGAATGCTGAATAAATCCGGCTTTGTCCGTTTTGTACTTTTATAATTTTTAAAATGCTTCACCGTTCATTCCCTCCTGTATATGCTGCTTTAATATTCCCATTCTCAGTCTCTTTACTCCTGATGTATCTTTATCCCTTCTTCCTCCAAAAAACGGACGAAGTCTTTTAAATACGGTTCCTCAACAATTCCTATAAAGTCGGTGCACATGGCCTTCTGTCCGAATTTTGTCTCCCACTCCATAATATGATCTACGAAAATTTCTGTTTGGGATTCGTTATAGGTAACATCCAGCTTTATATCGTCAACATAAAGTTCTCCATCGGTAGTATGAAAGGTAATCTCTTCATATTGGAATGATTCTTTGCCACGAAATCCATCCGCTCTTTTACGCATATGGTAGCCAATAGGGATAACGGCAAAAAATATAATCACGAAAAGCAACATTGCTGAAAACGAAATTACAAAAATCTCCACTTTAACTGCTATTAAAAAAACGACCAGCTCTGCCATAAGCCATATAAATAGCGGAGCAGCTATTTTCAGACCTGTCTTACCATCTAATATTTTTCCCGTTTTTACTGTCGTTGTGTACATATATCCTCCATGCAAGCCTGTTCGCCTGTTTCAGGTTCGTTCGCTCATCTGCAGAACATCAGGTGCGCTATCCTTCGTCAAACAGCCAATATCCAAGCTTATGGAAATCGCTGTTAATCTGTTCCCACCACATTCTAAATTCACACGCATCACTTGTATCCCATTCGTCCGGGAATTTCTTTTTAAAGAGTATTTCATTTTCGTCCGCATACAATCTGATATATGCCTCTGTACAGGCAAAGCATTTATCCCCGGCAAATTTGTTCTTTGCACGCTTCTTTAGCAATAGGTTCATTATTGTATTCCTGTTATGGTGATCCCACCAAAGTCCGGCGCTTTTCCTGATATCAATTTTTACAACTCTTCCATTGTCTTCATAAAGAAGCATACCATCGCTGACACCCTGTATGCATTGAAAGTCAAAGCTATAGTTCTGATTCATCGACTACCTCCATTACCACACCATTTTCCCTACAAAATGCAAGGAAGCCTTCTACCGCATCACCGCTAATGGCGGCATAGAAAATCACCTTCCGGCAGCCATGCCTTCCTACAGAACGCCTGGCATCCATGTTCACCTCATGATCCCGTGCATCATAGGTAATGTCCATTCTCATATCATCCACATAGACTGTGCCATCTCTTGGCGTAAGTGCAATATCCTTTTGTCCAGGTGTTTCATGATAAATCTTTTTGGCTGTTAGACACATAAAAATAAACACCGGAATGAAACAAAAGAAAACAATGATTACGAGCAATCCCATCCACCAGATATCACTGGGCAACCAAACATTTATGCCCAAAAGTGCGAAGCACACTGCCGTCCACACAAAAGCAGGAAACGAATGTAATGAGCGAAAATCTTTTTGTCACTCATATCTACAATAATCACAGCATACACATTCTTTTGATTTATAAAGAGCAGGATATGCTGATATCTGTTTTCGTTATTTACATGGACTGCTTCTATATATCTTTTCAAAAACCTTCCTGTGAAATCAGATTATCTTTCAGAAGCTGTTATGCATAATCCCATATATCTGCCAAAGGTTCCGCAATTTCAGTTACTTCGCTCATTTTACTTCCCATTGTGCTGAGATACTGCTCTTCACTTAACTGCCTGATTTTCATTTTGTTCCTTTCCTGATAAATCCGTTTTCTGATACATTCGTTGTCCCGCAATATGCGAGCCTGCAATATGTCATTTTATGCTTTTATCGCACCTCTGCTAATGGATTTTTCTTAATATTCCCTGGAATATGATTCTATCCCCAACGAATATCTTACCTCATTCAACAATTCTTCCTCTGGTAAATCATACGGAAAAGGCTCTGCATCCTCCATAGCATTATTCATAAGCTCATTATATGTTCCGTACTCTATCGCAATAAATGGTTTATCCGAAAAACAAACTTCATCCACTCTATAATAATATCCATTATACTCAAAAGCCGGTCTGATAGAAATGTTTTCCACAGCATCATTTCCAGAACAAGAAACGGTTCGTTGTTCATAAGGCAAATTGACAGCCGCCATATTACCACCAAGCATTACTATATATTTCTCAATTTTATCTTTTATGGCTTCAAATTCCTGTCTTGTAACACAATTATATTTCCACATCTTTATCCTGACTCCCAATTATTTACAATACTAGTCACAATCAACATTTAATCTATATCTGCCACAATGAATACACCTAAAAAGGCTCTGTACCTTTTTCTTATCTACTGTATTCATGATCGCTTCTATTATCGCCTGCATCATGTGTTTCTCCTTTTACTTTTCTGACAACGTTTCCACCGAATTTTCCTTTATCGCCTTCTGACTGTTTCTGAACAGCATTCCAAATATCAATGCAAAGAGCATCGGCACAACCGTATATCCTGCATTTGGCTCCCCGTGATTGAAAAATACATACCCCGCCCCAATCAATGTCAGTACGATACACACCATCTGCAAAATCAAAAAGATATTTCGTTTTGTTTTTTCACGTTTTATGTTCATCTGTTTCTTCCTTTCAACTTTTTCGCTTTCAGCTCAACGCTCCTGCTTCTCCATATGAATCTTCTTTGTACCGTCATCCCTGATAAAATCTCCATTCTCTGTCCGAATCAAATATGTTCCAATCGGGGAATGCAAATATGGAATAATGTCGGGATCATAGTTGCATATGGTATTTAGAGCAAACACATGATGATTGTCCGGATTACTGGAGTATTCCTCATCTTCATCTCCTTTATAAAAACGCCAGCCGCTATCGGGATGCCCGGGTGTCGGTTTATCACGATACATATACCCTACTTTCCAGCCCTCCTTTGTAATTCTGTCTGAGACAATACATCCTTCTCCGTTTGGTTCATCCCATTCAAACAAATGCTTTACTTCAATATGAATAAATCCACTTTTATCCGTATCACTTTTTTTCCTGAACAATCCCACGTTTCATTTCCTCCTGCAACTCTTAATCCATCGTCTTTTTTCCTTGCAATTTTCCCTGAACTCTCTGACATTCTTCGCAAATGCCAAGTTCATTTACATTCATTTCCTGAAAATAATCTCTGATATAGCGCGCAAATGCTGTTTTAAATTCTCCCTGCCCACAGTTTCTTGTCAATACCTCCGGCATGCTCGGATCATACCCGCTCTTTCCACAACAAATACAGGTATTGATCCACTTTTTCATTTTTGGAAATTCCCGTAAATAATCCATTCCCTTATCCGTTTTACGCTCCACTTCTTATTCCTTTACCTATGCACACCTCTTATTAGTTATCCTTTCGAAGTCAATTACTTCTTCAAATAGTAATCATCTAAAAGCTATCTAATATATGGTATCAAAATCCATTATGGAAGCCAGCTTATAGACATTTCTTCTAACTGGTTTGTTGATTTATTAAATTTAAAATGATAACCGCTGCTACCCATATACACTTCTGAATCGATGTAGTAATTTACATTATTATTTTCATCCTGCTCTGCACCATCACTGTTGTTTTCCAGAAGCTGTTCCTTTGTAAGCGTTGCCGGGCATGAAAAGCAGACCTGCTTTGCGGCATCAAGGATACCTTCTGTTATCTCCGCATTCATATCTGCATCATAATCCGGCTGAGGCACATAGCGATAATAACATCTTACATATGACAACAGACACTCCTCTTCCGTCTTGACCTCTCCGGTCGTATTGATAAACCCGAACTGCATTGTTACATAATGGTTAATCTCCGCCGTATATCTGCCTGTTTCATAATTACTGTTTACATTGTTTCCCTTATTATTCAGATCACCTTCCTCGAATGGAATTCCTCCGTCGATCAGATCCTTTAATGTACTCTCACCAAGCTTGAAAACCGTTCCGTTATAAGCAAAGGATCTGTTTTCAAGATCTGCATAGCTATCGCTTAACCCTTCAACCGTTACAAAATCCTCCTGCAGTGGAATTTCAAACTCTGTGGAAGCTTCATTCTCTTCATCCCCTGCTCCTCCGTACAAACCGCTTTCTGATGAAACATCACCTTCTGTTCCTTCTTTGGTTTCTGTTTCTGTCATCTGATCTGACTGCCTTTCTGATGTACCCTTTGCCCCATTACCACAGGCAACAAGAGAAAAACTCATCATTACAGCAATCAGTCCCGCCAATATTTTTTTCATATAAAATCCTCCTAAAATAATTAATTTCAAATCAATTATTAAGGAGGATCAAACGTAATATCAAGCTACGATCAGTTGCAACCGCAGCAACTAATAGTGGCAGATCAAATTACGGCTATTTTTTTCACAAAATTCAAACCATATTATTCTTTTCTGCTATGATTCTAAAATCAGTCATTTCCTGTCTCTTCTATGTTCATGAAATTATAAAGGTATTCTTTATTCAGAATCCTGGAATTTGTATCTGTGAAGCCGTGAATAGAATAAATATCCCCGTTCTTTAAATCCGCAAATGCATGAAAATGATAAGAATAGCTTTTTTCATCCCCCTTTATATACATTATGGAGTATGTGTAATAATAGTATTGAATACCATTTATTTCGTAATCACCTTCCGTGATAATCTTCGATATACCGGCACCCTTTGGGTTTTCTGCCATTTCTTCAGCCGTAAGCCAGGAATATGGAATAACAGAAGTAGTCACATACGTCCGGTCATCCTCTGAATAATATCTCTTTCCGGCCTCATCATCGGAAACCAGATCATACTGTTCCGGGATTCGATAAGATATTGTAATCTCATCAACAGCAAAACTATCCTCCGATAGAGACGCTACAGGCTCCTCCTCTTGCCAGTAGCTTCCTGCCACATCGTCGTTTCTATCTGCAGGGCGTGCGCTGCTTATTACATCTGAGGTCTGCTCTAATGCTTTTTCATAAAGAACAGATCTTTCTTCCGCGTCAAGAGTTGCAACATCTATCCCGTCAAATCTTATTGTTGCCAGGAATCTCTTTTCCTCAGAAGCCTCTGACAGCAGCACATAAAAGTATGAACTATCAAAATCGGACCCTCTTTCCTGATCCAGTTTCACTATATATCTGATATATTCATGTCCATCTATCTGTATCTGTTCGGGTTCAAGCTGTATCCCGTAACCGATTGCTTCCATATAATGCGTCTTTTCATCTCTGTTTTCCCAAAAATCAGCAAGAGATTCTTCCTCTACATCAATCTGAATTAAATATTCATCGCAGCTTCTTATATTAAGGCATCCGCTTTGGTGAATCATCGCCTGTCCGACCGACTCTACGAAAAATTCGAATCCTTTCCATACAATCTGCCATTTTTCTGTAATACTTGTATCACGGTCTGTTTCATCAACCAGAGCAGGATCATTATCATATCTATCATCCCACAGCGGATTTACAATTCCCGTAAAACTCAGTGCGATATAAACAACTCCTGCAAAAACGCAGGCTGTAACGATCATTGAAATCAACCTTTTATACTTTTTCATGTCATATTACCCTTCTGTTATGTTCCCACAGGTTGTCTTATCTTCTAAATCTTCCAGGATTATCTGCAGCTTATCCTCCTTCTTCATACGTCGTATTTCCAGTCTGGTAAGTATAAGCAGCACAACAAATAAAACTGTAATTATGGCAGATGCTATGATCGTGCCTGCATTATAGTTTACAAATAATTCATCTTGACCGGATCCGGTATAACATTCAATATAATCGCCTTCCCGTATTCCCGGAACATCCAGCCATACCGTATTCATAACCTTACGTCCGTTTTCGTCAAGATAGCATAAATCAGCTTTTGTATATTGTTGATAAACCTTCTCCACTCTCACGTTTTCATTTTTATCAGTATGGCTTATCCACTCATTTCTTACCAGCAAAACAGATAAAACAACAAAACAGAATACACATAAAACAGCAAGAATATAAAATATCATTTTTAACCTTGCCTGACTGCGTGCTCCTCTGATATTTTTCATGTGTAAAATATTATTCCTGTTGCCATTCCCGGATGCATCTTCCTCTGTATTCGTATCTGATTCCTGCTTTCCGTAAATCAATTCATCAATGCGTACATTTAATATTCCACATATACAAACCAGCCTGTCCAGATCAGGATACGCCTTGTCCAGTTCCCATTTAGATACAGCCTGCCTGCTGACGCCGATTTTTTCAGCAAACTCCTCCTGACTTAATCCCGAATCTCTGCGATACTCCTGAATTCTTGTTCCTATAAGCAGCATATACTCTACCTCACTACATACTTTTTTATTATTTCAATATACTTAAGACTACCATTCTTATCTGACCGCGCTGTATTCCCATCATAAAAATGACCTCCCGCGATCGATATAAAAAGTGAAATCAAAAATAGCGCAAAAAAATTCTCAATAATTTTTTGTATGTCACCATATCTCTCCCTTACGAAACTTAATTGCTTCTTTAAGTTTTACTATCAGGGCAATCGCATAGTATAACATTGCTGCCCATAGATATAATTGTTCTGACTCGCACCGCTGTCCCGAGCCTGTTTTTAAATAATTCCACCAGTTATATGACATGAAAACAATTTGCGGAAGAAATACCATATATCCTATTACACCCCATATTGACATTTTGTTCCTTTTATCAGGATCGGTTGCTATTCCCCAGGTATTCTTTTCTGCAATTAATAATTTAGTCCATTTATCACTTTTTATGGTGATTGACCTGCTGAATGTATTAAATGTCATGGAAATTATTCTACTCGGCCATATGTACCATGCCGGAACCATGATTGTAACAAGTAGCATTAAGATAAAATGCATATGTATTTCCTCCGAAAAAACCAAGCTTTATTTTGCTCTTACCGGGATGTAATAGTCCATCTGTTCATATTCCATTATTTCTTTTGCAAGTGGTGACGTAATTATATTTCCTAATTCTGAACGGGATGTGTCACGTTCAAATCCGTTTTCACTTAAAAACCTGTCTATCTCTGTGTTCATAAGTTCTTTATCTGTTTTCTGGTCTATGTCGGTTGCAACGGCATAAAGACCTCCCTGAAAATCTATTATTTCAAATTCCTTTGGAACATTCATTCCATCTTCATACATATACAACCAGACAAAGCCCTCGCCTGCATGATATAGGAAATCTTTTGGGAAAAGACTGCGTCTTTGCAAGGATAACCATTCGTCAAATAAATTAAAATTTCCTTCTCCAAACATACCTGTTCCGGACGAAACCATTTTACAGGCTGGCATCTCATAAATTCTTACACTTTGCATTGTTATCCCTCCAATACCGATCTGTCAAATTGCACCCACGCTATTATTGTATCATAAACGCAACCACAATTTCATTAAAACTTGCCATATCCCGCATATTTCCTTTAACAGTCTGGGTTTCGTCTTTCTATTACTGTTCTCCTAGATAAAACAAATTCATTTTCAAAACGTGAGGCATATTTTTAATAAGCTTTTAATAAATTTGCCAGCATATCCGCAAGTTTTATGTATGGTATCTGACCATTCTGTATCAGCAATCCTTTCGTATGTAAAATCGGAAGATATATTATAAGGACAATGTCAGATTAGTTTGACACTGTCCTCTTTCCAGTCATATTATCAGGCTCCTTTATTGCTGATCGTTTATTGGTTTCTGTAATCATTATACCGTACGTTTATGCACACGTTAATAGCAGGACATCCTCATAGTATAATTATCTAGCTTATTGCCTGCAATAATAATACTTTCAACATATGGATTCTTATTTCTATGGCATATCTTCATCTGAACTATCTGGAATCAGTTTTTCTTCCGTAAAGTCAATCAACATTTCCGGAATGTACATATAATGATTGCCTTCGTAAATCTTATAGGAATATGATGTGATGCCATGACTGTCCAGTCTCTCCTTCAAATGCAAGAGTCCCTCCAGCGTAGAATCATTTACTCCGTAATACTCCTCATAATCCTTGTCCTCGTCATCTCCGCCTGTCAAGTACAATTCTTTATTCATGGTACTTCTACGCTCAAAATAACCATAATCATTCTTATATGCATCAAAGTCCGGTTGATCCGTGAAATATGGTGTCCAGAATGCCGGACTACCAATAATATATTTTCCAAAAGGCTGATTCTCATAGAGATCTGAATTAAATGCTGCATAATGAGCAAACACACCTCCCTGAGAATGACCGAACAAAACAGATTCTTTAAAATTCAGGCTGTATTCATCTGCAAGATAGGGCATCATATTATCCGTTAAGAACTCCAGAAATCCCTTCCTGTTCCTGCAGAAAATCTCCGCTCTGTTATCGTTACTCCAACCATCTATATCATACTCAAACCCGACAGTTATCATAACATACGGATTTGCTTTTCCATTGGTCATCTCAGTCCACAACTTTGCAACATCAATAAGCTTATCTAATATGTTTTCACCTCAACATAATCATCCGCTTTCTGTTGGGATAAGAGGACTACTGTCTTAATATGCTCATTATTATCTAAACTCATATTTTACCAATTTCTATAAAATCTCTTTTATGGAAATCAATTCTTACCATTTTTCTTTACTGTACTGTGAATATTTTTAATGCTTTCCAAATATTCTTCTTCAATTGGCGACAAGTTCTGCACCTGATATTTTCTATATTCTTCTGTAGCCTTCTCTATTGCCTGTGCATGACTAATTGTACCAGCTCCCTGTAATACTTTGTCGCCTGTAGTTTTTAAAACATTATCAAGATGCTCCACATAATCTGACATATACATAGGATTATGACGCATAGCCTGAACTTCTGCAAAGTCAAAATATCCCGATACAATATTATTTAGGATTTTTAACTCCTCATCATTAAGATAATTCTTTGCAATGCTTATATCTTTTAATGTGGGAAAATCCCCAGAAAAACTTTTTAATCCCATAAAAGGCTGACTGGCGTCCGCACGCTCGTATATAACTTCTGCTGCTGTATGTCCATGTGCTGCATAGTGTAATTTATTTTGTACCATTTTAAAAAATGCAATGGATTCGCTACTCTTGGGATCATAATCAACACTTGTTGCATACAAATCCAGTACCTGTCGGTACATAACTTTTTCAGATGAGCGGATATCCCGAATACGGTCCAGTAACTCTTTCCAGTAATTACCGCCACCCAGATTTTTCAGCCGCTCATCATCCATTGTAAAACCTTTTATCATGTACTCTTTTAATCGTTCAGTAGCCCAACGCCGAAAATTTGTGGCAATCTTGGATTTTACTCTATATCCAAGAGAGATAATCATATCAAGATTATAATGTGTTGTATTATAGTTTTTCCCGTCAGACGCAGTCGTTCGGAATTTCCGAACAACTGATTCTTCATCCAATTCTTCCTCTTTAAAAATATGTTTGATATGCTCACTGATATTAGATTTACTGGTTTGGTAAAGCTCACATAATTGTGCTTGTGTAAGCCAAACGGTCTCGTTTTCAAATTTAACGTCAATCTTTGTGCGTCCATCCTCCGTTTGATATATGATGATTTCACTCCCTATAATATTTATATTATCTTTGTTATTCTCCACCATTCAGGCTCCTTCCTGCTTTTTTCATGTATTTTCGAATCATCCTCTTAAGATTTCATCAATTTGTTCAGATTCAATTTCCTCTTTTAAATAACCAATTTGTGTTTCGATATACTTTTTATGCTTTATCCATTTTAAACCTATAAAACTTGAAAGCAATGATTCAAGAAACTCAATCCAAGCAGAATACATAGGTACCGTACTACCCACCCAACTCCAAGAAGTAGGTGTTAATGGTATCCTTTTAAAATCTTCATACAATGGATTGTTTTCAAGAAACAGCAAAACATATTCCTTTTTTCTTTCGATTTTTAATTCCGATATAACTGAAAATAGGCAATACATTTTGTTTCATCATTAGAAAACCGTTGGATACATTGCCGAATCCATTCGTCTTGTCTTCCCAATAGATCTTGCTCATCTTGGGTTGGTAATAATAAAGACTCCAAAAAATATGGTACTGACATCCTAGGAAGTCGGCAATTTTCCAATAGCTGTTCAAATATCTTATTATATATTTCAATAAAATCGTCCAAATCGAAAAAGCAACGATGCCTTTCTTGATGGTCACTAAAAGAATTTTCATTTATTAAATAACCTATATATTTGTCTAATATAGAAGATCTGACCAAATATATTTCTTTCAAAAACTGTCCGTTATAATCATGGTGGGTATCATATGACAACATAGCACAATACATTTCTTCAAACAATTCCAGATTACAATTAAATTTTAGGATTGTTTCCTGCGGTTTATTATGATAGCTATTAAATAACAAATCAAAATAAATATGCACAATAAAGAGCGAATACTCTATCTTAGATAAAATAATTTTACACCCCTTTATCAACGCTTGCTCATCTATTCTCTTATACTTTTCCAAAAAATCCACATCACGCATTGCTGATGAAGTAATATCCTTGTCAGAAGTATCTTCCAAAAAGTTATAAAGTCCACGTAGATGATTTTCCGTAATAATTTCGGGTGGCAATTCATGATAATAGGCATATAACCAAGCATTTTTCTGACTATACTCTCCGCTAATAATAATTTGATACACTTCTGAATCGGACAATATAGAAAAGAGTGTGCCCATCAAATGATATGGGTGTAAATTAATTGGTGTATCTTTTTCTATGTAATACTTAATTGCATCAACGTAGTAATCCTTTTTTAAAGAAATCGCATCGAAGGCAATTCCTAATCCTTTCCCAACCTCCCAAGATGTATGCTCATCAAGTTCAGAAACATCATTACAAACATCAATCAACCTTTTGAACTTTTCTAAATCACAATTAGAAATGTATTGTTCAATTGCTTTCTGTTTAAGCTTTTTACGTTCTTTAAAATTAACTTCTTTTTTATAATCTGGTCCTTTAAGAAAAAAATATAGTTGAAGATATTCTCCTTCAAAATATTCAGCAAATACCGCTTTACAAGAAAGATTCTTATACCTAAAAACATCCTCTATCCTGTTTGCTAAAAGACAATTTCTTATTTCGTCTGGCGGAAAATATGACTCTAAAATTGATTTGATATATTCTAAGTCAAATTGTAAAACTGGAATGCTTATATCTTCGATAGTTCCACCATAAGAGCTAAGAATTTTTCTAACATTTTCTTTATACTTTTCAATTGCACACAAAGAGTATAAAGATTCCCAAATTAACTTTCGGTATTTTTTAACACCTTCAGATATAACTAACGGGATTTGATATATAGTAATTGTGTTCTTTCGTCCTCCCTCTGCTGGTGTAAAATGCAATTTTAAAAATTCTTCTGCTATTTGTAAAAAAAGAGTAGCAACAGATTCTTGTTTCCAGTCATCGGAATATTCTTTTATCTTCTCAAAAAAAGTTATTTGAGTGTAAAAATTATATCGTTCAGAATCTTTATTAATAGCAAAATATAAATTAACTGCATGATAAAACTCCATATATAAATCTGGTCGCTTTAAATAATACTGAAAAAATAAATCACAGGCTGTTGGAAAATCAGTCATATTTGCAAAACCACCAAGAATTTCGATGATATCGTTTGCTACGTTCTGATAATTTTTCCCTTTCTCAGTATCAATATCACGCCATTCACAAATTATATCTTCTTCAGATTCAATTTTACTCTGCAAAATCAAAAGTGTTTCAGTAGGATTAACACGGAAAAACACTTTTATAAAATCAAAGAAATCCTGTGATTTTTCTGTTGATAATTCATCCCATAATAATTTTATTTCTTTCTCAACAAAATTGAAAAGAGTTTCATTTCTAAATATATTAAGTAACGTATTAACGGAAGAGATGGTTCTCTCTCTATAACTTCGAAAACAAGCTTTAATCATTTTCGACAAACAAAGTAGTTTTTTATCAAAAAAAGCATATTTTAACAAATAGTTAGATAAGCATTGATCAGAAAAACGTACGGCTTTATCATTGCAAATATCGACAATTTCCTGCTCGTGAAGCATACGGATATTTTCAATAAAATCATCTCGATTTAGGCCTTTTTCTTTTAAAATCGGCAAAAATGCATCCATGTGTTCCAAATGAATTGCTTCTAGAAAAGCAACTATACCAGCAGTTATGCACATGTTTGTATTAATAAGCAATTGATTATTATCCTCTAAGGTAGAACCATAGTAATCTTCATATAATTGTGATACATCATTAATAGAATCCAAACGCTTTGAATTACATGCTACTTTCCCTGCAAGTATAGCAATACGAGCATTTCCCTCTGCAATTCTTATGATTCTTTCTTGATAGTCTTGATTTAGAATACCCAATGAGGTTTCGAGCAATTTCTTAATCTCGCCATCTGAAAATACATTTATGTTTACAATTTCATACGAAGTAATTTCTCGAACATCTTTTATTACTTTTTGAAGTGCATAATCTCGCACTGTAATCAGTATTTTTACGTTATATCCCTCTGGCTTCATACTAACATAACGAATAATATGCTGTAATCCCGACAATTGATTTGCATCATCAATAAAAAGAAAATAGTATCCGGGGTTGTCTATAAATAGTTTCAAATCCTCATATATTGGTAACGCATTACTGTGAATGCAGTAAACCTTCTCATTATTAGCATCTGGGTGATTTTTTACATAATGCAAAGCCAAACGTGTTTTCCCCGTACCTGCTGCGCCATTAAGTATAACAACATCCACTTTCAGATAAGCGTCGCCAATATCTTTAAATTCCTTTTCTCTAAATAAAAATCGGGTATCAATTGGAGCCGCCATTCTATTTGAATTATAACTATCAATAAAATCGTCATACAATTGAATTTGCCCCGTACTTATTGATATTCCCAAAAAATCACGTGAAAGATTATGGTGGAAAAGATATATGTCTTCCGCAAGCTTATCAATCCCGATAACTGTAAGCCTAATTCCAATATCTTCACATAAAGCTTTTATTTCACTATCTTGAAGAGGTGTAAGATTTGATGATGTATGACAATAAATAATCTCAGAAATTTTATCATTCGAAACGCCTGTCCTTGACGTATCAAGACATTTCTCAAGATCACTCTTAATTTTTGCAAATAATGTTGTCTTTTGAGTTGTATATTCTACAAAAACATACTTTCCATTTGGTGCAATAAAATAAGTATCCGGTGTACCCAAAGTGGTCTTTCGTGTACCCGCTTCTCCACCAAGAGATACTATATTAGGATAGCCTATTTTATATAAATAAGAATCACAAAGATTTTGAAATGATCCTGCATCCAGTTGAAGTATTTTTTGTTTGATACTTTCAATATTAGCCATAATCAACACCTATACTATTTGAAATCCTTTTGTTTCACTAAATCATCTTAAAATATCTTAATGCATCTTCGATTGCCTGCTCCTTTTCAGATAATATTTGTGGAACTTTTGATTCTTTTTTACCTAAATTATAATTGATTCGTTCTATCAGTCCATGTTTTCTTTTAACTTGTGCTATATATAATTGCGATACTTTAAGCCCTGTCTTATCTAACACATATTGCTTTATTTCAGCGTTTGTTGCTTTACTTTCCGCAGCGGTCAAATCAGCTCGTCCATATCCAATTCCACATCAATATGCTTACCAGATTTAAGTTTAGAAAGCAACACACAAGTCTCCACATTCGTCGTTCCCGGAAACATATCCACACAGCACGCCTTCTCCACCTGATATCCCGCTGCCTGCAGAGTTACCAGATCCCTTGCCAGACTGGTCGGTTTACAGGATATATATACCATCCGTTCCACCCCGTAACGGATGATCTTATTCAATGCCTTAGGATGTACCCCGTCTCTTGGTGGATCCAATACGATCATATCCGGCAGCTCCTTTAGCTGATCCAGAACCTTTAGAACATCTCCGGCAATAAATTCACAGTTATCCAACTGATTCAGTACCGCATTCTCTCTCGCAGATGCAACTGCCTCCTCTACGATTTCCACACCTACCACCTTTTTGGCTACCGGCGCCAGCATCTGTGCGATCGTTCCCGTTCCACTGTAGAGATCGAAAATAACCTGATCTCTGGTATTCCCTACATAATCTCTTGCCTTTTCATAAAGAACCTCTGCCCCAAGAGAGTTTGTCTGAAAAAAGGAAAACGGGGTGATGCGAAACTTTAAGCCAAGGATTTCTTCATATATAAAATCCTGTCCATAAAGCAAATGCGTTTCATCACTCTGTACCACATCTGCCAGACTGTCATTCACAGTCAGCAGTACACCGGCAATGTTCCCGTGAAGGTTCAGGGCATTCAACTGCTGCACCCATGCATCCGTTTCCAGATATCGCTTTATTGTTTCTATGTCTGCGGAACATGTGTCACCTGCTATATGTTCTCCACTGCTTTCCGGCTTCTTTTCCCCGGTCTGACTGCTTACCACCAGATTGATCAGGATATCCTTACTTCTGGCAGTCTGGCGAACCACCAGATGCCGAAGGGTTCCCTCATGTCTCATTTTCTGAAAGAATGGTATGCCCAGGCCAGAAAAGTGTTCTAACGTACAGGCAAGGATCTGATTATAGTCTGAATCTACGATCCTGCAATCCTTCACAGTAACCAGATCGTAAAAGCTTCCTTTCTTATGCAGGCCCAGTGCCAGAGGGCCATCCTTGTATTCATCCCCAAAGGAAAACTCCATCTTATTCCGATATCCCTCTGTGCAAGGACTTCCAATGATACCATCCCAGATATAGGTATCACAGACCTCATCCAGCAGCTTCCGTACCTGCTGCTCCTTAATTGCTAACTGGGCTTCGTATGGAATGGTCTGGTAGGTACAGCCGCCGCATTGTCCAAAGTGCCTGCAGACCGGTTCCGCTGTCTCCAGGTCAGAAGGCTGCAGGACCTCCAGTAACCGTCCCTCACCCTTCCCGTTCTTCGTTTTGGTAATCCGTATCTGCACGCGCTGTCCCTGAAAAGCGCCTTTAATGATTATCCTGCGCCCTTCTATATATGCAATTCCCTTATTCGGAAACTCATAGTCAACGATCTCTGCCTCATATTCCTGTCCCTTTTTCATGCTCTGCTTCTCCTTCTTCTCTGGACTTCACCGGCAAAATGCCTCATTCCCCAATCCCTCCGGCATCTGGCAGCAATTATTTTTCCAGCTCCTGCCAGTAAAACTCTGTCCCGCCTGTCTCATCCAATTCCATGATCATGAAGGTTCTTGCCCTTCCCTTCTGTCTTGGATAGGTCAGGCTTCCCGGATTCAGCAAAGTGATATCTTCCCCTCTATCCAGATAAGGGAAATGCGTATGTCCATACATTACAATATCCATATGGTTCAGGCTCCCCAGCAGCCCCAGGCGGTTCAGGTCATAATTTACCCCGTAGCGATGTCCGTGTGTCAGGAATATCCTCCTGCCGCACAGATTCAGATTCAGGGTATCCGGCAGCCCCAGTCCGATATCGTTATTCCCTGCCACAATATAAGAGGGGCCAGCCACCATAGACTGTAATTCCGTTACATCTGCCTCCACATCTCCCAGATGGATCAAGGCATCAATCGTGCCGGACTGCTTGACTGCCTGTCTGACATAATCATTCCTTCCATGTGAATCACTGACAATTAATACCCGCATTTATTCTAATTCCTTCCGCATCATCCGAAGCGCCTTGCCCCGGTGACTGATGGCATTCTTGTCCTCCGGTGACAGCTCCGCACTGGTACAGCCAAATTCCGGCAGATAAAAGATCGGATCATAGCCAAAGCCATTCTCTCCTGCCTCCCGCTCACCGATGATGCCCTCCATGGCCGCCTCTCTCACCAGTTCTGTTCCATCCGGAAACACGGCTGCGATCGCACAGACAAAGCGGGCTGTCCGCTTTTCCTCCGGAACCCCTGCCAGGTTATCGATTATCATCTGATTCTTAATGGAATACGGTGTATCCTCCCCGCCAAACCGATGGGAAAATACCCCCGGCTGCTTGTCCATATAATCTACCTCCAGACCGGAATCATCCGCCAGTACCAGATCCTGACAGACTGCATGAATGGCCCTTGCCTTGATCAGAGCATTCTCCGCAAAGGTCGTCCCGTTCTCTTCGATCTCAATATCAATCCCTGCCTCCTTCATGGACAGGATCTCATAGCCCAGACCATCCATGATCGCACGGATCTCCCGCAGCTTATCCTGATTTCCGGTTGCAAATATTAATCGTTTCATCCTTCCCTTACTCTCCTTATCCCTGTTTCTTGAAACAAATTTATTTATTCAGAATGTTCAGCACCCAACGCAAAATAATCACCAGCACACCCGACGCAAATACGGACCACTGAACAATTCTTTCACCCCTGGCCGAAATGACCTCCGCTGGTACATTCTGTTTTCTCACCCATAAACAGAACAGTTCAACATGTTCCGTCGATACGTTCAGGTGCCTCCAGTCACACAGCTTCTTCCCTCCGGGTCCATATATCCATATCGAACCTTCTGTATTGATCTTAACCTTTTGTATATCAGATGCATGGTACAAAATATTTCTTATCCTGATACCGCTATCCTCTACCATGATCCATCTGCCGACATTGAACGGCGTACACAGACCGGTTCCGATGAGATCATCCAGCAGATCATCAAAAGCCCGTTCCTGCTTTGGACAAAGCAGATCGATCAGTCGTTGTATCTTCTTATAACGCATGTCCTCCGCCTGTCTCATCTTATCTGCTACCATTGCGCCCCCCGTTTCGTATCTGCAATAAAAGCATCTGCCATTACCTGATATTCGTAAATGCCTTCAGACAAAGATTGCACGCCTTGTTCTCTTCCACATTTACCCATTTATTCCCATACAGGCTGATATAGCCCTCTCCATCCGTGATATCGAACTCCTTGGCCCGCTCATCCACATCATACTCGATCGCAACCGGATGAAGAGAATCCGGTGTGTCAATGTAAACCACAACGGCAAACCTTCCATCCTCCGGCAAATCAACCGGATGGTCAAACCGGACGGTATGATAGCCGGCCTGTTCAAACCTTCCTTCTGCTGCCAGCTTCCGGTCATTTAAGCTTTCCACACCCTCAAAGTCTTTCACTACATATACCTGATAACTGGTATCCACATCCGTCGCATAAAAAGAAACTGCCGCCAGTTCTTCATTCTTACCTGCCTGATATACATTGGCAAAATAAGCATTCCCCCGTTCATAGCCCAGCTGCCCCCGCCAGCCCAGCAGGTCTGACTGGTAAATCTTGTCAAAATTATCGGCGGCTCCCAGCTTGGAATATACAACATTGGTCGTACCGATATTCGCATCCTCATAAGATACATAAAAATAGCCGTCCTCGCCAAAGGCGGTTCCCCAGCTGTTCTTACAGATAAAGGCGCCATCCTGTTCCGGCGGGATCGTAAAATATTCCTTTGGAAACAGATCGTCCCAGCCTACAATGATAATGTCATGATTGCACGCCTCTTCCTTATCATAATAATAGGTTGCGCGTTCCCGGTTATAATAGGAGGACCAGCTTTCTGCAGTCCGCATCTGGGTATAGATCGAGGTTTCAACTGCTCCGTACTTATATATGGCTTCCTTGATCGCAGTATAATTCTTCGGCGCAATGATCAATGCCTCCTCCAGGTGCTTCCGCGCCTCTAATGTCTCATCCGTCTCTCCATCGCCATACGGGTCATCTGATTCATAGACGGGTCCCTGCCAGCTTGCCAGATAAGCAATGGCCATGGTATATTCTCCGCCTTCATTCTGTCCCAGGCTAAAACTGTTGCAAAGACTCATATGATCCGGTGAAAAGACCAGATTCTCCTGCGGAGTCAGAGTCGTCTCTAATGCAGCCAGAGATGCAAAAGCCCAGCAGGTACCATACAGTCCCTGATCCCGCACCGGCGACACTCTGCCCAATTCCCGCATATCATATCTGGATGGCAGTTCCACTTCCTCTGTAATCTGTGCCAGTGTCACTTTTGCTTTTTTATAATCCATGGAAAAATCATAATTGATATATTGTGCGATATCTGCCAGAGGAACATAGAGCTTTTCATCCAGCTTCTGTACCCGGTCTGCCAGCTCAATCGTGGTTCCGTTCACCTTGGCGGATGCACTATTGATATACAGATTGATGGAATTCACACCTTTTTCAATCAAAATGCTGCCATTTTCATAGATCTGCGTGGAACAGTTAAAAGTATCCGTCAGCAGATCCACTGGAAACATAAATGATCCTCTGTCGCTGAGATAAGGCTTCTCTTCAATAAACGTAACATCTTCCTCGCCTATGGTCATAGAAATTCCCAGCTTATTATTCATATCTGCCAGATCACTCAGAAACTGGTTCGCATAGTTCTGATCCGGATTCTGTTTTACCTGCACATCTGTATGGGAGGATAATGCTAATAAAATAATACCTGCACTTATCAGTATAATAAATGCACCAATAACCTTCTTCAATATCAAGTCTCCTTCTTTTGCTGTTTGGGCGGTCTTGGCCCCATGAATTGATAATAATATGCCTTGATCATACCATTATAGATCTTGCGGTTCCTGTCTGCCTTCTTTCCCAGATACTTCTCTGCATCCTCATAAGAAGTGATGATATATTTGGACCAGGTATCCAGACGATCAAAGCTCTTTGCTATCATCCGGTATAAGTCCGGAAGCTCTTCCTTTTCTTCTAAACGTTCACCGTAAGGCGGGTTGGTAATGATAAAGCCGTACTTTTTCGGATGGCTTAATTCAGCCACACTTCTCTGCTGAAAATGAATATGCTGGTCCACCCCGGCGGCCCTGGCATTCTCCATGGCACACTTTACAATACTGTTATCTATATCATAGCCCTGTATGTTCATTTTTATGTCACGCCGGATCAAATCCTCCGCTTCTTTTTCTGCTGCCTGCCATTGAGCCTCTGATAGCAGATTCCTCCAGCTCTGTGCCGTGAAGCTGCGGTGCATACCGGGAGCGATCCCTGCCCCGATCATCGCTGCTTCGATCGGAAATGTTCCGCTTCCGCAGAAGGGATCTACCAGGATCCGATCCTTATTCCAGGGAGTCAGCAGGATCAAAGCAGCGGCAAGAGTCTCGGAAATGGGCGCTTTTCCGACCAACTGCCGATATCCCCGCTTATGAAGGGAACCCCCGGATGTATCCATCCCGATACTGACGATATCCTTATTAATAAAGACACGGATCGGATACTCTGCGCCGGTCTCCTGGAACCAGTTCACATGATAGACAGTCTTCAGCTTCTCCACGATCGCTTTCTTCACGATCGATTGAATATCCGAGCTGCTAAACAGCGTACTGTTCTTCGTGGACGCCTTTGATACCCAGAACCGCCCGTCCTCCGGCAGGTAATCCGCCCAGTCCAGTGCCCTGGTCTTCTCAAATAACTGATCAAAGGACTTCGCCTGAAAACTGCCCACGCTTACCAGAATCCGTTCGGCAGTACGAATGAATACATTGGACCGTGCAACAGCCTGTTCGTCTCCCCGGAAGGTAATCCTTCCATCCTCAACCTGTATAATCTCATATCCTAAATCCTGAATCTCGCGCTTTAACACGGATTCCAGGCCAAAATGACAAGGTGCGATCAAATCAATGGTATTCATATGGTTTCTCCAGACGTTTTCAATATTTCTTCCAGTTTCTGCTGATTCACTATGTTTCCCGTCTTTTCGACAAAGGAACATTCTATTTTATTGTACGTTTCCATGCTTCAACTGTCAAGCCTTCCGGCAGGGAATACACCATCCGGCATATATTGGAATACCCGCCCCTTACAGAAAACAGCACGGGAGTGCTCCAAAGAGCGTCCCGTGCTGAATTCTCTGCGAAATGCAGCTTCTATTATACAATTTCTTCTGATTTCCCCGGAAATCCCTGACAGCAACCCGCTTATTCTTCGCTGCTGTCTGCCACCTTGCTCGCCCGGGCAGCTACCTCTGCCGCCTGGATATCGCTCGGCGCCTGTTCATATCTTGCAAATTCATAGGAGAATTCACCTCTGCCGCCGGTGATGGAACGAAGGACAGAGCAGTAGCCGACTAATTCCATCATCGGAATATCCGCCTCGATCACCTGTTTTCCCTTTGACACCAGGTTCATACCCAGCACCCGTCCCCGGCGCTTGTTCAGATCCCCCATCACATCACCGGTATACTGCTCCGGCACAGTTACCTTCAGATTCACGATCGGCTCCAGCAGAACCGGCCCTGCTTCCATAAAGCCCTTTTTAAATGCCTGAATGGTCGCCATCTTAAAGGCCATTTCGGATGAATCTACAGAATGGTAGGAGCCATCATATAAGATACCCTTGACTCCGACTACCGGATAGGCGGCAAGCGGCCCCTTCAGCACAGATTCCTGCAGGCCCTTCTCCACTGCCGGGAAGAAATTCTTTGGTACGGCTCCGCCGACCACCTCCTGCTCGAATATGTATGCCTTCTCATCATCGCCGGATGGCTCGAACCGCATCTTTACATGTCCGTACTGGCCGTGACCGCCGGACTGTTTCTTATATTTGTATTCGACATCCGATTTTTTCTTGATCGTCTCACGAAATGCAATCTTCGGTTTGCTTAAGGTTATCTCACATTTATATTCATTCAGCAGCCGGCTCTGCACGATCTCTAACTGCTGTTCCCCGATTCCGTATAACAATAACTGGCCATTTTCCACATCATTGACCACCTTCAGGGTCTGATCCTCATGGGTCAGCTTCTGAAGCGCCTGGGCCGCCTTGTCAATATTGCTCTTATTCGGAACCTTATAACGCATAAAGGTATATGGCTTGGAAAGCTCGAACTTTCCATATTCGATCACTGTTGCTTTCGTAGACAGGGTATTGCCGGTCCTGGCGGCAGTCAGCTTCGGAATGGCCCCGATGTCCCCTGCGTGAAGCTCCGGCACCTCGATCGGCTTTCCGCCCTGCAATACATAAAGCTTGCTGACCCGCTCCTCCACATCCTTATCCTTGTTATAGATCACGTCATCCGATTTAAACACACCGGAGCATACCTTGATCAGCGAATATTTTCCGATAAACGGATCTACGATCGTCTTAAACACATAGGCAGACTTCGGCTTGGAGAAATCATAATTCGCCTCAAATACCTCATTTGTCTTCATATTGAATCCGGCAATCTCTTTATTCTCCGGACTTGGCATATATTTCACAATATCATCTAACAGGGCATAGGTTCCCTGACACAGTGTATTGGAACCCATGGTGATCGGAACCAGAGAGCTGTCAATGACATTCATACGAAGCGCGGAACGAATCTCATTTTCCGAAAACGTATCACCGCCAAAATACCGTTCCATGAATTCCTCACTGGTCTCGGCTACTGCTTCCATCAGGGTGTCCTTATACAGGGCCAGATTCTCTTTACTGTAGTCCGGAACCGCACACTCCACTACATCCTTCCCCTGCCAGCGGTTTCCGGTCTCACTGATCACATTCACATAACCTACGAACTTCTCATTCTCCCGGATCGGGAAATGGAACGGAGCAATCTTCTTTCCATACCGTTCCGTCAGTGTCTCTACCACATCCTTAAAGGAGGCATTATCCGCATCCATACCGGTTACATAGATCATCCTTGGCAGCTTATACTTTTCGCACAGCTCCCAGGCACGCTCTGTACCAGCTTCTACACCCGTCTTGCCGGATACTACGATCACAGCAGCATCCGCAGCGCTGATCGCTTCTTCTACCTCACCAATAAAATCAAAGTAACCGGGCGTATCCAGAATATTTATCTTAATTCCATTCCATTCGATAGGGATCAGAGAGGTACTGATTGAAATCTGTCGCTTCTGCTCCTCTTTTCCAAAGTCGCTGACCGTGTTCCCGTCTTCCACCTTTCCCATTCTGGATGTAATCCCCGCCAGGTATGCCATGGATTCTGCCAGACTGGTCTTACCTGCTCCTCCATGCCCCAGTAATACTACGTTTCTGATTTTGTCCGTTGTATACACATTCATTGCCGCTACCTCCCGTTTCCTTCTTTGATCGTTCCAAAACCTGTTATCAAGCTTTTTTTCTGCCTGCAACGATTTTGTCCACCTATATACAATTTTACTTCAAATTGTCTGTATATTCAATCAAAATATATTTAAAACGAAAAGTATTTATGCAAAAATAAGCCGGCATTACTGCCGGCTTACGGTTAATTCCTTATCATATTGCCAGATACCGCCTACTGCATTCATAACACGGTATCCATATTCTGCCAGTATCCTTGCTGCTTTTAAGCTGCTGGCGCCGCTGTCACAGTAGAGAATCAGCGTCCTGCCTCGGGGAAAATTGATTTTCCCGTTTTGAATTTCCGTCAACGGAACATTCACTGCCATGGGAATATGTCCGCTCCGGAACTCCTCCTGACTTCTAACATCTATAATGATCGCGTTCTCGTCAACCGCTTTTTGCATGATATGGCGAATATTAATATTTACGATTGTCTGTTTCACCTTTACCACCACCAAATGCTCCTTATACTCTATGGTATTCGGAGCATTGGAAAGGTGTTCATGATCTGCTATCTGCAATCATTTGCAGACTGGCTGCTGCTGTTTGAGCTCTTATTGCTGCTCTTGTTAGAAGTCTTGTTTGAAGACTTGTTGTTGGCATCATTCTTCGTAGAATTGCTTGAAGAATTCTTGCTGGTTGTGTCATTAGAGTAATTGTTATTAGACATTTTCTATGTCCTCCTTTTATGCATTGCTAGTTACATCTTCAGTATTTACATATAAAGGACATATTATTCATGAAATTATAAATATCAGCGGATCCTTCAGGAAAGCGTGAGAAAACTCATATATGTTTCCAGCTTCATTGCATCAGCATTGGTACCGGAACGCCCTTCCAGCATATAATACCTTCCGTTCCTCAAAGGTATGATCCCATAAAAATGATAATCATATTCGGTATTCTCCTTAGAGACATATGCGCGATCCACCGCCAGATAATATACATGATAACCATTCAGTATCGTATGGGACACCTCTGCCACCTCGTCCGCCCATACCATGGAACGGATATAATCTTCCGGTCCGTTATATTCTGCCAACTCTTCTTCATTAAAAAACTGTACTCTTACAAAAATAGTAATCTTACCTTCTTTCCTATATACTTTCCTTTCCAGGTGTCGCCTGCCTTCCGGCGCTTTTACGCTTCCTCCTGCTTTACCTCCAGCTCAGAAGTGCAATGCGGACAACGGACTGCCTCAATGGATATTTCACTTTTACAGAACGGACATTTTTTCGTAGTCGGCTTTTCCTCTTCCTTTTTCTTAAACCGTTCACCCACACCATTGATCACCTTGATCATACAGAATATCACAAATGCTGTTATTAAAAAATTTAGCACTGCGGTAATAAAATTACCATAAGTCAACACCGGTGCCAGATCGCCCTTCCCCAGTCTTACCGTCAGATTGGAAAAATCCACACCGCCGAAGATCGCCAGGATCGGCGTAATAATGTCGGCATTCAATGAATTCACGATTGAGGTGAATGCGCCGCCGATAATTACGCCCACTGCCAGATCCAGGGCATTTCCTTTCATAATAAACTTCTTAAATTCTTCAAAAAACTTTTTCATCTTCTGCTGCCTCCCTTAGTATAATCCTTTTTATAAACTTCATCCCAATCCTTATAAAGGATATAATATTATATATCTAACATACACGAAACTGTTTCTATTTTCAAGATAAAGGACGCTTCTTCGTAATGCTCCAGTCTCCCTGCGGATACAGCTTCGAATAAAATGCCTGAATCAGTTCGGATATTTCACCATCCGTTATCTGCTGTTTCCCCAGATTGTAATACAAGATCCGAAAATCCACTCCCATAACCTGTCCGTACACAGAGGAAGCATCCATTCCTGCCCTCCTGTAAAACTGAATCCTTCTGTTTCGAAGGAGAAAGGATTCCCTGGTTTCTGCCTGCTCCGGATCCTCTACCTCCAGGATCAGCACCTCCTTCTTCCTCTCTGCTATATGTTGCAGCAAGGTCTCTAATGCCCGGCTGCCATATCCCCGGCCACGTCCATATACCTGTCCGCGGGAGAATTCTGCTTCACCGTTCCGGCTTTGCCCGCCCTGGCATCTGTCTCCGGCAGAAGCAACAACTGCAAAGAAATCCAGAAACATTTCATCTTTCATGCTACATAAAAAAGCATAGGCATTCAGAGTATCCTCCTCATAGAAGCCATACACCTGATAGCTTCCCTCCTTCACCAGATTCAATATCTGTTTCAGGGGCTTCCATTCCTCAGGTGGAAAATCTCGAAGCAAATGCTGCTCATATACCTGTATGATTTCCTTTTGCGTTAATTCCCGAAGCATGTTCTCACTCATTTCTAACCCCCTCTGTTATATATGTTCCTCATTTCCTTCTGCCGATATACTCTGACAGCAAGGATTCTCTGTCATGGTAATCTTCTATGACTGCCGTCGCTCCACAGGATAATAAAGCCGAAGCATCCAGCATGGAGGCTACCCCGATGATGATCCCTGCTCCCGCCCGCCTTGCTGCTTCTATCCCGGACCGGGCATCCTCAAATACCATGCAGTTCTGAATACTGACCCTTATATTCTCTGACGCCCGCAGATACACATCCGGCTCCGGTTTTCCCGGAAGCGTTCCGTCATTAAAAACAACCTGCCCGGGATCAAACCATCGCTCCAGGCCAAACTGCCGGAAGAAAAACTGAACATTATTCCATCCAGCGGCAGTCGCGATCGTTACCGGTATCCCATTCTCTACCAATGCATCCAGAAATTCCGGAAGACCGCCTGCCAGATAAAGCTTTTCCGGACAGTCCAGACACAGGCGACGGTAAATCACTTCCTTTTCCTCTTCAAATGCTGCAATCTCTTCTCTGGTCAGCTCACGATCCAGAAAATAGGATAAACTGTCTCCGGCATTTCGTCCGTGTACATATTCCTGAAATTCTGCATCTTTAATCTTCCGTCCGGTCACCTGTTCCAGATACATTCTCCATGCCTGTTCATGAAACTCTCCATCAAAGAACATGGTTCCGTTAAAATCAAAGATAACTCCTTGTATCCTGTCTGTCATATTCCTTAGTACCTCCGTATTCAGTATACTATATTTTGAAAAACCGGGCAACGAATGGTTTTTTGACGAAAAGGGTAGATTCTTATCTGACCCTGTGGTAATATGTAAACAAATGTTCGATTAGGAGGAAGTTGTCTTGAAGGTAAATTTTTATGAGGATATAGCGGATGAATGGTTAAAGTTTGCCGTTATTATTTCCAGACACAATGGCAAATGGGTATTCTGCCAGCACAAGGAGAGAGATACCTATGAAGTTCCCGGCGGCCACAGAGAGGACGGAGAATCCATCCTGGCAGCTGCCAGGAGAGAACTCTATGAGGAAACCGGTGCTTTAGAATTCGTGATCTCCCCAGTCTGCGTCTATTCTGTAACAGGAAAAAACAGAGTAAACCAGACAGGTGAAGAAACCTTCGGTATGCTATACTTTGCTGACATTAAGACCTTTGATAACATACTGCACAGCGAAATGAAATGTATTCATTTATTAGACGAACTACCCACGAAATGGACCTACCCTCAGATACAGCCTCTACTGATCCAGGAATATCAAAGCCGGATAAAGGAAGCAAAACTATCGCATTAAAAAAAGCAGATAACGGGAATCGAACCCGCCTCTCCAGCTTGGGAAGCTAGCGTTCTACCGATGAACTATATCTGCATACATTTATTATAACACAAAAAAATTATTTTTAAAGACTAAAAAGAAAAGGATTTCCTATATGCAGATTCATGTTGTCACATCCGGCGATACCGTCTATTCCATAGCCAGTGCATATCAGATTCCCGCTGATACCATTATTTATAACAATCAGTTGATCTATCCCTATACACTGGTGATTGGCCAGGCCCTTCTGTTATCGGTTCCCTCCACCTATACTCCGGAAGCAACGGTTGTTACCAACGGCTATGCTTATCCGTTTATCAATACATGGGTTCTGGATCAGACCCTTCCTTATCTGAGTCGTCTATCCATCTTCTCCTATGGCTTTACCTTAGAGGGGGATCTGATACCCCCTGCCATAAATGATGATTTCATGATCACACGGGCGCTGGAAACCGGAACTGCTCCTTTTCTTACTCTGACCCCCTTTGATGCAAGCGGGCGGTTCAGCAATTATCTGATCACCCGGACTATTAATGACCCGCAGGTGCAGGCCCGTTTGATCGAGAACCTGGCGGCCACTGTATCGGAAAAGGGATTTCAGGGAGTTGACATTGATTTTGAATATATATTAGCCAGTGACCGGATTGCGTTTGCAGACTTTGTTGCCCAGGTACGTGCTGCGATCAATGCACTGGGATATCCGGTTACAGTAGCACTGGCACCAAAAACCTCAGATGATCAGCCCGGGCTTCTGTATGAGGGAAAGGATTATGCACGATTAGGAGAGGCGGCTGATGAAGTCCTTCTGATGACATATGAATGGGGCTATACTTATGGCCCTCCTATGGCCGTGGCACCCATCAATAACGTCCGCCGGGTCGTGGAATATGCCCTTACCAGAATTCCACGGGAGAAAATTAACCTGGGAATCCCGAATTATGGCTATGACTGGCCGCTTCCTTTTGTCAGCGGCGTTACTGCTGCAACCACCATCGGTAATATAGAAGCTGTCACCATTGCTGCAGCGAATAATGTCCCCATTCAGTTTGACGAAACTGCAATGTCGCCCTTCTTCACCTATTCTGCAAACGGTATCCAGCACGAGGTATGGTTTGAGGATGTCCGAAGCATGCAGGCAAAATTCGACCTGGTAACAGAATACCAGCTTCATGGCATGGGCTACTGGCAGATCATGCGCTTCTTCCGGGGAAACTGGCTGCTGCTCGCAGACCAGTTCCAGATTGGCAAATCCTGAAAGCATATGATATGATGTACACAGCTCTTTGAACATTCAACGACTGCTTGCAGTCAGATGAATGGTTAAGGAGCTATGTGAGTAATTGTCGCAAGGAGGGATCCGCCACAGGCGTGGGACACACACCCTTCCCTTTAGAAAGGATACAGCATGATAAAAATAATTTTATGGGATATTGACGGTACACTGTTAGATTTTAATATAGCGGAACGGACCGCCATGCGTGAATGCTTTTCCCTCTTTCAGCTTGGGGAATGCACAGATGCCATGCTCGCCGTATATTCGGCCATCAATGCTGAATACTGGAGGCGGTTAGAGCTTGGAGAAGTCAGCAAAGCACAGGTTATGACAGGACGGTTCCGGGATTTCTTTCAGGCAGAACAGATTCCCTTTGATGATGTAGAATCTTTTAATCAGAATTACCAGATTCAACTGGGAAACACCATCTGCTTTATGGATGATGCTTTTTCACTGATCCAGGAATTACAGCCTTATGTAAAACAATATGCGGTAACGAACGGAGCGCTTGCCGCACAGAAACGAAAGCTGCAGAAGTCCGGCCTGGATAAGCTGCTGGATGGAGCCTTCATCTCAGATGAGATCGGTGCCGAAAAGCCAAGTCAGGCATTTTTCAACCATGTACTCCATACTATAGATCATCCTAACAGGAGAGAAATCCTGATCGTAGGGGATTCTTTAAGCAGCGATATGAAGGGCGGCAGTCTCGCAGGGATTCAGTGCTGCTGGTACAATCCTCATAATAAGAACAACGAATCTGAAATAAGCGTTGATTACACCATTCAGAACCTGAATCAGATAAAAACGATGATCACAGATCAGGGGCAGTCCCTTTAGGACTGCCCCTGATCTGTGATCATTTCCTATACTTCTGTTCAATCCGGCTATAGATGACCATCATAGTGATCACTGCAAGCATAACTCCAAGCACAGAAAAAAGAATAAACGCCGTATTCCCGCTAAGCAGCGGCAGGCCGAACAGTACCATCAGAATGCCAAATATTATATACAGTCTTCCTACTGCATGATTGTACGGTTTGACCCTGTCAATCTCCGGCACCCGGACATTCGCCCAGAATCCCATAGCCTTTTTTGCAAAGAAGGATGCGATACCCATCCCGACAAAAAACAGACCTATAACACTCCAGATCAGAAAGGCTCCTATCCCGTTATTCATTTCTCTTTCCTCCAATAGATTTCTATTCTGCTGAAACCGCAACCGTTCCGGCAGACTCTCCGCCGCCTGTTTCAACAGAAGCTCCACTTTCCACGATCCGAGCGGAACCGCTTCCGCTGTCCTCGCTGCCTTCACTGTCTTCATCCTCTAATACGCTTTCACAGTCCTCCGGATCCTTCTTCGGCATCCGAAGCGCCATCGCCTGTCCGAACAGCTCCGGGTTATGCTCCTTTAGATATTGAATATCCTGCTGGGGAACGTTATCGCCACTGGCAATACTCATGGCAATCTTCAGGCATTTTCCAAATTCCTCCCAGCCATCCTCACCGGCTTCCTTCTGCTCCTGAATGCTGTCCAGCTGATCCTGTAAAAAACTCAAAAAGTTATCCTGTTCCTTTAGCTTCTGCTTTCCTGCCTCAGAAATATTCAGATTAACTCCTAAAACTGCCTGATCAGAATCCTTCTTATTCGCACTGTCCGTTCCGCCTGCATATTCCATCACGGTATCTACAAACGAAGCCCGCCACTTTGCCAGATTTATTGTTTGATTTTCCTTTGTATCTCCTGTTCCTGCTGCTATCTGCATAATATCATCCTCCCTGTTCCAACTTTATGTGTTCTATTCCGAAATCTGCCGGTTCCGGCTGATTCCATTTCTTATAAGATATATCGGCAGATAGCCATGCATTGTTTATTCTCTCCGGTTTCCCTGATCGTCAAATTCCCGCTTTAGAGCCTGCTCCACCGGGAATATGGAGGCAATCAGCACAACAAGCTGAACGCTCTCCAGTATAACAGTCAGGATTCCCTGCTTATCATCATCCTTCATCCAGAACATAGGAAGACTGAACAGAATGGAGAGCGGAAGCAGGATCGCACCCACCCGTATCCATAAGCGTCCAAAATATGTCTGGGCAAATTCCCAGGTATCCTGATTCAGCATAGATCTTCTGGTACGATATCCATATACATAATTCATCGTCCCCGGATACCGGGCAAATACCATGCCAAATATCAGCATTAATGCCGGCAGGAATGCGTTCAAGACGGTCAAGATTATTCCAAATATCATATTATCTCCTCCTGTTCTTATCTGCTACTTCATATATAAGCCGGATAATTTCATTTCCTCATCATATGTTATGGTATAAGTCACACTTCGATTTTCATACTGTACCACCACCTGAACCATTGCATACCGTTTTCCGCTTTGCCTTATCTCGACTGCATACCAGCTGGTGTATCCCTGATTGGCTCCCAGTTCACCGCCAAGTGTTGCCTTCGCACCTGCCATAACATTTGCATCTCTCTGAAAGAAGCCTTTCATCTTGTCATCCGCATATTCCTCCAGTCCGGTATAATCCTCCTGATCCAATAATCCGATTATCGTGTCTGTCTGTTCCAGAACCGTCGCTTCCTTGAATATCCCGCTCTTTTCCAGTTCATAGCTTTTCGGCAGCATCCAGATGATCCCCGCACCCAGAACCGCCAGGATTCCGACAATTATACCGGCTGTCACCAGTCCCTTCTTTTTCTTATTATTACGAATCTCCTCCGGCGTCAGGTTATCATTAAACTCCTTTGCGAGCTGTTCTGGTGTCCCCATACGCGCCTGTATTTCATCCCAGCTTTCACCTTCCGCCACAGCAGTCTGGATATCCGATGCCAGTTCCTTCTCAATATCCGTCTTTTTCCGGGCAGAACATTCCAGTCTGCGTATGACTGCTTTTATATACTCTCCTTGCTGCATCCTATACACCTCCAGTGATCAATCATCTTACGGCTTCCTGCATGATCTTTTCAACCGTACAGGAAAATCCCTTCCAGATTTCGAATATCTCATCCAGCGCCTGCTCTCCCTCCGGCGTCAGACAGTAATACTTCTTGGAAACCTCTTTGTCATTTGCTGCGCTCCAGCGGCTCCTTATCCAGCCCTCTTCCTCCAGACGGTATAAGGCCGGATAAAGAGTTCCTTCCTTCAGCGTAATACTGCCTTCGCTTCTCTGCTTCAGCTCCTGGATCAACTGATAACCGTATTTCTCCTCCTTCTGCAACAGCTTCATGATCAGCATATCCAGAATTCCTTTTTTCATTTGCTGTTCATAGCGATTGGTCAATCTATCACCCCAATTTCATAAGTACTTAGTTTTGCTAAATACATTGATAAACAAATTATATGCTATCCAATATAAATTGTCAAGCATACAGAAGATTTCTTCTTAGCACAAAAACACCCGCGGGGCTAAGCAGACCCTGCGGGCATTTTCATATCTTCGTAAATTATTTATGCTGCAGATTACCTGTACTTTCGACCTGCCAGACTGCCGCCTGCTGCAAGCAGAGATAACAGCAGAATTCCTGCAACCGGATAGATCGGCATAGAATCACCGGTCTTCGGCGTATTCTTTCCTGAGTCTGCGGTCGTCTGACCTGGAGCCGTAGAAGTCGTTCCAGGATTTTCCGTCGTTGGCTCCTCTGTCGTCGGCTCATCTTTCTTTACCAGAGATGCATCCGTAATGATAAGTCCGTTGGCATCCACATTCTTTAGCTGATCTTCCTCTAATGCAACTGCCTGGATTCCATCAAAGTAAATCGTCGAATCCACCTTCCAGGTTCCGGTATGTCCTTCCGGCGGAATCGAATTGCACCAGATCGCAAACTTTGTAATATGAGCAGAATCCAGTGTTCCGCCCTTCTTTCCAGCAAAGGAAGTAAATGGTATGGTCACATACTGTGCCTTGGTACCCTTCACAAAATCTGTCAGATATACTTCAAACTCTTCACCGGAGCTGTCCGTAAACTGAACCACTAATTTCTGACCCTTACCATCCGGCTTCACCCACATCTCGATCGCATTGTAGGCAGAATAATCCTGATGATCCAGCGTCTTGATCTGTCCGGTCCAGACCTCATTGCCCGCAGTTTCCAATACATAATGGAATGCGCCGCCATAGGCACCGTCAATCTTATTTTCACTGTCCAGCAGAAACTCGGAAGAACAGCCGCCGGCAGAGTTCTCCGTATAAGCGCTTTGCAGCAGGCTGTCACTGCCTACATAATAGTCAAAGTTGTCAATTACGTTAGCAGGCGCCTGATCCTTGTCCTTTCCAAGACTGACATTCTTTAAGGTTACGATCACCGTGTCACCGGACATCAACTGAATCGTAGCCAGATCTGTTGTTCCAAGCTCGTCCAGCTGCGCCTTGCTCAGGGCCGCCTGATACTGATTCGCGATCACGCCGGTCTGTTTTACTGCCGCCAGTGTCAGAACCTTACCGTTATCCGGATTGGTAATCACAAATTTCACATCATTTCCGTTCGTTACGCTTCCGCTTAAGATCATTGCATCCTTGATCACCGCCCGGTCAAATGGAGCGATCATATAACCGTATGGGTTCGTATAGGCATTCCCGGTCACTGCTGTCGTATTGCTGTAGAAGTTCGTCCCGTCTGCAAACACGGACTTGTCATTATTATAAAAATCTATAAATTCATTGATCATTTCATGTCCCATGGTATCATTGTACTTATACGGAACATAGAAATTCGTATCACTGAAGTTCGCCCATACCAGATAATATGGCATGTCCGCCTCCTGTGCGATATTGCATACCTCCTGATACCAGTTCTTTCCGGTCTTGCTCTCAGCTACCGGATTTCCGGTCACCAACAGACCTTCGTTATCAGAACCATCCTTCTTCATTACACGAACACCGGTCTCGGAAATTGCTGCAAGCTTGCCCTGCTTTGCAGCCAGAGCCGATACGAGCTGGCAGGTGGTTCTTAAGTTGGCAAAGAAGCTTCCATCGGCTGTAGCCGGATAGGTATTATAGTCATCATAATAATCAAATGCAAGGATATCTACATATTCATCGCCCGGATACCGCTCCATATATTTGCTTTCACTGCTGAACGGTCCATTTGGAGAATATACATATAACATGTTATGAACACCCTTGGCCTCCAGATATTCCTCCGTATAGCGATACAGGCTCTTATAGGTCTCCACGCTGGTAGAAGAACCCCACCAGAACCAGCCTCCGTTATTCTCATGGAACGGCCGGAACAGGATCGGTACATGTTCTGCCTGCAAAGCAAGGGCATACTCTGCGATCATATCCAGATAAGCATTAAACTGCTTATTATAATCTCCGCCCGGAAGGATCTGCTCCGCACAATTATTGGATAAATCCTTGGATTCTCCAAAATCACAGGTCGTGAAGTTAAAGCTTCCATCCGGATTAACTGTGATCTTCTCGTTCGTAAAGTTCGGCATATGGGCAGACAGAGAAACAATGGAACCCTGTCTGGCAGCCGCCAGGCTGTTCGCAACAGAAGTATCCATGGCCTGCTGCGGATCCGTCAGTCCAAGCTCTGCTCCAGCGATCGCCAGGGTATCCAGACCATAGATCGCACTTAAGCTTCCGGTCAGTTCCTTCACATCACCCTCTGTGGCAGTCTGAGAAACCTTCTTATTATAATCATTCTCATGACCGAATAGCACCTGATCATTCCCCGCAATGGCCTGAAGATAGCTGTATAGGCGTCTTGCTTCCACCGTTGCATTGGCATCTGCAAGCGTTACGCTGCCTGTCATACCGGCTGCATTTGCCTGCGTTCCTGTTGCATTCGGAACCGAGGTGATCGGTACATAATCACCGGCTGCATTGTACTGACTTAATGTAATATTATCAATATAAATGGAACCGTTAAACGTGGTATTCTTACCAACCAGCCCTAATGTAAGATTTTCCAGCGGCGTTGCCGTCGGTGAGAATTTCACTGCCGCAACACCCTTCTTATAGCCGCTTCCGACAGCCTCATCCCCTTCAATGGTTACATCCTTATTTAAGATTCCATCGGCGAAGAACTTTACACCCAGCTGACTGATATCCAGTCCTTCCGGATAATAGAAATCAACCGTCAGGTAATTATAAGCGGACACGTCATATGGACTGTCAAAATCCTTCTTGATCTTCGCCTCACTCCAGGAGGTATCTCCATATCCGGTATAATCCAGATCCAGCTTTAACATCTTCTGTCCATTCAGCTCTGCTGCAGAGATCCCTACTGCATTGTCGTACTGCCAGCCGCTTTCCGTTACCCAGCCGCTGGAGGTTCCATCCTCAAAATCATCAATGACTGCCGGATCCTTCTCCGGAAGAACTACCTCCCCGGAACCCGCGCCATCATATAAGCAGACGTTTTCAATATAAACCGGCCCGCTGTAATCACAGTAATATCCGGCTGCCTTCACAATAAAAACCTTAATCTCATCCGTAGTAAGCGGATCACCGGTATAGGCAACTGTTGCCTTCTTATATTCTCCGTCTACTGTAAAATCAGCATCCGTTAACTCCGGAATCGCATCAAACTGTGTCCAGTCCCAGCCGGCGCCAACCTTAGTTACGCCCTGGAATTTCAGACTTCCGCTAAAGGTCTTATCCTTTGGGATCAGAATATCCATGGTAATCCTGGCTCCTGTTTTTAAAGCAGCGTCAGTCTGCAGGGAAAGTTCGAATTCACCCTTATCATCCCAATCCGAAGTATTATCAAACGTAATGTCAGTTCCATACATCTGCTGTCTGTCCGGAAGGGATGCAACCAGATCACCGCTTACAGGTGTATCGGAGCCTTGTCCATCCGTAAGGACTACATTTGCAATATACATCGTTCCGCTGTAATCACACTGATACCCGGCCGGTTTGATCGTAAAAGCAGCCAGAGCACCCTGTTCTATTGCATCCGAATCAAAATGGAAGGTCGCATGCGCGGACTTTTGTGTTCCATCCGGGGTAACCGTAAAATCACCATTCTGAAGATCTACAATATTATCTGCCGGTGTCCACTCCCACAGATCTCCCAGCCTTGCAACACCCTGCAGCTTCATAATACCTGCAAAATCCACACCGGCATCCAGCAGAAGATCCACCTCCACGGTGGCACCCTTCTTCAGCGCCTCTGTCGTACTGATACTGACGTTTACTCCGTCTCCGGCTGCTTCATTCCAGTCACTTGTCGAATCAAAGGTAATCGCACCTGATCCGATCTGAAACGGTCCCTCTGCGGTTATGGAATCCCCGCTGGCATTGACTACCGGAATATCCGGTCCGGCAAACAACAGACAGGATGCCGCCAGTAAAATGCTCATGGAGAGTGCTGCAAACCGCATTTTTCTCTTCTTTTTTGTCATTTTCCCACCCTTTCTTTCCTTCATTCTAGTTAACAGTATAACATTAAACCATTAACTTTATGTTTAAGTTTAACGTTAACTTCATTATAGCAAGTAATCGTTAAGTTTACTAGAAACAGGATTCACGATTTTTTTGTTTTTTCTTTGTGAATATTCAACAAAAATAAAGAAAGGAAGGTTATAGGATATATACCGGATTGCCAAAATACAGGGAAACAGGCAGCTCCTGTCTCCAGATACTGCCTGCCTCGTACACACACACATATAATAAAAGCTGTTACACTCTCATTTCTATTTCAATTTCCTGCCGGACGCTATTGTTCTTATCTTTTACGCCTGCTGTTCACAATTATGACCGCTCCTGCAATTCCTGCCAGGATCACAACAGCAATAATACCGTACATCCATACCCGGCCTGGCCCGGTCTGATCTTCCTGCTCCGGAGTCGTATCCTGTCCTTCCGAAGATACTTCTGTTATAGCAACGTCCTCCGTTCCGTCTTCCTCTGTCGCCTCCGGTTCCTCTATTGCCTGATAAAAGCCCGTACCATTGGCAAATATGGACTTATCATAATTGTAAAATTCTATAAAATCATCTGCCATTTCATGACCGCTGGTATCGCTGACCCTGTACGGTACATAGAAGTTCCGGTCTCCAAAGTTCGACCAGACCAGATAATATGGCATTCCTGCCTCATCTGCAATGTCGCATACCTTCTGATACCAGTTGATTCCCGTAACCCTCTTTGCCACCGGATTCCCGGTCGGCAACAGGCCCTCGCTGTCAGAACCATCCGCCTTCATCACCCGGACACCGGTTTCTGAAATAGCAGATAGCTTTCCTCTCTCCTCTGCCAGACCGGACACCAGCTGACAGGTAGTTTCCAGCCTGGCAAAGAAATCATTGTCTGCCTGTGCCGGATAGGAATTATAATCATCATAATAATCAAAGGCCAGAATATCTACATATGCATCACCCGGATAACGCTCCAGATACTCCTGTGCATCTGTAAACGGCCCGTTCGGAGAATAGACATAAAGAATATTGTGAACGCCCTTTTCCTCCAGATATGTAACCGTATACTGATACAGTGCCTGATAGGTTTCCACTGTGGTACCGGAACCCCACCAGAACCAGCCGCCATTATTCTCATGATAAGGCCGGAAGATCAGCGGAATATCCTCCTCCTGCAATTTAAGCGCATATTCCGCGATCACATCCAGATAGGCATTTAACTGCGGATTATAAGCCCCGCCCGGCAGAACCTGTTCTGCACAATTATTACTTAAATCCTGGGACTCACTAAAATCACAGGCCGTAAAATCATATCCGCCATCCTCCGATGCCTTTACCTTTTCATTCGTAAAGTTCGGCATATGGGTAGACAGCGTCAGGATCGCCCCCTGCTCTGCCGCCGCTTTACTATATGCAACAACTGCATTCATTGCCTCTTCTGTATTCGTCATGCCAAGCTCCACACCGGTCAATGCCAGTGAATCCACACCGTAAATACCGCTTAAGCTGCCGGTCAGTTCCTTGGTATCTCCTTCTGGTGCCGACTGGGAAACCTTCTTGTGATAATCGTTCTGGTGGCCAAACAGTACCTGGTCGTTCCGGCTCAGCGCCTGAAGATACCCGTACAGTTCTTTTGTCTTCTCAATCGCATCTTTATCAACTACTTCAACCTTTTGCTCCATACCGCTCCAATCTGCCCGGGTGCCGGATCCGGCTGTCCGGGTAATCGCTGTGGATACATCACCGGCACTTTTTTCCGCCAGACGGATATTGTCCAGATAGATCAGACCGGAGAAATCCGCATATTTACCAACAATCCCTATTGTCAGGTCAGCAAACTGTGATCTGCAGGCACTAACCCTGACCGTTGCAGTTCCCTTCTTATATCCCGCTCCTGTATCCTCTGCATTCTCTATAACAACATCCTGATCCAGTCCGCTGTTCGAAAAGAACTTCACACCAAGCTTCGTCTCGTCCCAGTCCGCCGGATAGTAGATATCTACAATCAGAAAATTATAACCGGACAGGTTTAGCGCCGGTGCAAAATTCTTACTGATCTTGGCTTCACTCCAGCTCTCTGCAGTATAAGGCGTATAATCCACATTTAACTGCAGCACCTGTTCATCCAGAAAAGAAACCGCTTCCAGTTCCACCCGCTCATCGTATTTCCAGCCACCGCTCCACGACCAGTTGCTTACCCTGCCCCTTTCAAAATCATCTATTATTTCCGTCCTGCCTTCGGCATCGCTCTCCTGAGTCTCAGACCCATGTACAATCTGATATCCGGATTCAGAAAAAGCGGATATGGCCACTAAGGCAGCAAGAACGATCGGAAAAATTTTGTATCCTTTCTTCATACGTTCCTCTTTTCATTTTTACCTAACGTTTAGCATACAATTACTTAATTATAACTTAACTATATCATATGAATTGCATTTTGAAAATATATAGGATTACTGATTTTTTCCCTTTTCCTTTGTGCAAGTTCACTATACAAGCCTTTTCTGTCAGCGTCAGCTTCCCGTACACCCCTTCTGTATAGCTATATTCCGTCAAAAGAACAGTGACTGCTTGCAGGTGGCTGTACATTTGTGATAGACTAGGTGCGTATCGCTACTAATTCATTTTGTTCAAAAGAAAAAGGAGATTCATATGTATGATGTCATTATCACAGGAGCAGGACCGACCGGCTGTACCGCTGCTAAAATACTGTCTGAACGGGGCTATCGGGTTTTGATCGTGGAAAAGTGCCTGCTTCCCCGGTACAAATCCTGTTCGGGAATACTAATACAGAAGTCCCTGCATCTGATATCTCTTTATTATAAAGAACCGGTTCCGGAAGCTGTTATGTGTACGCCTGCTGAAAATCAGGGGATGATCTTTACCAATGACAAAGGAAAAGAGTATGCATTTAAACAGCCGGGGCTGAATATCTGGCGCAGTTCCTTTGATCACTGGCTTACCGGACTGGCAGTGAACGCAGGAGCAGAGCTTCGGGACGGCACTATGGCGCTCTCCTGTGAAACAAAAAGGGATTCTGTCACGGTTCTTCTTGGCGGGACAACGGCCTCCCGGGAAACCGCCCGCTATATTCTGGATTGCGAGGGTGTAACCGGATGCTTCAAACGAAAGGTGCTTCCTTCTGCCGACCCGCAATATATCATAACTTACCAGACCTTTTATTCGGGAACCATCGATTTAGATCCCCATTATTTTTATGCTTATCTCCAGCCGGAGCTGTCGGAATATGATGCCTGGTTTAATGTGAAGGATGGCCTGCTGATCCTGGGCGTCTCTGTCACAGATATGAACAAAATTCATGACTATCATCAACGCTTTATCGCATATATGAAGAAACAACATCACTTAAATATCAGGAAAGAACTAAAGTCGGAAAAGTGGTTGATGCCCCGGATCCTGCCGGGCTGTCCTGTCATCTACGGAACCGGACGGATCTTCTTTGCCGGAGAAACGGCAGGCTTCCTGAATCCGATGGGAGAGGGTATCTCCGCAGGAATGGAAAGCGGATACTGCGCCGCCTGTGCGATTGCCGAACACTTTGATGATCCGGAAAAAGTTCATACGGATTACGAGGAACGGGCGAACAGCCTGAAGCGTTATATGGAACACCAGTGGAGTCTGGTTGGTGATCTGTCCGACACCTTCCGGGAAATGCGATGATATCTATCTCCAGTTCCGGTTCCTCCTGGGCCTGCCATGTCCGAAATAGATGGTTCGTTCCCCGAGTCTGCTGATCTTCTCTGCACTTTCTAACATTGCATTCCGGTCATGGTAGAGCATGGAAACGGTTGGATAAAACATGTTCATTAATGCATCTCCTACGATCAATCCGCCTCCTTCTACATCCAGGCCAATGGAACCGTCCGTATGTCCAGGCAGGGAGATCACTCTGGCAGGAACGCCATATTGTTCAAGGGAATCTCCCTCTTTCAGAAAAACATCAATTTCAAAGGACGGTATCTCATCCTTCCGGAAGGCTTCCAGGGAGGCCGCCAGGACAATTCTCCCGGCCAGCGTATCCGCCTTTAATTCCTGCCTCATATTATCCTGAATCAATGAAGCATCCTCCTTTGCTGCAGCAACAGGCACCTGTAGCTGCCTGGCAAGAAATTCCGCATTCTGACAATGATCCATATGTGTATGTGTCAGCACGATCAGCCGGATTTCCTCCTGTCTGCACCGTTCCAGGATCCGTTCCCGATATTTTGTTCTCGCAGTATCGACCAGGATACTGCCATCGTCCCCTCTTACAATATAGCAATTCACATTTCCACATGGGATCCATTCAATCTCTGGCATAAAAAACCTTCCTTTCCTTCTGTTACAAGCTGTATTTCTGTTCAAGAAATATTATAACTCCTGTTTCTTTTCTTTCATAGCCAAAATGCTTTCTGACATACAGATTCACCATCTTGACGAATCCTTGACCTTCTGGTTTTATTATACTATCAGGAGGTGTTATCATGGGACGAAAAATTTTGATCGCAGATGATGAGATCATGCTGACCCAGCTGTTATCGGATCATCTGACAAACAACGGATATATCACTTATACTGCCTACTGCAGCGAGGAGGTCATTTCCAGACTGCAGGTACAACCGGATCTGATCCTGCTGGATATCAACATGCCCGGTATGGACGGACTGGAGCTGTGTAAAATCATTCGGGAGCAGGTGGCATGTCCGATCATCTTCCTGACTGCCAGAGTAACGGAAGCCGATAAGATCATCGGACTTCAGGCCGGCGGGGATGATTATGTGACCAAGCCCTTCAGCCTGCAGGAGCTGACTGCGCGCATTGCTTCCCATCTGCGCCGGGAGGAACGGAGCAGACAACCGTCAAAGCTGATCACATCTCAGGGCCTGATCATCAATCTTTCCCGGCATACCTGCTCCTATAACGGCAAAAACATCGTATTTTCTAAACGCGAATTCGACCTGATTGAATTCCTGATGTCAAATCCGAATCAGGTCTTTGATAAGGAACAGCTCTACGAGGCAGTATGGGGCCTGGAGGCAGAGGGCAACAACAATGTGATCAAGGAGCATATCCGTAAGATCCGGGCAAAGCTGACCGAAGCGACCGGAAGAGAATACATTGAAACAGTCTGGGGGATTGGGTATAAATGGAACAATTAAAAACGATCATTCATCATGCATCCTTAAAGAAGCTGTTTACTTATATGGTACTTTGCACGGTATTCATCATTCTGATACTGTCAGGACTTACGATCTGGGGCTGTGCGGCCTTCCAGTCCTGGCTGCTGCCAGATTCTGATCAGGTCATGCTGCATATCACCACAACCTATGCCGATGGCAGAGAAGCAAAAGAAATGGTACTGGTAGAATTGAATCAGAATATAGAGAATGAGAGCAGCCAACTGATTCCCTTTAGTACCTCCTCTGACCCGGAACAGGAAGTCAGGCGAACCTTCCGCATTGATAAGATTGAGAACAGCTATTCTGCACTTACGCCAAAGCGAAAACTGGCATATACCGGCTGTTCCGTACTCATGGTGGCGCTTCCACTGCTTTACTCTATAGCAGGGATCGTACTGTGCAGTATCCTCTTTTATCAATGGAAGCTGAACACACCTCTATGTCTTCTGTCCGATGCGGCAGATAACATTGCCCGGCAGAACCTCGACTTTTCCATCGCATACAACAGTAGTGATGAAATGGGTGCCCTCTGTGCCTCCTTTGAAAAAATGCGGGAAGCTCTTGTGAAAAACAACCAGAAGCTATGGAATATGCTGGCAGAGCGGAAGCTGCTGCAGGCGTCTGTTGCCCATGACCTGAGAAACCCTATCGCAATTATTGAAGGATATACGGAATATCTGTCACTGAATATCCCTGCAGGAACGATCACGGAAGAAAAAACACTGGAAATGATCGGGAACCTGCAGCAGACTGCCAGGCGGATGGAGGTATATACGGATTCCATCCGCGATATTAATCGCTTTGAGGAATTAGAGCTTCATCCTGTCTTTCATTCCCTGCCGGGTTTACTGAATGAGATCACAGACAGCCTTACTCTGATGGCAGCCCAGAGCAACCGGACGGTTCATGTTACGAATACGGTAACCAAAGGAAACGGCATGGTGGATACGGAGATCCTTTACCGTATTCTGGAAAATACAGTTTCCAACGCTCTGCGGTATGCAGTTCAGACTATCACTCTGTCCTTTTCTTTATGCGATGACAGCCTTGTTATTACCATATCCGATGATGGTCCCGGATTTCCGGAGAAGTATCTGAAACGATCGCGGCACCAGCTTCCCAGCATAGACTTTTCCAGAGACGGATCACAGGAGCATCTGGGCATGGGAATTCCGGTAAGCCGTATCCTGGCCCAGAAGCATGGCGGAGCATTACAGCTTGCCAATCAATCGCCGGCCGGCGCAGTTGTCACCGTGACAATCGCAATAAATTAGTAAAGATTCCTTGACTGTTTTTTGACCGGTCTTTTATAACATCCTATCATCAGGTATCGGAGCATGGCTGCCACGCTCCGTACAAAGCATGAAATCTCCGGATCGCTGCCTGAAGCATGATCCGGGAAAAAGGAGGACGTTATGTTATGAAGACCAGAATATGTATTGCTACCATTTTGACATCCGCAATCCTTATGGGGCTGACCGGATGCCAGGCCAACGAACCCGATATGAATCAGGAGAACACAGGCGGATTAAACGTTACCGATATACCGGCGGAAGCCCTGAACAGCGAAGCGGGGCTGCCGGAGACCGGTTCCCTGCGACCGCTGTACGATGACCTGTATGCCGATTGCGTCAATGAAAATGGACGTTATTATCTACTTGACAGTGAAACGCCACTGAAGGACGGTTCGGGCGCGTTCCGGCTTATGTATATGGATTTCGAAACGCAACAGGAGATCTATCTATGCAGCAATTCCAGCTGTAATCATGATACGAGGGACTGCGCTGCTGTCTTTCCGATGGACGAAATTGCCTATGCTTGCCGCCTGTTCTTATATAATGATTCACTTTATCTCTTAAGCGCAGAATATGATGACAGCGGTTCTATTACCATGCAAATGATGTCAGACCCTTCCGGCTCCCCTGCACCGGAGCAGGCCAGCACACTGTACCGTATGAATCTGGATGGAACAGGCAGGGAGAAAGTATATGAATTTGAAGCAGGTCTGACAACGGAGTCCAATATCATTCTTGGTGATGACACCGGTATATACCTTGTGACCAAGAAGCTTTCCACGGAACAGCTGAATCATACGGCCACCCGCCGTACCGCTTCGGAACGTAAGCTGGTGCGCCTTTCTCCTTCTGACTGGAAGACGGAAATCATATATGAGTTTGATCCCACGGAGGGTGATACACAGTGGGATATTCTGGGCTGCTTTGATTCCTCTCTCGTTCTGAACCGGATCGTCTTTGACCACGAACTGTCAACGGATGAAATCCTGGATGATGATGCCTACATAGATGCGTACAATCATTCCAAAACTGAAATTGCAATTCTGAACCTGACCGATCATTCCATTCAGACCGTATATTCCCTGCCAAATGATCCGCTGAATTCCTATGTGCAGCAGGGTCATATGCTGTATGCCTCCATAGAAGGCGAGGACTGCGTCCGACAGATCGATCTGATCACCGGTGAGGTCAGTGTCCTTGCTGATCTAAAGGAAAACTATATTCAATACTGCTTTGCAGATGTCCTGCTTTGTACCGGATGGGATTCCCATTCTGTCATGCACTTCGTAAACCGGACAGACGGAACGGTCAGCGACAGCAGGCTCCAGAACCTGTCTCTCGGCTGGCCTCTGGAATTCCACGGAGAGCGGAAGGATGATTTTCTGGTCGTCTATGACTATGAAGCAATTCCACATGAAGATGAAAGCTATGAGATCACACAGTATAAATTCGCTCTGATCGCGAAGCAGGATCTCTATACCGGCAAAGCCAACTATCGTCCGATCACCATGATCGAGAAGGGGGAGTGATACAATGCTGGAGATCAGAAATATTTCAAAACAGTACGGTGATAAGACTGCACTGCAACCCCTCTCCCTGTCACTCTCCAACGGAATCTATGGATTACTGGGTCCAAACGGTGCAGGGAAATCCACCCTGATGAATATTATTTCCGATAATCTGCTTCCGGACAGTGGAACGCTGTACTGGAATGATACAGAGATCCGAACACTGGGCAGGGAATACCGGAAGCTGCTGGGATATGCACCCCAGCAGCAGGGGCTTTATGAAAGCTTTACCGGCAGACGTTTCCTGAGCTATATGGCTACATTAAAGAATATTTCAAAAAAGGAGCAGCCGGAAGAGATCGACCGGGTGGCAGGGCATGTAAACCTCCTGCCGGTATTAGACCAGAAGATCGGTACCTACTCCGGCGGTATGAAGCAGCGTCTTCTGATCGCCCAGGCACTTATGGGAGATCCGCAGCTGCTTATCATGGATGAGCCGACCACCGGACTGGATCCGAAGGAACGGATCCGTATCCGGGAAAAAATCCAGGAATTGTCAGAGGGAAAGATCATTCTCCTGGCTACTCATGTGGTTTCAGATATCCAGTCCATCGCAACGCAGATCATCATCCTGAAGGCCGGAGCGCTGATCGCACAGGACACGGTAACCAATCTCTGCCAACACTATGGCGATGTCGAGGATCTGGAAGACGTATATATGCAGATATTCGGAGGTGATGCATCATGATCCGGCTTATATTATTTGAACTGGCTAAAATCTGGAAGAAGCGAAGCACGCTGATCTCCGTTCTCCTGCTTCTGATCCTGAATCTCTTCCTGCTGTGGTATACAAATCTTTCAGATGGAAATCGTCCGGAATTGTCCGCCTATCGGGATATTCAGGCAGATCTGGCAGGCATGACAGAAACAGAGAAGCTGGAATATGTAGAACGCTTATATGATACCATTCAGAATATCTGCCTGGTCCGGGATATCCTTGCCTATCAGTCCTGGGGAACTGATATGGGAGATCAGCTTGCCAGACAGGAGCAGGCAGCCCACCCCGGTATTCTGGAGGAATATCGGGATGCCTTTACAGAAGGAAGCTACCTGATCTATACCGGATCCCTGGAACAGGAAACGTCACTCATTTCAGAAATTTATGAGGAAATTACAAAGGTTGCTTCTTATTCCGATTATCTGTCCGGTATCCAGGAGCAAAAGGACAGCTTAGGCAGTATTTCTATCTTTGCGGGGGATGAAAACAGCTTCTCCAGCCGTAACATAAAAAAAAGTGCGGAAGATTATGCCGGTCTTTCCAATACCCGTATTGAATTCCGTCCTTCAAAAGGAATCGTATCCGCTTCTCAAAACAGCATTACAGATGTCCTGCTGATTCTGGCTGTCCTGATCGTGGCAGGAGGACTGATCTGTGAAGAAAAGGAAAAGGGATTGTTTCACATTACCAGAACAACAGTCCTGGGTCGGGGTCATAGCATTGCCGCCAGACTGCTGGCACTTTGTATTTCTGTTCTGATCATAACCTTCCTGATGTATGGACTGAATCTGCTGTATTTTTCAGTTACGACAGGAACCGGGAATCTGCTCTCCAGTATCCAGTCAGCAGCACCTCTGATGGAAAGCAGCCTTTCCGTTAATTTCCTGACCTATATCCTGCTCTGCGTCCTGACAAAGGCATGGATCCTGTTCCTGACCGGTACCTGGATCGTCTTTCTATCCATTCTGTCGAAGCATAGCTTTCTGCCATACCTGGTCTGCTGCGGCTGCATCATGACATGCCTGCTGCTGTATTGGCTGATCCCTCCCTATTCTTCCCTGAACTGGCTGAAATATCTGAATCCTGCGGGACTTATGAATACCGATCATCTCTATTGCGAATACCTGAATCTGAATTTCTTTGGATACCCCGTATCCAGGCTGGCGGCTGCCCTTGTGGTTCTGCTGCTGTATCTGGCGGTCTTAACTGCTGCGACTGTGATGGCATTTATCCGCTGCCGAAACTGGGAAGTAAGGAAGCTGCGATTCCCCGTCCTGTTTTCCTTCCGTCCCCATAGCTCTCTGGCTCGTCATGAGGCTTACAAGCTCCTTATCATGAACAGGGGATGTATTGTTTTGCTGGCCTTTTCTGTGCTGATCGCATGGCGCTGCTTTTCCACTCAATATGATCTGACGCCGGCAGAGACTTATTACCAGAATATCATGCTGCAGCTGGAAGGCCCTCTTACCCGTGAGAAAACAGAGCTGATAAATGCAGAAAAGGAACTGTATGATACTGCATTTTCCCAGATAGAACGGATTGATTCCATGATCGCCTCCAGTGAGATCAGTGCGGACGCAGGAGATTCCATGAAACTTCCATACTACGATACGCTTGCGTTCTATCCTGCCTTTCAACGGGTTCTGTCGCAATACGACGCTGTCCGGGAGGCAGGCGGTTCCTTTGTCTATGATACCGGCTGGCTGTATCTGTTCGATGTGAATGAAGCAGATTCCCTGATCAACCTGATCCTTCTGACACTCTGCATCCTGCTTGGCTTCAGCAACGGAATGGCCATGGAGCATCAGAAACAATCCTGGCATCTGCTATCTGCATCCTTTCTCGGACGCGTTCAGGTGAAACGCAGCAAGGTACTGATCAGCATGATCTATGCTTTTCTTATCAGTGTGGTACCCTGGATCTGCCGGATGATACAGATCAACCATACCTATCCGCTGTGCGGAGGCCTGGCTTTGCTAAAAACCATTCCTGCCTACCTGGAAACCGGCCTTACTGTCCCGGTCATCCTCTGGCTGGTCATCGGAATGCTGGTCCAGTCTCTTGTACTGATCGCCATGGCATTGATCACATTATTCTTGTCCGATCAGTTACGCATACACCTTCCGGCATTATCTGTCAGCAGCCTGATTCTGCTGATCCCGCTGGTACTGAACGCAATGGGGCTCACCCCTGCGGTCTGGTTTTCCTTCCTGCCGCTGTATGAAATATCCTGCTTTGTCCGGAAGGAGCATGGACTGCTGATCTGTAGCGGATATCTGCTGGCTGCCGCAGGAGGTATCGGAATCCTGGTATATCTGTTGGGAACGGATAAAACAAAAAGAATAACACGCAAATGGTCAAATTAGGATTTGACAAATGGTTTTCCTGGTGCTACAATACGTTATGTCGCTTCATTGCTTTAGCGCAGTAAAGTATTGAGGCAGAATAGAATGCAAAACCAATAGAATGAAATGCACAGGAGAATGAAAATGGAAGCAAGAAAAGGAAATCTAATGGGCGTGCGACCGGATATCAAGGTGCTTGACGCTACGATCCGGGACGGCGGACTTTGCAACAACTTCATGTTTACGGATGAATTTGTCCGCGAACTGTATAAAACCAATATCCGAAGTGGTATTGATTATATGGAATTCGGTTATAAAGCCAGTAAAAATCTGTTTAAGGAAAGTGATTTTGGCAAGTGGAAATTCTGCAATGAGGAGGATATCCGTGCCATTGTGGGTGACAATATCTCAGATATGAAGATTGCTGTTATGGCAGACGTAGGAAGATGCGACTTTAAAACAGATTTCCTGCCAAGAAGCGAAAGCGTGATCGATATGGTCCGGGTTGCCTGCTATATTCATCAGATCCCTGCCGCCATCGAAATGATCGAATACTTTCATGAGCTTGGTTATGAAACGACCTGTAATATCATGGCCATCTCCCAGGCCAGCTTAAATCAGGTAGAGGAAGCCCTGGATATGCTGACAGATTCCAGTGTCGATGTGATCTATCTGGTAGACAGCTATGGTTCTCTTTACCCGGAAAGCGCCTCTGCCCTGGCAAAGACTTATCTGGAATATGCAGAGAAATCCGGCAAACAGGTGGGCTTTCATGCGCATAACAATCAGAATCTGGCCTTTGCCAATACCATTGAAACCCTTTCCTATGGCGTCTCCTATCTGGACGCTACCGCACAGGGAATGGGCCGGGGGGCCGGCAACTGTGCCATGGAACTGTTGCTTGGCTTCTTAAAGAACCCGAAATACAGCCTGTACAGTCTTCTCACCTTTATTGAGAAGTATATGATACCGTTAAAGGAAGACGGTGTGGTATGGGGCTATGACCTCCAGTATATGTTTACCGGACAGTTGAACCGCCATCCAAGGGAGGCCATGTCATTTACTGCTGAGAACCGGAAGGATTACTGCGAATTCTATAAGTCCCTGCTGGAAAATTATTAATGTGATACCCTCTTTTAAAAAGGGAAGGGATGCCGGACTACCGGCATCCCTTCCCTTTTATTAATGCATTATACCTGTTTTTCTGCAAACGGTGATAACTCCAGCCGGATAAAATATCCCTTATCATGATCACATACCGGACATTTTTCCGGTGCTGCTTCTCCTTCATAGATATAACCGCAGTTCAGACAGATCCATCCGGTCTTAACATCTGAAACATGAAGCTTATTCTGCTCCAGCCATTCTGCAAACCTTCCAAACCGGTCTCCGTGATACTTTTCAATCTCGGCGATCATATGAAAGGAGGCTGCCACTTTAAGAAATCCCTCCTCTTTCGCTTTATCGCCAAACCGCTGGTAAACATCATCATGCTCCTCATATTCGTTGTGCTGCGCCATACGGAGGAGCTTTGCCAGATCATTCGTGATATCCACCGGATAGCCGCCATCAATATGAATTGTCTCGCCTCCCAGCTCACTCAGGTGCTTATAGAAGATTTCTGCATGCTCCTTTTCCTGGTTTGCAGTATAGATAAATACCTGGGCAATGGCCTGCTGTTTCTGCTTTTTCGCCTCCTGTGCCCCCAGTGTATACCGCATTCTTGCCTGACTTTCTCCTGCAAATGCACGCATTAAGTTATCCTTTGTCTCACTGTTCTTGAAATCAACTGCCATACTATTAACTCCCTTCTGATTCATTATTATCATTCTTCCGGATTTTTCCGGATTTTATTCTCTTTTACAAAAACGGATGCTCTGATTTTTCCTTAATACTCCGGAATCTCCGATCCACCTCCATCTGTAATTCTTCTACAATGTCTTTGTATTCCTCTTTTCCCAGATGCTTTGTCCGTCCCATCATGGTAAGCCAGTCTATGATCGGTATCTTCTTACCGCTTTGTTCCGGATCATAGCTTAAGCGGGTCTTCCCGCACTCCACCTCATATAAAGGAAAGAAACAGGAGTCCACGGCCGCGCCTATCACACTCCGCTCCGTTGCCGGCTTATCATTCCAGTTCAGCGGACAGGCTGACAGGGCTTTTACATACGCAACTCCGTATTCCTTTGCATATTCCGCCGCCTTTTCCGCTTTCTTCATAAAGTCCGCCGGATTGGATTCCGCTACCGTTGCCACATAAGGAATATTGGCCGCTGCCATGATCTGAGGCATGTCCTTATGAAAAAATGTCTTTCCATACTGTCGTTCTCCCACATGAGAGGTAGCGCTTCTTGCCCCCTTCGGTGTGGAATAGGACAACTGATACCCGGTATTCATATATCCTCCGTTATCATATTCAAATAACAGAAGACGATGCCCCCGGAGGGCAGTTCCAATGGCGGAACCCATACCGATATCCATACCGCCATCCCCGCTTACCATGATAAACAGAATGTCTCCATGAGGGAGCTCTCCCTTGCGCTGCTTCCGGTAACAGATTTCTGCCAGTCCGCTTAGGGTGGCGGCTCCATTCTGAAACAGATTATGAAGATACGGAACCTTGAAACCGGTTTTGGGATAAGGTGTTGTTACGATCATACCGCAGCCGGTCTGGAATAAAAGAACCACCGGATCCTCGATCACCCGCAGAAGCAGGTTCAGATTCACCGGAATGCCGCAGCCGGGGCAGGCCCCATGTCCGGGAGCCAGTCTCTTTGGAACGGCAGTCGTAGCATTCAGAGTCTTTGTCGTAATTCCCAGATCGGTCTTTTCCCTGGTCAGAGGAGCAAAGAATTCCTCCTGTACCTGCTCCGCCTGACTTCCCGATGTCACCCCGTAATAGCAAAAGTCCGCTTCGTTTTCTTCCGCCGCCCATTCCAGCATGTGAATCGCATCCTCAACATAGAAATCCTTACCGCCAAGACCATATACGATACTTTTTATCCTTGCAGTACCTCCGTATCTCTGCATGGCTGCCCGGATCTCCAGGGACAGATTCCCGCCTCCGGCGCCATAACTGTCCTGCCGGTCCGCCACTACAATATAATTTGCATGACGACATGCCTCATACAGTTCCTTTGCAGGAAACGGCCGAAGAATATGCAGGGTAAGCACACCCACCCGCTTACCTTCCTGCCGCATCCGGTCTACCGCCGCCTGTGCAGTATCATAGGAAGAACCAAGCAGGATCAGAAGGGTATCTGCATCCTCATGCTGATATCCCTCCCATTCCCTGTATTCTCTGCCGGATAATGTCTGATACGACCGGAACAGCTCCGGTATCCGCTTTCCCGCCTCCTCCATGGCCAGATGCAGCTGATAGCGGTTATTGATCAGATCCGGCTCATTCATATAAGATCCTACGGTAATGGGATGCTCAAGATCAAAGAACGGATACGGATCCTTCTTTTCGCCAAGAAAGTCTCTGACCACAGCATCTTCAGCAAAACGATAGCATCTCCGTTTCTGATGGCTGGTAAAGAACCCGTCAAAGGCAACCACCGCCGGAAGACGTACCATTTCTGCCAGCCGCAGGGCAATGATATTAAAATCGTATACCTCCTGCACCGTATGAGCAAAGAATATCAGCCATCCGGTATTCAGCATATACATAATATCACTGTGATCCCCCTTGATGGAAAGCGGGCCGGACACCGTCCGGCATGCAAGGTTCATTACCATGGGGTACCGGGTACCAGACTGTACCGGAAGCTGTTCTAAGGCATAGAGTAATCCATTGGCGCTGGTGGCATTGAAGACTCTGCCGCCTCCTACGGATGCACCATAACAGATTCCTGCCGCACTATGCTCTCCTTCTGCCGCGATCATGATCAGATCCGTACTTCCTTCCGCCCGCATAAGATCCAGATTCTCTGCGATCTGTGTGGATGGGGTGATCGGATAATACCCCATCAGGTCATAACCGATCTGCCGGACTGCTATAGCTGCTATTTCATTTCCGCTGGCATATTCCATGATCTGTTCTTTCATCAGACCTCACCTCCTTCCATTCGCTTTTCCGTCAGATAGGACTCAGAGGTAACATAACCATCCGGCCCTGTCTTCTCGTAATAATCCGGTTTCCGTAACAGATCCTGATTGGGAATAAACCATTCCTTCCGGGAATGCTCTGCCTCTAAACCGGCTACCAGCGCCTGCACCGGACAGACTGCTACACAGCGAAGACAGCCCTTGCAATGGTAATAATCCAGACCCTTATTGACCATCATTTCCTTTCCCTTATATTCTCCCTTCTGAAACTGGAATACCATATCCGGACAGGTGGAATCACACAGACCGCAATTAATGCACCGCTCCTGAATAAACAAGGGAATATATCCCTGCCTGGAGGGAGACAGATCAGATATCACGCTGTTTCCATATCGGGGATTGATCCCGCCGATCGGCGCTGTGGCATATCCCCATTCCGATGATTTCTGATTGATCTCTGCGTCCGCCATTGTCGTTGATTCCGGTGTCCGCATTGGTTCCACGATCACATCCTCATATCCCTTCTGAATTCCCTTCAAGTTTGCAGCAAGCGCCTCAGGATATTTTTTCCCCAGTGTTTTTTCACAGATATCATATAATGTGTCCAATGGTACAAAGCCCATAACCCTTGCCATGGCTCCCAGCATAACAACATTGATCCGGGAGTGGGTTTCCATTGCGATCCTCTGTGCCGGCACACAGCACAGTCTGCCTGTAATTTTACTCTGACCGGCAGATCGCATATCCTCCTTCCCCACATTTGACATCTGTCGATACAGCTTAGCGGCCTCCCAGGGTGCATGCTCTGTATTCAGAACAATCTGTGTTTCATTCTGACAACCTGCCAGAATGCTTTCATCCGTTAACAAGGCTTCATGAAAAATACCCAGGAGATGCGGATGCGTCACCGGAGAATGCACCCGGATCTCTTCCTCCATCGACCCGTAACGGATATATGCCTTTACCGGGGTTCCGGTTTTTTCCGAGCCATAACTGGAAAAGCTGGTACTGTTCAGACCAAGATACTGCAGTCCCAGCTCCCCAAGCATCTTGCCACAGAGATTTGCTCCCAGCCCGCCAATGCTCTCCAGACGTATTTCATAATAGCCGCTTTGATTCTGGACAGGTAATTTTACTGATTCCATATGATTCTCCTCCGGTCATTCGTTCCTGTTATCATACCTGGATATAACTAATAAGAGTATGGACTGTTTTTTCGTTGTTATACAGAAACCAGGCGAAACATGCTCTGCAAGTTTCGCCGGTTCGCGTGCGGGAATAAAAATGCCGGGAGTCGGATCTGTCCCGGCTCCCGGCAACTGAAATCAGGAGAATACTGTGTGCTGACGTCGATAGGATTCATTGTCCTTCTGGGCCAATTCATTCTCTACCTGTGCCAGCTTCTGTTCCAGCTCTCTGATCTTCTTTTCGTCTGTTTCCATATTCAGCTGTCGTTCCAGCTCCTCCTGCTCCTGCTTTAACTTCTGGATCTCACGATCCACCTGATCCGTATTGCCGGTGGTTTCCTCTTCCTTATCATCCGATTTCTTCCGCTTCGGATCATCAAAATAGACCTTGGGATTCCCATCCTGATCCTTCCCCATCCGATAGAGACCGGAAGGCTCCTGCTTTCCCTCCGGAATATATTCGTCCTTCACAGGTTTTATAGCAGGCTCCTGCGCTTCTTCTTTTTTTCCGACGGCCTCCACCGGCTCTTTTCTGTCTGCTGCCACCTCCGGCGGATATGCTGTACCGGGCTTCATTCCATAAATCGGTTCCATTGCCTGATCCTCCAATCTTAAAATAGTAATGGCATTGCCATACCTCCAGTTTATCGTCTGAACGCAGAATATCAAGGCTTCCTGCCCGAAATGCTCTCTGGATGTAATGAAATGTTCAGCAGTACATGCAGTGAGAATCGCAGGTCTGCTTTCTCTGTCAGCATTGCACCATGATACTTTTCAGCCACCGTCCGGATGTTGGTAAGTCCGATTCCGGCTGGTGGTAATGCCTTCGATGAACAGGCGTTTTCAAATGTCAGCAGATAAAAATCTCCCTGGCGTTCTCCAGTGATACGAATTATTTTGTCTCCTTCCACTGACTGACAGGCATGGATAGCGTTATCCAGCGCATTTGCAACGATCACGCACAGGTCAAAATCATCAATTCCACAGGATTCAGGCAGAAGCAGGGAAAGCTCTACCATAATCCCTTCCGCTTCCGCCAGCGAAAGCTTTTCTCCCAGCAGTATATCCACCACCGTATTGCCTGTCTGATAAGGAAAGGAAAGCCCGGAGGAAGTTATTTCCAGCTTCTCCAGATAAGCTCTGCCCTCCTCCAGCCTTCCGTTTTTCAGCAGTCCGTCCAGTACAGACAGATGATTCTTTATATCATGTCGAAAGGCCTTTGTCTGCTCGTATCGCAGCTGTGCCTCTGCAATGTATATCTTCTGCGCCTGAGACGCCTGGGACAGAGAGCTTAGCGCCGCCTGTGCCTGAAATCCCCAGCAGATCCGCCGATAGGCATACAGGGTACAGAGCAGCGCCCCCAGACCCAGAATCTGCAGGAACAACAGTGCAGTGTGTTTCCCCGCCTCTGCCAGAGAAAGGGTGGATGGCGGGATATGGTAGGAGGTATGCAGAATATACTGCTCTGCAGTAAAGAAAAACAAACCTGGAAACAGCAGGAGTCCAATATATGGTGTCTGGCTGTCTTCAGCCAGAGAGAGAAATTTCAGAACAAGCTTATAAGAGCCTGCGCTTATGGCAAAGGCGGCCAGTGTTGCCAGAAGAAGCATAGGATATAATAATGGCTTTCCGATCAGGCCGGGAAATGCCATTGCCTCCGCGGAATTGATGATACCAAAAGAAAGCTGCGTAATATAAATCGCCAGAACCGCAGCAACCCAGGACAGGGTACCGGAGTTTCCCAATAAAAACCGGCTCATCCCGCATAAGATAAGCAATTCTATGAATGCACCGATACCAGACAGCCCGGTAATCGCAAATCTGCCTGCAAGCCATTCCAGCATACAAAGCAGGAAAAAGTAAATGACGATATGCCATACCTTCTGCTTTTTTCCTGTAAAACGGCTGATAAACAGAATGTGGATCATGCTCTGTCCCGCGAGAGAAAAAGCATCCAGACAGAAACTATAATAATCCATATCACGGCTCCCTTTCCTTCATATAATGTAAAAGAGCCTGTGTCAGATCCCGTTCCCGCAATCTGGAAACCGGAATCCGATCCTCCCCGGAAAGAATGACCTGTCCGGCATTGCATCCGCGCACATAGTCAAGATTCACAAGATAACTCCTGTGGCATTTAAAAAACCGCCCGTCCACACGCCGCTCGAAATCTTCCAGCTTATCATAATAATCAATGATCCGCCCGTCACTCTGATGGATATAAATCTTCCGCCCCTGTACCTCACAATATACAATCTGGGAAAGCAGGATCACTTCACAGGAGGTTCCCCGCTGGATCACAATGCTTTTTGCCGCCTGCTGTTCCAGAACACGCATCACTCTGTCCATGGTCCGTCGGAAACGCCCATAATCCAGAGGCTTGGTCAGATAATCAAAGGCCTCCACTTCAAAGGCGTCAAATACATATTCCTTCAGAACTGTTACGAAGATCAGCAGGCTTTGATTGCTCTGCTGCCGCAGCATGCGGGCAATCTCCATCCCGTCCGGCTGCTCCATCTGGATATCCAGAAAGATCAGGTCAAAGGCACAGTCACTTTCCATTAGAGAACGTCCATTTGAAAAATAGTCGACTGTGTAGGATATCCTGTTTTTCGCTTTCATATATCCGGAAAGATGAGCAGATAATTCCTCGAGCATATAGGGTTCATCATCACATATTGCAAACTTTAACATTCCTGCCACCACGCTTTCTTATCAGAATATCAAATATAGCATATGCAGACAAGCCCGCTGTCATGAGATGTCTGAAAACTGTAATAGAATGAAAAATGTGTTATTCTGTATAGCAGTCCGCAGAACAGAAATATCCGCCTGCCGCAAAGCAGAACAGAGCAAAGGCAACGACGTACAAAGGCCCGCACAGCATGGAACAGGCAGAATTAAAGCTCGCGAGCATGGCAAAGACCTCCGTAGTTACAAGATGTGCGACCATCATATTCTCTAACACTGCAATATATGGACATCCGATATACAGCAGGATTCCGATTCCCAGAAAGATACCTGCAGACAGTCTGGTATTGTTATGAGAAGTCCGGAACAGCCAGCAGAAAAACAATACATAGAGAAGCAACGGAATTCCGCCTGTACAAAAAGCAGACAGGGAACCCGTCCCCTGCATGACTCTTAAAATTACAGTAAGGACGATACCAAGAAACTGGATCGCCAGTGTAATGCCGGTTAATACCTTTATGGACTTTATCTCCATAAGCCTCCTCCTTATCCAATATAATCTTGACCAATCTAGCATCTGACGTATAATGCGATTATTATACAATTATAATATATTATTCCGTTATACTCAAGATTAACTCCGGCTCCTCTTGTCTATTTCAAAAACTATGTCTCGTTCTTCTTTTTCTCACCCAGCAGCAGAAAGCGGAGGCCCGGAATCCGGCTGACACCCTCGTACAGCAGAGGAAGAAGCATCAGCTCTGCCAACAGAAGTACGATATAATTCAGGAGCATAGGAAGCTTTAAATAAGTCGTGATCAGCCAGGCAAGAATGACCAGCAACGGATAGTGAAGTACATAAAAGCCAAAATTCCGCACCGTCATATAGTGAGAAAACCTCGTTTCCCGGTTACACCATGCCTTAAAACAGCCGATGATCGCAAGGATCATGAGCCAGGCATAGGTATTCGTAAAGAAGCTTCGCAGCAGTCCCTTATCTGCGTAGTTTTCTCCGTAATGCACGATCACATATGCCACACCGGTCAACAACGCTGTGATCATAAGCGGTATCTTAAACCTTACCAGTGAATCTGTTACCTTTTCATGGGAGAATACATAATAGCCCAGCAGGAACAAAAAGATATAGATGCCATTCCGGTATACCTCGATCAGTGGCGTATTTAGAATCCAGGAGCTTCCCCATACTGCAACCACCAGAAGGAGCAGGATCCAGATATTGGCCTTTTCGCCAAGGGTCCATAATCTATCCTTTTTATCAATGGCACGGATCAGCAACAGGATCATAGATGCCAGGAACAGCTCATGCGCAAACCAAAGCGGCCCGATCCCCATCAGACAATAAACGATATATTTGACCGGCCCCGGAATCATATCTCCGTTTCCCATAAACATATCTGTATACCGGTTCGTTACCCAGCTTGCGATCCAGCCAAGTATAAAAATACCAGCGACAGAAGGCACCAGCAGCCGACGGACGCGTTCCTTTGCAAAGGTCTTAGCGGTTCTCTGTTCCAGAGAATACCTTGCACTCATACCACCGACTACGAACAACAGACACATAAACCATGGATAGACAAAGGTTAACACTGCATCCATCTGCGGAATACCGTCTACTCCTATATTCTTAATCACTCCCACTGTATTAAAGCTGTAGATCACATGATATAGAATTACGATCAATACCGTTACCCAGCGTATATTATCAATATAATGCTTTCTCTCTGTCATACCTGTTTCCCCTTCCCCTTTTTCTGTGCTTCACCGGAATGAGATTTCCCTGCGATCAGCTTCATCCATTCCCCCAGATCAAGCTTCGGTATGATCCCGATTCCCTTTTCCTCATCACCAAACATGAGAAGCTGATCCCCTGCTTTGATCCGGAAGATATCACGCGCCTTCTTTGGAATCACGATCTGTCCCCGTTCTCCTACTGTAACGGATCCAAAGAAATGCTTCCCCTTCGGTGGAATCGGCATGCCATTCTCCTCTTCTGAATAATGGACCAGATCATCCAGCGATACCTGAAACAGATTTGCCAGTGCTACACAATTACTGAGATCCGGTATACTGTCTCCCTTTTCCCATTTTGCGATCGCCTGCCTCGATACATTGATCCGCTCTGCCACCTCTTCCTGTGTCAGCCCGTACTGTTTCCGAAGCGCGATCAGATTCATATTTATCATATTATTCATACCTCCTTTCTCCATTATATCAGTCTATGAGCCGATTGCCACCAACCGGCATTAACATAATTGTCTATCGGTGTTAACACAGCAGAAAATCCCCGCTGTAAAAAGCGGGGAAAAACAGGCATCATATATTCGGTTATGGATTCAGTTCCAGATACAACCGTTCCATTGCATCCTCTGCATTACATTCTATATCCGGAAGAACCAGGATATCCTTACATTCCCTGTCTGCCCGGAAGAATTCCTTGGTAGACACCTGAACATACAGACCGGAATTCGGCAATCGAAAGATGGCAATATCGCCAAATCCGGAAGGGGTATTCCCGGGCGCTTCCCCGATCAGTGTTCCCAGTTGATTATCCTTAATATATTCTGCGAACATCATGGCAGAGCTAAAGCTTCCGGCGGAAGTCAGAACGTATACATTTCCCTCAAATGTCAGATCTGCATAACGCTGATTCTGATTTATCCCGCTGCCAAAATCCGGGTTAAATATGCCCAGCCTCCATTGGCAGGTATCCACCCGATAGGTATCTACATCCAGATAACGGATGAACTCATTGACTACAAGAGAATTGCCGCCTCCGTTATCCCGGATATCTACCCCAACATTCTCAATCCCCTGCTCCTTCACTGCGGTAAACATTTCCCGCAGGCAGGAACGGTATTCTTCATTATACTTACATTCCGTCAGGGTCAACACTGCCAGACTCCGATCCGGATCTATCGTATAGGATACAAAGCTGTCTGTTTCATTCGAATGCTCTTCGCCGGCAGTCTGCTCTGCCTGATTCAACTCCATATAGGCATCATATGATACAAAATCATCTTTATAATAAGTCACGGTATCCTGCTGTCCTTCCGGATCCTCATAGGTATATGCGATTCCCTCCACTGCAGTAAGTCCCAGAAACCTTAATCCCTCCAGGGTTGATAAATCCGACTTTAACTGCCGGATTCCCCAGCTTTCCACTTCGTAGCAGTACAGGTCGGATTTCTCCTCCAGCAACTGACTGAGTTCGATTCCATTGACTGCTGTCAGCGTATCCCCTGCATCCGTTCTTGTCTGGATCGTATTCAGATAATACTGATCCTGATAATGGGAGTTGGGATACGCACAGGTATGTCCATCCTCTAATACAGAAAGGATGTTCTGGCATTTCTGCCATACCAGCATCACATCAATGGAATCTGCCTGCTGCAATTCCTTTATCGCCGCATCATACTGCTCCTGAATCTCTGCAGGCATCCCGTTCCGGAATATAGGATGATCCTTCTTCAGGTAATGAAGACATGCATCCAGGTCCTCCTTTGCCTGTTGATATGTCAGAATGGTATCAGAGGCCTCTGAATATGGAAAGGCACGAAAGTTCCGGCTGTTCCAGTATGGATTACAATAGGTGCCAAAGAGTGATAACCCGATCGTCAGGAGTAATAGCACTGTAAGAACTGATTTTGACAACCGCTTACCGTTTCCCCGCAGGAAAAATAATACCAGGGCGCCCGCTGCCAGGCCATCCACCAGCAGTGAGATCCATTCCGGCATACCAAACAGGTATAGATTCACCGGAACCAAAGCCAATGCTAACAGATTCATGATAATGCTGATGATAATGTATCGTTTTCTCATACTATGTTCTCCCCTGTCCCTGATCCTGTAATATTGTATCTGTTTTGTTCATTATAGCATTCCTGCTGCAAGTTGTTAAGATCATCTGCTTCCAGAATACGGTATCCGGCATCCTCCAGCACCGTCAATGCTTCGGTATAATGATCCGATTTCGTCAATATATAATCTGTATTGTAGGTAGAGACCGCAAAGATCCCGATCCCCTGCTCTGCCAGAAGCGAGGTAAGCTCCGACAGAATTCCGATTAGGGAAAAATCCAGGACTCCCTCTATACGAAAGGCACGCCAGCCATCCTCCCGCTCGATCGTTTCTGACGGGACATATCTTGTAGAACAGACCAGAGAAAGCTCCTCATCTGTCTTTCCTACAAAGCAAAAGGTATCCTCCCAATTCACTTCAGCCAAATTTCTGAGCTTGCAAACAGTAAACTCTGTACTGATTTTCTTTATATCCATTACATATTCCTTTCTTATTTAATCATACACATAGCATTTTACCAGGATTCTGTTCTCTGTGGCTATATCAGAGACATAAAAAATCGCTATAAGCATTCTGCCTACAGCGATTTTTAGGAACTTTCCTATATCCTTTTCCTGCTTTACATATATGAACTTAATTCACTTAAATTCAGCATGACACCTAATATAGAATTTCCCAGTGTCAGTAAAAGGAATAAAATGGACAGGATCAGACCGATGATCGCCATCGTCTTTCCGGCTCCCTTCTTAATGCCAAGTATACCCATAATAATACCTACAATCGTAACCGGATATCCAAGCAATGGAAGACACCATGCGATCAGACCGCAGCAGCCAAGTACCAGTGCGGCAATCGCAAAGCCCTTTCCCTCTTCCTGTGGCGGTTCCTGATTGTAATAATTGTTCATTTCATCACTCATAATTCTTCTCCTCTTTCCCTTATTTTGTCCTGCTGTGCAGACAATGCTTCAACTCCTGAACAGGAATACATTAACTGTAACATGAAATAGATTTTCTGTCAAAGAAATCTGTCGAACCGAAACTTCCATGTCCTATTCAATGGTAAAGCTTCCTACGATCTCACCCAGCGCCTGTGCCTTCTCCTGATTTACCATGACCAGTTCCCCTTCATCGGACATCCGCTGTACGATCTCAGAAGTCTTTTCTGCGATCATGGATATTCCGGCAGCAGATTCCTCTGTCATTCGGCTGATGCCCTCAATCGCTTCTGTAATTTCTTCAATAGCGGAGCTTAAGCCTCCCACCGCCTCACTGATCTCCTGCATGCTGGACTCAAAATTCCCGGCATCCGCTGCGTATTGATCACTTACCTGGATAAAGGAATTGTAATCCTCCAGAACAGTATTCTCCAGAAAATCCGTCGAAGAGTTCAAACAGTCTGCCATGCTGCTGACTGCTTCGTATACTTCCTTGATGATCCGGTCGATATCACTGACGGTATCCTGCGTCTGGGTAGCAAGGTTCCCGATCTCATCAGCCACTACAGCAAAGCCTCTGCCGGACTCTCCTGCCCTTGCTGCTTCAATGGAAGCATTCAGCGCCAGAAGATTGGTCTGGGAAGATATCTCTAAAATGGTCTTTGTCAATTCATTGATCCGGTCTACCGCCTTTGATTTCTCCATGGCAGCCTCGGTCTCCCTGCGTACCTGCTCGTACATGCTCCGGGTCCGCTCCGCTGCCTGCGTAGTAGTGGTGTTCAGAGACTGGGCTCTCTCCAGTATCTGCCGTGAATCCGTCTCTCCATTCATGGAAAGAGACATGATCTCTTTTGCATTGTTATTTACTGTTTCAATATTATGTGTAATATTTTCCGTTGTAGCAGAGGACTCCTCCATGGCGGCAGCAAGCTCCTGGGTAGTTGCAGAACTGTCACTGCACATCTCACTGACGCCTTCGGAGCTGTCCTTCAGCTGTCCTGCATTCTGCATGACTACAACCCCGGTTTCTTCTAACTGCTGAACCATATCCAGCAGACGGTCATTCATTTCCTGTACTGCCCGGGACATGGCTCCCGTCTCATCCTTCATCCTGCTTAAATGGTCAATCCGCTCATCCCGTGTCAGATCCAGGGAGGAAATCTTTCGAATGATCTCTGTCATCTGCCGGATCGGAGACGCAATTCCATTGCTCAGAAGAAATCCTACCATTGCAGAAAAGATAACTGCGATCAGTCCTGCTACCAGTATGACCTTCACGATCCGGTTGGCATCTGACTGCAGCTCAGACCGCGGTGCTGCCAGTACGAACTTCATGCCATTCTCCAGATTCCGGTAATATCCTTCCTTCTTCATCCCATTTCGTGAATAGTGAATCGCAGCTCCGGCCCTGTTGCTGTCCTCCAGCGCTGCTGTCAGGGTGGACAGTCCCTTGTCGTTCATATCGCTCAGAGCAGTTCCAAATTCAATATCCGGATGATATACGATCTGATTCTGCGAATTCAGAAGAAATGCCTTACCGGTATCGTATACGACAGCGTCCCTGACTGTTGTTTCAATACTGGTAAATTCAATATCCATACCTACGATTCCTACAGACACGCCATCCACATAAATCGGAACCACGTAAGAGATCATATATACATTAATATTGGAATTGAGATATGGGTCCATCCAGGTTGGTTCCCCGTTCTGCACCGGTATGTAATACCAGCCTACATGTTCCACATCATCAGAATCATACATACTGAAATCCGTAGGCACCAACTGTTCAAATTCCGCATCTGCAGATTCTCTGGTTGCAAAGATACCGGAGGTCGGTTCCGTGAATTCCGGATTATACCGGATATAATAGGTCAAAGCACCCTCCGTATTGTTGGCACACTCTAACGCCACCGGCTCTAATGCTCTGGTATATTCTTCTACATAATCCTTACTGGATTGAAACTTTTTAAAATCCGTCAGTGATTGCACTGCGATCTCCGCCAGTGTATCCACTGACTGCGCCACCTGACTCAGTGTGGTATTGATCTTCTGACTGCTGTTCTCACACTGCATGGACATGATCTGTTCTGCATTCTGATTCGACATCTTTGACGTCTCACGCAGGCTTAAGCCTCCGCAAACGGCAATGGATACAATGGAACAGATCACAACTAAACATACTACCTTTGTCTTTAACGTATTCATGCCTGTACTCTCCCTATCTGTAATATAGTAAATCCCCTGGATTCTTCTGTGGTATATCATAACATAGATAGGCATTCTGTACAATTATATTATATGAGCTTTCTATATACGCCTCCAATACGGACATTTCTGTATTCATCCTCATAGAAACCGCCCGCCTGCCTTCGAAATAATCTCTGGATACAGTAAACGAAATTTTAAAATCTGACTATTGCCCCAATAAATACCGATCCAGATTCTCCTCCGTAAAATCCATAAACGTTATCTGCTCTCCATCCCCAAGGGATTCAATATAGGCATAGAATTCTTCCTCCGATGCCTCCTCTCCCTCTACCTCATAGCGACCGTTAAAACACCTTGCTATTGTCTCATCCAGATACCCTCCGGTATTAAATTCTGTGATCCTGTGATAGGCGAATCTGGAACTGCTCCCGTACCTGTGATAAACCCCGTCTCTGCGGATTCCCCGTATCTCTCCGGCCGGAAACTGATAACTATAGATCCGGCCTTTATCAGGAGTCGTTCCATATTCCGGATAATATACTTCGTTCTCAAAATGCAGCACCTGAATTACCTCCGGATCACACTCCAGCAGCAGCTCATCTCTTCCATCCCCGTCCAGATCAGCCAGTGCGAACCGGTTCACATGGTAGTCCAATGCATCGCTTCCAAGACGCCTCCGGAAATCCTTCAGATAAAACTCCTGCTCCCTGTAGTCCCTGTCATCCGTGCTGATAAATTCACAATGATCATTTGCCACAAGCCAGAACATCATCTTATGCATTCCCATACCCGGCTCGTTGACCGCCAGCGCTTTTTCTCCATCTGCAGGAATCCGCTTCACGATACGGAGATCCTCCTCCGGCAGATCCCCCAGCAGCGCAGTATCCAGCATCGCATCTGTAAACTCCACAGTTTCTGCCAATTCAACCGACTCTATGTACTGTAATCCATAGTCAAGAAATTCTTCATACGATACCTCCTTTCCTCCCACTTCATAATATCCATTATCCAGCCGGGTCAGTATTTCTTCTTCATACCCGCTTGCATTCAATTCCGTAAGCCTGTAATAACCGGTGCTTGCCGCACCACCGGAACCCTCATAGATTCCATTTGTACGAATCCGCTTCATTCCCCGGAACACAAACTGGTAGCTATATACAACACCATCCTCATAATGCAGAACCTGCGTAGATTCCGGCAAACAATACAATACGACCTCATCTGCCCCGTCCCCATTCATATCTACAAGCATAAACTCATCTGCTCTGCGGGGAATCTGCGGTTCACCAAAGGTCCAGCAGTATTCGTCCCAATAGAATTCCCGATATTCATCATCCGTACTGACAAATGCCTTCCTTCCGGTCAGTACCATCCAGTACGCCAGCATATCCTCCGGCAGCTCAAGCGCTTTTACCTCCTCCATATCGGAATATACCTCCGGCAGCTCCGACTGTTCCGGTGATTCCGTTTGTTCTGACTGTTTCTGTACCCCTCCGGATGTCTCCATTTCTTTTTTCACTTCCTGGCCCGTATCCCCGGTACAGCCTGTCAAATGTAAAAGCAATATGCCCATGATAAGACTAACCGTTATGTTTCTACCGGTCATACGCAGCCTCCTCCGTCGCCAGCACTGCTCCCCGGTATGCCCGTTTCAGATGCATTGCGATCACCTTCTCATCAAATTCCAATGCGTTGTTGGCAATAATGCTTGCATAACCATGCGCAAATAATGCAATGGTCAGAAAAATCTCCTTTGTCCTTTCTGCGGTCATTCCCATGGCCTGCTGCATTACCGAAAGAACCGGCCTGAGTTCCTCCGATTCCACCATTTCAAGCAGGCTGTTTTCCTTCGCATAGCCCGACTGAAACAGAAAGCGAAAGCTATTGGGTTCCCGGATAGCAAATCGAATGTAATTCAGACCTATGCCAAGCAGAATATCCTCATCCTGTATGTTCATCAGATACTCTGTGTGATAATGATCCAGCTTTTCATAGATCGCACACTTGACCTCTTCTATCGTTTTAAAGCTGTACAGAACCGGCTGGGTAGAGCAGTTCAGGCGTTTGGCAATCGTCCTCGCGTTGATGCTTTCAATCCCGCTTTCACGGACAATTTCAACACCTGCATCGACGATCATCTCTTTGGTAATTTTGAATTTTGGCGGCATAAATAATCTCCTGTATAATATTCGTTATATAATTATTAGTAATAAAACATATTGACTCACAGATGTCAAGCGGGATTCAAAATTAAATTTTATATTGAAATAAAACGCAAAAAAAGCCGGAAATCCGTTATCAGATCCCGGCCTTGTTCCTGTTCTTTACTTCCAATACTTTTTCATGTACCCCTCTGCTTCAACTGCATTCAAAGAAAACTTTTCCACAATAACCTTACGGGTCTCTTCCAGTGTTTTCCTCCATTCCTGTGAAATTTCAATCAAGGCTGCAATTCCTTCTGCTTTCCCCTCTTCCCTTCCATCCATATAGATTTCCTGCTGTTTCAGATATAGTGTCATATAGTCCAGCCTCCTTTCCTCATTTCCTCTCACCCTGTTAATCTCGTTCTCCAATTCCTGTGTATAATCATCGGTGGGGTTCCCGCTTTCTATATATGTAAGAAAATCGAGCAGTTCCCGGGAAGCATCCTTCTGTGTTCCCTTTGTATTCAAAATAATCTTAATCGTCTCATCTCCAAAGCTGAGCTTAAGATTTTCCCGGCACCGGTTCTCAAAGGTATAGATATGTCTTCCTTCTCCATAATAGTCGAAGGTGCAGAGAAAAATGATAATACTCTTCTTCAAAGGGTTTATTCATTTGCTTTTTATGCATGTATTCTCCCTTTAGTGTAACACATTATTTTCCTTTATTCAATAAATTCAAAATGGATTGTATAAATTTTTTTCGATAACTGGATTGAATTATTATTCATTTGAATATTTAGAAATTTTATAATAATTATAACAGACTTTTTGTAAAATGCAATATTTTTTTACTCTTTTTAATTCTACTTCCATGTTTCTTACTGTATTAATAATATAAGGCAGTACCATTATACTCCAGCACCTGCGCAAATCCTGCCATGATATTCTTCCTCACAATTTCCTTCTGTTCCTCCGGCAATTCTCCTGCAAATGCCGGTACACGATATCCGGATACTGCAAAATCAATATCTATTTTTTCATATCCTTCCATATACCCTTCCATCATCTGTTCAAATGCAGAACAATGCTCATCATCCTCCACTTCATTATCACGGTTCAACCAATCCCCTGTTGTATAGCTGAAAACCTTTCTATCTTGTGCATCATAAGTATATCCGATCGCAAATGCCGGTTCGGCACAAATACCCGTCCCATCAAAATCACTTACATATATCTGATAATATCCGCTTGAATACAAGCAGTCCTCGCAACTGAGATATCGAAATTCACCTGCCTCATTCTGATATACATCAATATAATAAGACGGCAGATAATCCAGCCCGCCAAAAAAATCATTATCCTGATATGCCGGCCCTGCAATGATTTTTCCGCAATAGATAACTTCTCCATCTTCTATTGTATAGATATGTGTAATATCCTCATCCATATTTAAGAAGCATTCCGATACCAGCATCTCCGGCTGTCCGTCCAGATTCAGATCGGCAAGCTGCATGAGCCAGTTGTTAACATATGCCATAGTCCTGCCAATGCGTTCATCACTGATCCAGTCATATTCCATATAGAGCCGGATTTTCTCATCCCACTCCATATGGTCTAGCTGCCTAGATTCCTCTTCCGCCATAAGCGGCTCCAGAGCTTCTGCCCAAAGATCCATATACCATACCAGATCTTCCTCGCTCAGCTTATCGTCAGCATCGCGCTCCGGTATATCCTCTTCACTGTTTTCTTCATATTCTACCTGTATTTTTCCGTTCAGATCAAGCGGCTCTGTCCGCCAGAGACAGACCGGCTGTTGCTCTCCCGGTATATTGATCATTTCTACATTCACCTGCTGCCCGTTTACTGTTACATGTTCAACTTCAGGATAACAGGAAATACCTATACACGGGAAGGTCTCACGCAAAAAGAAATTACTGTCTTTATAGAACCCGGTTATGACCGCCCGTACGTTCCTTTTGATTGCACTTTCCTGATAAAATTCGCTCTCACTTTCTGAGAATGAGAATACCTTTTCCAGCTGTTCCAGTTCTGCTTCCTGATCCCTCAGAGTCTGCTCTGTATGAAAGGATCGAACCATTTTGTAGCGGGTGCCGGATGCCTGAGAAGATACCTGAAATAAGCAGTAAACGATTTCTTCATCTGCATCCAGGATTGCTATTTCATAATCACCAACCTTTTCTGAATAAAGAATTGTCCCTCCTTCTCCTCCGGCCAGATAGCGTTTCTGATAAACCTCCAGCATGCTGCTTCCATGGAGACTATAATAATTTACGGAAAGAGTAATTACTATAATCAGGACGGCGGCCAGCAGATTTCCGGCAATACTGCGCAATCCGTTTTTTGATGCCTCCGGCTTCCTGATATCGTCGGAAGACCTGGCAGTCAGCAGAGTATTTGCCAGAGCAACATATCTGGTGTTGCCGCCCCATTTTCGAACAAATTCATATTCCTGTGCCGCCTGCTGTTCATTTTTCATCGCATCATAGCATTTGCCAAGACTAAACGCATGATTTACCTCTTCAAAAACAGTAGACTTCTGACTGCTTTTCAAATACTCAACAGCGGTCTCCCATTGTTCCTCCGCAAACGCTTTGCGTATCGCTATGGAAAGCTGCAATTTGTCCTTTCTCTCCTGCGGAAGCTTTTCCAGGCCGGCAAAGGCTTCCGCCGCCTTTTCAATGTCCTCCTTTAATGCCGGATACCCTTTTTCAACCGATAAATAGTCAATATATAATAACTGATAATTGATCTTCTGCAGATCTGACAGCTTTTCATGGAGCCGGTTCAGTTCATCGATCACACTCTGACACTCGTCATGACATCCTAACACCAGATAAGTCTGGAATATCGAAAGGTACAGCTTCGCGTTATTTCGATTTCGCTTCATGCGCAGGATCCTTTCCTGATAGATCCGATAGGATTCAAAATCACACTGATCCAGTACGATCCAGAGTATCCATGCACGAATGAGTTTCCAGATGATAACTGCCAGTACAAAGGTTACCACAACACTTAACACCTGGAATACCTTGCTTCCTTCGGAACACAGGATAAAAAACAACGGGAATATGACAAAAATGATCATTAATACTGTTGCTGTAACTGTATTCAGCCAGATATTTCTGTATTGTCTTCTCCTTTTCATGTTTCACACCCCATTCTGATCGCCATTGCCATAGAAACATACTGTACATCATTTATCTCTATTTCAAATTCCCCGTTCCGGTACTGAATATCAAATACAAATGCAACAGGCCAGTATGGCAGCGAATTTTCAAGCAAAATCCATGGTTCAACCTGTAACTGCATGGTCTTTACATCATATCTTATACTGTTTGCGTATTCTACTTTACCCGCATACGGATATTCTTCTGTCCAGTCCGGGAGTGGAATCTCTGTTAAAACCTTTCCGGTCCTCCGGTTTAAGAACGTAAGCGTATCAGAAGCATCCTGATACCGGTATTCGACCAGAGCCTCAATATCTTCTACACACTGATCGTATTCGTGAATGACCCAGTCGTTCTCCTGATCTACGATCAGCAGAGTAAACCAGTACCCCGGCGTACCGATTCCGTTCCTTCGACTGATCACAATCTCCTCTTTACCGTCTTCGTCTGCATCCAGTACATTCACGTCGGGGGTATCATAGTAAAGATTTCGATAAGGATAGGGGAGCAGTACCTTCTCCCCCTGAACATAAAGAAGTGTAGCTTCATCCTTCCGTCCCTCTCCTACGTTGATTCCATATAAACGAATATCATCCCGATACCAGTTTAATAAGATCAACGGATCATGATCGAACGCCTCTATTGTTTCAGGCTCACTGTTACAGGCGTCCAGCATGTCTCCGGTAATGGAATCAAACCATGTTTCCAGCGGACTATCATTCACCGGATCCGCACTGCTTTCATTTTCCATAGTGCGATTCCCGCATCCGGATAATATGCATATACTGATAATACAGGCAAGAGCCTTCCAATGCATTCTCCTTATTTTCATTCTCATTCCCGTATTCTTTCTTTTCTCCTCATCCTGTTTTTTTCTGTTCCTCTAAATCCCTTCTGCTATATAACCAAATCCCCGGGCGCCGAGTGTCCAGACTGCCATAGTCTTTGGGACACTTTCTACCGGCTCTGCTTACTCTTCCGTACTTTGCTGCGTGCTTGCAGGTGTATTTGTCCTTGTGGCATTGTTACCTGTATCGACATTAAACATAAATCCGGTATCATCACCGGTCAGAACGCTTGGCATTACTCCATCCCATTTATTGATATACATTTCCTGCAATATACTGTTGGTCAGGGATTCCTCCAGCAATTTATTCGCATCCGCCTCTGCCTGGGCCTCGATCATCTTGGCATCCGCTTTTGCCTGAGCCTCTGTTAACAATACCTTGGCATCTGCCTCTGCCTTGTCCACATTCTGCTGATTGATGATCGCCTGCTGTTCTGCCTCCAGTTGTGCCTGCTGCTTGTTTGCAATGGCCTGATTGTAGCTTTCTTCAAAGTCCGTATTGCTGATGACCACCTTATTCACTATGATGGTGTTCTCCCCGTATTTTTCATTCAGGCTCGCCTGAAGATTCTCTAATACCAGTGGTTCGATCATACTCCGGTTGGTGGCATCCACATCCGATAATACCTTGCTGCTGGATTTGATAGCAGAGGATACGATATTCTGCTGCACCAGTCCGTTCTGATAATCCGAAACATTCGCATAGATCCAGGCTGACTTTTCCGGATTGATCTGATAGGTTACCGTAACATCGGAATAATAAATTGCCGTCCGTTCCTTTGTCTCTGACCAGATCTGCGTATCAAAGGTCAGATCCTGCTGTTTGTTGTTTACCAGACTGATCTTCTGAACAAATGGTATCTTCCAGTTAAATCCCGTGGGTACGGTTGCTTCATCAATCTGACCGAAAGTCGTCCGGACTCCCGTATTTCCGGTAGGAATAATGGTAAAGCTGTTAGCCAGAACAAACAGTGCCATACCTGCGATCAAAAGATACGGATTGCCGATTATCTTCTTGCTGGAAACACGATTGACAATGGCAATACCAATACCGCCAAAGATACAAAAAATACCCAATATACTGATTCCGAAATTCATACGTCTCCTCCTTTTAGTACAATTCCACTTGAACTCCATTTATGTTGTATGACTCATTATAACAGGAGATCCGTCCTTTTTCCATATGGAATTGCAGCCAGGGGCCTTGCGTTTCACAGATATCTCTTACTGCGATCCGGCCCTGATCCACGCCCAGCTCATGTCCTCCTTCTCCGTCAGATAATACAATACATTGCCTTCTGCATCATAAGCGGTTCCGGCAGGCGTATTTAACATTGCCTTCTTCTCCTCTCCCTGTGCTTCAATGGCAAAGATTACCAGATTATTATCCCGGATTTCCCGGGATGTCTGCCTGCCAAAAAATGAGACCTCAATGCGGGCCACCGCCTCATCATAACAGCGTACAGATAAGAGCTGAATCTTGGCTTCCCGGTCATCAGCCCAGTAACATAACGTTCCCGTAATCTCAATGGCGTCCGGTTTTGGTTTCTTTTCATATACAAAGTAATAGCTTTCATTGATCCATCCATGCCACGTATGATTTACGCCGGTTATAATATAATAATTCTTACAATCATAGAAATAGAATCTTCTTGTTCCCCAGTCATATTCTCCAAGAAGCACGGATTCCGGATTCAGCTTTCTTTCCAGACTGGCTGCTGCCTGGGGAGTCAGACGATAGCCTGCTGCAAAGTTCAGACAGCATATGGAAAACCCGGCAAACACCAGCATCACTAAAATAACCAGAAAGCGGTTCCGGCATCTTCTTCGACCCAGTCTTCGGGCCAGTGCTGCATAATCTGCAGTCTTCTGCTCCGCCATCCCGGATTCCCTGTGTTTTGGTTCTGCGTGTTCCACCTGTTTGTAACAGACTTTGCATTCGGAACATTCTTCTATATGCTCCATCACAACCCTCTGGCTTGCCGCGGAAGCCATATGATCTGTACATAATGGTATTAAATCCTGTATCAGTTCACAATCATATTTCATATCCATACACCTCACTTAATCTTTTTTTCAGCTTTATCCTTGCTCTGGAATAGGCTACCTTCACTGTAGTTTCCTTCATACCCATTAAAATAGCAATCTCCTTATGAGGAAGACCAGCAAAGAGATGATACTCTATGATCATTTGTTCCCTTTCCTCCAATGCTGTCATTGCTTCGCTTAAATGATGCAGCCTTTCCCTGCGCTCATATTCCTGTTCTGCACTCCTGCCCCCTGAATCAGGCACACATTCCTGTACCACCCGGCTCTGCCGCTTTTCGTGCCTGACATAATTATAAAAGGTATTCTTTGCGATCTGGCACAGCCATGTTTTCATACTGCATCTTCCCTGAAATCTGTGAAAGGATATAAATGCCTGATAAAAGGTTTCCTGTAACAGCTCCTCTGCAAGCTCCGGTTGACAGCAGGTTAACTTCAGCAGAAAATGATAAATATCCCGATTGTATTCATGATAGATATCTTCAAAATCCTTCATGAAATCCTCCTCTCCTCCTTTCGTATTTTAATAATTAGTAACCATACGTCCAAAAAGGTTACATGTGTTTTCCGGTAATAAATGATTATAACCAATAGCATAGCAAATTCTCCACATTCATGATAGAATCAGAAGGAACGAAGCTTCGGACAGATTGCAAGCTGCGCCGGAGTCCATGATAAGATGAACAATAAGGAGAGACTATGAAATCATCAGAAGAACTGCGCACCCTGCTGCGCTCCATCGACCATAAGAGCTATCCGGCTTATAAAAGTCTGGCAGGCGAGTGGAAGTATCCTGCATTCTGCCTTTGTATCGATCATGTACAGGGGGATCCCTTCGCATCCCCTTCCAGTCTTCATATTGAACTGCCGCTTTCCTGCACCCGGCTTCCGGCAGCATTTTATGAAAAGGACTGTATGCGCATTGCCTTGCAGGACTTTCTGACCCGGAAGCTCAGCGGACAGTTTGAACAGTATAACTTCAAAGCAAAAGGCTCCGGCAAGAGCGGCCTGCTGTCCATCAGCCGGTGCGGGCAGAAGGTACTGGAACGCAGTGCCTGCCAGATTACCGGCGATCAACTGATCCTGCGCTTTCATATCGGTTTTCCTGCCTTCGGGCGAACCATCAATGCAGGCGAGCTGGAGAAGATATTATTTGATTTCCTGCCCCGTTGTGTTGAGAACAGCCTGTTTTACCAGCGATTGGATCCGGCAGAGGTGGAACAGGCGGTATTCCTGGCTGAGGATCAGCATACCATCCGGGAATACCTACAGCAGAAGGGATGGGTCGCATTCATTGCAAACGGTTCTGTGCTTCCGAGAAAGAGCGGGGTCTCCCAACTTCCGATGAAAGACAGTGTCCCGTTTCACTCCCCGGCTTCCATGAAGCAGACAATCTCCCTGCCTCATCACGGGGATATTACCGGAATGGCAGTCCCGAAGGGTGTAACCCTGATCGTAGGCGGCGGTTATCATGGCAAATCAACCCTGCTGAGCGCTATACAGGACGGTGTGTATGATCATATTGCCGGAGATGGACGGGAATTCGTGATCACAGATGCTTCAGCGATGAAGCTTCGTGCCGAGGACGGACGTTCCATCCGCAATGTAGATATTTCCCTGTTTATTAATGACTTACCGAATCACAAGGACACTGCCTGCTTCTCTACAGAAGATGCCAGTGGAAGCACCTCGCAGGCCGCCGGAGTCGTTGAGAGCATGGAAGCAGGCTCCCGCCTCTTCCTGATGGATGAGGATACCTCTGCTACGAATTTCATGGTACGGGATGCATTTATGCAGCAGGTCATCCGCCGGGACAAGGAACCGATCACCCCATTCATCGAACGGGTGCGGGCATTATACGAGGCCGCTGATATCTCTACCGTCATGGTAGCCGGAAGCTCCGGTGCCTTCTTCTATATAGCCGACCACATCCTGCTGATGGACTGCTATCAGGCGGTGGATATTACCGAACGGGTCAAGGCGCTTTGCGCAGAGCAGCCGGCTTCTTACACGGAAATTCCGGACTTCTTCCTTCCGGACTTCCAGCGGGTACTGCCGGAGTACCGCAGGAAGCAATCGAACCGCTCCGAGGGCAGAGGCGGCCGGAGTACCGGCCGCGGGGCGGAGCCAGGCGGAAGGCCGCGCCATGAGCATATGAAGATCCGGGCGAGCGGAGTGGAGGAAATCTCTCTGGATAAAGAGGTCGTAAATGTCCGTTATATCGAACAGCTTGCCGATTCCGAACAGACTACGGCACTGGCCTACCTGCTGCGTTATTGTCTGGAGCAGGCCATGGACGGGAAACGGACAGTTCAGGAGGTTGCGGAACACGTTATGGAGGTTCTGAGACGGGACGGCTGGAAGCCCTTTACCAGCTCCTATATCCCCTGTGGACTGGCAGTGCCGAGAACACAGGAGCTGTATGCCTGTCTAAACCGGTTTCGGGGATAATGAAAGGCAGATAAAAAGCAGCAGTTGACTCTCAACTGCTGCTTTCCTTTTTTCTGATCACTCAACATTTCAATATCAGAAATATATCAGAAATCGACTATTTTACATTCACTTTTCCACGTTTGCCTATCGTATGGTAATACAGAAGGATACTTGCAATGGCAAATACCGCGAAGCACTTGGCAGTGATACCGCCATTCTTTGCTTTACGGGATACAGCCGCAATCAACTCCTCCTTATCCTTCTCTGTCATTCTTCCCTGTCTGCCATAGAAGATGGAACCCAGACCAGAGATCATGGCAAGGGTTGCATACAGATTGACTGCCATGGCATCACCCGTCTTCGGCGTTCCCTTGGACTTATCAGCGGCAACCGTATTCGTACTGCTGCTATAGGTCGTATTATTAATGGTATAATTATTTACCGTTGTATTACCGTTACTGCTCTCGGTCGTACTGCTGCCGTTATTATCTTCTGTCGTTCCGGTGTTGCCGGTGTTATTTCCGGTATTCCCGTTATTTCCATTGTTACCCGTATCTTCTGTCGTGTTATTCCCGTTATTTCCCTGATCACCGGTATTGTTGGCAACATCCCGGTAAACAATGGCATAGGTTGAAAAACGATCCGTTTCTAAGGTTATGGTATTCGGATTGTTATCCAGATCGTTTAAGATCGTTGCCTTTCCATCATGTACCCGTACGATCGCAAAGCTTCTGGTTCTGCTGTTGTCCATATTATACAGAGAAGCCGGCACATTAATGGTAATCCGGATCTTACTGCTGGTCTCAGCTATGCGGTTTCTTCCGGCATGATCCACTTCCTTGTATAGATTGATATCAAGATACTGACCAACCTGATAAGCGCCAAGTATCTGGCTGATTGCTGTCTGATCCTGTGGACTTACCTTACCTCCAATATTCTCAACCGCCAGGGTAAACCGGACATCCGCCCCGTCACGCATTGCTTCCTTTTCCTCTTCGGTCAGAACAAGTTCTGCCAGTTCCTTAACCTCTGTGGCAACCTCAATCTGCGGTGTATTATTGCCACGCTCCGTTCCCTTCTCCACAATACCCGACTTCTTTGGAATACGCTCTGTTCTGGTCATACCACATACCGTACATTCGTAGAGCATGGTACCATCTGAATTTGCGGTAGCCTCTTTAATCACAGTACCCTCATCCCAGGTATGCTCGCCTTTCTCACCCGGCTCACCGCAGATACATTCTTTCCAGTGATCGTCTCCGTCGTAAGTCCATTCCCCGTCATACTCATGCTCATGATCCGGCCCAAGAACCGGGATCACCTCTGTCCTCAATTCTTTACCGCAGACCCTGCAGCTATAGGTACATTCTCCTTCTTCTGTAGTGGTCGGTCTTGTTGTTACAGTCCGCTTCTCTACATGCGCTCCTTCGTCTACCTTCTCATCACAGACCGTACAGATATGCCAGTGGTTATCCTCATCTGTTTCCCACTCGTCCTCCTCAAAGGTATGAGCAAGCTTCTCGATCACCCGTTCAAACTCATGACCGCAGACCTCACAGGTTCTCTTTTCCAGTCCCTCCGTTGAACAGGTTGCCGGAGTAACCACTTCAAATTCTCCATATGTATGTGTTTCATAGTCCTTGGCATTATCTTGGATGTTCTCTGTCACCGTCCAGTCAACCGGGCAATCATCTGCAGTACAGATATGCCAGTGATAACTGTCATTGGCTCCCCATGCCTCATCCCATTCATGGGTATGCGTATCTGGCTGACTCACTGTCCAGGAATCATACAGCCTTATTGCATTAGTAATTGCCGTACTGAAATCAAAATTCGATCCATTCTCCTTCGCATCCTTCCAGCCTGCGAAGCTGTAACCGAATTTATTCGGGTCCTTCGGCTTTGATGCCTGAAAACCACTTACGACATACTGCGTCAGACTATCATACCGATCATTTCCACTATAAAATTCCACCCTATAAAATTCAGCAACCAGCTCCGTTGTATCAGCATCCGTCTGAATTGCTGTGGCCTTTTGATTAACATATAATGTAAGTGAAGTAGCATCCTTCGGTACGGTTAAGTCACAGATGCCATTTTCATCTGTTCTGCCGGCAACTTCCACAGCAGCTTCTTTTAAAGCAACTCCCGCATTTGACCAGGCTGATGTATTTAAGAGCAGCTTTACCCTAATCGTCCTCTGTTCGGTAGGAGTTTCTGTTGAATCGTCAGGATTGGTGGCAGTGCTGTTTGTATCCTCACTATTCCCGCCACTTTGGTCTGCGACATCAGCATTCCCGACTACGGAACCCGTAAGTTCCCCGCCTGCACCCTCATCATCACCTTCTGCACTGACACCAAGTGGCATCGCACACAATACCAGACACAGAATGCACACCCATGCCAGTATATTCTTGATGACGATCTTTTTCACCGTTTTCATTTTGTTACTATCCATTCCTAATGTCCTCCTTTTCTATATTTCAGCTTCCTGCGCCGGCGGCTTTTCCCCCGTCGCTGCTTCCTCATCTGAACTTTGAATCCACCGGTTCATACATTCCATCAGTTGTGTGATACTCAGCGGTTTCGTAATATGTTCATTCATGCCCGCCTTCCGGCTGGCGATGATATCCTCTGTAAATGCATTGGCAGTCATTGCGATGATCGGTATCCACTCGGCGTCTGCCCGTTCTAAAGCACGGATGGATGCTGCTGCTTCATACCCGTTCATGATCGGCATCTGAATATCCATAAAGATCAGGTCAAAATACCCTTCTCCCTTCTCAATGAACCGTTCCAGTGCCTTTCTGCCATCCGAGACGCTTTCTACTGCAGCGCCGGTGCTTTTAATGAATTCCTCTGCTATTTCCCTGTTCAGGTCGATATCCTCGGCAAGCAGGATCCGCTTTCCAGAGAAATTACATTCCGAAAGAAGCTCCGTCATCGTTACTTCCTTCTGCTTTTCTTTACCGGTAAACTGCTTTAAAAGATAGATCAGCCTGGATTTAAATAATGGCTTGGAGATAAAACCATCCACACCTGCCTGATGCGCCTCCGCCTCCTGACCGTTCCAGTCAGCAGCAGATAACAGGATGATCCTGATATCTTCTCCCAGTTCCTTCCGGATCTCTCTGGCTGTCTGAATCCCATCCATTCCCGGCATTCTCAGATCCAGGAATACTGCAAAGAAATCCTCACCCTTCTGATGCGCTTCCTTTAGGCGCCGGACACCGTCTGCTCCAGTACAGGTCCATTCACTCTTCATGCCAATGTCATCCAGCACTCCGCAAACCGATTCGCAATCATACTGGTCATCATCCACCACCAGGGCAGAACGTCCCTCAAACTGCCAGATATCCTGTGTCATGGTATCCTGCTGCTTCAGAAATACAGTCACCGTGAACTTGGAACCTTCTCCGACTCTGCTCGCCACATTGATATCACCGTTCATCATTCGAATGATATTCATGGTAATTGCCATACCCAGACCGGTTCCTTCAATTTTGCTGACACGCGAATCCTCTGCACGGCTGAATGGTTCAAAAATCCGTTTCTGAAACTCTTCTGACATTCCAATTCCATTATCACGAAAAATAAACTCGTAACAGCCATATCCGTATACCTTGGATGGTTTCTCTGCTATCTGTAATTCCAGTCTGCCTCCCGGCGGCGTATATTTCACTGCATTGCTCAGAATATTGACAAATACCTGCTGCAGTCTTACAACATCCCCGATCAGATTCTCATGCTCCACCTTCCTGGTATGAAGCAACAGTTCATGCTGCTTTGCCTGTACGGAAGGACGGACTATCGTGACCACATTCTGGATCAGGTCGGATAAATTAAATTCTTCTTCCGCCAGTTCCAGCTTCCCGGACTCAATCCTGCTCATATCCAGAACCTCATTGATCAGTGAAAGCAGATGGTTACTGGAAATGGTAATCTTATTCAGACAGTCAACAACCCGTTCCTGTTCCCCGATATGACCACTGGCGATCGCAGTCATTCCAATGATCGCATTCATCGGCGTGCGGATGTCATGGCTCATCTTCGATAAAAAGTCGCTCTTGGCTTCACTTGCCTGTTTTGCTGCATCGTATGCCTCCAGCAACGCCCGCTGAGAGTCTTTTTCCTTTTGTCGGGTCTCCGTAATATCCTGTGCTACATAGACTGCCCGTTTCGGCTTTCCGTTATCCGATTCCGCAAGTACCACTGATGCCCGTATCCAGCCGTCATTGTGAAAGGCCCCATCCGGTTCGTACTGTATCCGCTGGTATTCCACTGATGCGATCGGATGTTCCTCACTTAAGCCTTCTACCAGCTTATCGACGTCCATGACACTCAGATAATCTTCCCGCTCATCCGGATGTACAAAATGCTTGGCATAGGCGTGGAACGCTTCTCTGCAATTCATCTCTGTTCCAAAGATCTCTCCAAGAATCTCGCCTACTGCATCCATCTGTGTGACCATACGATATGTATTCCGCTCAAAATCCAGATAGTAAGTGGCGATAAACAATCCGCTCAGACTGTTAATGATGGCTGCACGCTCTCGCTTTGCTTTCGTGTCTGCCAGTTCCTTCACCTTTTCAAAGGTAATATCCCTGCTTAATATATTCACCATGATGATATCATTATACCGGACGAAGAATACATGATCCTTGATCCATGTTACCGGAGGCCCTTTCAGACGATAACGGAGAGCTACCTCTGAAAAATCCTCTACGTCTTTTGCCTGCTCCCGTAAACGTTCCAGTGACAGCACCCGCAGGAATTCCTCCCGGTCTTCTTCATAAACATTCTCATCCGCAGTCTTTTTTATAAAATGGTCATAACTTCCAACCCAGACTCCGGTCTCCTCACCGGATTCATGGAGATACACCCGTTCACACATACCATTTTCCAGATTCACCGTATTCATAACACTGTATCTGGACTTTATGACTGCCGCCATACGAAGATCGTCCTGGCTTCGCTTGATCTCCTGGCGGGTCTGCTCATCCACATCCTGCATTGCGAGAATCGCATAATCACTGTCTACCCTTGTTTCATTAAAATATGCTGCTGTTGAAACATAACGGTATACTCCATGAAAGCTTCTCTGACAGAGTACCTCGATTCGTTTCTTTCCCGCCTCACTGAACCGCCGAAGGGATTCCAGTGAATATGTCTTTATGATCCGTTCCTTGTATTCCGGATGAAAATAATCCTCTACCATCCTTGCGAGCAGGGTATCCCAGTCCAGTATCCCCTGTCGTATCAGAGCATCCATATCGTCAGAGGTTCGGATCGGGTTCAGTATACCGGTCTGCAGATTCACAACATACACATCAAAGTTCAGCTGCCCGAGGGAGGCAATGATCTCCCGGTTCCGGACATTGATCTCTTCTAATTCCAGTCCTTCCCGATATGCATCGTTTACATCCTTAACATACAAAATAACTGCCTGATTCTCTTCGGAATAATGGGAATCCAGAATGATCTCGATCGTATACCAGCGATAATCCTGATCTGCTTTATACCGATATGCGCAGGTCAGTTTATCCTTTCCATGTTTCAATTCTTTTCTCAGATAGTCCAGTTTGGTAAAAGTCCGGAATCGCTCTATATCACTGCTGTGAATATAGCCCTTCTCTGTGAACTGTGACAGCCATTCACTAAGGGATTTTGCATTCTGACACACATTCCCTGCTTCTTCGGGCGCTGATTTGATGACCTCGAAATGATCTGAAGTCAGGTTGGCCTTTAAGATCCAGTTATAGGTATAACTCAAAGCCTCCACATGCGGGGCCACCGTCAGTACAAAAGCAGGAACTGTTCCCTCCCACTGAATTCTGGTCGCAGTCAGATCCACCGTCTTTCCAAATGGCGCATGAAAACTAACGGAACGATTCGTCGTCCGGTCTCCGATAAAAAGAAGCGGGCAGTTGCTGCAGGAACCCAGCCACAGCTCATGGCATACCTTTCCCCGCTCGATATTCGGTGCCAGCTCCTTCATATGTCTGTTAAAGTACAATATCCGATGATCGTCTTCCCGGATTACATAAACCCCCGTGTTCTGCATGGAATCCAATATCATCTCATAATCCCTTATTTCCACGGCCATCCTCTCCTGTCCTGTGCAGCTCTGTTACAGCCCGCAATCCCTGATCGTATCTGTTTTACTGCAAGCCGGCCTTCAGACTGCTCCTTATGTCATATCATACCATAAAGGGAGAATGAAATCTATACTGGCGTTATGGTTTTTCTGCTTTTTTATTCGTTTTCATTCTCCTCTGATCCTTCTCCGAAGCGGTCAGAGAATCAATACATACCACCATACATATCCGAGAATTCCTCCCAGACCGCTTCCCGATTGTACCGGAGGCCTGATACACTCTGAACAAGACCAAGACAATCGGTATCGTAATATGGCTTGATCATCGTCATATTTTCAACATCTGAGAATTTCAATTCATTTTTATAATACCGGACTAATTTCCTCACATCCTCCCGGTTCGTCTGATCTGCGGCAAACAGGTACAGATATTTGCATCCCACTTTAGCTGTAATCTCACAGACCAGCGGCACAATGATCTCCCAGAAGATTCCGAACCCTAACGGGATACCGGTCTGTATATCACTTATGTATGACGTATTTCTGCAAAAATGCTGTATCTCAATAGCCGAATAGCATTCGTCCACCTTTAAGGTGTGTGCCCCGTCCTGTAAATACCGTTCCTCCAGCTTCAGATCCATCCGCGTCTGTGCAATGACAAGCAGCTCCTGCACCTCCTCCGTACTGTACATGCCGGATTGAGAATAACGGTTTAAGGTGTCTTCGTCTTTCGTCTGCATTGCATCTATCAGCATCCGGACAAATTCCTGCTTGTCCGGCTCCAGTTCATCATACTGGTACTTCTTGTACAGAAGACCGCATTTAATAGAAAAGAACAAGGCAACGGAGCCTTGTTCATCCTTTACAAGATATACCCGGGTCTCTCCCTCCGTATCCGCCTTCCATGCCACATACTTTAAGTACCCTTCCAGATTCTTCCCGGCATCTGTAGCAGTAAAATCATTCAGGAGACGATAATTACTCGGATCCGAGGTTAACAGTTCTGCATGAAATCTCTGAAAATATTCTCTTTTTTCATTTATCCCCATTCTTCGCACCCCGACTGGATTCTATGAATTCTTTCTCTCTGCCAGCTCCCTGGCAGCATCCACCTTCATTGCATTGACGGATAATTTCACACTGCCATTCTCCGATGCATTCAGACCCTTACGGGAGCATTTCCAGGAAAACTCGTTATGGGACAGACTGCTTAATTTCCAGGAGGAAACAGCTCCGTACCGATCCAGTACACGATCCACCAGCTGTCTGGTATGTTCTGAAATCGCATCGCCTGCAGAAGAAAATACATTACCGGACAGATATTCATTCCGGACAGAGGCCAGAACCGGACCATACCGCCAGCCCAGAAAATCTTCCTCAAACAAAACTGTCTTATCATACATTAAAGATTCTCTCTGCACAAAATACATCAGCTTGTGCATCTTCATCTGATCCATGGGCTGGTGAAACCGTTCCAGATACGAATCATATAAATATTTGGCTACACTCAGTGTGTGTTCCATATAAACCGCTCACTTTCTCAAAACTTCTACGTCATCCTGCTAATAGCTTTTCAAACTTATAATTTAAATATACATCCTTTTCTTTTTTCTGTCAATTAGAAAACAAACATTTGTTCTTTTTTATTTGTTTCTTCAATACTGGAAAAAACTAGAACTTTCTCTTTTCATTTCAAGAATTTTGTTGTAATATTATATGTAATATAAGCTGGCACAGAAGAAGGGGGAGTATTTATGGAAGGCCTGAAAAACATTATGGAAGATAATATTGAATATCAGTTAGATACACTGCTGCCTACGATGCCGGAGATCTGCTCCTGCCGGGACTGCCGGCTGGATATGGCCACCTATGCGCTGAACCGGCTGCGTCCAAACTATGTCCGGTCTGATATCGGTGCATTATACCATAAGGTTCATTCCTCATCCCTTCAGGCACAGACAGAGGTTCTCACTGCAGTTGTCAGTGCGATCAACGTAGTTGCCGCCCATCCCCACCATCAGACAAAAGAGGAGTAACCTCTGCTTTCTTCATCCTGCTGTCTATACCCTCCAGCTATTGATTTTTGATCATTTAATCCCTATAACTTCAACCTACATGTAGGAACACCTACTCAAAGCTATCCAAATAACACTGCAATTTTTCCGCAAGTTTTCCAATATGTACGCCATCAACAAATGAATGATGCACCTGTACGGAAAAAGGCAGATAAACGTTTCCGTCTTTTTCATAGAATTTTCCCCAGTCAAACAAAGGAGTGGCATTATCCTTTTTTCCAGATTCAGTATGGGAAATATGAGTATAGGATACCCACGGAAAAGGAGAAAACTGATAAATATCATTTGCCATTGGCGAGACAAAATACTCTGTTTGATTCTCCTCTGTCCTTTTCGCTAAAGCAACATAATCTTCCATCGTATCCTGCATCGGAACATTAACCACCTTAAATAGCTCTGTGGAGTTGTCAAGATAGGTAAACGACGTATGGATCGTCTCAAAAATGGCCGGTTTCCCCTCCACAAACCGGCAGCGAAACTCCTCAATTTCGTTTGCACATTTCGTTACTGCATACACAAAAGAGAATGTAAATGAAAATCGCCGTTTCTTTACCCGGGAAAGAAAATTCGTTATGTCTACATCAAACGTTACGCAATACTGCGGTTGCACACTGTTGCGAAACACCTCGCAATGCATGGCTCTTTTCCATGTAGATACATCAATATACTTCATAAGGCGTCCTCCTTATATAGAGTTTTATATTATACCATATCACCACCCGATAGGGTGATGATAAGTGATACGTTTCCTTATTAACCATGATTTCGCTTTGCTTCATCAAGGTTCGCGCACATTCGCCAAATGTCTGCTTCGCAGCCGCTTGCCTCATTGTGTTCGCGTATATTATACTTTTTAAGTTGTCTAATGTCAATATGTTGTATTATGTCATTGCCTGATAGAAAAGCACCTGCTTTTACCGCAAGTGCTAACATCTCATTCAATATCCAGTTCTTTTATAGCGTGCATGATATGAATCCGCATGGCATTCCTGGCACCTTCCGCATTCCGTTGTTCCAGAAATTCCATTATCATCCTATGGTCGCCTATCGTGTCGTTCATTGCTTTTTCGCTCTGAGTCGATAATACAACTCCTTTTGAAATGGCCTGATATAATATCGGCATAAGTTTATTCATAAATTCATTGTGCGTAGCCTGTGCGATCGCTTTATGAAAAGAATGTTCGTCCCTGGTTCTGTCCGTTCCGTTTCTAATTTCATCTTCAATCCGCTTTCCGTAACCAAGTATCCTTTTTATTTCCGCATCTGTTCCTCTGACTGCCGCAAGATAAGCTGCTTCCGGTTCGAAGATCAGCCGCATTTCATAAAGGTCTTTCGCATTTACCTTGACCGCAGAAAGCTGTTCCAGATCCTGCGGCTGTTCCAGTACCTTTGCCGTAACATAAGTACCTTTGCCACGCCTGATCTCCAGTATATTATAAGCAAGCAATATTCTTATTGCTTCCCGCAATGTGGTACGGCTTACATTAAGCTCCTCTGATAATTCTATTTCATTCGGGAGCTTGTCTCCAACAGAAAAACGCTTTTCTATGGTTATCATAGATAAGATACTATCAGCAACACTTTGGGAGAGCATTTTATTTTCCATGGGTTTACCACCTTTTCTGAATACTATTCTTTCTGTTTTATCATATTATACACCAATAAATAAACGAATCAATCTAATAACACAGCTTTATACCCATCTGCCTTATCGCCGGTTATCGTAACAAAATAGGATTCACCAAAATGTGCTTCAAATGAAATCTCCTCCAGATATTTTGTAAGGTTCTCCGGGTATATGTTTTCATAATTGGGTTCCACATATTCAGTTATGATCCTGAATTGTATTGACAACTCTACCGTATCAGAGGAACTGTTTAGTTCTTCTTGTTTCCATACCATAATGTTATCAGAATCACGCCTGATTAACGATCGATCCGCATTTGACATACCCCCACTGTATTTGTGATCATCTGCACGATAATCAAAAACCAGTAAGCCAATATCTTCTTCTGTATCTAATTGTATATGCAGTGCTATTTCATCATCAGCGGGCACATATTCGCCAGAAATCATTTGATTGTAAAGTATAAAACCCAATACCAATACAAGCACGATTCCAATCGCTATTCCGATTCTCTTTTTGTTCATCTCTTTCTCCGTGTCAGGAAAATTCCAATGATCGCACCAGTAAGGATAATGGGTGCTACTCTGACAAACAGCCATTCAAATGAGTGAAATTCCACTCCGAGAACGGTGGTCTCAGGAGCACTATAATCCCACCCAAGGTAAGGACTTTCTAATGCCGATAAGATTGCAAAAAATGCTGCTATGACGACGCATAATGAGATAAGAAGCCAATGTAAAATTCCTTTTCTTGTGGTTTTTCTCTGCGCAAGCTGCATGTTTATCACCTCCAGCTTTGCGGAAATCGCCTTTAAGTCATCAACCTCCGACTCAATGATGGTTTCTCCAAGCAACGTACTTACAGGTGTTTCAAGCGCTTCCGATATGGAGATCAGCATATCAGAATCGGGAACTGACAATCCTTGCTCCCACTTGGAAACTGTTTGTCGCACGACGTTCAGCTTGACAGCAAGCTCTTGTTGCGAAAGCCCTTTTGATTTTCTGATTGCCTTCATATTTTCACTGAGCATCCGGAATCGCCTCCTTTCTTTCAGTTGTTACCATTATTATAGGCAAAACCGGCCGTTGCCACAAGCAACGCATATTAACATCCGGAATCTATGACCGTGACCGAACGATTTGCGACATTCTGCGGAACATGAACAGGATGGATAAAGAAAATAATCTCCTATGAACGAATCCGGTTCTCTACCCTTCCCTTTTCCACCTCATAGACCTGATCGCACAAAATGTCAATATCCTCCCGGTTGTGGCTGGCAACCAGGATCAGCTTTCCCTGCTCTTTTAATCCGAGCAGTAATTTCCGGATGACTGCCACCCCCTCCCGATCCAGCCCGTTCATTGGTTCGTCCAGGATCAGAATAGACGGGTCTTCCATGATCGCCTGGGCAATACCAAGTCTCTGGCGCATTCCCAGACTGTATTTCCTGACCGGCAGCTTCAGATCCGGCTCCAACCCGCAAAGCTCCATCGTCGCCCGTATCTTCTCCTCATCTGCCTTCCTGCTGATCTCCGACAGGAGCTTCAGATTCCTCCTACCGGAGTAATAGGGGATAAAACCCGGATTCTCAATGATGATGCCGGTATCTCCGATATAATCCGTATCCTTGCCGATCACGGTACCATTTACATTCACTTCTCCTGAAGTAGGCCTGACAAATCCGCAGATACATTTCATCAGCATGGTCTTTCCGCTTCCGTTGTTGCCGACCAGACCATAGATCCTTCCCGCCTCCAGATCAAGGTTCACATCTGATAAAATCTGATGTCCCTTTATATTCAGATTCAAGTCCTTTATCTGTATCATAACTGCCCTCCAGTCTTTTATCCACAGGCGATTCCCTTAAACCACCTGATAACGCTTACTAACAACGATCGCCGCCGTCAGTAGAACGATATTCAGAATCCCAAAATAAATATAGGAAACAGACATCGGCAGGATCATCCGGCTCTCATATTCTGTATAATGCAGCCAGGGAATGGTATGTCCCATCGGCAGGATCCACATATATGCCATCCTGGTCGCACAGGTGATCGTTCCCAGCAGGACCAACGCACCATCCAGAAGCAGTCCTGCCAGCTTTCTCCCGGTCAGGGCGCAGATCAGAAGGATCAGCGCAAGCAGAAAAAAGTATAAGGCCTGCAGCATTGCTGTATGAAAAACAGCCTTTCCCAGGGATATCTGGTTGTATAGATTCTCAGGGATCAGCTGGGCAGCATAATCCCCTGCGCGTTCCGGAAAGGCAGTCACATACCGGGTGATCCCATAGCTGTAATCCGGATTCCATTCCGTAAAATCCAGTGACAGCAGTACGGTAACCACGAATACAAACACGACCATGATGACAGAAGCCTCCGCTGCATAGAGAATCTGCCCTGCTGTCCAAAGTCGTTTGCTGCACCGGATCTGACAAAAATACTGGCTCTCGCCCTCCCGCGGGAAGTCTGCCATCATCGTTATGAAAAGGAGCGGCAGGATCAATAGAACAAGCCCGGAGTTACCGATCGCCAGAAAGGGTTCAAAGACAGAAAGCTTTCCTCCCATCTGTACGCTCAGTTCCCGCAGCGGTACGATAACCTGTATATTCAGAAAAACAATAAATACGGCAAGTATGATCATCTTGGTACTTCGGAGCAGACAAAGCAGCTCCGTCCGGGAAAGCTTCCATATTATATGCATTCTATTCAAAGCCAAATCCCTCCCCTTTCTTCTTAAGCAGATACACGCTTATGCCAAAGCCCGACAGATAAAGCAGTGTGATAACGATCAGCGGGCCCCACCAGCCGCCCGGATAATTAATTGTCAGAATGGTTTCTATTCGCAGTCCGGAACACAGCCTTGATCCTGTTGCCGACCCCTGCTCCAATGCGCGGAGCTGCAGCTTCAAAACAATCTGTTCCCATACATATCTCAGCAAGAGCGGAAGACAGATCAGAATGTATTTATCTGTAAAGAATATGGATACCAGATACGCAAACACATTAAGACACATTCCATACAAAAACACGCTGATGCATTTTCTGAGACAGAACAGGGGTTCTGCAAAGCCCGGTACCAGCGCCAGATAGGACTGGATCTGATCCGGAGAATACTCATACAGAGAAGGAAACTTCATCCAGATCAGAACCCCGAACAGAATATATCCGGTCAGAAGGATCAGACCGCCACTGAACATGGCGGCTGCCAGCTTGGATATACTATACCTTCTGTTATTCTCCCGAAGCAGCAGCAGGCGTTCATAGCCCGTCTGCTTTTCCGCCGAGATCGTATACAGATAACCGATGCTCAACAGCAGAGGCAGGAATATCTGAACCCACATTCCGAGCCCGTGTTCCCAGATCTCATAACGGTTCAGAGATACATCCGTCAGCAGAACATCCTTTCCCACGAACAGGAAGAGCTCCAGGATCGTATAGGTCGTCCGGCTGCCGCTGGTATACCCTTCACATACTGCACAGGCAAGGATCACACCAATGCAGGACAGGATAAAAAGGGGCGGATACAGACTCTTTTTCATTTCACACCGGATACTGTTCATACATCCCCTTTCTCCGGCAGGCCTTCATCCCCGCCGGTTCCTCTGTTATCCATGCTCATAATAATAGACCTCCCCGGAAAGCACATTGACGTAAAAGGTCAGGAACTGGTCATTCGTCCGGTTCACACTCTCAAATTCCCAACAGGGAATTGCGGTCTCCGTTACCGCTCCGGTCTCAGTATCCGTTTCACAGTATACACAATAAGCCAGTCCTGCCTTCCCCACCTCCAGACGAACCTTATCCGCCAGGAAATCATCCAGCCGCTCAACCGCATCCTGTAACGGAAGGATCGCCGTCTGCTCCTCCATCAATGGCTCTATGGGCTGCGCCTCCGAATAGCCTGCAAATGCTGCCACAGCATCATGGCGGATGACGTATGCTCTCTTTGTGTCTCCGCCTATCTCATAGCCATAATATGTCCGCGGGCCCCAGTCCACATAGGAAAAGGGAACCCCCTTGTAGATCCTGCGCACCTGAAATGCATATTCATATTTATCATTCAGAGTGAATACCTCCACCCAGGGAACATCAACCGATACTCCGTCCGTATTCTGCCTTGGGGTTCCGGCTTCAAAATACTCCCTTACAAGCTCCGCCGCCTCTGCAACAGACATCTCTCCGTCTGTCAGTTCCCATACGTCCTCTCCCTTTTGGGCGACCAGTCCGCTGTCTACCAGCTCTCCATCGGCCCTCATTGCATCACTTGATGCATGACCATCCAGACCCAGATAGGCAGTGATGGAGCCATCGCTCATGGAATAGATCCCATTGCTCAGAAGCTGAATGTGGCAGGCATTGGTATTAATATAAAAGCCAAATCCGGACTCCCAATCCGGATAATAATCATATACCAGAGGCCATTCCCAATCCGTTCCTTCCTTCACGCAATGCTCTCCGCTGACAGACCGCAGCTCTGCCTTCAGATCCAGCTCGTCATGACCGACCTCCTCCAGCCAGTCCTCTATGATACCGATGCTTTCATCGACTCCTAATCTCTCACTGCCTAGCTGATAGATTCCGACTGTCTCTGCTCCATCAATCGGAGACAGCTCACAATCCTCAGAAAACCGGAGCCTGTCATACTCTGTCTCCAGAACCTTCTCAACCTCGGCTTCATACTGATCCCGATACTCTGCTAACGGGATCCGATCCGGCGCCAGATCTATCGTAAACTCCTTTGGCCGGTTCGCCTCTGTGGAGGGGATATCAACGGTCATATCTCCACTACCGGCAATATCCCTCTCAATCTCAGAACGGCATCCGGTCATACTGAAAACGCATATGAAACCAAGGAGAAGTAATCCTGTTCTTTTCATCCTGTACCTCCAAAATACAACAGCCATTAATTGGTATTAATGCTTCCGGATGCATTGCATGGAAACCCGCTGACTGCTCTTAAATTAAACGTCACTTTTGAGGTACTGCCACCATTCATTTTCCAGGAAGCAGACCTGCCGGTGGAGGTCATTACAATGACCGGCATTCCTCCGGTTGAATAGGAGGTGATCGTTATCCGGCTCCCATTCTCCCCGGCAAAGGAATCACAGTATGCATAATAGCCATCACTATGATATGGTAGATTAACGGAAGCTGTCTGATTGCTCACACTTGTAGGCGCTGTCGGTATGTAATTAATTCTCCATGGCATACTGTCGATTGCATATACCGGAACAGACATGCCAAATGTCAATACTGCTGCCAGTGTCATAGTAACAAATACGTTTTTAAGATTTTTCATAAGCGCTCCCTTCTGCCTGCTGGATCCAGGCATCCCTGTTGTTTTTTACGAATCAGTTTCTATTGTTTTGATGTTTCTATTTGTTTTATCAACCCCCTATAATTTATTTCTCTTTTCTATTTATTATATAGAGATTACCATAATTTTACATTTTTCGCAAGGCTGGATTTTGTTAATTATTTGTTATGTGCTTTTATTTATAATCAGAGAATAGCCCATTGGCTTTCCTGGGAATTGCCGGAGAGCAGGGATTCCGGATCAGACTGTGATCCGATGTTTATGATCTGTTAAGAGTCGATTCGTTTGAGAAGGGAGGAACAATATTGTTTACACATGTATTACAAAAAAAGGAGGAACCATCCGCTCCGGTTGTACAGCAGAAAAATCAGACCGGCCTTTCCGATTCCATGAAGGCCTCCTTAGAGCGCAAAACCGGTATACCGGCAGACGACCTGCGGGTATACCGCAATTCATCGGTGCCGGCACAGATGGGTGCCCTTGCGATCTCGGAGGGTTCCAATATCCGCCTGGGCCCGGGCAATGACCGGTTCCTGATGCATGAGCTGGGACACTGGGTACAGAAGAAGCAGGGGCGGGTCAACACCTTTCATATGGAGGATGGAGTTCCGGTCAATGATGATCCTGCATTAGAAACAGAAGCGGATCATTTTCATCTATGAGCAGGAACGGTACAGGAACATGGAATCCCGATAATCCTTTATCAGAAAAACCGCCGGGGCCGGTCAGGCCCGCGACGGTTTTGATCCAATCAGTCTATATCATTGTATACTCTCCCGGGGTCAAAGAGCGGCTGCCGCACCGGAATCCTCTTTCTGTAAAAGGACAGGCGGCTCTGCCGGCTTCTTCGGCTCCTTAGAGGACGCTATCAGAAGGAAGATCGGAAGCAGGAACGGAAGAATCACACTCCATACTGCAAAGGCTTTGGCCCTGCCCTCTGCTTCGAATAAGCTGAACAGATCCTTATACAACGGATACAGGAAAAAGATAGCAAATATCAGCCAGACAAGATCTACGGCATCTCCAAAGAAAAAGAACAGTCTTCCGCCCGGTACAAAAGATACGGTCTGAAGAATTTTTTTTGCGATCGCACCGCCGGCAAAGATCCAGAATGCATTTTCCCGCTTTTCTATTACCTTATTGATCGCCAGCACCCGGAAGGAACCGCCCGGAAGCAGGAACATCAGATACAGATTGGCGATCGGGATCCAGGCAAGCCATGGACTTCCGTATCCCGTCTTCCTTGCCATCCGGTAGAGACCGACTGCCCCCAGAATATACAGGATCAGGAATGGTATGAACAAAATTCCAAGGATGACACGGATCAGAACGCCAATCCCAAACTCCAGGATTCCCTCTGTCCGGTTGAGAAAACGGTCAATGTGCCAGTCAAGCCTGTTATTCTCAAACACGATATCCCAATACCAGTCGTAATCGTCAAAATAATCGCTGAGTTCATCCATCTTCTCATCGATCCGATCCGCATAGCGGTCAACACCATCCGCCCATTCTTCCACATCGTCTGCCCACGTCTCAACATCATCCGCCCATGCTTCTATATCCTTCGTCCACGCTTCAAGATCTATATCTAACTCTTTCTCGAATTCCGCTTCGTAATCCTTCCAGAATCCGGAGGTCGAATCCGAAGCTGTCCCCGATAAGTAATCCTCCGTATCCTCTGCCAGTCTGATGAATTCTTCCCCTACTGAATCCGGAAGCTGGTAACAGGCATTGACACTCACGGTAATTCCGCTCCTCCCGTCTGCCATTTTTCCTATCTCCAGATAATAGGTATCACCGGAGCGGTACAATCTCTCCTGCACGGAAACCACCCAGAACTTATTACTGCTTCCGAGCAGAGAATGATCAAACACCTTCTGATAATCAATAAAAGTATATAATCTCTCCGCATCCGTCGGCAATGCACTTACCTCCTGCCAGGTGCTGACATCGGAGCTCATCACATTATATGTATCGTCCGGGTTTATGATCTCATTGACTACCGTTACGCCATCCGGCCCTAATACGACAACGGCATGATCCTCCTCATCCGTTCCGGTGCTCTTGCCGGATGTATCCTCCGATGAGAACCTGCAGCCGGTAAGCGCTGCCCCGGCGATCAACAGAACCGCCAGCATTCCTGTTATTGCAACTTTCCATATCCTATGTTTCATATGCTTTCCCTTCTTTCCTTTCCTTTTGCTGCCATTCTCTCTATCCCCATGCAGACTGTCCCCGGGCTTTTCCACTAAGGAAGATAACTGATCAGATACAGGAGCAGTACACAGACAGCCGGTGCTGCACAGATTCCCAATGCGCATACGGTGATCGCCAGCGAGATCTGTGCGGATCGCGGCAGGTCATTCAGCTTTTTAAATGCCTGCTTTTCCTGGTAGACGATCTTATCCTGATATACGATCTTCTCCTGGTAAACGACCTTTGGTTCCGGCTCTTCTCCAAAAATGATATAATCCGTACTTCTTCCGTAGATTTCACTGAGACGGCCTACATTATTAATATCCGGGTTGGTCTGACCGCTTTCCCACTTTGAAACAGACTGTCTTGAGACACCCAGCATCTCTGCCAGCTGTTCCTGTGAATATCCGGCTTCCTTTCTTAATTCCTGCAATCTTGATGAAACATCCATCCCCTCTGTCCTCCTTTCAACACCAATTATAGGAAATCAGGCTGGTTGCATACCACCAACAACTATCATTTTTTTGTCAACATATGTTTACATCAGCTAATTATACAGGAAAATCAAGAAAAAATCACCCTGTTCCGGAACAGGAAAATCTGAAATTACTCTCCCCCTTCCTTCAGCCACTCTCCCAGGGTTTCCTCCTTTTGCTCACCAATCCCCACTCCCTCCTGATAGATCGGCGTGGAAAGCACCGCCTGGGTCTCCTCCCGGATATCCTTCAGGATATGCCCGGCCAGCCCCGGCCGGTAAAGACCGGGATCCAGATAGATGCCCTGCAGATGGGAATAATCAAAGCTTTGGCCGGTCTTACGATAATACTCCTGATTAAAGGCATCAATCCCCTCTGCTAAGGCAGAATATTCTCCGGCAGCATCCTTCTTACTTCCGGATTCCTTTTCCTCCTCAGAACCTGTCCCCTCCTGACTCATGCCAAGATTTTCTGCTGATTTTTCATCCATATAGGCAATGGTACACCGATACTGGTATTGATCATGATCGGGTGTGATATGAAGACTTTCCACATAAGTCCTGTCCTCAATGGAGGCCTGTGTCGCACAGCCGGACACCCCTGCGGTCATTCCTGCACATAAAAAGATCAGCAGCAAAGGTTTTACAAATTCCCTCACCGGCGGCTCCACATGCTCCGTCAGTATCCGTTTTTGCTTTCCCCGACTGCGGATCTGATAGATACACCAGATCACGACCGGCAGGATAACAGACAGTGGAAAATCAATCCAGCAGGCATAACGCCAATACCAGTCCGTCCAGAGCTGCACATCGGAAAAGCAGAAATAAACTGCCAGGATCAGCAAAGTCATGCCGACTGCCGCAGGTACCACCCGGTTCTGGCGGGGAATGATCCGTCGCAGGAGCTGTTGTCCCTGAAAGAGATAGGCACTTAATGTAATGATTCCCCCGACCAGCCAGATCAGGATCATCAGGATATCAATCCGCTCCAGTCCGCCGCCCTTTATGGAGATCAGCTCCATGGCCTCCGTAACCCCCAGGAGCGAACGGTGTCCCCAGTGAACACCCAATATTCCCACGGTCACTACATAGACCAGAAGAAGCCACATGCCGGCTGACAGGATACCCTTCATACCTACATTCCAGGCCTTCCGGTTTCCGCCCTCGATCGCCGACATACGAAAGAGCAGGAATTCCAATGGAAGAAACAGTGCCATTAGCTGATATTCTCCCCATAGAACCTGTCGGATATCAACATCCGGCTTTGGGGACAGATTCCCCAGATCCACCTTCCAGAGTCCTACCAGAAATAAAAGCACCAGCGGGATAATGACCCACCAGAATAATAATTCTACAAATCTTGCCCGACCCTCCAGACTTCTCATCCCGGCATAGGCACAGATCAGCAGAAGGGGCAGGATGATCATCAGACGGGAACCCTCATATAAGGTCTCCCGGATCAGATATTCCATATATGACAGAATCCAGGCACCACGAATTGCAAAGCGCACAATATAGACCAGCCAGACCAGCCGCCATAAAAAACCATGAAGAGAACGCTCCGTTATGGCAAAAAAGCCTCCATCCGTCCGGCCGATCGCCATTAACAGTCCTCCATAGATCAGACTGCCGATGATACTGAGCATGACGATGAGCAGTCCGTTCTGCACTCCTGTCCATGCTGTCACGAACAGACAGCCGATCGAACCGGTTTCCAACAGGATCATCCGCTGCAACTGCCGCGGAGAAATGCGATACTGTACCTCTTCCATTCTGTCACCTTCCATTTCTTTTATATTTACAGATTTACCGCCGGCGCATCCGGATACGTTCTCCTTCTTTCGTAAAGACCGGCCGCTTTCGCATCAGATAAATCGGCAGACGCAGTATAAAGTCCTTTCTGCTCTCGTATTCTCCGGTTCCGGTGCTGACTGCCGGAGTCATATACGGAATTCCGTAGCTGGTCATGCCGGATAAGTGAATCGCAAGCAGAAGCATACCCAGGATAAACCCGTACAGCCCCCAGACCGCACTGACGATGATCAGGAAAAACTTGAGCAGCCGGTAAGCGGAAGCAAAGCTTTCATTCGGAATCGTAAAGGATGCCAGCGCCGCCAGTGCCACCACGATCACAACGATCGTACTGACCAGACCGGCCTCTACCGCTGCCTGTCCAACGATCAGACCGCCTACGATACCGATGGTATTTCCCATAGGGCCGGGAAGCCGGATGCCCGCCTCCCGGAGCAATTCGAATTCCAGTTCCATCAGCAGTACCTCCAGCACCACCGGAAAGGTGATCGCACTTCTGGCCCGGGCAATGGCCAGGAGCAACTCCGTTGGAAGCATCTCCAGATGAAAGCTGGTGATCGCAACATAGAAGCCCGGCAGACCGATCGCCAGAATGGATGCCACATACCGCAGGATCCGGGCAAAGGTCGCTACGGACCACTGATTATAATAATCATCCGATGCCTGAAAGAAGGTATTAAAGGTTGCCGGGAGCAGTAACACCTCCGGGGAATTATCAACGATTATGGCTACCCGGCCCTCCAGAAGAGAGGATGCCACCTTATCCGGCCGCTCCGTACTCTGGATCACCGGAAAAGGGGAATACCATTTCTGATTCATAAAATGCTCCAGCATACCACTGTCGTAAATCGCATCTGTTTCATACGTCTCTAACTGGTTCCGAACCTCATCCAGTACGTTTTGCTCGACCAGATCTTCCATATAGACCAGAGCGTAATCGGTCCGGGAACGCTGTCCGAATTTATTCTGTTCTATCTTGCATTTCGGATCCTTGATCCTTCTCCGGATCAGGGCAGTTCCGGTCCGGAGGCTTTCATTAAAGCTGTCCCTAGGCCCCCGCATGACCGCTTCTGTTTCCGATTCCTGAATGCTGCGGACGGGAAGCTTCTTACTGGATATGGTGATCACTCTGGCATATCCATCTATGAACAACACCGTATCTCCCATCATGATCCGGTTTACTGCCTTATCAAAGGAGGCTTCCTCAGCGATGTCTGCCATATCAATCTTACTTTGAAAAAATTCCTGAAAAATATCCTTCGATGCATCCGATTCCCGCCACAACAGCGGCCGGATCACGTATTCCTGTACCATGTCACTGTCTGTCAGTCCGTCCACATAGACCATATACACGGACGTCGTTCCTTCTGCACGCTGCAGGACAAACTGCTTCTTCACGATATCATCGCAGTTCTGGAACAATGCCTCGATCACAGCTATGTTTTCCTGTAGCTGCGGACTGAGAACCGCCTGTATTTCATTCTGAGAATTGTATAATTGTTCCATAAAAAAACCTCACACATTTTTTATAGTATGTGTGAGGCGCTTTCTTCTTATACATTATTTTGAACATTCCGTATTACGATGGCTTCCTGATTATAAATATGCTTTCGCATGACCTCCCGTGCCAGCTCTTCATCCCCCAGGAGGACCGCATTGGTGATCGCATCATGTTCACTGACCAGTACCTCATGGTAACTGAAGTCCTTGACATATTCTACCCGATACCGGTATACCTGCTCCCATAGATTATGTGTCATGGTGACCAGCCTTGGATTCTGTGTGGCTTCAAATATAGCATCATGAAATGCGATATCCCCATCCACGATCGACGGCACATGCTTCGTACTGATGGCTTCCCGAAAAGCAATACAGACTGCCTTCAGCTTCTCCTTCCCGTCCCGTGTGATCCGCTGACAGGCGAGTACGACCGCCAGTTCTTCTAACGCACAGCGAACCTCCAGGGCATCCCGCAGATCCTTTTCCGTAATGCAGGCTACCTCTGCTCCCCGTCTGGGGATCATTGCCACCAGCCCTTCCAGCTCCAGCATCCGGATCGCTTCCCGGACCGGTGTCCGGCTGACACCCAGCTTCTTGGCCAATGGAATCTCCATCAATCGTTCTCCCGGTGCGATCTCACCGGTTATGATTGCCTGGCGCAGAGTCTGGAATACCACATCCCGCAACGGAAGATATTCATTTGCATTGAATTTTAATTCCATATCCCCAACCTTTCATTGCGATGATTTTAATCATCTGCCTTCCGGACGTTCCATTAAAGCAAAGGCTGTACAAGGTATGTCTGCTCTGCATACCCTGCCTTCCGAATCGCCTGCTCCGCCTGCATTGCCTTTGCCTCATCCGGAAATATACCGAATACAGTGGGCCCGCTTCCGCTCATTAAGGATCGTTCTGCACCATATTCCAGCATAATACTTTTGATCACTGCAATTTCCGGGTATGCAGGGATGGTAACGGTCTCTAAGACATTTCCCATACGGTCGATCACACCCTGCAGACTTCCCTGCCGGATCGCTTCCGTCATACCGTCGATGTCGGGATGCTCCGGAAGTTCATCTACTCTTAGATTGCCATAAACAAAGGCTGTTGATACCGAAACCGGCGGCTTCGCGATCAGGATATGACAGGATGGCAGCGGCGGCAACGGTGTCAATCGTTCTCCGATCCCCTCGGATAGCGCAGTTCCGCCCATGATGCAGTAAGGGATATCTGCTCCCAGCTTTACACCGCGATCCCGCAGTTCCTGTTCGGATAAACCAAGCGAAAACAACTGGTTCATCCCTTTTAAGGCGGCGGCGGCATCTGCACTTCCGCCGGCCATGCCTGCTGCCACCGGGATCCGTTTGGACAGGACTGCTTCCACGCCTTCTTCCAGCTGAAACTCTTCCTTTAACATCTGAATGGCCCGGTAAACCAGATTGGATGCATCCATGGGAACCCCGGATGCGTCTGTTTCTGTATCTCCTTGAAGCAGGATCCCGCCGCCGGGACACTTCCGCAGTACCAGGGTATCCGCCAGGGAGATCCTCTGCATGATCATCTTTACCTCATGGTATCCGTCCTCCCGTTTCCGGAGTACATCCAGACCCAGATTAATCTTGGCATATGCCTGCAATACGATCTCTCCCATAGCACTTCCCCTTCCGATCCGATTCTATACTATAAATAACTTCGTAATACTTCTGCCTTATCGGTTTTCTCCCATGGCAGATCCAGATCTGTTCTGCCGAAATGTCCATAAGCAGCAGTCTGCTTATAAATCGGACGACGCAGATCCAGCATCTTGATAATACCTGCCGGACGCAGATCAAAGTTCTCCCGGATCAGTTCTACCAGACGCTCGTCGGATAATCTGCTGGTTCCAAAGGTATCCACCATAATGGACGTCGGACTTGCCACGCCGATCGCATAGGATAACTGGATCTCACACTTCTCCGCCAGTCCTGCCGCTACGATATTCTTTGCTACATAACGTGCTGCATAGGCTGCGGAACGATCCACCTTGGTACAATCCTTGCCGGAAAATGCTCCGCCGCCATGACGGGCATAACCGCCATAGGTATCTACAATGATCTTGCGTCCGGTCAGCCCGCTGTCACCATGTGGGCCGCCGATCACAAAGCGTCCGGTCGGATTAATGAAAAACTTGGTCTCTGCATCTACCATCTCCTTTGGCAGAACCGGATCAAAGACATATTTCTTAATATCCTCGTGAATCTGCTCCTGGGTCACCTTATCCCCGTGCTGGGTAGAAAGTACGACTGCATCCAGACGGAACGGCTTGCCGTTCTCATCATATTCTACAGATACCTGTGTCTTTCCATCCGGACGCAGATAAGGAAGTGTTCCATCCTTCCGTACTTCTGTAAGCTTCTTTGCCAGCTTCTGAGCCAGGGAGATCGGATACGGCATCAGCTCTTCCGTCTCATTCACTGCATAACCGAACATCATACCCTGATCACCGGCGCCGATCGACTCGATTTCCTCATTTGTCATTTCAGATTCCCTTGCTTCCAATGCCTTGTTCACACCCATGGCAATATCACCGGACTGCTCATCCAATGCCACGATGACACCGCAGGTACTTGCATCAAAGCCGTATTCGGAGCGGTCATAGCCGATATCACGGATCGTATCCCGCGCGATCTTCTGAATATCCACATAACCCTTTGTGGTGATCTCACCCATGACCAGTACCAGGCCGGTCGTAACACAGGTCTCACAGGCAACCCGGCTCATCGGATCCTGCTTTAACAATTCATCCAGGATCGCATCCGACACCTGATCACAGATTTTATCCGGATGTCCTTCCGTTACTGATTCTGATGTAAATAGTCTCTTTTCCATGCACATTTTCCTCCTTTATATAAAAATAAGAAAAAGTCCGAATAATCGGACTTGAATCTCAATCAAATCCTCTTATTGCTCGATCATTCTCGCTTAGGCTGGCACCTTCCAGATATGGGGTTGCCACGGCTTCACAGGCCCTTCTGCCTCCACCGTTCTGAATAAGAGAAATAATAATATTTTATTACTGTTTCTAATTACATTACTACAATTACCCTGTTTCGTCAACTATTTATTCCCTGTCTCCACTGGTACTCCTTTCCCATCTCCCAGGACGATCATACTTCCTCTCTCCTGCTTGCCGCGGACATATAAACATGCTATGATACTGGATAACACAGAGGAAAACAGGAAATACAGGAATAAAAGAGGATTGTATTATGTATGAATTAATTCAGGTCGGTGAAAAGAGCTATTACATTCAATGCCCCGCTAAGATCGGGATCTATCATGCAACGGATTCCGGCGTCTACCTGATTGACAGCGGTAACGATAAGGATGCCGGTAAAAAGGTACGCAGGATATTAGAAGATAAGGGATGGCATTTAAACGGAATCATTAATACCCACTCTCATGCAGATCATATCGGCGGGAATCATTATCTGCAGGCTCTGACCGGATGCCCGGTTTTCGCAGGCGGTATAGAAGCAGGCTTTACCCGGTATCCGGTGCTGGAGCCTTCCTTTCTCTATGGTGCATATCCCTGCAAGGATCTGCGCCATAAATTCCTGCTTGCAGCGGAAAGCACGGTGACCGATATTACAGATAAGAATTTTCCGGCGGAATTAGAGGTGATTCCGTTAAACGGACATTCCTTTGATATGATCGGTATCCGTACACCGGATCATACGGTATTTCTTGCCGACTGTCTCAGCAGTCCGGCGACACTGGAAAAATACCGGATCTCCTTCCTCTATGATGTGGAGGAATATTTAAACACCTTAGACCGGGTAGCGCACATGGAAGCGGCTATGTTCGTCCCTGCCCATGCAGAGGTGACCGCAGAGATCGGCGGATTGGTACAGCTCAATCGGAATGCCATCTATGAAATCGCAGAAGATATTCAGACCCTGCTGGAGACCCCCATGTGCTTTGAGCATCTTTTGAAGCTGTTGTTTGACCAATACGGCCTGGTGATGAATTTTGAACAATACGTCCTGGTGGGAAGTACGGTCCGCTCTTATCTGTCCTGGTTAAAGGACAGGGGAACGCTTACTGTTCTCATTCAGGAGAATCAGCTTCTCTGGAAACGGGTCTGAGCATATGACAAAAAGCCGAAAAGCAGTGTTGTCGGGACACTGCTTTTCGGCTTTTCTATATCTCTGCCGGTAATCCTATTTTACTAATTTGCACATAGCGGTCAATAAACGATCCCGGTCTGCCTTGGAAAGCAGAGAACCGTCAATATATGCCTCCAGATTATATCCACCCTTGGAGTCCAGTGTAAATACCATCCGCAGTGCGACATCGTTGTATACACCTGCATCACCGCTGTCCCCCAGGGAAAGATTTACATTATCACCGTTCGCTGTGATCGTCTTGATCGCTTCCCCTGATGATGATGTACCATCCTCATAGGTCCAGTATTCATGGGATACCGTCTTCGAAACGGCCTCTGCATATGTAACCGCATCCTGTCCCAATACCTTGGTATTCTGTATCTTGGTTATCTCAGCATACTGATCCTTTTCAAACACCTGCATTTTGTAGTAATCAACGATATTCTTTACATTCTCCGGCAACAGAAAATACACTGCAATTATTGCAACTACAGCAATTAAAATTCCAATAATCACCTTTTTCATGTTCTCTTCCTCCTAAAACAATTCTCGTTCTAACTCGTTAATAAACTCTTCAATACATTTCATGCGCTTCGTATACTCTAATCGGCCTGTTGTTGTCTTACAACGTCGGATTTTCGGCTGATTAATTCTGTAGTAATTCTTTATTCGATAATATGCCTGCTTATAACTTGCTCCATCCTCACATGCTGTCGCCATGGAATCCCAGAGAACACTCATGGCCCCTACCTCATCCAGAAGATCCGCATCCATTACGATCCGGCATTCCAGAGACAGGTCTTCTTCCGTATCCTTATCCGGGTGTCGCAGGATAATGTCGCCTACCCTGCCGATCAATGTCTCATCCAATCCCTGTTCCACCAGATATTCCACTGCAATCTCAGCACTGACTTCCTCATGCGGGCGTTCCTTTTCCCAGCCTACATCATGGAGTAACGCTGCCAGGGCAATAATTTCCAAGTCGCCCCCTTCCTTTGCCTGAAGCTTGATTGCCCAACGATAAACACGCATAATATGCTCATACCGGCTTCGAAATGAATAATTATCCGGTCTTCCACTCTTTGCCGTCATTTCCTTCACAAATTCAATTACCTTTGTGTAATCCATTATCCTTACACCCCTTTATTCCTGTCTGCTCCACTGATACCTTCCCCTGTTGTATCTTTTCCAGTCAAATACTTACGGAAATAAAAGCTTCTGATCCTCCCAATGTAAATCTATTCATAATTCTATCATTTTTAACATAAAAATACTATCTTTTTTTATAATTTTATATAAAATATATAAATCTGTGCGGACTGGGTTGTGAGGTTCTTCATAAACGTTACCAATGCAGTTAACTCGGCCCAGGCACCCTTGCGGCACATAGAAAATCCCTCTTAGTGCTGCTCCGTTCCCGACCTGACACGGTTCGTGGGCATCTATTGCGCAAGACCCAAGCTTCAACGCCACTTACAAAGGGCAGCTTTATGAAAAAGCAACCCGAACCAGTCCATCGCCCCTGCTATAGCGGATTGCAGGTACAGGGCACCGCTAACTCCCCGGTTGCACAGAAACTTGATAACATATTTAATTCATACAATACTGCTGTATCGTCATTTCAGTATAACGAAAACTTTACCTTCTGTCAATGTCGGAAGCAGAACCCGCTTTTCCGGATCATGCGTCTGACACCGCATTATTTTCTTTTTTCTGTTTATTTCTTAATCTGAGATCACGAAAAAATGAAGAAAGCATAGCAGAACACTCTTCCTCCTTTACCCCTCTTATCACCTCTGCCCGGTGATTAAATCCATCCATATCCAGAAGATTCAGAACAGAGCCGGCGCAGCCTGCCTTGGGATTCATACAGCCGATCACCACTCTGGGGATCCTTGCCTGTACAATGGCGCCGGCACACATCTGACAAGGCTCCAGCGTCACATACATGGTACATTCCTCCAGCCGCCAGTCCCCCAGCACCCTGGATGCCTTAGCGATCGCTTCCAGCTCGGCATGGGCCAGGGTGGTTTTCTTTTTATTGCGTTTGTTATATCCCCTTGCGATGATCCTGCCCTGATATACAATGACGCAGCCAATCGGAACATCCTCACTGGCCAGAGCCTTCTTTGCCTGACGGATCGCATGAGCCATATATTGTTCGTCCTCTGTCATTCTGTTGCAAACCCTTCTAATTTGATGTATGATTCATATGATGATTAGTATACAACATTAAATGGCAGGGGACAACCGGAAATGCTGCTGAATTATGAAACCTCCCGGTTAAAGCTGCAATGTCTGACCAGTGCTTTTGCACCGGCAGTCCTAAGCTTTTACCAGGAAAATAAATCTTATTTTGACCGATATGAGCTGACACGCCCGCGAAACTTCTATACTATTGGCTTTCAGACCGGAATCCTGGACTGGGAGTGGAATGAAATGCAGGCAAAACACTGTCTGCGCTATTATATATTTTTAAAAAATGACCCGGAGCAGATCATCGGATCTGTTAATTTCTCCGATATCCGGCTGGGCTGTATGCAGAATGCCGCCATCGGCTACAAGCTCGACCATCGTTACTGGCACCAGGGATATGCTTATGAAGCCTGTGCCGGAGGTCTCGAGATCATGTTCCGGGAGTATCGTCTCCACCGGATCATTGCACATATCATGCCCTCCAATCAGCCCTCCCTCCGGCTGATCCAGAAGCTGGGCTTCGTCTATGAGGGACTGGAGCATGAAGCCGCAGAGATCAACCACCGCTGGCAGGATCTGCAACGGTTTGCCAGATTGAATCCACAGCGTTAGCTATACCAGCTCCACGATCCAGTATCCAAAATTGCCGGTCTTTATATTCGTATGCTTGATCGGGACAAATACATCAAAACCAAAGATTCTTGCTATGTACTGTTCTTTATTATTAAATACGCCCGGTACACCCAGTACTGCCTTTACAACACCATCCTGAAACCGCAGCTTACCCAGCATCAGATACTTGTAATTATAGTATCCGTGGGTCAGAAAGCTGTTAACACCCAGCCGCCAGTTATCCATTTCCAGAAGGCCGATATCATTCGGCTCGATCCGGACGCAGTCAAAGATTTCATGATTTTCAAAATCAGGCAGCTTCGGCCGGTTCTCCATAACACGGATCGTCAGTTCCGATATACTTTTCCGGTTCTTATATTCTGCCGCACGCTTCCGCTCCTTCTGATCGTCTGCATCCGCGATCCGTTCCGCGATCTCCTCTGCGATCACCTGCGTTAAATCTCCGGCTGTCTCCTGTGCTGCCTCACTGTCAAAAGAATCGGATTCCCGGATCTGCTCTGCTGCTTCCGCCTGTCCGGAGGTTCCGGATGCTTCCTGCACACCCTGTATATCCTTTCTATCCGGCATTTCCATATTTAATGGATCTTCATAATCTGCTGTCCCACTCCCGGATTCCATTTTAACCGGATCCGGCCTTTCGTTTTGAAACGTTCTGGTTTCTCCGGCATGGATGGAAAGCCCTTCACTTTCCTTCATATATCCTGAAACCGGCTTTGCTGTCGTCCCCTTTTTTTCCAGCCAGTCACTATAGGTCAGGAACAATCCGGTCTGGATCGGCGCATCGCTCCACTGACTGGCATACATATGACTCTTATCATAAACTGCGATCACCCCGTCAAAATCCTCGATCCTGCTGCTCGTATTCCAGATATTTCTGCAAGGAGTCTGCTTGCGGAGTTCGCCGCTGCCCTGACGGATCGTCAACTCATCCAGATAGTATCCGACCGGCGTACCATCCTTCTCGATCCGGTATAGATATACCTTATAACGACCACCCTCTATGCCCTGGCGATCCTGCAGATTCATGGTTAAACGGCAGGTACCCTGACGCTGCTCGCAACGGATATACCCAACATTAACACCCTTTGCACCTTCGACATAAGTATACAGATACGAAATAAACCTCTTATAATCCAACCTGTCCCACTCCCTTTCACACGCACTGAACCGTTCTTGCTTCATTGTATGAACAAGAGGGACATATTATGACGGAATTGATTCGACAAATACTGCATCCTGCCTTGTGCTGTTCACAAATAGCCGTACTGCTTCCGATGCCCGAGGATCAGACAGATCGTCAACAGAAACGTAAACAGTTCTGCAAGGGGGATGGCCAGCCATACACCTGTTACCTTTAAAAGCTCCGGCAGGATCAGAAGAAAAAGCAGAATAAATCCAAACGTCCGCAGAAACGATATGGCTGCGGATGCCTTTCCATTTGATAGTGCCGTAAATAAGGCGGAAGCGAAGATATTGCCGCCGGAGAACAGAAAGCTAACTGCAAAGATCGGAAAGCCTCCTTTGGTAATCTCGAAAACAGCTTCGTTATTCCCTGCAAAGATCCTGGCGATATGCCCGCCTGCAAAAAAGGAAACCAGAAAGATTAAAACAGAAATCGTCATGATAAAACAAATGCAGATGCGCACTACCCGTTTTAGCTGTCTGACATCTCCCTTCCCGCAGGTATAGCTTATGACGGGAGCCACTCCCATGGAAAAACCGATATAGAGCGTCGTCAAAAGGAATTGAGAATATATGATAACGGTAATCGCTGCCACGCCATCCTCGCCCAGCAATCGCATCATGGTTGCATTGAACAGAAATGTAGTCACGGCCGCTGAAAGCTGACTTACCATTTCAGAAACACCATTGGAGCAGCTCCTGATCAAAACGGAAACATCCATATCCGGCTTGCAGAAATACAGTTCACTCCTGCCGGATGACGACGTTCCTTTCAAAAAAAATATTGTACCGGCCAGCGTCGGTATCATATAACCGATCCCCGTTCCGAGAGCGGCCCCCCGGATCCCCGTTTGCAGTAACACGATAAAAATATAATCAAACAGGATATTGGCAGCTCCCGCACAGACAGACAGGATCAGTCCTAACGTTGGTTTTCCTGCTGTGACAAACAGATTCTGATATAATACCTGCATGATATTCCCTACAGCAAATATAAGCTGTACCGTCAGATATTCCCTGCAATACGGAAACAGGATCTCACTTGCACCTAAGCCCCGGATAATCTCATCCAAAAATAAAAGTCCGATAACCGTAATGACCAGACCAATGATAATCCCTGTAATGATGATAAGTGTAAAATTACTTCGGGCCTCCTCCGTTCTTCCACTGCCCATTTTCCCGGCTACGACCGCACTTCCTCCCGTTGCGAGCATCGTCCCCAGACCAACGATGAGGTTGATAACAGGGCAGACAATATTAATGGATGATAACGCATTCGTATCAATGAACCGCGCTACAAAAACAGTATCTATAACCGTGTACAATCCCATAAACAGCATCATAATCATGCTCGGGAATGCAAACCGGATCAACGACAGGGCATCAAACCTTCCCGCTAACGGGTTTCTCTGTGTTTCGTTCATGATCGTCTTCCTCCTTGTTTTCCGAAAGAAGTACAAACCGCTGCACCGGATAACCATATTCCACAAGCAGCTCCCGTTCTGCAAAACCCAGCGAACAATATTCATCGCGATAACCGGTATCCGCTTTATCGCCTGCACGATACGTCGTTACCGTGATTTCCTTTCCATCCGGCAATTCGTCCGCCAGCCTGTCCAGAAACAGCTTCGTAATCCCGCGCTTCCGGTATTGCGGATGGATCGCCAGAAAGTCTATGCTGCCTGTGGCGGCTGAAAATCCCATGGCACCGACTGCCATATCTTCATGCCGCAGGATCAAAGCTTCACCGGCATCCATATACTGATATAATCGCTCCATATATTCCGTCTTATTCATACACGGATATCCGTCAATCGTAAGACTTACCAGCTCCATCCAGTCCTGCACATCCGCAGGCGTGGCAAGCGTTATATTGTCTTTGGTAAGATTCGTAGTGACAGGCTTCTGCCTTAGATGGATCGCAAGCTGCAGCGGATAGAATTCTTCTGCTCTCCGAAATTCTGCAGGAGTTGTTTTATACATCGCCTTAAAGCTGTCTGTAAATGCCTGCTGGCTTTCATATCCACTGATCTGAGCAATTTCGAGAATGGGCCTTCGGGAAAATGCCAGTCGTCTGGCCCCTTCCGTAAGCTGGCGCCGCCTTACATAGTCATGAAGCGTCATACCAACGGTCTTTGTAAACAGCCGATGCAGATGGAACCTGGAATAATGCAGGGCGGATGCTATCTGTTCTAAATCCTGCTTTTCCTGCAGGTGAGCTTCGATATAACAAAGAGCCTGTGAAGCAATGTGTATAGTCCGGCTTTGCATCTGGCTTCCTCCTTTCTCTTCGGTAGCTCCCAGTTTAACATAAAGCGATGGTTCTCTTTTCATGATCCTTGCTGTCTTTTTCCGATTCTTCAGCCCTGCTCCAGTTCATCACTCAGTCTTGCAAACTCCTCCAGCGTCAATGCTTCCCCTCTGACTGTAGAAGGCAGCCCGAGGCGGATCAGCGCCTGTGTGGTTTCCTCCTTTGTAAACGGCACCTCCGGCGCATTCCCGATTCCATTCACCAGCGTTTTTCTTCTCTGGTTAAAGGAGGCCCGGATCAGCTGAAACATCAGTTTTTCATTTTTTACCGTTACCGGCGGTGCAGGATACCGGGTCAGACGGATCACTGCCGAGGCAACGTTAGGCCTTGGAATAAAGCAGTTCGGCGGTACATTGGCAACAATATATGGCTTTGCATAATACTGAACCGCCAGAGACAGGGCACCGTAATCCTTCGTACCCGGCCCTACCTGCATCCGGTCTGCTACTTCCTTCTGCACCATAACCGTAATATTATCAAGCGGGATGTGCTGCTCGAACAGTCCCATGATAATCGGCGTGGTAATATAATATGGAAGATTTGCCACAACCTTGACCGGCCTGTCCGGGCTAATCTCCGAAACCAGGGCCTTCAGATCCAGCTTCAGGATATCGCCCTGGATGATGGTTACATTCGGATATTCTGACAGAGTATCTGTAAGAATGGGTATCAGCTTGGGATCGATCTCGACTGCTGCTACCCTTCCTGCCCGCTCTGCCAGATACTGAGTCATGGTTCCGATACCGGGGCCGATCTCCAGCACACTGTCCTCCTTCGTGATCTCCGCTGCGTCCATGATCTTCTCCAGCACCCGCCCGTCGATCAGGAAGTTCTGTCCGTATTTCTTCTGAAAATCAAAGCCATATTTTTTTATTGTTTCTATCGTTATCTGTGGATTACTTAGCTTCTCCATGCGTTCTCCCGTCTCATTGCTATATATGCTTCTACTCATCCATCCGGTACAACCTTCTGGCATTCTCGAAGGTAATCGTCTCTGCCTCTTCCCGGGTAATTTCCTTGATCTGTGCCAGTACCTCTGCCACATAGGAAATGTTCAGGGAAGAATTGCGCTTCCCCCGGTTTGGTACCGGCGCGAGATACGGACAGTCCGTTTCCAGTACCAACCGCTCCATCGGAATATATTCCACCGCTTCCTTCAGCTTCGCTGCCTTGGGAAAGGTCAGCACACCCCCAATCCCGAAATAATAATCCATATCCAGGAATTCCCTTGCCAGCTCTTTGGAATAGGAATAGCAGTGTACGACCCCGCCGATCTCACCGGCATGCAGGGATTTCATCATATCTACCGTGTCCTTTGCCGCATCCCTGCTGTGTACAATGATCGGAAGCCGGACGCTTCTGGCAAGCTCCATCTGGGCCTCGAACCAGCGATGTTGTACCTCTCTGGCCGGTTCATCATAATGATAATCCAGCCCGATCTCACCGATCGCTACTATCTTCTCCAGAGAAGCCCATTCCTCGAGCTGCTTTAGATCTGACTCCTTCATGGCGCCTGTCTCGCTGGGATGTACACCCACTGCCCCATATATAAAATCATACTGCTTTGTCAATGCAATGGTTGCCGCAGAGGTCTCCATGCTCGCTCCTACATTTACGATCCTGCCGACACCACCCTCCGCCATACTGCCAAGCAGTGCTTCCCTGTCCTCATCAAACGCCTCATCATCATAATGCGCATGCGTATCAAATATCATAAATAACCGCCTCTTTCCGTTTTGTCTTTTCTTATGCTAATTCATGGGTGACGGAATTGCAAGTAAAATCTCATAATTTTACTATCGCCAAAGAAAAGAAGATATGATATACTAGGAGCAGTGCCAAAATCATGAGCTGGCACTGCGACACATGATCACAGACTGTCAAACCAAGCAGACAAAATGGGAGGAATTATAAATTATGAGATCAATGATAAAAAAATCAGGCGTTTTAGTATTGGTTCTGGTCGTCATGCTTTCCCTGACCGGCTGTTCCTTATTTGGAAACGGCAAAAAGCAATATGCCTCTTATGTAAAGAGTCTTCTGGATGTGAATTATAAAGCTGAATTTACGGATTATATGAAGATCACCGGTTCCACACAGGAGGAGGCACAGAAGGTATACGATGATGGAATTACCTATCTTGCGGAAGCACTGATGACTGCTTATGGAATCAATGATGTGGAAGGCTCCGACATTAAAAGCCGGTTTGCAGACCTGGCAAAAGAAATCTACAGCCATGCCAGCTATGAGATTACGGAAACCACCAAGACAGACGGTGTATTCCAGGTTACCGTCACGATCTATCCGATCGATATTCTGGTGATCACCTACGATGACGTCGTTGCCTACATCGAGGATATTAACGGCCGGGTGACTGCAGGCGAATACAACGATTATGAGCTGGAGGATTACGAGACCGAATATGCTCAGGGAATTCTTGATATTCTGACAGCAGCTCTGCCGAACATCGGAAACAAGGAAGGCGTCACTGTCACCGTTACGATTCTGGATAATGGAGAATATTATTATATCAGTGACGATGATTTCCTTGCTTTGGACAAGGCGATCCTTATTACCAATATAACAAATGAGGACGGAACCACTGTACCGGATGCAGAGGGTGATACAACACAAACGGATACAGAAGGCACTTCAGAAGAGACAACAGCCGATACGGAAGCTGCTGAATAGTGTGTAGAAATGACAAACAAATACAACTATATTCAAGGACTATGACAACATAGTCCTTGAATATAGTTTAAACGTATTGATACAAGATCCGTAAGCATGTATTCCAATGCTGCGGCACTGGTCATGAAATAGAAAATGTGAAGGTTTATCATGGTGAAGGAGTCTCTGATGATGCAATAAATTGAAAGTACTTTGCAGGTCATAAATTTTAAAAAATTGTAATACTCACGTCAGAATATCTAAGAATTTCTTTATATCCTTCCGTTAGGTAGATTCATAATTATGTATGCTATTTGCATATATAATTATGAATCTTTTAATTATATATTCTTTTTATATATACAACTGTATGATATACTTAACCTGGAAAATTCAATATAATATCCATGGAAGGAGTGATAAAAGTGTCTTATCAGATTGATAATCAGCAAATAGGCTCTTATATTTCGGGATTAATTGAACGAGAGTTTAAGTCTGCACGGCAGTTTTGCAATGCATATCTTAAAGCAGGCGGTATGAATAACCCAACGCAGGAGGATATACAAAACATGGCAAACCGTTTATCCCAAATAAAGAAAGGAGCAAAGGCAATCCAGATTTATGATTTACCAATCTTTTCTGAATTACTGCATGTTTCCTATGAACAGATCTTAAGTGCCGGAAAATGCAGGGAACCTAAAAGCGACCGAATGACAAATTATACCGTCGCTCAATCGCACAACGAGGCTGAATGGATTGCCTACATTGAGGAAAAGGACAAGCCCATCCTTTATCCGGATGAATACGGAAAAACCGCATTGGATTATGCGATCATGTTTGGTAATTATGATTTTTTGAAATTTTTGGTAAATAAAAACTACATATGGTTTGACAGTCAAAAAGACTGTGATTATGTTATGACATTTGGGGCGGGAACAAATATTCAGCGTAACAAATTTGAGGAGTGTGATAATGGTGTTTTTATAAGCAAGCCTGATATGAGCGATTTACAGTATAAGCTTGCCACAGAGGATCAGCTAAGAATGTATATCATCTCGTTTGCAGCAGACCATGGTGACCTGGCGATGCTGAAAAAACTGAGGGCGAGAGAAATCCCTGAATTATATTATACAGCACATTATTTGTCCTGCACATGTCCGGATTTCAATGCTCATTATGACCAAAAAGTAGTAAGGCATATTGCAGGATCCAGTGATAAGGTACTGAATTATTTTACGGATCCGTTTGAAATCCGAGATCAGATTCGATATAAGGATGGCAGCAAACGTAAGCACACATTTATGTTTCCGTATATCTCTCAGTTGTTGGATACGCTGATTGAGAATAATAGTCCTTTTTTGAGGACCGCATTGGAAAAAACCATTGCGTATAATGAGGGTACAAGAGAGAAGCTGAAATTATTGATAAAAGAATCCGTTAATAATGGCTGTTATCATGGAGATGGATGGAAACAAGAAATCAAATATAAAAAAAATGGAAATATCATCCATTTTCGTGATACACTTGCTGTTACCGGAATCATCACCAATATAGCCAGAGCAACGAAGACCTCTACGGATACTCAAATAAACAGGCTTATTCAAAAATTGAATAACTCATACAATGCTATTATACATATTACAGAGGAGGAAATTTACCCAGATACCAAATCCATATTTTAATACAAATTTGATATGAATGAAACTAGATGTGGGGGATTTTATCCCCCCGTCCAATAGCCCGTCAAAAAGCAGTCCTTATTCTTTTTTATATCGTTGATGACTTTCCGCCGATTATAATAGTCCACTTATGGTCAAAGCATATTCCTTCGTCCGTTTAATATGGCTGAAAACCGGTTTTACTTATACCCTCTTTTGTTGGTGTGACTTCAACCAATACAATAATAGTTTTCATGATTTTGTCTTCCTTTCTTTTAAATACATAGAATCTAGTAGGCCTATTCCTACTTTTGTTTTGAAAAATCGTTCTCGTGCAGTCTTAATTGCGGTTAAGGACATTTTGCTCTCATCTGCGTTTACAAGGAAATCCGCTTCAAGCAGGATCTGGTAGTCCATGCCGTCTATATCAGTGTAGGTGTGGTGATGACCCACAAGATATATAATCCGCTCTTTCGTTTCATCCGATAATTTCATATCAGATAAGAAACTCCTTGCAAGTAATATGCCCTCCTGCTCCTGAAATTTTCCATTTGTATTTCCATATTTTTCTCGACATAACGGACAGGCAATATCGTGGATGACCGCTGTGACTTCCAGTATTGTCTGCGTAATTTCAGGCAGACCTTCCTGAAGTCCTATCATCCGTGAAAATGCATAAACCTTCATAAAATGATTAATGTCATGAAGATTTCCATTGGACATATCAATCATCTTCTGTATAATGGCTGAAATATTTTCAATCATTGTGATTTTCCTCCGATCATTCTGGCTTGAACCGCTTACAAGGGCGGTAGCCATTTTGAATTGCTATCATTTTTTCTTGTTCTGTCATATTTCATTTCTCCCTGCAATAAATCAATTTACTGTTTTGTTTTCAGGGCGTAATCTTTCATGTCTGGAATTGCCCCGCCTGCGATATTTTCCAAACAGCTTGCGGTCAATTTTTCGGTAATGATATACCATACGCATACCACGCTGAATTGCTAAATCGCCGTCTTTTACCTGCCGAACAAAACCGGCAATGTATTCAGCCTTTTTGAACGTCATTCCAAACGATTGTAATTGGTCTATTCCTGCGGCAAGTATCGTATCAGCGTTTACCACTCCGAGATCCCCGCTCGTCTTAACCTATTGTTTCTCCCCAATTATAATAATAACATAGTTTTGGGGGATATATCCAACATAAGGAGCAGAAAATGAAAAAGCCACAATATACTTATATAAACTCTGTCAATCTGAATGCAGATTCGGATTTCCCATATATCGTGCTTGATGTAATCAATGAGCAAATTTATCCAAGAAACTCCGGCTTTCAGGTTATGCACTGGCACGAAGATTTGCAATTTATTTATGTCCTTCATGGGGAGATAGAGGTAAAAACATTAGATACATCTATACATGTAAGCAAAGGCAACGGTATATTTATCAACAAGAATATTATTCACCTTGTCAAAAGAGCAGCTTTATCACCACCTGAACAGATGGACTACTCGCTTTCATTAAACAATACGGATTCATAGGTCGGTAATGCGTCAAAGGAGTAGGTATCATTCTTCCCGTTATCCAGACACTGGATCGTATAGCTTTTTACCAGACAGCCGGTCATACTAAAGGTTACTACATGGCTTCCTACCACCTTATCAAAGGTGCATGGCACCGTCCCTTTGTAATCTCCGTCAACGTAGCAGTATGCACCAAGCGGCTTCTCAATCCGGACAGTATTCCCGGTGGTCTTCTCATCTGTCGCAGGTTCATCGCCTTTTTCTGTGGTGCCTTCTGTCGCTGTGGTGGAGGAAGACGCCTCCGTTGTACCGGTGGACTCCGTTGAAGTTGTATCGTCCGAATCGCCTCCGGCAAGCTCTATGGTAAATATCTTATATGCTGCATTTACATCGATATATCCTTCCTTCGTCTCATAGCCCTCTGCGGTAACCCGGATCCGGTGTTTGCCATAGGTTAATTCTATCGTCTGGGTCGTATCAATGGTTTCTCCGTCAATCATAACCCTTGCTTCTGCCGGAGTTACGTCAAAAAAGACACTTCCGACCGGATCCGGTGCGATCTGAAGCTCCATAAGGCTAACCGTACACTCCTCATCCCGGTTTACAACCACATTCTTATATCCGCTGTGTTCCCCTTTGGTAATCTTCAGCTTATACGTTCCTTCCCGTACCGTTAACAGCATGTCCTCTGTTACCGGCACGATCACATCAAACCCGATCTCAATCATACCGCCAATATAGGTGTCGTAATCCTCCAGCTTCACATAACCATGTCCCAGGTCTACTGTAAGCGAGCATAATTTACCACCGCATCCTCTGGCCGTAAGCTGATCTTCCCCGCACACCTCATTCAGATCAATTAATTTACCGTCGGATACGACCACCAGATTACTGGTATAGTGATAATACTGATTCAGTATCTCGGCTTTCCTGTTTGCCTTGTCCAGTTCCAGACTGGAGATCTGCCGGACTTCCCATGCATCCGGATTAATCTTAACCTCCAGAAGCTTACTATTATCCGTATTATAGACAATATCTACAATATGCCCCGGCACCAGCATAATGCCGGACATGATCTCACCGTATTTATTCCGCACATCCACACCATTATTGTAAAGCAGGTCGTACTGCTTTCCATTGTCAATATCAACGAAAGACATGGTACCTGCGTCAAGATCCATGGCAGAGATAACAGCAGTCAACGCTTCTGTCCGGGCATACGGGTCATACGCCTCTGTTGTAGGATCTGCCGGTGCTTTCTGACAGCCAAAGCATAAGACTGTCAGAAGGAACAGGCAGAGTAATATCTTAAAATACTTCATTGGTATCCTCACTGCTTGATTATTTGTCACCAATTCCGCAGGAATTGATGACCTGCTTGTGCATCAGCACAATTCATTGTACCATTTGTCACCAATTCCACAGGAATTGATGACCTGCTTGTGCATCAGCACAATTCATTGTACCATTTGTCACCAATTCCACAGGAATTGATGACCTGCTTGTGCATCAGCACAATTCATTGTACCACACGGGGTTATTTTTGTAAATTCAGTCCATAATATACCTGATATTTCCTTAACAGCTCCTGCTTCTCTTCATCCTGCCGGATGACGGTCTGAAGCTTCTCGAAGGTCTTGGGCGGTATCCAGGCTTTGTTCATATTATTGTACTGATTTGATATCTTCCAGAATTTTTCCGGATACCACAGCAGATAATACAGGAACTTATAATCCTCCTCAGTCAAGGAAATGATGTCATTATAGGCACCAATGAGCCGAAACAGAAGCTCCGGCTGATATTCATTCTTCTCCATGACCTTCCTTAGAAAGGTGTAAAGATCCACCAGCTGATTGTCTGCCATAAAATGCTCAAAGTTAACGGTAGCGATACCGTTCTTACAGATCAGAACGTTATGCTGATGGTATGCTCCATGGCAGTAATGCCAGCGTTGCCGGACTATGGTTTCCTGCGACTGTACCAGATGCTCTACTACCTCCTGCCCCTGCCGGAAAAACCGCTCAAAGCAGGATAAATATAAGTAATCGAATTCGGACTTATTGGCAATCTGCCACATATAGCTCCGAACCCGTTTCATTTCCTGATTATGCCGCTGGAAGGTGTGCAGTGTCTTGAATTCCTTGCGCTGCACCTTTGGCTCGATCTTCTGCAGAGCCATATGTAAATTACCCAGATTCGTAACTGCTGCCAGCATATCATTTTCCGCCCGTATGTTACATTCTCTGCCTTCAAAATACTCCTTTAATACATAAGGTGTATGATAGCGGTCACAGGTGATCAGTTCTCCCTCCCGGTTCCGTATATAACGGTCAACATTCTGATACCCCGCCTCATACAGTTCTTCCTTTAACTGCGCTTCCTGTTCCAACCGGCTTTCCGAGGTTCCTAATGGCTGTAATACCCGAATTCCCTTGTCCGTGCGCAGAATCATAATTCCACGTCCCTTATAGACATTCGTAATATCCATATCATAACATTCCCAAACTTCTGATAGCTTCTCAGACAAAATCATCCCCCCATAAGCCTTTCTACGTTCTATCTTATGAGGGGATTCCTTAATTCATTCCTTGTTCTTGTGTTTTAATCTGATGCCAATACGCCAGCGCCAGTGACTCTAAGTCTGCTTTTGTATTCAGCTCCGGCTGCTCCAGTACCTGCTGGAGCAGCATGTTCAGAATTCTTCCCATATCCGGCCCCGGCTTCACTCCCAGCTCCTGCAGTCTTCTTCCGTCAATTTCCAGTTCCTTTACCGACAGACATTCTCTGTTTTCCACAATCTCCTTGTAGAACTGTTCTAACTGCTCCAGATCTGCTTTCTTCTTTGCGATCCGGTACTCGCTCTGACCTGTTATATCCGCCAGCCGCAGCTTCCGGTAATCCTCAAATAAATCCGGGCCCATACGGTTCAATGCCTTACGGAGCGTCCGCTTTGTAAGCGTTCCATCCAGTCCGTAATCATGCCATTCCACCAGCCGTTCTACACGTCGGATAGTATCATTATCCAGCTTCAGACGTCGAAGCACCTGACGGGCCAGCTTCCTTCCTTCAGCCGGATGTCCGTAGAAATGATCTACACCTTCCGGATCTGTTGTTCTGCACTGTGGCTTTGCCACATCATGCAGCAGCGCTGCCCAGCGCAGCACAGGACGGGGTTCGATATTCTTCATCACTTCTATGGTATGCCTGCCTACATCATAACAGTGATAGGGCGTATTCTGCGGAGTCTGCATCATGGCATCAAACTCCGGCAGTACAATTTTGGTAATCCCCAGTTCATATGCATCTATCAACCGCTCCGGGTGTCCGGAGGTGATCAGCTTCGTAAGCTCTACCTGAATCCGCTCTGCACTGATATCCCGCAGGAATTCCGCCTGTTCCGTGATCGCACTCCTGGTCTCTTCTGCGATCCGGAAATCCATCTGTGCCGAAAAGCGGACTGCCCGCAGGATCCGCAGCGCATCCTCATCAAACCGCTCCCGGGGGATTCCTACACACCGGACCACTCCATGCTCCAGATCGCCCATTCCGTCAAAGGCATCCACCAACCCTTCCGTATCATTATATGCCATGGCATTGATGGTAAAATCCCGCCGCTTCAGATCCTCTGATAGACTGGCTGTAAAGGTAACTGCGGAAGGTCTCCGGTGATCCTCATATTTCCCGTCCAACCGGTACGTGGTAACCTCATAACCCTCATTTCCCATCATTATGGTAACGGTTCCATGCTCGATACCGGTATCAATGCTTCTTCGAAATAATGCTTTGATCTGCTCCGGTGTGGCAGAGGTGGTAATATCCCAGTCCTGGGGTTCCTTCCTCAGGATACTGTCACGGACACATCCCCCTACAATATATGCCTCATAGCCATGCTCCATTAATGTATTTACGATATAAGCCGCCGCTTCCGGCATCTGAACCTTCATATTACTTCTCCACACTTTCCACGATGATCATTATAGAATGACTTCTGACTACACCAGCCTCAGGGAAAATTAAGGCTTTAATATATCCTTGGTACGCTGCTTCTTGGCCTCGTACAGATCATCATCCGCATCCTCCAGTAATTCTGACAATCTGCAGTCCGGTGCAAAGGCCTGTGTATATCCGCCGATCGTCATCCGGATATAATATGGTTTCTCACATTCCTCATTAAACGCAGTCATACATTCTGCCGCAGTCTTCCGCAGCATATCCAGATCGACCGGCTGGTCACGAAGCGCAAGGATGGCAAATTCGTCCCCGCCGATCCGTCCGATCAGATCCTCCTTCCGGAAGATCATCCTTAACATACGGGCAATGGATTGCAGGGCAAAATCTCCCTCCTTATGTCCAAATCTGTCATTTACGATCTTCAGGTTGTCCATATCTGCATAAGCCGCCAACAGATATTTCCCCTGCTGTTTCTCATCCTTTAATACTGCTTCCGCACACTGCTCAAATCCCCGCCGGTTCAAAACAGATGTCAGCTCATCCATCTTCGCCGCATTATCCAACTGGATATTATGCATTTCCAGCTGCCGCAGACTGTCCTCCAACTGCTTCTGCGTCTCCTCCTGGGCCTGCATCAACTGCAGCATATGCACTGCCGCACTCATCTGATATGCCAGAGACTCCAGATAATAATGCTTGTCAAATCTTAATTCCATCAATACCAGTCCATGCTGGGTGTCTGTGGTAAACAGATCCATTAATATCATGGTAAACCTTCGGTTCTGGGGCATGTATGCATGACTGTATAACTGTTCCACCGGATAGCGCTGGCTATGTCTTGGTATTGTGATCACCTTCCGGTCACACAGACATGCCTTTAATAAAATTTCCTTTGGCGGCACCCAGTTCTCTTCCGGCAAATGGATCATAGGCGAAGGAAAGAGGTACAAGAAACAATTCTCTATCTCCAGCATATATAAACGCTCCAGAAGCATGGCATAATCCTGCTCGGCAAACTTTTCAAAATTAAACAGATCCCTGGCAATCATATTCATGGCATGGTTTTCAGACAGGATCCGTTCCACAGATGTATCAAAAAGCTGTGGCCCCATTTCCGTATTTACCAGTCCTTCTTTCGCAGAAGCCCTCGGAATGAATTTGACACTTACCCGGTGATTCACCGGCTTCTGATCCCGGACATACCGGACACCCTCCGTCAGTGCCTGATGCCCGAGTGCAGAGGAATCGGCTCTTACCGTAGCCAGAGGGGGATCCAGCTTGTAGGCATAGGACAGATCATCGAAGCCTGCCACGGCAATATCCCTGCCGATCACAATATTCCGTTCCTTTAGCACCTCGTACAGGCCATAGGCTGCCTCATCATTCACACAGACGATCGCATCCATATCCGGATTTCGATCCAGCAGCGCCTCTGCCGCCGGCCGGCTCAGTCTGGTCAGATTACAATATTCGATCAGACGCTCCTCCACCGGTATACCATGCTCCTCCAGCGCCATACGGTAGCCCTGCATCCGTTCTACCGCATCTGAATTATTCTGATATCCCGCCAGATAACCAAACCGCTTCCGTCCCTGCCGGATCAGATACTCTACTGTGGATTTAACTCCCTCCGTATTATCATACAGAACATATTCGTAGCCATCCATATTCTCTGCTATGGTAAGGATCGGTACCTGATTAAAATAATTCAGAAATTCCTTCCTGCGCTTTTCGGTAGAAAGGTATCCAATGGAACCGATGGCTATGATCAGCAGATCGATTTCTTCCGGAAATACATAAGTAAATAATGTATTGTGCTGATACTCATACTTGATCCCGTCCCACATCTGATAATCCCGGTCAAAATATTTACCCGGAAAGATCAGAAGGTTCACATCTAATTCCTCTGCCGCCTGCATGGTTCCTTTACAGACACCCCTGCTGAAATCATCCGCCAGATCTCCCACAAACAGGCCAACCTTCAAACGCTCGTCATTCATAAGTTCACCCCTTATCAATCACCCGATTTGCGTGCAACTGCTTCATACATAAACTTCCCTAAAACTACTATACGCTTTCCTGCTTACTGCTGTCAAATACAACCGGCCGGCATAAATACAGCAGGGAATTCACCGGGAATCCCCTGCTGAACAATCCTCAGATAAGCATCCGGAACGGCGCCGCCGGCAGACCATTTTTACCATACAATGTAACCTGTCCGAAATTCGTCCATGCATAACGGATCATGCATGGTTTCTTAACCCGGTCGCAGGATACCGCCACTTCCTGCGGGGAAGCCAGGACTGCCGATGCAGGATAGAAGATTCCATCCTCACCAGCTAGCTCGAACAGCGAAATCGCCTCACCCTTTACTTCCAGTCCCTTTCCATCAAAGACAGCCACCACCTGCTCCTGTTCCTTCCGAACAGATTTACAGACCGGTGAATCTGCGTCACAAGGGATACCATACACATGCTCCAGGCACTGCAGCGCCATCCGTCCGCCCGGTGTCTGCTTGTCAGTGGGATGAATATTATCAAACTCTCCACAGTCGATCAGGATATTGATATAGGTATCGGGAATTGTCCGCGCCGTGATCATCTGCTGCTCCCGTAATACCGCCCAGCCCTTATCGTCCTTCTCTCCCTTTGCAATGTACATCGGAAGCTGATTCAGGATAAACGGAGCATTCGCATCCTGCCATTTTTCCCGCCAGAGTTCAATCAACTGCTTCATCAGGACGCCATAATACTCTGTCCGGCAAACATCCTCTTCACCCTGATAATACCAGAAACCTCGGAGCGTATACGGGATCACTCTGGTTACCATGGCACGGTATGGATTCCCGGGACGATAATTGGAGGTACGTCCTGCCGGCTGCGGCCATGGACAGATCCCCACATGTTCATTCAGATATTCCCAGGTGACAGCCGGATTCTTTTTCCGTTCCGCCTGCACTCCGTCGTCCCACTCCTTCCACTGACGGTTATACTCCGCCATCTCTTCCGCATACATCTCATCGGTCTTACCCTGGAGCAGAGCATCATATTCCTCTACATAGGCCCGGCTTTCCGGCGTACCCAACAGCGTTTCCTCATCCATCCAGGCGGTAACAGAAGTACCGCCGATATAACAATCGATTACCCCGATCGCAATGCCTAATTCCTGATGCAGCTTCCGGGCGCAAAAATAAGCTATTGCAGACATATCCCTTACCTGTTCGGACTGGCAGACCCTCCACTGCGACTGCTCCTGCTGTCTTAATATCTCATCTGTAATGATTCCGGTCTTGACCACATTATAAAAGCGAATGCCTTCATAATTCGCATTCCTTAACTCTTCCTCTGCGTTATCACAATTCTGCAGCTCCAGCTCCATATTGGACTGTCCACCGGCAAGCCAGACCTCACCGATCATAACGTCTTCAAATACGATCTGCTGATCTTTGCATACCGCCTTCATGCTATACGGACCGCCTGCAGGCAAAGGACTTATGCGGAGCATCCATTGATTATCTTTTATCTCTGCTTCCGCCTCCCTGTCTGCCAGGGACACACGCACCCGTTCCCCGTCCGTTCCGGTTCCCCAGACAGCAATTTCCTTATCCCGCTGCAGTACCATATGATCACTGAACATCGGCGCTACACCGAAATTGATCCTATCCATATGCTTTCCTCCTTATCAAGACAAATATATCCCCCCGGAACGGGGGGATAGCTTAATCTGCATAAAATCTCATCCCTGCTTCTTTAAGTACTCCAGATTCTTTGCGATCAGGTCACAACGCTGTGCCACGCATTCTACACTCCGATGCGGATCAGATGGTGTATGGAATACATAATCCAGCAGACGATCCACCGTTGTCGTTGCCACATGCATCCTGGTGTCGGAGGACGCATAATACAGGAATACATCTCCGTTCTCCCTTGCGATCAGACCATTGGTGAATACCACATTGGATACATCTCCTACCCGTTCTCTTCCCAGCGGCGCCAGGAAAAAGCCGGACGGTTCTGCGATCACCTTCGTCGGATCCTTCAAGTCTGTAGCAAATGCATACAATACATAACGCAGACCGGCCGCCGTATTCCGCACGCCATGGGCAATATGAATCCAGCCCTTCTCTGTCTTAAACGGTACTGCTCCCGCACCATTCTTCGCTTCTGTAATCGTATGATAGACACGCTTGCTTGTAATGATCTCCTCATCGATCACGGCATGTTCAATGTCCTCGCACAAACCGAAACCAATTCCGCCGCCGGAACCGGTATCAATGAAATCATCCATCGGACGGGTATAAAAGGCATATTTGCCATTCACGAATTCCGGATGCAGTACAACATTCCTCTGCTGTGGCGAGCGTAAGGTCTTCAGGTTATCCAGACGCTCCCAGGTCTTCAGATCCCTGGTACGGACAATCCCGGCGGCCGCCACTGCCGCACTCAGATCATTGGTCGTGGTATCCTTGCTCTCGGAGCAGAAGACACCATAGATATAACCATCCTCATGCTTTGTCAGACGCATATCATATACATTCGTTTCCTCCTTACAGGTATCCGGCAGCTGTACCGGATAATCCCAGAAGTGGAAGCCGTCAATCCCGTTATCACTCTCTGCCACGCCGAAGAAGGATTTTCTGTCATTTCCTTCGATCCGGACTACCAGATAGAATTTGCCGTTTAATTCAATGGCACCGGAATTCATAACTGCATTCACGCCTAACCGTTCCATGAAATACGGATTGGTCTCCGGATTCAGATCATACTTCCATGTCAGCGGGATGTGTTCTCTGGTTAAGATCGGATTTTCATAACGGTCAAACACACCATTGTAAAAATCCGTTTTATGATTCTTCCTTGCGATCAAATTATTATATTTCTGCAATTCAACATAATATTGTGGATGCAGCATCTGTTCTTCCTCCTATTCTTATATCATTCCTGCACTATAAGCATTTCACTGCGTTTCATGCTTATCGGATCCCGATTTCCGTGTCTGCCTCGGTCACAACACTATGCTCTTTGATATAAGCCACAATCTCATCTAATTTCGTAAACGCCACGCCGACATAACTGTCTGCAGCTCCATAGTATACTGCGATCCTTCCGGTCTCCCCATCCTGCAGAGTTGCACACGGGAACAGCACATTTGGTACGAATCCACGTTCTTCATACCATTCCTCTGGTGTCAGAAGATAATTCTCACAACGATATTTTACAATAGAAGGATTGTCAATATCCAGGATCGCACCACCAATGCTGTACACGAATCCATTACAGGTTCCGGATACGCCATGATAGAACAGCAGCCAGCCCTCGGTCGTCTCGATCGGTGCAGCACCGCCCCCGATCTTTACAGACTCCCACCATTCAGAGCTTCTTCCCATCACATGACGATGCTTTCCCCAGTATACCAGATCCGGGCTTTCACTGATAAAGATATCGCCGAACGGTGTATGCCCGCTGTCGCTTGGACGGGATAACAGCATAAAGTTGCCGTTGACCTTTCTCGGAAATAATACTGCATTCCGGTTAAATGGAATAAACGGATTCTCCACCCGGACAAAGGTCTTAAAATCCGTCGTCCTGGCCATACCGATCGCCGCTCCGTAGAAATCCGTACACCACATGATGTAATAGGTATCCTCTACCTTGACCAGACGCGGGTCATAGGCATACTTTGGCATAAAATCATTGCCTGCCTCATCTACAAACTGTATCTTTTCCTTGTCAAAATCCCAATGGATTCCGTCCCGGCTGCGTCCCAGATAGATATAAGGAATCCCGTTGAGCTGTTCACCACGAAATACCCCGATATAGGCTCCCTCATAAGGAACAACTGCACTGTTAAAGATTCTTGCCACATTTTCTACCGGATTCCGGCCGATGACCGGATTATCTGTATATCTCCATATAGGAGCGCCGGTCAAGCCTTCCGGCCGCTCCTGCCAGGGAATATTCGGCAACGCTGTTTTGTCAATAAAATCGACCTTATTCATGTTCATTTCCTCCTAAGACTTATTCTTTTACCGCACCTTGTGTCATTCCACTGTAAATCTGTTTCTGCAGTAAAATAAATATGATCAGAGTCGGTATCATCGTGATAATGGCACCGGCACAAATGATTTCCCACTTTGCACCATATGGTCCCTTGAAAGCAAACAATGCAGTTGAAATCGTCTGTAATGCCGGCTTTGGTGTATATAAATATGGTGTATAAAAGTCATTATAAAATCCAACGCCCTTGATAATAACAACCGTTACTATGGCAGGCTTTAACAGTGGCATGATGATCTTCGTATAGATCTTCATATAGGATGCTCCATCCATGATCGCCGACTCATCCAGTGAGGTCGGAATATTCTCCAGGAACTGGAGGAAGATATAGATGGAAATAATATCCGTTCCTGCATATAACAGAATAACTGAAAACCGGTTATTGAACAACCCCAATTTGGAAATAATCTGAAATACACTCATCTGCATCGTGATACTCGGGATCAGGGATGCAATTAAGAATAAGTTATTGATCAGCTTTCTTCCCGGGAACTTAAAACGGTTCAATACATAGGCCGTCATGGTACCGGTAAATATGGTGGCAAATAAGGAGAAGAACAGAACAAAGATCGTGTTCATGAAACCTCTCAGCATATTACCATCCGTAAATGCAGTTACAAAATTGCTGAAGTTAAGGAAATTCTGCGGTGGCGCCAGTACGTTCGAGCTGCTGAATTCAGCAGTGGTCTTAAAGGAGCCAAAGAACGCAGTGATCAATGGCAGTAATATAATGATCGAAGTCAGGATCAGGATGAAGTACTTCAGAATCTCAATCGGAATCTTGCGCTTTCTGCTTGCGCGCTTCGCTTCTGCTGCAACTGCCGCACGCTGCTCTTCCGTCAGACTGGAAGCAACAACACTATCTGATTTTTTTGTTGTATCAACATTCTTACTCATGTGCACCATCCTTCCTTTCTACGAATCGTTTCTGAATAAAGGTTACGATCATAATGAAAATCAACAGAACCACACCCATGGCAGATGCCAGACCGATCTTCCGGCTGGTAAAGGCAGTATCCAGGGTCTTCATAACGAAGGTAGAGGAACCGTTGGCACCGTTTGTCATGATCATTGGTATCTCGTATACGCTGATCGCACCCTTTACTGCAAGGATCAGATTGAGACTGACGATCGTCTTGATATTCGGCAGAATGATATAACGGAACTGCTGCCATGCATTGGCACCGTCCAGACTGGCCGCTTCCATCAGCTCTGTACTGACAGACTGGATCGCTCCATTGAACATTACCATGTTCTGCCCCATGTACCGCCAGAGTGAAACGAACACCAGTGATATGTTGACCAGGGCTACATCACCCAGCCATAATGGCAGAACCTCCTGCGGGATACCAAGCAGCCCAAGTACAGAATCCAGAGTACCGCCACCCTTATAAAAGAACAGGAAGATCAAACCAACTGCTACACCGTTTAAGAGAGACGGGAAGAAAATGATCCCCTTAAAAATATTCTTACCCTTGATCTTCTGATTCAGGATCGTTGCAAAGAACAGCGCCAGCACGATCTGCACCAGAGAACCGATAAAGTAATAGATACTGGTCTTAAATACCTTCAGATATTCCGGTCTGGTAAATACTTCGATATAATTACTGAACCCGATAAATGTCTTCTCCTTGCTGGTTCCATTCCACTTCAGGAAGCTGTAACCTACCATGTCGAACAATGGCAGATATGTAAACGCCACCAGCAAAGCAATGGGAATGATCAGAAACGTGATTACGATAATCCATTTCTGAACTGCACGTCGTTGAATAAAGTCCACGAACTTTGATTTTTTCTTTGTAGCTTCTTTCTTTGTTGTTTCATTCTGACTCATCGCTCCTACCTCCTTTTCCTATTATGCTCACTTTTTTTCAGACTATTCCAGCCTGCATGATTAGGCAAAAAGAGGGGCTGTCGCACTAAGTAATTAGTGTACAGCTCCTTTTTTCTGCAAAAAATAA
>CAJULG010000006.1:81637-145546 GCA_910587045.1 uncultured Lachnospiraceae bacterium | reverse complement strand
TTTCTGTATGATGTTTTGAAGGTGCAGGAGCCATGCGGGACCGCAGGCTGGCAGAGATGGAATGCGTGCATTCCGGGATCTGGCAGACGGAGGTTTCATAAGGCGAAGCCGGACACTGAGATGGAGCGTAAGCGGAATCAAAGTGTAGCAGAGCGGTATACTGCAAAGCCGCAGGCTGGCAGACTTCAGACAATGATCCTCGATAGCTCAATGGTAGAGCACACGGCTGTTAACCGTGGGGTTGTAGGTTCGAGCCCTACTCGGGGAGTTAAACGAATATGGCCCTATGGTCAAGCGGTTAAGACATCGCCCTTTCACGGCGGTAACACGAGTTCGAATCTCGTTAGGGTCACTAAATCTTAGTGGCGATACATAAATTGCCACTAAAAGCATATAATATGATATGGCGCGATGGCCAAGTGGTAAGGCAAAGGTCTGCAACACCTCTATCGCCGGTTCAAATCCGGCTCGTGCCTTTTGAAAGACATTTGAACATGTCTTTTAACCCTTAACGCGGGGTGGAGCAGTCTGGAAGCTCGCCGGGCTCATAACCCGGAGGTCATAGGTTCAAATCCTGTCCCCGCTACTGTAGAAGATCATAATTCTTTATGAATTATGGTCTTTTTTTGTGTAGAACATTAACGATTCCCGTAGTAAAAATGCATATTGTATAAATATAGTTAAACGACGTTTTATGTCGAAATGTGTCGATAGAATATAATTGAAAGAATAAATAATTGAAATATATTAAAAAAATAAAAACAAAATTGATTTTAGAATTGACGATACTAAAAAGCTATAGTATTATTAAGAAAATGGGCAAACTTACAGAAATGTAAGGACGCAAAGCTTGAATTCTAAGGTAATGTAGTTTGATTACTATGAAAGTTCGGTTGCAGTATGATATTTCGCTGCGACCTTTTTTATTTGCGCAAAGGAACAAAGTATGAGGAAATGCCTGCATTTCCAGTTTATGAACTTAAGGTAGAGGTAAACAATGGGGAAAAGGAAAACATGCTTGCTTGTGATGCTGATTTTTGCTCTGGTATTTTCCTTAAGCGGATGTAAAAAGGTATATACCAGGAAGGATATGATAGAGTATGCTGAGCAGACACTGGAAGACAAATATGGAGAGGAGTTTCAGGTAAGGGGAGATGTGTTCAATGTTAGGGATACTGCATTTCAGGTTAATGTATCACCAGTCAATAATCCAGAAATAGTATTTGAAGCAGGTTACAATGTTGCAGGAAGCGAAGCTTCACATGACTTCTATATCGAAGCTCTTGTGGCGTCTCAATATAAGGAATTAGCAGAGAAAGAATTAGGAGAAATTCCCTGCGACTATTGTTTAAGAGTAGAAGTGCCTTGGGACAAAAGGGAAAACCCAATTACTGATACAAGCATTACTATTGATGAATTTAATAAAATAACTGAGGAGAAATATCAAAATGTTAAATTTACCATTTATTTTTCAAAAGAAATATTGGAGGAGACAGATGATTATATTTATGGAAAGTTATTATCGATTATAGAAATACATGAAAGTAGACTTAAGGTATTTTTTCTGACGAAGGAGGATTTAGAACTGGTAAAGTCCGATTATAGTGAGAGATATAGACTTGAAGGGTCTACAATGGATATTATCTATGACGGGTATACGGGAAAACTAATTGGTGGAAAGAAAGGATATATTTACTTTTTAGGGGGAGAACAGAAGGAGAAACTTAGTATTGAAGAATTTACAAAAAAAATGGAGGAAATAAGAGAAGATGCAAAACAATGGTAGAAGTGGTGAAGAGGAAACTCAGGATTATACTACATATTCGGATTAAGGAAATATAGTTAGGTATAAAGGAAGAGGTGAACAATGAGGAAAAGGAAAATATGCTTACTTATGATGATGCTTTTGGCTCTGGTATTTTCCTTAAACGGATGTAAAAAGGTATATACCAAGAAAGATATGATTGAGTATGCTGAGCAGACGTTGGAAGACAAATATGGAGAAGAGTTTCAGGTAAGGGGGGATGTGTTTAATGTTAGAGGAACAGCGTTTTTAGTTAATGTATCTCCAGTTAATAATCCGGATATAATATTTGAGGCTGGTTACAATGTTGCAGGAAGCGAAGCTTCACATGATTTATATATTGAAGCACTTGTGGCATCTCAATATAAAGGGTTGGTAGAGGCACATTTAGAAAATATTTCTAGTGACTATTATTTACGAGTAGAAATATCTTGGGATAAAAGAGAGAATCCGATTACAAATACGGATATAACGATTGAAGAATTTAATAATTTGACAGATAAAAAATATCAAAATCCACATTATACTTTATATTTTTCACGGGATATACTTCAGCAATCCGATACGTATATTTATAATATTTTAGTTTCTATCATAGAAACAGAGGAACCAGAGAATCCCAGTCTTAGTGTTTTTATTCTAAGAGAAGAGGATTTGGAGTTAGTAAAAACGGAACTTAGTGAACGATATGAACTGGATGGGAGTACGATGTCATATCTTTATGCAGAGTATACAGGAAAAGTCGCTGATAAAGAGAGAGGACATGTTCTTTTTATTGGAGGAACTGTACAGGAAGAAAAACTTAGTTATGAAGAATTTGAAGAGAAAATGGAGGAAATAAGAGAGGATGCAAAACGAAAGTAGAAGTAATGATGATTACATATATGAATATTATAGAGGTTTATAAAGGAAGAGGTAAACAATGAGGAAAAGGAAAACATGCTTGTTTGTGATGCTGATTCTTGCTTTGGTATTTTCCTTAAGTGGATGTAAAAAGGTATATACCAAGAAAGATATGATAGAGTATGCAGAGCAAACGCTGGAAGACAAATATGGAGAGGAGTTTCAGGTAAGGGGAGATGTGTTCAATGTTAGAGGGAGTAGTTATAGCGCTAATGTATCACCAGTCAATAATCCAGAAATAATATTTGAAGTTGGCTATAATGCTGCAGGAAGTAAAGCTTCTCTTGATTATTATATTGAGGCTCTTGTAGCATCTCAATATAAGGAATTAGCAGAGAAAGAATTAGAGGAACTTTCCTGTGATTATTATCTGCAAGTAAAAATACATTGGGATAAGAGAGAAAATCCGATTACAAATACGGATATAACGATTGAAGAATTTAATGATATAACCGAGGAAATGTTTCAGGAGCCTGATTATTTTCTGTATTTTTCAAAGGATATCCTTGAAAAATCAGATGAGTATATATATGAAACAATATTATCCATAATGGAGATTCGCGAGGGGAGGGTTGATATTTTTATTCTAATGGAAGAGGATTTGGAATTAGTAAAAACGGAACTTAGTGAACGATATGATCTTGATGGGAGTACGATGTCTTATATTTATGATGAATATGATGGGGAATCCATTAATAGAAAGAAAGGGTACATACATTTTATGGGAGGATCGCAGAAAGAGAAACTTAGTTATGAGGAATTTACAGAAAAGATGGAGGTAATAAGAGAAGATGCAAAACAATGGTAAAAATGAAGAGGAAACTCAGGATTATATTACATATTCGGATTATGGAAATATAGTTAGATATAAAGTTTATGAAGGAAGAGGTAAACAATGGGGAAAAGGAAAACATGCTTGCTTGTGATGCTGATTCTTGCATTGATATTGTCCTTAAGCGGATGTAAAAAGGTATATACCAGGAAGGATATGATAGAGTATGCCGAGCAAACACTGGAAGACAAATATGGAGAAGAGTTTCAGGTAAGGGGGGATGTGTTCAATGTTAAGGGAAGCAGTTATAAAGTTAATGTATCACCGGTTAATAATCCAGAAATAATTTTTGAGGCTGTTTATAATGTGGAAGGGAGTGAATATGATTATGATCTGTATATCGAATCAATAGTTGCATCACAGTACAAAGCACTGGTAGAGGAACAGTTAGGTGAAATTTCCTGTGATTATTATCTTTCTACAAGACTATACCTATCGAATAGTGAAAATACAATAACAAATACAAATATTACTATTGAAGAATATAATAATTTAGTAGATGAGGAGGATCAAAATCCTAAATTTAAGTTATATCTTTCACAGGATATTCTTTTGGATACCGACAAATCTATTTATGAAAGATTATTATCAATTATTGAAATAGGAGAATGCAGACTGGATATATTTATAATAACAAAAGAGGATTTGGAATTGGTAAAATCAGAATTTAGTGAACGTTACGAACTTGACGGAAGTACAATGACCTATATTTTTGAGCAATATGCATCTGGAGTAAAAAACGGAAAGAAAGGATACATTCACTTTTTAGGAGGTGAACAGGAGAAAAGTCTTAGTTATGAAGAGTTTACAAAAATAATGGAGGAGATAAGAGAAGATGCAAAACAATGGTAGAAATGAAGAAAAAGAAAATAAGGAGTATACAACATACTCAGATAAGGAAATACAGTTAGCTACACTGATAGCATATATGGATATTATTAGTGATGATATAAAAGACTACACTGATATGCAGGATATAATGAATTCTACTAGGGGGAGAGAAATTGAAAAGAGGTTCATGGATCAGTACAAAGACGACACCGACGCGATCACCTCTGACCGCAGGGCCGCTGCTCAGCAGATGTTCGAAGATATACGGAATGGGGTTTCACCCTGCTCCTCCTGGAAGGTAGTTGATGTAAGAGACAACAACAGTACCACAGGAATGTATGCCTGTATGATCGAGACATCGGAGGGAAATGCTATTGTCGCCTTCCGTGGAAGTGAGAATACCGATGCCAATCAGTTTTATCTGGACTGGTTAAAGGCGGATTTTGGATTGCTGGATTCCATAGCCACAGATCAACAGTCAGATGCAGAGGAATATATCCGTTACATTTCCGGGCTGTCCACGCAGTATGACAGCTACGTCTTTGCCGGTCATTCTTTAGGCGGGAATCTGGCAGTCCATGCAGGGCTGACTGCGCCGGAGAGTATGCTCGATCGGATTCTTCAGCTTTACAATCTGGATGGCCCCGGCAATTCGGAGGAGTATCTGGAGGCTCATGCAGCAGAAATACAAAGCAATGGAAGTAAGATCACCCATTATCAATGGAGCTTCATTGGCGGTCTGCTGAACCGGTATGAGAATGAGAATTTTCATTCCGTATCCTCAAAGAATCCGCAGGATTATAACGGAAACTATTTTATGCTGGCGCTTAAGCATGATTTATGCTTTCTGAATTTTGATGAAAATGGAAGCCTGGACATGACGGATATGGGAAACTTTGAAAGATCAGTGTCACATCTTACTCAGTCGATTGATAGTATTTCAGGTGGAAATTCAGAACTGATATCTGGTATCTATGAGGATATTCAGGGATTAAATGACGCAGAAAAGATGATTGTCGGATTGATGTGTGCAAATGTAATAAGCGTTGGAATACAAGACGGAATCCTGTTGACAGTGACCAATCCGTTTTTGCTTACCTTTGCACTTACAGTTTTACCGGCGGATGCAATATTTAATGATTCTCAACTTATGCAGGAGCATATTCTTCCTTCCATAATTGATGGTCTTGCAAATCTGATTGATATGTATGGTGCTACTCTGGATTTCAGAATGGATGCTCTGGACAGGATGATGACTACCTGGAACGATATCTGCGACTGGTTCGGTACCAGCTGGGCAGACCTGTTTGGCGATGCCACTGCCGCACGGGTGCGTGTCGATCCGCTGATCCTGGATATGGATGGAGACGGTTTCAACATCGAAAGCAAGAAATACGGTACCTATTTTGACTTAAACTGTGACGGATTTGCAGAGAAGATCAACTGGACAAACCGGGATGCGATTCTGGCATTGGATCTGAATGGAAACGGAAGGATTGACGATGGCAGGGAGGTATTTGGCGATTATCATTTACTGGCAGATGGAAGCCGGGCGTCCAACGGATTTGAAGCACTTGCCCAGTACGATACAAACGGGGATGGTGTGATTGACAGTCAGGATGCAATATTTAACAGCCTGCGGTTGTGGACGGATGCAAACAGTAACGGTATATCAGAGGGCGGAGAGTTGAAGACCCTGGCAGAAATGGGAATCAAGGAGATACGGCTGAATTATGAGGCGGCCAATTTAACCACGGGGACGGAGGCGCTGATCGGCAATACCGCAACCTTCGTATATGAAGATGACCGGGAAGGCAGCATAGGGGAGCTGTGGGTGGCATCTGATCTGTTCGATACCGTGGAGACGTTTATCACAGGGATATCGGAAGCGGTAAATGGTCTGCCGGATGTCAGAAGCTATGGACATGTAAATTCACTCCACAATGCAATGGCACTGGACGAAACCGGGGTACTCCAGGGACTGGTCGAGCAGTTCGTATCAGAGACGGACAATGATACAAGGATTCGTCTGGTGCAGAGGATTCTGGATGTTATCTGCGAAACAGATATGGTAGAAGAAGGAAGCAGAGGAACGTGCTTCAGTGCAAAGAAGCTGGCGGTAATAGAGAAATTCATGGGAGAGGACTTTATGGGCGTGAACGGGGCTGATCCGAATTCGGCTGCGGCGCCGATCCTTGAGAATGTATATGAGCAGATTGTAGAGATGTACTGTTTTGCTATGATCGGGAGCAGGATCACCACACATCTGGATAAGATCATTATGTATAAGGAAGATGGTGGAGTTTCCTTTCATACAGGGCTTTTTCAGGTATATTTGTATACCTCCCTGCAATCCGGTCTTCTGTCAGAACGGGAATTCTCTGACATCTGTGCCTATCTTGGTTACTTTGGCTCCAACGTGCAGGAAAGCTATGAGATCTTTCGTGATGTCCGGGATTACTTTAGCAAAGCAGCCCCGGAATATATGGAATTGATCGATTCCTCCGTATACGGAGCCATCCGGGGCAATGAGGAGGGCAATTACCTGAATGGTACCAATATAGCCGACATCATCTATGGCAACGGAGGCGATGACACGATCTCCGGCGGCAACGGAAATGACCTGCTTGTTGGAGGCGCTGGCAACGATACAATCTCTGGCGGTTCCGGTAATGACATCCTCTATGGAGATTCCGGCAACGATGTACTGGATGGCGGAGCCGGAGATGATATTCTCTATGGCGGCGAAGGAAATGACACTTATGTTTTTGGAAAAGGTTATGGAAAAGATGTCATTATTGATGACAGTGGCACTAACACCCTCCGCTTCCAAGGTCTGAAGCCGACAGACATCCTGGTTAACGGAACCGGGGAATATGATGTGACCATCCGGATCAAGGGAACGGATGATACCCTTGTCATTAAAGATTTCTGCAGGGACGGGAAATACAGTGATTATGACCTTGAGTTTGACGGCGGCATCAAGATGCATGTAACGGATAAAGACAGTCCGTTCCGGTATATCTACGGGGACAGCAGCGATGATGTGCTGAAGGCAGTCGTGGAAGATTCTCTTATGTTTGGCTTTGAGGGGGACGACACCATCCAGGGCAGTGATGGAGATGACATTATCTACGGAAACCAGGGCAGCGACACCACGCATGCCGGAACCGGCAATGACATCCTCCACGGCGGAGAGGGAGACGATGTCCTGGATGGCGGCGAAGGCGATGATCTTCTCTACGGCGGGGCCGGGGATGATACCTATATATTCGGCAGGAATTACGGAACGGATGTCATCAGCGATGAGGCCGGGATCACAACCATCCGGATTAAGGATTTTACCTTATCCGATCTGACGATCGTACAGGCCGGGGAGGAGGCTGTCATTACTGCGAAGGCTTCCGGAGACAGGCTTATCATCAGTGGTTTTGGACAGAATCCGGACAGCTACTATATCCAGATCGGAGAAGAAACCTTCCGCCTGAAGGAACAACTTACAGGGGATAAGGAAGGTCTTGTTACCGGAACGGATCAGTATGATTACATGACCGGCAGTGAAGAGAATGAATTTATCTTTGCAGGCAGCGAGGGAGACCGGATCCTTGCGGGAAGCGGAAATGACAGGATCTTTGGAGATTCCGGCAATGACGCCATCTTTGGAGAAGACGGCAGTGATTATATCAGCGGCGGAGCCGGGGCTGACTATATCAATGGCGGAGCCGGAAATGATTATATCGATGGCGGGGCCGGGGATGACTTCCTGGATGGCGGAAGCGGGGATGACGTCTATTTCTTCCGGCCGGGAAGCGGAAAGGATTCCATCCTGGACAGTGAGGGAAAGAACACCATCATCTTCGGAGACGGTTTTACAGCAGAAGGGATTAAAGCATACCGTTCCAGCTGGAATGACCTGCGGATCACCTTTGACGGATTCGAGGACACCCTGACGATCAAGAATTACTGCATCAATGAAGAAGCAAGGAACTTTACCCTTGTGTTTGCAGACGGAACCGTAACAGAAGCAGCAGCCGAGGACAGCCCGCTCAGAACCATTTACGGAACAGACGGAAGTGAATACATGCCTTCCATATATCAGGATGGGATCACCAAGATCGGACAGGATGGAAACGACCAGCTCGTTGGAAGCGACGGGAATGACTATCTGTATGGCGGCAAAGGCGACGACAGGATCACGGGCAATGGCGGCAGTGATGTCCTGGACGGCGGGGAAGGCAGCGATTTCCTCTATGGCGGAGCCGGCGATGATACATACATTTTCAAAAAGGGATACGGAACCGACACCATCGGAGACGGAGAAGGGATAAATACCATTGAAATATACGGATATGGACAGTCACAGGTAAAGGCCAGCCGTACCAACTGGAATGACATGACCATTGAGTTTGAGGGCTCGGAAGACAAGCTGGTCATTGAAGGCTTCTTTACCGCAGAAGCAAACCGGAACTTCTACCTGACCTTTAATGGAGGCGGAAAAGTCCACGCGGCCGCAGGAAACAGCCCGTTAAGAACCGTATACGGGACAGAAGGCGGCGATTACATGCAGGCTATGGATGACCGGGGTGTAACACTGAAGGGCCAGGATGGGAATGATAACATCAATGGCGGAAACGGTGCAGACCACCTTTATGGCGGAGCCGGAGAGGATCAGCTTCACGGCAATGGCGGCAATGACGTCCTGGACGGCGGGGAAGGAAATGACTTCCTGTATGGCGGAGCCGGCAATGATACCTATATCTTCAACAAGGGCTATGGAACCGATACGATCCGGGACAGCGAAGGCATCAATACCATTCAGTTCGGAAACGGACTTCGTGCGGACCAGCTGACCGCTTACCGGACGAACTGGAATGACCTGACCATAACCTTTGCAGATACAGAGGACAGGCTTGTGATCCAGGGATATTTTACATCAGAAGAAAGCAGGAAATTCAATGTAAGCTTTGCAGATGGAACACGATATGCCTGTGAGGATGCAGACAATCCGATCCATCAGGTCCATGCAACGGAATATGACGACTGGATGGCAGCATGGAGCGATGAAGGAATTACCCTGTTTGGCGACGGCGGGAATGACCATCTGACCGGTGGAGCCGGGGACGATGTGCTGGCAGGAGGAACCGGGAATGATCATCTTGCAGGCGGAGCCGGAGATGACACCTATCTCTTTGGAAGAGGCGACGGACAGGATACCGTTGAGGACAGGGAAGGCAGGAACCAGATCGTGTTTAAGGGTGTAAATCAGAATGAGGTCACATTCAATAAGCTGGAGAACGGCGACCTCAGGGCAGAGCTTGCAGGAGAAAGTGATACGCTTACGATCAAAGGTTTCGAGTCTGATAATTATACCTTCACATTTGAAGACGGTGTAACGGGTACGGTGGATACCGGGACCGGGGAATTTACGGAAACCATTCCGGAAGATGAGGCAGCACAGAATATGGCTGAAATGCTGACAGCACTTTATGAGAATGAGGGCATGACACCGGAGACTGTTACAGATGCCGGAACTGAATTGTTGTTTGATGTATCCGGCAGTGTGAGCATCCGGGAAGAAAGTGATGTGATCATGGAGCAGACGGATATCCAGGTCATGGTGCTGACGGAGAATATGGCAGCATTCGGAGCCGGAGATGCTATTTCCGATACAATGGATCTGACAAAGACGGAAGAAGAAAGTGTGTTTGCCGGTCAGCTGCTGGTTGATACACAAGGATAATAAAGGATACTAATTTTAAGGGTGCAGCAGCTTAAGTGCTGCTGCACTGATTTGCAAGGGAGAAAAGCAATGGAAAAAACACAGGATAGCGGTCTGGCCTGTTTTATAATAGTAATGAAATTCCATGGGATTCCAATAACGAAAGAACAGGCGGATAACCTGGCTGTTCTTGATGCGGGACAGAACGTCGGAGAGATTGAGATTATCCATTCAGCAAAGGCATTAAAAATGAGAGCAAAGCTTTGCCGCCTGAACATCAATAAACTGGGGCATATAACAGCACCGATCATAGCGAAGGATAACAAGAACGGGTTCTTTATCATTGCAAAGTCTCAGGAAGAGAATTTCATGGTTTTGTTTCCGGATAAGATTCAACCGGAGGTGTTATCAAAGGAAGAACTTGCTGGAATCTGGGATGGAACAGCAATCCTTATTACAAAGAAAGGAATTGTGGACAGAGAGGCTGTATTCAGTTTTAAGTGGTTTATCCCGACAATATTAAAGTTCAAAAAGGAATTTCTTCAGGTTCTCCTGGCGGTCTTTATCATTCAGATATTAGGAATATTAACCCCTGTCATGACGCAGGTGGTCGTAGATAAGGTACTGGTCCATCGAAGCATATCTACTTTAAATGTGATCGTGATCGGTATCTCCATCGTATATGTGTATGAGTTGATACTGGGAATTTCCAAGAACTATGTATTTACCCATACCACAAATCGGATTGATGTCATGTTAAGCTATAAGTTATTTAAACATTTATTTGCCCTTCCGTTAAAATATTTTGAGTCAAGACGGGTGGGAGAAACAGTGGCAAGAGTAAGAGAGCTTGACAGCATCCGGAATTTCCTGACCGGGACACCCCTTTCTTCCATGATCGATCTGGTCTTTATCATTGTTTATATCGTAGTTCTTTTCTGCTACGACAAAATGCTGACCGTGATCGTCCTCTGCTCCATTCCTGTTTATGCAATATTGTCAGCAATTGTTACTCCCTTATTCAAAAAAAGACTGGATGAGAAATTTGAAACGGGTGCAAACACGCAGTCCTTTCTCGTAGAATCCATTACAGGTGTACAGACGGTGAAGGCCTATGCCCTGGAACCAAGGTTTGAAAAGAAATGGGGAGATCTGCAGTCGGATTATGTTAAGGCAGGCTACCGGACATCCATGGTTTCAGCGAATGCAGGGACAACCGGACAGTTTATTCAGAAGGTATTTGATCTGCTTATTTTATTCTTTGGGGCAAAAGCGGTGATGGATGGCAACTTTTCTGTTGGGCAGCTTGTAGCCTTCCGGATGCTTTCCGGCAGGGTAAGCGGGCCGGTCTTAAGGCTTGTGCAACTCTGGCAGGAGTACCAACAGGCATCCTTATCTGTAAAACGCATCGGAGATATATTTAATACGGCACCGGAACCTGTATTAAATACAAATCAGGCAGCAATGCCTAAGATCAATGGCAAAATTGTATTTGATAAGGTTCATTTCAGATACAATCCACAGGGTGGAGAGGTTATAAAAGGCATGAGCTTTGAGATAGAACCGGGAACAATAGTCGGCGTGGTAGGACGAAGCGGTTCAGGAAAAAGTACGATTTCAAAATTGATACAAAGGCTGTACATACCGGAGGGCGGAAAAATCTCGATAGACGGTATGGATATTTCCCTTGTGAATCCGGCCATGCTCCGGAAACAGATCGGCGTAGTATTGCAGGAGAATTTTATGTTTAACGGAACGGTGGCAGAAAATATTTCCATCCACGATCCAACAGCAAGTATGGAGCAGATCATTCATTGTGCGAAAATTGCCGGTGCGCATGATTTTATTCTGGAACTGCCGAATGGGTATGAAACAATTATTGGAGAGAAGGGGATGGGACTGTCCGGCGGGCAGAAACAGCGTGTTGCCATTGCAAGAGCCATTCTTGCCAATCCAAGGATTCTGATCTTTGATGAAGCGACATCGGCACTAGACTATGAATCGGAACGTATCATACAGAATAATCTGAAAGAAATCTGCAAAGGAAGAACGGTGTTGATTATTGCACACAGACTCTCCACCCTGAAGGATGCGCAGAAGATAATGGTGATTGATAAGGGCAGTCTTGTAGAATATGACACCCATGAACAGCTGATGAGACAGGAAGGGTTATACTGCCATCTGTATCATCAGCAGCAAAGGGGGGACGTGGATGGATAATAAATTAATGGAATATATATTAAAACACAGCAAAAAGCACGACCGGGAACTGAAATATGATTTTATGCCATCCCTTCTTGAGATTATAGAACGGCCGATGCATAAAGCGGGAACAATCATTATTCTTGGCGGTTTTTCTCTTTTGATCGCAGCAATTCTATGGGCATGTTTGTCTGAGATTGATGTTGTGATCACTTCCAATGGAAGCCTGCAGCCTTCCGGGAATGTTAATGTTGTGGAGGCATATGTGAGCGGAACAGTCAAGGAGATCTGTATCGCTGAAGGACAGCATGTGGATCAGGGGGATATTTTAATCGAACTGGATACCCGAAATGTTGATATAGATGTCAATCAACTAAAGGATCAGAAACGGATTCTGGAAGCGGAGCAGAAGGTATACGGACAGCTTCAGACAGGAAAAAGCGCAGATGAGATTAATATTTCCGTATATGGGGAGGATATCCACTCGTTTCTTCAGGGCATACTTGATGAAGATTTCAGCTATCACAACAGGCTGAATAATCTGGAACTGGAGAAAAGCAATGCAGAATTGAATCAGCAGATTGCCCGGCTGCAGCTTGAAGAATATCAGGCAAATGGAACACCCAGACAGCAGGAATCACAAAAGCTGATGGTTCAGCAGTATGCGAATGCCATGGAACAGCTGGATCTGCAGATGGCCGATGCAAAAGCGAAGTACAGTGCACAGATCAATGCAAGGCTTTCCGAGATTGACAGTCAGCTTGGAGAACTGAATAGCAGCCTTGATAAATATGATCTGTCTAAGGGGTATCAGACCATAACCGCACCGGTCAGCGGATATGTGAACAGTGTGGGTGTTAATACACCCGGGGAAACCGTTTCCGCAGCGGAACAGTTGATCACAATCGTGCCGGAGGATGAGCCGGTTGAAATGGTATGTTATGTAAGAAATATGGATATTGCAGATATTGAGACCGGTATGGAGGCGGAGATCAAGCTGGAGGCGTATCCGTATAACAGATATGGAACCGTCCGGGGAATTGTAACGTATATCAGTCCCAGCTCATTTGCAAGTGAAGAACTGGGAAGTGTTTATCTGGTAAAGCTGGATATTGAAAATCCGAATGAGGAGATTCATATCATTTCCGGACTTTCCGGTACGGTGGAGATTAAGATCGGGAAGCGTACAATTATGGATTATTTTATGGAACCTATTATTAAAGGGTTTGGCGACAGCTTGAAGGAAAAGTAACAGTGATCCGGAATACTACTGCGTTTTTACCGTCAATCGTTCGTGCATGACAGCCATCAGTATAAGAAGGACGATCAGGTAGACGGGAAGAAGTGCAACTGAAATATGATTGGCGATCAGGCCAAAAACAGGAGGCATCAGGCAGTTCCCGATATAGGCGCTGGCCATTTGCACACCGATGATCGCCTGGGACCGGTCTGCTCCAAAATGCGCCGGCGTTGAATGAATAATGCACGGATATATAGGTGCGCATCCCAGGCCGATCAATATGAATCCGACCAGAGAGGCCGTTCCGCCCATAGGAAGCAGCAGGATGATCACTCCGATTCCCACGATCACCTCACCCAGACGTATCATCTGAACATCATTCAGCCTCATGGTAATAAATCCGCTGACCGCGCGTCCGATGGTAATGCCGATAAAGAACATGCTTGCGAATCCTGCAGCAGCTTCCGGTTCGATCCCCTTATATAACGTAAGATAACTGCTTGCCCATAAAGAGGTGGTCTGTTCGACGGCGCAGTAGCAGAAAAAGCACAGCATAACCTCCTTCGCACCGGGTATCTGTACGATTTCCCGTAAAGTAAGCGCTTTTGCCGTAACTTCATTTTCAGTATCACTATCTGTAACAATCCTGCCTTTCCATAACCGGAGGCTGAATACTAAGATCACAGTCAGGAGGATCTGCAATACAGCGATGATCCGGTAGCCGGCATTCCAGCCCATATTTCTGGTCAGGGCATAACTCATAACGTACGGGCCCAGTGTTGCACCGACTCCCCACATACAATGCAACCAGCTCATGTGGCGGCTTTCATAATGCAGAGCAACATAATTATTCAGCGAAGCATCGACCCCTCCGGCACCCAGACCGTATGGGATGGACCAGAGACATAGCGCCAGGAAGGAATGACTGATGGAAAAACCAAACAGGGCGGCTGCTGTCATCCCGACACTGACTGCCGTCACGATTCCGGTACCAAACCGCCGGGTCAGGCGGTCACTCTGTAAACTGGAAATGACCGTTCCCATGGAAATGATAATATAAATGATACTGGCATAGGAAAGCGGAACCCCGAACTCCGGATATATGGTAGGCCATGCAGAGCCCAGCAGGGAATCCGGCAATCCCAGGCTGATAAAGGACAGATATATAATAACCAGTAGTAATTGAACCATTTGTCATATACTCCTTTCGAACGGTGCTGATCGGAAGACCATGTTGATTTTTCTTGCTTCCAATAGTAATTAGAATTATACTATATCAAAAGCAATATGGGATTACAATAATATGTATGCAACATTGTCTGTTGTATCAGAAGCAGAAGAGAAGGTGATACGATGCGGCGCAGTGACCGGGAAATTACAGATAGAAATGAAATTGTACAGGTAATGGAGCAGTGTGATGTATGCAGGCTGGCATTTAATGATGAGGAGGTTCCCTATATTCTTCCCCTGAACTTTGGCCTGCAATATGAAAACGGGATTATTACGTTATATTTTCATGGAGCGGCCGAGGGAACAAAGTATCAGCTGCTGAGGAGAGATAACCGGGTCAGCTTTGAAATGGACTGTTCCCATCAACTGGTGATGGATGAGGAGAAAGGGAGCTGTACCATGAAGTATAAGAGCGTGATCGGACGTGGCAGGCTTGAGATTGTTCCGGAGGAGGAACGGTACAGTGCTTTATGCATTCTGATGAAGCAGTATCATAAAGAAGATTTTGCGTTTGACAGAGCTGTAGTATCCAGAACAACTGTTATGAAGCTTGTAGTGGAGAAGATCACAGGCAAGGAACGATAAGTGATCGTCTTGCAGCAGATGGAGACTGCTTCAGAGTAATAGGAATAGGAAAAGGAAATGGAGTAAATATGGAAGCCGATTATCAATTAGGAAACATTATAAAAATGAAAAAAGCACATCCCTGCGGAACCAATGCCTGGGAGATTCTCCGGACAGGTATGGACTTTCGTTTAAAATGCACGGGATGCGGACATATGATCATGATTCCGAGAAAGGAGGTAGAAAAGAATTTCCGGGGATTTGTAGAATCCGACACTAAGAAGTAATATCCGGTCTTATTTCATAAGATCAACATAACACTGAAATAAAAAAGCGGAGGTAAAACGGCATGGAAGGAACAAAGACATTAGTTGCATATTTTTCTTATTCAGGAACAGCAAAGAAGGCAGCAGAGCTGGTTGCAGAGATCACAGGCGGAGATCTGTTTGAGATCGTTACGAAGAAAGACTATTCCAGTGATTACATGACAGTAGTAGAAGAGGCCAAGGAGGAATTAAAGCAGAGTGCGAGACCGGAGCTTGCAACACAGGTTTCCGATATCAGTCAGTATGATACGGTGATACTGGGATTCCCGAACTGGTGCAGCACCTGTCCAATGCCGGTGCTTTCTTTCCTGGAGACATATGATCTTACGGGAAAGACGATCTATTCCTTTGTTACCAACGGTGGGGGCGGCTGCGGCAGGAGTACGGAGGATATCCGGAACAGCAGCAAGGGAGCAGAGGTGACGGAGAGTATTGATGGAAATCATCTTACAGAGGCAGGAATTAAGGAATGGCTGAAAATATAAAAAAGCTTGCAATTTTTCCCTGCTTATGATAAATTAGATATCTGTGAGACATTACACAATTTCCTTGCTCTTTTATTAAAAAAGGGCCAGAGACCACAAGGAGGTGCAAAGACATGAACAAATATGAATTAGCGTTGGTTGTGAGCGCAAAGCTGGAAGATGAGGCTCGTGCAGCAGCAGTAGATAAGGCAAAGTCCTATATCGAAAGATTCGGCGGAACAATCACAGATGTCAAAGATGAAGGTAAGAAGAAGCTTGCTTATGAGATTCAGAAGATGAGCGAAGGCTACTACTACTTTGTATTATTCGACGCAGAAGCTGATGTTCCAGCTCAGGTTGAAGCGAAAGTTCGTATTATGGAGCCAGTCATTCGGTATTTGTGCGTACGTCAGGACGCGTAAATTGAAAGGGGTTTTCCAATATGAATAAAGTAATTATGATGGGTCGTCTGACCAGAGACCCGGAAGTTCGATACTCTCAGGGAGCAAGTCAGACTGCCATCGCAAGATTTTCTCTTGCAGTAGACCGCAGATGGAAGCGGGAAGGCGAGCCGGATGCAGATTTCTTTAACTGTACTGTATTTGGCAGACAGGCTGATTTTGTCGAGAAGTATTTAAGACAAGGAACAAAGGTAGTAATTACAGGACGTGTACAGAACGACAATTACACGAATAAAGAAGGTCAGAAGGTATATTCCGTACAGATCATCGTAGAGGAGATTGAGTTTGCAGAAAGTAAGAATGCAGCCGCATCCAATGCAGGTGTCTCTTCTTATCAGGCAGATTCCAGACCGTCTCCGAGTCAGGCTGCCGGTGATGGCTTTATGAGCATTCCGGATGGTGCGGAAGAGGAGCTGCCATTTAATTAATTTGGAGGTAAGAGCAATGCCAGTAAATAAGAGCGACAAGAGTGAACGTTCCGAAGCTCCTATGAGAAGAAGAACCGTTCGCAGAAGAAAAAAGGTATGTGTATTTTGTGCAGATAAGAACGCAGTCATTGATTATAAAGATGTAAATCGTTTAAAGAAGTTCGTATCTGAACGGGGTAAGATTTTACCAAGAAGAATTACAGGTACATGTGCAAAGCATCAGAGAGCGTTAACCGTTGCGATCAAGCGCGCACGCCATGTAGCTTTAATGCCATATGTACAGGATTAACTAAGATTTCAAAGGACAAGTTATTTATGGCTTGTCCTTTTTTCGGTTTAATAGTATATTGAGTATGTATCTGTTACGATATGCATGTATTACAAAGAAGGAGAATGAATATGAGTCGGTACACAAAACAAGACATTATGCGTAGAATTGAAGAGGAGGATATTGAATTTATTCGCTTACAGTTCACGGATATGTTTGGTTCCCTGAAGAATGTTGCAATTACATCCAGCCAGTTAGGGAAGGCTTTGGATAATAAATGTATGTTTGACGGTTCTTCGATTGAGGGCTTTGTCCGGATTGAAGAATCCGATATGTATCTGTATCCGGATCTGGATACCTTTGAAATCTTCCCGTGGCGGCCGCAGCAGGGAAAGGTGGCACGGTTGATCTGTGATGTCTATAAGGCAGACGGCACGCCGTTTGAGGGAGATCCGAGATATGTACTGCGAAGAGTATTAGAGGAAGCCAAGGAGATGGGCTATAGCTTCGATGTAGGACCGGAATGTGAGTTCTTCCTGTTCCATACAGATGATAATGGTATGCCTACTACGATCTCCCATGAAAAGGCCAGCTATTTTGATATCAGTCCCCTGGATCTGGGTGAAAATGCCAGAAGAGATATGGTACTGAGCTTAGAGGATATGAGTTTTGAGATCGAGGCATCTCACCATGAGGTGGCTCCGGCCCAGCATGAAATAGATTTTAAATATGGTCCGGCATTATCAACTGCAGATAATATCATGACCTTCAAGCTGGTGGTAAAGTCTATGGCGAAGAAGCATGGACTGTTTGCCAGCTTTATGCCGAAGCCGTTATATGGAGTGAATGGTTCCGGTATGCACACGAATATGTCCTTAACGAAGGATGGAAAGAATATATTTGATGATCCGGAAGGAGAGAATGGCTTAAGCAAGGAGGCATATTATTTTATTGCCGGTATCATGAAACATATCAAAGGTATGACAGCCATTGCCAATCCTCTGGTAAACTCCTATAAGCGTCTGGTGCCGGGACATGAGGCTCCGGTCTATATCGCCTGGTCGGCAACAAACCGTAGTCCGTTGATCCGGATTCCGGCTTCCCGGGGTGCAGGGACCAGAATTGAGCTTCGGAGCCCGGATCCTGCAGCAAATCCATATCTGTTACTTGCGTTGTGCCTGGCTGCCGGTCTGGATGGAATCCGTAATAAAATGGAACCGCCAATGCCGGTAAACGGTAATATTTTTGAACTGTCTGAGGAGGAGATGCAGGCACGGAATATTGAGATCATTCCGTTTAATCTCTGTCGGGCAGTCGAGGCAATGGAAGCGGATCCGTTTATCAGAGAAGTATTGGGAAATCATGTATTTTCCAAGTATGTGGAAGCGAAGAAGGCAGAATGGGATCTTTACCGCAAGCAGGTTACCCAGTGGGAGATTGATGAATATTTATATAAAATTTAATCAAACTCTGAGTATTTCAAGGAGGAGCGCTGGATGATAAGCGTTATCGTTGTTTTTCCCAAAATGGAAGAAGCAAAGGGGATCCGAAGTCTGCTGACAAGAAGCGGCGTCCATGTGGCGGCGGCCTGTACCTCCGGGACACAGGCGATGACCTTTTTTGAAGATCTGGATGAAGCACTGATTATCTGCGGGTATAAGTTTACAGATATGCTATATACGGAACTGCTGGACTATCTTCCTGTTACCTATGAAATGCTGGTCGTTGCGTCAAGCAGGCATTATGCGGAATGTGACCGGAGTAAGGTGGTATGTCTGGCAATGCCGGTCAAGGCGCAGGAACTGATCGATACGACGAATGTCTTATTACAGGGACTGTATCAGAAGCGGAAGAAACGGAGGGCGCAGCCAAGACAGTTAACACAGGAGCAGCGGGCGGTAATTGAAAGTGCCAAGCTGCGGCTGATGGAGCAAAAGAAGCTGTCAGAGGAGGAAGCACATAAGTATTTGCAGAAGCAGAGCATGGATACCGGGATTAATATGGTGGAAACTGCCCAGATGGTATTAGAGATATTTTGATAAAGGAGGAGTACTGCATGAAGTTTACGAAGATGGAAGGACTTGGAAATGATTATATCTATATTAATTGTTTTCAGGAGCGTGTAGAACATCCCCGGGAGCTGGCAGTCGGGTTCAGTGACCGGCATTTCGGAATCGGAGCGGATGGGATCATACTGATAAAGCCCTCTGAGATCGCAGATTTTTGTATGGATATGTATAATGCGGACGGTTCTCAGGCAGAAATGTGCGGGAATGGTATCCGCTGTGTGGGAAAATATGTATACGATTATGGCTTGACAGATAAAGAGCAGATTTCTGTAGAAACCCTGGCGGGAATCAAATATCTGGATCTGACGGTAGAGAAGGGAAAGGTAACGCTTGTTACGGTTGACATGGGCATGCCGATCTTACAGGCAGCGGAGATTCCGGTAGTATCTGACCGGGAGCAGGTGGTTGATGCGCCGATCGTTATCAATGACTGTGAATACCGTATGACATGCGTTTCTATGGGAAATCCTCATGCAGTGGTATTTGTTGACAATGTACAGGAATTTCCGTTAGAGGCAGTCGGGCCGTTGTTCGAGCATCATAAGGTGTTTCCGAACCGGATAAATGCGGAATTTATAGAGATCATAAATGATACAGAAGTGAATATGCGGGTATGGGAGCGGGGGACCGGTGAAACTCTGGCATGTGGTACCGGAGCCTGTGCAAGCACAGTGGCATGCATATTGAATCATCGGACAAAGGATGCGATCACGCTCCATCTCTTAGGCGGCGATCTGAAGGTGAAGTGGGACCGGGATGCCAATAAGGTATATATGACCGGGCCGGCAAGGGTGGTATTCGATGGTGAGATAGACGAAGAATACAGTGCGGAATTATCCGGTACTGGCAAAGATTAAAGTGCAGGAGGAGAAGAGAATGTTTAAAATAAATGATAATTACTTAAAACTGCCGGGCAGTTATCTGTTTTCAACAATAGCGAAAAAGGTAAATGTTTATAAGACAGAGCATCCGGACAGACAGGTGATCAGTCTGGGAATCGGTGATGTCACCCAGCCATTGGCACCGGCGATCATAGACCGGTTACATACAGCAGTAGACGAAATGGCGGATGCCAGAACGTTTAAAGGTTATGCGCCGGATTTAGGCTATGAGTTTCTGCGAACTGCGATCGTCGAGCAGGATTATAAGGCAAGAGGCGTTGATATTGCAGCAGACGAGATATTTATCAGTGACGGAGCAAAAAGTGATTCTGCCAATATTCAGGAGATATTCAGCGCTGATAACCGGATCGCAGTCTGCGACCCGGTCTATCCGGTTTATGTGGATTCCAATGTTATGGCAGGCAGAACGGGTATTTATGATCCTGAGACCGGTCTGTGGAGTGATGTGATCTATATGCCTTGCCAGGCAGAGAATGGATTTGCTCCGGAATTCCCGCAGGAGGAGCCGGATCTGATTTATCTGTGTTTTCCAAATAATCCGACTGGTGCCATGATCAATCGGGCACAGCTTCAGGAATGGGTGGATTATGCAAACCGGATTGGAGCAGTTATCATTTATGATGCTGCGTATGAGGCTTATATCAGTGAAACAGATGTACCACATACGATTTATGAATGTGAGGGCGCCAGAACCTGTGCGATCGAGCTGCGGAGCTTTTCAAAGAATGCCGGCTTTACCGGAACCCGTTTGGGCTTTACAGTGATACCAAAGGATCTGAAATCTTCAGAGGGAGTAGCCCTGCATTCTCTTTGGGCCAGAAGGCATGGTACGAAGTTTAACGGGGCACCATATATCGTACAGGCGGCAGGTGCAGCTGTATATACAGAAGAAGGAAGAAAGCAGACAGAAGAACAGATTGCTTACTATATGAAAAATGCTGGAATTATTAAAGAGGCGCTTGCAGAGCTGGGGTATACTGTATCCGGCGGCGTGAATGCGCCATATATCTGGTTGAAGACGCCGAAGGAAATGACCTCCTGGGAATTCTTTGACTACCTGCTTGAGAATGCAAACGTAGTAGGAACACCGGGCTCCGGGTTTGGGCCAAGCGGCGAAGGTTATTTCCGGCTGACTGCGTTCGGATCTTATGAGAATACTTTAACTGCGGTGGAACGCATTCGAAACATATAAGAGTAAATCTGAAAAATAAGCAGGAATATTGAGTTACAAATTACTGCCGGCTTTCTATATCATTCTCTGGACAGCAGACCCTGACGGAACCATATGCGTGTACGTCCGGCTGCCGGAGAAGGATATGGAAGGCCGGTTTTTATAAGTGAGGAAAGAAAATGGCAAAATTAGATTTGTTAAAGGATGATCCCCGCCGATTGTTTTTCAGTTATTTACTGCCATCCATGTGTTCCAATGTATTTACTTCTATTTATGTAATCACGGATACCATGATGGTAGGGCATGGTGTGGGAGAGGATGGTCTGGTAGCCCTGAATCTTCTGCTTCCCTTTTTCAGCGGATTCTTTGCTTTTGGATATATGTTCGGAGTAGGCGGTTCTGTCCTGATGTCAGTGGCAAATGGAAGAAAGGATGATCGTGAGGCCTGCTCTGTTTTTACAACTGCATTTCTGTCAGTGGTATTCATTGGTATTGTGTTGACGCTTGTCTGTAGTCTGGGGTTGAGACCGATCGCAGGTGTGCTGGGAGCAGAACAGGACAATCTGGAACTTGTGTTAGAATATGGAAGATGGCTGATGGGTTCCTGCATGATATATATTCTGGTTCCGTTTTTTCAGAATTTCGTGAAGAACGATAAGGATCCGAAACGGGCGATGGCTGGTTCCATCGCAGGCTCCGCCTTGAATGTTGTGCTGGATTATATATTGATCTTTCCAATGCAGTTGGGAATGAGTGGTGCCATTATTGCGACGATCATCGGGAATGTGATTAATGTGGCAATTACCGTGTCTCATTTATTTTCCGGACGAAATACCATGAGGTTTTCCTTGTCTGCATTTCGGATCAAGTATGTATTTAAGATCATGAAAAGCGGTGCATCCAGTTTTCTGACGGAATTATCGGTGGGGATCGTAGTGTTTGTATTCAATATTCAGATATTACGATATCTGGGAGAGACCGGGATCGTGATTTACAGCGTGATCTCCAATACAGCCATTGTGGTAAATGCCCTGCTGAATGGCGTGGCATTTTCAGCACAGCCGATCATTTCCTTTAATATGGGAGCCGGCAAAGGAGATCGGGTAAGAAAGGTAAGGAATATTGGGTTTCTGACCAGTTTTATTCTGACCATTTTGCTGTATACTGCTATCTTCCTGTTTACACGGGAATGTATCTATGCGTTTGTGGTGCCGACACAGGCGGTTTTAGAGTATGGGATCCCTGCGATCCGGATTTATTTTGCCGGCAGCTTTGCCATGTTTATCAATATTTATCTTGCGAATTATTTTCAGGCGATCGTAAAACCGGTCCGGGCATTTGTGATCGGATCCTTAAGAGGGCTTGTGATCTGTGTTTTGCTGGTCTGGCTTCTGCCGGGAATCTGGGGAGGCAGTATTATATGGTGGGTCATGCCAATGACGGAGGCTTTGACTGCTCTGGTATCTCTATGCTTTTTTATGCAAAAAAGATTGTATTTATAATGGATTCATATTAAAATAGAAATATAGCATATACAGAGAAGGTATCTGTTGAAAGAATTGGAGGAAAAGGCATGGATAAGGAATTAATTAAGAAGCAGTCATTAGAAGTGATTGAGGAAATGCTTCCTGAGGTGGACATTGCGACAGTGGATACATCAGCATCCATCACAGATGATTATGATGTGAATTCGGTTTCCATCATTAAACTGCTTGTGGGGCTGGAGGAAAAGTTTGATGTTTCGTTTGAGGACAGTGAGCTGGCTTTGAATAAGTATGAGAGCTTTGATGATGTAATTGCATCTGTCGAAAAGAAAATGAACTAAATTTGGGAAGTGGAGGTTAACGACATGGCAAACGAAAAGATTTTGGAGGTAGCATATCCGGGGATTACTTCATGGCAGTGGCATGCAACATTGTTTTCGATTCTGGGGAATGATGAGAATGCCAGAAAGTGGATATTCAGCAATTATATCCAGCTGCGCTGTTATACGATCAATGAGATATTTACCGGTGATGATATGCTGTTTACTGATATGATGCCGGGAAGCAGTTCGCTGAAGGAATGTCCGTATCTGATTTTTTCACTGCTGACCAAGGAGCAGGTAGAAAGCTATTGCGGGAATATTATCGACTTCGCTATTAAGACCATTGATCTGAACGGGTATGTATATGGTGTGTTTGATGAGGCTAAGATCCTCTGTAACGCTGAGGTGGATTATAAGTTTCCGCATGAATTATTCATTTACGGATACAATATTGAGAAGGAAATCTTTTATGTAGGTGATTTTACCTTTGGTGAGCATTATACATACTCTACGGTATCCTTCAGTGATGTGGAACGGGGCTATGAGGTGATCAACGCACCGGAGGATCATATGTTTAAGGATGACTATAAGGGAACCAGAGGTCTTTATGTTATCCTGAAGAATAATGAGACGACTTATTATGATCTGGATATTACCCTGATCAAGCAGACCCTGCGGGAATACCTGAATTGTGAGGATACCAAGAATCACTTCCGTATGATGCGGAACCGGTTTAATGATACGACCTTTGGCGTAGATGTTTACGACAAGATAATCGAGCAGATTGATAAGCAGCTCCATGCGGATGAACCGGACTATGATATCCGTTCCCTGCATCTGGTATATGATCATAAGGTGCTTATGTTAGAGCGGATCAAGTATCTGATGGCAAATGATTATCTTCCGTTTAGCCAGGCGATCGTGGATGAGTATTCTACTGTAGTGGAGAATGCACAGACTGCAAGGAATCTGCTGGTTCGTATCTCTATCACAGAGGAGATTGAACGTGCAGATCGTTTTGCCAAGTATCTGACGGATGCAAAGGAGACAGAGATTAAGGTATTGACTCAGGTACTGGAGCAACTGGAGCAGAACTAAAAGCGGGGACGCTATGATAAGAATATATTCATTGAAATTGGAACGGGAACTGAATAACAGGGAACGACAGCAGGCACTGAATATAATAACACCGGAACGCAAGGCGAAAGCCCTGCGTTTTCGGCGTTTAATGGATCAGGAAAGGGGAATGGCCACCGGGGTACTGGAACTGTATGCTTTGTGGAAGGAATTTGGTATTTCCGGACAGGAGGAAGCAGTGAACTGCCTCTGCCGTGGAGAACAGGGGAAGCCCTGTTTGGCAGAGCGTCCGGATGCACAGTATAATATCAGTCATTCCGGTGCCTGGATTGTCTGTGCAACAGGCAGTGTTCCCCTGGGAATTGATGTGGAGCAGACTTCAAAATACAGTGAACGGGTAATAAAACGCTTTTTTCATCCGGACGAGACCGAGAAGATTCTGTCTGCACCGAAGGAACAGCAGGGAGATATATTTGCAGAATACTGGACCATGAAAGAAAGTTTTATGAAGCTTTGCGGCACCGGGTTTGCTATGCCCCTTAGCAGCTTTGCTACCGAACGTGAGACAGGAGAAATCCGTATTCTGCCGTCCATGCAGGAGGAACTGCGGCAGCAATTAAAGATGCTGGGGATAACGGAAGCAAAGGCTCCGATCTGTCAATGCATGAAACTGGAACCAGGATATCATTGTGCTGTTTGTACAGTGGAAAGAGAATCCATTGAGTACAGACAGGTTACACTAGAAGCGTGCATGGAGGAATTGTCTCTTTTTAATCAAAGCCAGCCTCCATCAAATCGGATGATCTGTCCGGTCAGATAGTCCGGAGCCGAAAGAATACCAAGTGCAAATTCGGCCGTCTCCTCCGGTGTGGCCATACGACCGTAAGGAATGGACTCTTCCAGGTTTTTCGTTTCCTCTGGAGAGAGCATGGCATTCATATTTGTCCGGATTGCACCGCAGGCCAAAGCATTAACAGCAATCCGGCTTGGCGCCAGTTCTTTTCCGAGTGCCTGCGTCAGAGCATTGATGCCCCCTTTGGTAGCAGAATAGGCCGCCTCACAGGAAGCACCGCTTTCGCCCCAGACGGAGGAGATATTAAGGATCCGCCCTGCATGCTCGTGTACCATATGGGGGATTACTGCATGGCAGTAGTAGAATACAGAAGAAAGATTCGTATGCAGCAGCAATTCCCAGTCTGCAATATCCATTTCACTTAACAGGCCCATATAAGAGATTCCGGCATTGTTTACCAGGGCATCAATCCGGCCCCAGTTCGTAAATATCGTATCAACAAATTTCTGAACGAAAACATGGTCTCCGCTGTCTCCGGATACAGCAATGCATTCTACGCCAAGATTTATCAGCCTTTCTCTGGTGTCCATTAACTCCTCCGGATGGTGACAGGAGGTGATGGCAATCCGATCATATTCATTGGCAGACTGAAAGGCTATTGCCTGTCCGATTCCCCGGGATGCACCTGTAATAATTATGGATTTCTTCATGTATAACCTCCTGAATTTTACAAATATTAAAAAGAAATCATTCCGCCCTGCAGGCTCAAGCCTGGCCGCTTCGCTGCCTGTCGCTGCTACGCAGCTGTGGCTTTCGCTTCTGGCAGAGTATCATTTATGCATGGCGGAACTGGGATCAAAAATCCTTCAAAAATCTTAAGAATAATATAACATAGATTCAATGACTTGAAAATGAAACTTTTGTCTGATATACTCATTTACAGAGTTTTTTTGACAATAAATAACAAATGTTGGGAGGTTTTTTAACGTGAATAAGAAAATGTTAAAACTATTTGGAGAAGCATTCTTAAAAACATTAATTGTAATATTAGGTGTAGCAATCGTTGTGTTTGCTGTATACTTTTTGATACAAATATTTGGTGGAGGTAAGGAAAAGAAACCTTCCACTGACGATGCACAGATTTCAACCTCGGATATTAACGGTGGCAGTGATATGACAGGTGGTGATTCCACGGATACTGCAGAACCGACATCTGAGGAGCCTTCAACGCAAGAACCGATTTCTTCTGTCGGGCATTCCATTGAAGTGCTGAACAGTACGGATGTTGCCGGTGTTGCTAAGAAATGGCAGGAGGATCTGAATGGAAAAGGATTTACCGTATCAAATATCGGTAATTATGAAACGGAGGCGTTGACCAGTACAAAGATTATCGTTTCACAGGAAGGAATGGGACAGGATTTAGTTGGTTATTTCCAGAATGCAACAGTTGAGGTTGGCACGATCAGCAGTGGTGTAGAGATACAGATTATTATCGGAACTGAGGATGCACAGAACTGATCTGAATATATAGGAATGGTAAAATGAGCAATGGGTTGGAGTTATTCGGAATACCTTTTCAAATCTGTAATGAAAGACAGCTTTACGAAGAAAGTTGTGATTTTTTAGAAGAACCGGTGTTGCATACGATTATTTTCGTGGCGGCAATACAGTGTAATATGATGGCTGACATTGAGGAAACGATCCGGAGAAAAGAGCAGTTGCTTTGGATTCCGGGCGATGATGCGGTAAAGAAGGTTCTTCCCAAAAAGGAGCGGCATGCGATAGGTGATTTTTCCATTCAGCGATACATTATGAAGCTGTGTGAGTATGCAGTGGATATGGGCTTGGATGTCTGTGTTCTTATGAATGGAGAAAGGGAATTGGAACTGATCATGGACGAGATACGACAACTGTATCCATATCTGGCGCTTCGTGGATTGTCTACCGAACATTCGACATCTACAGAAGGAGTGATCAATGAGATTAATTCCATTGCACCGGAGATCCTGATTTCAGGAATTCGGTTTGGTGAGCTTCGTCGTTTTATTGAAGGAGATCGACATAAGACAAATGCAAGACTTTGTATTTGTGTTGGTGATCTGCTGACGGATGAAATGTCTAAAAAAAAGAAATTGTTCCATACTATTACTATGAGCAGGGCTTTGAAAAAGCGGCTGCGCAAATATAGTATAAAGGAACATGAGCAGGATGAAACGATTCAGAAATAAGAATTCGGTTTGGAATGGATTAATGATACTGACAGGCACCGGTCTGATGGCGGCAGCGGTAAATTGTGTATTTGAACCAATGCACTTAGTGACAGGCGGAGTAACCGGTATTGGAATAATGATAAAGGAAATGACAAGGAATATTGTAAGCGTGGAGGGGATACCCTTATGGGTGACAAATCTGGTCTGCAATATTCCTTTGTTTGTCGTAGCTTACTTTTTGCTGGGAAAACGTTTTTTACAGCGAGGGCTGATCTCAGCAGTGATTTTTACGGTGTATCTTGGATTAATACCGATTACCAAACCACCGACACAGGATCTGCTTTTAAATACAGTGCTGGGTGGTGTATTAATGGGATTTGGCCTCGGTATGGTATTCGCTGTAGGCTCTACGACCGGAGGCATGGATCTGCTTGCAGTTCTGCTTCAACGACGTTTTCGGCACCTTACAGAGGCGCAGATTCTTGCAGTTGTAGACGGGCTGATCGTCATAGCCGGTGCCATGATTTTTGGCCTGGAGCATGCCTTATATGCCCTGGTTGCTATCTTTATTGTAACAAGGGTATCTGATGGCATCATGAACGGCTTGAAATTCTCAAAATTAGGTTATGTGATTTCAGATCAGTCTGCCGCGATCAGCCAGCGTCTGATGAAAGAAATTGAACGGGGAGTTACCGGAATTGCAATAACCGGGATGCATACGGGCAAACATCGTGATATGCTGATGTGTGTTGTTTCCCGTAAGGAGATTGTGGAATTAAAAGAGATTGTCTTTGAAATGGACCCGGATGCATTTGTAATCGTAACAGATGTCAGTGAAACGGTGGGAGAGGGGTTTCTTCGGTATAGGGCAGATTACACGATAAAAGCAGGAAAATGTTAATAGATTTGTATAAAAAAATACGTTTATATACAGAATCCACAAAGAACGGAAAATTAATTTGGTGAATACTAATATGGTATTTATGAGGTAAATGATGTATCATAGGACTATCGTTAGTCAGATATATTAAGCATAATCCAAGGAGGAATTTCGAATGGCTAGTTTATCACTGAAGAATATTTACAAGATTTATCCGAACGGTTTTAATGCTGTTAAGGATTTTAATCTTGAAATCGAGGACAAAGAATTTATCATTTTTGTAGGACCATCTGGTTGTGGTAAGTCCACTACTTTGCGTATGATCGCCGGCTTGGAGGATATTACGCAGGGTGAGTTGTGGATTGGTGACAAGCTGGTAAACGACGTTGAACCAAAGGACAGAGATATCGCAATGGTATTCCAGAATTACGCTTTGTATCCACATATGAGCGTATTCGATAACATGGCATTTGGTTTGAAGTTGAGAAAAGTACCGGCTGAAAAGATCAGCAAGCAGGTACATGAGGCTGCTAAGATTCTTGATATCGAGCATCTGTTAGACCGTAAGCCGAAGGCTTTATCCGGTGGTCAGAGACAGCGTGTGGCTATGGGTCGTGCAATCGTGCGTGAGCCTAAGGTATTCCTGATGGATGAGCCTTTGTCAAACCTGGATGCTAAGTTACGTGTTCAGATGCGTGTTGAGATTTCCAAGCTGCATCAGAGATTACAGACAACGATCATTTATGTAACACATGACCAGACCGAGGCTATGACACTGGGTACCAGAATCGTAGTTATGAAGGATGGTATTGTACAGCAGGTTGATACGCCACAGAACTTATACGATAAGCCATGCAACTTATTCGTAGCCGGTTTCATGGGTATGCCGCCAATGAACTTCATTGATTGTAAGGTAGTTAAGTCCGGTTCCGATGTATTATTGATGTTCGGTTCACACTCAATCAAAGTACCTGATACTAAGGCAGCGAAGTTAATTGAGATGAATTACATTGATAAGGAAGTAATCTTAGGTATCCGTCCTGAGAATATTCATGATGAGCAGTTGTTCATCGAGTCTTCACCGGAAAGTATCATTGATGCCAAGATTAACATCTATGAAATGTTAGGTGCAGAAGTTTACTTATACTTCACGATTGATCAATTTGATATTACTGCAAGAGTAAATGCTCGTACAACAGCAAGACCTGGCGATACCGTTCAGCTTGCATTTGACTTAAGTAAGATTCATATCTTTGATAAGGAAACCGAGCAGGTTGTAGTAAACTAAAAACCATAGAAAAAAGTTTGTCTAAACTATGAATTTTTAAGAGGAAATATATGTTTTTCGATATTTCCTCTTTTTTTTTTTGCCAAATTGCTATATGATAATACTAATGAGCCATGCATCAAAATAAATATAACTTGCTGCGCAAGCTTGCTTGCAGTCGGCAAGGGATATTTATTTTGATATGTGGCGAAAGCCACACACCGAGATGGAGCGAAGCGGAATCGAGGTGAGCATGGCGAATGAGCCACAAAGCAAAATTTTGAAAAGTGGATTTATGTGGCGAAAGCCACACACCGAGATGGAGCGAAGCGGAATCGAGGTGAGCATGGCGAATGAGCCACAAAGCAAAATTTTGAAAAGTGGATTTATGTGGCGAAAGCCACACACCGAGATGAAGCGGAGCGAAATCGAGGTGAGCATGGCGAATGAGCCGGAAACGTGAAATTTTTGTCAGATTCAGGTAATTTATGGGTGTAATAACAATATATAGTAAAAGGAGTGGGTAAAATGATTTCAAATCAAATCCTACAGGATACGATAGAGGGGATTAAAGCGATCACCAGGATTGATTTATGTGTTATGGATACGGAGGGAAAGATTCTTGCATCAACCTTGAGAGATGCGGATGAGTATGAAAAGGCAGTGCTTGATTTTGCTGATTCACCGGCAGACAGTCAGGTATTACAAGGATATCAGTTTTTTAAAGTCTATGATGACAATCAGTTGGAATATATAATTTTAGCAAAAGGTGAAACGGATGATGTGTATATGATCGGCAAAATTGCCGCATTTCAGGTACAGAATCTGTTAGTGGCATACAAGGAACGATTTGATAAGGATAATTTTATCAAGAACCTTTTATTAGATAATCTTCTTTTAGTTGATATTTATAACAGGGCAAAGAAATTACATATTGATACGGATGTACGAAGGATTGTCTTCATTATTGAGACTAAGACAGAGAAGGATAATAATGCCCTGGAGACAGTCCGAAACATATTCTCTGCAAAATCAAAGGATTTTATTACAGCAGTGGATGAGAAGAATATTATTCTGGTAAAGGAAGTCAAGGTGAATGAATCCTATGATGATCTGAATCGGACAGCAAAGGTAATCGTAGACATGTTGAACACAGAAGCGATGTCTACGGTCCATGTAGCATATGGAACAATCGTGAATGAAATTAAAGAAGTATCCCGTTCCTATAAAGAAGCAAAGATGGCTTTGGATGTAGGAAAGATCTTTTATGGCAATCGCAATATTATTGCATATAGCAACCTGGGGATCGGGCGGTTGATCTATCAGCTTCCGATTCCGTTATGTAAAATGTTTATTAAGGAAATTTTTGATGGTAAATCACCAGATGAATTTGACGAGGAAACATTGGTGACGATCAATAAGTTTTTTGAGAACAGCCTGAATGTTTCAGAAACCTCCCGGCAGTTATATATACATCGCAATACACTGGTATATCGTCTGGATAAGCTGCAAAAAAGTACAGGTTTAGATTTGCGTGTATTTGAGGACGCCATTACATTCAAGATTGCATTAATGGTAGTTAAGTATATGAAATACATGGAGTCGTTAGAGTATTAGACTACAAGAAAAACATTATACAAAATACGAAAGGGGCACAGGAGATGTTAGTGCTTGATCATGTCACAATGAAGTATCCAACGGGAACAACTGCGTTGAATGATATTAGTATAACGATTGAAAAAGGTGAGTTTGTATTTATCGTGGGAAGCAGCGGTTCCGGTAAGACAACACTTATGAAATTATTATTAAAGGAATTAGATCCTACATCCGGGACTATCACAGTATGTGGAAAGGATTATTCAAAGGTAAAGCCGAAGGAGATTCCGAAGATCCGTCGGGATATAGGAGTGGTCTTTCAGAATTTCCGTCTGTTAAAGGATCGTAATGTATATGAAAATGTAGCCTTTGCCCAACGGGTGGTAGAGACTCCGCCCCGTTATATCCGTCGTCAGGTACCTTCCATGCTGACCATGGTAGGTTTAGGTGATAAATATAAATCGTTTCCCAAGGAGTTATCCGGTGGCGAGCAGCAGCGGGTTGCATTAGCAAGGGCTTTGGTGAATAACCCGTCTATTCTGCTGGCAGATGAACCAACCGGTAATCTGGATCCTAAGAATTCATGGGATATTATGAACCTCTTGGAAGAAGTCAATAAAAGAGGAACTACGGTTGTCGTGGTAACGCATAACCGGGAGATCGTAAATGCAATGAAGAGAAGGGTTGTAACCTTAAAGAAGGGTACAATTATCAGTGACGTGAAAAAAGGTGGATATATAGATGAAGATTAGTACATTTGGCTATTGCTTTATGCAGGGACTTAAGAACATAAGGAGAAATCTTCTGTTTTCCTTAGCTTCGATCGGTACGATTGTTGCCTGTCTGTTCTTATTTGGTATATTTTATGCAGTTGTAATTAATTTTGAATCCATGATGAAGCAGATGGAAGAAGCAGTTGCAGTTACAGTATTTTTCGATCCGGATATCAGTCAGGAGAAGATTGATGAAATCGGAGAGGCAATCCGTGTGCGGGAAGAAGTGAATACCATGGATTTTGTATCCGCAGAGGAAGCATGGAAAAAGTTCTCACTGGACTTATATGAAGATCAGGAGAAGATTGACGCAGCATTCGGAAGTGACAATCCGCTGAAGGATTATGCATCCTATAATATTACCATTGCCAATGTTGAACAGCAGCCGGAGTTTGTCCGCTTTTTGGAAAGCCTGGATGGGGTGCGTATGGTCAAAAGCTCCGCAGCAACCGCCGAAAGCTTTGCTTCCATCAATTCCCTTGTAGGTTATGCTTCCATCGCTGTTATAATTATCTTATTGCTGGTTTCGGTCTTCCTGATCAGTAATACTATTACCATCGGCATTACCATTCGTAAGGAAGAGATTTCTATTATGAAGCTGATCGGTGCAACGGATTTCTTTGTTCGTGTACCGTTTATTGTAGAAGGGGTAACGATCGGACTGGCCGGCTCTGTAGTTCCGTGCGTATTTCTGTATTTTATGTATGAGATGGTAGCTGACTTCCTGACCAGTACATTTGTTAATCTGGGAAGGTGGATGAATTTCCTTCCGCGAAATGAAGTATTCCAGACCTTGATACCTGCCTGCCTGTTAATCGGTATAGGCATAGGTTTCATAGGTAGTATAGTAACAACCAGAAAGCATTTAAAGGTATAGGTGATGTAGGATGAAGAAATGGTTACATATTGTAAAGATTCTTATAGCGTGTTCCATGGTATTTGTGATCTCGACTCAGGTTTTTGCCACTTCTATGGAAGAAGCAGAGCAGGAGAAGGAGGAAGCAGAGCAGAATAAGAATAATGCGGAGAGCATCCTTGCGAACCTGGAGTCACAAAAAAATGATCTGGAAGTCTGGATTGCAAAACTGGATAAAGAATTAGCAGCAATTCAGGATAGAATTGCAGATCTGAATACCCAAAAGGCGGATTTGGAAGCACAGATTGTAGTAAAGCAGGAAGAATTAGCAGCAGCAAAAGAACTTGAGGCAAAACAATATGCGGATATGTGTGCCAGAATTCAGTTTATGTATGAGAATGATGGTGCCGATTATGTAGAGGCATTATTATCCTCCGGTTCTATGAGTGATATGTTAAACCAGCCGGAATATGTGTCCGCTATGGCGGAATACGATTATACTATGCTGGATGAGATGGTGAAGACGAGAGAACAGATCGCCAATGATGAACAGTTACTGCAGATGGATCTGAGTACAGTGGAACGCTTAACAACAGAAGTACAGGAAGAAGAGGATAGTGTAAATACACTGATTGATGAAAAGTCTGCAGAGGTCGAGCAGTATAATGATCTGATTACCAGGCAGGAACGGTTGATCGCTGAGTATGATGCTGAGGTTCAGGCTGCAGCAGCCAGAATTGCAGAAATAGAAGCAGCCGCAGCAGCCAGTGGTAATTTCACTCCTTATGAGGGGGGAGCCTTTGTCTGGCCGTGTCCGTCCAGCACAAGGATTACCTCATACTTTGGCTATCGTACACCAGATGGTGGTTATGTAAATGCAAACCATAAAGGGATTGATATCGGGGCGCCGACCGGTACACCGGGAGTAGCCGCCGCCAGCGGTGTGGTTGTTATTGCAAGATATAGTAATTCAGCAGGAAACTGGATCGTAATCAGTCATGGTAACGGGTTATATACCATGTACATGCATGCGTCAAAGCTGTGCGTAACAGAAGGACAGTATGTAAATGCGGGAGATACGATCTTACTGGTTGGTTCTACCGGCTGGTCAACCGGTCCACACCTGCATTTTGGAGTAGGAGTAGGGGGATATACATCTGCTTTTGCGGTTGATCCGCTGAGTTATTTCCAATAGGAAAGAATCTACATAAAATATGCTGATTTATGATTGATAATATTGAATGACGAATGAAAAGGGTATAGGTGATGAAGGATGAAAAGATGGCTGCGGTGCTGGAAGGCCGTACTTGCGATTGCCATAATCTGTACGATGACAACACAGGTATTGGCAGGCTCCATGGAGGATGCGCAGAAGGATAAGGAAGACGCTGAGAATAATAAGAGTAAGGCAGAGCAGATTCTGTCTGAATTAGAAGGCGTGAAGTCCAATCTGGAAAGTTATATTCAGGGACTGGACACTCAATTGAATCAGCTTCAGACGGAGATCAATCAGTTAAATGAGCAGAAGGCTCAACTGGAAGCAGATATTGTAGTGAAGCAACAGGAACTGGAGCAGGCTAAGATCATTGAGCAGCAGCAGTATCTGGATATGTGTGCCAGAATTCAGTTTATGTACGAGAATGGAGAAGAGGATTATGCAGGTGCTTTGCTTCATGCAGAATCCATGAGTGACATGCTGAATGAACCGGAATATGCATCTGCTATGGCAGAATATGATTATAATATGCTGGAGCGTCTGGTTCAGATTCGGGAGCAGATTGCTAATGATGAGCAGATTCTACAGTCAAATCTGTCAGAGGTAGAGAGACTGACTGCCCAGGTGCAGGAGGAGGAAGCTACAGTTACCTCTTTAAAGGATGCGAAGTCTGCAGAGGTCGCAAAGTATCAGCAGGATATCGATGCATATGAGAAGCTGGTAGCTCAATATGACGCCGAAATTCAGGCAGCCGCAAGCAGGATTGCAGAAATAGAAGCAGCAGCGGCCGCCGCTGCTGCCGCCCAGGGTGGAACAACAACGAATGCCGGAACTACTTATATTCCGTATGAAGGCGGAGCATTGACCTGGCCTTGCCCATCCAGCTATAAGATTAATTCTCCATTTGGGAAGCGGGAGGCATCTGGTGTCGTTACGGCTAATCATTATGGGATTGATATCGGCTGTCCGGATGGTACACCGATCGTGGCGGCTGCCAGTGGTGTTGTGGTATTGGCAAGATATAGTAATTCTGCTGGTAACTGGATCATAATCAGTCACGGGAATGGTTTATATACCATATATATGCATGCATCCGCGTTGTATGTATCAGAGGGACAGTATGTGAATGGTGGAGATACGATCATGCTTTCGGGTGCAACCGGTGCAACCCAGGGGCGGCATCTGCACTTTGAGGTTCGGGTAGGCGGTTATCAGAGTTCAAAGTATTCTGTAGATCCTATGGGCTATTTCTAAGTTTTGAATAAGAATTCTGCTGTCCTTTATGGAGGACAGGAATTATAAAACATTTTGTTTGGGAGAGACATTTTGAATGGCAGTAAAAAATCATACAGGTGAAAGGAAGCATAAAATGAAAAAGGTATTTAAATTTGGTTTTTGTCTGTCTTTGACAGCTTTAATCTGCAGCGGTTGTATTTCTCCTTATCGCTTACTGCAAAGTAACAGCTCTACCAGCAGTTCACGCGGATGGGGAAATGGTAATACAGGCAGTTCCGGTAGTTCTGTATATTCCGATGATGTAGAAGAAAAGGTAGATTTTATTAATGATTTGATTGATGAGAAATTTTACTTTGAGGCCAGTGATAATGACGAACGGCAAGAGTACATTTATAAGGGGATATTAGAAAGTCTGGATGATCCGTATTCTGTTTATTATACACCGGAAGAGTATACAGATATGATGGCAACCTCAAGTGGTTCTTATCAGGGAATCGGGGTATCCATTCAGCAGAATGCAGAAACGAGAATATTGACTGTGGTTCGTGTATTTCAGGGAAGCGGTGCCGAGGAGGCGGGAATGCTTCCCAAGGATGTGATTACTGCTGTAGAAGGACGTGAATTGGATGGTGAAGACATTTCTGAGGTAGTGACCTGGATCAAGGGTGAACCGGGAACCAAGGTGAATGTGACAGTTTATCGTCCGAGTACAGAAGAAGAGCTGACTATGGCGATTGAAAGACGTACGGTAGATAATTCAACGGTCAGTTATTCTATGAAATCCAATAATATTGGTTATATTGAGGTTACAGATTTTTATGAGAAGACTGCAGAGCAATTTCGAGTAGCACTATCCGATTTAAAGGCACAGGGAATGCAATCCCTGATCGTGGATCTGCGAAACAATCCGGGAGGGTATGTGGATGTAGTTGTGGATATGTGCAATCAGATCATTGATTCCGGAACCATCGTTTACACGGAGGATCGGGACGGCAATATTCTGGAACGATGTGAAGCAAATGCAGAAGAATCCTTTGATATGCCAATGGTAGTATTGGTAAACGGAAATAGTGCAAGCGCTTCTGAAATCTTTGCCGGTTGTATGAAGGATTATGGAAGGGCAACGATTGTAGGAACGACTACCTTTGGTAAGGGAATTGTTCAGCAGGTGATTCCGCTGACAGATGGATCAGCAGTAAAGCTGACGATCGCCAAGTATTTTACGCCAAACGGAAATGATATTCACAAGCTGGGAATTGAGCCAGATGTTGAGATTGATCTTCCGGATGAATTATTGCGGGAACCGATCATACCGGAGGATCAGGATGTTCAGTTGCAAAAGGCAATAGAAGTTTTGACTGCGGAGTAAATGTGATTGATGTATGCTTTTAGTAAAAGAGCGGCAAAATTCGCCGCTCTTTTATTACTGTTCATACATTAGCCAAGAGATGAGAACAGGGCAGCAATCTCTTCAGCAGAAAGCTGCTTATTCGGATTATCAGATAGAATTGGAGCGATAACCGGTTCTGGTTCCGTTACAGCTATCTGAGCTTCCGTGTCTGCATCGGATATTGAATCAGGAGTATCATCACCGTTTTCCATTTGTGGCATCTCTTCCAGTTCAGTAGACAATAACTGTTCAAGATCTGCATCTAAGAACGATTCAGAAGAGGCTTCCGTATTAATTGTATCCGGTGCAGTTTCCTCTGGTTCTGCTGCAAAGAGCTGCGCAAAATCCTCATCCGGGATAGCCTCTGACACAGATTCAGCAGTAGAAGAATCCGGTGTGGTGTTCTGTTCAGATGGTTGCTGCATAACTGGAACTGTGGTAATGATCTGTTCTGGTGGCATCTGCGGAACTGAAGTATAAACCGGTTGTGAAGACAGGCTGGTCAACTGAAGTTGTAATGCCAGAATACTATTGTTAATATGCGCCAGTTCATTTGTTAGATCAGAAAGCTTGTCTGAAACACCGGAATCAGTCTGAATTGGTTGCGGAGCATTGTTCTGGATGGCAGTAATACAGTCCTGCAGAGTATTGTTTAAGCGCTTAAAATTTTCTGTAAATGCATTGATCAATTTGGCTGTATCCTCTTGACCGTTTTTTACCTGATATTTTGCTGCCTTTGTCTGTTGCTGAATCAGACTATTTAATAACTGTTCTGTATTCTTCTGCATTTGTATGGAGGCATCAGATAGTTCCTGTAGATGCTCGGAAGAACGCTTGCTATATACATAGGTACCTTTACCTAGAGAATTTACCAGACGGATAAGCTCTTCTCCCTGCAGCTTCATGCCCTCGTAGTTCATGCGTTCCCGCTGTTCCTGTCCGACTGAAGGTGTTTTTTCCTGCTTACTCTGCCGGGCAATACAGGTAAACAGCCAGAAAGCAGATAATAATAACAAAAGACTTGCAATTCCCACGATGAGTACCGAACTTCGATATTCCAGTAACGTGTATATGGTTGCAATAGTTGTAGCGATTGTAAATAAGCCGGCTGGAATCCAACTGGATTGTTTCTTTTTCATAAGAACCCCCTTGTATATAAATTATATTTTTATATTATCGTTCACTTTGAAATCCTTGATTGACTGGTGTCTGTTGTAGTGCAGGAAGGGTGCAGATACACATAGATGCTGTCTGGTATTAGGAAGCTTACGATCTATAGTTATACCCTGGTACAATCCGACCTCAGGACTCCTCCCAGCTACGCTGGGCCCCTCCTCGGGTGTAGATTCTGGCTGACACCTATAGATTACAGCAATCCGCCTTCAGGACTCCTCCCAACTGCGTTGGGCCCCTCCTCGGGTGTAGATTCTGGCTGACACCTATAGATTACAGCAATCCGCCTTCAGGACTCCTCCCAACTGCGTTGGGCCCCTCCTCAAGGCATAGTATACCACACTTTGATGGAAGTAAATAGTAAAATTGTTCATTCCCCACTTCTTTTGTGAACAATTATAATCAGGTCGCGGTCAATATGGCTTCCGCTGGTACGACCTGTGACTGTACTCATTTTATTGGTCTGGCGCTGTTCAAACCCCAAAGGATTTAAGCCCTCTTCTGCTAATTGCCGGGGATAGGTCTGGCCTAGTTCCCGTACCTCAATTCCGATATTTTGATACAGCGGATTATCCGGCTCGCCTGCTGCTATCGCTTCAGGGGTTAAGCGTTCTCTGATCTCCGCATAAGGTGAAATATTCGATACAACAATACGGATTTCTCCGTCAGGCTTGAGCTTCCGTAACTGGTTTCTGACAAAGGCGATCATCATCTGGTAGGATGCTTCATTGCCTTCCCGGTAGTATGCGCCACAGCGTTCTATAGCGTCAGACTTAATGCCCTGCACCTGTCGGGAAAGTAAAACAATCTGACTTTCTCGCATTGCTTTTTCAGCCTTTGATAGTTGGCCCATTCCTTTTTGCAGTTCTAGAATTTGGGCATTTCGTTCTTTTACTTGTGTATTTGCTCGTTCCCTTACGTCATTGATTGCATCCTGTTTATATCCCTGGAGCCAGAAAAAGGTGGTTTGGATCAGATCATACAAGCGGTGTTCCCCCTCTGGCACGTCTCTTGTCATATCGCCGGTTCTGCCGCCGAAGGAGCCTTCCAGGTTTCCATTGCCTTCCAGTTGAGTACGAAGTGCTTCCTTATGCCATTGTGTTAAATCGTACGCAAAAGGTCCGTCCGGTGGTACTCCTCCGGAGTGGTAAGCGTTTGCTACATCCGCCAGAGAACGAAATTCGCTTGCCTTGATCAGTACCTTTCTGCCAAGCATTTTTTCAACAGGAAGGACAGAGTCGGGATCTGCATAATGCAAATATTCCTCCATTCCCGCGGAAAGCCCTCTGGCATGATCCATATTTCCTTCTGCGTAAAGTCGGATGGCAAAGGGCTCCGTTTCTTTTGGAATTTCCTCTCCGCCATCATATACCTGCATATTGCGTGTATTTGCTTCTACGAAATGTCCCTCGTCAAATTCAAGAAGTATCTCGTTTAAGCCAATCGAATCCTTAGCCGGGTTGTCTACATATTGGTTAGTATCAGGATTATATTGACTGCCCGGTTCATTCACGCCACCCGTAATTGTGCCGGCCTGTCTGCCAATAATGTATTCCAATGAATTTTCTATGGGTCTCATTTGCTTAAAATATTTTTTCTGGCGTTTATCCCATACCAGGGCGTTTTCCATGGAAGGGCCTTCCTTATATACTACCTTCCGTTTCTTCTGGAAAATCCGCCTGTCATTCGATGGACTGGAACAGGCAGGAGCATTCTGAGCAGATGTTTTTTTCGGAATTTTCCGCGATTGTTTATTCTGTTGGTATGTCCTTTCTGAAAAATCGTACATAATTAAGATACTCCTTTATCCTGTATCGGTTTGTATGTTGCTTTGAATGTTTGTATTTTGAAGTCGGATTTTCAGGATAGTATAGTGGTCGGGCCTTCTTACTAAAAACTCTGATCCGAACTATAGAAATATATTTATAAGTTAATTTATATTTGTTTGAATTTTAACTGTAACTTTATAGCATTATAATAGCATTCCATATGTTTTATGGCAATATTATTTCACACAGAAAACAGAACAAATGTTCACTTTTTCTCTGTACTTTTTTGAAAAATCGTGGTATACTTTGTCATAATGTATGTATAAAGAATACAGGAGGAAGCTTCTATGGAACAATTTAAACTTCATGCCCCGTATCAGCCTACCGGCGATCAGCCTCAGGCTATTGAAGCACTGGTGAAAGGCTTTCAGGAGGGGAACCAGTTCCAGACGCTGCTGGGTGTCACCGGTTCCGGCAAGACCTTTACCATGGCAAATGTTATTCAGCAGCTGCAGAAGCCGACTCTGGTAATTGCGCATAACAAAACGCTTGCGGCTCAGTTATACAGTGAGTTTAAAGAATTTTTTCCGGAAAACGCAGTGGAGTATTTTGTGTCCTAATTTGGGGACGGGGTGATAACCGCATTATTTAGTTCTATTTGGTGTTGATTGTACCGTATTTTGTGGACAAGATGGGAGATTATGGCCGAAATAACACTAGGCGGACGGGTGAAGTTTGTGACCTAGATTCGTGTAATGGACTATATAATACCATATGGATGAGGGCTATTATTTTATATGGCAAAGGTATTATGCTATATGATTTGGAGAGGTGGGTATCTATGCAGGAGCATGAGATTATATTATATCAGTTAGAGGATACAAATGTTTATGTGAATGTCATTTTTAAAGAAGAGACATTTTGGATGACGCAAAGAGCAATGGCAGAATTATTTGATTGTACAGCAGATAATATTTCATTGCATTTGAAAAATATTTATAAAGAAGAAGAATTGAATGCAGAGGCAACTGCCGAGTTTTTCTCGGTAGTTCAAAATGAAGGCGGAAGAAATGTTAGCCGAAAAGTAAAATGCTTTAATTTGGATGCGATTATTGCTGTAGGGTATCGTGTAAATTCAAAACAGGCCACCAGGTTTCGGCAGTGGGCAACGAAAACATTAAAAGAGTATATTATTAAGGGGTTTGTGTTAAATGATGATATGTTAAAAAATGGAAAACCCTTTGGAAAAGATTATTTTGATGAATTATTAGAACGCATCCGGGAAATTAGGGCAAGTGAGCGAAGAGCCTATCAGAAAATTACGGATATATTTGAGCAATGTAGCTATGATTATGATAAGAACAGTGAAATTACAAAGAATTTTTATGCTTTTGTTCAGAATAAGCTTCATTTTGCAGTTACTGGAAAGACAGCGGCTGAATTAATATATGAGCGTGCGGATTCAGAAAGGCCAGCTATGGGGTTGACAACATGGAAGGATGCGCCAGATGGAAAAGTGCTAAAGCAGGATATAGGTATTGCTAAAAATTATTTAAATGAAAAGGAATTGTCCCGTTTAAATAGACTGGTAAACATGTTCATTGATTATGCTGAACTAATGGCAGAAGATGAGATTTTAATGAGTATGCAGGATTGGGTGGAGCAGACAAATCAGTTTCTGGTAAATAATCGACGGGAAGTGTTGGATGGAAGAGGGAAAATATCACATGAAGCCGCTATGAAAAAAGCGGAAACGGAATATGAGGCATTTCGAGTAAAACAGGATAAAGAGTATATTTCGGAGTTTGATCGGGAAGTGGAGAAGTATCTTAAAGGTGAGCAGTAAAAATTTATTTTATATTATAGAGAAACAAAAGAATGAATTGAGAAATTGGAAGGAGAAGACGTATGAGAATTGTTACATTATATAATCATAAAGGTGGAGTGTCAAAAACAACAACAACGTATAACTTAGCAAGGTATTTAAAGAATAAAGGAAAAAGAGTTTTAGTTGTTGATGCAGATCCGCAATGTAATATGACAGAAATGTTGTTGTGTGATGTAATAGAGAAACTGGATGAGGAGGCAGAAAAAACAGGGAATATAAAGGATTTGCCTGGAACAAGTTTACTTGAGATATTAGAACCACGTTTTAATGGAGATGTTCCATCTGTTCAGATAGATAGGATACAAAATGTTAAGATTGATGAAAATTTATGGTTGATTCGTGGAGATGTATCATTGAATAGACTGGAAGACGCAATGGCAGAAGCACATTCGCAAAGATTTTCGAATAAAATACACGAAAAGAGAAATTATGTTGCTCTCGGTGATATGCTACAACGTTATGGTTCCGAACAAAAATACGATTATATATTGATAGATGTGGGTCCCAGTTCGGGTGCATTAACACGCAGTTGCTTTTTGGCATGTGATGTTTTTATGATTCCGATGAGTGCAGATCGTTTTAATGTTCAGGCAATACATACATTGACTGAAATACTACATAGATGGATAGAAGAACATGATCAGGTATACAATGATTTTATAAAATTAAAATTGCCTATAAGGGAGGGAAAACCTAAATTTTTAGGGGCAATACCACAACATTTTAAAAAATATAAAGGAAGACCTAAAGCAGGGTTTGAACTTTGGATGAATAGAATACAAAATACATTAATAAAAGAATTGGTTCCAAGTTTGTTGGAACTTGATAGTAGCATTGTTTCAGATATTTCCGAGGATAATGTTATTGTAACTAAAATTCCCGATTTTGGTAGTTTGGCTGTATGTGCTCAGGAATGTGGAAAAGCAGTTTTTGAAGTAGAACAAGAAGATACAGCATTAATTAACAATGGGAATAAGTGGACTGGTGCGACATGGAATGATGCAAAAGAGAGAATGGCACTATATGAGAAGGAATTTGAAAAAATATTTCAAAGGTTGGAGAGAATGAAATAATGATAAATTCGAGTTGTGATTTGGACTATGCAGTAGTTGCATTTGTAGATATTTTAGGCTTTTCAGATATGGTAAGAAGTGACTGTGAAAATAAAAATGGCTCTTTGAAATTTTTTGAAATATTAAAAAACATTAATTTTGAAACAAAAGAAATTACCGGTTGTAGTATTACACAATTTTCAGATTCAGTCATTTTTTCTCTGCCATTAGCGGAAGAAAATTATGAAAAAATGATACAAATTCTTTCTGAATATCAATATAAGTTATTATGCAATTCTATAATATGTAGAGGGGCAATGGCATACGGAAAACACTATATAGAAAATGGTTTTATGTTTAGCCAAGCTCTAATAGAAGCATATCAATTAGAGTGCATGGAAGCAAAATATCCAAGAATTATTATATCGCCTAATTTAAAAGATCTTTATGCGCCAAAGTGTGAGTATATTCCAGGTGTGATAAAAGAGAAAGATGGGTATTATTTTATAAACTATTTTGCAAGTAAAGATAAAGAAAAACTTAGAGAAATTCTACAGAGCTATAATTTGAGTTTGCCTAGATACACTTTGAGAGTAAGGGAAAAGTATTATTGGTTATTTGAATATTGGGAATTTATATTTAATGAGAAATTGTCATTTAATCAGCAGAGGTTTTTAAATAGAAGTGTCGATTCATAAAGGAGGAACTTTCATGGATCATTTTGAATTAGTATCGCAATACCAGCCCACCGGCGACCAGCCGCAGGCCATAGAAGCCTTGGTCAAAGGGTTCCGGGAAGGCAATCAATTCCAGACTTTGCTAGGGGTCACTGGCTCCGGTAAGACCTTCACGATGGCAAATGTCATCCAGCAGCTAAATAAACCAACCCTTGTTATAGCTCATAATAAGACATTGGCTGCTCAGTTATATGGAGAATTTAAAGAATTCTTCCCCAATAATGCAGTGGAGTATTTTGTCTCCTATTATGACTATTATCAGCCGGAGGCATATGTTCCTTCGACAGATACCTATATTGCCAAGGATTCCTCCGTCAATGACGAAATAGACAAGCTGCGTCATAGTGCGACCGCCGCCCTGATCGAACGACGGGATGTGATTGTAGTTTCCTCCGTTTCCTGCATTTATGGAATCGGCGATCCGGATGATTACCGGGAGATGATGATTTCTCTTCGGCCCGGAATGAATAAGGATCGGGATGATGTCATACGGGAACTGATCAGTATACAATATGTACGGAATGATATGGACTTTAAGCGCGGTACCTTTCGGGTAAAAGGGGATGTCCTGGAGATTATTCCGGTCAGTACCTTTGAGGATGCGATTCGGATTGAATTCTTTGGGGATGAGATTGACCGGATTACGGAGTTTGATCCCCTGACCGGAGAGATTCATCGTTCTCTGAATTTTACCTGTATCTTTCCGGCGTCTCACTATGTGGTAGCAAAAGAGAAGATGAATCATGCTATTGCAGAGATTGAAGCAGAACTGACGGAACGGGTAAAATATTTTAAGGAGCGGGAGAAACTGATCGAGGCCCAGCGGATTGCAGAACGGACGAATTTTGATATGGAAATGTTGCGGGAAACCGGTTTTTGTTCCGGGATTGAGAATTATTCCAGACCCCTGGCTGGTCTGGAACCTGGGGCTACCCCCAACACGTTATTAGAGTTTTTTAAAGATGATTTTCTGATGATCATTGATGAGTCTCACATTACCGTTCCGCAGATAAGGGGAATGTATGCCGGTGATCGTTCCAGAAAGTCAACCCTGGTTGACTATGGTTTTCGCCTTCCGTCTGCGTTGGATAACCGACCGTTGAATTTTGATGAATTTGAGACGAAGATCGATCAGCTCTTATTTGTATCAGCCACCCCTTCCGTGTATGAGGCTGATCATGAGCTGCTTCGGGTAGAACAGATCATCCGCCCGACCGGTCTGCTGGATCCGTTAATTGATGTCCGCCCGGTGGAGGGACAGATTGATGATCTGATTTCTGAGGTTAATAAAGAGGTAGAGCAGGGCCACAAGATTCTGGTTACCACGCTTACGAAACGGATGGCAGAGGATCTGACGGATTATATGCGGGATGTTGGGATCAAGGTAAAGTATCTTCATTCCGATATTGATACTCTGGAGCGAATCGAGATTGTGCGGGATCTGCGACTGGGAATCTTTGATGTTCTGGTAGGGATCAATCTGTTGCGGGAAGGTCTGGACATACCGGAAATAACCCTGGTGGCTATACTGGATGCAGATAAAGAAGGATTCCTTCGATCAGAGACTTCCTTGATTCAGACTGTGGGACGAGCTGCCCGAAACAGTGAAGGTCATGTTATCATGTATGCGGATACCATTACCCAGTCAATGCAGGTGGCGATTTCCGAGACCAACCGACGTCGGGAGATTCAGGATGCATATAACAGGGAGCATGGTATTGTTCCGCAGACGATTGTAAAAGAGATACGGGATATCATCAGCAATGAGAATAATCTGGACGAGTTAGAGGAAGCAACAAAGGATGCAGAATCCATGACAAAAAAGGAACTGGAGGAAGCGATCGCCCAGAAGACAAAGCGAATGAACCAGGCAGCGGCAGATCTGAACTTCGAACTGGCAGCCATACTCCGGGATGAATTAAAGGAACTGAAGATCGCATTACGGGATATGGATGATTGAAGGAGTGAGAAGCCAAAAGAGTTTTATATCAGCCGGAACTTTTATGGCAATACTGGAAAAGATAGGATGAACGAAGAAACAGGAGAATCAGATATGACAGTGAAACAGGAGTTTATTAAAATAAGAGGAGCAAATGAACATAATTTGAAGCATATTGATATTGATATCCCCAGGAATGAACTGGTGGTCATGACAGGGTTATCCGGTTCCGGTAAGTCTTCCCTGGCATTTGATACCATCTATGCAGAAGGACAGCGAAGGTATATGGAATCCTTGTCCTCTTATGCCAGGCAATTCCTGGGTCAGGCGGAGAAGCCGGATGTGGAACAGATTGAAGGATTATCTCCGGCGATTTCCATTGATCAGAAGTCCACGAACCGGAATCCGCGTTCTACTGTAGGTACGGTAACAGAAATCTATGATTATTTTCGATTATTATATGCAAGGATCGGTATTCCGCATTGTCCGAAGTGTGGCAGAGAAATTGCAAAGCAGACGGTAGACCAGATGGTAGATGCTATCATGGAAATGGAGGCAGGTACGAAATTCCAGCTATTAGCGCCGGTGGTAAAGGGACGAAAAGGAAGGCATGAAAAGCTTCTGGCAAGTGCGAAGAAGAGTGGATTTGTACGGGTGATCGTAGATGGCAACCTGTATGATCTGTCAGAAGAGATTACGTTAGATAAGAATATCAAGCATTCCATTGATGTAGTGGTAGACCGGCTGGTAGTGAAGGAAGGAATTGAACAGCGGCTGGCAGATTCCATTGAAACCACCCTGAAGCTGGCAGAAGGGAATATGACAGTGGATGTCATTGGGGGCGAACCAATGAATTTTAGCGAAAGCTTTTCCTGTCCGGATTGTGGAGTCAGCATTGAGGAGATCGAACCAAGAAGCTTCTCCTTTAACAATCCGTTTGGTGCATGTCCGGTTTGTCACGGTCTGGGCTATAAGATGGAATTTGATCTTGATCTGATGGTGAACCGCAGTCTGAGCATTAATGAGGGGTGTTTTCAGGTAATGGGCTGGCAGTCAGCGGCTAAGGAAGGAAGCTTTTCCAGATCTATACTGGATGCACTGGCAGAATCGTTTCATTTTGACATGGATACACCATTTCAGGATTATCCGCAGGAAATACAGGATGTATTGCTCTATGGTACAGACAGAACGGTAAAGGTGTACTATAAGGGACAACGGGGCGAAGGTGTCTACGATATTACCTTTGAGGGGCTGCTGGAGAATATCCGCCGCCGATATCGGGAATCTTCTCAATCTATGCGGGAGGAATATGAATCCTATATGTCCATCACTCCGTGTGAGGAGTGCCATGGAAAGCGCTTGAAGGCGGAATCTCTTGCAGTAACGGTAGATGACCGGAATATAGCGGAGATCACGGAGATGTCGATTGCGGATCTACATGCGTATTTAGAGCAGCTGACCATATCAGAACGACAGCTGCTGATCGGCGGTGTGATCCTGAAGGAGATACGGGCAAGAATACAGTTTTTAATGGATGTAGGACTGGATTATCTTGCTTTATATCGTCCGACTGCTACCTTGTCCGGCGGGGAGGCCCAGCGGATTCGTCTGGCAACTCAGATTGGTTCCGGGCTGGTGGGAGTTGCTTATATTCTGGATGAGCCGAGCATTGGTCTGCATCAGCGGGATAATGACAAGCTGATCGGTACTTTAAAACGGTTACGGGACCTGGGGAATACCCTGATCGTAGTAGAGCATGATGAGGACACCATGCTGGAAGCGGATTTTATCGTTGATATCGGGCCGGGAGCCGGCGAGTATGGCGGTGAAGTGGTGGCTGCCGGTACGGCCAGGGATATTATGAAATGTAAGAGATCCATAACCGGCGATTACTTAAGCGGCCGGAAACGGATTCCGGTTCCGGCAGTCCGGAGGACACCGACGGGCTGGCTGGAGGTAGTCGGTGCGAAGGAGAATAACCTGAAGAACATTAATGTAAAGTTTCCACTGGGCGTGATGACCTGTGTTACAGGTGTATCCGGTTCTGGAAAAAGTTCACTGGTCAATGAGATACTGTATCGTCATCTGGCCAGGGATCTGAACCGGGCAAAGGAGAAGCCGGGAAAGCATAAGGATATCCGGGGGATGGAGCAGCTGGATAAGGTGATCAATATTGATCAGTCGCCGATCGGCCGGACTTCCCGTTCCAATCCGGCGACCTATACCGGAGTATTTGACATGATACGGGATTTGTTTGCTTCTTCCAAGGATGCGAAAGCAAAGGGATATAGTAAAGGAAGGTTTAGCTTTAACGTATCCGGCGGACGTTGCGAAGCCTGCCGGGGAGATGGTATAATCAAGATAGAGATGCATTTCCTGCCGGATGTGTATGTACCTTGTGAGGTCTGTCATGGAAAGCGGTATAACCGTGAGACCCTGGAAGTGAAGTATAAAGGTAAGAGTATTGCCGACGTGCTGGATATGACTGTGGATGAGGCATGTGTGTTCTTTGAGAATCTTCCGTCTATTTTGCGAAAGATTGAAACCTTACGGGATGTAGGACTTGGTTACATTAAACTTGGTCAGCCATCTACTGCCCTGTCCGGCGGTGAAGCACAGAGAATTAAGCTGGCAACAGAATTAAGCAAGCGCAGTACCGGTAAGACCATTTATATTCTGGATGAACCGACCACCGGACTGCACTTTGCAGATGTGCATAAGCTGATTGATATATTACAAAGACTGGCAGAGGGCGGTAACACGGTGGTAGTCATTGAACACAATCTGGATGTGATCAAGACAGCAGACTATATTATTGACATCGGACCGGAGGGAGGTATCCGTGGAGGAACCATAGTTGCACAGGGAACTCCGGAGGAGATAGCAGAATGCCCGGAGAGTTATACCGGAAGATATCTGGAGAAGTACCTGACAAGGAGGTAACATATGGGGTTGGATGAGGTAAAGACACTGGCGGATAATATCAGTGCTAATATATCGAAAGTGATCATTGGTAAGGAGCAGTTAATTCGTCTTCTTATTACAGCAGTGTTTGCCGGAGGGCATGTATTGTTAGAGGATAATCCCGGAACTGGAAAGACGATGCTGGCCAAAGCATTTGCCAGAAGTATTAATGGCGATTTTAAGCGGGTTCAATTAACACCGGATTTGATGCCATCGGACATTACAGGATTGAATGTGTATAATCAGAAGCTTTCGGAATTTCAGCTGGTAAAAGGTCCGGCATTTACCAATATTCTGTTGGCAGATGAGATTAATCGAACTACACCAAGAACCCAGTCCAGCCTGCTGGAAGCAATGGAGGAGAAGCAGGTTACCATTGATGGGGAAACATTCACGCTTCCGGCTCCGTTTATTGTAATTGCAACGGAAAATCCCATTGAAACAACGGGAACCTATCCTTTGCCAGAGGCACAGCTGGACCGATTCATGATGAAGCTTTCTATGAGAGAAACCGGGAAAGAACAGGAACTTGCAATAGTGGAACGGTATATTACAGAACGTCCGTTGGAACACTTAGAAGCGGTATGTACGGTGCAGGATATCATTCATCAACAGGAAGCAGTAAAAATGGTAACAGTTGCTCCATGTGTACGGGAGTATATGGTTGATATCATTCTTGCTACAAGAAAGAGCAATAAATTGAGTCTGGGAGTCAGTACCAGAGGAACATTAGGACTACTGCGGTGCACACAGGCTTATGCTGCAATCTCCGGACGGACATATGTAGAACCGGATGATGTAAGGTTGTTAGCACCTTATGTATTGGGACATCGGATTATGGCGTTTGGCGGCTCACGGCATTTAGCACAGGGGATGGAACTGATAGATGAAATTGTAAGAATGATTAAGGTACCGATAGAAGACTGGGAGAGTTAAATGGAGCTGATTGTTGCCATTGTAATTGCAATCGTCATTTACAGTGTTCAGACAATGTTATATCGTAGATTATGGGATAAGAATCTGAGGGTAGAGCTACGATTCGAGGAGGAATGCGTAACAAAAGGCAGTTTGACCTGTTTATCGGAGATAATTAATAATGCCAAATTCCTTCCTATGCCCGTTTTTCATCTAAAATTCTCCTGTTCCCGTACCTTTCGATTTGATGATACGGATAATGCGGTTGTGACGGATGCTTATCACCGCAATGATGTATTTTCTGTTATGGGGAATCAGAAGGTCACCCGAAAATTGGCTTTTACTGCAGAATGCAGGGGATATTATGAAATTTCTTCTTTTCATATCCTGACAAGGGATTTTTTTCTGGTGAATCGTTTTGCAAAACTTCTGAAGAATGATACCCACATCTATGTGCTGCCGGGAAAACGGGAGGACAGCCAGTTCACAATTATGTTTCAGAGACTTTTGGGAGAAATTCTGAACCAGAGGAGTTTTCTGGAGGACCCGTATACCTTTCGTGGAATTCGGGATTATGACCGTTCCGATAATATGCATAGCATTAACTGGAAGGCAACTGCCAAACACAATGCTCTTATGGTGAACATGCATGAACGTGTTTCGGAACAACGGGTAAAGCTTATGTTGAATTTAGAGACCAATACTATGATTAAGACAGAAGAGCTACAGGAAATTGCAATAGAGCTTACCAGCTCCATTGCCGGAAAGCTGATCCAGGAGAACATTCCTGTTCAATTAACTTCCAATGGACTGGATGTAATCACGAAGGATTATGGAATGATTGAATCCGGCTGTACTTATCATCATCTGTTGGCGATTGACCGATATCTGGCCAGACTTTCTGTTAGCGGTGGTATGGATGCCTTTTTGAATATGGTGGAGGCAGAGACAAAGCAGAATGACAGGAATACTGCCTATGTGATAATATCGCCTTATTTTAAGCCGGATTTAATTGACAAGTTGGACAGCATGGCGGAACAGGGACTTTCTGTGCAAATGGTAGTGCCATATTATGATATTCAGGAATTGGAGGGCAGAAGGTCTTATATGCACACATTGGAGGTGAAGCTGACGGATGCCTGATTGCAGATGGATTCGAATACTGCTTCGAATGTTATATGAAAGTGTTTTTTCATCCCTGCTTTTGTTCTTTTTCTCTATTACAGTGCTTGGAGAACTGCCGGGATTCTTTGTACTGTCCAGTCTGTTGGTTTTCTTTGTGTTGTCCTTTGCAATCCGGGAATGGATGCCGACCCATATCTTAATTCTGCTGGCTCATCTTCTCTTGTTTGGTGGTATTTATTTGCTTCCGTTCTCACTCGGAATACGGATTCTTTTGATGGCACTGCAAGGATATCTGACGATATCTGCACTGGTATATGCTTATAAGGGGGCAGTAATAAAGCCATTATCAGAAATTCCATGGCCCAGTTTTTTGACCTGTATGGTTATTTATATTTTGAGTCTTGTGACGCATCTTTCCACCCTTACCACAAGGACGTATATCATTACAGTCCTGCTATTGGTGATTTATTATATCATGGTTTATGTAGAGGGGTTAAATGCGTATATTGATTCAAGCCGGACGGTATCCGGTCTGCCCTTGAGTCGAATGGTGAATACTAATACAAAAATAATTGGCATAATAATCGTTCTTCTGTTATTTGGTCTGCTTCTGGGGTATATCTTTGGGAGTGACAAGATAAATGATGTGATTGGAGATGCAATTCATTCCTTTTTTCAAACTGTCTTTCACTGTTTACTTCTTTTTATTGAATGGATTGGTAAATGGTTAACATGGATTTTTGGAGATGAGGATCTTGCACCCGATTTTATTGATGATGATCTAATGGCAGGGAAACCGGCAACAGGCTGGGGGCTTATTGTGGAGCTATTTCTGACCTTAGTATTTTTGGCCGCAGTTTCTGTTCTGTTATATTATCTGTTGCGGAAAGTGGTCCGTCTCTTATTAAAACCGAGAGTTTATGAGGGCGATTTGCTGGAGGAGGCAGAGCAGGAAAAAAAGGTTGAACGGGAGAGAAGCAAAGAGAAGGTGACATTTCATCATCGGCGGACACTGGAAGAGAAGGCGCGCAGATTATATAAACAACGGGTATTGCAGCATAAGGAAGAAATTGTTCTGACAGAACAAAGTACCTGTCGCGATATTGAGAGAGAACTAACAGAAAAGGAATTGGATGATATTTATGAATTGACGAAAGTCTATGCTGAAATCCGGTATGGCAGTCAGACGGTTGACAAGACGGTAGTTAAGAAAATGCGGGAATTGGCAGGAAGATAGAAAAGGAATTATACTATATGAGAGATAGGAAAAGAGTTACAGGAAGAAGCTGGAAAGAGCAGTTTATAGTATTGTTCTTTGGCTTTATTCTATCCAGCTTCACAGGGTGGCTATATGAGACGATTGTAACCTGGATTGTAAATGGAGTGTATTGTGACAGAGGAATTCTGCATCTCCCCATTTGTCCGATTTATGGATTTGGTTCCTGTATCTTGTTATGCGTATTACATAGAGTTAAGAAGCCAATTCTTATATTTGTCGGGGGAATACTGATAACAGGTATTTTTGAATATATATGTTCCTATTTGATTGAATATATATTTCATACTGCGTTATGGTCTTATGCAGGCTGGCCGCTTTCTTTCGATGACCGCACTTCGCTGGTTGGATGCATGATTTTTGGACTTTTGACTGTATTTTATATGAAATGCCTGCTTCCATTTTCAAAATGGATATATGAAAAGCTGGGGACGAAGAAGAGCATGATAGTCGTTATTGTTTTGCTTGTGGCGATTATAATTGATTTACTGATCTTCTGTTACAGTTCATCGACAGACAGGGTTGCATTTCTTAATCCATGATAGTAATTAACAGTCTCTGCTGTGAAGCGGTAGACACAATAGTCCTCATCGTCAATTCCTTTTGGATAATACATTTCAAAGCCTTCCCGCCACAGCATGGCTTTGGTTTCGCGATCCGTACAGACCTCCATGGTTCCGGTAAATAAGGCACCCTTGTATTTATCTTTGGTATCATCTACATAGTAAACAGATGCTTTGGGATTATTTAGAAATTGTTTTACTCGTTTGGAACTGGTATTGGTAGAAAAATAATGGGTTTTTATGCTGTCATGCTCCAAAACAAGCATTCCCTTGATTTGTGGAAATCCCTCTTCATTTACGGAACCTACATATGCAACCTGAGCTTCCTGGCGCAGTTTGCGAATCTGTGATTTTATATCTTCCATATGTACTCCTTTCGGCTTATAGTTCATGCTGTTTTTTAATTGGAATGCACCTGCTTAGTCAGGTTACATAGCACCTTTTCGAGACTTTTATCAAAGGCGAGTATTTCTTCATCAGAAAAGCCTTCATAAAAGATCTCATTCATTTTTTCAGATGCTTTGTCGTATTGATTTTTGAGTCCCTTTGCAGTTTCTGTCAGTCTGATTTTGACTGTTCGACGATCTTCCGGAGTGTATACTCGTTGTATATGTCCCGATGCTTCCATACGATCCAGCATACTGGTCAGGGTTGTTTTGGCAAGTCCTGTCTTGTTGGATAACTCAGTGATAGGTATATTATCCTTTTCCCATAGAACAAATAGAATCCGACCCTGGGCACCATTGAATTGATGGATACCGTATTCAGTTAGTATTTTTTCAAAGATACGTCCTTGAATCTGTTTGATTTTACTGATAAGGAATCCGCCGGTTGTTTGTTGAATCAGTGTTTTCACCTCCTTCTATATAGAATAGTACTATATAGTACTATTCAGTGTCAAGAAAAATAATTTTTTATTGAACAAAGAATGATATAATATCCTGCAGAAAGAAACATGACAGCCAATTGTCATGCTTGAGATGATAGAATGAGTAGGAGGAAGTTTGAAACAAATAAGTAGAGGACACCCAAGAAATAAAGGGCATAGCAAATAAACCACCTAAATAGCTGGTTTTGAAAACTAAATATAGACACAACACCTAATCAGCTAACAGGAATAACCTCATCCCTGATGGTGTAGCCTCGTTGCTTAAGCAGATTAAGAGCCTGTGAAGTAGTTAAAACTTTTTCTTTATTTACAGGACGTGATTCAAGAAAGCCCTCTGGTGTATATGGCTTTAAATCTGTGAGTATGTGCCAGATAGCGGTCAGGATCATACGACAGATGGCAATGATAGCTTTCTTATGACCACGACGTGCTTTTATACGTCGATATCGAGTGGTAAATTCAGGATGTTTCCTGGATTTGATTAAAGCATTTGCAACTTGTACCAAAACTGGTTTAAAATAAGAACCAGCACGGGAAATCCTGGTGGATTTAATCTTGTGATTGCTTTGGTCATTACGAGGACAACATCCTGCCCATGAAACGAGGTTTTTAGCTGTGGGGAAGACAGACATATCACCTCCGGTTTCAGAAAGCACCTGTATAGCAGTCAACGGAGTTTTATCGAATCCTGGTACGGTTCGGATAAGATTAAGGACACTTTCGTACTTTTCACTGAGACGAAAGATTTCCCGTTCTATTTGTGCTTTGTGCATTTCTAATTCATCGATGTGATTTAGGCATTGTTTAAGTTTGACCGCCTGTTCTTCGGAGATGGCACCATCAACAGCAGCCTGTATTTCTTCAATAGGAGTTTTACATCTGCTATCAACAAAAGGAGTCACATCAAAAGTTTCCCCGGGGTGTTGTAAAATCTGTTCTGTAATGGAACGAGATGATTTTCCAAATATATCTGAAAAGACATCATCTAATTTTAAGTTGGATACAGTAAGACAGTTATGAGCACGATTCTTCTCGCCGGTAATCATACAAGTGAGCTTGAAACGGTATCTTACCGAATCTCTTAATTCACGGATGTCAGCAGGTGGGATAAAGGAAGGTTTTACCATTCCGCACATGTATAAATCACAGATCCACTTGGCGTCCTTACGATCGGTCTTATTACCTTTTTGTGGTTTGGTATATTTGGGATGGGAAAGAGTAACCCAAATGTTATTCTTCTCCAAGATATTAAATACTGGAATCCAATACTTGCCGGTAGATTCCATACAAACATCATTACAGTTATATTTGACAAGCCAATCACACAACTCCTGCAATCCCTTTGTAAAGGAAGAAAAGCGAGCTTGTTTATACTCTGTACGACTGCGGGAATCAGTAATGCCAATACAGGCATAGATCCAGGTTTTGTGGACGTCAAGTCCGCAACAGTTATTTTTTAAGATTTTAAAAGACAATAAAAGTACCTCCTTATGATTGTAAGTATAAAACTGACAGTGACTGGTCATCCGGCAAAATCGAGTCGACTTTGGAAGAGATAAGTTTATGGGCTACGTTATGCGCCATTCATTGATGCCTTAACGGATGACCGACAACAAATAATTATACGAGGTCGCCGCTATACAGCCCCGCCACTCACCTCCACGTGTTCTGTAGTGTGTCAGTCTTATAGGTAAATAATATCAGAAGGAAGATAGATTAGAAAAGCGAAAGTAAACCAACATGTTTCATGACACATTGGTGCCTTTCGCAGAAAGGTGGATTATAATTATGAAGCTCGATCGAATGTTTGGGATTTTATCAATTTTATTACAAAAGAATATGGTTACCGCCCCAGATCTGGCAGGAATTCCATTCGTCCTGATGGTCAGCTACCGGATGATCTGTTGGATAAATCCTATCAGTTGGTTTTGGAAGGATTCAGTAAGAAAAGGCAGAAGGAAATTCTGGCATCAGAATCACAGAAGCAAGTATGAAGCTGGATTGTGCGTGCAGTGTATGCACATTGGAATCTATGATAATGAGATGAAAACCATAGAGCAAATGGAGGATTATGCAAGCCGGCAAGGATATATGCCTGACTTTTCGGCAAGTCGTCTTCATCAGGAGATTTCCACGAAGGACAGCAGAAGAAAGGCTTCGGGCAGTGATCCGCCATCCGGTGAAATCTGTGGAAGGATAGAAAATAATGACTTGACAATTCTATAACCTCGATATATAATTGCGTAGAAATCAGGAGTGCTTAAGGAATTAGGCTGAGAAATGACATATTCCTGTCATTAATCCTTTGGGGCGACCCATGACCTGATCCAGATAATGCTGGCGGAGGGAGATGTAAGAAATCAATTACTGCGTGATAAATTACACCCCTTCCAGGCTGTTTGGAAGGGGCTTTTTGATTAAAAGCTGTCATTGAGCTGTGATAAGTCAGACAGATGGCGGCGTAAGAATCCAGGAGGAAACAGGAGGAAAAAATATGAATGCAAATGTAGCAATCCAGGTATTGCCGGGAGTATCCACGGATGCTGAGGTAGTACGAATCGTAGATGAGGTGATCGATTATATTAAAAGCACAGGGGTAAATTATTATGTCGGCCCTTGTGAGACCTCCATGGAGGGAGATTACGAGGAACTAATGGCAATCATCAAGGAATGTCAGTATATAGCAGTAAAGGCTGGCTGTCCAAGTGTCATGAGCTATGTGAAGATTACCTATAAGCCGGAAGGCGGAGTATTAACCATCGATGAGAAGACAACAAAGCATCATTTATAAGTGTATACCATTTTTTGTAATCCTGGGGATTCTTCTGATCTGGCAGAGTGTCAGTATGACAGGTTTGATTCCGGGCTATATGCTTCCGTCACCGCTTCAGGTGGTTCAGGCATTCATTCGGGATATCCCGCTTTTAATGGGGCACGCAAGCGTTACACTGTTAGAAGCTGCTCTTGGTCTGATCTGCGGTGTCAGTCTGGGGTTTTTGTCTGCAGCATTCATGGATGCCTTTGAACCGGTCAGGAAAGGGCTGTATCCGATTCTGGTTCTGACCCAGACAGTTCCGCCGGTTGCGATAGCACCGTTGCTGATCCTGTGGTTTTCCTATGGAATTGCGCCTAAAGTGGTACTGGTGGTGCTGGTATCCTTTTTTCCTATTGCGATTGGTCTGCTGGAGGGTTTCCAATCCGTAGATGAGGATATGCTTCGGCTTATGCGTTCCATGAAGGCGAATCGCTGGCAGATATTCTGGCATGTGAAGCTGCCTAATGCGCTGGGAGAATTCTTTTCCGGATTAAAGATCGCAGTCGCCTATTCCGTGGTAGGAGCGGTTATCGCAGAATGGCTGGGCGGGTTCAGCGGACTGGGGGTCTATATGACACGGGTAAAAAAGTCCTATGATTATGATAAGATGTTTGCTGTGATCTTTCTGGTATCAGCAATCAGTCTTCTGTTAATGGCAATCGTAAAAGCGGCACAGTATTACGCAATGCCCTGGCAGCATTGCAGAGAGGAACAGAAATAAGAGGACTGAAAGTAATAAGAGACGAAATGAGGAGAATATATAACATGAATAAAAATGTAAGAACAGGGAAAGGCCTGCATTCCAACAGGATCAGACGGTGTCTCGGAATGGTCATGCTACTGGTAATGACATTGTTGCTTTGTAGCTGTCAGAATATAAAGATTTCTGGAAATTCTGAGGAAATGAAAGATATTACGATCGTTTTGGATTGGACACCGAATACCAACCATACGGGTTTATATGTGGCGCAGAGTCTGGGATATTTTCAGGAAGCCGGTCTGAATGTGAATATTGTACAGCCGCCAGAGGACGGAGCAGCGACTATGGTCGCATCCGGACAGGCGCAGTTCGGAATTGATTTTCAGGATTATTTAGCACCGGTTTTCACTTCAGAAGAGCATATGCCTATTGTGGCGGTTGCAGCAATCATCCAGCATAATACGTCAGGAATTATTTCATTAAAGGAGGATGGGATTACCTCCCCGGCCAAAATGGAAGGGAAGAATTATGCAACCTGGGGTATGGAGCTGGAGCAGGCAATTATTAAGAATGTAGTAGAAGCAGATGGCGGAAAGTTTGAGAATGTGAATCTGATACCGGAATATGTGACCGATGTCCCTTCTGCTTTACAGCAGAGTATTGATGCAGTCTGGATATATTATGCCTGGGACGGCATTGGAGCAGAGGTGGCAGGACTGGATACTAATATGTTCTATTTTAAGGATATTACACCGGAATTTGATTATTATAGTCCGGTCATCATCGCCAATTCTGATTATCTGGAATCTGACCCGGACACAGCAAGGGCATTTCTGGAGGCAGTGCGGAAAGGATATGAATATGCGATTGAGAACCCGGAGGAGGCAGCGGAGCTTCTTTGTAAGGAAGTGCCGGAATTGAATGAGGAAATGGTACAAAAGAGCCAGCTCTGGCTGGCCGGACAGTATCAGGCAGAGGCTGACCGGTGGGGCTATATTGACCCTGACCGTTGGGATGCTTTTTACCAGTGGCTGTATGAAAGTGGTCTTTCGGAAGAGATTCCGGCAGGCTACGGGTTTACCAATGATTATTTGAGTCAATAGTATATGGCAGTGGAATTGGACGATATAAGTGCAGCTTTACTACTATCAGTAAAATGAATCTATGAGGACAGCAAATGATATTACAGGCAGAGCATATATCAAAAGCATATGGAGAAAAGAAGGTATTGCAGGATATATCAGTTGTTCTGGAGAAGGGAGAACTGGTATCCCTGTTGGGCGTGAGCGGCGTGGGAAAAACTACGTTGTTCAACATATTGTCGGGGCTGATCATGCCGGATTCCGGGCAGGTACTTCTGGAGAACGAGGACATTACCGGAAAATCAGGGAATCTGAGCTACATGCTGCAAAAGGATCTGCTGCTCCCGCATAAAACAGTACTGGATAACGTAGCGCTTCCGCTGATATTAAGCGGGATGAAGAAAGGCGATGCCAGAGAAAAGGCGGAGATTTATTTTTCACAGTTTGGTCTGGAAGGAACACAGAAAAAGTATCCGGTTCAGCTATCCGGCGGAATGCGTCAGAGGGCCGCCTTACTTCGAACTTATATGTGTGGTGGCAGGGTAGCTTTATTGGATGAGCCTTTTAGTGCGTTGGATACTCTGACCCGGGCGGCAGTACAGGAATGGTATCTGAGTGTGATGGAAGAGATTAAACTTTCTACACTGTTTATCACCCATGATATTGATGAAGCAATTTTATTATCGGATCGTATTTATATTATGAGTGGCAACCCTGCAGAAATATCTGCGGAGCTGGTTGTTGATGCTCCAAAACCTCGAAGAGGAGAATTTTTGTTAAGTGACACGTTCATAGAATATAAGCGTAGGATCAGGAAGCTTCTCAGTGATACTGCTGCATTATCCGGAATATAAAAAGGGAAATTTATATAATAGCCTGTAAATAAAGAGGAGGAAGCCTAAGCATGGCTTAGGACTTCCTCTTTTTCACTGCTTCACTAAGGATATATTCAATTTGTCCATTAATGGAACGAAAATCGGCCTCTGCCCATTGTGCAATATCATCCCAGAGAGCAGGAGAGAGTCGAAGGAGAATCTGCTTTTTGGCATTTTCCTTGGATTTCAGTTTTTTCTCCTTCTGAAGAATTTCCTGCTCCAGTGAGTTGATCCTTGCCAGACGTTCATTCAGACGTTTCTCTTTTTGTTCCAGTGTTTCTTCTGACATATGGCCTCCTTTTATTACTGTTAGTAGATACTTCCGCTGTTGACAATTGGCTGTGTATCTTTTCCAGAACAGAGAACCACAAGCAGGTTCGAAACCATGGCAGCCTTGCGTTCCTCATCCAGGATAACGATTTCTTCATCGCCGAGTTTATCGATTGCCATTTTTACCATGCTGACAGCACCATCCACAATTTTCTGACGGGCAGCAATAATAGCAGTCGCCTGCTGGCGCTGTAACATGGCAGCAGCAATTTCCTCAGCATAAGACAGGTGAGTAATTCTGACCTCTTCAATTTCCAGACCGGCAAACTCAACCCGCTTTTCCAATTCTGATTTCATATTATCAGCTATTTCCTGTGAACTGCCACGCAGGGTTTTTTCATTTTCTTCCTCTTCCTCATCAATACAATCGTATGGATACAGGCGGGCAATGTTACGAATTGTAGAATCCGTTTGCGTAGAGAGGAAATTATTGTAATCATCCACATTGAATACGGCTTTTGTTGGATTGACTACCTTCCAGATCACAACAGCACCGATGATAATCGGGTTTCCCAATACATCATTTACTTTTTGAAGTCCGTTATTCAGAGTTGCCGACTTTAAAGAAATTGTCTTTCTTCCGTTTAAAGTAACAGTGGAGACAGTCTGAGCCTGTTCTGGAGTAGCTGCAGATTTCATTGCCTGTTCACTCAAGGCACGTTCATAGCGAGGACAGTTTGCAACTGCAAACGGATGAACAAAGTGAAACCCTGGTGTCAATATTGTTCCGTAATAGCGTCCAAAGAGGGTCAGAACCAGGGCTTCGTTTGGTCTGACAGTGCGGAGGCCTGGATAAAGAAAGAAGGTTGCGATAAATATAATACTGCAAAGAATAGCAATAGCGGCCGTTAGTCCATTGCTCAGCAGCTTATAGTTCTCGTGTGCGATCAGCGTGGCAATAAAGCCGGCAAAGGAGCCAAGAGTTACGAAGATCGTGATCAGCAAAATGCCAATCCCGCTAACCGGTTTTAAAAGTTTTTGTTCAATTTTGTTCTGTTCCATAGAATCAATCCCCTTTCGTATGATATCAATTTGATATCATAAAAATATCATATGTCATAAGCGAAGTCAAGTGCATTTTTAAAATATAAAAAATCAATAGTTTTTAAATTTTTGCATATAATATATTCTTGACAGTAAAAATGGCATATGTTAGTATTATTATAGTAAGTTGCATGTTACTGGTAAGCAGGCATTAGCGATACATAGATGGTGATAGTTTATGTGTTGTTGGTGCTATTTTTTTGTTTTGGCAATCTCCTGCATTGGCTTTCATAAACTATTATCATAAAAAAGAAAGGAGAATGTGTTATGAAAGACAAGATTTTTGGAGTTTTACAACGGGTCGGACGTTCGTTTATGCTTCCGATCGCATTGCTTCCAGTGGCCGGTCTGCTGCTGGGACTTGGCAGTTCCTTTACCAATGCCACAATGCTGGAGGCATATAATCTGACGAACATATTAGGGCCGGGAACTGTATTTCATGTGATTTTTACGGTAATGAGTGAGGCAGGTAATGTCATATTTAACAATCTGCCGTTACTGTTTGCCATGGGTGTTGCCATAGGAATGGCGAAGCAGGAAAAAGATGTTGCAGCATTGGCATCTGTAGTTGCATTCTTTATTATGCATGCTTCCATTAGTGCTATGATCTCGATTAACGGCGGTGCAGAAACCATGTTAAGCGGTTCTACTGCCAACGTGCTGGGGATTACTTCCCTTCAAATGGGTGTGTTCGGTGGTATTATTGTCGGCCTGGGTGTGGCTGCTTTGCACAATCGATTTTATAAAATAGAATTACCGCAGGTTTTATCCTTCTTTGGTGGTACCCGTTTTGTTCCGATTATCAGTGCTCTGGTATTTGTAGTGGTGGGTATTCTTATGTATTTTATCTGGCCGGTCATCCAGCAGGGCATCTTTGCTGTAGGAGATCTGGTAATGCGATCCGGTTATGCAGGAACCTGGGTATACGGTTTTATGGAGCGGTTATTAATTCCATTCGGTCTTCATCATGTATTCTATCTTCCGTTCTGGCAGACAGCAGTGGGCGGAACCATGGAAGTGGGAGGTCAAATGATCGAGGGCGCTCAGAATATCTTTTTTGCGCAGTTGGCAGACCCGGGTACTACGGTATTCTCAGTTGAGGCAACCCGGTTTATGTCCGGTAAGTTCCCATTAATGATCTTTGGCCTGCCTGGAGCAGCACTTGCCATGTATAAGACAGCAAAGCCGGAAACCAGAAAAAAGGTAGGCGGTCTGTTGTTCTCGGCAGCACTGACTTCCATGCTGACCGGTATTACGGAACCTTTGGAATTTACCTTCTTATTTGTGGCACCGATATTATATGGTATTCATTGTGTCTTTGCAGGCTTGGCATATATGCTGATGCATGTATTTAATGTAGGTGTAGGTATGACCTTCTCAGGCGGACTGATCGATATGTTCCTTTTTGGTATTCTGCAGGGAAATGGAAAAACCAACTGGATTTGGATTGTGATCGTAGGTATTGGTTATTTTGTTGTATATTATTTCCTGTTCAGTCTGCTGATTAAAAAGATGAACTTAAAGACTCCCGGACGAGATGATTCAGAGGAAGTGAAATTATATCGCCGAAGTGATGTTGAGGCAAAGAAAAAATCTGGTAAGGCCAATGGAACGGATGAAAGTGAAGAGGATGAGTTATCGATCGCTATTACTGCAGGACTTGGAGGAAAGAAGAATATTTCCGATGTGGACTGCTGTGCGACCAGATTACGTTGTACAGTATTTGACGCAGGAAAGGTAGATGAAGGAATCCTGAAAAGTACAGGCGCTTCCGGTGTGATTAAGAAAGGAAATGGCGTTCAGGTTATTTATGGCCCTAGAGTATCTGTAATAAAATCAAAATTGCAGGAATATTTAGAGCATGCGCCGGAAGAGGAAAGTTATACCGTTGCGAAAGAGGAAGCAGAGGATTCCGCAAAAACAGAGATAGAGAACGCGGGAAAAGTTAAAAAATCCGTCATTATTCATAGTCCGATGACAGGAACTGCAGGTGGAATTGAAACCGCTCCGGATGAGGGATTTGCCCAGAAGATGATGGGGGATGGTGCAGTTGTAGAGCCGAAGGCAGATACTGTAGTTGCACCGGCAGATGGTGAAATTGCATTTGTATTCCCGACAAAGCATGCAATTGGATTTGTAACAGAGGATGGTATTTCTATGCTGTTGCATGTGGGGATTGACACGGTCAACCTGGAGGGCGAAGGCTTTGAGGTTCTTGTGAATGAAGGAGATAAGGTCTCCGTGGGAGACACATTGATGCGGCTGGATTTGAAGCTGCTTCGGGAAAAGGCCCCATCTCTGGTTTCTCCGATCATTTGTACCGAACTGGAGGATAATCAGAGGATTCGTCTGTTAAAGACCGGAGATATCAAAGCGGGAGAGGAACTGTACGCGATTGATATAATGGAATCGTAATGAAGGGTTAGAATAAGAAAATGAATTATTTACAGTGCTATCCTGTCATGGGATGGCACTGTGTGGAGAAATGGGAGAATTGGGGTGAGAGAATGTACCGGATTATTAAGACACTGAACCATAATTCCATATTGGCAGTAGGAATGGAGGATAATCAGGAATATATTCTGCTGGGGAAGGGAATCGGGTTTGGACGGAAGGTATCGGAACGTGTGGAAGCGGATGCAGATACCAGAATCTATTCTCTGAAGAATGTTTCCGAACAGGGAAAAGCAAGAGAATTGGTTCGTGATACTCCGGCAGAGTGTTTTGAGATATCCAGCCGGATATTAGATAAGGCAGAAGAAGAATTCGGCAGAATAGACCGGGACATTCTCTTTCCAATGTCAAATCATATTGCCTATGCTGTTAAAAGAATAAAATCAGGAGAGCAGATCAGCAATCCGCTCACCAGTGATATCCGTATTCTCTTTTATAAGGAGTATAAGATTGCAGAATATGCAAGACCTTTGTTAAAAGAAATGATGGCTGTTGATATTATGGATGACGAAATTGGTTATATCGCTTTGCATGTACATTCCAGCATTGAGGATGAGAAGGTATCAACCTCGATGCAGATGGCAATGATGGTACGGGAATGTGTAAGCCTGATCGAAGAGCAGACGAAGAAGACGATCGATATCCTGTCACTGGATTATAACCGCCTTATGAATCATGTAAAATTTATGTTTGCCCGGGTTGAAAACAGTGAAACCCTGAAGGTGAATATAAATGCTTACATAATGCAAAATTATCCGGATGCATATGAAATTGCAGCAACGATATGTGAACATATGGGCAAGGCTTTGAATAAGCGGTTAGAAGAAGTGGAAATCGGGTATCTGGCAATGCATGTCCAGCGTGTTTTAGCAGATGAGTAGTCAGAGAATAGACTTGTATTGTGATTTGTGATAAACTATACGTATATAGGCAATCGATCGCTTCGCGATTGGTTACAGGAAAGAATTGCCCGCATGAGAAAATCTGCTGCGCAGATGGCGGGCAAGTAGGCAATCAATCGCTTTACGATTGGTTACAGGAAAGAATTGCCCGCATGAGAAAATCTGCTGCGCAGATGGCGGGCAAGTAGGCAATCAATCGCTTTGCGATTGGTTACAAGAAAGAATTGCCCGCATGAGAGATCTGTTGCGCAGATGGCGGGCAAGCAGGCAATCAACCGCTTTGCGATTGGTTACAAGAAACAGGGGGATTTGAGATGAATGTACTTATTGTGGAGGATGATGTTTTCAGCCGGAAATTCATGCTGAAATTTCTTTCAAAATATGGAAATTGCAAGACTGCAGAGGATGGTGAAGCGGCAGTGCGGATGTATAAGGAAGCTATTGAAAATAAACAGCCATATGATCTGATTTGTCTTGATATTAAGATGCCAAAGTTAGATGGTTATGAAACCTTGGAACAAATTCGGCATTATGAAGAAGAGAAGCAATTTACCAGGCAGCAGGAAGTAAAGGTAATTATGACTTCAGGTATGGACACCAGTGCCAATGCAAACAAGGCATTTGAATTGGGATGTGTAGCATATACGTCAAAACCGATTGATATTGTACAATTTGATAACCTGCTTCAGGAATTACAACTGATATGAATTCCATTCTGCTGTGCAGTCCCAAATACAACGCTATGCGAACAAGTTTACTTGTAGAAGCATAGCGTTGTATTTGGGACTATAGGGCGGAACGCCGACACCGAGCCGGAGGCGAGGTGGCACAGCAGAAAGGCAAAGCAGCTATGCGAACAAGTTTACTTGTAGAAGCATAGCGTTGTATTTGGGACTATAGGG
>CAJULG010000006.1:0-81537 GCA_910587045.1 uncultured Lachnospiraceae bacterium | reverse complement strand
GGACTATAGGGCGGAACGCCGACACCGAGCCGGAGGCGAGGTGGCACAGCAGAAATGTAAATGAAAATATGGAAGGTGAAAAGGGGTATGTCAGAATTAACAGCCATGATAAATATTGGAACAGAAATGGCAAGAAAATTGGAAAGTATTGGTATTGATTCATCGGAATGTCTTATTACGACAGGATCAAAACAGGCATTTATGAAACTAAAGCAGAAATATCCAAAGGTCTGCCTGGTGCATTTATATGCATTAGAGGGCGCAATTCAAAATAAAGAATTTAATAATCTTTCGGAAACTAAGAAAAAGGAGTTAAAGGAATTCAGCGATTTTTTAAAATGCTGAAGGATTCTCTGACTCTGAGTACAATCATGATGCAAGTAAACTTGCACGCATAGCTTTGAAGGGCATACCACTGTGCCCCTCGCCAGTGGCTCGGTGAGGGCGTGCCGCCCTATAGAACCCCAAAAGACACTATGCTTATGCAAGTAAACTTGCGCGCATGGTTTTGAGAGGTATACCGCTGTGTCCCCTCGCCAGTGGCTCGGTGAGGGCGTGCCGCCCTATAGAACCCCAAAAGACACTATGCTTATGCAAGTAAACTTGCGCGCATGGTGTCTTTTGGGGTTCTGCACAGCGGTATGGTTAGACATATTGATTAAATAGCATTCCGCTGTATATGGATGGCAGATATGGATTTGGAAAATTTCGTTTCGTGTTTGGATAAGAAATGATCGTTTTATCCACATATTCCATCGGATTTAATATTATCTTGTTTGTAGCATTATTGATGGCATTTTTAAAGTCGGATAACTGATGGAATAATTCCTGGAACTGTCCGTTTTCCGTGCTTTGTACTAAAAGGGCTTCATCCTTTTCAAGATGCCCGGTCTCATTGATGATCAGGCCAGAGGCTTCTAAAGAATTATGAAACCGGTTTGTAATATTTTTAATATCCCAGAGCAACTTATGGGAACCGTTAGGGTTTCCCTCTGTCTGATGTGCAAGATCGATTAAATGATTATAATAGTGTACAAAATCGTCCACATCATCCAGAATAGCAGAATGATCCGGCATCAAATAAATGGTTGCTTCTTCATCGGTAACCTGGTGCAATTCAATGCCAATTCCATTATTAACAGAGATGTGATTGGAATTGGAAAGTTGATTTTCTCCATTCAGAGTAATTTTCGCATTGGCTGGATAAGAGGTCACTTCATTCAATCCAAAGGTCTCTACCAGACCGTTTTCTTCTCCATCTTTTACAATAAACTGTAGTCCGAGATCCAGGTAGCCAAGCCCGGTGTCTTTTGATTCCAGACTCAGGTTACTGTAGCCGCTGGCTTCACTGACACGTGCGCGGATGCCGATATCACTATTATTGATTGACATGGCAAGACGACGCTGAATGTGGATATTGGATTCGCCAGGTTGTGTTTCGATTTCAAATTCATATTCACTATTGCTTTTTATAATAGAAATATAATGTGTTCCCGGTTTGATTTCAGAAACACTGGAATGTATACTAGCCCCCTGATTTTTTTGTGCAGAAGCCAGACGATTCACCTCTATTTTCAATTCCGAAGGCAGAGAGGAATAGTCATCTGTAAGCAAAGATACAGAAATATCCGATGGTGCATCTGTGGTAAGTGCCATCTTCTGTGTACGAGGATCGATATCTTCGCTAAGGAATGCGGAACTGGTTCTTAGCTCCATTGCAGCTTCTTTAATTCCAATGACATAGGATTGTGTCGCATCAGATAAAGACAGCTTGTAGAATGGCTTTTTTTGATTCAGCTTAACCATGTTATTATAGAGCGAACGCAGTTCACTCTTTTTATGCGAATCATACTTTGTATTTGCTATTCGGGGCATTGCCATATGATAGAAATTATACACATTCATGGTTGCCATAAGCCATTCCTCCCTTCTTGATTTATGATATAATTATACACCCTAATTTTACCATAGATGCTACAAAAAAACCACATTTTTTTTCTTTTCAGAAAAGTGCTTCCACTGAAATACTTTCTTTGGTGTTGATTCCCGCAATGTATATATGCAATCGGATTTTCATCAGGTAGATAGTCCTAAAAGGGATTCTTCTTTCAGACAGAAAAGCTTGAATGTATAATATTTCAAATGATATAATAGGCTTGTTTGTTATACATAAAATGATATTTTTAAAGACATTATGAGAGGAGTTGTATGATAAATATGAAAGCAATGGAAACAGAAAAGTTTAAGAAGTTTGGCGCATCCTTTTTTCTACTCCTGTTCGGGGCGGGCATAGGGTTGCCATTCTTATTTTCCCTGATCATGGTTCTTGTAAAAGGAGGATTCCGGTGGGATGTTTTCCTGCCGATGGGTATAGTATTTTCCATTATAGCATGTATAAGCCTGCTTATCATGATCGGTTGGGGAACCCTTACCCCTCTTATGACCAAAGGCGCCTACAAGCGGGTGGAAGATCTTCCCTATCATTTTGATAGTTCGTTTCGGGGAAGAAATGGAAGACTGCTTATCGATGTGGATAATGGGATGATTGGATTTATTTCTGCGTATAATCCCTTTGAAATCCAGATTTTTAATGCATCCCGCATTGAGAAAGCGGAAAGGATCGCATCTACAATGTCGGGAGTCCGCTTTGTATTCTTTTTGGATGGAAAGAAGATTACCATGTATACGCTGCTAAGTAATCGTGCAGTCAACTTAAAATCCGACATGGGAGTGGAAGCCATATCCAAAGCAGATACCTTCGTGGAACTTTTAAATACGGCAAAAAGCCGTGCAGAAGGAAGAATATAAAGGACTACTGGCAGGCGGTATATCAGCCTGCCAGTAGTCCCTCTGCTCCCTGTCTGGGAGTTTTTTTGACTTGCATCCTACATGTTAGATAATTGATAATATCTTCCCTTTTTTGCAATTAATTCTTCATGAGTTCCCATTTCTGTAATTTCTCCCTGCTCTAACACCAGGATACGGTCCATATCCTGAATCGTAGACAGGCGGTGTGCAATGATGATACTGGTACGATTCTCCATCAGACGGTTTAATGCCTTCTGTACAATCTCTTCCGATTGAGAATCCAGCGCAGAGGTGGCTTCGTCCAGAAGAAGAATCGGTGCATTTTTTAGAAAAGCTCTTGCGATCGCTACCCGCTGGCATTGTCCTCCGGAGAGCAGACACCCACGTTCACCCACACGTGTATCCATACCATCCGGCAGGCTGTCAATGAAATCGGAAAGATAAGCATTTGCAACTGCATTTTGAATATCCTGTTCTGTTGCACTGGTATTCCCCAGCACAATATTCTCCCGGATGGTTCCGTCAAATAGATAATGCTCCTGCGGAACATAGGAAAAGAGCTCCTGTACCTGTCCCTGGCTGTAGTGCTGCATATTATTTCCGAACAGAGAAATCTGTCCGGAATCAATCGGGTGGAATTCCATCAACAGCTTCATAAGGGTGGATTTTCCACTGCCGCTGCTGCCGGCAATTCCAATCTTCTCACCGGTTTGAACAGACATGGAGAATTGCTGGAACTGGTTTTTGGCGGCTTCCGGATAGTGGAAGCACATATTTGTTATTTCGATTGCATTGTCAGACTGATAGTCCGGTTTTGCCTGTACAGGACGTTCCGGTTCTTCTGGTGCATCGAAGAATTCAAACAACCGTCTGGCACCAACAATATACTTTTGCATCTCGGAAAGCTTATCTGACAGCTGCCGGACATAAGTGCCAAGTGACATTTGCAACAGTGAAATGAACAGTACGGTAGGGATACTGATCATATTTTTGGTGTAAAGAAAGAGTCCGATGGCACAAACACAGGTAAAGGAAATAAAGCTTTGGGTATCCACAAGCAGGGTCAATAGGGATTTCTTTCGGATCAGGAGGAGATTGTTCTGATAAATGGCATCCGTATCCTTCTCGTACTGCTCTGTCAGCATCGCATTTAATCCAAACATACGGGAAACCATTGTCCCGGACAGGGAATCCACAATACGCTGAGCCGCCTGCTGAGAGATTTCTTTTGTCTTTTTTTCCTTATCCCGCAGCGGGATGATCATGTATTGTACGATAATAAGGCTGATCCCGGTCAGGACGATTGAGATACCGCCCAGGATCGGACTTTTAACCAGTATGACTATGGCGATCATCAGAATGGCAAATACCAGTGAAAAGGGATTTCCCTGCCCGACTACCGGATATGCCACCAGCTGTATGGCGTCGTTATAGTCTGCGGTAATTTTCGTTACAAGCTCTCCCGAATATTTGGATTCGAGATAATCGAGTCTGGTATACATGGTCTTATGAAAGATTTGCTTTTTAATCGCTCCTGCGATCAGAGAGTAGGTAGTATATATCATTCCAAAGCTGACTGGATACACCAGCATGCCGAACAGAACCATACCGCAGACCAGAATCAGACTTTGCTTCAGCATCTCCTGATTTCCGCTTACGCATACCTCTGTAAATTCCTGAACCAGAAAGCTCTCCAGAAAACGAAAGTAGAATACGGAAGTGGAACCGGTAATAAATCCGGCATAAAACCGAAATCGATATTGATGCACCATGTTCCACATCCGGCCTAAGATTGAAAATGTTTCATTCCAACGGGTTTGTTTTTCATTCTTTTCCATATATTGCTCCTTTCTGTGATTTCAGGCAAATTCATTCTGTTGTTTCAGATAAAGCTGTTTATATACGCCGCCACGCTCCATTAATTCGGCATGACTGCCCGTTTCCACGATCTGTCCATCCTTCATGCACAGAATCCGGTCCGTATGAAGGATCGTAGATAGTCGATGCGCTATCGTAATGCAGGTTCTTTCTGCAGCAAATTCCTTAACTGCCTGTTGTACATAATATTCCGATTCTGTATCCAGTGCAGAGGTAGGTTCATCCATTAGAAGGATATCGGCATCCTTTAGCAGTGCGCGGGCAACGCAGATCCGCTGCTTCTGACCGCCGGAAAGCAGTACGCCCCGCTCTCCTGTCGGAGTATGCAGATCCAGATTGTCTAATCCTACTGCCCGAATGCAGGCTAGAATCTGCTCTTCCGAGGCGTGCTGGCTGCCCAGTGCTACATTGCTGTAAATGCTGCCGGGAAACAGAAAGGAATCCTGTCCTACATAGCTGATGTGTTCTCTCAGACGTTCCTTATCCCAATCCTCCAGCCTGTTTCCGAATACAAAAATGGTTCCTGCATCTGCCGTATAGAAGCCGGATAACAGTTTCATGACGGTAGATTTACCGGAGCCGGAGGCGCCGACAATGGCAATGTGCTCTCCGGGACGGACAGTAAAGCTGATATTGGAAATGACCGGCTGTTCCGGTCTGTAACTAAATTGAATATGTTCAAAAGTAACGGGAATGTCGGTTGCCTTTGTGATCAGACGACCGTCTGTGTTTTCTTCTTCAATATCCCAGATCCCGAATATACGCTCAGAAATGCCGATCGTATCATAAATATTGCGCACCTGCCAGGAAAGACTGCCGATGGAATCCATGGCACTGGTCGACAGCAGGATATAAGAAAACAGCATACCAATTGATAATTCGCCGTTTATGACCAGGTAACTCCCGAATACGAGTGTGATGATATTCGGCAGGTATCCCATTAATATCTGCAGCGGATACATAAGGAATTCCAGGGAAAATGATTTGACATTTGCGGCCACGGTTTTATCGACCTGACGGTTGTACTTTTGGGAAAAATGCTGCTCGGACCGAAAGCTTTTAATGATGCCCAGGCCACCGATCAGATCGACAAAGACACTGTTTGCCTGTCCTTCAGCAGCCGAACGCTTTTCACACAGCTTTGCAATGGGTCTGCCGGTCAGGAACTGCAGGATGGCAAGGACTGGAACAATGCCAAAGCTTACCAGTGACAGCTTCACATGAATGAAGAAGCAGGCAGCTGTATATACGACAAAGGTGATCAAACCGGCCAGTTGCCAGGTCATGAAGGTATTGATCTGATTGACCAGCGCATTTAAATCCCCGTTAATCCTGGAAATGATATCGCCAAGCTGGTTTTCATCCAGCCATTTCATACTGGCATTGGTGATTTTTTTGTAGGTGTGAATTCGAAGGCGTTTCACAAAGCATTCACTAAGATGATTCACACGATAGTTTACCTGATATTCTGTGGCAAGATGCAGAAGCTGGACAGCTGCCAGCAACAGAAGCTGGGTTCCGAAAGCAGTCAGGTTGGCGGCGGTAATCGAATCCGTCAGATTTCCTATCGTATAATTGATATATGCAACGAGTCCCTGGTTCACCAGAAGAAATCCAAGTGTCAGATAGAACGCCGGAAGGTAATCCTTGTTAATAGACATGAAACGCCGGATCGTATGAATAAAACGCATAATACTCCTCCTACTGTCAAAAAAAATGGTTTGTCTAAGGTTTCATTTTCGTGTATTCTATATAAAATGTCAAGTGTCATGAAAAGTAGTTTCTGCTTAAGATTTGTGTCGTTGGAATGATGTACGCGAACACAATGAGCCAAGTGGAATCGTCGAATATGATACAATCTGAGTGACAAAACGGGATTTAAGGAGTCATGTTATGATAGAGGTATTATTTGGAGAAAGTGAAGCAGGCGCAATGCGTGTTGCAAAAGCCATCATCTCAATTCAAGGTTTGGATTTTACCATCTGTGTGCCAGCATGCAAGAATACCGGAATGGGATAACACTCCTTTACGAACAGACGTCAATGGGAAACTGATTGGAGTGACGGAAGATTTTTATGACTTTCTAATTTGAAAAGAATTACCCGAAAACCGATAAAAGAAGCAAAATTGATTGGTGATATCTTTGGAAATAATTAACTTGGAGTAGAAGACTGGTGGTATACAAATAAGGATAGATTCCAGTTTGTTGTGCAGTTGCCTTTTGCGAGAGGTTGACTGTCTAGCTGTATATTTCGTTGAAAGGGTCGGACAAAAGATATCTGGAAACGCCAATCTTGAACTGGATGAAACGATTCTTTATAGATAAGTTTGAGTTTCCCCATTTTAAATAACAAAATTCAAAAAGAGCCAAGGTATCTTCTGCCTATCTTTCTGTTTTTTTCTGTTCTGCATTTGGGTTGTGAATATCTACGTTTACGCCAAAACAGTAAATTCTCAAAAAATTAGTGTTATAATCATAGCATACTTTGAAAAGGAGTAAAAGAATCATGGTAAATTTTGTAGAAAAATTTTCCGGATGTATCGTGGAATGATGCTTTGGCAAAGAGGCATCAGATATGCAGGAACTCCTTTTAAAAGATAGGAACATTGAGTACGAAACAGGAGGATATAAACTATGAGAAAAATAAGGAATACGAAAAGAACTATTTTTTGTGTATGTTTATCAATGATTATACTGCTGTCATCAGGAACAATTGCATTTGCTGCTCAACAATCTTATACCTATCCGAACGGTTATGTTATGAAGCATGATGGATATGCTGTTACAATTTCTGGCAAAAGCGGAGTCGGGGCGTATACTCAGACTGCTAATGAGGCTATTGCATATGTAGCACTATTTTCCAGTAAGAATGGAGTAGCTAAAAATAGTGGAACAAAAGAGCAGGATTTTTATGTCTATTTAGGAATAACTGCAGAGGGTGGGAATACGTTTAAACGTGTACACGCATTGAAATATCCGGGAGGAAATCCAATTGGATATTCTGTTAAAATTAATTTTTGATAACTGGGAGTATGAATAAATGAAATCAAGAAAAAAAACGAAAATAATAATAATTTTTTTCGTGTTTATTGTGATATTGGCGGGACTGACTGTCTATTTTTCCCAGGAGTACTGGCAAGATTCATATGAAATTGAGGGTTATTGCAGCAAAGAGACTTATCTGGAAAGCGGAACGGGAAGCTATGAATACTCGAAGGATACGCGTGTTCATTATGTATATATGATAGAAGATGGCGGAATGCATTATGAATTGACGGATAAAGAAGGCAATATCGTATATGAAATGGATGTTACAGAATCTTGTGATGGATATATTCCCTTTGATAATGAAACACCGGAATTATATTATGACCATGGATATGCCTTAAGTGAGGATACAAGAGCTGGCATAGATATTACAGTGCAGGTGAAGGTAAGTAACTTTCGGCGCTTTCTTGTCCATTTGAATCGGGCACTTAATAATAAATTGTTTGGCCCTGATTTTTCACTTTACTGATAGGAAAAACAATAAAAAAATAAATAGAGTTGAATTTCAAATAGGAGAAGTAAAATGAGGTCAGGCAAGCGAAAAAAGATAATAATTATTCTCTCGGCAGGCATTATTCTATTGATTGGACTGATAATTTATTTTTCGCAAAAGCAGTGGTATAACCGTGATGGGTGGGAAGGCTGTTACAGTAAGGATACCTATCTGATTGGGGGAGTGGGAAGTCACGAGTATTCGAAGAATATCCGTATTCATTATACCTATGTGATAGAATCCGGCGGTATGCACTTTGAGTTGAAGGATGAAGATGGTAATATCATATATGAGGTGGATATCACGGAAAGTGGAGATGGATATATTACTTTTGAGAATAATGAACCTATGACCTATTATGACCATGAATATGCCCTGAGTGACGATACGGTGGCATATGTAGATACTTATGTACAGGTACAGAGAAGTAATTTTGAGATGTTTCTCCATCGCTTAAACCAGATGACAAATTATAAATTATTTGGTTATGATTTTGAAAATAAATAAGAATGAAGGGTAGGGGTTATGGAAGTAATCAGACGAATTGGTAAAGAATGTTTTCGTTACAGGATATCCGGAGTGGCTATGACTGCCTGCCTCGTCTTATCTATGCTGGCGGCTTATTATGGTGTTACGATTTATAAGAATATGTATATGGAATATAAGGAAAAAATGGATTATGCGTATACATATACTACTTATTTTAAGTGTTATGCAGAGGAGGCTTCAGACTTCCCTGTTCTGCCAGAAAGAATAGAGTGTAATCTTAAAATATTAGATTGCTGGATATATGCAGATTCCATGAATGCAACTAACATAGCAAATATCAGTCTTTATTCCAGTGACGAGAACTGGCCTCTGGTTTCCGGCGATTATGCCGACAGCCACCAGCAAAAGAAGAAGGAACCCATCATTGTGCTGGGACAGGAACATTTGACGAATACATATGCGAGGGGAAATGAACAGTATTACAAGCTATATGGCGATGAATACAGAGTAGTAGGTGTATTTGGAAGCGATAAAAGCAAGGTGTATGATTATAGCATATTGTTATACTGGGATTGTCTTGGCGAGCATGCATTACAGCGACTGCTATCAGATAATGATGGAGCATTTTATCTGGCACTGGAGAGTAATTCGGTGGATACGAATCAGATTTTTGAGACTTATATCAAGGATAATTATAATGTGGTTATGGACTCCTATGATACGGTAGCTACGGGTACATCAGCTCCCCCATTTTATGAAAAGGGATTTTGTATCGTTATATATCTATTCTGTTTTAGCTGTATTGCTGTTGTTATTCAGTTCTGGCTAAGACAGCGGAAACATGAAATGCAGATATGCCGGGCCTTCGGTTTTACAAATAAGAAGATTTTGCTGCGTCTTATATATTCTCTTGGTCTTCTTCTGGGCCTCAGTCTGGTGATATTTATTCTTTGTTGTCTGATAATCAATATGCTTTTGGGAAACATAGTTGCAGAATATAATCTGGGTTTTTCCTGGTATACAATTCTGCCATATACAGGTACAGTTATCCTTTCTATCGTTTTGGTAAGCGGAAGGGCTGTGTATATGTTCCTGCATAAGAGTATTATTGAGAATCTATAGTTCAGAATTGTTTTTATTTCCGTGATCAGGGAGGGAAATAGCTGTGTCTACATGGATATCTGGCAGGCGGAGGAAGCAGCCATGAAATTAGCAAACCGTATTTATTTTAGTATTATGCATTTATATAATAAGAGGAAGCTTTTTGTGATATCCTCTTTAATTATGTTGATTGGAATTATCGTCTGCTTTAAGACGTTAAGTGTGTATTATATTGCCAATTATAATCTGCTGCAGCTTCGTCAGTTATTCGGAGACAGGCGAGAGGCATTGTATAAGATTAATTGTGGATATGTGTCTACTGAATATGAATATTATGAAGAATACAGGGACTTCCTGCTTGAAATGCGGGAGGATTATAATATTAATTTATTTCAGAACACCAGTATCTATCCCAGAGAAATTATGAACCGTGAATTAGAGGAGCTTCTGCGTCGGGATGCTACCGATGCCGATATGCAGAATTATGGAGGGCATATACCAATTCCGTTTTTAAAGATTGATAACGGGCTTCTATATTCAGCGGATATTCGGGATGCAGATGGTAATATTGTGGAATTGGGAACCAGGGAGGATGGCAGTCTGGAGGTTGCAATCGGTCCTTATTATAAAGATGTTGTCCAAATTGGAGATACCTTTGAAGACTGGTATAGTGGACAGCGGTATGTAGTAGCTTACATATTATCGGAAGAACAGAGATGGGTTTCGGGAACGATTTCTGATAAATCCGAGATTACTTTACTGAACAGATATTTTGTGGCGCCGGTTGACTTGCAAAATTATACGGATTACAGTACAGCTACTTATATTAATGATGTTTATCTTCGTTTAGATGAAGGGGAGGCAGCCTGGCAGATTAATGCGATTGAGGAATGCGCTGCAGAAGAAGGAATTTATATTGATATCATGTCTTATGCAGAGTACGAGCGTTCCTTAAAGGAGAATAATAAAATGCTCTATTTCTTCAGTCTGATGCTAGCAGTTCTGATGTTGATTACGGTGCTGGTAGTTTCCGTTATTTTTTCTGTTATCACATGGTTACTGGATTACCACGATATTGGGATTCTATATGCAAATGGTTTTTTACAAAAGGACTTGTTCCTGATTATTTTGCAGGAAAATATGTTAAGGGTTTTCCTCCCGATTCTAATTTCTTATGCATATATCTGTCTGTTCGAGACTGGAAACGGATTGGCATCTATATACATACATAAGATTTTCCTGATAGTTGTTGCAATTTACATTATTACGATGGGGATATGTTCTGTAGGCTCTTATTGCTTTATTAACAGGTATGCCCCTGTTCGGCTGTTGAAAGGAGAGGGAATGTGATACAGATTAGTGGAATGAAAAAGGTATATAAGGGTTCGGATTTTCAGGTAGAAGCGCTTAAGGGTATCAGTTTAGAGATTAAGGCGGGTGAATTTGTAGCTATTATGGGAGAGTCCGGTTCGGGAAAGTCCACGTTGCTGAACTGCATTGGCCTGATGGATTCCTTTGATGAGGGAACCTATATTCTGAATGGGATAGAGGTACATAATCTAAAAGAGCGGGAGAGAAATATCCTCCGAAAGGATTATATCAGCTTTATTTTTCAGAATTATGAACTTATGCGGAATTATACGTTATATGAAAATATAGAAATCCCGCTTCTTGCTCAGAATGTAAAAAGGAAGAAGCGTCGGGAATTGATTGAAAAAACAGTAGAAAAGCTTGGGATAGAAGGAATTTTGGATAAGTATCCCTATCAGATATCTGGTGGACAACAGCAAAGAGCAGCAATTGCACGGGCTATTGTGGCAGATAACCCTGTCATTTTGGCGGATGAGCCGACAGGTGCATTGGATAGTAAGAATTCTCAGGAGTTTATGAATAATATGATGCTTCTTAAGGCGCTTAATAAGACAATTATTATGGTGACACATGATGAGAAAATAGCGAATTACAGTGACAGAACTTTATACTTGAAGGATGGAGAAATCCAGTAGAAATACCGGTAGTGTAAGACAGGGGAATGAAGGCAATAAAAAACAGCGTTTTATTATCCGTGCAAAAAAGAACCAGAATGTCATTTATAGGGAGCAGACCTGTAACGTCATGGATGTGGCATTACGGTATTACGGTATAAAGGGGCATACCGCATGAGTTTTAAAGATAAAAAGGGGAAAACCATACAGTGCAATATGAGTAAAATGAACTGCAAGAAAAGGCATTGACAAGCCCGAAAGAATCTGATATAGTAATCACCGATGAACTGCCAGAGACAGTAGGTGCTGAAAAGCGTAAGGATAAAACGCCTACCGAGGAAAGAATCGTTGTGAGTTTATTCATGTACGTGAGTTCCAGTCAGAGCAGGCTGGGATTTTTTCTTTTATATAAGTGCAGTCATTATATAAAATAATATAGGAGGTGCACTATCATGGCTAAGGTAGAGATTAAGCAGCCAATCGTTGACGAGATCAAGGCAAATGTTGAAGATGCTGCTTCAGTCGTATTGGTGGATTACCGCGGACTTACCGTTGAGCAGGACACAAAGCTTCGTAGACAGTTGAGAGAAGCAGACGTTATTTACAAGGTATACAAGAATACATTAATGAAGCGTGCGTTTGAGGGTACAGATGCTGCTCAGCTGGATCCACATTTAGACGGACCAAGCGCAATCGCAATTTCCAAGACGGATGCAACTGCGCCTGCAAGAATTCTTGCAAAGTTTGGCAAGGAAGCAGAGGCATTGGAAATCAAGGCTGGTATCGTAGAGGGAACCTATTATGATGCAAAGGGCATTCAGGCAATTTCTTCCATTCCTTCCAGAGAAGAATTACTGTCCAAGTTCCTTGGAAGCATTCAGTCTCCAATTACCAACTTTGCTCGTGTTATTAAGCAGATTGCAGAACAGAAAGAACAGGAAGCATAAAGGAATGCTTTAAGCTTCAAAAAGAGATTTAGAACAAATATTATTATATGGAGGAAATGAAAATGACTACGCAGGAAATTATTGAAGTTATCAAAGGTTTATCAGTATTAGAGTTAAATGAATTAGTAAAGGCTTGTGAGGAAGAGTTCGGCGTATCTGCAGCAGCAGGTGTTGTAGTTGCAGCAGCAGGCGGAGAAGCAGGCGGCGCAGCAGCTGAGGAGAAGGATGAGTTTAACGTAGAGTTAACAGAGGTTGGCCCGAACAAGGTTCCGGTTATTAAGGTAGTTCGTGAAGCAACAGGCTTAGGCTTAAAGGAAGCTAAGGAAGTTGTTGATGGCGCACCAAAGATCGTGAAGGAAGGTGCTTCTAAGGCTGAGGCTGAGGAAATCAAGGCTAAGTTAGAAGAGGCTGGTGCTAAGGTTACTTTGAAGTAATAGTAGCTTCTATAATTAATATGGAATGAAACGACAGGGCTTTTGCAGAAATGTAGAAGCCCTTTTGTTTTGAGAAGAATAATTTTGTTATGAATGTATATTGGAAAAACTTGAATTGGATTACGATTTTGGGAGGTATATAGAATGTTGTATAAGCTTGATTCACTGCAGTATCGGAATTGACCGATGTAGTTGATGTTTTAGAGGAGATGTTAGATATGGATGCTTTAAATGATTTGCTTAAAAGTTTTGTCACACAAAGTCAAAAAATATTAGGAGATAATCTGATTGGGATTTATCTTCATGGCTCTGCTGTTATGGAATGCTATAATGAGAAAAAAAGTGATATTGATTTGTTGGTTGTAGTAAAGGAAGCTATTCCAAACAACATAAAACATCGCTTCATGGATATGGTTGTAGAATTAAATACATATGCTCCTCCAAAGGGAATCGAACTAAGCATTGTAAAAAGAGGGGTATGCAATCCGTTTGTTTATCCGACACCTTTCGAACTGCACTTTTCTATTGCACATTTAGAATGGTATAAAACTAATCCTTTAGATTATATTGATAAAATGAAGGGAACAGATAAAGATCTGGCAGCTCATTTTACTATTATTTATCACAGGGGAAAATGTCTTTATGGAAACGATATCAAGGATGTCTTTGGAGTAGTCAGTAAAGAAGACTACTTTGATAGTATTTGGAGTGATATTGAGGAAGCTGAAACGGAAATAATGGATAATCCCACTTACATTATTCTAAACTTATGTAGAGTATTAGCATACAAAAAAGAAGAGCTTATCCTGTCAAAACAGGAAGGTGGTAAATGGGGAATATGCAATGTCCCTGAAAAGTATCAAACTTTAATAGTACAGGCATTGGATGAATATTTATCTAATAAATCAACAGAAAGGGATGAAAATAATGCCCATGAATATGCTGCATATATGATAACACAGATAAGGAATTAGATAAATTGGAAGTTAGCGAGATTGACAATTTTGCAGCAATCACCTCTATTTATAAAAAGCAATACTTGCGTTTATGGCTTGTACCTGTTTTACAACTTTTGATATGGAAAACATGTTGACACTCCTTGACTTTAGTGCTACTATATTATAGCGTGACTATCATGGGTTGGTTTGCCCATGTAGTTGTAGGGATACGACAAGAGTTACCATACTTTTAGTTCAAGGGGTGAAACCAGTAATGGAAAAAACAAGGATTAATCCTATCAAATCAGGCAAGGGAATCAGAATGAGCTATTCAAGAAGCAATGAAGTTCTTGAAATGCCAAATCTTATTGAAGTCCAGAAGGATTCTTATGAGTGGTTTCTGACAGATGGTCTGAAAGAAGCGTTTGACGACATTTCTCCGATCGAGGATGTCAGTGGTCGTTACTGCATGGAATTCATTGGCTTCCAGTTATGCAGGGATGATGTAAAGTATTCAATTGAAGAATGTAAAGAGCGGGATGCAACCTATGCGGCACCTTTAAAGGTGACGGTACGCCTGCGTAAAAAGGAAACCGATGAGATGAGTACACACGATATCTTTATCGGTGATTTGCCGTTAATGACAGATACCGGAACCTTCGTTATCAATGGTGCGGAGCGTGTAATTGTCAGTCAGCTTGTTCGTTCGCCTGGTATTTATTATGCAATCGGTCATGATAAGATTGGTAAGACCTTGTATTCCTGTACCGTTATTCCGAATCGAGGAGCGTGGTTAGAGTACGAAACCGATTCGAATAATGTATTTTCTGTACGTGTGGATCGGACCAGAAAGGTGCCGATCACTGTCCTGATCCGTTCCCTGGGTGTTGGGACGAATGCAGAAATCATAGATTTATTTGGTGAAGAGCCAAAGATACTGGCAAGTATCGAAAAGGATCCATCCACTGATTTTGAAAGTGGTTTATTAGAGCTTTACAAGAAGATCAGACCAGGGGAACCGCTTGCAGTTGAAAGTGCGGAAAGTCTGATCAACAGTATGTTTTTTGACCCTAAGAGATACGACCTGGCAAAAGTTGGTAGATATAAATTTAATAAAAAGCTGGCGCTGCAGAATCGCATTACCGGTTTTGTCCTGACAGAGGATGTTGTAAATAACGCAACTGGTGAGATTATCGCCTCTGCAGGTGATAAGGTGACCCTGGAACTGGCAAATAAGATTCAGGACGCTGCAGTTCCGTATGTTATGATTCAGACCGAGGAACGCAATGTTAAGGTGCTTTCCAATATGATGGTCGATCTGTCAGAATATGTGGACTTTGATCCTGCCGAGGCAGGAATCGTAGAACGGGTATATTATCCTGCCCTGAAAGCACTGCTGGAACAGTTCAGCGGAGAAGAGTTAAAGGAAGAAATCAAAAAGAATGTTTCCAATCTGATTCCAAAGCACATCACCAAGGAAGATATCTTTGCTTCCATTAATTATAATATGCATCTGGAATACGGCATTGGCAATCAGGATGATATCGATCATTTGGGCAACCGCCGGATCCGTGCAGTAGGTGAACTGCTGCAGAATCAGTACCGGATCGGTCTGTCCCGATTAGAGCGTGTAGTGCGTGAGCGGATGACGACGCAGGATGCAGATACCATATCCGCATCATCATTGATTAACATTAAGCCGGTTACTGCGGCTGTCAAGGAATTCTTTGGAAGTTCCCAGCTGTCGCAGTTCATGGATCAGAATAACCCGCTGTCAGAACTGACGCATAAAAGGCGTTTATCAGCGTTGGGACCGGGCGGTTTGTCCAGAGATCGTGCCGGATTCGAGGTGCGTGATGTCCACTACACACACTACGGAAGAATGTGTCCGATTGAGACCCCGGAAGGTCCGAACATCGGTCTGATCAACTCACTGGCATGCTACGCAAGAATCAATCAGTATGGTTTTGTAGAGGCTCCTTACCGGAAGCTGGACAAGAGTGATCCGGAGAATCCTGTAGTCACAGATGATGTTATTTATCTGACTGCAGATGATGAGGATAAATTTGTCGTTGCACAGGCAAATGAGCCGCTGGATGAAGCCGGACATTTTGTAAACAGTAATGTATCCGGACGTTTCAAAGAAGAAACTTCAGAATTCTCAAAGAACCGTGTGGATCTAATGGATGTATCACCAAAGATGGTATTTTCAGTTGCTACCTCTATGATCCCGTTCCTGCAGAACGATGATGCAAACCGGGCGTTGATGGGTTCCAACATGCAGCGTCAGGCAGTGCCGCTTCTTCGTACCGAATCTCCGATCGTAGGAACCGGTATGGAAGGAAAAGCGGCGGTAGATTCCGGCGTGTGTATCGTGGCAAAGCATGCAGGTGTCGTAGAACGTTCTTCCAGCAAGGAGATCGTGATCCGTTGTGAGGATGGCACCAAGGATACCTATCATGTTATAAAGTTTGCCCGTAGCAATCAGGGCAACTGCATGAATCAGAGACCGATCGTATGTAAGGGTGACCGGGTAGAGGCAGGAGAGGTGATCGCAGATGGTCCTTCTACTGCGGATGGTGAGATCGCACTTGGCAAGAATCCGTTGATCGGATTCATGACCTGGGAGGGTTACAACTACGAGGATGCGGTTCTGTTAAGTGAGCGTCTGGTTCAGGATGATGTTTATACCTCTGTTCATATTGAAGAATATGAGGCAGAGGCAAGAGATACGAAGCTGGGACAGGAGGAGATCACCAGAGACCTGGCCGGCTTAAGTGACGATGCGTTAAAAGATCTGGATGAAAATGGTATTATCCGTATCGGCGCCGAGGTGCGTGCCGGTGATATTCTGGTCGGTAAGGTAACACCGAAGGGAGAAACTGAACTGACAGCAGAGGAACGTCTGCTCCGTGCAATCTTTGGAGAGAAGGCAAGAGAGGTTCGTGATACTTCTCTGCGTGTGCCGCATGGTGCTTTTGGCGTGGTGATGGATACCAAAGTGTTTACAAGAGAGAACGGGGATGAACTTTCGCCGGGCGTAAACAAGTCCGTTCGCGTGTACATTGCCCAAAAGAGAAAGATTTCTGTCGGTGATAAGATGGCAGGTCGTCACGGTAACAAGGGTGTAGTTTCCCGTATTCTGCCGGTAGAGGATATGCCATTCCTGCCGAATGGACGTCCGCTGGATATCGTATTGAATCCATTGGGTGTACCTTCCCGTATGAATATCGGACAGGTGCTGGAGACACATTTAAGTCTGGCGGCAAATGTATTGGGCTTCAAGATCAGTACACCGGTCTTTGACGGTGCCAACGAAGAAGAGATTATGGAAACGCTGGAAATTGCCAATGATTATGCAAATGAGGAGTGGGATTCCTTCAAGAGTAAATGGGGCGATAGCTTAAATGATGAGGTGCTGGATTATCTGTATGAAAATCGTGATCACAGAAGCGAATGGGCTGGTGTACCGATCAATCGTACCGGTAAGGTTCAGCTTCGTGACGGACGTACCGGAGAAGAGTTTGATGGTCCGGTTACCATCGGTTTCATGCATTATCTGAAGCTGCATCATCTGGTTGATGATAAGATCCATGCCCGTTCTACCGGTCCTTACTCACTGGTAACCCAGCAGCCGTTAGGCGGTAAGGCACAGTTCGGCGGACAGCGGTTCGGTGAGATGGAGGTATGGGCGCTGGAGGCATATGGTGCATCCTATACTCTGCAGGAAATCCTGACCGTAAAGTCGGATGATGTGGTTGGACGTGTGAAGACCTACGAAGCAATTATTAAGGGAGATAACATTCCTGAGCCTGGCATTCCGGAATCCTTTAAGGTATTATTGAAGGAATTACAGTCTCTTGCATTGGATGTCAAGGTTTACGACGAGAACAATGAAGAGGTGGAATTCAGTGAGACCATCAATTACGGAGATGAGAATCTGCGTCCGATGATCGAGGGCGATAACGACTTGAAGAGCAACGATGAATATAATCAGTTCGATGGTTATAATCAGATTGACGAGCAAGGTGAATATATCGATGAGATCGATGAAGAGGAAGATGATATGGACTATGATGGTTCAGAAGAATAAGAATGGAAGGAGCACTACGAGATGTCAAATATGAATAATCAAGAGGTAGATCAGCCAATTAACTTTGACTCCATTAAGATTGGGTTAGCTTCTCCTGATAAGATTAGAGAGTGGTCTCACGGTGAGGTCAAGAAGCCGGAGACGATCAATTATAGAACCCTGAAGCCGGAAAAAGACGGTTTATTCTGTGAGCGTATCTTTGGACCAAGCAAGGACTGGGAATGTCATTGTGGAAAATACAAGAAGGTCCGTTATAAGGGTGTGATCTGTGACCGATGTGGCGTAGAGGTAACCAAGGCCAATGTCCGTCGGGAACGTATGGGACATATTGAACTGGCTGCACCGGTTTCTCATATCTGGTACTTTAAGGGAATTCCAAGCCGTATGGGACTACTGTTAGACAAGTCGCCGCGGGAGCTGGAAAAGGTATTGTATTTTGCCGCCTATATTGTACTGGATCCAGGTGATACGGACTTAAAATATAAGGATGTATTATCCGAAAAGGAATATCGGGATGCAGAAGACAAGTTTGGATATGGCTCCTTCCGTGCCGCTATGGGGGCGGAATCCATTAAAGAGTTACTTCAGGCTATTGACCTGGAGAAAGATTATGAGGAATTAAGCAAGGAGCTGAAGAACTCTACCGGTCAGAAGCGCGCCAAGATCATTAAGCGTCTGGAGGTTGTAGAGGCATTCCGTGCTTCCAACAATAAGCCGGAGTGGATGATCCTGGATGTAGTACCGGTCATTCCGCCGGACATTCGTCCTATGGTTCAGTTAGATGGCGGACGGTTTGCCACTTCGGATTTAAATGATCTGTACAGACGTATCATTAACCGGAACAACCGTCTGAAGCGTCTGTTAGAGCTTGGTGCACCGGATATTATTGTCCGGAATGAAAAGAGAATGCTGCAGGAGGCGGTAGATTCTCTGATTGATAACGGAAGACGGGGGCGTGCTGTTACCGGTCCTGGTAATCGTGCATTAAAGTCTCTGTCAGATATGCTGAAGGGCAAGCAGGGACGGTTCCGTCAGAACCTGTTAGGAAAGCGTGTGGATTATTCCGGACGTTCTGTTATCGTGGTAGGGCCGGAGCTGAAGATTTATCAGTGCGGGCTTCCGAAGGAAATGGCGATCGAATTATTTAAGCCATTTGTTATGAAGGAATTAGTTGCCAACAAGCAGGCACACAATATTAAATATGCAAAGAAGATGGTGGAAAAGCTGGATCCGGTCGTATGGGATGTCTTAGAGGATGTGATCAAAGAGCATCCGGTCATGCTGAACCGTGCTCCTACCCTTCACAGATTAGGAATTCAGGCATTTGAACCGATTCTGGTAGAGGGTAAGGCAATTAAGCTGCATCCGTTAGTATGTACTGCATATAATGCCGATTTTGACGGTGACCAGATGGCAGTCCATCTTCCATTATCTGTAGAGGCACAGGCGGAGTGTCGGTTCCTGCTGCTGTCACCGAACAACCTGTTAAAGCCGTCCGATGGCGCTCCGGTAGCGGTTCCGTCTCAGGATATGGTACTGGGTATCTATTACCTTACCATGATGAAGGATGGTGACAAGGGAGAAGGAAAACTCTTTAAATCTGAGAATGAGGCAATTCTTGCTTATGAGAATAAAGAGATTACCTTACATGCCAGGATACGGGTTCGGATGAAGGGGAAGGATTCGGATGGTAATCCGATTTCGAGGATCGTGGATACTACATTGGGACGCCTGATCTTCAATGAGATCATTCCACAGGATTTAGGCTTTATTGACCGGACAAAGGCAGAGGATGCATTATTGCCGGAAATTGATTTCCATGTCGGCAAGAAGCAGTTGAAGCAGATTCTGGATAAATGTATCAATACCCATGGCGCAACCAAGACCGCAGAGGTATTGGATGATATTAAGAGTATGGGTTATAAGTATTCTACCAGAAGTGCTATGACGGTATCCATTTCTGATATGACCGTTCCGGGAGCCAAGAAGCAGATTCTTGGTGACGCGCAGGCAACGGTTGATAAGATTAACAAAATGTATCGACGCGGTTTAATGACAGAAGAGGAGCGGTATGCCCGTGTAGTAAAGACCTGGTCGCAGGCCGACGATGAGTTGACCAAGGCCCTGCTGGATGGTCTGGATAAATATAATAATATTTATATGATGGCGGATTCCGGCGCCCGTGGTTCCAATCAGCAGATTAAGCAGCTGGCAGGTATGCGTGGTTTGATGGCAGATACCACCGGTCGTACTATTGAGCTGCCGATCAAGGCAAACTTCCGGGAAGGTCTGAATGTATTGGAGTACTTTATTTCTGCACATGGTGCCCGTAAGGGTCTGTCCGATACCGCTTTGCGTACAGCCGATTCCGGTTATCTGACCAGACGTCTGGTGGATGTATCCCAGGATCTGATCATTCGGGAGGTAGACTGCTGTGCCGGCAAACCGGTAGAGGAGATACCGGGTATGGTAGTAGAAGAATTCTCAGATGGAAAGGAAATCATCGAGACCTTCAAGGAACGTATTACGGGACGGTACACGGCAGTTGACATTTTTGATAAAGATGGCAACATGCTGGTGAAGCATAATCATATGATCAATCCGAAACGTGCAGCTGCGGTTGTAGAGCGGGGGGTTGATGAGAATGGTAATCCGATCGTAGATGCTGAGAATGGAGTAACCGGTAAGTTAAAGATTCGTACTACATTGACCTGTAAGTCACACCTGGGCGTATGTGCAAAGTGTTATGGTGCAAACATGGCAACCGGACAGTCTGTACAGGTGGGCGAGGCAGTCGGTATCATTGCAGCACAGTCAATCGGTGAGCCGGGTACCCAGCTTACCATGCGTACCTTCCACACCGGTGGTGTCGCCGGTGATGATATCACACAGGGTCTTCCTCGTGTAGAAGAATTATTTGAGGCACGGAAGCCAAAGGGTCTTGCGATCATAGCAGAATTCGGCGGTGAAGTGACGATCAATAATATTAAGACCAAGCGTGAGGTTGTTATTACCAATAATGAAACGGGCGAAAGCAAGGCATATCTGATCCCGTACGGTTCCCGTATCAAGGTTCAGGATGGACAGATCTTAGAGGCCGGTGATGAGTTGACAGAGGGTTCTGTAAATCCGCATGACATCCTTAAGATCAAGGGCGTCCGTGCTGTTCAGGATTACATGCTTCGTGAGGTACAGCGTGTATACCGGCTGCAGGGTGTTGATATTAACGATAAGCATATTGAGATCATTGTTCGTCAGATGCTGAAGAAGGTTAAGATTGAGGAAAGCGGAGATTCCGAATATCTGCCGGGAATGCTGGTGGATGTATTGGATTTTGAGGAGAAGAATGAGGAATTACTTGCACAGGGTCTGGAACCGGCATTGGGAACACAGTCGATTCTGGGTATCACCAAGGCTTCTCTGGCAACGGATTCCTTCCTGTCAGCAGCATCCTTCCAGGAGACAACGAAGGTGCTGACAGAGGCGGCAATAAAGGGCAAGACGGATGATCTGATCGGTCTGAAGGAGAATGTATTGCTTGGTAAACTGATTCCTGCCGGTACAGGTATGAAGCGGTATCGTTCTGTAAAGCTGGATTCTGAGGATTTCATTATCCATGATGATGATGTACTGGATTTCGGTGATATGGAAGAGGATGAAGCTGTTGATTCTGATAATGATTTCACAGAAGAAGGCATGGAAGAGGATGCAGTTCCGGTAGCGGACGTACTTGAAGATAATGAAGCATCAACAGAGGAATAGTTGATTTATAAAGAAACAGGTAATATCCCCATAGCCGGATCCGGTCTATGGGGATGTTTTCATAAGCGGGAGGAACAGAAATGAAATTTTCCAAGTATTTTGATCATACTCTATTAAAAGCAGACGCAACGGCAGCAGAGGTAAAACGGGTCTGTGCCGAGGCAAGGGAGTATGATTTTGCCTCAGTATGTGTGAATTCCTATTATACACCATTCGTGGCAGAGGAATTAAAGGATACAGATGTAAAGGTTTGTACAGTGATTGGTTTTCCACTGGGAGCCATGTCGACCCTGAGCAAGAAGCTGGAAACTGTAGACGCTATTGAAAATGGTGCGGATGAGATTGATATGGTGATCAATGTCGGTGCATTAAAAGCCGGGGATTATGATGAGGTCTTATATGATATCAAAGAGGTGAAGGATGCATGTATTCATAATCCGGCATGGAAGGAAGTCTGCCTGAAGGTGATCATTGAAACCTGCCTGTTGACAGACGAAGAGAAGCGTAAGGCCTGTGAACTGGCAGTTGAAGGCGGGGCAGATTTTGTGAAGACCTCTACCGGGTTCAGCAGCGGAGGAGCCACAACTGCTGATGTAGCATTCATGAAGCAGACAGTGGCGGGAAAAGCCTGGGTAAAGGCATCCGGCGGCATTCGGGATATAAGAACCGCAGAGGCAATGATCCACGCTGGAGCAGACCGACTGGGAACCAGTGCTACGGTAGCGATTATAAAAGAATATATATCAAAGCAGATATAAGCAAGCTAATGTATCAAATAAAGCACGATAGCACTAAGTATTGTGCTTTATTTTTTATGTAAAGAAAGATGGAATATTGATATAATAATATTTAGAAGAATACAAAGGAGGTTTCACATGGGGAGAAAGGCAACCAAAGCTTCAGATAATATATTCTATCAGGCAAGAGTAGAGGCGATGAAGAAAATACCGGAATTCAGCAGCAGAGAAAAGGCATCGGATCTGATCGGGATTGACCGGACACGACTGGCAAGGATCGAACTGGCAGAGGTGATCCCTTATCAGGAAGAGGTCAAGATCCTTGCACAGGCATATGATAAGCCGGAGCTGTGTAATCAATACTGTTCCATGATCTGTCCGCTTGGCAGTGTCACGACGAGAAAGGTGCAGGTTCGAAATTTAGACCGGCTCATACTAAATACATTGGGAGCATTAAATGATATTTCTGAATTGAAGGATTCTCTGATCGATATTTCTGACGACGGTCAGATTGATGATTCCGAGCGGGAGGAATTCCGTCAGATTCTAAGTACACTTTCCGAAATATCAGAAGCGGCACAGTCGTTGGAAATCTGGGCGAAAAAGTATCTGGACGGATGGGAGGACTCGTAATGAGGAGATAGTATGGCAGATAAGAGAATTGAACTAAACGGAGAAGAAATATTAAAAACACTGTCACCACTTCGGAGACGATATGCAGTATACAAAATTATAAGAAAGGTGATTAATGGCCTGGTCACTCTGGGGGTTATTGCCTGTTTTGTTGGACCATTTCTTCTTTTTAAGTATGAAATTGTCAGCGGAGATACTAGATTGTATTTTATGGGTTTTATGGCTATAGACTTTGTTCTTATTGGTTTTAGATTTGCATGTGGGAAGCTTTGCGACAAGGCAAAGAGGAAATATGCGGATACTTATAAGCAGTTGATTTCCCGACCGGTACTGGATTCCTGCTTTGACAATGCTCAGTTTGAACCTGACGCAGGGTATCCAAGGGAGGAATTTCGGGCAAGCGGTCTGTTGCCGATCCATGCCGGTCATACATATACTTCTGAAGATCTGATTACAGGAACCTATAAGGGAGTCGCATTTCGACGGGCAGATATCAGGATTACACATGAGTCCGGCGGAAAGCATAAAACGACAGTAGTCGATGCGGATGGAAGGCTGTTAGAAGTTGCATTTCATAAAGAGATTCGCGAATCAATAAGGATTGTGAAGGAACCGAAAGCGATCAGACTGTTTAGCGAGGATGTTCTGGTGGAAACAGAAGATATGGATTTCAACCAGAAGTTTAATGTCTATGCCAGGGATAAGCATAGTGCATTCTATTTTCTCACTCCCCCGGTCATTGAATATTTTAAGCAGATGTATGACAGGGATGATGCGATTTATATAACCTTTAACGGGGAAAAGCTATATTTTTTAATATCCGGTCATGGCGGTATTTTTGAACCTCCTTATCGGGAGTTTGATATATGGGATGAGGTAAGAAAGTGTAAGAGCGAACTGGAAGAAATTCGGGAGATCATTGAGGATATGCAGTTGGATGTTGTGGCCCGGCAGGAGGAGATGTTGAAGGATTCATGAAAGGATATAGAAGATTATGCTGGATAATGGGACAAAATTAAACGATGCGGAAATTTCAAGGACATTGGAACCATTGCAAAAAAGGTGGAAACATTATCGGTTTTTGAATCAGATTACCAATATTCTTCTATGCTTTGGTCCGATGGCATTTATCTTTGGGGGAATGCTCTTTTATAATCATATGTGGGAAATATATCGCTTTTTTCCGCTTGCTCTGCTTGCAGTGATTCTATTAGTCGGATTAACAAGAGAATGGAATCGCCGCTGCAGCAAGGCAAGAAAGGAATATACGACTACATATAAGCGCCTGGTTTCCAGACCGGTGTTGGCTTCCTGCTTTGACAATGCCCGGTTTGATCCGGATGCAGGTTATACAAGAGAGGAATTTCAGGCAAGCGGCTTGATGCATATTACTTATAATAATACCTATGCTTCAGAAGATTTGATTACGGGGAGTTATCAGGGATGTAACTTTCGAAGGGCGGATATCCAGATCACACATATGAGTGGCGGCAAGCATCCTCACATGGTAGTGGATGCAGACGGAAGATTATTGGAGATAGAATTAAAAAGGGAAATTGATGGAGTAGTAAAAATTGTGAAAGAGAGTCAGACAATGGCTCTGTTTGATAAAAGTCTTGCAGATAGTATGGTTGAAACAGAGGATATGGAGTTTAATCAGAAATTTAATGTCTATGCAAGGGATCGGCATAGTGCTTTTTATCTGCTGACACCGCAGTTTATGGAATATATCAAGCAGTTATATGACAGGGATGATAAGATATATATAACCTTTGATGGGGAAAAGTTATATTTTCTGCAATCCGGGCATGGAGGGATTTTTGAGCCTCCGGATGGGAAGCTTGACATACAGAAGGAAGTGCGAAAGAGTAGAGCGGAGTTAGCAGAGATCGGAAGGATTATTGACCTTTTGGGAGGAGGATTATCAGAGCGGGCGGGAAGAACACAGAGTGATGAACAGAAATTAAATCATTCAGAATGGATGAAGGAGGCGGATGATATAGAAAGGGAAATGAAAAAGGCCTCTGGAGGGGGGAGCGCTGCAGGTGAAAAGCTGAAAATGGTAATATTGGTGGTATTTGTGATAGGCTTTGTTCCGTTTGTCATGTTTTTGCTATCCTTGCTGGGAAAAAAATAAGAAAAAGGTGTTGGAGGGAAGGATCAAATTATGACAAATGACAGATGCAGAACAACGATCAGGGTGAATGGGAAACGGGCAACATGGCTGGATTTCGGTTTTGGGGGCTGTCAGGGCGTTGCAGTTGTACTCTTATTTGGAGTGTTATTTTTATATATTAGCGCAAGGTTTCAATTTGAACCGGGTGAGGAATATCTGCCGGTTACCATTACCTATACGGCTTCAAAGGAATATACGGAAACCTATTATGAGGATGGAAAGGAGCGAACCAGACAGCGATATGATAATTCCTATCAATATATTGTAGATGGAGTACGGTATAATGGAACGATCGAGAAAGTGTCTTACGGTATGCTGCCCGGTATGCAGGAAACAAGATATTATAATCCAGAGGATCCCAATGATTTATCGGAATGGCAGTCTATCCGTGATATGATGAGACAGGCCAGAGGAGTCATCTGGGCAGCTGTGATCTTCGAGAGCCTGGCGGTGTTCTTTAAGGTTATCAGCGTTAATAAGAAGCGTGCGCTCTCGGGACAGAAAAAGGCGTACGAGGAATCTGTACGTCAGGATATACAGTTGAATCGGGAGACCTATCAGGGGCTTGATTTCCGGATCAGCCGGGAACGGTTATTCTCAGAATTGGAACCGATGCGGAAACGAATTGATAAGCTGCAAAGGGCAATTCAGGGGATCAGGAAGAGGGAAGCACTTGGAATCAGAGGAATTATTGCGATTCCGCTTTATATTATCCAAGCCATTGACGCCGCCCGTCTGCCAAAGCTTAAGAACCGCTTGGAGACAGAACGGAGTGTGTTTGACCGGGAGTATAAGATGCATATTGCGGAGCCGATTCTGCAGCATCTGTTTGAGGAATATCAATACAGGCCGTCACAGGGATTTTCTGTCAGTGAAATAGTGAGCTTTCAGTTGATCCGGACTGACCTGAGAAATGTTGAATCCGAGGACTATATTGAAGGAGTATACCATGGTATCCGCTACCGTCAGGCAGATGTTAAAAGGGAAGCCAGTTTGAGGGATACCGAGTTAATGGCGCTGGAGAACGGACTGCAGGGCAGGATTGCGGTATATGACTTTAATAAGCAGCTTTCTGGTGAGGTTGTCATTGTAACGAGAAATAATTCCATTGTAGAGAAAGCGGGTATGGAAAAGGTCAGCATGGAGAATCTTCAGTTTAACGAGAAGTTTGACGTCTATGCAACAGATCCGCATACGGTGTTTTATCTGCTGACGCCACAGTTCATGGAATACTTAATGGATCTGAAATTATGGGGAGATGCCATTTTTCGTTTCGCAGATCAGAAGTTATTTATGCTCCGGAATCTGGTGGGCGGAATTTTTGAACCGGATATGGGACGAAGGCTGGATATTGAATATGAGATCGGTAAAAGCTATAATGAGCTGAAGGAAGTATTGGATGTTATTGATGTCTTAAAGCTGGAGGAGCCAGAGACAGAAGCAGAACAAGAAGAAGCATTCAGAGATCCGTGGGAGAAGGTTTCTGCTGAAGGGCCGGCTCCGGAGCCAAAGAGTATGTCCGGTTTCCGGTTAAAGCTGGAATAGAATATAAAATAAAACTGAAAAACCATTAGTAAGGGAATATAAGGAGGAAAAAATATGGAATATGGGGTTTGGATTGTAATCGGAGTTGTTGTAGTGGTTATTGTGATCTGGTATATTGCCACGATGAATGGAATCCGGGCAGCAGGGCTTAAGGTGGATGAAGCAGATTCCGGAATTGATGTGGCGTTGACCAAGCGATATGATGTGCTGACCAAGCAGTTGGCGGTGGTAAAGGAATATGCTTCTCACGAAAGCAAAGTATTATTTGAGACAATACATCTTCGTTCCGGTATGAGTGTCAGTGAGAAGTCAGAGATGGCCGGTAAGATGAATGAAGTGGCCAATCAGTTCCGCCTGACTGCCGAAGCCTATCCGGAGTTGAAGTCCAGCAACAACTATATGGTGTTACAGAACAGCATCACTGATGTAGAAGAGCATCTGCAGGCTGCCAGAAGACTATATAATGCGAATGCGACCGCTTATAATACCAAGCTGGTCATGTTTCCGTCTTCTATTGTGGCTGGCATGATCGGTGCAAAAAGGCGGGATCTGTTTGAGGCAGAGGAGGAGAAACGCAAGGACGTAGAGATGAAGTTTTCATAAGAAGGTGAGGAGCCGGATAACGTCAGGCGAAGATACCGTATCCGATAAGCCATATTGACACGGGATGAAATCTCTGTATAATGCAGATTAGGACAATGGCCGTTATCGTTTGCAAAGAACCATATGTAAGAATAAATGAGCAGGCGGATGGTAAATGGTAAGCAAAGTATGAAGAAGGGATACGGTATAATATGAAGTTGATTTCATGGAATGTAAATGGCTTACGGGCCTGCGTACAAAAGAACTTTATGGACAGCTTTCACGAACTGGATGCAGATATTTTCTGTGTTCAGGAGACCAAGCTGCAGGAAGGCCAGATTGATTTACAATTAGACGGATATTATCAATACTGGAATTATGCGGAAAAGAAAGGCTATTCCGGCACCGCCATATTCACAAGGCTGGAACCGATACAGGTTACTTATGGTATCGGAATAGAAGAGCATGATAAGGAAGGACGGGTGATTACGTTAGAGTATCCGGAGTATTATATGATCACGGTATATGTGCCGAATTCACAGAACGAGCTGGCACGCCTGCCATACCGGATGAAATGGGAGGCTGATTTTCTGGCATATCTGAAGAAGCTGGAGGAAAAGAAGCCGGTGATCTTCTGTGGAGATCTGAACGTGGCTCATAAGGAAATCGACTTGAAGAACCCGAAAACCAACCGGAAGAATGCAGGCTTCACAGACGAGGAACGGGGTTGTTTCTCAACGCTGATCGAAAGTGGATTTATCGATACCTTCCGTTATTTTTATCCGGATCAGACGGATATTTATTCCTGGTGGTCATATCGGTTCAGTGCAAGGGCAAAGAATGCAGGCTGGCGGATTGATTATTTCTGTGTATCAGAAGCCCTGCAGGATACATTAGTCGATGCAGCGATCCATACAGAGATACCGGGTTCTGATCATTGTCCGGTTGAGTTGATCATTTCCATTTGATCCTGGTAGGTACAGATAAAAGAAAGACGGTACTGAGTATAATGATTTATACTTTTTGATACCGTCTTTTTTGTATGCTTCTTCATCCGCGATAGTTTAACTGTGTCAGAAATAATACTGTGCTTTACACCTGGCTTTACACTTGTGTTGACATGCATGTAACAAGGTGTTATACTGTCACAGGGTTGTACAGGAAAATAAAAACAGGTGCAGAATGGAGGGGAAAGAATGGCAGTTGAAATAAGACAAAAAAAGATGCTGACCCGGCTCCGAAAATCAGAACAGCCCATATCAGGCAGCCGGCTTGCCAGAGAGTTCGGCGTCAGCCGGCAGATCGTGGTACAGGATATCAGTGCCCTGCGGAGCAGTGGGATTTCGATCCTTTCTACGCCGAAGGGTTATATACTGCAGCAGCAGCCGGGGGTCAGTAAGGTATTTAAGGTATATCATGAGGATGATAAGACAGAGCAGGAATTGAATCTGATCGTAGATTTGGGTGGAGAAGTAGAGGATGTGTTCATCTATCATAAAGTCTATGGAGAGGTTCGGGCAAAGCTGGGCATTGATTCCAGAAGGGCAGTCCGGGAATTCTGCGATGCGTTGCAGGCAGGAAAATCCAGTCCGCTAAAGAATGCAACTGCAGGCTTTCACTATCATACAATACGGGCAAAGGATAAAGAAACCCTGTCATGCATTGAGACTGCGCTTCGGGAACAGGGGTACCTGGCTGAACTGCGGGATTATGAACCGGAATCCATCCGGGAGGAAGATGGCGAAAGCCGGATAAGGACAATACATCCGTGATTACAGAATAAGAGAGAAATGAGGACCAGAATATGAAAATGACAGAAGAAAAGAAACAGAAGCCGGCAGGCAGGATGAGATCCTTCCTGAAGAAGAAGAATATTGAGATTTCCGCAAAGCGGTACTTTATTGATGCGATGGGAGCCATGGCAAACGGTTTGTTTGCCTCCCTGCTGATCGGAACGATCGTAGCCACTTTGGGACAGCAGTTCAATATTCAGATACTGATTGACATAGGAGGATTTGCCAAAAGTGTGGCAGGGCCGGCAATGGCAGTTGCCATTGCCTTCGCATTGCAGGCGCCGCCTCTGGTACTGTTTTCCATGCTGGCAGTAGGCGCTGCTGCCAACAGCTTAGGCGGTGCAGGCGGCCCGTTAGCCGTTCTGGTGATCGCCATTGTTGCTACGGAGCTTGGAAAGCTGGTTTCAAAGGAAACCAAAATCGATATTCTGGTCACCCCATTGGTTTCCATCTGCTCCGGTGTGCTGCTTTCCATGGGGATCGCACCCTATATTGGAGCCGGGGCCAGTGCAGTCGGAAAGCTGATCATGTGGGCTACGGAATTGCATCCGTTTATGATGGGAATTCTGGTGTCTGTCATTGTAGGTATCGCATTGACCCTTCCGATCAGCAGTGCAGCAATTTGTGCAGCGTTGAGCCTGACCGGGCTCGCCGGCGGTGCGGCAGTTGCCGGCTGTTCTGCGCAGATGGTAGGCTTTGCAGTCATGAGCTTTCGTGAGAATAAAGCAGGCGGTCTGATTTCTCAGGGGCTTGGAACCAGCATGCTGCAAATGGGAAATATTGTAAAGAATCCAAGGATCTGGATCCCGCCGATCCTGGCTTCTGCGATCACCGGGCCGATAGCAACCTGTGTCTTTCAGCTACAGATGAACGGGGAAGCGATTTCTTCCGGTATGGGTACCTGCGGACTGGTAGGACAGATTGGAGTCTATACCGGCTGGGTCAATGATATTGCGGCTGGAACGAAAGCGGCAGTCACACCAATGGACTGGATCGGACTGATTCTGATCAGCTTCGTACTCCCTGCAGTCCTGACCTGGGGCTTTGGACAGATCTGCCGGAAGCTGGGCTGGATCCGGGAAGGTGATCTGAAGCTGGATTAAGATCAGATGTGCTGATAATAGAAGATAGCAAGCTGGGTGCGGTCCCGCAGGGACAGTTTATCCAGAATCGTGCTTAAGTAATTGCGGACGGTTCCCTCACTTAGAAAGAGCTGCTCCGCAATTTCTTTATTACTGCTGCCATCAGCTACCATTTCAACAATCTCCGCTTCCCGCTCAGTAAGCCCGTATTTTTCATAGAGAAAGGCATTGCTTCTGGACAGAAGGTCGGGAATCTTGGCTGTGATCTCCGTTCCGAATACAGTCTGTCCGCTGGCAACTGCATGAATAGCAGGAAGAATGCTTTGATAATCCTGCTTTAACAGATAACCGCTGGCACCGATCTTCAATGCCTGAATGATATATTCATCATCCAGGAATGTGGTAAGCAGAAGAATCCTTGCATCCGGGTATTCCTTCAGGATGACCTCCGATGCCTCTAATCCGTTCATTTCGTTCATACGGATATCCATGAGCAGAACCGCAGGCTGATACTGGCGGTATAAGGAAACTGCCTCAGTTCCGCTGCTGCCGGTAGCAGTTACATGGATATTCTCATCTGCTTCCAGAATCGTCTTAAGCGCTGTGGTTATAAAGAAATCATCATCAATCAGTATTATTTCCATTGATATCATCTCCCTTCGGAATGGTAATAAAGATGCGGAAGCCGGATTCCGTATAAAGACGCATGGTCCCATGAAGTTTGGTGACTCGCTCCTGCATATTGGTCAGCCCCAGCCCATGATTTTCAGAGAAAGGGGCGTTGATCCGGGTTCCGTTATCTCCAATCTCCAACTGATACAGGCTCGGGTGCTCCCGCATGACGATCCTTACATGATCTGCATTGCTATGTCGGATGATATTTGCCAGTGCTTCCCGGGTAATGGAAAGAAACGCATAGCGTATTGCAGTTGGAGGTTCATATCCCATATCATAAGAAAGATCGACCGGGCAGAACTGAAAATCGGTTACCAGCTGCTTCGTGGTGTTTTCCAGATTCAGTGCTTCATCATGCAGATTATGAACGCTGTCCCGGATACTATTCATTGCCTGATTCAGGGTGGCATCCAGTTGTGACAGGGGCTCACATAGTTTGTCACTGGTATTGAGTGTCTGAATCGCTCCAGTCATCAGAAGCGAGCGTGACAGAAGATGGCCCACATTATCGTGAATGTCTCTGGCTATACGGTTTCGTTCCTTCAGGGTCGCAGCATAGATTTCCGTATCCTGTTTGGCGAGCAGAGCATGATTTTTTTCTTCTAATTCCAACTGCTTTTCGGTATGCCAGTCTACGGAATGGATGAAGCGGTGGTGAAGATGTTCATAGGTGACCGTCATCCATGCAAGGAGGCAGCTCAGCAGAACGGCAAACAGAAGGCCGGAGAGAAGCGGAGCCGTCAGGTCAGAACAATGGCACAGGAATGGAATAACAATGGCCAGCGTACAGAGAATGGAGTCGGTGTAATGATGAGGATATTGGTCATTACTTATTTCTTTCACAAAATGCAGTACAATCTGAAAGAAGAGCGATGGCAGATACCACTGGAGTTCTGCCTGAAAACAGGCGGTAGAGATCCAGAAGGCGGCAACATAATAAAAGCCGGAATCAGGCAGAAGATACGGGAGGAAGGTAAGGGTAAGACTCACAAACAGAAACAGAATGGAAATCGAATGGAATTCCATTGTACTTCTAAGCAGTATGCAATATATAAATATGATTCCGTTACAGATAAGGCTTCGCATAACTTCTCCCTTCCTATATAATACGTTCTTAGTGTAATCCATTTGACAATGAGAATGCAACCATTGGCTGAAAAAATGACATTTGTCATATACATAAGCTGACAATGTTCACTATACAGAAGGGGTCTTTTACATTAAACTTTAGGTATAGTAGAAAATAATAAATGCAAATAACAGGAAAGGATAAAAAGAATGATAGAGATTAGTAATCTGGTAAAGCGATATGGTGAAACCCTTGCATTGGATCATTTAAATCTATCCGTGCAGCCTGGAGAAGTATTCGGTCTGCTGGGACCGAATGGAAGCGGGAAAACCACTGCGATCAACTGTATGCTGGCCTTGCTGAAGTATGACAAGGGAGAGATCCGGATCTTTGGAGAGGAAATGCAGCCGGACAGTTATGAAAGTAAACGGAAGATCGGTGTTGTGATGCAGGAGGTAGCTGTATTCGATCAAATGAATGTCCGGGAAAATATTGACTTTTTTTGTGGCTTGTACGAAAAGAATAAGACAGTCAGAAAAAAGCTGGTAGAAGAGGCGATTCAGTTCACAGGACTGGAGGAGCATGTGAAAAAGAAGCCAAAGCAGCTATCCGGCGGATTGCTGCGTCGTCTGAATATTGCCTGTGGCATTGCGCATAAGCCAGAGCTGATCTTTATGGATGAGCCTACGGTAGCAGTAGATCCCCAGAGCCGGAATAAGATACTGGAAGGGATTCTGGAACTGAACCGTCAGGGATCCACGATCGTCTATACCTCTCATTATATGGAGGAGGTAGAACAGATCTGCTCCCGGATCGCAATCATGGATCATGGACGATGCATTGCCTCCGGTACAAAGGAAGAGCTTAAGAATATGATCAAGACCGGAGAGACGATCACCATTGAAGCGGTGGTGCTGTCGGAGGAGCAGGTAAAGCATATCCGCAGCATGGAAAATGTATATGAGGTTCACTATTCCGATGAGACTCTGGTAATCCGTTGTGGAAAGGGCAGGCATAATCTGATTCATGTCCTCCATGATCTGCAGGAGCAGAAGACGACATTTGGCAGGGTGTTTTCCGAGCTGCCGACTTTAAATGATGTATTTCTGGAGATCACAGGAAAACAGTTGCGGGATTAAGGGAGAAAGGAGCAGAATATGAGACATATCATCTTTTATCAGTTTCTGAATACTCTGCGAAATCGGGTTGCTTTATTCTGGCCTGCGATATTTCCGCTTGTACTTGGAACATTATTCAGTATTACATTTGGCAGTGCTGAGAATATCGAACTGGAGACCATACCGGTTGCCCTGGTAGAGCAGGAAGAAAATATTGCTTTTTCCGCTTTTATAGATACCATGCAGGAAGAAGAGGAAAATCCTGTGATAAAGACTGTAAATATGGAAGAGAAAGCTGCACTGGAGGCACTGGAGACTGGTGAGGTGACAGGGATATATTATATTGCAGAAACCCCGTCCCTTACGATTCGGAAGAATAGTATAGAAGCGACAGTGCTGGATGGCGTTCTTTCCACTTATTTGAAATACGAGACAATGATGACGGATCTGGTAGAGCGGGAACTTGCCGGCTACGCTTCTGAACAGCTGTCATCTGGACAGATGCCGGAAGGATCTCCGGATATTTCAGTGATGCAGCAGACGATCGAAGAATATATAGAAGAAGCAATGGAGGATATAGAGGAAACCAGCTATATAACAGAGGTTACCTTAAGCGGAGAGCGGTTAAGTGCGAATATGAACTGTTTTTTTGGACTGATCGGTATGGCATGTATGTTTGGCTGCTTTATGGGGATGCAGGCGGCCATGGAATTGCAGGCAAATACTTCATCCTTAGGTGCAAGGCGTTGTGTATCACCTGCCAGAAAGAGTATGCAGATCGTAGCCGTGTTTGTTGTAAATGTGACAGTTGCATATCTGTGTAATATATTGCTTTTGTTATACCTGAAATTCATATTGGGAATGGGCTTCGGTGATCATTGGGGCGGAATGCTTCTCACCTGCGCATTCGGATGTATCATCGGTGTCTGTATGGGAATCACCATTGGCAGTATTGGAAAGCTGCCAATGGCGGCAAAGGTAGGATTGAATGTGGGAATCACATTAAGCCTGAGTTTTCTGGCAGGTCTTATGGTATCAGAGATGAAGAATATCATTGATATTAATTGTCCGATCGTAAACCGTCTGAATCCGGTAGCTGTGATCAGTGATGCCTTTTACTGCCTGTGCGTTTATAATGATCCGGTACGATACCGGAATGATCTGCTGTTGATGGCATTATACAGTCTGGGATTCCTGGTGGTATCCTATTGTGTGATTCGGAGGGAACGTTATGACAGTATTTAAGGGATATATGATAATCATAAAACGGAATCTGGCCTTCCTGTTTCTATATGGCGGTATTTTCTTTTCCATTATGATGGGAGTCCAGGGTGCAGCGACAAAGACAGACACCGCCGTATATGAGAAAACAAATCTGAATATTGCAGTCATTGATGAAGATGGAAGTGCATTTTCCAAGGGGATGGCGGAGGCTCTGGACAAGGAGCATACGATAATCACTGATGTAACGGAACAGCGTGATCTGGCAGAGGAGCTGTATTACTGGAGAGTTGATTATGTCCTGCGGATCCCGGAGAATGCGGAAGCATTATTACTCGATGGCGATGCTGCACTGGAGGTGGTCAAGGGGGTCAGCAGCGATGGTGCATACCGTAGTGTTTATGCAGATATGCAGGTGGATTCCTATGTAAATGCCTATCGTGTCTATCGTAATGCCGGAATGGATATGGAGGAAGCAGTAGAGCAGGCATTACAGGTGGCAGGAAAGCAGGCGGAGATCAGGGTCCGGGAATCTGCAGAGCATAACGACAAGGGTATATTGTATCACTTTTATTTTCGATATCTTCCTTTTGTACTGTTGTATACCTTTTGCTATATTTTCCCTCTGGTGTTAAAGAACTTTAACCGGAGAGAGATGGAACGCAGGATGAACAGCTCCGGCATCCCCTCTCTATGGCAGAGCCTGCAGGGAAGTCTTGCTCTCTTCCTGTTCTGCGGCGGGTTATACCTTCTGCTGATGCTGTTAGCTGTTGTACTGTATAGGGGAGATTTATTACAGGATGTAAACCTGGGATACTATCTGCTGAATGCGGCCTGCCTGACACTGGTATCTGCTTCCATTTCCTATCTGATCGGAACCTGCGTGAAAAATGAACTGGCCGTTAATGGAATCGCCAATATTGTAGCATTAGGTATGTCATTTCTCTGTGGCGTTTTGGTTGACATGGAGCTTCTTGGCTCCGGAGTACGGATGGTGGCACAGTTCCTCCCTGTATACTGGTACGAGACAGCCAATATAACATTATATGAATTTGGTTCCATGACCATGGAACAAAGAAACAGTGTATGGCTGAGCATTGGCATCCAGCTTGCCATGGCAGTATCTATTCTTTGCATTGCTTTAATTATTAAAAAGAAACGGGTAAAGGAGGCCTGAAGGAAGTAATAAGTGCCTGAAGCTGTTCCAACAGCTCCTGTTCGGGCAGTTCCTGACCGGATACAAACCAGTATTTAATACAATTAATAATAGCACCCGTGAAAAAACGGGCGGTAATCTCAGCAGAGGCAGGGAAGACCGCTCCGTTTTTTTCGTCTTCCATTAGATATTCTGTTACCTCTGTACTGATCTCTTCTGTAAAGATGTTCATCAGAACGGAATACATACTGCTTTCCGAAAGCAGTTTTACAATGGTTTCCCGCTCGGTTAGAAAATGCAGAAAATTCTCCACAATACTCAGGTAAAAGGAGAGCGGCTTAATCTGTCCCTCTTCAAAGGTATAGGTTCCGCTATATTGTTCAAACAGACTGCGGACAATGAAGATAAAGAATTCGTATTTGTCCGCAAAATGTTTATAAAAGGTGGCACGCCGGACATAGGCAAGGTTACAGAGTTCATTCACCGTGATTTCTTCAAATTTCTTTTTTCCAAGAAGTTCATAGAAAGCATTGGTAAGTGCAGTATAGGTTTTGATCACTCTTAAATCGGTTTTATTTTTCATAAGCCTCTCCATTCTGAACAGTATTTGTCACCGGACAAAAGATTGAATACAAATATCGCTATCTTGTCTGCTATTTGACAAAATATTCTAATTTGTCCGTTGTTTTTTTCAATTACATATAGTATAGTACCAAAAAGAGACAACTGTCAATTAATTTTCAATCGTACATTATTAAGTTTTCCAGACCGGGAGACGCAAAGAAAGGGGCTCAATTTAAAATGGACGAGAAGAAACCAACGCTGTTAGAGCGGTTTGCGGCATTTGTGGTGGATAAAAGAAATCTGTTTTTTCTGCTGTATATTTTCGCAGTTATTTTCTGTCTGGTTGCACGGGGATGGGTAGAAGTCGAAAATGATATTACAAAGTATCTATCGGAAGAAACCGAGACCAGACAGGGGCTTACCGTCATGGATGAGGAATTTATTACTTATGGTTCCGGTAAAGTGATGATTGCCAATATTTCTTATCCCCATGCGGCAGAGCTTGCAGAGGAACTTAAAGGGATTCCTGGCGTTACCTCCGTTGCATTTGAGAATACGGAGGAGCATTATAAGGATTCTTCTGCGTTATTCAGCATCACCTTTGATGGCGAGGAGACAGATCCTGTCAGTATTAATGCCATGAACCGAATCAAGGATATGCTGAAGGATTATGATGTATATGTAGATAGTGCTGTAGGGGAGGATTCTGCGGCAGATCTGGCCAAGGAGATGCAGGTGATCATCGTGATTGCCGCGATCATCATTATTGTCGTGCTGATCTTTACCTCCAAGGCGTATGCAGAGGTTCCGGTTCTGTTGATTACCTTTGTGGTTGCGGCCATTTTGAATATGGGAACCAATTTTCTGGTCGATCCGATTTCATTTATTTCAAACTCCGTTACGGTGGTTCTGCAATTAGCACTGGCCATAGATTATGCCATCATCATGTGCCACCGCTATACAGAGGAGCGGGAACATTTAGAAGCAAGAGAAGCCTGCATTGCAGCATTGAGTAAGGGGATACCGGAGATCTTTTCCTCCAGCCTGACCACTATCAGCGGTCTGGCAGCCCTTGTCTTTATGCAGTTTAAGATCGGTGAGGATCTTGCTGTGGTTCTGATCAAGGCGATCTTTATGAGTCTGTTATCTGTATTTACCCTGATGCCGGGACTTCTCATGCTGTTTAATAAATTAATGGATAAGACAGTACATAAGAATCTGGTGCCGAAGATCAGCTTTCTGGGAAAATTTGTGGTGGCAAGCCGGTTTATAGTACCGCCGGTATTTGTTATCGTGCTGATCTTTGCCTTTGTCTTTGCAAACCGGTGTCCGTACTGTTACGGGACATCACATCTGAGTCCGCCGAAAAAGGGAGCCGCCCAGATCGCAGCGGAGAAGATCGAAGCCACATATGGAGCAGAGAATCTGGTAGCGCTGATCGTACCGGCCGGAAATTATGAAGCAGAGCAGAAGCTGCTGGCAAGACTGGAGAGCTGTGAGGAAATCGACTCCTGCCTGGGACTTTCCAATACGGAGGTTATGGGACATATGCTGACGGATGCTCTGACACCCCGGGAATTCTCAGAATTAGCGGATATTGATTATGAAGTAGCAAGACTGCTGTATTCTGCTTACGCAGTAAATGATGATAACCTGGGTGAGATCGTAGGGGGTATTGAGAATTACAGGATTCCGCTCCTGGATACCATGGGCTTTCTGGAAGAGGAAATGAACAAGGGATATCTGAATCTGGACGCGGAGCTGGAGGATACGCTGGATGAATTGTTCGATACGCTGGGAAAAGCAAAGGCGCAGCTCTTAAGCGAAGATTATACCCGTATGCTGGTATATCTGAATCTTCCGGAAGAAAGTCAGGAAACCTTTGATTTTTTACAAAAGATTCATGACGAGGCAGGTGTATATTACAGTGGAGAGGTCTATGTGGTAGGGGATTCTACCAGTGACTATGATCTGTCCAGCTCCTTTGGCAGAGACAATATCATCATCAGTATCCTGTCAGCACTGTTTGTCATTGTCATATTGCTGTTTAACTTCAAGTCCGCCGGTCTGCCGCTGCTTTTAATACTGGTAATCCAGGGGAGTATCTGGCTGAACTTTTCATTTCCGTATCTGAAGCACGAAGATTTATATTTTTTAAGCTATCTGATCGTAAATGCGATCCAGATGGGTGCCAATATTGACTATGCGATCGTAATTTCCAGCCGATACATGGAACTAAAGCGGGAAATGCCGATCAAAGAAGCGATGGTGGAAGCGCTGAATCAGGCATTTCCGACCATATTAACCTCTGGTTCGATCCTGGTTGCCGGCGGTGTTCTGATCGGACAGATGACAACGAATGGTGTTATATCTGCCATCGGAAGCTGTCTTGGAAGAGGGACGATCATCTCAATTATTATGGTAATGTGCGTACTTCCGCAGATTCTGCTTCTGGGTGATACGATCATCGACCGGACATCCTTTGCTTTCCGCAAGCTGGACCTTCCGCTTCGGGATATGAATGGCATGATATATGTACAGGGACGCGTACGGGGCTATGTATCCGGTGTGATCGATGCCAATGTATCCGGTCTGATCCGGGGAGAGGTGCGTGGTACCATTGAGACTGCAGAGGATAAAAAAGAGGCAAAGCCGAGAGGAAAGCTTCTACGTATTGGCAAGGAGGCCCTGGAGCCGCAGGAGATAACAGATGTGACAGAGATACAGGAAGCGGGCTTGCAGGAAGGAAAGGAGGAAGGTCAGAATGAAGAATAGAACAGATCATAAAAAAAATAGCAAAAAGAACTGTCTGGTACAGGCAGTAAGCCTTTTTCTTACAGGATGCATCTTCGTTTCCGGGATTCCTGCTGCTTATGGCATACCGGCGGATACAGGGGAAGAAACCGAAGCACAGGAATCCCGGAGTCAGGAAGAGATTCATATTACGACACCGGAAGAGTTGAGAACCTTTGCAGATCAATGTACACTGGATAGCTGGTCCCGGGATAAAGCGGTATATCTGGATGCAGATATTCAGTTGGATGATGATTTTTCCATGATTCCTTCTTTTGGCGGCAGCTTTTATGGGCAGGGCCATACGATCAGCGGCCTGAATATTAAGAGCGAAGGTTCCTATACCGGATTATTCCGTTATATACAGGAATCCGGAAGCGTTTTGGATCTTAAGGTGAACGGACAGGTAAAGCCGGAGGGCAGCCGGAGCAGTGTAGGCGGAATTGCCGGAAGCAATGCGGGAAGGATTGAGAACTGTGCATTTCAGGGCAGTGTTTACGGGAAGAATTATATCGGCGGAATCGCCGGCCGGAATCAGGGAAGCGGCCAGATCGTTCAGTGTACGACTGCCGGTGTGATATACGGGAATCATGGCGCTGGCGGAATCGCCGGAGAGAATCGGGGCGTGATCACCCGGTGCCGGAATGAGAACTATGTCAATGCAGTAATTGAAGAGGAAACGATAGATCTGTCTTCCCTTACTATAGAAGATATTACCAGTAATGAAACGGTGACAGATATTACAGATGTGGGCGGGATTGCCGGAATTTCTTCCGGCGTGATCCAGAACTGTACGAACAAAGGTCTGATCGGTTATCAGCATATCGGATATAATATTGGCGGGATCGCTGGCCGGCAGTCAGGCTATATCTATGCATGTGTAAATGAAGGCTATATATATGGCAGGAAAGAGGTTGGCGGAATTGTTGGCCAGATGGAACCGAACATGGTGCTGGAATATAGTCAGACGACTCTGCAGAAGCTTCAGCCCCAGCTTCAGACACTGCGGAGTTCGATTGATAAGACCCTGGCAGATATGAATGGTACAACAACTGCTTTGGGAAAGGAACTGGAGAATCTGTCTCCATATGTGACTTCCGCATCTCAATCGGCAGAAGCCATGCTGAATGCCTATAAGGCAGAGCAGGAGGATAAGGATGAGGCTGGTAATATCAGTTCCGACAGGTTTCAGGATGAAGAGGGCAATATTGATCCGGATAAGATTCAGGATGAACTGGATCAGCTTAAGCCATCCGGAGAGAATGCACAGTTTCAGGCAGCAAGAACCGACTTCAGCAACTCCATGAAGCAGATTGCAGATGTGCTGGCACGGATGGGAAGGCTGCTGGCAGAGGATGGTACAGCAGTAAATCAGGATATCCAGAATATATCAGATCAGATATTTGGGATTCTGGATACGCTGACCTATGGAACAGAGCAGACGGATACAGATGTGATTGAAGATGTATCGGATGAGGATGACCCGGATGCCATAGAAGGAAAAGTGGCAGGAAGCAGTAATCAGGGAATGGTGGAAGGAGATTTAAATGTAGGCGGGATTGCCGGAGCCATGGCGATTGAGCATGATCTGGACCCTGAGGATGATATTCAGATTGAAGGAGAAGCCTCTCTGAATGTTCAGTACAGAACCCGTGTCGTGATCCGGGATTGCGAGAATGCAGGAGAGATACAGGGCAGAAAGGATTGTACCGGTGGTATCGTCGGCAATATGGCAATGGGGAGTGTTATGGAATCCAGAAATACAGGAAGAGCAGCCAGTGACGGAGGTGATTATGTGGGTGGTATAGCCGGGGTGTCTGAGGGGATCATCCGAAACTGTTCAGTCAAGTGCTGGTTATCCGGGAGGAATCATGTTGGCGGTATTGCCGGGCTGGGCAGTGAGATCTATACATCCTATACTCTGGTCCGGATCGAAGATAGTGTTGAATCTGCAGGTGCCATTGCAGGAGAACTGAAAGAAAATGGAATTGCAGAAGGCAACCTGTTTATTGGAACAGACATGGCAGGCATAGATGGTATCAGCTATGCCGGAGCAGCGGAACCGGTTACCTGGCAGGAACTGACTGCGCAGGAGGACAGTCCGGAACTGTTTCAGACCTGTACCGTCCGGTTTATAGCAAATGAAGAAACGGTCGGAAGTATTACCGTTGATTACGGATCCGGTATTCAGCCGGAAGAAGTACCGGCAGTGCCGGAGAAGGAAGGCTGTTATGGCGCATGGGAGGAATGGAATCCTGAAGATATCTGTTTTGATGAACGGATCCATGCAGTCTATACCAGTTATGTAACTGCGTTAGAGACCAGTGAAACCCGGAATGACAGCATGGCACTGGCATTGACAGATGGTACGTTCAAAGAGGAAGATGTGCTGACTCTGGAGGCCTGGGAGGGACAGACAGAGACAGCGGGCGGAAAGAACTGCATTGAAGCATGGACACTGACGATACCGGAGGACGGTTCAGAAAGTCATACCGTACGATATCTGCCGCCGGAAGGAGAGAAGGGAATTGAAATTTATGTATTGAATGGAAATAACTGGAATCCTGTGGAATGGAAGGAGGATGGAAAATATCTGGTGTTTGAAGTGCAGGAGCAGCAGGTTACCTTCCAGGTGCTGGCCAGAAAAAAGCCATTCTGGTATTTCTGGTTTCATTCCAAAGAATAGTATAAAAAATGGTTCCGATATGCAATATTTTGTAGTATACTAATATTCATAACAAGGAATGAATACAATTAAGAGGAAGAGAAGCGAAAGAGACAAAGAAGGGAGAGACTGCCATGGAATTTGTGATATGTTTATTGCTCGGCTATTTATCCGGATGCATTAGTCCTTCTTACTTTCTGGCAAAGACGAAGGGTGTTGATCTGCGGAGTGTCGGGCAGCAGAATCTGGGGACGACCAATGCATTTATGGTTTTGGGAAAATCCAGCGGAATCATTACAATGGTGATCGATTTTATGAAGGGGTTCCTTGCTGTCAAGCTGGCGCAGTTATTGTTTCCGGGTTTTGCCATAGCCGGAATTACAGCGGGTTCCGCAGCTATTCTTGGACATATTTTTCCGTTTTACCTGCGGTTCCGCGGAGGAAAGGGTCTGGCGACGTTAGGCGGGGTGATCCTGAGTACGGACTGGCGCGGGTTCCTGGTTCTGGCAGCAGTCGGGATCGCTGTCATGCTGATATCTGACTGGGGATGTGCAGCATCCTTTTCTACTGCTATCCTGTATCCTTTCTTTTACTTTCAGAGAAGTCAGAGTTATATCAGTCTGGTAATTTTGGAGATCGTCTGTGTCTGTGTTATTGTAAAGCATTGTGCCAATATTCCGCGCCTGCAGGAGGGCAGGGAGCCGTCTGTACGGATGGCGATCAAAAGGGTACTGCACCGGACGGAGGAGGAGCATTCTACAGAATGACAGAAATAGTATACAGATGGTAATTGAAAATGAATGAACGGAGGGATTGAATATGGCAATTTTAGTAACAGGCGGAGCCGGATATATCGGCAGTCATACTTGTGTGGAACTTTTGAATGCCGGCTATGAAGTGGTTGTGGTGGATAACCTGTATAATTCCAGTGAGGAGGCCGTCCGAAGGGTAGAGGAAATTACAGGAAAGACAATCCGGTTTTATCAAAAGGATCTGCTGGACCGTGAAGCATTGGAGGAAATATTTCAACGGGAGAACATAGACTCCGTTATTCATTTTGCAGGTATGAAGGCGGTAGGAGAATCGGTTCAGAAACCATTGGAATACTATCATAATAACATTACCGGCACTCTGATCCTTTGCGACGTAATGCGAAAGCATGGCGTTAAGAATCTGATCTTCAGTTCTTCTGCGACTGTATATGGTGATCCTGCATTTGTGCCGATCACAGAGGAATGTCCGAAGGGTGTGATCACCAATCCGTATGGACAGACGAAGGGGATGTTAGAGCAGATATTAACAGATCTGCATGTAGCAGATGCGGAATGGAATATTGTTCTGCTGCGTTACTTTAATCCGATCGGTGCTCATGAGAGCGGAAGGATCGGAGAGGATCCGAAGGGGATTCCGAATAATCTGGTGCCATATATAGCGCAGGTTGCAGTGGGAAAGCTGGAACGTCTGGGTGTATTCGGAGATGATTATCCGACTCATGACGGTACAGGTGTGCGGGATTATATTCATGTCGTTGATCTGGCAAAGGGACATGTGAAGGCCATGAAAAAGTTAGCACCGGGTTCCGGTGTGAATATTTATAATCTGGGAACCGGAAACGGGTACAGTGTACTGGATGTTCTCCATGCATTTGAGAAAGCATGTGGAAAAGAACTGCCTTATCAGGTGAAACCAAGACGTGCCGGCGATATTGCAACCTGCTATTGTGATGCAGGGAAAGCAAAAGCAGAACTGGGATGGGAGGCTGAGCGTGGTATTGAGGCTATGTGTGAGGATACCTGGAGATGGCAGTCTTCCAATCCGGACGGTTATCATACCAAAGCCTGAGGTTTATTCTCAAGTTCAGGATGAAGAATCGTTTTTTTCCATAAATCACGCATAGATTCCTTCATTTAACAGATAATAGGATTATAAAAGCCATATACCCGTCAGTGTAACTGCCGGGTATTGCTTACGAATGTGGCTTGTAACTATCGTAAAAATGGAGGAACAGATATGAAAGCAACAGGAATCGTTAGAAGGATAGACGACTTGGGAAGAGTAGTGGTTCCGAAGGAAATCCGAAGAACCCTGCGGATTCGTGAAGGTGATCCGCTGGAAATCTTCACGGACAAGGATGGAGAAATTATATTAAAGAAATATTCTCCCATTGGAGAATTGGGAACTTTTGCACAGCAGTATGTAGATGCTACAGCACAGATCATTGGCCATGCTGTCTGTGTATCGGACCGGGATCAGATCATTGCAGTTGCCGGAGCGCCGAAGAAGGATTTCATTGGAAAGGTGCTTCATAAGGAACTGGAGGAAGCGATCAATGACCGTGAATCAATCCTGGCGAAGAAGGGTGAGAAGAAATATATTAAGATCCTGTCGAATAGTGATGAGGAATACTATGGCGAGATCGTTCAGACCATTTTATGTGAAGGCGACGCCATCGGTGCAGTGATCATTCTGAGCCGGACAGAATCAGAACCCCTTGGTGAGGCGGAGCGGAAGGCGGCTGTGATAGCAGCGAATTTCCTGGGAAGCCAGATGGAAGGGTAAAGAGGTAATAAATTTGTGGAAAATTATGCATTTTCCTTGACAAATGTTATGGAAAATTGTATAAATGTATGTAGGCATTGTCCCGAGAGAGCGGGATAACCATTTGCTGGCACTTAAAATATAAAAGATAAGTGCAGATCAGTATTTTTTCATTGTAGAGGAGGATATTTTTCGATGAACAAGACAGAATTAATTGCAGCAATAGCTGAGAAGACAGAATTATCTAAGAAGGATGCAGAGAAGGCAGTTAAGGCTTTTACCGATGTTGTATCTGAAGAGTTAAAGAAGGGTGAAAAGATTCAGTTAGTTGGTTTCGGTACATTTGAAGTTGCAGACAGACCGGCTCGTGACGGTAGAAATCCTAAGACTGGTGAGCCAATGCCGATTCCTGCTTCTAAGGCACCTAAGTTTAAGGCTGGTAAGGCTTTAAAGGATATGGTTAATGCATAATTTCCAATTGGCGGAATGATTATCATGGAAAAGACCACTCTTCGGTGGTCTTTTCTTTTTATCTGTGTGAAGACACGGGGCAGGAGGAAATATCTGTATTTTTATTTGCCGCTGCAAGGGAACCGGAGAAAGCTGAAGGCGCGTTTTTTCTGGTGATATAAGATTTGAAATGAAGAAAGAAGAGGTTACGATATGAGGTTAGATAAATATTTGAAGGTATCAAGGCTGATCAAGCGGAGAACCGTTGCAAACGAGGCCTGTGATGCAGGCAGGGTCATGGTAAATGATAAGGTGGTCAAGGCTTCGTATGATGTTAAGGCAGGAGATATCATTGAAATACAGTTTGGCAATAAATCTGTAAAGGTTGAGGTGCTGCAGGTGACAGAAACCGTGAAAAAGGAAGAAGCAAAAGAGATGTTCCGGTATTTATAAGCTTTCATTTCTCCGGTTATATGTATTTTCAAGGAAAACAGTTGCATAAACATGCTTTCTCTTTCATATATTGCAAGAGGAAGGAGGGCATGGAAATGGATGAACATATAGGAGCAAGGCCGCACAGGATCAATCTGTTAAATCGTGGTGTCGGGACAGTAAGCGGGGTTCGTGATGTAAAAGCATTTAACGAGGCGGAGATCGTATTGGAAACGGATATGGGAATGCTGTCAATCAAAGGCACAGACCTTCATGTAACGAAGCTGACCCTGGAAAAAGGAGAGGTTGAGGTAGACGGTACCGTTGACAGCTTTGTGTATACGGATACCAAGGAGCCGGTTTCCGCCGGCGGTGTATTTGGAAGGCTGTTCCGGTGATGTATGCCTGCTGAAATGGTACAAGAATTACAGACATTTCTCATTAGTGCCTTTTGGGGAATGGTCGTAGTGTTCTATTATGATTTCTTTCGTATCCTCCGGGGGATAAAGCGGCACAGTACCTGGATGACCGCAGTAGAAGATATCGTATTTTGCTTAGGAGCAGGGTGTCTGATCGTTGCCGTGCTGTATTCTTATAATCAGGGACAGGTCCGGGCATTTGTTTTACTGGGTATGGGCTGCGGTATTGTTCTGTATAACTGGGGGATCAGTCCGTACAGTTGTGGCCTGGTCTGGTTTATTTCGAATAAAGTGAAACTAATATTGAAAAAAATTACAAAACGAAGTACAATAGAAGGCAGAAAGCACGTAAAGGAAGGGAAAAATGAGTAGAAGGAATACAACAAAAAGAGAAAACCGCAGAGGTATGGTTATCATATGTATTGTACTTCTGGTTTTGTGTGCTGCTTTATTTGCCCGGTACCGTTATCTGGAAAAACAGTACCAGATCAATGCGGAGACTATTGCGGCTTTAGAGGATAATAAGAAGACGGAAGAGGAACGGACGACCCGCCTGCAGCAGCAGGAGCTTTATCAGCAGACGGATTCTTTTATTGAAGAAACGGCAAGACGTCTGTTAAATCTGATCCGTCCGGGGGATACTACGATTAAGCCAAATGCAGAAGAATAGAAGCCATTGCAAAAGCTGTGCAATGGCTTTTTAGATGAATATGGAGGAAGTTACGTATGATTGATATTCAGCATGTCACAAAAATTTATAAACTGAACCGGAAACAGATGGAGGAACAGAAGACAAAATCCAATATGAAGGTAGCAGTTAAGGATGTTTCCCTGTCAGCAAGGCCCGGGGAGATCTTTGGCATTCTGGGCCCAAATGGTGCAGGCAAGACGACTCTGCTTCGTTGTGTGTCCACTCTGTTAGAACCAACAGAGGGTCAGATTACCGTAAACGGGTTTGATACAAGGATCCAGGGAGAGGAAGTAAGGCGTACCACTGCATTTTTAACAAATGAGGTAAAATTGGATGCCCACTTTAGTCCGAAATATCAGTTCCGGTTTTTCGGCAGACTCTACGGGATATCTGAGGAACAGATAGAAGCCCGGAGAAAAGAATTATTTGAGTATTTTGGTATCACCGATTTTGAGGACAAGCGGATTGAAGAACTGTCAACCGGTATGAAGCAGAAGGCATCCATTGCAGTGAGTCTGGTTCACGATCCGGATGTAGTCATCTTCGATGAGCCAACCAATGGTCTGGATATTATAACCGCCCGGGCAGTAACGGATTATCTGCGTATATTAAGGGATCGGGGGAAGCTGGTGATCGTATCCACCCATATTATGCCGGAGGCTCAGAAGCTTTGTGACCGGATGGCCATGATCATCAACGGTTCCTGTGTATTTCAGGGAACCCTGGAGGAAGCTTTGGAACAGAATCATACAGAGGATCTGGAGGATGCTTTTTTTGAGATCTATCGTCAGGTAACGGAGGAGGAACAATGAAGAACATAGGAATTGTAATGCGCAAGGAATTATATCGGGTATTTTCAGATAAAAAAATGATATTTGGTCTGTTTATCATGCCGGCACTGCTCGTAGTAGGTTTATTTCTGCTGATCGCTGTCATTGTAAGCTCCATGATGGCAGACTGGGAGGAGCATGAGCCTACCGTTCTGATTTACCAGGCTCCGGAAAGCTTTCAGGAGTTTATGAAGGAATGGAAGGAGCCGGATTCTGCAGATCGTTATCAGGTAGAGGAGACCCTGTATCATATCACCTGGACACAGGAGGCGCAAAGCGTCGAGGAGGGAAAGGAGCAGATCTACTCCGGCAGTCTGGACCTGCTTTTGGAATTTCCGGAAGAATTTGATACACGCATTGAGACTTATACGACTGGTGGGGATATTCCGGATGTCAAGACCTATTATAATCCTTCAGAAGAATATTCGGATAATGCAAAAGGGGATTTTCTGGCAATGCTGTTAGAACCCTATCGCAAGCAGTTACTGAAGGACCGGCTGGGTGACCTGGAGCAGCTGGAGGTCTTCAGCATTGATAAGGACAATGAACATTCTGTGATTCAGAATGATAATAAAGCACAGGGAAAAATCTTTGGTGCAATGATCCCATATATGATCACGATTCTTTTATTTGCCGGGGCCATGAGCCTGGGAGCAGACAGCTTTGCCGGTGAGAAGGAACGGGGAACCATGGCAGCATTATTGATGACACCGGTCAAGCGGAGCGCCATTGTTTATGGCAAACTGTTTGCATTGATGATATTATCCGGTCTGTCTGCACTGGTATATGGAGGTGCGATGATCTTTGCAGTCCCTATGCTATATCAGACCTTAGGGAAGATGACCGGACAGGATCTGAACTTCCTGCCGGGCCAGATGTTCATGATGCTGGTATTGATCGTAACACTGGTATTTTTGTATGTATCTTTGATCGCACTATGTTCTACCTTTGCAAAGAATACCAAGGAGGGAAGTACCTTTATTACACCGGTTTACATGGCAGTCATGGTAATCGGTATGATAACCATGTTTAAGGGAGAGGATACCACTGCCCTGCAATATCTGATCCCTCTTTATGGTTCCACAATGGCTTTGAAAAATGTGTTTACATTTGATGTCACAGTCCTCGGCTTCATACTTGCGGCACTGTCAAATCTTGGGACAGGAGCCTTGCTTGCCTGGATTACATCAAGGTTGTTCCATAGTGAGAAGATCATGTTAAATGCTTAAGCCTGAATGCCGGTTCCAGCCGGTCAGGACGCTTCACAGGGATTCTTAATCATTCTATGGGGAATATTCTTGAATTTGATTTCCAGATATCGACAAAATTCAAGAAGAAGGCCTCCCTATAATGATTCCATGAATGTGGAGGTGAAGCGAGATGAATCTGGGAAAAATGAATGATAAGAAAGGAACGGTATGGATATATATCCTGTCATTTCTGGCCGCCCGGTCAGAGATAGCAGGTATGTATCCATTTGCTATTGCAATATTTATAGGCGCATATCTGGCGGGCTGCGGCTCCTGGGGGTTATATGGAGTGATTCTGCTTGGAATTGCCTCTACATGGTCATTGACCGGAGTGATAAAATACGGGATCATTCTCTTCCTGATCACCGCGGGGATCGGACTGAGCAGTCCCGATGGCAGGCAGAAAAACCCTTTGCCTGCGGCCTGCATTTCCGGCGGCGTTACCATGATCGGCGGATTGATCTGGAATGCGTTTCTGAATCATGGAGGCATGTGGTATATGCCGGTTCTGGAGGGACTGGCAGCAGGCTGTTTCGTTCTGGTGCTGGAGCAGGCATTGCAGGTGATCCAGAATAAGGAAGACATTATGCGAAGTGAGAATCTGCTCAGTACCTTAACCTTAATGGCCGTAGTGCTGTGGGGAATTCCACTGCAGGCGGCTTCCTATCTTACGGTGTTACAGAGCGTGATCTATTATCTTCTATTATATATGTCCTATCGTTATGGCGTATCATACGGGACAAGCGTAGGGACCATATGCGGTGTGATCCTGGCCCTTCGTACGCATCAGGTGGAATGGGTGGCAATCTGTGTATTGCTAAGTCTGGCGGCATCCTTTCTGGGAGAGTGGAGTAAGCTGCTGGAGGTGTTCGGCTTCCTGGCACTGCTTGGCTTTCTGGGCTTCTTCTATTATCCGGAGCTTTTGGCGGTTCAGGGACTGCGGGGTCTGGTTTCTGCCGGGATTCTGTTTATCTGTACACCAAAGAGCTACATGCTGAAGTATTCTGCCAGAGGGCTTCCGTCGGAAACAGAACTGGTCGGAAGTGAGGTTCAGAAAATGGCAAAGCTTCGGTTAGAGGATTTCGCCGGTGTATTCACAAAGATCAGCAGAAGCTTCTGTGAGCCGGTTTATGCAGTCAGCGGCGACGGACAGGTGGCACAGTATCCTGTGTTTGCACGGCAGATGGGAGAGATTGGGGAGAGCCTGCAGGAATTTTCCAGTGGTATGTATGCACCGCTTCCAGTGGAACGAAGGCTGGAAAGCCGGGTGATCCATGAACTGGAACGGATGAACGTGCGGGTGAAGCATCTGGTCATGGTGAAGGGGCTGCATGGCAGAAAGGAGATATATCTTTCTGCCCGTACGATACGGGGACGGGTTATGACTGCCAAGGAAGCGGCGGAGATCATCAGTGAATCTCTGGGTTGTGATTACCGTGTGGCACCAAACAGCCGGATGATCATCAATCGGGATTATGATGTGGTTATGTTCGAGGAGGATACCCGATATCGTTATCTGACCGGAGCGAAACGGATCACGAAGGAGGGGCAGCAGATATCCGGTGATAACTTTTCGCAGATGGAATTGAAGAACGGACAGTTATTGATGATGCTGGCAGATGGTATGGGAAGCGGAGAGGAGGCATCCCGCCAGAGTGAACAACTGGTAGAGTTACTGGAGGAAATGCTGGAAGCAGGGTTTCGAAAAGAATCCGCCATTGAAATATTGAACGAATTGATCGCCACACAGGGGCAGGGAGAGCGCTTTGCAACACTGGATCTTTGCATGATCGATCTGTATTCCGGGGTAGGAGAATTTCTGAAAATGGGAGCATCCACCACCTTTATCAAACGAGGAAAGTGGATTGAAAGTATTCAGTCGACAACGCTTCCGGTCGGCATCCGGGAGCAGACGGATATGGATGCGATCCAGAAGAAGTTCTACCATGGCGATATGATCATCATGGTAAGCGACGGTGTACTGGATGGAATCGTATTTGAAAATAAAGAGGAGTGTCTGAAGGAGATTCTGCTGGAAATAGAAACGAAGAATCCGCAGGATTTTGCAGAGGAGCTGTTAAGACGGGTAAAGAAAATGAACGGAAATGGTATGCGGGATGATGCAAGCGTCCTGGTACTGGGATTATGGAAGAAGTAAAGCGGGTACAGCCTTGCATTTTCCAGCTGTTTCCAGTAAGATGATAAAAGAATGAGGAGTGCTGGAGGAAGAAGGAACGTGCTGGAGCAGGTGAAACGAACCATAGAGGAATTCCATATGATACAGCCGGGAGATAAGATCATTACAGGAGTATCCGGAGGAGCGGATTCCATGTGCCTGTTTCATGTGCTTTTAACACTGTCAGAGGAATTGGATATCCGGCTCCATGTGGTTCATGTCAATCACCTGCTTCGGAAGGAGGCCGGGGAAGAAGAGGAATATGTAAGAACGGTCTGTATTCAGAATGGGATTCCATATACAGTGTTTCAACGGGATATCACCGCTTATGCCGGAGAGCTGGGCTGTTCTCTGGAAGAGGCGGGCAGGGTATACCGTTACGAATGCTTTGAGGCAGTATGCAGGCAGGAAAAGGGACAGCGGATCGCGGTTGCACATCATCTGAATGACCGGGCAGAGACACTGCTGTTTCACGCTGTCCGCGGAACCGGCATGCGGGGACTTGGAAGCATTCCGGCTGTACGGGGAAGGATCATTCGTCCGCTTCTGTCTGTCAGCCGGCAGGAGATTGAAGCTTATCTGGCAGAGAAGCAGATTCGCTACTATCAGGATGCCTCCAATCATTCTCTGGACTATACCAGGAATATACTGAGACATCAGGTGCTTCCGGTGCTGGAGCAGGTGAATGAGAAAGCGCTTTGTCATATGGGAGGGCTTTCTGATCTGGCAGAAGAATATTGGTCCTATGTAGAGGAACAGGCAGAACGTCTGGAACAGAATGCGGTAATCCGATGCGGGGACGGGATGGAGCTTATGCAGACCGCAGCAGAAGGACAGCCGAAGCTGCTCCTGCGCCATCTGGTATACCGGATGCTGGTTCAAACAGCAGGTTCTGCAAGAGATTTGGCACAGGAGCATGTAGAACAGGTATTAAGCCTGATGAATAAACCCGTGGGAAAACGGGTGGCATTGCCGTATGAATTGTGTGCCATCCGAAGGTATCAGGGAATCCGAATTCAAATGAAGACAGAAGATGCACGGATACCGGAGGGAATGACACCGGTTCCCGTTGCCATACCGGGGATTACAAAACTGGAGCATATCGGAGAGGTTGAATGCAGGCTCTGTTCGACAGTTCCGAAGCTGGAAATTTCCAAAAAACTATATACGGAAATGTTAGATTATGGTAAAATAAATGGTACTCTATGTATACGAAATCCAATGCCTGGGGATTATTTTATTGTAAACGGACTAGGGGATCGCAAGAAGCTGTCCCGCTTTTTTATTGATAATAAGATTCCCAGGGAGGAACGGGCATCCGTTCTGGTGCTTGCAGGAGAAAAGCAGGTATATTGGATCATTGGTATGCGGATAAGTGAAGACCTGAAGCTGACACATGAGACAGAGCAGGTATTACAGATAGAATTTCGATACGAAGGAGAGAGGAATGGATAAAATATCAGTATTAATTTCCAAAGAAGCATTGGAAACCAGAATCCAGGAAATGGCGGATAAGCTGAATCAGGATTATGCCGGACAGGAGCTTCATTTGATCGGTATCCTGAAGGGGAGCGTATTCTTTGTATGTGAGCTGGCCAAAAGGCTGACAATGCCGGTGACAATGGATTTCATGTCTGTATCCAGTTATGGAACAGGAACAGAGTCCTGCGGACGGGTAAAGATCGTCATGGATCTGGCGGAACCGATCCAGGGCAGAAATGTGGTCATGGTTGAGGATATTATTGATTCCGGTAACACGCTGAGTTACCTGCTTCCCGTGCTGACCAGCCGCCGGCCTTCCAGTATCCGTCTGATCACATTATTAAGTAAACCGGACAGAAGAAAGAAGGATGTTAAGATTGATGATATTGGATTTGTCATACCGGATGCTTTTGTGGTAGGATTTGGTTTAGATTATGCACAAAAATATAGAAATCTTCCATATATAGGAATTGTGGAGGAACAGAAAGGAGAAAAAGATGAATAAGCAGGGAGCGTTTCGTGGGATCGTATGGTTTTTGGTTCTGCTTGCCCTTATTGCATTTGCATATTCCTTCTGGGTAAGAAGTACCTCCATAGATTTATACGAATATAACTTTACCAAATACCAGAAGGATCTGGCAGAAGGTAAGATCAACACCGTTCTGATCAAGCAGAATGAAGAGATTCCGACCGGAATGGTATCCGCAATTACAGATGATGGAGGAAGGCATGAATTCTATGCTTCGGATATCAATGAGATCATCCGGATGGCGGAGGAGCAGAATCTGTTAAACCAGCAGATGCTGTCGGAGGGAAAGCGGCCGGTCCGCGATCAGGATATTGTAATAACCCTCGGTGACGTATCAAGGCAGAGTACGTTCAGTCAGATGCTTCCGTATGTGATACTGCTGATCATTATTATGGTATTTATGTTTGTTATGATGATGTCCATGCAGGGCTCCGGCGGCGGTAAGATGATGGATTTTGGCAAGAGCCGGGCCAAAATGATGGTGGAAAATGATCATGATATTGATTTTACGAAGGTTGCAGGTCTTCAGGAGGAGAAGCAGGAGCTGGAAGAAATCGTAGATTTCTTAAAGGATCCCGGCAAATATTGTAAATTAGGTGCCAGGATTCCGAAGGGTGTCCTGTTGGTTGGCCCTCCGGGAACCGGTAAGACCTTACTCGCAAAAGCAGTATCCGGTGAAGCAAAGGTACCGTTTTTAAGTATTTCCGGTTCAGACTTTGTCGAGATGTTTGTCGGTGTAGGTGCATCCAGAGTGCGTGATCTGTTTGCCGAGGCGCAGCGGAATGCTCCGTGTATCGTATTTATTGATGAAATTGATGCAGTGGCCAGAAAGCGGGGCTCCGGTCTTGGAGGCGGTCATGATGAACGCGAACAGACGCTGAATCAGTTACTGGTGGAAATGGATGGTTTTGGTGTCAATGAGGGCATTATTGTTATGGCAGCGACCAACCGTGTAGATATATTAGACCCTGCGATCCTGCGTCCGGGCAGATTTGACCGGAAGGTCGTGGTCGGACGACCGGATGTAAAGGGCAGAGAGGATATTCTGAAGGTTCATACGGATAATAAACCATTGGGTGATGATGTAGACCTGCATGAGATTGCAAGAACTACCTCCGGCTTTGTCGGAGCGGATCTGGAGAATCTGATGAATGAGGCCGCAATCCTGGCGGCCAAGAATAATCGTGCCTATATTCAGAAGCCGGATGTGGATCAGGCATTTATCAAGGTTGGAGTCGGTACTGAGAAGAAGAGCCGGCTGGTACCAGAGAAAACCAAGCGGATTACTGCATATCATGAGGCAGGGCACGCGATTTTGTATCATTTGCTTCCGGATGTAGGGCCGGTCTATGCCGTATCCATCATCCCGACCGGGGAAGGCGCTGCAGGTTATACCATGCGTCTGCCACAGAATGATAATGAATTTACCACAAAAGGAATGATGCGCCAGGATATTATGGTGGACTTTGGCGGAAGGATCGCAGAGGAATTGATCTTTGAAGATATTACGACCGGAGCTTCCCAGGATATCAAGGTTGCAACCCAGACTGCCCGTTCCATGGTGACCAAGTATGGAATGTCTGAGAAATTAGGTCTGATTAACTATGAAAGCTCCGATGAGGAAGAAGTATTCCTGGGAAGGGATTTAGGTCATGCAAAGAGCTTTAGTGAAGAGACGGCAGTCCAGATTGATTCGGAGGTCAAGCGGATCATGGATGAATGCTATGCGGAAGCAAGACGGATCCTGGAGGAGCATATTGAGATCCTCCATCGCTGTGCAGAACTGCTCTTAGAACGTGACCGGATCGATGGAAAAGAATTTGAACGTTTATTCGGACAAAATGACGGGATTTTAGGGAGTATATAAGAAATGAACAATTTCCGCCCCGGGAATTATCTATTTTGACATTATCTTTTTAGAAGAAGTGCGGAAAGTATCGTTTTTTTGCACAAAAGAATTGGAAAAATAAATAATTGTTTGTGAACACTTTTTATGGGGATTTGCTATAATAAGCTTGTAACCCCCCCAATACATTATATAGTTTTTTGCTACACCCATAAGTAACAAAATACCTTCTCCAAAAGGACAGCGTTCGGTAGCTGTCCTTTTCACTTGTCTGAAACGTGTTCTGCGGCATTAAAATTCTTCCTATACAAATCAACGTTTTTGTAATAAAATATAGGAAGAATCCCAAGGAGTGAATGGAAGATGAATTTTAATACGAATTTTGGACGGTTAGCGACGGCTGAAAAGATTTTTAAATATACCTTTTCTTTGAAACCGGCATTGAGTCTGGGAACATTATTTAGCGATGGAACAGAATTCTACCGGTATCCGGAAGAACCAATGCCTCATGATGATCTGCGGCTGCGGTTTCGTACCGGTATTGACAATGTAGAGCAGGTGTATCTGCTCTGGCATGGAGAGCGGTTTGAAATGTCGCTGGCATTCTCAGACCAGTTGTTTGATTATTATGAGTACACGATTCCGGATCTGCCGGAGGAAATGTGTGAATATTGTTTTGAGATCAAGGCAGGAAGAATTACCTGCTATTATAATAAGATGGGAGCGGCAAAGGATCTGAATCCGTTTTATAATTTCCAGATCGCTCCAGGCTTTACGACACCGGATTGGGCAAAGGGTGCCGTGTTCTATCAGATCTTTGTGGATCGTTTCTGCAATGGTGACAAATCCAACGATGTACTGGACAATGAATACAGTTATATTGGAGAGGGAACCCACCGGATCACGGACTGGGGCAAGTATCCGGATTCTATGGATGTGCGGAGCTTTTACGGCGGTGATCTGCAGGGAGTGATGGATAAGCTGGATTATCTGAAGGATTTAGGGGTAGATGTCATTTATTTAAATCCGATTTTTGTCTCTCCATCCAATCATAAATATGACAGCCAGGATTATGATTATGTGGATCCTCATTATGGCAGGATTGTCAGAGATGAAGGAGAGGTTTTAAGTGATGGTCATGCCCCGAACCGGGAAGCGACCCGGTATATTACCCGGGTGACCGATAAGGCGAATTTAGAGGCAAGCAATCAGCTATTTATTGAGCTGGTACAGGAGGTACATAAGCGGGGGATGCGGATCATCCTGGATGGTGTCTTTAACCATTGCGGTTCCTTTAATAAGTGGATGGACAAGGAATGCATCTATGAGAATCAGGAAGGATATGAAAAAGGAGCCTATGTTGATGAGAACAGTCCGTATCGCAGCTTTTTTAAGTTTGGCGATGCGTATCAGTGGCCATATAATGGTACCTATGACGGCTGGTGGGGCCATGATACGCTTCCAAAGCTGAATTACGAGGATTCGCCAAAGCTTTATGAGTATATTATGAAAATTGCGAAAAAGTGGGTATCACCTCCATATAATGTAGATGGATGGCGCTTGGATGTGGCAGCAGACCTGGGACACAGTCCGGAATACAATCATCAGTTCTGGCGGGATTTCCGAAAGGCGGTAAAGGAAGCCAATCCGGATGCGATCATACTGGCAGAGCATTACGGTGATCCGAAGGAGTGGCTGCTGGGTGATCAATGGGATACGGTCATGAATTATGACGCATTTATGGAGCCTATCACCTGGTTTCTGACTGGTGTTGAAAAGCACAGTGATGAATTCCGGGGGGATCTGCTGGGGAATCCGGATGCATTTATCGGAGCGTTGCGTCATCATATGTCCCGCTTCCATCATCAATCCCTGTATATTGCCATGAATGAATTGTCCAATCATGACCACTCCCGGTTTCTCACCCGGACCAACCGTATGGTGGGAAGGACACATACGTTAGGGCCGGAGGCGGCAAGCCAGAATATAAATAAGGGCGTATTCCGGGAGGCTGTGGTCTTTCAGATGACCTGGCCGGGAGCGCCTACGATCTATTACGGTGATGAGGCCGGTGTCTGCGGATGGACAGATCCTGACAACCGGCGTACCTATCCATGGGGGAAAGAGGACAAGGAGCTGATTGAATTTCATAAGAGGATCATCCGGATTCATAAGGGGAATTCTGCACTGATGAAGGGCTCCTACCGGTTCCTGCACGGTTCCCATAAGCTGGTGGCATATGGAAGGTTTAATGAAACCAACAAGGTGATCGTGATTTTGAATAATAACTATGAGGAAGCAGAACTGAAATTCAGCGTGGCGGAGCTGGGGATTCCGGACCGGACCGTACTGACGCAGCTTATGCTGACCACAGAGGAGGGCTTCTTCCTGGATCCGATTCCGTATCGGGTTAATGATAACCGTCTGTTTGTGCGGGTGCCAAAGATATCGGCTACAGTACTTCGAGTGAATTTGTAATTTTTAGAATAAAATTATGGAAAACATCATGAAATGGTGAAATATATCGAAAGCGAGGTTTGACGGAACGGTTGAGACCTCGCTTTCGGCATTTGAGCCGAAAACGAAAAATATAAAATATATGTGCTATAATTATTCCTGTATAATAAATCTATGCCAGAGGAGGAAATGCGTATGACGAAGGGAAAGAGAATGGTGACAGGAATTATTGTAGCACTTTTTCTATTACTGTCCACGGGAATGACAGTGTGGGCGGCACGGACAACAAGCTTCAATTATGCAGGAAAGACGGTGCAGTGTGTATTGCATGTGGATTGGAGTAATAACTCCACTGCGTATTCCAGAACCTATGTGACTGGCGGAAGCGGCTTCTATCCACTGCGGTCATACATTTTTGGCTATGATGGGGCTGGAAAAATAATTAAAAGTAATAATTTCCTCTCCTATGATGATGTAAATTCAGGAACGATAGACTGCAATGCTGTAAAATTCATGAGTCAGCATGAAATATTGAATTCGAATCGGGTCGTATTGGATTACCGGCGACTGACGCTGGAGGAGTAAGCATTAGGACTATTGCAACCGGTGGAGAGGGGAGATTATGAAACGCATTTTACGACATTTCTCATCCTGGCTGCTGATGCTGGGAATGGCAGTATCTTTTTTTTCTTTTCTAAATGGAGACACCATTTATCAAAGGATTAAATATGCGGCTCTGGAGCTGAATGAATATCGATATAAAAATACATACCATATTCAGATCTCAAATATAAAAGACCGGCAGGCACTGTATGCCGCTTTGGAGGAACTGGATGGCAATGTATGTCTTACAAATCTGCATCTGTATCTGAATGATGAGAAATTCTATCATCTGACGGAATATATGGTGAAGCAGGAGGAGGAATTGCCCTACCCGGTAGAATGGATCGCAGGAGATGGGGATGTTATTATCAGTGAACGCATTCTGCCTTGCTGTAAACGGGAGGAGAATGGTTCTCTTTACCTGGAGATCGAGGGAGAACGCTATGCCGTATATGGTATTGTACATCCGGTGAATTCCGATCTCTTATCCGGAAAGCTGGTCATTTCTCCCCGCGGTTCCAGGATTCGGGAATGTCTGGAACGGGACGCTTACTTTGATGTGGAGTATGGTTCCTCCAGACAGGATATTGATGAAGCAGTTCAGGATTTCTATAAGGCTATGTCAGGAAACTGCGAGATCTATTATGAAAAGGATACAGAGGAGTATTTTGAAGTGGGGTCCTATCATGCCAAGGAACGGTATCATATGCTCATTGCTGTCTTTGCAATGCTGAATTGCATTGTGATTTCTGAGTTCTGGATCATCCGGAGGCGGGAGGAAGTGATCATCCGGAAGCTTTGGGGATTCTCGGATCTGAAGTTATATTGCAGATTTTACGGTGAATTGATGATGCTTTCCGGAATATCCGTTCTGGTTGTATTGGTTGCGCAGGCTTTGTTTTACCTTGGCTCCGGGCATGTCTACGGGGCAGTATCTGTAAGACAGCTTCTGCTTGGCTGCGGCTTTGCAGTTGTGGCGGCTGCCCTGGTTGTTATCAAGCCGATCTATCAGGCGGCACATTACAGAGCCAGCGACGGATTGGAGGGATAGGGATGCATCTTTCATTTGTGCTGAAGAAGGTAATCGAATACATTTATATCAGAAGGGTTAATTTCCTGCTGACTCTGATCGTCCTGATCGCTTCGCTGTATGTAGCGGCCTATGCACTGCAGACAAGAGCAGAGGCAGATTATTACATCTATGCAGCAAGAAAGCGTCTGACCACTACCAATATATTGAATGTTCAAATGATTTCAAATCCAATGGGAGATTCTTCAGAAGAGGCAGAACGGTTTGAGCAGTTCGATGCCATGCTGAAAGAACGATATAGGGACCGGTATGGCAAGTTTATGCATTTTGAGGTGAATTATCTGGATGACGGGAAGAAGATCCGGATTAAGACTCTCTATATTGATGACTCTCTTCTGAATCTGTGCGATGCGGGAATGGATCTGAGCGGCTTAACGGAGCCTCCTCCGGAGGGGATGCTGACCTGTTATGTGGGCTCTGATCTGGCGGAGCAGTACAAGCCGGGGACGCTCCTGACGACAGAGCATATCGGAACCGAGCTTTATGTGAAGGGAGCGTTGCCGGAGGGGGCCGGATGGATTCCGAGTATGCTGCTTTATACAGATCATGGGGAGGAGATTCTGGATAATGGGATCGTTACTGTTATGGATGAGAACTATTTTGATACCCATATTGAATTTTATGGAAATACTTATAGTTCCTTATATTTTTTCTATGATACAAAAGAGGAATCGGATGAAATGAAGCTGGAGATCAGAGAACTGGCGGAGGAGCAGAACCTGATGTGTTATCTGTATACCTTTGACGATATGGTGGCGACTCTAAAGGAGGAGCGCATTAATGTGCACAGGGCAATCAATGTACTGGTGATGTTTGCTCTGGCAGTAGCCGGACTTTCGAGTCTTTCAGCGGGACTTGCGGATGTATACAGCAGACATTATGAACTGGCGGTGATGTATGTAAACAAGGTTTCTTCATTGGATATGCTGGCGATGCTGCTGATTGAAAATACGATCCGAATGGTAATTGCAACAGGAATGGCCGCTTTTTTCTTTTCCAGGGGACTGGATGCGCTACATGCCAGGATCTATATGGAAATGGTATTGCCCGGCCTGGCCTTTGGGATGCTTATATTTATGCTGGCTATGACGGGGATTGAATTTATGACGATTAACAGGAGAAAGCTCCTGGCATTGATTGGAGGCGCAAAATTATGATCGCGATGGAGGGGATTAATAAGATTTATAAAGGTGACTCCTATCGAATCCAGGCACTTTCTGAAATCCGGCTGCATATTGAAGAGGGGGAACTGCTGGCGATCATGGGACGCAGTGGTTCGGGGAAATCAACGCTGTTAAACCTGATGGGATTTCTGGATGTTCCTGACAGCGGAAGCTTTCACTTTCTGGGCCGGGATGTATCCCGACTTTCTTCCAGGCAGCTTTGGAGATACAGAAGGGATTATATCGGCTTTGTGTTCCAGCATTTTGCACTGATCAACCATTGTTCTGTTTTTGAGAATATCGCGCTTCCGCTAGAGGCTATGGGTATACGAAAGCGAGAACGGATACAGAGGGTAAACCGGGTGGTGGACATGCTGGAAATCCCGGATCTGCTAAAGAAGTATCCGGGACAGATTTCTGGCGGCCAAAGGCAGAGGGTGGCGATCGCCAGAGCAATCGTATGTGATCCGAAGGTGCTGCTGGCGGATGAACCCACAGGAGCGCTGGATGCGAAAACGGGAGATGAACTGATGGGGATTTTCAAAAAATTGAATCAGGAAGGTAAGACGATCATCATTGTGACGCATGATAAGGAAATTGCCGGACAGACGAAACGCATCCTTACTCTGGAGGAATCCCGGCTGGTGGCGGATGATGAAAAGGAAGAAGAACAGACTGAAGGTTCCGAAAGCGGATCCGTGCAGCCGGATTAAAGGCAGGGGAGGTGTATATGAAGAAAAAAAGTATTGGAAAGCTATGTGTGATACTGTCGGCGGTTCTGCTTGTAGCAGCCGGCGTGATCCTCTGGGGATTGCAAAAAGAGGAGTTTAAAGAACTGGCGTATGGCTATGGACCTTTGAATACCATGGAGATTGATGATCTGGCAGTGTCCAATGATCATGAAAGTACCTTTTTTGTAGAGAAAGGGGAAGAGTTTCAGATCAGAGGAAATCTGATCATTGTGCAGGGAACAGTAAGTGTTACCATCCGAATGGGAAATCAGGTGCTGATGCAGGCTGTTTATGAGGAGGGAGAACATAAATATGAAACGGACATCCTGAACAGCAAAGCGGTAAGAGTCAGTGGTGCATCAGAAGGGAAAATAGATGATGATAGCGAAACCGTATACCGGTATCTGGGAACAGTAATCGTGGAACTGGAGGTCTCTGATGATGCACAAGGTCAATACGGGCTGGGATATTACAGGAGACGGAATAATTTTCAGAAGTTTCTAAATCAGATTACAGAACAAACCAAAAGCAGAAAAGAAAAAGAGTAGGAGTCATCCGATGCAGAGTAAAAACTATGAAAAAACCGCTTTCGTGGATGCTGTAACAAAAAAATGAAAAAAGCACTTGCATTTTAAAAACATTTCAATTATAATTTAATACTGTCAGCGGTTGAATGACTGCTAACGATGGATGGATTCCCGAGTGGCCAAAGGGGACAGACTGTAAATCTGCTGCATCTTGCTTCGGTGGTTCGAATCCACCTCCATCCAGGCAATCAATTCACGAAGTGAATTGGTTACAAAACGGGAAACTCAGCGCATGAAAGAAAATGCTACGCATTTTGCGCTTCGAGTAGGTAATCAATTTGCTACGCAAATTGGTTACAAACGGGAAACTCGGCACATGAAAGAAAATGCTACGCATTTTGTGCTTCGAGTAGGCAATCAATTTGCTACGCAAATTGGTTACATTAAATGCCGGCGTGGCGGAACTGGCAGACGCACAGGACTTAAAATCCTGCGGGACTTATACTCCCGTACCGGTTCGATTCCGGTCGCCGGCATTGATATCCGAGTATGAGGTAGAGTTCGCAGGAAGGCAGTGCTCCGCACGAAATGCCCGCTTCGCAGGAAGGCAGTGCTCCGCACGAAATGCCCACCTTCGCAAGCAAAGCTTGCTCGGTGTCCGTTGATTCGTAAATACGAATCAACATATCCGTATTAAAATTTTTCTTTTCGTGCAAGCACGAAGAAAAATTTTAAGCCGTCTATATTATTTCGTGCTTACTTATTTATCCGCCCAGATAGCTCAGTTGGTAGAGCAGAGGACTGAAAATCCTCGTGTCACTGGTTCGATTCCGGTTCTGGGCACTTTGCTTTCCGTATGGGAAGTACAATATGGTTGCCGGTGGCAGCCTTTCATATGCGCGAGTGGCTCAGTTGGTGGAGCACGACCTTGCCAAGGTCGGGGTCGCGGGTTCGAGTCCCGTCTCGCGCTCTTTTTATAGAAACCAGTATGACTGGTTTTTTTATTTTCACGAAGGTGAAGTGAGGATGCGAAGCACGAAGAACATTTTGAAAGGAGACATATGGAAGCACAGAAGAGTACAGTACAAACCGAAAACAAGATGGGTATCATGCCGATTAATCGTTTGATCATAACCATGTCATTGCCAATGATGATATCCATGCTGGTACAGGCATTATACAATATCGTGGACAGTATGTTTGTATCCCGGCTTGGCGAGGATGCGTTTACCGCCCTGTCCCTGGTTTTTCCGATGCAGAACTTCATGATCGCAGTGGGAACCGGTACCGGCGTTGGTGTAAATGCCATGGTATCCCGCTTTTTAGGAGAAAAAAGGTTCGATGAAGCCAATAAGGGGGCTAATTGCGGAATTTTCCTGGCGTTGCTGAGTGCAGTATTTTTTAGCGTCCTGTGTTTTACATCTGCAAAGTGGGTCTTTATATGGCAGAAGGCAAGTGATACGATCGTACAATATGGAACGGATTATCTGACACTCTGCGGTGGATTATGTTTTGGTATGTTTGCACAGTTTATTTTTGAACGACTCCTGCAATGTACAGGAAAGACCATGTATTCCATGATAACCCAGATGACAGGTGCGATCATTAACATCATTTTGGATCCGATTATGATATTCGGTTATTTTGGATGCCCGGCAATGGGCGTTAAAGGAGCGGCTCTTGCCACAGTAATCGGTCAGGTGTGTGCAGCAATTCTGGCAGTGATCTTAAATATTAAAGTAAACCGCGAACTGACGTTGAGTATCCGGCAGATATTCCGTCCGAAAGCCAATGTGATCCGGAGGATTTACAGTGTGGGTGTCCCTTCCATCATCATGGCTTCTGTAGGTTCCGTTATGTGTTTTATTATGAACAATATCCTGATGTGCTTCAACTCTACGGCAACAGCAGTTTTTGGAGCATACTTTAAGATACAGAGTTTTGTCTTTATGCCGGTCTTTGGATTGAATAACGGAGTGATACCGATAATTTCATATAACTATGGAGCAAGAAAAAAGGAGCGGTTGCAGCAGGCAATGCGTTACAGCGTTTTATACGGAGTAGGGATTATGGTGATCGGACTGCTGGCAATGCAGATTTTTCCGGGGCAGCTGCTAAGGCTGTTTGACGCATCTGATTATATGCTGGAGCTGGGTATTCCGGCAATACGGATCATCAGTATCAGTTTTGTGTTTGCAGGCTTCGGCATTGCGGGTTCATCTATATTCCAGGCGTTTGGAAAAGGATTTTTAAGCATGGTCGTATCCATCGTACGTCAGCTCGTAGTACTGCTGCCGGCGGCATATCTCCTGTCCCTTACGAAACAGGTAGGACTGGTATGGTGGGCATTCCCGATCGCAGAAGTGATCGCATTTACGATTACACTGATCTTTTTACTTCGGGTAAATCGCAGGATTGTACAGCCGATGGCTGAATAGAAGACATGGAGGGAGGCCGGCGGCCTCCCTTTTGATATGGAAAGTATATGATAATCCATTGAGGAAACGGGAACTTTGTGGTATGATAAATATATAATGCAGGTACCATACCTTAACCAGTGTAAGGTTCAACAGAGAATTCAGACAGGAGGGCATTCATATGAATAATAGAACGGATGTACAGATGACACCAGAACAATATTGCAGAATAAATCGTTATGCGTTAAATATGTTACTGTCCATACAGGTGATCCTTGCAATAATGTCCATTGCACATATGGTTACGACGGGATTTTTATGGAAGGATCTGGTTTTGGTTCTGGTCATGATCGGCGCTGTTATTGCTGATATTATCGGCTATATGATCGCGAAGGAGAGCAAAAAGGCAATGATCATTTATTCTGTGGTCTGGATGATCGCTTATTCCCTGGCGGTTTTCTTAGGCTCAACGGATCCGATCCTCCTTCTGTTTCCGGTATTGGTAGTAATGATGCTGTATCTGGATCCGGTGGCTGTCGCCGCTTCGATTGCTTATTCCCTGCTGATACATATCATTAAGCTGATCGTGGAAGCTGTAAATGGAAGGATTACCGGAGAGAATGCCGGTGTCTATGTCATGGAATGTGTTGGTCTGATCGCCATATGCATTGGTGCCTTTTTTGTCACAAAGCTTTTGCTCCGATACATTACAGAGAGCCGGCAGATGGTAACAGAGCATGCAGAGCAGCAGATGGAGCTGGCGGCAAACGTGGAAGAGACTGCGGAATCTATCAGTCAGCGTTTCGAACAGATCACCCAACAGCTGGGTGAAATCGTACAGCAGGTAGAAGGCAATAATCTGGCGATTACGAATATAGCAGAAAGCACAGAGGCTACGGCTGAAGCGATTCAGGAGCAGGTAGGGATGACCAATGACATCAAGGAATGCATTGATGTGACCGCCCAGAATGCCAGTGACATCATAGACACCACGGATCAGCTGTACGATGTGGTAAGTGAAGGTATTGAAGCTGTAGAAGGCTTGCAGGAACAGACCGAGATGGTAAATGCGCAGACTGGAGAGACCACAGAGGCAATCCGGAAGCTGGCAGATAATGTAGAAGAGGTCAGCAGTATAACACAGGCTATTTTAGATATTTCCAGCCAGACGAACCTGCTGGCGTTAAATGCTTCCATTGAGGCAGCACGGGCCGGAGAAGCCGGAAAAGGCTTTGCGGTTGTTGCAGATGAGATCCGCAATCTGGCAGAGCAGACGAAGGCATCTACCGGGCAGATCACAACGATCATTAATGATCTGACTGCAGTAACCAGAGAATCCATGAATAAGCTTCAGGGAACGGTTGACAGTGTCAACACCCAGACAGAGATGGTAGAAAAGGTAAACGAAGCTTTTATGGAAACCTGTAAAAGTATTGATGAATTAAAGGATTATACGGGAAGTATTTCAGACAACGTTGATACGGTGATTGAGGCCAATGCACATATAGTGGACAGTATTAATCAGTTGTCTGCCAGTGCAGAAGAAATTTCAGGCTCCTCCCATGAGGGTATGGGCGTAAGCAATATGATACTGGAGCGGATACAGGAGTTTGCTGCCGCTGTAGAAGAGATGTCTGATATGGTGGCGCAGCTTGCAGTAAGTGTAAATAGTGAACAGGAATTCTTGTCAGATGAGGAAGACCAGGAATGGTAATATCAGACCGAACCTGATAGATCATAGGAATGCTGGAAAGGAATGGAAAAATGTACCAGGAAGTATCGAGACTGATTTTATATCGGGATTTAGGTGAGGACAGTATTTTGCTCCGGTTGGCAAAGATATTTGAAGATTTTGATGCCGGAGAGGTAAATCCGGCGGATCTGACAACGCGGATCTATGTAGAGATGAAGCGTCTGCTGGATCTTTCTACAAGCTATGGATTTGATTCAAATCTCTGGCATAACTATCTGGCCTTCCTGTTGATCACCAATGAGAATTCGTTTAGCATCACCTGTGAAAAGGTAGGAGCAAATGATGGTACGGTGAATCGGTTTGCAAAAGGTGATTTTAAGATTTTTAAGAAATTATTTGATTTTGATTTTGAACCGATTGAAACAGCGTTGAAGATTGACTGCTTTTCAACGATTTCCGACTATAAGGCAATCGTGAAAAAGGAACGGATGTATAATAAAAATGTCAGTCAGCGGGTACAGGATATCAGTCGGAAGATAGAAGGTGCGCGGGATGAAAATGATATCTTTGATATTGTGACAGAGTTTTATAAGACCTATGGTGTTGGGATGTTTGGATTGAACAAAGCGTTTCGGATCCGTCATCTGGAGAAAGGAGTTGAATTCTGTCCGATCAATAATACAGATGCGGTCATGCTGGATGATCTGATCGGTTATGAGATTCAGAAAAAGAAGCTGATTGAGAATACCGAGGCGTTTGTGCAGGGGCGTAAAGCCAACAATGTCCTTTTATTCGGTGACAGTGGTACCGGTAAATCGACCAGTATTAAAGCGATCATTAATGAATACTATGAACAGGGGCTTCGGATGATCGAAATTTATAAATATCAGTTTCAGGATTTATCTAATATCATCGCACAGGTTAAGAACCGGAATTATAGATTTATCATTTATATGGATGATCTTTCTTTCGAGGAATTTGAGATTGAATATAAATTCTTAAAAGCTGTGATCGAGGGCGGAGTAGAAACGAAACCGGATAATGTATTGATCTATGCTACTTCCAACCGGCGTCATCTGATCAAGGAGACATGGAATGACCGGGATGATATGGAACACGGGAATGGCGGCGAACTGCACCGTTCCGATACCATGCAGGAGAAGCTTTCACTGGTAAACCGTTTTGGAGTGACGATCAGTTTTTCGCGTCCGAGCCAGAAAGAGTTTTTTGAGATTGTAAAGGAACTGGCAAAGCGTTACCCGTCCATTCATATGCCGGAGGATGAACTCTGTGCAGAGGCAAATAAATGGGAATTGAGCCATGGTGGAATTTCCGGACGGACCGCACAACAGTTTATTAATTATCTGGCAGGAAAAGCGGATATGGATGCTTAGGAGGCAGACTATGACACAAAAGGAACGGGTAGCACGGATCGTAGAGATTCTGAATGCGACCTATACCACGGAATACAAATGCTATCTGAATCATGAGAATGCATGGCAATTACTGATCGCCACTATGCTGAGTGCGCAGTGTACGGATGCCAGGGTAAATATTGTAACAAAGGATTTATTTGTAAAATATCCCAGTCTAGAAGCGTTTGCAGACTGTGATTTAAAGGAACTGGAGCAGGATATCTATTCCACCGGCTTTTATAAAAATAAGGCAAAAAATATTAAGGCATGTGCAAAAAAGCTGCTGGATCTGCATGGAGGAGAGGTGCCAAGGGATATTGACGCCCTCACACAGTTAGACGGTGTGGGGAGAAAAACCGCCAATGTGATCCGGGGGAATATTTACCATGAACCCAGTGTGGTAGTGGACACTCATGTCAAACGCATTTCGAAAAAGCTGGGCCTGACAAAAAGTGATGATCCGGAAGTGGTAGAGCAGGAATTAATGAAGGTTCTGCCAAAGGAGCAGTGGATTCTGTATAATATTCAGATTATAACCCATGGAAGGACAATATGTACTGCCCGGAATCCGAAATGTGAGGAATGCCCGTTGAACGGGGTGTGTAAGGATTACCAACAGAGGACGGGACGAAAAAAAGATAAAAAATATTAAGAAGTTTATCGATAAAATGTCAAATAAATCCCTTGCTATCATGCAAGGGATTTGTTAATATATTTCATAATGATATCTGCCTGTATTCCCTCTAATGCTTCTGCAGTATGCTTTAGACGGTTCAGAGCTTCTATATCATGCCGGGACTGATAATAATCGGTGAGCATATAATAGCAGCCGGAGATATCAGCACCGATATTAACACAGTATTCGGCGGTCTGAATAGCGGCTTCCGGATATCCATGATCCAGCAGACGACATGCCCACTGATATAATGTGCGGACAAGGAGTGTAAAACGTTCATCGCATTCTGACAGGAAGGCAAGATTTGCCGGTCCATATTTTAATTTTAAATCCGTATTTGTATATTGATTCAGATTCAGGATCTGGGTAGCGGACAGTTTTCGTATCTGTTCTTCTGCTGCCAGAGCTTCCGGTGAGGAATCAATTCCAAAGGGAAGGCGTTCCATGGGGATATGGATATAATCCAGATTTGATATATCCTGTCTGCGTACATTATCAGCGGCAGATTCCCGTTCCCAGAACCGGGCGGATTCCTGTTCCCCCTGGCGCTTTGTACGCCGGATGATATGCATTAATACAAGACATAAAATTACGATTATTATAAAATAGGGAATTCGCATAGTCAGTCCTTTCAAGAAAGAGGTGTTTACATGTTTAACTTTAATAATAAAAAGACAAAGAAGATCATTTCTTCTATTATTGTGATCCTGATCGTTATTGCGATGATACTGGGTATTGTTGTACCAAGCATGTTATAAGGATCCAGATTGTGTTTTATGTTCCTGCTGTATATAAAAAGTAGCAATCCATATTCTGCTCTGATTATATCATACAATCGCAAAGAACTAAAGTTTTTTGTGTAAAAATGAATTGAAATACTTATAGGATGTGCTAAAATGAAAAGGAACGAGGATGGAGGTTATCAATCATGATTGATAGAAATAGAATGATAAGACTGTCAGGTGTGTTTGGTGCAGTTTTATTGGCAGTCGGCATGGTCTTTGCTGTTGCAGATCATGCATGGGCGGAGAATGAGAAGAAGGATACGATTTATGATGGAATCAGCTTAGGTACTGTTGCTGTTGGCGGAATGACAGAAGAGGAGGCAGAGAAGGAGTATAAGAATTATCTGGATGATTTAAAAGGAGTAACTGTACAATTAGATCTGGAGGATAAGCGCTGCGAGGTTGATATGTCTGATCTGGAACTGGAGGCGGAGCTGGATGCTGCCATAGCTGAAGCGATCCGTTATGGAAGGACTGGTAATATTCTGAAGCGCTATAAGGAAATCCAGGACGTTTCCGAGGAGGGAAAGAGCATACCGGTCGCGTTATCTCTGGATGAAGATGCTCTGATTGAATTATTAAATGAAGAATTAGCCGATTATATTGTGCCGGCAGAGAATGCCGGACTGGAATATTCCGACGGGGAGCTTACTGTTCTGGACGGGAAGAACGGAAAAGAACTGAATGCAGAGGATACCATTGATAAGCTATGGAAAGCAATCGAAGAATGGTCCGGTGATAAGAGGATAAAGCTGGATGTAGCTGTTAACGAACTGGAACCGGAGCATACAGCGGAGGAACTGGCTGTGGTAAAGGATGTCATCGGAACCTTTGAGACCCGTTATTCTGCTGGTGATGTGTCACGGAATAATAATATTATGAATGCAGCGAATAAGATCAGCAGTTCCGTGATCTATCCGGGTGAGGAATTTGACACGATGGAGCATCTTCTGCCGTTTACCACTGCGAATGGCTGGAGTTATGCAGGCGCCTATTTGAATGGTGAGGTGATTTCAGATATCGGGGGCGGTATCTGTCAGGTATCTACTACCTTATATAATGCAGTTTTAAAGGCGGAACTGGAAGTGACAGAACGCTATCCCCATTCCATGGCAGTAGGGTATGTACAGTTATCCGCAGATGCCGCATTGAATGAGGGTACCAAGAACTTTCGCTTTGTGAATAATACGGATGCTCCGATCTTCATCTACGCATATGCTTCCGGCGGAACCATGCATGTATCCATTTATGGTAAGGAATACCGGGATGAGAACCGTACTATAGAATATGTAAATGAAGTCCTGAGTGTTATTCCTGCGGGAGACCCGATCGAAACGGTAGATGAAACAAAGCCGGCAGATTACCGGAAGGTTACCCAGACCGCCCATACCGGGTATCGCGCCAAGCTTTGGAAAAAGATATATGAAGATGGTGAGTTAGTCGATACCGTTCTTGTGAACACCAGTGCTTATAATGCATCACCGGAACGGGTAACGGTCGGCACCCAGGATGTACCGGTCAGTGTTGGAGATCCGGGTGGCCAGGGAACCTCAGAAGTGCCGAATGTACCGGAGGATCCTGGTACAACGACCGAGGCACCGGATCCATCTACGGAGGATCCTGGTACTGCCAGTACGGAACCGTCAACATCCGCACCGGATGTGCCGTCGACAGACTCCGGCGGAGCTCCGCCGGCTTAGACCGCAGGAGAAAGTATGAATCCAGGAAAGATTACAGAAGCACAATGTAAACGTTCAGTATTGCAGTTGTTACCGCCGCCTGGCCCGCATGTTATTCAAGGGGCCGGAGTCGGGCATGATTATAGTGCAATGGCTGCTTTAAATGGCGGGCAATACGTATCTGCTATGGCAGTATGTACCTTGAATACAAAGAGTCCGGAGCAGTATGCATTCTGGAATGCATTGAACAGGCTGGAGACCAGCGGAATCAAAACGCATGCAATTATGGTGAACGTACTGCTTCCGGCAAGAGGAAATGAAAGCCGTATAAAGGATATAACCCGAAAGCTGGCCGGGCTATGTAAACAGTATGAGGTTGAATATATTGGCGGGCATACAGAATTGATAGATGCATTACGAATGCCTGTGATTACAGTCACTGCATTTGGAGAAGGGGAAAGAACTCTTTTTTCAAAGGATAACGTAAAGCCGGATCAGGGAATCCTGATGATCGGTCATGCGGGAACCGAGGCCGCCCTGATGCTGGTAAATGATAAGTGGGAGGCATTACATAACAGATATTCAGAGGACTATCTGCAAGGCATAAAGCAGCTGGAGATGGAGATGTCTCTTCGGCGGGCATATCGACTCTTAATAAAAGAACCTGCAGCTTATATACACGCCATATCAACGGGTGGTGTATTTGCTGCTTTATGGGAGCTTGGTGAAAGTACCGGCTGTGGCATAGAGGTAGATCTAAAGGCAGTTCCGATTCGTCAGGAAACCATAGAGGTCTGTGAGTTTTTTGATCTGAATCCTTATATGGTGCTAAGCGGTGGCAGTGCTTTGGTGGTGACGCCCGAACCGGAGCGAATGGTGACGAATTTAAAACAAATGGGAATTTCTGCAAGAATGATTGGACAGACAACCGTATTCAATGATAAAATAGTCATGAATGGCGATGAAGTTCGATATTTGGAACCGCCGAAGGGCGATGATATATATAAAATTTATATGAATCGAGGGCAGGCAAGATGAGAACAAAAATCCTGAATCTGATCGAAGAAGATTGTAAGTTGACTGCAAAGGATATTGCAGCGATGCTCGGGGAAGAGGAAGAAGCTGTAGCGGCAGAGATTGCAGCATTGGAACAGCAGCAGGTCATTTGTGGATATACGTCCATTATTGACTGGGATAAGACAGAGAATGAGTTTGTCACTGCTTTGATCGAATTGAAGGTAACTCCTCAGCGTGGAGAGGGGTTTGATAAGATAGCAGAGCGTATTTCAAATTATCCGGAGGTAGATACTGTGTATCTGATGTCCGGAGCCTATGATTTTGCCGTGATCATCAAGGGTAAGACGATGAAAGAGGTGTCTTTGTTTGTCTCTGGCAAGCTGGCTCCCATGGAAGCGGTAGTTGGTACAGCAACGCATTTTGTATTGAAGAAATATAAGGAACATGGAGTGACTTTGACAAAAAAAGCAAAAGCAGAAAGGTTAGCAATAATGCCATGAGAAATCCATTATCAGAAAAGGTAGTCAAAATTAAGCCCTCAGGGATCCGAAAGTTTTTTGATGTTGTCAGTGAGATGCCGGACGCTATTTCGCTTGGTGTAGGAGAACCGGATTTTGATACTCCCTGGCATGTGCGGGACGAAGGCATTTATTCTTTAGAGCAGGGCAGGACATTTTATACATCGAATTCGGGTCTGCTGGAGTTGCGTGAGGAAATATGCAAATATTATACCCGCAAGTTTCAGGCTACATATGATCCGGTTAAGGAATGTGTCATAACAGTAGGCGGTAGTGAGGGAATTGATATGGCACTTCGTGCCATGTTAGATCCGGGCGATGAGGTCATCATTCCAGAACCATGTTATGTATCATATCTGCCTTGTGTAGAACTAGCCAACGGAGTTCCGGTGCAGATCGCATTAAAGGCAGAGAATGAATTTCGGCTGACACCAGAAGAACTGGAGGCAGTCATTACAGACAGAACAAAGATAGTAATTCTTCCGTTTCCGAACAATCCTACAGGTGCGATTATGGAGCGAGAGGATTTAATAAAAATTGCGGAGATCGTAAAAAGGCATGATTTGTTCGTGATATCGGATGAAATATATGCAGAACTGACATATAAGAGCAAGCATGTAAGTATTGCATCTCTGCCGGATATGCGGGACAGAACCATTATTATTAATGGATTCTCGAAGGCATATGCAATGACGGGCTGGCGGCTTGGTTATGCGCTGGCACCGGCAGTTATCTGTGAGCAGATGACAAAGATTCATCAGTTTGCGATCATGTGTGCGCCGACCAACAGCCAGTATGCTGCCATAGATGCAGTGCGGAATGGAGATAAGGATATTGAAGTCATGGTGCGGGCATATGATCAGAGAAGGAAGTTCCTGATGCAGACATTCCGGGAAATGAACATTGAATGCTTTGAGCCATTTGGAGCCTTTTATGTTTTTCCCTGTATTAAGCAATACGGAATGACGAGTGAGGAATTTGCTTCAAAGCTATTGGAGCGGGAAAAGGTTGCCGTAGTTCCCGGTACTGCTTTTGGTGACTGTGGAGAAGGATATCTTCGGATATCCTATGCATATTCCATAGACGAGTTAAAAGAAGCATTCGGCAGAATAAAGCACTTTATTGATAACTTAGGATAGGGGAGAAACCGATGGCAAGAATTAATGCAGAACATGTAAATACATTTTTAATGGCAGCAACGAAGGTTGTTAGTGAAGCATGTAGTCTGACTCCGCGTGTAGGCAAACCATTTATCAGAAACAGTGGCTTTACCAATGATTCTATCATTATTATGATCGGTGTCACAGGCGAGATGCAGGGGCAGGTTATTTTAGCATTTAAGAAGTCCGTTGCATTGTCGATCGCATCCAAGATGATGTTTATGGAAGTAACGCAGTTAGACGAGATTTCCACCAGTGCGATCTGTGAGTTAGGAAACATGATCATGGGAAATGCATCAACTGCATTTTCTGTTAAGAATATCGGGATTGATATTACACCGCCAACCATGTGTGAAGGCAATTTTACCATTTCCGGCGCAGTTGCCAATATGTGTATTCCAATTTATATCAGCGATGAGGATATCATTGAATTGAATCTGTGTATCAAGCAGGATTAAGGCGGGCCTGATATGATTCATATTGTATTGTTGGAACCGGAGCAGGGCGGTAATGTGGGTAATATTGGAAGAACCTGTCTTGCGATCGGAGCAAAGCTTCATTTGATCGAGCCTCTGGGCTTTCGTTTGTCTGATAAAGAAATAAAACGCGCCGGTATGGACTATTGGTATCAGGTTGATGTGACGACTTATGAGAGTTATACAGATTTCCTGAGCAGAAATCCGGAGTGCCGGATTTTTATGGCAACGACGAAATCAAGACAGATGTATACGGAAGTGACTTACGAGGAGAACTGTTACATTATGTTCGGGAAGGAAAGCGCAGGAATCCCGGAGGAGCTTTTATTACAGAATAAATCGAACTGTATTCGAATACCCATGCTGCCGGATATTCGTTCTCTGAATCTGGCGAATTCCGTTGCGATCGTTGCATATGAAGCTATGCGGCAGCAGGATTTTCAGCAGTTTCAGCGTGAGGGACAGCTTCATGGGTATGAATGGTAGATGGTTTCTTTTGATATAACGTTAATTAGTATAGAAGGTACATACTCCCTATCATGTACCTTTTTTTAGTGAAAAGGTAAATTCGCTTCCGACACCCGGGGTGCTGGATAGTGTAATTGTCTCGTCATGGGTGCGAATGATCTCACGGATAATAGATAATCCCAGACCGGATCCCTGTTTATCTTTTCCTCTGGAGACATCTGTTTTATAGAACCGGTCCCATACCTTGGACTGATTTTCTTTTTCAATTCCCTTTCCCGTATCTTTGACGGAAATAAATACTTTTTCATTGGTCGCAGAAACAGAAATTGTAATAGTGGCTCCATGAGGGCTGAACTTGATCGCATTATCGACCAGATTGTAAATAACCTGTTGGATCTTGGTCTTATCAGCATGAACAACGGTCTCGGTGGTCAGTGCATTTTTTCGGATTACAATATACCGTTTGTTACAGACTCCTTCAAAAACATCTATGATGGAGTCAATAATATCTGAGATGTCAAAATCACTAAAGTTCAATTTTAACCCTAAGGCTTCAGACCGGTTTAATTCCAGCATACTTGATGTAAGCTTTGTTAATCGATTCGTTTCAGTCAGGACGATCTTCAGGTAGCGTTCCTGATTTTCTACTGGTATGGTACCATCCAGCATGGCTTCAATATATCCTTTGATCGAAGTTAACGGGGAACGAAAATCATGAGATACATTTGCAATAAAAGCCCTGCGGTATTCTTCCAGCTTATTTAATTCAGATGCCATATATTCCAGATTGGATGCCAGTTCTCCGATTTCATCGTTGGATGTAATTTTAGTCTTAATCTCAAAGTTTCCAGATGCATATTCTCTGGCTACCAGGCTGAGCCGGTTTAAAGGCACCAGTATCCGACGGGCAAGATAGAGCAGAAGCAGCATGGAGAGGATGATCAGGATACAGATCGGAACCAGAAAGTTCAGGAACATATTTTCCATAACATCTGAAATCTGGCTGAACGGAGCGTGTAATATAAGAATAGCGGAGGCAGAGGATTCGGTATCCTCCCATAATACTCCATAGGTCAGCATTTCTTCCGGAAAGGAATGATAGAAATCTCCGATCTGGGAGAAGGTACCGGTAAGGATACCGGAATTGTCTAAATCGCTCAGGTTCTCAGGCAGATCTTCATACTGCTCCGGATGAGAGAGAAACAGAAGATCGCCATCACGGTCACAATACCAGACCTGGACATTCAGGGAATCCTCCAGATCATTTAGGTACTTTTGTAATTCGGTTGCTGTGATCTGATCCGTTTCATAGGGACTGATATACTTTTCAATTATGAAGTGTGTCTGATTTTCCAGATTTTCCTGCTTCTCAGCAATCAATTTTTCCCGGGTGGTATTCGAGGCATAGAGAACGATCACTATGAATATTACCATAATGATGATGAGATAGCTTAATGCAATTTTATCAAAAAAGCGCTTGTACATTATCGAACCTCGAATTTATAACCGACACCCCAGACGGTCGTTAATGCCCAGTTAGGATTTTCCGGAAGCTTTTCCCGGATCCGTTTTACGTGTACATCAACGGTACGGGTATCGCCTATATACTCGTACCCCCAAAGACGATCCAGCAGTTGCTCCCTGGTGAAGACTTGGTTTGGCTGACTGGCAAGAAAATAGAGCAGTTCCAGCTCTTTTGGCGGCATTTCCAGAGTGGTTCCGTGAATGGTGGTGGTATAGTTGGAAATGTTGACGATCAATCCATCATATTCCACATAGTCTCCGGTATAGGATGCAGAGGCGATCATAGTATTGCCTCCAGCGGAAGCAGGCGGCTGATAACGACGAAGTACGGCACGTACTCTGGCGACCATCTCATTCGAATCAAACGGCTTCATAATGTAATCGTCAGCTCCCAGTTTCAAACCGAGTACTTTGTCAAAGACTTCTCCCTTGGCAGAGAGCATGATGATAGGTACCTGGCTTGTCTTGCGGATTTCGCTGCAGACTTCGTATCCATCCATGCCGGGCAGCATGATATCCAGTAAGATAAGATGGGGCTGGTATTCCTGGAATGCTTTAAGGGCGGCCTCTCCGTTTTCTTCGATCCGGGTGTCGAAGCATTCCTTTACCAGGTAAAGTGATATCAGCTCTGCAATGTTTTCATCATCATCTACAATTAAAATACGTTGTTTATCCATGGTGCCTCCTTGATTATCTTAATTCAACGATCGTTACGCCCATGTCCCCTTCTCCGAATTCACCGCTACGGAAGGAGCCTACATGCTTCTGGCGTTTTAAATATTCCTGTATTCCTTTTCGTAATGCACCGGTCCCTTTTCCGTGTATGATCGTAACCTGTGACAGATTGGAGAGAAGTGCATCATCCAGATATTTGTCGATTCTGGAGGTGGCTTCGTCTACAGTAAGTCCGATCACATTGATTTCCGGCCTTATGGAAGCAGCACGTTCCAGGTTCATTTGTGATTTCCTGCGAACCGGTCCGGAAGGCTCCTGTATTGGTGCGTCTGTGATCTCACAATCACTTATGGGCAGCGTTACATGTAAAATGCCGATCTGTACAGAGATTTCCTGCCTGGAATTGGGCAGGGACAAAACCGTACCTGTGGTGTCCATGCTGATAATATATACCGTATCACCAAGCTGAAAATCCTCCGCCTTATGGACGGAATGACGACGCTTTTTATGATGCTCCATATCACCATTCAGGGTCTTTAGCTTATTTCGCAGCTTACTGCGTTCTGCTTCCATTGCTTTGTTGTCCGCTTTTGCCGGATTTCGTTCCCATTTTTGATATTTTCGGATAGACTGGTCGGCGATTTCTTTTGCTTCCTCCAGTATTTCCAGCGCTTCTTCTCTTGCGTTTTTCAGAAGCTTTGTCCGCTGCTGCTCCAGAGATTCCTGCTTTGCCTTTAATTGATTGCGAAGGGCTTCGATCTCTTCTTTATATGCAGCGGCCTTCCGTTCTTCTTCTTCGATCGTCTTTCTGCTTTGTTCCAGATCGCTGATGAGCCCTTCAAAATCCAGGGCAGAGGCATCTAACTGAGAATGGGCATCTTCTATGATGGAATCCGGCAGGCCAAGCTTTTTTGAAATGGCAAACGCGTTGGATTTCCCTGGAATGCCGATCATTAACCGATAGGTCGGGCGAAGAGAGGCAAGGTCGAATTCACAGCTTGCATTCTCGATGCCTTCCGTGGAGAGGGCAAAGGTCTTTAATTCGCTGTAATGCGTCGTGGCCATACACCGGATGTCCTGTCGATGGAGCTGGTTCAGGATTGCGATCGCCAGAGCAGCACCTTCCACCGGATCCGTTCCGCCGCCCAGCTCATCAAACAGAATCAGAGTATCCGGGGTGGCATGTTTTATAATATATACAATATTGGACATATGAGAGGAAAAGGTACTGAGGCTCTGCTCAATACTTTGTTCGTCTCCAATATCAGCAAACACATCCTGAAATACACACAGTTCAGAACCTTCAAAGGCAGGAATATGAAGGCCGGATTGTCCCATCAGGGTGAAAAGACCAACGGTTTTTAGGGAAACGGTCTTTCCTCCGGTATTTGGCCCGGTTACGATGAGCATGGAATAGGCATCGCCAAGAGTAATATCAATCGGTACAACGGAGGCTTTATCTAAAAGGGGGTGCCGGCCCTTTTTGATATGGATATAACCACGGGAATTGAATACCGGTTCGGTTCCCTGGTAGGATTTTGCCAGCTTTGCCCGTGCAAAGATAAAATCCAGTTCCGTCAAAAGTGTTATATTGCATTGGATGATTTCCAGTTCAAAAGCCGCCTGTTCACTTAAGGAGGCAAGAATCCGTTCGATTTCCAGCTGCTCTTTATTATCCAGATCTTTTAACTCGTTGTTCAGGTTTACCACCGACATTGGTTCGATAAACAAAGTAGAACCACTGGAGGACTGATCATGGATCATACCGGAGAAGCTGTTCCGGTATTCCTGTTTTACCGGTATACAGTAACGTCCGTTCCGCATGGTAACCAGACTGTCCTGTAACAGAGACTGGTTATTTTGGGAATTGATGATCTTCAGGAGCTGGGTATGAATCTTTTCGTTGATCTGCTTCTTGGAGCGGCGGATATCCTTTAATCCGGCAGAGGCATCATCTGCGATTTGATCTGCGGAGAGGATGCAGCGGTGAATTTCCCGGCTGATATGCTCCAGAGGCATCAGATCCAGAAAGCGTGCCTCCAGGCAGTCCGGCTCCTGTCCCTCCTCCTCGGATACACCGTATTGACGTACGCTTTTAGCATTATCCAACAGGCGGGCCAGATCTAACAGCTCTGAAGTACCCAGAGTGGCACCTACCTCCAGACGCTTTAAGGACATTCCAATATCCGTAACGCCGGAAAAGGAGATGCTTCCCTGCTTATACAGCCGGGTCAGGGCATCTCTGGTTTCCTCCTGCATGCGTATGATCTCTGCATGGTCTGTTAGAGGCTTTAAACGCCTGCAAAGGGTCTGGCCCATAGGAGAGCCGGCATTTGGTATCAGCATGTCAATGATTTTATTGTATTCCAGTATTCGTAATGAACGGTTATTCATGATGGTTTACCTGTCTTTTATGTTTTCTATATACTATAGCCTTATCGGAATCCGATCATCCCGGTCTGGCTGCAAGCAGCCGCCTAATATTCTGCGTCACTGCGTTCGCGTTATTGAACCATGATTACAATCTGCATAAACGCTCACCTCAAAACCTTCGGTTTTTCGGTGTTCGTTGCACGAACATAGTTCCTTGAATATTTGTCTGGCTGCAAGCAGCCGCCTAATATTCTACGTCACTGCGTTCGCGTTTATGCGTTCATTATATCATCATTTGCGGGGGATGGTCTATAAAAATCTGTATATATTACCTTCTGGCAGCGGGATGGAAGAAATGTGGTTGTGAATTGACAGGGCTTGGAGTATACTAGCAATATGAGTTTTACAGTTCGAATGCCGGCCAGGGGGTATATTCAGACGGGATGCATCTTGTGCCTGAGCTGTAATGGAAATGGAAAGGGGACACCATGAATTATATTAATACGTTGCACGAGGGTGAAATGATCAATGCGATCTATTTCTGTAAGACAAAGCAGTCAATGCAGACGAAGGCGGGAAAGAATTATTTTTCCATGCTGTTGCAGGATAGAACCGGTATTATAGATGCCAAGGTGTGGGATTTGAATAATGGAATTGCTCATTTTGATGCTATGGATTATATTGCAGTGACTGCACAGGTGGTCAGTTTTCAGAACAATCTGCAGTTGAACGTAAAGCAGGTACGGAAGGCTCAGGAAGGGGAGTATGTGGTAGCGGACTATATGCCTTGTTCGGAGTATGATACAGAGAAAATGTATCAGGAATTAACCGGTTTTATGAAGAGTATTCAGGATACCTACCTGCATCAGTTATTAGAGAAGATATTTATGGAGGATAAGGAATTTACAGAACGGTTTAAGCAGCATTCTGCTGCAAAGTCCATTCATCACGGTTTTATTGGAGGCCTGTTGCAGCATACGCTGGCAGTTACAAAGCTGTGTGATTTCTATGCGTCTCAGTATCCGGTACTGAACCGGGATCTGCTGTTGACCTCTGCTATTTGCCATGATCTTGGGAAAATAGATGAATTATCAGAGTTTCCGGAAAATGATTACACAGATGAAGGGCAGCTGGTCGGGCATATTGTGATGTGTACTATTATGTTGGATCAAAAGATGAAGGAGATTCAAGGATTTCCGGCAAAGCTGGAAAATGAACTGAAGCATTGCGTGCTGGCACACCATGGGGAACTGGAATTTGGCTCTCCAAAGAAGCCTGCCTTGATTGAAGCACTGGCATTATCCTTTGCAGATAATACGGATGCGAAGATGCAGATATTTATTGAAGAGCTGAAGAATAAGGATGAGAATGGAGCCTGGATGGGATATAACCGGAATTTCGAAAGTAATCTGAGGGCTACATCGAAGCCAAATGTGTAGGAATACAGGCAACGAGAAGAATGAAGAAAAATGAAATATATGATATAAAAATAGAAGATATGGGAACGGATGGGGAAGGAATCGGCCATATTATTGAGGAGGCTCATCCGGAATTTGATGCCGGGAGTGTAACGGGCAGTGATAAGGCTGACACAACCAGAGTTGACGAACGGGATCATGCAGAAAAAAAGGGAATTGCTGTTTTTGTAAAGGATACGATTGTCGGGGATCTGGCCCGTGTGCGGATCGTGAAGGTAAAAAAGCAGTATGCCTATGGCCGGTTGGAAGAAATTATCACGCCATCTCCGTATCGTGTTATGCCTCTATGTTCAAAAGCGCGGAGCTGTGGTGGCTGTACGCTCATGCATATGGCCTATGAAAAACAACTGGAATATAAATGGAATAAAGTAAGGAACTGTCTGGAGCGGATTGGCGGCATGGAGGATGTGTCTGATATCATGGAGCCGATTTCCGGAATGGCCTGCCCCTATCATTACCGGAATAAGATGCAGTTTCCGGTAGGAGCAGACAAGAATGGAAAGGTGCAGATTGGCTTTTACGCAGGCAGAACCCATTCTATTATTGACCTGGAGGATTGTAAAATCGGGCATCCGATCAATCGTTATATTTTAAAAGAATTGCGTATCTGGTTGCAGGACTGGCAGGATCGGACAGATAGTTTTATCTATAATGAAGAGGCACATAAGGGCCTGGTACGGCACATTTTAACCAGAGTAGGGTATGCTACGGGTGAGTTAATGGTGTGTATAGTAATCAATGGAGAGGATCTGCCTTCCTTATCATCCCGCAATGCTTTTCCTCAGAAGGGCAGTACCGGAAAGACTTCTAACGAATCTGCTGATTGTGAAATGGAGTTGAGGAAGCATTTATTACATGCAGTGCAGGCATATAATCAAAGAGCAGCACAGGAAAGTATACAGATATTGGAGCAGTTTGTCAGTGGAGATAATGTAGAAACAGAGAAAGCGGAAGAAAAGCGCCTTGGATATATTGAACTGAAAAGTCTAAGTATTAATGTTAATAAAGATAAAACAAATCGTATTCTGGGAGATACCTGTAAGGTTTTGATGGGAAATCCGTATATCACGGATAAGATTGGTGATATTCAGTTTCGTATTTCACCACTTTCTTTTTATCAGGTTAATCCGATACAGACAAAGGTATTATATGATAAAGCGCTGGAGTATGCAGATTTGCATGGAGAAGAGGTGGTCTGGGATCTGTATTGCGGGATCGGGACGATATCGCTTTGTCTGGCAAAAAAGGCCGGCAAGGTCTATGGTGTGGAAATCGTTCCCCAGGCAGTTGAGAATGCTAGAGAAAATGTAAGGATTAATGGTATGGATCATGTGGAGTTCTTTTGCGGAAAGGCGGAGGAGGTTGTGCCGGAATTCTATCGGACTGGTGACAACAGAGGACGACATCCGGATGTGATTGTAGTGGATCCGCCCAGAAAAGGCTGTGATGAGATATTGCTGGAAACCATTGTGAAGATGGCACCGGAGCGCATGGTTTATGTGAGCTGTGATCCGGCAACCCTGGCACGGGATGTGGGACGAATGAGGAGGATGGGGTATGGGTTGAAGAAGGTTGGGGTTGTGGATCAGTTTGGACATAGTGGGCATGTTGAAACAGTGGCTCTGCTGACGAGAAAAGCCCCGTAAATCAAAGGTTTCCGCCGATTTTGGGAAAAAATGGATGTGTGTTTCAGTTTCCGCAGAATGGGTATGAGGGAATTGGTTTACCTAGGGGGATAGACTGTGGGTAGAGCGAGAGTTATCTTTTGGCGAAAGTCTATTATTTGGCAAAACAATTCGGCATTATATTGGGGAGTGTAATGTTGTCACGAGTATTACATTTAGCATTGATTTGAGACAGAAAGAGTCGGTGTTGTAGAACCTAAAGAAAGAGTGCCATTGTTAGCACTCTTTCTCTAGGTTTTGGTGTTTTCTATACTTCTGATTTTTGCTGTTTGGCTTGTTGGGAATTGTGCGCTCAATCAGTTTCTGCTCTAGGGCAGGGTTCAGATAGTTTTTGCGGAAAGTCGGTTTGTGAGAAAGTCCGAGCCGTTCCATAAGATCTGTAGCCGAGAGCGTTTCATCGCCGAGAGCGGAGAGAATCCGCTCAATCGGCGTTTTATCTTGATCGGTTACTTGGTCGCTATCTTGATCGGTACTGCGACCAATTACCGTAATCTCCGT
>CAJULG010000005.1 GCA_910587045.1 uncultured Lachnospiraceae bacterium | reverse complement strand
CTGCAGTGAGGTTGCCGGAGGTGTCGTATTCGTAGGTGGTGGTGCCTCCTTTCGCGTCCGTGACGCGGGTGATGTTGCCCAGGGCATCATAGGTGATGCCGACCGGATTCCCCATGCTGTCTATGGTCCGGGTGAGCCGGCCCAGCTGATCATAGGTGTAGGATGCTGCCTGTTCTTCTTCTCCGCTGGTCTGGGTCATGGCGGTGGCCTGTCCTTCGGTGTCGTAGCTGGTATAGGTGATGTTGCCCAGGGCGTCAGCCACGGTAACCGGCTTTCCTGCATAGTTATAGGTGGTTGCTTCAATGGTCGTTCCATAACCGTCCACGATACGGGTACAGCGGTTCTGGCTGTCGTATTCGTAGCCGGTGGTATTGCCGGCAGGGTCTGTGGCCGTTATGATGTTGTTGCCGGCGTCGTATTCCAGGGTGATGGTACTGCCGTCTGCACGGGTGACCCGGGTCAGACGGTTCCTGCCATCGTAGGTGTAGGCAGTCTGATTTCCAAGGGCGTCCGTCTGCCGGATTACATTATTGTTTCCGTCATATTCATATCGGGTCACTGCACCCATCGGATCCTTGACTGACAGTACATTTCCCTGCTCATCATAGGTGTACTCTGTCCGTCCGCCCATGGCATCCGTAACAGCAGTCAGATTCCCGGCAGGGTCGTATTCGCGGTTCTGTGTCTCTCCCGTATTAGAAGTGATACCGGTAATCCTTCCATTTTGATCATAAGTATAGGCAATCTCTCTTCCACTGCTGTCTGTTTCTTTCTCTGTCTTTCCATTCGGAAGATAAGCGGTTGCTGTCTGGCTGCCCTGCGGCCCGGTGGTAGTTAATACCCTGCCTCCTCCATCATAGGTATAGCGGGTCTGGTTCCCTTCCGGATCCGTCTCTGTCACGATATTTCCGGTGGAATCATATTCATAGCTCCGGGTACGTCCCAGGCTGTCTGTAACAGCAGTGATCCAGCCTTCCGCATTCAGCGTATAGGAAAGACTGCCTCCATCGGGCTCCCGGACACGTTCCAGCCATCCGTTATCATTGTATTCATAAGTCGTAACACCGCCGGAAGGATCTGTGACTGTATGAATATTGCCATGTATATCATAGGTATAAGTAATGGTTCCGCCGGCGGCATTTGTTTTTTCTACCACCCGGCCCAGCCTGTCATACCGGCAGGACTGCAGAACGCCATACCCGTCCCGGATCTCTGTAACCTGTCCGGCGGCATCATACTGAATCTCCGTAACTGCGCCAGAAGGATCCGTTGTCCGGATCATATCCCTGCCGGCATAGGTATACGCAGTAGTGCCTGCGGAATCCGTTCTGGCCAGAACCTGTCCCGCGTCATTATAGGCATAGCTGGTCACGGCTCCATTCTGATCTATGGTTTCCGTCACCTGATTCCTGTCATTGTACCGGATATGGATTCCTTCCTGCTGTCCGTTTTCTGCGGCAATTATCTGGTTATTTTCATCATACTCCAGAGTGGTGACCGTTCCGCTGTCATCCTGTACCCGGATCATATTATTCTGTTCATCATATACGCACTCCTTGCTGTTGCCATTGGCATCCTGCAGGGTGATCTCATTCCCGTTCTCATCATAGGTACGGGTCAGCGTCTGTCCGGCCTCATTGGTCTCCTGACAGATATTACCGTAGGCATCATACTCCAGCCTTCGCTGATAGCCAAGGCGGTTTGTCACCGTTGTAATGGTATGTCCGTTTTCCTCATTCTGACTGTAGTCAAATGACATCAGCGGTGTTTCAGCCATTCCGTCATCCTGGGTCAGTACCCGTCCATCCTCATCGTAGGTATTTACAACATACTTCACGCCATCCTGGTATGCACCGGTCAGGATGTGGTTCTTATCATCATAGGTATAATAGATCCGTTCACCCAGTGCGTTTTCATAGATACTTAACCGCTGAGCCGCATCATAGTAAAAATGAGCGCTCCGTCCTGCACTGTCGGTGATCGTTTCTATTAATCCATCTGCATTCCGGTCGCAGGTAAAGCTTCTGCCGCTTAGCTGATCTGTGATCCTTACCTGTCCGTCACTCTGACTGATGGTAATACTCCTGCCGTCCCGGTCTGTTTTACCGGTTATCATTCCCTCCGCAGAGAAGGTATAAATGGTTTGCGTATCATCCTCCAGCACATAGGTACCGTCCGCTGCTCTGGACAGCCGCCAGCCCGGCCTGGACATACAGCTATAGGTCTGCTCCGGAGCAAGCATATCCGGGTTCAGATCATAATTTCCTTCTGCATCCACAGTCCAGGGCTCCTGCTCCTCGATATGATCCATGACAAAGGTATAGTACCCGTTGGGATTCGTATAATAACGCAGGGTTCCGTCCTTCTGATCCACCAGCCTTGACTCGTAATTATATACCCATCCGTAGCCAAATGCACCGCATTCCTCTGTCAGCCGGGAATTGTACTGCATGGTTATGGCAAATGCATCCGTTCCTCCCATTGACAGAATATCTCTCTCCTCCACATAACCGCCGCTCCAGGTATCTACCGGATCCCCGGCCAGCTTGCTCGGATCGATCTCACAATAAAAGACATCCGGTATATCAAAATGCGATTCCACTTCCTTTGTCTTGATAGCGATTCCCAGATTCTTTCCTTGTAATATCTCTACCTCCGTTTTCATCAGCTTCAGATACCGGATCCACTTTTTATCCGGATTATCGGCCGGTTCCCGGCAGACCGCCACATAAACGCCCCGGATCTCTTCCTTCGGTCGGAGACACGGGATCGAAATATAATCTCCGTCCGACATGACCGGCAGCGCCCCGTTGGTTTCCGGACTCACCCGAAAGCTTCGTCTCAGAGAAGCATTTCCAAAGGTTGTATTGATATTGTAGAATTCCGTATCCCCCTCATTCCGCAGCACAAAATAAACATAATAATCCTCATTATACTCTGCCTTGGCTTCCGGAAGGATATATAATACCAGGCCTTCTCCTGCATTCACATGGAACTCATTGGACTCAAACTCCGCAGAGACCGGAGACTGAAACGGCATCAGGGTTCCGTGAAAGGCGGCATTGATCCTGTATATGCCCGGTACATCCCCTTTCAGATACCATACCGCCTGCTCACACTGGCCGCCCCGTATCACTCCCATATTCTGCTCCAGAGACTGGGGTGCCGCGGTTCTGGCCAGACTGATGCCCTGTGGAAGCCGGATGGATGCTCTATTATCCGTCAGCATCAGGCTGCTGCCCTCAGCACGGTTGAATATGGTCAGTCTCGCCTCATACATATCCTTCAGCCAGGAGATCTGCTGAGAAATGCTGATCTTTACGATCGTCGGGGCTTCCTCCTCATCCTTCGCATTTTGTCTGTCATCATCCAGTATATAATATCTGTCCTCCCTTTTGGAGCGTTCTCTCTCCTTTCGATCTTCTTCCTCCTCCTCATCACCATTGATATTGTCCGGAACAGAAACCTGCTTCCCCTCACTATTGATATAAGCAATGACCGGGCGTTTCCTCTCCTCAAAAGTCAGTGTGGTAATAAAAATGAAAATATGCTGGTTCTCCGGCGCAGAGAAATCAATCCCTGCCTCTACCATTTCCTGAAAATTCAGCTTTCTCACCGTCAGGTTTCCGCCAACGGCATCGCCCTTCGTCATAACGACATTCCGGGTCCGTTCTTCAAATATGCGTATATCAAGATTTTCTTCCTTTGCCACATAGCCCGTCTTAAAGAACGCCGCCCTGTAGCTGCCCGGCTCTGCCACGATCCTGCACTGCCCATACTCATCTGTGATGAACAGCTCATTCTTGTCATCTGCCGCCTGCAGATAAACGCTGGCTCCTGGTACCGGTGTCCCGTTTTTGTCTGTAACTGTAACGGTCATGGCTCCTACAAGATCCTTTTTCAGGACCTTAACCACCGTGGTATCCGTACTGGAATTACCGCTCTTATCCGTAACGGTCAGAGTCACCGTATAGCTTCCCGGTGTCCCGTAGATATGACGGGGTCTGGCGCCTGTACCTTCCGTACCGTCTCCAAAGCTCCAGTGAAAGCTCTTTATTCCCTGATTATCCATGGACTGGGTACCATCCAGGAGCTGTTCATATCCCTCCACGGTTACGGTATTCGCAGCAATAAACGCAACAGGCGCTGTATCATCAATGTCATACGGCCGGATACAGGTCACATAGGTTTCGGACGTATTACCCGCTGCATCAATAGCACAAACCTTATATCCATATTCAAAATCCGGTGATACATCAGAATCTGTATAAGTTGTTTCCGTTCCCTGATACAAGCACTGGAACGTCTCATCTGCTCCGGAACGCCGATACAGCTCATAGGTCAGCTCCTCCGCTGCCAGTCCCCTTGGACTCCAGTCCAGGATACAGCTGTAGTTTCCCGGAGTCCCCAACAGGACTGCCCGTTCCGGCGGAGTATTATCCAGCTGATATTCCGCGGTAAGCCAGTCGCTTTTATTGCCGGATGTATCGGTTGCCTGTACCAGGATCCGATACATTCCATCCGGATATTCTGCAGTATCCCAGCTGCAGGTCAGGGTTCCGTTCCCGTCTTCACTTTCTACGGTTCCGATCCACTGTACAGAACCATCCTGTGCATCCGCCTCCTGATAATAGAAGCTTACCTCCCGAACAGCTGTATTATCCGTAACCATGACAGACAGCGTAACACTTCCGCAAACCGGTCTGTCCGCAGCCGGAGTCAGGCTCCGTATCTGCGGCGGAGTCGTATCGGCTCCTCTTGTCCCGGCAACCGGTACAGACATTGCGCCTGCATTACCTGCCTGATCGATCGCACATACCCGATAGATGTAGGTCTGACCGACACCTGCCTGCCGATGCTCATAGAACAATGACCGGCAGTCCTGTTGGATCTCTCCTCCGTTTCCATCCGTAATGATGACCCGATAGGCCTGTATATCATTGTCTGCCACCGGATTCCATTCCAGAACAGGGATTCCCTCCGCTTCCTTCCAGCGGACCCCGCTTACCTGCTCCGGCGCACTATGGTCGATCCCGTATTCTACAACATACTGATCCTCATTGTTTGCATTGCCCCTGCTGTCCTTCACGATTCCCCGTATATGAACAGATCCCTCGGGCAGTCCACTCACATCCCAGTCATAGCTCCCGCTCCATACTCTGGAACCACCGCATTCCATTTCTGCCAGCAGGCGCCAGTCCTCCCCATCCAGAGAATACTCCAGCCGGAAAGATGCAAGCCCTGTATTATCAGATGCCTGCAGGAACAACGGAAGCCGGTCATGACAGACCATCCTTCCATCCGCTGTCCGGACGGCTGTTACCACCGGGGCTGTAGTATCCGCAGCTGTAACAAGCGTTACCGGCTCCGATTCCTCTCCCCGGTTTCCACACAGGTCATACCCCACAACCCGGAAGGTATATTCGGTTTCTGCCTCCAGCCCGTCTGCCTGATAACCCAATATAGTGGTGCTTCTGCCGATTTCCTGATAGCCCTGCTCTGTAAGCTGTTCAACCGAAAAATACCCAAAATCATCCTCCGGAACTGCATCCCAGGCCAGCACCACAGAATTGGTCAGGGCTGTCCCACGGAAATTCGGAACCTTTGATATTCCTACATTATCAATATCATAATACTGTTCAAATGCCGTCGCATTCTCATTACCGGCCTTATCTGCCGCCCATATCCGTACCTTATAGCGTCCATGGAGTGCAGACGTATCCCATATAAGCTCTGCCTGGTTCTCCCTTGCTGTCACTTCATCCAGTAGAAGCCACCGGCCGGCAGGCTCGTCATAATATTCTCCCCGTACTTTCGCTACGCTCCGGTTGTCAGCCGCCTTTACCTGCAGAGCTGCCCTGCCGGAAAGAATCTGGTTCTGGGGCAGTAACGATACCACCTCAGGTGCAATGGTATCCTCCCCCACCGTAATCCATTCGCTTTCTGTCAGCCCGCTGATATGTTCATAGATATCATAGGCTCCAATGGCATACTGATACTGGTATTCCTCCGTTACGTCCGTATCCGTACAGGTTGTAACCTCCGCTTCCACGTCACGGACCGGAAGCCATTCTCCATCCGCTTCTGTCCTGCGATAGATCCGGTATCCGTACAGATCCGCACTGACAGACTTATCCCAGTACAGCCGGACTGTATTTCTCTCCTCCTTTACCTGAAGCTGGCGGACCGGCTCCGGTGCCTCTTTGTCAATATAATAAGTCTGAACCGCACTGACCTCATTTCCCTCCGGGTCTGTGATCCGGATGCGAAGCTGATACTCTCCCTCCTCCAGATCCTTCAGACTCCATTCAAAGGAGGATCGGTTTACAGCAGCAGCAGAAATGCTTCTCTGCGCTTCGATCTGTACCCAGCTATGACCGTCCCGGGAATACTCGCCGGTCAGCTGATAGACTCCGTCCGGCAGATATCGGTTCCACCCGAACGTTACCTGGACAGACTCCGCTCCCAGGCTTTCATAATTCTTCGGTGTTATATCCCGTACTGTTGTTACAGCAGTGCTGGCCAGGAGCGCTTCGCTGGATCCGGATACATTTCCCCGCCAGTCAACCGCCCGTACTGTATAGGTATAATACTTCCCTGTCTGCAGGCCGGTATCCTGGCAGCCGGTGCTTTCTGTCGTCTGAACCAGTGTATCATCCCGATAGATCTGATATTCCTTTACACCGATATTATCGGAAGAAGCACACCATTCCAGCCGGATACTGCTGCCGGTCTTTCCGGTACAGACCACACTCCGGGGGATCGAAGGCGGCTCCGTATCTTCTTTCGTGGATACGGAATATTCCATAGAATAGCCGGATTCATTCCACGCCTCATCCACTGCCGTGATCCGATAGGTGTAGATCTGATCCGGTTCAATCCTGCTATCCGTATAGCTGCAGTTTTTATTGATCTGCGCATAGGATGTCCATTCCTCCTCCGCAGTTTTTCGATACAGGTTGTAATAACTGATATCCTCTGACGGATCGGCTTCCCAGCGCAGATGGATAGCACTGTTGCTTAACTGACCGGTTATGCCGGCCGGAGCTGCGGGCGGTGTATTATCAATCTGATATTCCCGGCTTCCCTCCGCACTGTCACTGGCATTTCCATTAAAATCATAAGCAACCACCCGCAAATAACAGATCCCGTCCTCCAGCTTCGTTGTATCAATCTCGAATCGGATCTCCTGCTCCTGCTCCGGTTCGCTATAAATCTTTTCATCCAGAATTTCCCAGTTTTCTCCATCCTGAGAGCGGGAGAACTCCACCCTCTGAATTCCAATATCGTCTCTGACAGAAGCTGAGAAGATACAGGTCTGGCTCACATATTTTCCTGTCGTATACAGGATAATCCCCGGCGGGGTAACATCCGGCAGGGTCCGCACCTCTACAGGCTCTGCCGGCAGCAGATCCGTTCCATCAGACTTATACGGTGTTATCTGAATGCTATAATTCATATCCGGATATAAACCGTAAAGATCACACAAGGCATTGCTTACCTGCCTCTCTACCACACTGCCATTCTCCGCAGTTCCCTTCACCCGGTAACAGGCGATCTCATCCGGCCGCATTGCCTCCCACTCCAGATGGATCCCTCCTGCCTTCGCTTCCGCTTTGGTAACGGTTATAATATTGACGTCCTTATAGTTGACTGCCAGCGGAATAACCTCTGTTGTTGTATTCTCATTTCTGTCTACAGCCGTAATACGAAGGTTATAATCTCCCTTCAGGCCGGAGACAGGAAACAGAATCTCCCGGGTCATATCTCCGCTCCATGGCCTTCGATCATAGACGCTATATAACGAAATCCAGTTATCGCTGTCAGACGGTGCATACTCCACCCTGACATCCCGGATCACGCAGTTATCCCGGACTTTCACCTGTATCCTGGTATCCTCATTTACGATCCCGCTGCTGTGAAAGCCGGTAACTGTAACAGCTGGCGGCTGCAGATCGCCCGGATGATCCAGACTGACGGAAACCTCCCTGCCCGTCTGACCGGCTGCAGACTGCGGATAGACCGTACAGACATAGGTGCCTGCTTTGAACCCGTAGATCGAGGAAAGCGTATAATGCTTCTCCTCTCCTGCAGCAATCCGCTTACTGTCACAGAAGCTTCCATCCATATAAATATCCAGCCGGTATACCGATACATTCCGGTTATTTCCGTCCCAGGATACGGTCAGAACGCCCTCATCACACACCGCCTTCAGGCCGGTGACCGGGTCAGGCGGAGCCAGGGGCGTTACGGTACAGGATGTTCTTGCAGATACATTGCCCGACCAGTCCTCCGCTTCAATGGAATAGGTATAGGTTACCCCTTCCTCCACTGTACGGTCTACATAAGAGGTGCCGGTCACCTCGCATAACAGCGCATCATCCCGATAGAGATTATAATGCAGAAGGACATCATCATCGGATGCCGCCCGCCAGCTTAAGGGTACAGTGGTCGCAGTGAGCTGACTGCCACAGGAAAAGGAACCTGCTGCCTTCGGTGGTGTGACATCCTTCCGGGTTTCCACAATAAGCTCTCTGTATTCCGAAGTATTTCCACACAGATCTACTGCCTGCAGCTGATAGATGTGGGTGCTGCCCGGAAGAAGATCTTTCACTGTATAATCACAGGAGGCGGTTGCCGCCAGCAATATACCGTTTTCATAAATGCGATATTCCAGAATACCGGAATCGTCTGCTGCCGGAGACCAGTTCAGCGTCGCCGTCCGGTAGGAGACCTTTGATACTGAACACTCCTCTGGCGCCACAGGTGGTTCCGTATCGCCATAATTTCCGATTATCTCGACTGCAAGGGCTCTGGCCTCCCGGTCATAAGCATATGCAGAAAGCTCTGTATCCAGCTGTAGAATCTGAAAGCGGCTGCCACTCCGTTTGAATGCGAGCCTCGGTTCTTCCGTATAATCCTCTGCAAGCTGAAGAACCGTCTTATGGGTTCCGTTCGGACAGAAGGAATAAAGGCTGCCCTCTTCTACGAAGCTGCCCTGCAGCAGGATCGTTCCCGCCCGCAGATCCGGCGCATTCTGCTTCAGGTTTACATAAAAGTCCCGCACAAGGATGCTTCCCTGCTCCTCCGTCATGGAAATCGGGGCATTCATATGCAGGGTATTACATTGCAGCGTTCCCCTCTCGATACTGCAGCTCCGGTTGATCTCCACACAGTCTGCCTGTAACGTATACCGGTCGAGACTGGAGGACTGGTTCATATACAGATTTCCCTGTATTCTGGTGTTTTGCCTCAGGACTGCTGAACCGTTGCCGGTCGGACTGATCTGAACATCCCCGGTATAATCGGATGCCAGCACCCCCAGTCCGGTGATCTGGACGGTTCCCGTTTTCCCGCAGCCGGAATCATATAAGCTGCCGTTCACGATAACATCGCCTGCAAACCGGATCTGAGACGGGTTTTCCAGTCTCAGGGTACCGATATTCCATGCACCGCTGCTGCCATCCAGGGTCTGGGCCTGCGTTCCATTCAGGATCAGATTACAATTCCTTCCAAAGGACTGCAGGCCGGACAGAGCATACAGATCCCCCGCCAGCTTCAGACTACCCGAGGTAATGGTATGCCGATCCTCCCGCTGCTCATAGAAATCCCCCTGCACGATAACGGTATCCTCTGCATCGTTCATCTGTAATCTGGCAAAGCTGCCACAGAATGCAGGTTCCCCTTCCCCGCCGGAGCAGCCCTGTATCCGCAGGTCGCCTTCGACCAGTAATACACCCTTATTAATGCTGATATCACCTGCTTCTGCATATATGTCTCCCGTTACCCGCAGGCTGTGACCGTTCAGATCCAGGGTTCCCCCGATCAGCCACAGATTCCCGTTGACAACGGTATCCTCTGTCAGAGTATATCCCGTCACGCCTTCTGTCGGCTGAATCAGAGTTCCATTCACATCGGTCAGATCTGCAATGGAAACTGCAGTCAGAAAACGGGTATGTCCTCCGGTTCCATTCCGGATCTCGACCGTATGCAGACCGGATTCCTCACTGTCAAAGGAAACCTCCTGTACCGTACCCGCACCATTGAATACAACCTTCAGGCCCTCTCCTGTCACCAGATTGTCCGGTGTCCCCATGTCCTTCTGGGTCACATTTCCGCCAAAGAGTATCGTACCCCGATTCAGACCTTCACAGGCATGCAGGCTTCCGGTATAGAAATCTCCCATGATATGAAGAATATCAGACTCCTGCTCCATCACCAGACAGCCATTGCCGGAATCCGGTAACGTAAGCTCCTTACAAATGAAGGTATGTCCATTGAGATTCAGGCTTCCATCCAGTACAACAGCATGAGCCGGCAGATTCACGTTCTGTTGCAGAACGATATCCCCTGCCATATGCACCTCCAGAGAACCGGAAACATAATCCAGCATGGAGATCGTCTCACTGGTGACCCGTATCTTCCCGTGATAGCTGCCAAAGCATTCCCCTTTTACGGGAATTTCATTCAGGATCTCAACCACTCCCTGGTTCGCATACATCTTCGGCAGCCAGTTATGCTCCGGGTCCTCAAAGGATATCTTACAGTTGCTTCCGTCTGCGTATCTCCGGAAATCGAGGTAAAAGTCTCCCTCCGGGACAAAGTTGGATATCCCGCTCCCATACTGATACAGGCTTCCGTACAGTGCCATATTGCCTGTGGTCAGATGTCCGGTCTGATCCTGCATGGAATTCATTAAAAAATCACCATGAATACTCAATACGGCATATCTGCTGCAGGTCATATCCAGGATACCTTCAGAGGCAGTCGCTGCCACGACACCGTCCTGCTGCTCCAGTCCCTGTACATTAAAATTTCCATTTACTGTTAAACTGGATTCCAGTTTCAGATTCCCGTTCAGGAAAAAATCGCCATAAATGTTAATATACGCTTTCTTGTTGCTAAAATCTCCGGACTCCAGATATACCGTATCATAATAATAGGATCCATACCGGGTATTCTTCTCCTCCTCAAAGTCAAATATCTCCTGATTCAGCCGGTAGATTCCCGTATAGATCTCACAGATCTCAGCGTTATACTCCTCCACGGTATTCCGCTTCGGCAGATACAGGCGACGCATCTCCTCTCCCGTCATTTCTATGGTATGGATCATGGTTTCCTCTGACTGGATATCCAGCATCTGGCTGCCCGCTCCGTTTAATACCAGGCGGAATCCCTCCCCGCCCTGAATGCCGGTTCCGGAAAATGTGCCTCTGCTGTCCGGCAGCTCCAGGTAATCACCGGAAAGCTCCAGCGTTCCCTTTGCAAACTCCAGCCCGCCTGTAAAAGCACCGGCAACATAGAGATTGCCCTGCACCCTTATCCTGTCCTCCTCATGAGACATCCGGATCACTGTATCATTCCGTTCGAGATGCAAAGAGGTGTGACTGATCAGGGTTCCCCTTGCCAGGTTCACGCTCCCGCCATAGAAGCTGATTCCCTGCTCCGCTTCCAGGGTTCCATCTATGATCACATCTCCTGAATAAAGTCGTACCTCTCCCTTCACGATCAGGGAATGCTGATTTAACTGCAGCCTGCCCCTTAGATTCAGATTCCCTTCCACGATCAGGTCGTCTGTCAGATAGGAGGAATCAATGATGTCCAGACTCTGTGTACAGATCCCATTCTCAAACCGAAGCGCAGTTCCTTGCGGAATCCATTCCTCTTCATCCGCTGCCAATGACTGTTCTTCCCTGTCTGCCGGGGCCTCTTCTTCCTTCCCGATCGTTTCCGGGGCGGCTTCTGAAGCCTCCTGGCCGGAAGGAACCTCCGAACCATATGCCGGAACCACCAGACTGCTGAATCCGGACAGATCCACGCTTTGAACCAGGATTATAGTAGATAATACAACTGCTGTCAGTTTTTTCCATGATTTCATTTTCATTTTTTTCTCTCTTTCGTACTTTATACATGTTTCTTCTTTTTTGCTTAAAATCATAAATCTAGTGAAGCTATTTTAGTAAACCATCTGTCTGATTCGACAATATTTGATGTTATTTTACCAGATTTTACAATATATATCAATACAATCTCTTCATTCCTAAATAACGTTCAAAAAATATTAGCATATCCGGATCAGATATTGTATACTGACTATAAGCAGTGTAATAATTATACAGGCATATCTGCCGGTTTACCGGATGAAAAATCAAATGCCGGCGAAGGAGTATACATATGAGGATGAAGCGAACCAAAATACTTTATTTCATTTTATTCTGTCTCCCGTTTATCCTGGGGTTTATCGGAAATTGTAAGAGCGGGAATACCGTCCTGAACTCCTTATATGCGGCCCTTTGCATATATGTGATGGAGCTTCAGATTCAGCCGGAAAATCTGTTATCGGAACTTGCCCGCTGGACAGCTCCCCTTATGACTGCCAGCGGTGTCTTCGTGGCCTTTCAGCAGATCCGTCGTTCTGTGGCAAACCGGATTAAGGGAAAGAATCCCAATTCTGTAGCGATCTATGGTGACAGCATCTATATCGATACCTTAATTGATAAACTGGGAAAGCTGGGAATCCAGGGCGGTATGGACGACCTGTCCGATGGGATCGACCGCGCCGGACGGTATGTGATCCTGTTCCGGAATGAGCAGGAGGGTCTGGCCTTTTATGAGAAATATAAGAAGGACTTTCAACAGGGACAGGTCTATCTGTGTCTGGAAAATATCATGCCCCAGAGTCTTGAGGATCCGAATCTGACCATTTTCAATCTGAAAGAAAATACCGCAAGACTGTACTGGGATCAATACAGTCTTGCGGATCATTACGCCAGGGGGATGCTGAATATCCGGATTGGCATCATCGGCTTTGATATCCTGGGACAGAATATTCTGACCTATGGATTACTGAATAATATCTACTCGCCGGAGCAGCACATTGAATATCATATCTGGGGTAATTATTCGGAATACCGGAATATTCATACACAGCTCGAGCATATGACGCCGGATCAGGTGATCTTTCATGAGGAGGACTGGACTGCTGATATGGAGATCATCAACGGACTGGATCGACTAATCCTCTGTCAGGATTCGGAACAGAATCTGGAACATCTCAGCACCCTTCTGACCTTCAGCACCTGCCGGAGCATTCACGTCAATGACTATCTGAACCAGGTCATTTCTTCCCTGTTCGCCAGGGAGGGCGTCTGTATCTTTGGCTCCGCAGAAGAGATCGTAAATGTGGAACAGATATTCAAGGAAACCATGCTGGCGGATGCCAAGGCCTTCAATCATTATTATGCCATGAAATATCAGAACTGCCCGGATACGGAGGAGGCAAAAGAAGAAGCCTTCCGTTCCCTGGACAGCTTTACCCGTTATTCCAATATCGCCTCTGCCGATTATCAGAAGGTACGGGAAAAAATGGTTGAGATACTTCGTCAGCCGGGAGAAACCACTGCCGATGCCGTGATTCGCAATAAGGATCTGCTGGCAGAGCTGGAGCATATCCGCTGGTGCCGGTATCATTATCTGAATAACTGGAGACATGGCGTTCCGGATAACGGAAAGGCCAAGGATCCTCTGCAAAAGATCCATACCGACCTGATCCCCTTTGACCAGCTCGACGATGATGATAAGAGCAAGGATCTGGCCGCGATCTATACCATGTTCGGGATAGATACGGAAGCTGTATGACCGGCTGTTCCTATTGTTATTTCTATATCCATTCGTAATTACCGCCGGTTATGGCGAGACTTAAGAGAGCGTCCAGCTTTTCCACGTCTTCCCCTTCTGCGATCTGAAGCAGACGGGCGTCCTTTCGCGGCTCCGGCATGACCTCATCCGGCCCGATCTCCGGGTCGATCTCTTCTGCACAGGCAGGGCAGATGACTGCCTCCTCTGTAGACAGATCCAAAAAGCGGTAACCGCATTCCCTGCATTCATAAAACCCGCAACGGGTCGTTCCATCTGGTACATAATACATAATCTGTTCTCCTTCAGCCTTTGATCTTTTTCATTTCCTGGTAGAGCCTTGCAATGGGAAGCCCGACCACATTATTATAATCTCCATGTATCTCCCGGATATATACTCCGAACCGGGTCTGTATCCCATAGGCTCCCGCTTTATCCATGCAGTCGCCTGTTCGTATATAACCGGAAATCTCCTGCTCTGTCATAGGATAACATATGACCTCTGTCTTTTCATAAAATACATGCTTATGCTTTCCGTCCGGTTCGTTCCAGACCAGGGTCACTCCTGTATATACCTGATGCGTATTTCCCTGAAGCAGTTCCAGCATTTCAAAGGCCTCTGCCTCCGAACGGGGCTTTCCCAGTATCCTGTCCTGATATGCTACTATGGTATCTGCGCCGATCACCAGGATCGGCGTATCCGGATCAGAATGAACTGGAACCGTCCCGGCAGCCGCCTTTCCCTCTCCCATATGCCTCTGGTAGATATCCTCTGCCTTCTGCTCTGACAGCTCCATTACTACCTTGCAGGGCTGACGCTCTGTAATCTGTTCCTCGATCCGGGAAGGCTCTACCGTATACTGAAAGCCTGCCTGTGTTAACAGCTCCCGTCTTCTTGGTGACTGGGAGGCCAGTATGATGCTTCTCGGATCGTTGTTCTTTTCATGCAACATGGCAATTCCTCTTTCTGTTATGTTATACACTTTGTCTGCAAGTATCCTGTCAGCCAGGATAACAGCAAAATAAAATATAGTTCTTAATTCATAGGTAAAACATCAACGGGAATGCATTTTCTTTCCGTTTTCCAATCCTATCAAAAATAGTTCTAGCGTTTGAGGATTCGTATTTCTATATTTAAGATGATAATAAATCTGTCCAATACCCTTTAAAATTTCCTTGTGATCTTCCATACAATAATACACTTTTTCATCATAGCAGCTAACAGCCTGTAAAAGCAATGTCAAAGCAAACCTCTCATTGACATATATAAGCTCTTCTTTACAACCTTCTATTATTTGAAACGGTTTTCTCTTTAAACACCATGAAGCAGTATATGCCATAAATTTAACATAATTTACTCTGCTTATATCATGAAAATATTTTAATCGTGCTAAATCCACCAAAATATCAATTAAGCAATGATTAAATATATCATCATTAAAGTAAATTTTTCCGTTCAGATTATTCTCTTTATAAAACTGCTCCGCCAATTTATGAATAAGCACGCCCGCATTACGTATATACGCATCCGTAAATGATTCATTTAACTCTTCTTTTAGTTGCTTAGCCTGTTCCTTATCCATCATAATTCCCCCTCTATCTGTATTTCAAAGTATCCTTTAGTAAATCTGACATTTTCATCATTTCATGATAATTATCAGCCTGTTTAATTTTATCCGCTATCGCTTGCTTTATTTCTTCATTATCACATTTCTTAATTTCTTGCAAAACAAACTGATATACTTCATTATCATCTAAAATGCCATTCTGTAAATTCTCTTGAAAATTCCGGATATAACTATGAATAAAAGTTCCCATTTCATCTCCCATCCCGGTAAGACGGTTCATAATATTAATATAATTCGCCAGCATTTCATTGGTCAGATTATACGGATAGCGCAGTTTATGATCAATCTCGCTCCATGCCTCCTCATATAAAGTTCGAACTTGTATTTCAATTGCTAATTCTTTATCTGAGCGAATCACATAATGAACAGATCTATATGGTTTCTCTTTTCTTACTTCAATTCTGCCATCATATAAATGAGTATCATCGCCTTCCCGCACATATGCAAATGGCGGCTCTATCAGTACAGCCTTATACATTTCCATTAAATAATTATGAACCTCAAGCCAATCCTCCTTAAACAGAAGTAAAAGACGAATACCCATCAGATCAGTAAGCTCCTGCTCATAATTATTTAAAGATAACACATTTCCCATCTCCAGATATTTAGGATTCTTACGAATAATCTTTTCAATTAAATGCTTCGTATCTTTTACCCTGTAACGGAAAGAATGAACACCCGAACACTTTTGTAATACCTCTGCGTACCGTTTTAAAGTGTTTTGATGTTCATTCCTTTTGCTTTCAAAGTCCTCTGCAATCTGCTCCAATTCCATCCATGTTAGTCGAGAATCTCTGAATTTGTCATCTGATATATTAAACTCTTTGCAAAAATCAGTCTGTTCCTTCTCCGTATTCAGCATAACGCATCCATCCTTTACTCACCCAAAGCTGCTTCTATAATGCCGGATTTCAAAAGTTCGGAATATAACTGCAATTGCTCATCAATAAAATCCAGACTAATCTCCGGGCCATCATTTGGCTGATTCTCTTTTGCAAACTCATTATTGCCTAATCGTTCCATAAACCGATCCATTACCATACCTGCCTCAGTCATATCCATCACCTCTTTGTTTTCAATATATTTTAATTAGTTTATTATAATCTCATTGTCTATATATTGTCAATTTCTATTTAGTATTGTTTAAAATAAATTATGCCATTTAACATTATATAATGCAACCGTTTTTTTCTAATTAGTGTTTTATTCCTAAAACACCCCCGGGATTGCATTATTTCCTCAATAGCGATACAATAGAACACAGTACATAAATGTAATATTTAAATACAGATAAGGAGAGTAAACATGCTGTCACAACACTATATTGATATGACTTCCCAGAAGTCAGCCATTCGTGAACTATTTGATTATGGCTCCAGACGGGCAAAGGAGATCGGCTACGAGAATGTCTTTGATTACAGTCTGGGGAATCCGAGCGTCCCGACCCCGCAGGCATTCAGTGATGCTCTGGTTGACCTGATCCAGAATACCGATCCGGTTGCCCTCCACGGGTACAGCCCGAGCCTGGGCATTCCTTCGGTACGCCAGGCAATCGCTGATTCCCTGAATCGCAGATTTGACATGAATTTTAAAATTGAACACATCTTCATGGCAGTGGGCGCCGCCGGTGCGATCGCACATGCAGTGCGTGCAGTTACGGTGCCGGGAGATGAGGTCATTACGTTTGCCCCGTTTTTTCCGGAATACTATCATTATGTAAATCAGACCGGCGCCGTATTAAATGTAGTTCCTGCGGATGTCACCAGCTTTCAGATTAATTTTGAAGCCTTTGAATCCATGATCACGCCGAAGACAATGGCTGTGTTGATCAATACGCCGAACAATCCTTCCGGTATCGTATACTCGACTGCTACCATTGACCGGTTGGCGGCCATTCTGTCTGAAAAGTCCAGAGAATACGGTCACACTATATATATTATTTCGGACGAGCCATACCGGGAGATTATTTTCCAGGGAGCGGACTCCCCATTTGTGGCAAAGCACTATGATAATACCATTATCTGCTATTCCTTCAGTAAATCCGTTTCCCTGCCGGGGGAACGGATCGGATATGTGGCAGTAAATCCGGCATGTGAGGATGCTGCACTGATCATCGATATGTGCGGACAGATTTCCCGGGGAATCGGTCATAACTGCCCGCCATCTTTGATCCAACTGGCCATAACCAGTGTACTGGATACTACCTCCGATATTTCTGTGTATGAAGAAAATAAAAACATTCTGTATAAAGAGCTGACCCGGATCGGATTCGAGATCGTGGAACCGGGCGGAACCTTCTATATGTTCCCGAAGGCACTGGAAGCAGATGCCGGGGCCTTCTGTGAACGGGCCAAGCAGCATGATCTGCTTCTGGTGCCGAGTGATACCTTTGGCTGTCCGGGTCATTTCCGGATCTGTTACTGCATCCCGACAGAGAAGGTGCGGCGGTCGATTCCGGTGTTTGAGGCATTGGCGAAGGAATATGTATAATAGAGAGCGCCTTGCTCATCTCGCCTCCGCTTTCGCTGCGGCTCGATGTTGGGCTTCGCCCAATAAGTCTAAAAAAGCAGGAGCCTGCTTGAGAACATTTCATGCTCTCCGCAGGCTCCTGCTTTTTTATCCTTGCAAGGCTCATAGTTTCATGTATCCGTAACTATTGACGATGGCGTCGAGTTTCTGGCCGGCTTTGCAATAAGGGCATTCGTTGTGCGCATAGGTCTTGTACTCCGGGAAATCACTCATCTTGAATATGGAATGAATCTCATGATCACCTATTTTTTCTACGGCTGAGAACAGAGAGGATACTCCTGCTATGCTTCCTCCATAATAGTCAATACACTCCAGCGCCCGTTCAATGGTGCGTCCGGTGGTTGCAGTTGCTAATAACAGCAGGACATGCTTATTCCGGATCATAGGCTGCAGATTATCGGAGAACACGAGCTGTCCTACTGAATTCATCTCCGGTGAGACCACATAGATGGTCTTATGCGCGTTCATGGACATGAAGCCTGCTGCTGTTAGTTCCTCTGCCAGATAAGCACCGATAACCTCGGTTCCATCCATACAGACAATGGTATCAATAACCGTACTGTTTACATACTCATGCACAATAGATCTGGCCGCTGCCATTGCCATGCTTTGTCTGGTCTTCAGGGTTGTCATATCCATATAAAAATTAATATGGGAATGGTTGGTAGCAAAATGTCCGGGAATGATCTGCACATACAACAGGTTATTATACTGGGCATTTACTTTGATCGCTCTTCTCTCCATACTATAAACCTCCTCTGGGTAATCTAACTGACTGTTCCTCTATCTTACCCCATTTTTTCATGCTTGTAAAGTATTGTACACCGCACATTGAATCATCGGAACATCTGTGATACAGTCAGAGTAAAACCCGGGCTTAAAGGAGGAAAAAGCATGATCCTACTGATCACAGGAGCTTCCCATACCGGCAAGACCCTGCTGGCACAGAAGCTTCTTGAAAGTTACAAATACCCCTGCTTATCTCTGGATCTCTTGAAAATGGGACTGATCCGAAGCGGAAATACGGATCTGACACCTGAAAACGATAGAGCCTTGGTATCATATCTATGGCCGATCGTCCGAGAGATCATAAAGACCGCCATTGAAAACAATCAGAATCTGATCATAGAAGGCTGTTACATTCCGTTTGACTGGAGGAAGGATTTTACTGACGAATACCGGAAGAATATCCGTTACTGCTGTCTTGTAATGAGCAGGAACTATATTGAAGGACATTTTGAAGATATAAAAAAATATGCCAATGTGATCGAACAGCGTCTGGATGATACCGACTGCACGATGGATTTCGTGCTGGAGGATAATGCATATTTTTTATCCATGTGTCAGACATATGGCTGCAATTACATTTTAATTGAGGAAAACTATCCGGCAGATCTTACTATATTAATCTGAAATCCTTGACAGAGCGATTCTGTCTTATCTATAATTATTTTCAACTTATAGTAGCAAAGAAAAAACGTAGTTGGAAAGGAGAACCTATGGCAACACCAAAAGCAATCTTTTATGAAAATCAGGCAGCCACAATCATCAAGAACTTAGAAAAAAGAAATATGGAGGGTTATTATTGTCCGGACGGGGCATCTGCAGTCCAGACAGCCCTCTCCCTGATGCCGGAGCATTCCGTTATCAGCTGGGGCGGTTCCATGACCCTGAATGAAACCGGTCTGATGGAGCAGTTACAAAAGCGGGATTACACCCTGATCGACCGCATGACTGCTTCCACACCGGAGGAACGCCGGGAGTTATATGCAAAGGCAACACTGGCGGATTATTACCTGATGAGTACCAACGCCATCACCCTGGACGGACAACTGGTGAATATTGATGGTGCAGGAAACCGGGTGGCCTGTCTGATCCATGGCCCGGAGAATGTGATCATATTAGCGGGCATGAATAAGGTCTGCCCGGATGTAGAAAGTGCGATCAGACGTGTGAAGAACTGTGCCACGCCTCCGAATACGGTTCGATTAAACTGCAAAACCCCCTGCGCAGTAACCGGAATCTGCGGCGATTGTCTTTCGCCGGAAACCATCTGCTGCCAGGAGGTCATTACACGTTATTCCCGTATCAAGGGAAGGATCAAGGTCATTCTGATCGGAGAGGAATATGGCTATTAGAACGACTGGCTGATATACGGCACTGCCAGACGCAGATAACTCATGTTCTCCTCCTCATTGTAGGTAATTGCGAGATTGACATTGATCTTCTTACCATTCTGATAGATGACCCGCTCAAACTGACTGGTATATCCGTACAGACAGTAATAGTTTTCATTGTCAATCTCCTGTACGACAGAAGCATTCAGCTTCTCCAGGATATCCCCGGTCAGTTCCTGGCGGCGGCTGGCAGAAAGCTCGCCGGCAACCTTTCCCTTCAGACAGATATTTACATTAGGTTCCATGCCGATTTCATGATAAATCTCTTCTATCTGCTCTTTACATTCCATTGCATATGCAAGGTCGTCATATATGGTAATATCGCTTAATACTGTCTGTTGTATTGCTGCCTCATCATCCTGATTCTTTACATCCATGCTGACGATCTGAATTACCGTCCTGCCATATTTTCCATCCTTGGTCAGCGTACTTTCCTGATAAGAGTCTCCGCCGGAAGCTGTAATTTCATATCCTTCCGTGATCCCCAGCTTTTTTGCCAGATTTCGCAGCATGATATCCTTGGTCTCGCCGGTCAGTGTCATATCACCAAAATCCCCATATACACTGACACATGCTTCAACCGGAATCACCTCACTGCTGCTGAATGCCTCAACGACATCTCCCCGCCGGTGAATTCCCTGATTAATAAAAAGCTGTGCCGCTACTGCCAGCCAGACCAGCGCAATTAACGATATCTTTCCCGATGTTTTCATACAAATGCCTCCATTTCCATTATCTGCTGCTAATGATTTAATAGCCTTCAGACGTTCGTATCTGTAGTATAGACAATGTTTTTTCCGGTTATACCCGGATGAGGCAACAGTTTTTCCGACTCCTTTTGATTTTGCTGAATTCTATTAAAAAAAGACTGCCATGGCCGCCCATTCCGGGAGCCGTGACAGTCTTCCTTTTTCCCTTTTATTTCGCAATCCTCTGTCTGACGATCGCACGCTTTAATGCCAGCTCTGCACGATCCATATCTCCATCCTCGGACTGAATCCGCCGCTCTGCACGAATCTGTGCTTCCTTTGCACGATTCACATCGATTTCCTCCGGCCATTCCACCGCTTCTGCCAGAATTACGACCTGATCAGCCAGTATCTCTGAAAAGCCATCCAGCAATGCCGCCTCCCTGATCTCACCGGAAACGGTATGGATCTTAATAATACCCGGAGCCACAATGGATGTCAGCGCAATATGCCCCGGATATACACCGATATCTCCTTCCGTTGTACGGAACTCGACAAATGCTACGTCATCCTCAAAGAAGATACGTTCCGGTGCTATAATCTTTAATCGAAATGTCTTATCTGCCATACTGCACCTGCTTTCCTGTCTTACTTCTGTACTCTGGCAAGAACATCCTCAATGCTTCCTGCATTCAGGAAATAGCTCTCCGGAATATCATCATGCTTTCCTTCCAGAATTTCCTTAAAGCCCTGGATCGTATCCTCGATCGGCACATACTTGCCATCCAGACCGGTAAACTGCTCTGCTACGAAGAATGGCTGGGACAGGAACCGCTGAACCTTTCTGGCTCTGGATACTACCAGCTTATCCTCCTCAGACAGCTCATCCATACCAAGGATTGCAATAATATCCTGTAATTCCTTATACTTCTGCAGGATTTCCTGTACGCCTCTGGCTACCTTATAATGCTCCTCACCAACCACTCTTGGATCCAGGATCCTGGAAGTGGACTCCAACGGATCTACCGCCGGATAAATACCCAGCTCCACAATAGAACGGGACAATACGGTGGTTGCATCCAGATGGGCAAACGTGGTTGCCGGAGCCGGGTCTGTCAGGTCATCCGCCGGCACATAAACCGCCTGTACGGAAGTAATAGAACCCTTCTTTGTCGATGTAATACGCTCCTGCAAAGCACCCATCTCTGTCTGCAGCGTCGGCTGATAACCTACCGCACTCGGCACACGTCCAAGCAATGCGGATACCTCAGAACCTGCCTGGGTAAAACGGAAAATATTATCAATAAACAGCAATACGTCCTTACCGCCTTCATCCCGGAAATACTCTGCCATGGTAAGGCCGGATAAGCCTACCCGCATTCTTGCTCCAGGCGGCTCGTTCATCTGTCCGAACACCATGGTCGTCTTATTAATAACGCCGGATTCTGTCATTTCATGATACAGATCGTTTCCTTCTCTGGTTCGCTCTCCTACACCGGTGAATACAGAATATCCGCCATGCTCGGTTGCGATATTACGGATCAACTCCTGAATCAGCACCGTCTTACCTACACCGGCACCGCCGAACAGACCGATCTTACCACCCTTCTGGTAAGGGCATAAGAGGTCGACGACTTTAATACCGGTTTCCAGCATCTCTGTTTCTGTTGCCTGTTCTGAAAAGCTTGGCGCAGGTCTGTGGATTGGAAAATGCTTCTCCACCTCTGGCGCTGGCTTATTATCAATGGGTTCACCCAGTACATTGAACATTCTGCCCAGGGTATTCTCGCCAACCGGAACCATGATCGGACCACCGGTCGCAACGGCTTCCATACCACGCACCAGACCGTCCGTCGGTCCCATGGCAATACATTTCACCGTATCGTCTCCCATGTGCTGGGATACTTCTACAGTTAAAACTTCACCGTTCTCCCGTGTAATCTGGATTGCATCATTAATCTCAGGAAGCTCGCCCTCCCCAAACTTAATGTCCAGTACGGCACCGATAATCTGGGTAACTTTACCTATATTCTTATCTGCCATCACTTTCTCCTTTTCCTGATATTTCTAACTGATCGCTTCGGAACCGGCAATGATCTCCGTCAATTCCTGTGTAATAGAAGCCTGCCTTGCCCGATTATATTTTAATGATAGATCTGCAATCATATTATCTGCATTGGTGGTCGCCGAATCCATTGCCTGCATCCTGGCACCGTTTTCACTGGCCAGCGCTTCTACAAACGCACCATATAACAGATTGCCGATATACTTTGGAATCAGAACATCTAATGCCTCCTCTGCTTCCGGTTCATAATTCATCAATACCTGATCCTCATCCTCACCGGCAGGCAGCTCGTCTATATTCAGCGGAAGCAGCCTGATCAGCTTCGCCTCCTGGGATACCGTATTCTTAAAGTTCGTATACGCCATATAGATCTCGCCGACCTCTCCCCTGGTATAGGATTCCAGAACCCGGTTTGTAATATCGATCGCATCCTTGTATAACGGCTCATTGATCGCTTCCGAATCGTCTTCCACGATCTTATAACCCTTTCTTGCCAGTCCTTCCGCACCCTTTCTGCCGATCGCATAGATATCCACATCACCTGCCGGGAAGCCCTTTCCGGTCACTTCCTTGATCACATTGGAATTGTAGCCGCCTGCCAGACCCTTATTCGAGGTTATGACAAACATCGCCTTTCGGCTGCTTCCATTCTCTAACAGATAGGGATGCTCCAGATGCTCTGTCTTGGAAAGGATGGATGAGATCGTCCGGTACAGGGTATTAAAGTACGGTTTATTCCGTTCTGCCCTTGCCTTCGCCTTCTGTAGCTTGACGGTGGCAACCAGTTTCATCGCTTTGGTTATCTGCTGCGTACTGGTGACGCTTTCTTTCCTTCGCTTTATGTCACGCATGGATGCCATAATTCGTCACCTCCACTACTTTACAAACTCAGCCTTGAACTCAGTAATTGCCTTTATCATCATTTCCTCTAAGGATTCATCCAGCTTCTTATTGGTACGGATCGTCTCAAAGATCTCCGGATATTTGGTGTCAATAAATTCAAACAGCTCCTTCTCGAACCGCTGAACCTCCTCTGCAGGAATATCCAGCAGGAACTTCTTCGTGGTCGCATAGATAATGACCACCTGACGCTCTACCGGCATTGGCCCGTACTGTGGCTGCTTCAGCATCTCCTGAATCCGTTCACCCTGTGCCAGTCGTTCCTTGGTATCTGCATCCAGATCCGAACCGAACTGAGAGAACGCTGCTAATTCACGATACTGTGCTAACTCCACACGAATCGGAGCCGCAACCTTCTTCATGGCGCCAATCTGAGCGGAACCGCCAACCCGGGATACGGAAAGACCCGCATTTACCGCCGGACGGAAACCGGAATTGAACATCTCTGTTTCCAGATAAATCTGTCCATCCGTGATTGAAATAACGTTGGTCGGAATATACGCAGATACGTCACCGGCCTGTGTTTCAATGATCGGAAGCGCGGTTAAGGAACCGCCGCCGAATTCATCGGATAATCTTGCTGCACGCTCTAACAGACGACTGTGCAGATAGAATACATCACCCGGATATGCCTCACGTCCTGGTGGTCTGCGGAGCAGTAAGGAGAGTGTACGATAAGCGGTTGCATGCTTGCTCAGATCATCGTATACGACCAGTACATCCTTTCCTTCCTCCATCCATTCCTCACCGATCGCACATCCTGCATATGGTGCAATATACTGTAACGGAGCCGGTTCTGACGCTGTGGATGCAACGATCGTCGTATAATCCATAGCACCATATTCCGTCAGAGTCTTTACGATTGATGCAACGGTAGAAGCCTTCTGACCGATCGCAACATAGATACAATTAACGCCCTGTCCCTTCTGATTGATGATCGTGTCTATAGCGATCGCAGTCTTACCGGTCTGACGGTCACCAATGATCAGCTCACGCTGGCCTCTTCCGATCGGAACCATCGCATCGATCGCCTTAATACCGGTCTGTAACGGTGTATCAACGGATTTCCGGCTGATTACACCGGAAGCCACACGTTCGATCTGTCTGCTTCTGGATGACTGGATCGGACCCTTGCCATCAATCGGCTGGCCTAATGCATTGACTACTCTGCCAAGCATCGCATCTCCAACCGGAACCTCAACAACCCGTCCAGTCGTCTTCACCGTATCGCCTTCATTAACATTACTGGTGTTACCAAGTAATACAGCACCAACATTATCAACCTCTAAGTTCATGACCATTCCATATACGTCATTCGGAAATGCAAGCAGCTCACCCTGCATCGCACTTTCCAAGCCATGAATACGAACAACGCCGTCTGCCACCTGGATGACCGTACCAACATCTGCGGTTTCCAGCTGAACGGAATAATTCTTAATCTGCTCTTTAATGACAGAACTAATCTCTTCTGGTCTTAAATTCATGGAGCCTCGGCACCTTCTTTCTGTATTTTTTATTCTCTTCATAAGGAATCATCTCATGTGGAGGACGCCTTATGAACCGCATGCGCATCTGCGCATCCTGACCTGCAATTTGATTATTTTATGACATTCCCTTAGCCCTGAGAGAGTGTTGCAGACATTCTCTCTAACTGTCTTTTAATGCTACTGTCCACCACCCGGTCTTCCATACGGATGATCAGACCGCCGATCAGGGAAGCATCTTCCTTATAATGCATTTCCATGGTTACATAATCGGTCGTAGCAATCAATCGTTCTTCTATCTTCGCCTTCTGCTCCTGCGTCAGCGGGGCTGCCGAGGTCACATAGGCGATCCCGATCCGTTTATATTCCTTCAATCTGCCAATGACATATGCACAGATTGCCGGGAGTTCTGCACTCCGGTCATTCTTCACGACGATCAGCAGCGTACCCATGACCGCATCACTGACTCTGCCCTTGAAGATATTCTCCAGCATCTTCAGCTTATCATCCTTCAGAACCTCAGGATGCGTCATAAGTGTAAGCAGCTCTTCATTCTCCTCCATGATCTGAAGCAGCCCTGTCAGCTCCTCCAGAATAGAGTCCACCTGCTTCTCTTCCACTGCCAGGTCAAAGAGTGCATCACCATAAGTAGAATTTACCTGCTTAGCCATGTGTCATCACCCATTTCCTTCAAGGTCTCTTCCAACAAATCATTCTGCTGCTGCTCACTCAGAGAAACGGTTATGATCTTCGCTGCCATGGCAGTCGCAACCTTGATGATCTCCTGACGGATCTCGTCCTGCGCCTTTGATTTCTCAAGCTCAATCTCCTGGCTGGCACGGTTCTTTACCCTTGCCGCCTCTTCCGTGGCTTCATCAATAATATCATTTTCCCGCTTCTTCGCCTTTTTCCGTGCTTCACTTAAAATCTCCTGCACTTCCGTATCCGCAGACTGAATCTTGCCATCATACTCTTCTTTCAGCTTCGCTGCTTCCTCTTTATCCCGTCTGGCACTTTCAATATCATTCTTAATCCGTTCGGTACGGTTATTCAGAACCTTTTTAACCGGCTCGAAGAGTATGAAAGAAAGAAACGCAAACAACAGGAAAATTGCGATCGCCTGAACCAGAATACCAACTGCAAGCTGGGCATCCAGACCGAATACACGTCCTTCCAGTACAGCAACTGTACTGCTCATTCCAATACACAAATCTAACACGTCCTAGCCTCCTTTCAGCTTATTTTAGGAAATACATCCTTATTACAGCTTCAGGAATCTGCTTAACATCGGATTTGCATACATTAATAACAGGGCGATAACCAGACCGTAAAGACCTGTGGTCTCTGCTACTGCCTGTCCAAGAAGCATGGTTGACATGATATCACCCTTTGCTCCCGGATTCCGTCCGACTGCTGCTGCACCATGGCCTGCTGCAATACCCTGTCCAATACCAGGACCAACACCGGCAATCATCGCGATACCGGCACCAAGTGCGGAACATGCTAAAATTAAACCTTCGTTTGTGATCTGACTCATTCTAAATTTCCTCCATTTTCATAATATTAACCTTCTATTTTGTTGGTAATGAATACCATCGTCAACATGGTAAATACATAGGCCTGGATCGCTCCTGAGAACACATCCAGATATGCATGCAATGCTGCCGGTATACCAATGGTCGCAAACACCGGCATCAACGTGTAGTATAAGCTGATCATGACGGTTCCTGCCATTACGTTACCAAACAAACGCAGGGACAGGGAAACGACGGTGGCCACTTCACCGATCAGATTGATCGGGAACAATAGCGGTATTGGCTGGAATAAATTCGTAATTGCTCCAAATTTGTTCCATTTTACATTGTTATACTGTATCATGACCACTGAAATCACTGCCAGACACAGGGTAACCTCGTAATCCGCTGTCGGCGCTCGAAGTCCTATCAGACCAGATATATTACACAGCAGAATGAACAGCATTATGGTGCCCACATAGTTCACATAGACTTTCGTCCCATGCTTTCCCATGGTTCCATGTACATACTTCTCCAGTGTTTCCACCAGAAGCTCCACCACATTCTGAAATCCCCTTGGAATCTCTTCCGCATGCATAATCTTATGCCTTGCTACTAATGCAAAAATAATGATTCCCACAATGATAATCAATTCGCAGACATGGGTTGTCGTTATATAGACTGTCTGTCCGAAAAAATTAATCGGGACCAGTTCATGAATGAAGAAATCTACTGTCTTTTCTCCGGATAATACAACCTGCATTCCACCAATACCCGTTAGTAGCCCTGGGGCATTGGCTGCCATATTCACCATACGCTCACCTTCTTTCTTTAAAGATTTTTGAGGTAATGTATTTGTTAATCTGCGGCTGTAGAAATGCCGAGATATTCATACCGTAGATCATGATCACTGCCGAAATAACGCTTACCTGCGGTATCGCCGCTGCCAGCACCAGCACCAGCGCCAGGATCACATACCGCAATATATTATTTCGCAGACTATACTTTGATGCAGAGTCCGGCTCCATGTCCAGTGCCTTTTCCAGTACCAGATACATATGACAGATCATGCCGGCCACACAGATATAACCCACAAGGACCCCCAGGCTGTAGCTCAGCCGGTTCTCTACAAAGATTAATCCAATGATCTCTACAATAATTCCATATAACAAGGCGCCAGCCAGCATATCCCTAACGGTGGGATTCAGTCTCTTCATGCTCCTGATCCTCCTTCTTCTCAATAAACTGCCTGATCAGGGAATAAACTGCCCGGTAACCGCCTGCGATCCCAAAGATCAGAAATACAATAAACGTATGGGTTCCAAAGCGGCTGTCAATAAAATAACCAATCAGTCCACAGACAAAAACAGAAGACAGCATCGTGATTCCTACCTGGGAAATCAATGCTATCATCTTAAATACCTGTCTGTATTCCCTCATGATTCTCTCACCTCGTTGTAAATTATACTAAATCTTCTAAAAAATGTCTATAATAAAAACGATAAAACTATACTGCTGATTACTATCCTTCCAGCATCTGAATCCTCCGGATATGTCTCTCATCTTCAGAAAAAGCCGTGTTCAGAAAAATATCCACGATCTTTACTGCCAGTCCCGGCCCGATCACCCTTGCTCCCATGGCAAGAATATTGGCATTGTTATGCTCCCTGGTTGCCTGGGCGCTAAAGCAGTCATGACAGACTGCGGCCCGGATCCCCGGCACCTTATTGGCTGCGATTGACATTCCGATCCCCGTCCCGCATATGAGAATACCCTTCTCACACGTTCCGGCCGCCACTGCTTCTGCTACTGCTTTGGCATAAACCGGATAATCACAGGATGCTTCACTGCAGCAGCCATAATCCTTATATTCTATTCCCTGCGCCTCCAGATATTTTATAACCTCCTGCTTCAGCGCATATCCGCCATGGTCATTTCCTAATGCTATCATGCTTCTTCTCCTGCTCCTTTTTTTCTTTTTCTCTTTTCTGCTCTGGTTTCTTAACTTCCTACACCTGTATTACCCGATACCCTGCCGCCTTCAGCAGGCGGTTCATGATCGCCCTTCCAAGGCCGCTTCCGGCAAAGGATTCGGAATAAATATAATCTACGCCTCTCTGATCGAACTCCCGCAGGGTACGATAAAGCCGAGAGGAGATCATCAGTTCATCCGACCGGTCACCTACCACCAGCACTTCATCTGCTTCATACGCCATGGCATTATACCGGGTTGCCAGCACTCCCACCCGGCAGCCGGCAGCCTGACGCTCCCTGACAAGACGGTTAATGCACCGGATCACACTCTTCCGGGAATCGCCCTCTACAATATACATAATACCCTTCGGTGCATAATGCGTATACTTCATACCCGGCGCCTTCGGCTTCATTTCCGGAAGAAGGCCGGATATACCCGGATCCACCTCCACGGTTCCGATCACCTGCTCGAGCATTTCCTTTGTGATATATCCCGGACGCAAGATCACGGGTATCTCTCCGGTCATGTCGACGATCGTTGATTCTATCCCGTACCGGCAGTCTCCTCCATCCAGGATCATGTCAATCCTTCCATCCAGATCCTCCCGGACATGATCGGCGCTGGTGGGACTGGGACGCCCGGACAGATTGGCACTGGGAGCCGCGATCAGGATCCCGGACCGCCGGATCAGCTCATAGGCCACGTTATGGGCAGGCATACGGACTGCAACTGTGTCCAGTCCTCCGGTGGTGCTGTCCGGCACGACAGGCTGCTTGTAAAATATCATAGTCATCGGCCCCGGCCAGAATACATCCATCAGCTGATATGCCTTCTCCGGTATCTCCCTTGCAAGCCTCTGCAGATCCTCTTCCTTTGCTATATGGACAATAAGCGGATTATCAGAAGGTCTGCCTTTGGCTGCATATATTTTTTCGGAAGCCTCACTGCGCAACGCATCTCCCCCCAGCCCATATACCGTTTCCGTAGGAAATGCTACCAGTCCTCCCTGTTTAAGGATCCCGGCTGCCTGCTCCAATGCCTGACTCGGCTGTTCTTCCGTAATATCGCGTTCTGCCACTGCAATTATTGTATTCATTTTTTCTTTCTTTTACCCCGTAATTTATCGTCATTTTGCATCGAACGTTCCATGCATGAAAATTATAGCACAAGAATATAATATAACGACAGTTTTTTTATAATTTTTGAGGTTTTCCATGGAAAAAATAAAAAACCATACGCTGCTGATCGTTTTTTTATTTCTTCTTTTGCTGACCCTGTGCATACGTCTTCCTTTTATCGACGTGTTCCAGCAGTCAAGGGAATGCAAGGTTGTTGTCATTGATGTAGGCCACGGCGGTTTTGACCCTGGAAAGGTTTCTGCTGATAATCTGCTGGAAAAGGATATTAACCTTGCCATTGCCCTGCGTCTAAAAGACTACCTGGAGGCCCAGGATTGTCTGGTATACCTTACCCGGGAGGAAGACTGCAGTCTGTGTGATCCCGGCGCCAGCAACAAAAAACAGTCCGATATGCGGAATCGTGTCGCATTTATTGAAGAATATCATCCGGAGCTGATGATCAGTATCCATCAGAACAGCTTTCCCTCCAAAAAGGAGCATGGCGCACAGACCTTCTACTACCACTCTTCTGATAACAGTCAGCAGCTGGCAGAATGTATCCAGACAGCGCTGGTTGATACCGCTGATCCGGAAAACACAAGACAGCATAAATCCAATGACTCTTACTATATCTTAAAAAATGTCAGTTGCCCTGCGGTCATTGTGGAATGCGGTTTTCTGTCGAACCCGACAGAATCTGCTCTGCTGAATACAGATATATATCAGGACAGAATTGCCTATGCTATATCAAAAGGCGTCAGAACCTATCTGAACCTGTTAGAAGCAAAGTAAGAAGCAGGCACCAATGGGACGGTACCTGCTTCCCTTTGCCAATCAGCACACAGATTTTACTTGTAATGTCATAAGCTGTGTAATTATTTATTCTGGTTTATTTATTGATCAATCGTAAACGGGCATCACCTCACTGAATCATACACAGAATAGGACAGGCATGGTACATGCTTCCTTTTTCATCCAGGTGCAGACATTGTGAGACATAAGCCGGATACCGTTCTGTGTATGGTGTTCGTATTTTAATTTGCTTTTTTGAAAACAGAGACGGACCGGATGCGAGACAGAATTGATTCTCAAGATCAGAACCCGTTAGAAGATCAGAACTGATCCGGATTCTTACAAATAAACCTCCTTTTTTATTATTAGGTCATCTCTGTGTAAGAGTATAACCTAAAATTTGACATAATACAACGCTTTTTTTAGGATTTTCAATAAAATTTACAAAATTACCGTATAAATCCTCTTTACATATGACTATTTTGTGATAAACTAAGAGTACACCTATGCACGAAATGTTTTTATACCCGTATTATAACGAAAAGGAGATGATTCGATGAAAATTGAGAAATTAAATGAGAATCAAATTCGTTGTACTTTGAACAAATCAGATTTAGCAGATCATAATATACGTCTTACGGAACTTGCATATGGTACAGACCGGGCAAAAGCATTATTTCGTGATATGATGCAGAAGGCTTCTGACGATGTTGGATTTGAGGTTGGAGATATTCCTTTAATGATAGAGGCAATTCCAGTCAACCCTGACTGTTTAATTCTTATTATTACCAAGGTGGAGGATCCGGAAGAACTGGATACACGCTTTTCAAAGTTTACGAAACCGACTTCCGAAGATTATGATGAATACGATGATGATAATGATGAGGACGAAGACGAGGAATATGCTTCTTCCGAATCCACAAGCATCTTTGATGTTCTTGGTAATATCGTAGAGAATCTGGAAGCTGTCCGCAACGCATCAGAACAAAAGCAGACCGGTACCTCCTCATCGGCAAAGAAGACCTCTGCTGAACGAGAACAGCCGGCAGGCTATGACATTTACCGCATCTTTGTCTTTTCTTCCCTGAGCAATGTCACCTCTGCTGCCGAGCAGCTGCGGGGAATCTATGACGGTGAGAATACATTATTTAAGAATCCGAAGGATTCTCAATACTATCTGATTCTGAACCGTTCGGAACATACATCTGATGAATTCAATCTGGTATGCAATACCTTATGCGAGTTTGGTTCAAAGATCAGAACCACTTATGCAATGCCATACCATATTGCAGAGCATTTTCAACCGATCATTAAGCAATCTGCATTACAGACATTAGGTGATTTATAACTGAATATCAATCAAAAGCAGTGCGGCCTCAGGGCCGCACTGCCTATTCTTATCTGTCCCGCTTCTATAATTATTTCAGTGTCTCTTTAACTGCATCCACAACCGCCTGTGTCGTGATCCCAAAGTGTTCAAACAGCTGACCGCCCGGGCCGGAAGCACCAAAGCCCTTCATGGAAACCATCGCTCCATCTAAACCGATATATCGACCCCAGCCAAAATCAGACAGAGCTTCTACTGCAACTCTTGCCCGGACACTCTTTGGCAGGATCCGTTCCTTATAGTCCTCGGACTGCTGCTCGAAAACGTCCACGGATGGCATACTGACTACCCGGATGTCGATTCCCTCCTTTGCCAGAAGCTCCTTGGCCTCCACACCCAGCTGAACCTCGGAGCCGGTAGCCATAACGATGGCATCCGGTATCTCTTTTCCTGCTTCTGCTACAATATAACCGCCCTTTAACGCATCTCTGCCGGAGCCTGCAAGCTGTGGCAGATTCTGTCTGGATAATACCAGTGCAGTCGGCGTATCCGTAGAATTCATGGCATGATACCATGCTGCCGCAGTCTCTGTAGCATCTGCCGGACGATATACGGTAAAATTCGGCAAAGACCGCAGCATTGCCAGCTGTTCGACCGGCTCATGCGTCGGTCCGTCCTCTCCTACCCCGATGCTGTCATGCGTCAGTACATAAGTGACCGGTAAGCCCATTAATGCAGAAAGTCGTGCCATCGGCTTTACATAATCACTGAATACAAAGAAGGTGGAAACATACGGACGCAGTCCGCCGTGGAGGGCAATACCGTTTCCGATAGCCGCCATAGCCAGCTCCCGGATGCCAAAGTGAATATTCCGGCCTGCCGGATTCTCTTTGGAATAGTCGCCTGCATCATTCATATAGGTTTTCGTGGAAGGTGCAAGATCCGCTGCCCCGCCGAACAGGTTCGGTATTACATCCTTTATAATGTTGATCAGCCTGCCGGACAGGTTCCGGGTTGCTTCCGCTTTCTCCGGAATTGCCCAGAAATCTTCAGACTGCTCCAGCAACCGCCCGGAATTCTTATCATGATATTGCTCCCAAAGCGTCTTCATCTCCGGATATTCTGCCTGATATTTCTCAAACATGACATTCCAGCATTCCTCTGCCCCGGCATTCGCTGCTGCAATGGATTTAAAGTTCGCATAAACATCCTCCGGCACTGTAAAGCTTTCCTCTGTCTCCCAGCCCAGGTTCTTCCTCAGGGCTGCTACATTTTCAACCCCCAGCGGCTCACCATGGGCAGATGCCTTTCCCTCTTTGGCCGGACAGCCAAAGCCGATCTTTGTCTTTATTTCGATCATAGATGGACGCGTGGTATCTGCTTTGGCCGCTTCGATCGCTTTGCCGATCGCCTCCAGATCATTTCCGTCTTCTACCAGCAGCGTCTGGAATCCAAATGCCTGGAACCGCTTCTGAACATCTTCACGGAACGCAATATCTGTATCGCCTTCAATGGAAATATTATTAGAATCATACAATACGATCAGCTTACCAAGCCCCAGAGAACCTGCCAGAGAAAATGCTTCATAGGAGATGCCCTCCATCATGCACCCGTCCCCGCCAAGTACATAAGTATAGTGATCTACGATCGGATAATTATCTTTATTAAATACAGCCGCCAGATGATTTTCTGCCATAGCCATTCCCACTGCCATAGCCATTCCTGCCCCCAGCGGCCCCGTCGTTGCTTCCACGCCTGTCGTATGTCCGTACTCCGGATGTCCTGGTGTCAGAGAATCTAATTGACGAAAGCTCTTCATATCCTCCATGGTCAGACCATAGCCGAATAAATGCAGCAGAGAATATAATAGTGCAGAACCATGTCCGCCGGAAAGGATAAACCGATCCCTGTCTGCCCATTCCGGATCCGCCGGATTGTGTTTCATGTGCTTTGCCCACAGCTCATAAGCGGCCGGTGCAGCACCAAGCGGAAGTCCCGGATGACCGGAATTTGCCTTTTGGATCGCATCCGCAGCCAGAACCCGGATCGCATTTACAGATTTCATATCAATACTCATAACAAGGTATCCTCCTTATCTACTACTCACAATTACTGTTTATTGCTTCTAATCCTTATAATCTTTCATGTGCGTGTCCATTTTAGCATCAAAGCATGCAGATAGCAACCCTCAGGACAGGAAAAGACGGTTTTGGTTCATTATTCTGAATCAAAACCGTCTTCCTGTCTTTTTCCATTTAAGCGTAACTGCTTTCTGTGCGGATTACTTTAATACTCCAAAATATGCCAGAGCAGCTACGACTGCCACAACAACCAATGCTCCAACCAATACCAGCACCAATACCTTTCCGGTCTTGGATTCGCTCTTGGCCGGATGCTCCTTTTCATAATTGTATTCTGTATTATAAACATTCGGTGCAATACTTCCTTTTAATACACCGGTCTCTCCCGTCCGACTTGTATACAGAACCCCGGTACTGCCAATATCATCCGGATCCGTTCCCTTCAGAACCCCGGTACTGCCTTTTGCCAGATTAAAACCTCCGCCCGTTTGATTCTCTCCCATCCTTCCGCTCCTCCTTTATCTTTCCAGACCAAAACAGATAGTATATAAAAAATATACCACAAATCGGAAAAAATCTCAAGATAATTATAGACTTTATCTTTAGGCGGTTTTCACAAAACCAATTAGTAAAAACAACTATTTTTCTGCCTTCTTATCCAGATAGTCATTAATCTGTACTAATACCTCATTTACATCCATGCCATGTACCTGGCATGCTTCTTCCAATGGCTCGCCCTGCGATGCCGGACAGCCGATGCAGTGCATACCTGCTGCCATTAAAATAGCTGCGTTTCCCGGGTCGATCGCCAGAATATCTGCTATGATCATATCCTTTGTTACCTGTGCCATGTTTCATTCCTCCTTAAATTTCAGTTCAATCCTAACTATAATACACCCTTGTCTTTCGTGCAAGCAGGGAATTACAGATTTCCGAGTATAAATTCCTTTATGACAGCAAGAAACTCCCTGGTGTAGTTGGTGGGGATCAGCCACCACACGGACTTTGCACTGTTGCCGGTTATATTCTGATAACCGCTCTTCCTGGCAAGCTGAGTGGCGCGGAACAAATGAAAATCGGTGGTCGTCAGAACAACAGAATCTGTTTCCTTTTGAAGAAACCCGGAGGAATATTCCAGATTCTCCTTCGTGCTGGTAGAATTCTCCTCCAGCCGGATACGCTCCGGTTCAATTCCTGCCTCCACCAGTTCATTATAGATACACTGTGCCTCGGAAATCCCTTCATCCGCTCCCTGTCCGCCACTTGCAATTACCATTGTGTCCGGGTTCCGCTTCAAATATTCAATTCCAGCCTCGATCCGGTATCGAAGGATCAGAGAAGGCCGGGTTCCATTTACCTTGGCACCTAATATGATCAGATAGTCTGCACCCTCCTGCGGTGCTGCCAGACTTCCGTGAATAATCATTGCTTCAACTATGATAAACAGGAGAAAGCACCCTCCTACAAAGACCTGGATCGGTATTGCCACCCACTTGGGCAGAGCCTTCCGCCGCTTTGCAAAAAATAATACCAGCCCGTCCAATATTCCGCAGGCAATGGCAAGGAAAAGCCATACATAATTAAACGTGCTGGCAGGCCCCAGCCGGCTGAATATAAATAAAAAGTAGCCGAGGCTCAATACACCCATGATGCTCAGTACAAGGATCCAGAAACGGTGGATCTTTCCCATCTTATAGTTCTGTTTCTTTTCTGTGTTCTTCATCTCGGTTCCCGCCTCTGTCAGATTGCTGGATTAAATGGATTTCGGATCCATTCATTTTTTATATCTTCCCATTTCATTCGTCTGTCTGCATATTCATCATCAATCACCTGGTCACAATATTCCACATAGCAAATACAGTCAGGCTTTTGTTATAAACCGTCTTATAAAACATATGATTTTATTCAGATTTCCTCCGGTATGACTGCTTCAAAAGTATATCTGTCTTTTCAGATAGGAATATCTGTTATTTTTAAATTATATTATATGTCAAATCTCTCTGGTTTTTCAAGGTTTTTACTATATCAATGTACGAAAAAAAGTACACTGTTTTTCCGTGAAATGAATTGACGTGTATACAATATGCATTTATAATGATGATACCGGAATCAAAAGGGTTTTTCCCTTTTATTTCATACACTATATTTAAAGGAGGATTTTACAAAATGGGTTCTGAATGGAATGGATTTGTAGGCGGGCAATGGGAAAAGGTTGTCGATGTAAGAGACTTTATCCAGAGAAATTACACTCCATATGAGGGAGATGACGCTTTCCTGTGCGGACCTACACAGGCAACAAAGGACTTATGGGATCAGGTACTTGATCTGTCAAAGAAGGAGCGGGAAGCAGGCGGTGTTCTGGATATGGATACCAAGGTTGTTTCTACCTTAACCTCACATGGTCCTGGCTATCTTGACAAGAGCAAGGAAAAGATCGTTGGTTTCCAGACCGACAAGCCTTTTAAGAGAGGCATGAATGTATATGGCGGTATCCGTATGGCTATGAAGGCCTGCGAGGATAACGGATATACCGTTGATCCGGAGATCGTTGAGTTCTTTACCACTCACAGAAAGACACACAATGCAGGTGTATTCGACGTATACGATTCAGAGATCAGAAAGTGTCGTACCAACCACATCATTACCGGTCTTCCGGATGCTTATGGTCGTGGACGTATCATCGGCGACTACAGAAGAGTTGCTCTTTATGGTACTGACTTCCTGATTGAAGACAAGAAGGCACAGAAGGAATCTTTTGGTAACGTATATACCGATGATGTAATCCGTGGCAAGGAAGAGATTTCCGAGCAGATCCGTGCATTACAGGAGCTGACCAAGATGGCTGCTTCTTATGGCTTTGACATTTCCAAGCCGGCTAAGAATGTACAGGAAGCAATTCAGTTTACCTACTTCGGTTACTTAGGAGCTGTTAAGGAGCAGAACGGTGCTGCAATGTCTCTGGGACGTACCGCTACCTTCCTGGATGTTTATGCAGAGAGAGATTTAAAGAATGGTACCTTTACTGAGGAAGAGATTCAGGAAATGGTTGACCACTTTGTTATGAAGCTGAGACTGGTTAAGTTCGCACGTACTCCTGAGTACAATCAGATCTTCGCCGGTGATCCGGTCTGGGTAACTGAATCCTTAGGTGGTATGGGTGTTGACGGACGTACCCTGGTATCTAAGATGAGCTTCCGTTATCTGAATACCCTGAATAACTTAGGTACTTCACCGGAGCCGAACCTGACCGTATTATGGTCAACCAGACTTCCGATGGGCTGGAAGCAGTTCTGTGCAAAGATGTCTATCAAGTCTTCTTCCATCCAGTATGAGAATGACGACTTAATGAGACCGTTACATGGTGATGACTATGGTATCGCATGCTGCGTATCTTCCATGGTTATCGGTAAGGAAATGCAGTTCTTCGGCGCAAGAGCAAACCTTGCAAAGTGCCTGCTGTATGCGATCAACGGTGGTGTGGATGAATGTACCGGCGTTCAGGTTGGTCCGAAGTACCGTCCGGTCGTTGGCGATGTTCTGGATTACGATGATGTAATGGCGAAGTTCGATGATATGATGGATTGGCTGGCACGGGTTTATGTAAGTGCATTGAATATCATCCATTATATGCATGACAAATATGCTTATGAGAGAATCGAGATGGCACTGCATGACAGAGATGTTAAGCGTTACTTTGCAACCGGTGTTGCTGGTCTTTCCATCGTAGCGGATTCCCTGTCAGCGATCAAGTATGCAAAGGTTAAACCGGTTCGTAATGAGAATGGTATCGTAGTCAGCTATGAGACTGAAGGTGACTTCCCGAAATACGGTAACAATGATGACCGTGTGGATGAGATCGCAACTTACATTGTAACCACCTTCATGGATAAGATCCGGAAGAACCATGTATATAGAAATGGTATTCCGACACAGTCTATCCTTACCATTACTTCTAACGTAACCTATGGTAAGAATACCGGTGATACCCCTTGCGGAAGAAAGCATGGTGCACCATTTGCACCTGGTGCAAATCCGCTTCACCAGAGAGATACTCATGGTGCAGTTGCTTCCCTTTCTTCTGTTGCTAAGATTCCTTTCCGTGATGCTCAGGATGGTATTTCCAATACCTTTACTATCATTCCTGGTGCGCTTGGTAAGGAAGACCGGATCTTCGCCGGCGATATTGACGTTGATCTGAGTAAATAAGCACCGTTATTTATGGTCCGCAGGTAACATCTAATAAGGAGGTTAATATGGGCGATAAATTAAGCACAGTGGATGACATTGTAACAATGTTAGACGATATGATGGGCAGTGGCCACGGACATGTAAATGTGTCCGTGGACGGCCCGGAGGGTTCCCTGGAAAAGGGCATTGAAACCTTAGGCTGTACAGATTGTGCCAAGGGTGACCTTGCCTGCCAGGTACCGACCTTAATGGAAGGCATGGACGAGGAACTTCAAAAACAGTAACACATTTCACCATCATTTATATTATTAATTTAAGGAGGTAATTATTATGGCAGCAACACAACAGGTTGATAACTTAGTAAACATGTTAGACGGATACATTACAAAGGGCGGATATCACCTTAATGTTAATGTATTGAACAAGGATACGTTATTAGATGCACAGAAGCATCCGGAGAACTATCCTCAGTTGACCATTCGTGTATCTGGATACGCTGTAAACTTCATTAAGTTAACTCCAGAACAGCAGAACGACGTAATCTCCAGAACCTTCCACGAAGGCATGTAGGCTAGCTACAAGCCATGCAAAAATAACTGCTATCAGTTCAGGAGTATGCTTGCATACTCCTGGCTGGTGGCAGTTATTTTTATGCGGCGACAGCCGTCTATCGAGCCGAAGCACAGCGCAGGCGAGATAGTGCCATGAATTTATGTTGATAAATCTACTTCTTTAGCTTATACTAAACTATAATAGGAAGTCTTTACAAGGGAGGCGTAAATCATGACACAAATAGCACAGGATTTAATAAAACAGTATGTCTCAGCCCTAAAAAATATTTATGGAAAACATGTAAAGCAAATTATTTTATATGGATCATATGCCCGTGGAGATTTTCATAAGAATTCAGACATAGATGTCATGGTGCTTGTAGACCTGCCGGATACTCAAATCGAATCCTATTCTGATGCTCTTTCTGAATTGGGATTTGAATATAATGTCAAGCACGATATATGGTTTATGCCTATTGTTAAAAATGTTCAACATTTTGGACAATGGAATACTGTTTATTCCTTTTACTCCAACGTAGCAAAGGAGGGAATTACATTATATGAATCAGCCTGAAACAGGTTCTCGTCATGACTTAATTGAACATCGTTTTCTTATTGCAAAGGAGGATCTTGATACAGCATATCTACTCCTGGATGCAAAGCAATACAGAGGTGCTAATAATAGAGCATATTATTCCATTTATCACACAATTGATGCGATACTCTCTATAGAAGGCATTGCTTTTAAACGCCATAAAGACACATTGGCATATTTTAACAAGCAATACATTGCCACCGGGATTTTCCCCCGTGAAATGGGAAAAAAAATTGTAAAAGCAGAAGAAATCAGACATGCAAGCGACTATGACACTTTCTATGTTGCTTCAAAGGATATTACAAAGCAACAGGTAGAAACTGCAGAACAATTGCTCAATTTAGCAAAGCTATATTACAGTCAAAAGCAAAATGTCACATAGTCGGGTTAGGACGATCATCCTTTATAATTTAATTATCCAATTTATGCATGGCTCCTTTTCGTTCCATCTTGTTCTGATACATCGCCTTATCTGCTTCTTTTATTAATGTCTGATAATCCGTTTCGTCGTTTACCATACAACAGCCATAAGAAAACTGAAGCGGTACACTTATTTCTTTATCCAACGGGGCAAAGCAGTTCATCTGCATATCCTCCAGCAGACTTAAATCTTTGATAATATCTTCCTCCCTTTCATAGCCGTACAGGAATAATACAAATTCATCTCCGCCCTGCCTTGCCGCTATACTGTTCTTTGTTCCTACTCCCATGATCAACTGACCGATCCTGTTCAGATAGATATCTCCCTTTTCATGTCCATATGTGTCATTGATCTCCTTCAGGCCATCTGCATCTATCATAAGGAGCGCACTGGTTCCGAGACCTTCCGGCTCGGCAAATAACTGCGCCAGCCTCATCTCAAGCCCACGTCTGTTATATAGCCCTGTTAAGACATCTATATCCCGTTCCCGCTCAATTTCTATCCGCCTGGTGATCTCAGCCGTTACATCGACTGCAACGCCAAAGACCTCATCACCATCTATTATCTCCTCCAGACGTATATACTGTTCGCCGTGCTGATAAACTCCCGGTTCATCTATCGGATGTTCTTTTATTTGGTCAAGAACTGCTGCAAATGCACTTGGTGCGGATACAAGCTGTTCCATTCTTTCCTCATCCAGAGACAGAATCTTTGGTATATATTCCGTATAGCGCACTTTTCTTATTTGACTACCGTATTCATACGTACCAATATGAATATTGGTCTTGCTAAGTACATAGGACATCCGCATACTATTATCCAGCAGGCTTTTTACCATGGAATTGATATAATGGCTCAACTCCATAAATTCAACGCTGCTTTGTACATCAACATTTTCCTCCAGATTTCCGTCAGTAATGGATTCCAGTTTCTTATTGATATCATCCATCTCCATCACCACATACCGGTTCATATATCGGATCACAGCCTTCACAAGAAAGAATGCAATGATCACCAGACTTATGAATATCCAAAGAGTCGTAACCGGTATCCTCTGATAAAGGCTGTCTGCTTCAACTACTCTTCCGATATAATTCGATCCTTTCCTTTGAAACACGCAAAAAGACAATTTACCATTGATCCGTGTATGAAATCCATTTCGAATCTTCTGTAAACTGCCTAGATTCAGACCAAGATCCAATGCATGTAAGCCCACTGTTTCCGTACTGCTTGCACCTACAATCTCTCCGCTCTCCGCATTAATAGCATAATAACTGACTTCCGGATTTACCCGAAACAAGGAGAAGATATAAGACAGTTCATTTTTCTCCGTCGCCTTCATTACGTTGTCCGGCTCCATCCCTATCTGCACAATAAACTCTCCGCTATCACTCCAGATAGCAGAATACTGCATCGGCTTTGCTTCGGCCGTATTCGGTGTGATCTCCTGAACAAGTTTTAAAGTCTTATCCTCTAACATCGGTTTAAAGAACATCATCTGCTCTCCGGAATCAAATGTATAGTCAAAATACTGTGGATGTGTTCCGGTAAAGATCCGGCCGGTCTTGTCAAATACATGAATCTCGTCAATCTCCACGGATACTGCGATTTTCTTCAGTTCTTCTACACTGCTTAATATATCCGGATCACTCTCAATGACACGGGCCACGATCTCCGCATTATGCAGGCAGGTCTGCCTGTATTCCTCCTGAATCTCAGCAAGATTCTGTTGATTTTCTTCCAGTACGGATTCGATCTGTGAGATGGTTCTTACCGCAGTTTCATAAGCCTGCCTTTGCTCCGTCTTTATCTGAACAAACACCAGCACTATAAGCGTAAATACTACCAGAATGCAGGTGATTCTATACATATATCTGCTGATCCGCTTTTTTAACGTTTGCATATATGAATCTCCTTCCTCCCCTGGCAAAGTACATACTATAAGCAATATTGTAAAGATTTTGCCACTGCCTCCATTTTCTGTCAACTCTTTTTTCACAAAAAGCAGTATTATGGGAATACATGTTATTCCCGGTTGTTATTTGTTCTCAATCCGTTGTATAATGAATATAATTTCTGTAGTCCGATGAGGCCTACAGGTGAAATCACACCGGCAGGAGGAATTAACATGATTGGACACATTCATTCCATAGAAACATTTGGTACTGTAGACGGTCCCGGCACCCGGTTTGTTGTATTCTTTAAGGGCTGCCCGATGCGCTGTGCATACTGTCACAATCCCGATACCTGGGATTATAGCGGCGGAGAAGAAAAGACCGTAGATGAGATTCTGGAATACTATGACGAGAACAAAGAATTCTACATGAACGGGGGTGGGCTGACCGCAACAGGAGGAGAGCCTTTAGTACAGATTGATTTCTTAATTGAACTGTTTACCAGAACAAAGGAGCGGGGCATTCATACCTGTCTGGACACCTCCGGTGTCATGTTCCGGCGAAATGATCCGGAGCTTCTGGCGAAATATGACAGATTATGTGAGGTAACAGATCTGGTCATGCTGGACATCAAGCATATAGATCCGGAAGAGCATAAAAAGCTGGTAAAGCAGCCGAATGATAATATTCTGGACTTTGCAAAGTATCTGGCTGAAAAGCAGGTACCGGTATGGATCCGCCATGTTATTGTACCGGGAATCACAGATCAGGTAGACGAGCTGACCCGGCTGGGATACTTTATCGGGGGGCTGTCCAACCTGAAAGCTTTGGATGTTCTGCCATACCATACCATGGGAGAAGCAAAATACAAGAACCTGGGTATAGAATATCCTTTAAAGGGTGTCCCTGCCCTGACCAGTAATGAAGCGATCATTGCAAAGTCCCATATCATTGAAGGGATTAAAAAGCGCCGGGAAGAAATTTCAGCCGCAAAAAATGACGGATTTCCTGAAAGTTCTACTTGCTATAATGTGCAAAAAGGCTTAAAATCGAATCATAGATGATAATAATTTAAGGAGGATTACATTATGGCATTCGTTATTTCTGACGCTTGTTTATCTTGCGGTGCCTGCGCCGGTTCTTGTCCGGTAGGTGCTATCTCTGAAGGAGACGGAAAGTTTGTAATTGATGCAGATACCTGCATCAGCTGCGGTTCCTGTGCTGGAACCTGTCCGGCTGGAGCAATTTCAGAGGAATAATATATTTTCAAAAAAGCCGCCGGTTCATGAATCTTTATCCATGAACCGGCGGCTTTTTTTGTTTCATTTATGATGCTTTTCATCCTGCTGCAAAGGCAGGAATACAACCTATAACAGTGTTCCTTTCCCCAGCAGAGTTGCCATTACCGCCTTCTCTGCGTGACGCCGGTTCTCTGCCTGATCCAGGATATGCTCCAGGTTCTGATCGACCACCTCCTGGGAAATCTCGTAACCTACGTGCATCGGCATATCATGCAGGACAATGGCAGAGCTTCCCTCTAACAGCCCGGAATTGATCTGGTACGGCATCATCTTCGCCAATGTCTTTTCTTTCTGCTCTGCATAAGCCGGGTTGTTGAAGAACTCCATATCCACCCAGGTATCCGTATACAGAACATCCATATCCTTTACATAGGATTTTGCCTCCTCCATAGACATGGCAGGATTCAGTTCTACATAATATCCGGTCGCCTTCGCCTTCTCATAGAAATCCGCTTCCACTGCAGTATCATTTACCAGCGGGGTAAGTCCATACAGGGTTCCCTGTTCCATTTTGGAGAAGAATTCCACCAGGGAATTAAATACATTATTCTTTGCCCCGATATACAGGAACTTTACATTCAGACTGCCGAACTTCTCCATCAGAGTCAGGGCGTCGGCCAGGATCTGGCATGGATGCCAGGTGCTGTCACAGCCATTGATAAACGGCACGATCGTATTGGCGCCAAACAGCTCTACCGTCTCATTCCGGATCAGACGCGCCATCATAATATCTACATTTCTTCCAACATAGCGAAGCTCGGATACCGGCTCCCCAAGAACGAAATTGGAATCCCGCCAAAGCTGATTATAGTACGTACCACCAAGCTCCGTGATCCCTGTCGTAAAAGAAAGGAAGGTCCGGGTAGAGGTCTTCTCAAACAGAGTATACAGCTTCTTTCCCTTCAATATCTCCTGATACTTTTCGGGATATCGCTTCATATCCATGGCCAGCTTCAGGATATCCGTCAATTCCTCTTTACTGTGTTCCTTAAAATTCAACATATTTTTCATATCATGCATTCCCCTTATCCGATTTTCTTTTATATGGAATCTTAATGGTACCACAGGATTGCTGATTTTTCAAGGCTTACTGCTATAAGGATTACGCGTCGTTCTCTGCCTTTTGTGCAAGCCGCCACGCCTTCACCGTAAGGATCAGAAACCAGAACATTGCAATTCCCGGAAATAGCCATGGCAATCCCCGCAGCAGGGCAAAGGGAGTCTCAAACAGAAAGGCACACCAGAAGGAAATTCCATCCAGCTCCCAGATCCCCGGTGTCAGATACCATGTTCTGGGTGCAAGGAAGTCAATTCCCTCCTGTTGTCCGTTATTCATAAATGACAGCAGTATTGGAAAATAGATAATAGCCATTGTCAGCCACATGCCTGCGATCCTCTTATACCGTCCCGCCCTGGAACGTGCGTCGGAAAAGATATCCTCTGTACTGTCCATGCTCTTCTTAAGAAAATACTGCATCCCCGAATGCTGACTGCCTGCAATGTGCTGCCATCCGCTATCCTCAAACAGGGTACAATAGTCAAGATAATCCTGCTTATTCGTAAAGTCCCGGTAATCAATCTTAATGCTTCCCTGCCTCGGCTCTGTTTTCACAAAGTCATAGAAAAACATACTGCTTTTTAACAGCCAGCCCTGTTCTAACATCCGTTCCAGCCATCGTTCCTCTTTCTCAAACCGGATAAACATTCTAAACCTCATCATCCTTCAACACCTCTTTCCCGATCTCCTCTGTTACCGATATCATATGAAGCATCCGCCTGTAATCCGCATGTAATACCTCCCTGCCCAGATCCGAGATCACATAGACCTTTCTTCGCGGATCTTCACTGGATAATGCTGTGATCAGCTTTTTCTTTAGTAGATTTTCAATGGCTCCATACATCGTGCCTGCCGCCAGGCGAACCTCCCCATTACTTAGTTCCTCCACCTTCTGCATGATCGCATACCCGTGAGCCGGCTCCAGCAAAGCAAGCAATACATAATATACGGTCTCTGTCAGAGGCAGATTCTTATCTCTGTTCATCTTCATTCCTCCATATACATTTTTACTATACAGTAACACTGTATAGTTGCATTATATACAGCCAAACTGTATATGTCAAGATAAAAAAGAAAACAAGAAAAAATCCGGCTTATCACCGGACTTCTCTTGTTTTCTTTTCTATTGTTACCGCCTGTCATCACCACAGGCGGACAAAAACCCTAATTTAATATTCTTGGCTTTACCTTCTGCTTTCTGCCAAACACCCGTTTTTTCTTTTTCCGCTTATTCTCTTCGACGGCTGCCGCTGCTTCCGCATTGACTTTCTGACGGCTTCGGATAGCCTCATCCAGCTTACGGAACCGCTCCTCCTCCCGCTCTTCATTCTCCCGCATTACATAATCCATCTGCTTGATCACGCGTTCGGAAACCCTGTCCGATACCTCATTACTGATCGCCCCGGTCAGGGAACGGTTATTAACCTCTAATGCCTTCCCAATAATCTTGGTCATGATCTCCTGAAACTGTTCCATTTTCAGTTCTGCGGACATGGTATCCACCGGCATCTGACTCTGAACATTCATCAATGCCTGTCCCTCGCCGGCGTTCTCCTTTGCCGGAAGATTGGTACGGTTATAGCTTGCCCTTGCCTGCTCCATTTCCACGACCTTGGAGCCTCCTCCGCTTTCCTCCCGGTGCTGACTCTGATTCTGTGCCGCGGCAAGCTGGGCTGCCGCCTGATTCATGAATTCCCGCTGATCCAGCAATGCCTTCCAGTTAAAATCCGGATTGGAGCAAAGCTCCGGCAGTACCTGTTTGATCGCTTTTAACTGGAAGCCCTGCTCCTTCATTTCCCGAATGGATTGCAATACCCGAATATCATCTGCCGTATAATACCGGTGGCCCATCTCATTGCGTTTAATATCCATATCCAGTTCTTCTTCCCAGTAACGCAGCACATGAGGTTCAACCTTAAGCTGGCGGGACGTATCTGATATCATATATCTGGTCTCGTTCATAAATAATCCCCCTTAGTATATCAAGTATTCGTTGCTGTCTCCATGATACACCAGGGGGGGCCTGTCCTCAATTTCTATCGTCTTCTATTATCCTGTCATATCCGACAGATTTCTCGTTTTTCCTGTATGATTTTTATCGCCTGCTCCGCTCCAGATTCAGGAATTTTGTATATTCACCCTGCCATCCCAGCATGATCGTGCCAGTAGCACCATTTCTCTGCTTGGCAATGATGATCTCAGCCTTGTTCTTATCCTCCTCCGGCAGATCATCCCGATACTTATCCTCCCGGTATATGAACATGACCACATCCGCATCCTGCTCAATGGAACCGGATTCACGCAGGTCGGAAAGCATCGGCCGGTGATCCGTTCTCGCTTCCACTGCACGGCTCAACTGTGAAAGCGCAATGATCGGCACATCCAGCTCCTTTGCCAGCACCTTCAGACCTCTGGATATCTCGGAAACCTCCTGCTGACGGGAATCCGTTCTTCCGCTTCCGCTCATCAACTGTAAATAATCAATGATGATCAGGCCTACATTGTGACGCTGCTTCAGCTTCCTGCATTTATTCCGGATATCTCCAATCGTAACATTGGACTGATCCTCGATAAACAGCTTCGTGCTTCCAATGATATTCGAACTTTCATATAACTTCAGCCACTGGTCATCCTGCAGATTACCGGTTCGGATATTCTGGGAATTCACCTGCGACTCCATGGAGATCATACGCTGCACCAACTGTTCCTTGTTCATCTCGAAGTTAAAGATCGCTACCGGAACATCCGTCTTTAATATCACATGCTCCGCAATATTCAATACAAAGGCAGTCTTTCCCATGGCCGGACGTGCGGCGACCAGGATCAGCTCCGAACCATGCAGTCCGGTCAGCATATCATCCAGATCAAAGAAGCCGGTCGGAACCCCGGTAATGTTTCCCTGCTGCCTGGATGCCTCGCGGATATTCCGCAGAACGTTGTCCACCACCTGTCGGATCGGAACAATATCATCCCCGCTATTACCGTTCTGTGTCAGTTCCAGCACCTGATTCTCAATATTACTCAGGATATTCGAGGAATTATCCTTGAGGGCATAGCAGTCATTGGCTGCCGATTCTGCCAGCTTTATCACCCGCCGCATATTGGCACGATCCTTCACGATCTCTGCATACTGCTTCGCATTGGCGGAGGTGGAAACCACACTCATTAATTCCTGCATGGTCTCAATTCCGTATACATTCTCCGGCACGCCCTTTTCCTTCAGACGTTCCATCAGCGTGATCAGGTCGATTCCCGTTCCTTCATGGTACAACTCCACCATGGCTTCAAATATGACGCCATACTGGGGCTGATAGAAATCCTCCCTTGTCAGCATGTCAGCCACATTGACCACTGCTTCCCGGTTCATGAGCATGGATGCAAGCACCGCCTGCTCCGATTCCACACTATTCGGTTGTGTCTTACGAATTACTGCCTCTTCCATCCCGTGTAACCTTATCTCCATTCAACCTCTGCTGCGATCAGCCGGGTCAATTCTGCTCCTGTACCTTAACCTTCAGCTCTGCCGTTACCTTTGGATGAAGTTTGATCCCCACGTTATGTACACCCAGGGACTTAATACTTTCCTTTAACTGAATCTTCTTCTTATCAATATCATAGCCCAGCTGCGTTTTCGCTGCTTCTGCGATCTCTTTGGAAGAAACAGAGCCAAAGGTCTTACCGCCGTCTCCCAGCTTTAGATTCAGAACGATCTCCTTATCCTTTAACTCGTCAGCCAGGGCCCTTGCCTCTGCCAGACGCTCTGCCGCCACCTTCTCTTCATTGGCCTTCTGAAGCTTCAGGTCGTTCATATTCTTAGAATTCGCTTCCACTCCCAGCTTCTTCGGCAGAATAAAGTTCCGTGCATAGCCGTCATTGACCTTTACGACCTCACCCTTTTTACCGAGTGCTTTCACATCCTGCAATAAAATAATTTCCATCCTATATATCTCCTTCCACTACCATTTTTTCCAATACATCCTGCAGCTGCTGCTTTCCTTCCTCCAGAGTACAGCCCTGCAGCTGGGCGCCTGCCACGGTCGCATGTCCGCCGCCGCCCATACGTTCCATGATGATCTGTACATTTACCTCATCAATAGAGCGGGCGCTGATATAGATCGTATCCTTTATCTGCGTCAGCATGAAGGATGCCTTAACGCCTTCAATATCCAGCAGTTCATTGGCGATCTGGGCCGCCAGCACCGTCGGACTGTCCACACCCTCTGACGGCAGCGTGCCGATCACATAGTCATCCAGAAAGATTTCTGCGTTCCGGACGCCTGCCACCTTCTGCTTGTATACCTCCAGATCCGTACGGAACATCTTGCGGACACGGGTCACATCTGCTCCGCTCCGCTTCAAAAAGGATGCCGCCTCAAACGTACGCACACCCGTTTTTGTAACAAAGGTATCCGTATCCACCAGAATACCGGAATACATGGCGTCTGCCTCGATCGGACGCAGCTTTGGCTTGTCGATGATATACTGCAATATCTCCGCAACCATCTCACAGGCGGAGGAAGCATACGGTTCAATATAAGACAGGATCGCATTCTGAATCGAATCACTCATAGCCCGGTGATGATCGATCACCACAATAGACTTTGTCATACCCAGCAGCTCCTCGCATTCCGTATAACCGGGACGGTTCACATCCACGACGACCAGCGCGGTATTCTGATCCACCAGATTCATTGCCTGTCCGCTGTCAATAAACAGATCCTCCGGATAGATGTTATTTCCGATAAAATTGTTCATGATGGGACGAATAGAGACCGTTACCTCATTGATAACGATATGAGCATTCCGGTTCATGGCCGCCGCCAGACGGTAAATGCCAATGGCCGCGCCAATGGAATCCGCATCCGGAAGCTTGTGCCCCATTATGATCACCTGATCCTTGCTCTCCAGTACCTCCCGCAGCGCATGTGCCTTTACCCTCGCCTTCACACGGGTATTCTTCTCTACGCCCTGGGATTTACCACCATAATAATAAATCTGCTCACCATCCTTTACCACTGCCTGATCACCGCCCCGTCCCAGTGCCAGATCAATGGCTACCCGGGCTGCATCATATGCCTGGATATAGGAAGGCGCATTAACGCCCAGACCGATACTTAAGGTAACTGCGATCTCATTTCCGATATTGATGGAACGCACCTCATCCAGCAGTGCGAACTTTGTCGACTGCAGCTGCTGCAGATACTTCTGCTGGAATACCACCAGAAACTTATCCTTTTCCAGCTTCTTTACAATGGCATCGATATTCTGCATATATTTGTTCACCTTCCGGTCAACCAATGCGGTCAGCAGCGGGCGCCGGACCTCTTCCACGCCTTCTAATGCCTCTTCGTAATTATCGATATAGATCAGGCCCGATACCAGCTTCTGATCCTTATTCTCCTGAATATATTTCCGCAGCTCTGTTTCATCAAAGAGGTACATGGCGATCAGGCCATCCTCCTGTTCCTGCTCTACTTCTACATCCTCCGGCAGGATATCATATACTACCACCCGGCGCATTTCCACCCGGTAAAAGCCCTCCTGATACCGCATGTTGAATTCTGTCAGATTATTCTTCTTCGGAAACAACTCCCTGGTAATCTCCGGAAATATCTGAGTCACGGATTTCTTCGCCGGTTTCTCCACACCAATGATCCCGTAAAACAGCGGATTCGCCCATAAAAGCTTACCATCCAGATCGATCAATGCATAGGGAACCGCCAGATCCTTCAGCAGCTCCTTCTGCACCTGCCCCTGCTCAAAGGCAAAGCTGATCAGGTTTGCCATAATACCTGGCTTGTTATGCACATAGAAAAAGATCACAAGCAGTGAATACAACAGAAATCCACAGGAAAAGAAAATACCCACTTCAATATCTGCAAAGTATATGCCTGTATTAAACAACGCTAACGGGATCAACAAAAACAAAGGGATCCTGAGATATCGCTCAATCTGATTTTTTAATAATATTTTCTGCGGCTTTTCCTTCTTCTTCGGAACCGCTTTACTTTCCTTCTTACTCATGGCATCTCCTATTCCGGCTTCCTTCTGAAATAACTGCTGCCTGCGCCGGTTTTCATATAACTACAAATCCTCTGCCTCGATGGTCAGCAGCTGGGACTTATCCAGAGTCGCAGCGCTCACCAGCCGGTTTGCCTGACGCTCGATCACCCGGCTCAGATAATTCCGCACATCCCGGGCATTACCAAAATTCTGGTCCTTCTCTGCTACCATTCTCTCCAGGACCTCCCGAAGCCGGATCTCGCCTGCATCGCTCAGATCATAATCCTGTTCCTTGCTCATATACTTAAATATTGTGTACAGGTCTTCCGCATCATAATCCGGGAATTCAATGGTTTTATTAAAACGGGACTTTAATCCCGGATTTGCTTCGATAAAGTCCTCCATCAGATCCGGGTATCCTGCCACTATCACGATCAGATCATCCCGGTAATCCTCCATGGCCTTATTCAGTGTATCGATTGCCTCCTGGCCAAAATCACCCTCCGGGCCGTGATTGCTCAGGGCATAGGCTTCATCAATAAACAGCACGCCGCCCTTTGCCTTATCCACCACCTGCTTCACCTTCAGGGCCGTTTGTCCCATATAGCCGGCCACCATGCCGGAACGATCCACTTCCACCATATGTCCTTTGGACAATACGCCCAGGGCACAATATATCTTTGAAAGCAGCCGGGCAACTGTCGTCTTGCCGGTGCCGGGATTTCCGGTAAATACAAAGTGCTTGGCAACCGGTGCCTTTTTCAGACCGTTCTGCTGCCGCATCTCATTGATCTGAAGCAGGTTTACGATATTCTTAACCTCCTTCTTCACACTCTCCAGTCCGGTCAGTTCACTTAATTCCTTCATCAGAGAATCCAGATCATAGCCCTCGTCTCCCGGCTCTGTGATCGTCCCTACAAATGCAATTTCTTCGTCTTCCTGATTCTTTATATTCTCCTTGACCCGATAAGGAATGCTGTCCGGAACCTCTTCCTGTTCGGCACCAAAATTCTTGTATTTATTGATCTGACTCTCCAGCATCAGCAGATACCGGGTCAGATTCCGGATCTCTCCATCCTCCACCTTCCGGTTACAGGCAATGAAATCCCTTCCCAGCTCCTGAAAGGTATAAAAGTACAGGTTGCGGATATCGTAATATTTAGTCTGGTAGACCACGCTTGGAATATTCTTATCCTTGAGAAAATAGTGCAGGGATAATGGACAGCGATCCAGAAAGTCCCTGTCATTCACCTTGTTCCGCCGGATACAATCTACAATCGTCTCTTCGTCAAATTCATATTCCAGTAATTGATTGATATAACGGATTTCCTCCTTCTGGACAATACCGTCGGCAATCGAAAGAAACAACAGGAAATTCCGCATATCCATTCTAAATTGCTCCACTGCACTGAAGTCACCTTCTAATAATATTCCGTTTGAATCCATCTCCCGGGCAATCTTCTTGCAGGTACGAAAAAGTGTAATACTATTCTGATTCATAAATACCCAGACCCTCACATTCTGTTTTTGCCAGCGTTCAGCCTGCTTTTTGATTTTTCTTTTGTCTTCTACGCAACGACACAGAGCAAAGGCCTGCGCCTCTGCTCTGTGCGGATATCGGCACTATTTCTATTATAAGATATATCAGAGATAAAAGAAAGAAGTTTTTACGCACATTCGTATGGCTCAGCGTTGAACCGCCTGAATCGGCTTCATTCCCGCTGCCCATTTTGCCGGAAAAAATCCTGCCAGGATTCCCAGAAGAATCGCAAATATCAGAGCAGCACCTGCCAGCCAGAGAGGTATGACACCAAGCTCCGTTCCTTTTGGAAGCTTCATCAGCTTTACCGCCAGCTGATTTACCAGAAGTTCTATGATACCATAGGAGGTCAGGATCCCGATCAGTCCCCCCAGACCGCCCAGGATACCGGACTCTAGCAGAAACAGATATAACAGCTCCTCCGGTGCGCAGCCTAATACCTTCAGAATCCCGATTTCATGGATCCGGTCATAGACAGCAGTGGTCATGGTATTTCCGATCCCGATCACTGCAACGATCAGAGCGATCATACCGATCCCGCCCAGCAGCAGCTGAACGATCTTTACTGTCTTCTGTACGCTGTCCACATATTCCTTGTCGTTTTCTGTCTGGTAACCCATGTTCTGCAGCTTCTTAAGCACAGTGTCTACGGAATCTATATCATCCACCTTTATCACTGCACTGCTGTATATCCATTCATTATAGGCCACTCCGTTCTGGTTTACCGGCTGCCCCGGAAGAATACCTGTTGTGGTTACCTGCTTTAAATACCGTTTTAATGAATCCATGTCACAGTAGATCCGATAGGAATCCCGGAAGGAATCCCCCTTTATCATGCCTGTTACCTTTAACCGATGGACGCTTTCTTCCTCCGCCATGTCAAAGCTGACACGCATCAGTTCCCCGTTCAGTTCTGCATCTTCCCCATAGAACTCCGTGTAGCTCTGCATGGTGGAAGGATTATAAAACATATCCAGAACATGATTCCCGATCAGCAATGCCGGTCGGTAGCTGTCTGCCTCCGGACATACCCCCTCCCGGAGTGGCAGCTCCTGCAGGTATTCCTGAGGAATTCCTGTTATTTCCCAATATCCGTCATATCTTCCGTAGGACAGCCTGGCACTGACGCTTAGAACCGGATAAACCGTTTCCACATGCTCTAGCTCCCTGAAATCCTCCAGCCTGCGTTCTGTCAGCATTTTGTCCTTTCGACTCTCACCCGTTGTTCCATATATGGTTATTTCCGTTACATTGCCTTCCGCCGCCGCTGCATCCAGAAGCTCCCGCTTTACGCCGATTCCGATTCCCAGCAGCGATACGATGGAAATAATGCCGATCACAACACCAAGCACCGTCAGTCCCGTCCGGATTCCCCGCTGCTTCATATTTGCAATACATAAATCCCATATCCACCTCATAGGCTAAAACTCCTCAAGAATCTTCTGCTGCCGCCTTCGTCTCTGAATCAACAGCCAGACGATCAGGGCAAGGACTGCTACTGCCACAACGATCCAGATCACAGTTCTTACAATACCAGAATAATCCGGTGATTCCTTTATTTTTTCCAGATCCTCATAAACCGGCTGTGTTACTTCAAGCTTAAAGGAAAACTCCTCACTGTAAACCTTTCCGTTCTTATCCTCATAACTGATCAGAATCCGGTTCGCATGCGCGGTATTGACATCTGAAATGCTAATTGCCTTTGTCAGCACATCGATCGTTCCCCGTTTTCCGGATTCCAGATTGCCGATATAGGTACTCTGTTCCTCTATCACATCCCCCCAGACCTTTGCGGTCACATTATAGAGAACCGCATCTCCCAGATTATTCACCGATGCGCTGATCTCTACAGTATCCCCCAGTTCTACAGAAGATTCGGGCAGAAACACATCACTGACCGATACCCGCTGCACTAACGAAACGGGAAGAAATATGTTCTCGTCCACGGTATACTCTGTCCCGTTGCTATCCTCATACTCCGTTTTCAATGACAGCTTATAGGATTTTTCCTCCAGACCATGAATGGCTGTCATGGAAAACCGGAATTCCGTCTCCCCTTTTCCATCTATTTTTTCTGTATATGCCGTTCCTGCTCCCTCAACCGGTAAGAACTCCCCGTTTTCACTGATCACAGTCAGCTTCAGATTCCGGACTGCCTTCGCTGCAGTGTTTTTCAGGCGAATGACTAAGATGAATTCCCCGCCTGCAGTTATTTTTCCCTCTTCTACCTCATAATCCGAGATCATAACCCTTGGATTGGCTGCTGCAGCACTCCCCAGCGCCACCTTCGGCGCATGATTGGGATTTGCCCCCTCTGCAGCATCCGGAATCACTACCGGGAAAGTATCCGTTGTAGAATCCGGAGCGGTATCCTCCGGCATCTCTGTATCCTGAGGAGCGTCTGTTGCCGGTGCTTCCGTTGTCCCGGCAGTATTGTTTTCCTCTACATTTTCACTGCTGTTGTCCGTATCCGTACTGTTTCCGGCGGTTTCCTGTGTCGTTTCGCCGGGTTCTGCTGTACTTCCGGCTTCCCGGGCCATAACCGGGAAGATCCGGCAGGAGTGGAAGCAGACAGCAGCAATACATAAGACTGCCAGTATTGTCTTTCTGCTGTGCATGATCACAGATATCCATTTTCTATACGTTGCTTTCCTGTTATTCATACTCTTCCCCTTTTATCATTCCTTCTGTCCTTCTTCATCTTCAGGCTTCTTCCATGATCTCACCATCCGCAATTTTAATTATGCGGTCTGCTTCCCGTGCCAGATCAATATTATGCGTGATCAACACCAGTGTCTGATTCAGCTGCTTGACCGAATTCTGCAATAAAGCGATCACCTCACTTCCGTTCTTAGAATCCAGGGCTCCGGTGGGTTCATCCGCCAGAATCAGGGATGGATGATTTGCCAGCGCTCTTGCAATGGCAGTTCTCTGCTGCTGTCCGCCGGAAAGCTGATTGGGCAGGTGCTTTCTCCGGTCCTGAATCCCCAACAGCTCCATGATATGATCTACATACTCCTTATCCGGCTTCCGGTGATCCAGAAGGATCGGCATCGTGATATTCTCCTCTACGGAGAGTACCGGGATCAGATGATATGCCTGAAACACAAAGCCGATCTTTCTCCGACGGAATACTGCCATCCGTTCATCATCCAGCTTGGTGATATCCTTGCCATCTACGATTATTGTGCCGCTGGTAGGACTATCTACCCCGCCCATCACATGAAGCAATGTAGACTTACCAGATCCGGATGCCCCTACGACAGAGACAATCTCGCCCTGCCGGATGGTCAGGCTTACGTCATGAAGTCCCCATACCCGTGTGTCGTTTTCCCCATATACTTTCGTTACATGTTCCATTGTTACAATATCCATATTCCAACCTCCTGTTATCTTCATCTGTTATCACGGATATCCGTTAATCTCCCCCGGCCTTCAGATCCTCAGCCATATTCTGCTTCATATCCCGAAGGGATACATAGATGGAACCGCAGAGCAGCAGGACGGTTGCCAGTACACAAAGGAGAATGATCCCCACCGGAACATAGAAAGCAGCGCCGAACCACTGCGTAATGCCCCAAAACAACATGTAGGAAACGCCTAGCCCCAGAATGATTCCTATTACATCTGCAACTATCGTGGTGATCACACCTTCCAGCATGACCATACGCATCAAATGCTTTTTCGACACACCAATCACCCGAAGCTGAGCAAATTCTTTACGGCGCAGATGTAGATTGCTGGCCGTTGCATTCATGATATTTAATGCCGACATTGTCATAATAAAAACAACAAAGCCTAATGCAAAATATGCGGGATATTTTAACGACATCATTTCATCCAGCATCCATGGCAGCGGAGATTCCGAATATTGAACCCCGGGAACCCAGTCTCTCATTGCATGAAAAACCAGAGAGCCAAAATCTCCTTCCCTCGGATAACGGCTGAAATGATACTGCATACCGGTAGACATGGACGCATCCGTTCCCGTCATCTCAAAATAGTGTTCCAATGGCAGGATCATTCGCAGTCCATAATTTGCATTATAAATATGGTTTACATCCCTGCTTACAAACCCTTCGATGGTATAGGTCTTATAACGTCCCTCTTCCACCAGCTCTTCCCAGCAGTCATGCACCATAGCACTAATGGCTTCCTGGTAGCTGCTGCGCAGTTCCAATTCCATCTCATCCCGTTCTTTATCTCCGGAATCCCATTCCTGTTCCAGCAGATCCTCTATCTTTGCCTGCGTTTCCTCCCACAGCTCACTTCTTTGCCGGTCAATCCGATCGCGGAGCTCCTTCATATCAACTATATCAATCGTATCCCCCAGTTGATAATCTGTCAGACAGACTGTTTTCTGACTTTCCGTTCCGGAATCCAGCTCATAATTAACATCTCCATAATTAACAAGTACAATGCCATTCTCACTGATATCCAGGGTTCCCTCTACCAGGACGGACTCATATCTGCGGTAATCTGCTTCATCATATCCATAACAGAACACCCCTGCTACCTGTGAAAGATTATCCGCTTCCAGCCAATGCTCATATATATTCTTATAATCAAAATCCTGCTCCTTTCCGATTTCCTCAAAGAAATGATCGTACTTCACATCCACGTCCGCCAGAAGCATCTCCGATGCATACATCCGTTTTCCTTCCGTAATCTCCTCCTGTGCGATCAGCCGCTCCAATATTTCCGTAGATGGAAGGAAGCTCTGTACCTCTGTTATGCTACTATAGGCACTAGCAATACCTTCAAAATAAAGCTGATAATATCCGTAATCTTCAATCTGTCTGGTAATAAGATGATTTAACGAACCAACAAAGCCAACCACTGTAATTAACCCGCCAATCCCAAATACGATAGAGCTGACCGTCCGGGTAAAGCGTCTGAAGTTCCGCATAATACTCTTATAGGCATAATCCCCGTCCACACCTAACAGCTTTGTGATCAGCCTGTTCTTCCGCAGTTTAATCTTCTCCTTCCGGATCCGGTACTCTCCACGGATGGCACTGACCGGGGTCATACCCACCACCAGCTTACAGTTTTCCTGCATGGCAAAATAGAGGTCTCCCAGGAATACGATCAGAATAAATAATACCGGAAGAATATGGAAGCCTGCCGCCATATGAAGAAATGCCCCCGTGATCATACTGATGATCGTTCCGAATACGACTCCGATTCCGATTCCCGTCAATTCCAATACAGCCCCCTGTGCATAGATAATGGATTTTAACTGACCCGTCGCAGCGCCAATACAACGCAGATTCCCATAATCACGGATGCTTTCCAGAATACAGAGCTGAATCGAATTTCGCACGATCCCGACACCAAAGATCGCAAAGATGAAGGATACCAGAAGAATGGTCAGGATCATGATCGCCATCAGGTTCTCACCCGTCTGAAAATAAGTCGCCGCCAGAATATCATTTATCTCCCCCTCCAGTCCATAGGTGTTGCAAAGCGACGCAAACACGGAGGAAATCTGATACGGATTTTTAATATTCACAAATAACGCTTTGTCGTAATTGGTCGTAATCCATCCTTCATTGAAGCTGTATCTTATGTAAACATACGATCCCACATAAGCACTCCGTATCCTTGCATCTGCGATCACCTCAGAAATCTGTTCCTGTGTCTCCGTAAACAGTACCATTTCATAATCGGTCTCTTTTCTGATTTCCTTCTGTTGCTGAAACAGATAACTTTCTGCAAGATTCAGGATCAGAAACAGGATCATGGTTGTTACCACCACGCCTCCTATGGTGATCCTGCTTCGCTTTTTGTTCATTTTCAGATATCGTAACGCAAGCGTTCTGTAATTTTTCATCCTATTCCTCCCCGCAGATTCCTTTCTGCCTCCTCGCCTGCCATTCAACAGGTCTGGTTCCCGCAATGATACAGAAACAAACAGGCATAGCTGAAGCTATCAACTATGCCTATTATATACTCTTTACATTACATTCCGGTGACGAATTATCTTACAGATTTGTAAGATAATTCGTCACCGCTTTCTTTTCTCAGTTATTAAAAAATACTTAATAGCTACTTCATAAACGTCAAAATGAACCAGGTATACGCCCCCTCCTCACTTTTCACATGAATGGAACCGTCCATGCCTTCAATAATGGACTTTGTAAGTGATAACCCAATCCCCACACTGTTCGGATTGACAGAATGATCTACCCGATAAAACCGCTTGAATATATTCGGAAGCTCCCGCTCCGGGATTCCCGTCCCTTCATCCTTTACATAAATCCTGGTGAATACATTTGTCACCTCAACCTCGAGCCGGATATCCGTCTCTGCTTCCGAATAATCAGATGCATTTTTCAGCAGATTGATCACTGCCTCCGTAAGCCAGTCTCCGTCGCAGAGCAGACAAACATCCTCCGGACAATCAATGCTTATGCTCTGGTGTTTATTTCCTGCCAGATATTGCACTGCCTCTGCCGCCTCCGAAAGCACAGGAAGAAGCAGGGTTTCTGTCTTATTGAACTGAATGGCGCCCGCCTCGATCCGGGCCAGCTTCAGCATGGACAAGACCATCCATTCCATCCGGTTTAACTGATTACCTGCCTCCCTTAAGATCTGTTTTCGCTTCTCCCCGTCTGTTACCTTATCCTCTGACAGCAGATCCACAAAGACGTTCAGAGATGCCAGAGGTGTCTTAAGCTGATGAGAGATATCCGAGATGATATCCCGCAGGAATATCTTCTCCTTCATTTCACGATTCCGGCTCTCCTTTAATGCATATAACAGCTTATAGAAATTGCTGTAGAGGATGCCGACCGTCCCCTCTTTATATTCCTCGGTGGGTGGCTCAGCCTCCTGCTCCATGATATCCGCCATAATGCCGGATATCCGTTCCATTTCTCCGTATACAGAATTCAGCGTCCGATAGGACAGAAAGAAAATGATAACAAGAAACAATGCAGCAATCAGCAGTATCCCCCATGTCTCCCTTCCGAATCCCTCGAAATTCAAACTGCACCATCCGGCCAGGATTCCTAAAAAAAGAATAGAAATCCCAATATAGGCGATCCGAAACCGGTTACGCTCATAATTACTTCTCATGTGCTATCCCCCCTCGCTTCTTAAACCGGTATCCCACACCCCGGACCGTCTGAATCCAGTCTGCATCTACCGTCAGCTTGTCCCGCAGACGTTTCATATAGACAGACAGCGTATTGTCATCCACAAAGGCATCCTCCGTATCATATACCCGCTCCAGTAACTGATTCCGCGTCAGCACCATACCTTCATTCCGGATCAGTTCTCTTAGCAGACGTAATTCACTGGAAGTCAGCTCAACCGGCTGATCCTGGCAGAACAGGCGAAGCTCCTTCCTGTGGAACCGGTGCATTCCAAACACATACTCCTCCGGCTCCCCTCCACCCGTCTGCCGGCTTAACCGGGAACGCCGGAGATTGGCCGCAATCCGGGATAACAGCTCCTTTACATGATAGGGCTTGGTCACATAATCATCCGCTCCCAGCTCCAGGCCCTGCACGATATTAGCCTCCTCGCCGACCGCGGTCAAAAAGATGATCGGCACCTGTACATTTACGTTTCTTACTTCCTTACAGAATTCGAAGCCTGTTCCATCCGGCAGCATAACGTCCAGCAGGATCAGATCAATGACCGGTTCCGGCTGTTGAACTGCCGCCCGTGCCGAATCCAGATCCCTGGCATGGATTACCGTATATCCTTCTGCCTGCAATGCATATTCTGTTCCCATGGCGAGGGCAAAATCATCCTCCACCAGCAAAATAACCGCCATACCAACCTCCTGTTGTCTGCTATATCTGTGTCACCGCATGGATGCAAGTATCGTAAGCAATGCCTGCATCCGCTCTGATTCCTGCTCGATATCCTCCTTCGATACCCCGTAATACAGCCAGATATCCTTCACGATCCCATCCATCACCTTCCGCCCACCCTTTTCTGCAGAATAGCTATAGCTTATATAATCATGTGAAAAATCCATAACAATATCTAATCTTCCGCAACCGTCGATCGTAATCTGATATTGATGAAAATCAAAGGGGAACTGCTCCGGCGGAATCCCGACTGCCCGCTGCACCTGCTCCTCACATTTTTCCAGATAATTCTTAACTGCTTCCACATCGGTAAAATCATATGGCGGAAGGGGCTCTCCCAGCAGCTCCGGCTGATATTTCTGAATCATGGATGCTTTTAAACTCCGATACTCCTCCTTATAATGGATGTCGGATGCATTCACCTCCTCCGCATGATACCGTTCCCGGATATAAATACAGACCTCTGCCAGGGAATGTGCATCCGCTGTAAGTCCGGCCGCCGCCCTTGCCCGTCTCCGTTGATACTGCTTCCGCTGCATCTCTGTCCGGAGCCGCCGGATAATATTATTATCCTTTCCTTTCCCTGCAATAAAAACACTGGTGGGTCCATCCGCACCCTGAATAACAGTGCTTGTCATTCTATTCTTCTTCCCCATTCCTCTTCTCATTCCTGTAATTCCCCGTTTTCAATCTGAATCTGACAGGCCTTCATCGCCTCCAGCGCTCTCTGATGGCTATCCGGTGTTACCCCGGCACAGCAGGCAGCGTCTACGATGATCTGCGGCTCCGGCAGAAATGCCTTTAACACCATGGCATTGGAAATCACACAGATATCCGTACAGAGTCCCGCGAGCGTAATGCTCTGCACAGCTTCCTCTTCATTCAGCGCCTTCAACCGCATTCCAAGATCAACAGATCCAAAGGTAACCTTGTCTACCGGTTCTTCCTTCCGTAATGCCTCCAGTTCCTCCCGGATCTCCCAGCCTCTTGTATTCCGGATACAATGCGGCACCGGCAGATTCCGTCCCTCCTGGGTCTCCATATAATTATCCTCATGCGTATCTCTGGTAAATAATACTTTCCCGGAAAAGTTCTTTATCTTTTCCTCCACCTTCGGTACGATCGCCTCTGCCTCCTTCGTCCCTAATGCACCGTCAATAAAATCATTCTGCATATCCACCACAACCAAAATATCCTGCATCACGCTACCTCTCTTTCCTCCACTTTTACTTCTGATCATATTATCCTTGCAACCACGATCGGCTGATAAAATCCCGTTTCCTCCGGCATCCTCCAGACCACTTCCCTGCAGCCGTTTGTCAGAAGCAGATCCGTCAATTCTGCTCTGCGGACTGCCCTGTATTCGCACTCAAATCTGCTGACCTGCGGATCTCCCTCATCGTCAATTATATACTGCGTGAATTTATAATTATCGTTTACCCATTCCCATGTCTGAAAAGATACCCGCTGCCCTTTTTCTGTCTTGTGGATATAAGGCGCAGAGTATGCCGGTCGTTCTTCCAGCAGGCGGTCATAGTCCCGGATACTGGCAACCAGTATTCCCTCCGGCACGATCCGGCTCACAATGCTCTTCACTGCACGCTCCAGTGCATCCTTCGTAAGCATATGCGGCAGTGCATTATCCATTGAAATAATAATATCAAACGGTTCTGAAAATACCTCTGACAAGGCACAGAAATCTGCCTGTTCAAAGCGGATCGCCATATGGTCATCCTCCGCCCGGCGCTTCGCCTCCGCCAGTTCCCCTGTACTGATATCAGAACCGGTCACATGGTAACCAAGCCGGGCAAGTCCGATTGCCTGTGTCCCGATCCCGCAGGCACAGTCAAGAATTCGCGCCTGCAGATCAAATCCATTCTCCTGAAAAATCACATTTAAAAGCTCTGCCTGCTGACGCGTTGTCTCCTGCCAGTCAAAAAACAGCTTGTCATACTGAGAAGCCATTTTATTATAAAACGTCTGTGTCATGTCTGTTCCCGCACACATCTTCTGATCGATCAATCCGTATCACCCTCCTGCCTTGTGTCCTGCACCAAAAAGAAAACATCCAAACCGGCTGCTGACAGCTGATCTGAATGCTTTCCATCCGGCACTGCCTGTTGTTTCTATATCATAGTAACATTTCAGCAAGGTGCCTGTCTATCCTTTATCATATTCCATTATTTCTTTGCAGGCCAGCCCTTGAATACTCCGCTTTCTAAGAAATACTTTCATCGTTAAATTCCACTGCATGCTTCCGCATCCAGACCGGAAACATATTTCTCTGGCATGAAGCATTCTTCCGTTCCCGGATCCCGATCGTCTTGAAAAAGTGTCTCCACATATCCGTATACTGATCCTCAAAGGTCTCAGAGCGGCAAAGGATCGCGAATTCTTCATCGGCAAGATACCGCAGATAGAACTCCTCATCCTTTGGATGCACCACTGCCAGCCTTCGGGTATCATCAATGATCATCCAATGCTCCGAGGGCATCCGGTCTGCAAAGTGTCGTCCGACCAGCAGGGCAACATTGCTCTTCGGCTCTAAATGACATACATATACCTTGTCATCCAGAGAAGTAAAGCGTGCAAATTCCCGGAAATAGTGCGCCTCTGAACCAACCCGCCGCTTCAGTTCAAATATACGCATCACATGCGGATTCCCGTACATGGAACAGACCTCGCCTCCTACAGCAAAGCCCACTCTCAAAAAATTATAAATTGCCTGCAGGGCATCCTCTTCCACGGAAAGCGATGCGTAGAACACATATAGATACGCCTGATCGGAGATCTGTTTCCGGATGGACCGGATCACCTTCTCCACCTTCTCGTCATCGGCGTCAATATGCACATACTCATCAAATAACCCCATCTGATACACAGGCTCCCGCACAAGGCGCAGGTTCTCATGTCCCTCCTTCAGCGCAGCGCTCCATGCATCATAGATACAGGTCATCATATCTTCAAACCGGTCTGCACAGCTAAATACCTTCATACCTATCCTATCCCGAAATCTGCCAGGGACATCTGCTGATAACGGATGTTCTGATTTGCCACCTGCCAGTTCTCCCTTCCATTCGTATCGATCAACTGCCTGGTAATATACTGCTCCTCAATCGGTGTGTTGTACAGCCGCCGCCCGTTACATATGATAAAATAATGCGCACGCTTCAGCACCACACCCATCTTTTTCAGGGCATCGAAATCAAGACTGCCATATCTTCTTGCATGCATGATCCGTCCTGCCGACCGTGGCCCGATGCCGGGTGTCCGGAGCAGCATATCATAGGATGCCCTCTGCACCTCCAACGGAAACAGGCTTAAATGCCTTAATGCCCATTCACATTTCGGGTCCAGCTGCTCATTAAAGTTCGGTCTTTCCTCCGACAAAAGCTCATCCGCCTGAAATCCATAGAACCGGAGCAGCCAGTCTGCCTGATACAGACGATGCTCCCGCAAAAGTGGAGGCGCTGTTCCAAGACGGGGCAGTGCCGCATCCTCATTGATCGGTACATAAGCAGAAAAAAATACCCGCTTCAGATCATAGCTCTGATACAGCCTCTGCGTCGTCTGAATCAGCGTATAATCACTCTCCTCCGAGGCTCCGATTATCATCTGGGTACTCTGACCTGCCGGCGCAAAGCTCCTGTTCCCACGCTCCACCGGAACAAGTCCCTTTCCCGTACCACCATCCACAGCAAGATCATTTTCCTGCTTCGTCACAAAGCGGTTTCCGGCAAAAATACTTTTTTCCAGATACCGGTTGCCGCCGCTCCGTTCCATCCGGGCATCCTTGCCGATGGCAACCCTGTGCCGGGCAATCGTATCCCGTACCTTCCCCATCGGTTCCAGGATCGTCCGAAAGTTCTTATTCGGTGCCAGCTTTGATAAACTCTCCTCCGTAGGCAGCTCAATATTGACACTGATTCTGTCCGCCAGATAGCCTGCCATGGCAAGCATCTCATCCGATGCACCGGGTATAGTCTTGACATGGATATATCCGTTAAAGCAGTATTTGTTCCGAAGCAGATACAGGGTCTCACACATCTTCTCCATCGTATAGGTCGGATTCCGGATCACACCTGAACTTAAGAAAAGCCCCTCGATATAATTCCGCTTATAGAATTCTACCGTAAGTTCGCAGATTTCCTCCGGCGTAAACGTAGCCCGCGGAACATCATTGGATACCCGGTTGATACAATACTTGCAATCATAGATGCAGTGATTTGTCATAAGAATCTTCAACAGAGAAATACACCTGCCATCCGACGCAAAGCTGTGACAAATCCCACACCCCACGGTATTGCCGAGGAATCCTTTCTTTCCCCTTCTGTCTGAACCGCTGGAGGTGCATGCCACATCATACTTTGCAGCATCCGCCAATATTTCTAATTTTTCCTTTGTCGTATAACCCGTCACAATTTCTTTCATGCTTTTATTATACGAACATTTGTTCGCTTTTGCAAGCAGTTTTATAATATTTATAAATTATTTCATGCTTCAGAATACCCGCATAACGCTTCCAGCTCATCTAAAATGCAGGAAATATCATGAATGACTCGTTCCGTATTCCCATACATATCTTCATATAGCCGATTCAGATTCTTCTCAAAATCCTCGGGCAGAAGTCTGCATTGATTCGTACAGATCTGTATCAGCCGCTTTTCTCCCGGATGCGTCATTTCATTAAAAGCGAATATGACATCAAAATAGGACGCAAGAAATTCTGTCACCCGGTGATTCACACTAACCAGATCGCCTCTCTGTACCGCCTTGCGGATCTGCACCTCGTAAGCAGGCATAGAATAGCGCAATAATTTCCAATTTCGTTCTATTATGTTTCGCTTCAACTCCGGCGGATATGGAATCCGAAAGCGATTCTGCGCCTGTGCCAGGCGTCCATGCTTATCATAAATAATCTTGCAGGTAACCAGATTATGCCACATACAGGTCGTATAGCCATTACTCGCCCGAAATCCCTCCGCCACTTCTGACACATCACGGATAAACACATCCAGATTTCGATATATGATATCCAGATCAATACCGTTACTCAGTGTACAGTTATCTTCATATTCCCAGAAATGATTCCCGATCTCCATGCGGCTGCATTCCTGTGAAAGCATCCGCCTGCGCTCCTCCTCTGAAACCGGTTCCGATCCATACACATAGATATCATAGTCTGACTTTTCATCATATAAATCCCCGGCTCTGGAGCCTCCTATGGCAATAGCTTCCACCTGCGGGTACTTTTTTAGTTCCTCCAAAATCTTCTCCGGCATACGTTCCTCCTCGTCAACTCATTTTTATAGTTAATTAAGTATTTGAAGCTGCTCCAACTCTTGCCTTGATATATACACCTGCTACATACAAACCTGTCAACCTTTCATAGAAATCAATTTCCATTCCCATTAAAAATAAAACAGCTCCTCAAACTTCTTATCCAGTGCAATACACAAAATCAGTGCAAGCTTCGCTGTAGGATTAAACTGCCCCGTCTCAATAGAGCTGATGGTATTTCTGGAAACACCCACCAGCTCCGCCAGCTGGCTCTGGGACAGCTTCTTTTCTGAACGCGCCTCTTTTAAATGATTTTTTAATACTAATTTATCTTCCATATATTAATGCCCCATAAAAAACCGGATCACTGCAACGACCGCCACGACAAAGGTAACGATCCCCAGGATCAAACAGCCCTTATCCCTTAATTTAATATAACGGTAAATCTGTCCTGCACATACAGACAAGCATACAGTAGCACATAAATCCATCATCGGCAATCCCTGGCTTTCGCGAACTGCCGCAAACGCAGCCGCCACAATCACCATTACAATATAGGTCCATTTCAGGGATTTATCCCTGACCTGTACCTCCTGCTCATCCTCGCCCTCACGCTGTGCCTGTTTTAAAATCTCGTCTTTATTCATCCGTTGCTCCTGTTTATTCTTATCAAATTCTTCCTTTTCCATAATCTGTCTCCCTTCCAAGAATCCCGGATCCTTATCCTCCATAAAATTTGTTGCCAAGTTTACTTGGTGTCTTCATTATAGCCACGCCAAGTTTACTTGTCAATACTTTTTGCCAAGTTTTCTGTGCAACCTGTTTTGCAGTGCCATAGCCTGACTTGACAGTTTCGCAGGGAAAGATCATAAATAGAACGTTAAGGAGATTTTTTATGTTTCATATCAGAAAACAACTATCACGTTTATATCTATCCACTATTTTCGGGAATTTATCCCTGACCGGTGCATGGGTGGCAATCCTTGCAGCGAGAGAATATGATTTGGTGGAGATCAGTCTTGCAGAGACGGTCTTTCATATCACAAGTATTATTGTTGAGATTCCATCCGGTGTTCTTGCCAATCTATTTGGAAGAAAGAATATGCTGCTCGTAAGCAGTATTATGAGAATGCTTGGTAATATCATCATAATCCTGTCCTGTAATTTATTTATGGTATGTGTATCCATTGCCTTTACACAACGAAACGGACAGCTGTCTTTCGCAGATCGCTGTCCGTTTATATATTTCTTAAAATAATTCCCCGTGCTTTTCATAATGCGTGATCCGCTGGATCCGGTTCTCCTCATCCACAAAGACGACCTGTGGCTTCTGTTCCTTCGCCTCCTCCGGCGTCATTTCTGCATAAGCCATAATAATGATATGGTCACCCACCTGCACCTGTCGGGCGGCGGCTCCGTTTAAGCAGATCATCCCGGAATCCGGCTCTCCGGCAATGACATAGGTTTCAAACCGGTTACCGCTTTCCACATCTGCTATCTGCACCTTTTCATATTCCAGAATTCCTGCTGCCTCCATCAGGGAGGAATCGATCGTAATGCTTCCCACGTAATTCAGCTCAGCCTGTACCACAACAGCACGATGAATCTTGGACTTTAACATCGTTATCATCATAGGTTCTTACATCCTTTCATAAATGTGGTTATCAATCAACCGGGTCTTGCCAATATACACTGCTATCGCATTCAGAACCGGCCCCGTAATCTGCTCTACCGGTTCTAACGTATTCCAGTCCACCAGTTCCACATAATCAATCCTTGCCAGCGGCTCCGTCTGAATCAGTTCCGTAACTGCCTGCTTAATGGTTTCTGCATTCCGTTCTCCTGCCTCAATTAACTCCCGGCCCCGTTCCAGACTCCTTGATAAAATCAACGCTGCCTGACGTTCCTCCGGACTCAGGTATGTATTCCGGGAGCTTTTTGCCAGACCATCCGATTCCCGGATGATCGGACAGCCTACGATTTCCAGATTGAAATTCAGGTCATTTACCATATGACGGATCACCGCTAACTGCTGTGCATCCTTCTGACCGAAGTATGCCTTATCCGGCTGTACGATATTGAACAGCTTTCCCACTACCGTACATACCCCGCGGAAATGAACGGGACGGCTCTTCCCGCACAGCCCCTTTGTCAGAGTATTCATATCAATAAAGCTGGAAAAATCATCCGAATACATATTCTCCGGCTCTGGATGAAAGATCAGGTCTGCACCTGCTGCCTCACACAGGGCCGCATCCCGGTTCAAATCCCTGGGATAGCTTGCCAGATCTTCAGCAGGACCGAACTGCATCGGATTGACAAATACACTGACCACCACCCGGTCGTTGTCTTTTACTGCCCGATCGATCAGGCTCTTATGTCCTTCATGCAGATACCCCATAGTCGGAACCAGACCGACGGATAAGCCTGCTGCCCTCCACTCCTTTACCTGCGTCCGGACTTCATTTACTGTATGAACAATATTCATATCACATTCTCCTCTCGCCTTTCTTTTATGCAAGCATCGCTTTTATTGTATTTGCCTGGCCAGATCTTCAATCAGCCGGTTCACGATTTCCGGCTGATCTGTATTTGAATTATGACCTGCATCTTTTATCCATTCCAGACGAATACCGGTATTTCGATGCCATGCTTTATTATACCGAATACATGAACCGGCGCGATCCTTCTCGCCACAGATTAACAATGCCGGACATTTTATTTCGTATGGCAGATCCTGTTCCATTGCATCGGCAAGAATTTTAAATCCGTTACCGGCTATCTGAGAATATCGCCTTTTATCCCCATCGTAAACCATCATAATCTCATGCATCAGTTTTCTTCCATATTCTGATACTGCAACCCCGTTTGTTCCGGATTTCAACAAAGCCTTCCATGGATAATGAAAATACACAGGCTCCATTCTTTTTAATAACCAGATCTCAATTCCCGTTACATATTTTCTCTGTAACGGAGCCGAATCAACAGAAACGAATCCTCTTAGTCTCTCCGGGTATAATTCGGCATATGCCTGCCCCACATATCCACCCATGGACTGTCCTACGATGACAGGTCTTGTTATGTTCTCCTGCTCAATAATCCCATTCAGCCACTTTGCCTTATCCATCAGATTAAAATTAAACTGAAAAGGCCATGAGGACCCGTGGGCAGGTGGATCCCACACAAGAATATTATACCTGTTCTTAAAATACTCCAGTTGTTTATTAAATAATCTATGATCCGCTGTCAATCCCGGCAGAAAAACCAATGTTATCATGTCAGCCTCGATCATATGAAGCCAATAATGAATCATGCCTGATTGTGTCGTATATGTTTTCTCGGTCATTTTTCCGCCCCCATAAATTTCTTAATACAGCTTCTCAATCACACTATCATCTACCGTGTATTCATTCTCTTCTGCCGGAAACGCACCGGACTCTACTTCCTCAATATACTGCCGGAACGCCTCCTTCATGACCTCTCCTACATTGGCGTACCGCTTCACGAACTTCGGCGTAAAGTCTGAGAACATGCCCAGCATATCCTGATATACCAGCACCTGCCCGTCACAGCCATTACCTGCACCAATGCCTATGGTCGGAATATCCAGCTGCTCTGTGATCAATGCGGCCAGCTTACTTGGAACCGCTTCCAGCACCAGCGCAAATGCTCCGGCCTCCTGTACCTTTTTTGCATCCTCGATCAGCTGTCTTGCGGCCGCCTCGGTCTTTCCCTGTACTTTAAAACCGCCAAAGGCATGAATGGACTGAGGCGTCAATCCAAGATGTGCCATGACCGGAATCCCTGCATTGACGATCGCACGAATCTGAGGGCATACTGCTTCTCCGCCCTCCAGCTTGACAGCACCGCCATGTCCTTCCTTCATCAGACGTCCTGCATTCCGAACCGCCTCCTCCACAGAAACCTGATAAGACATAAACGGCATATCAATCACTACCAGAGCGTCTTTCACACCCCGGGCAACTGCCGCTCCGTGATGGATCATATCTTCCATGGTAACTGCTAATGTATCCTCATAACCAAGGATCACGTTTCCCAGTGAATCCCCTACCAGAATACTATTCACTCCAGACGCATCCAGAAGCTTTGCTGTAGAATAATCATACGCAGTCAGCATGGTTAACTTCGTTCCCTCTGCCTTTGCCTTCTGAAATGTTGCCACTGTATTCTTCATAATCAGCACTCCTTCCCTGTTGCCTATATCCTATTGAAATCTCAGCTCCATACCCGTATAATCCCGATCCGGATACTTCTCCTTTGCCATAATGACCAGCTCACTCCCTACACTCTCGTAGATATCCCTGGCCGTTCCGGTCAATGCGGATAAATGCCGATCAACCGTCTTAACATCATTGCGCTCGATCGGACCGGTCAACGCTTCCCTGCATCCGTGTTCACAGCCCGCACTCACATTATTTAATATCAATGGTGTTAACGCCGCATAGGCATCCTCCTGAGAAAAGCCACACTCCTCCATAAGCTGGATCCCCACATCAATAACACCAAGCACATGATTACTCACCAGGGAAGCAGCACTATGATACAATGCCTTTTTCCCGGCCCTGATCCGGACAACCCGGTTTCCCATTTTCTCTAACAGGGCAGTCATATGCTCTACAGCAAAATCATCGCCCTCAATAGTAAAATAAGCCTCTTTTAAATTTTGATAGGAAGTATTCTTGTCGCTGAACGCGTAAATCGGATGAATGGAACAAGGATGTGCCTTCTTCTTTTCAATCCCTGAAAAAACATCGGAAGATAATGAGCCGCTAAAATGGCATACAATATAATCTTGAATGTCGTACCTTGCAATGCAATCCCATACCTCCGGAATACTGTCATCCGGCGTGGCAATCCACAGGGTATCACTTGCCAAAATAATATCTGTTAAATCCTCGAAGCACTCCGTCCGCGTAAATTCCGCCGCTTCCTTCGCACTTTCATATGTTTTACTATAGTATCCTGCTACCGGTATCCGATGCTGTACTGCATATTTTCCCATGGAACAGCCCACCCTGCCGGCGCCTATGATCCCTATATCCATGCCATCACCTCTTTCTATGATACTGCCAAATGATGACACATTATCCCGATGTGGTTTCAGTCAGAATACCACTCGCGTACAAAATACCATAAAATGATTACGGTTGCAAGCATTTTAATCTACATTTATTTTTCACGGCGCTTTCGGATATTCAGAACCGTTGCTGTTGCCAGCCCCCTTGCGCATTAGCTTTCTCTGAACAATAATTAATACGACAATGACTGCTACAGCAAATACACCTATCGCTCCGAACAATATCATTGAAACCTTTAGATTTTCCCCACTGCTGTAGAGCAGATAAAGAGAAGCATCATCTTCCGCTACAATAATATTTTTTGTCTGTCGTTCCGGCATATTTTCTTTATGATCATCTGTTACATAATAATACTGTCCACCGTTTATTTCATAACAGTACTGCCACCGGTAGCGGGTTTGCTGGACAAAATAATATTCTATGACTCCTGTATGTTTCCTTCGCCTGACCGTTTTCTGGTATTCCTCTGCATTAACAAACTGCGACTCGGTCTCAATCCATGAGTGCTCCTTATAAATAGCATAATCTCTCAAGACCACCGATATGAAAACTGCAATAAATGCAACTAAAATTATCCCTATGCAATAAAACGGAAGAAGAAACGCAATTTTTTGTGGATTCTTCACTTTCATTGTTCCTGTAATTTTCATAACATTCGTCCCCCTGTTTCGCTTTTTTAAAAATGGATGCCTGCGTTTTCCTGTTCAAATGTTATCAAAAATTCTCCCTCTTACCTATAAAGTTTTAGTTGCACTTACGCAAATTTTAGTTGCAGGAATTTCTTTCCCAAAAAACCCCGTCTGTATATCCCTGTATGTCCTGATTTTCCTCTGCCATGGCAAGCCTCTGCTCCGCCCAGACACAATATTGCTGTTCCGCCTCAATGCCAATATAATGTCGTCCAAGCTTCTTTGCCACCACACTGGTCGTACCGGAGCCCAGAAAGGGATCCAGTATGATATCATTCTCCGACGAGCTTGCCAGTATGATCTTTGCGATCAGCTTTTCCGGCTTCTGTGTCGGATGCGCCGTGTTTTCTGCCATGGACCAGAACGGGATGGTAATGTCATCCCAGAAATTCGACGGGCAGGTATCCCGATAATTTCCGCTTGCGGATTCCTTCCAGTCCTTCGGCTTCCCATCAACGCGATAAGGTGCGATCACACGTTTCCGGATCTTAACCGCGTCCAGATGAAAGGTATAGGTATCACTGTTTGTTGCAAACCAGATATCCTCCATGCCATTCTTCCAGTTTGCCTTTGCTCCCCGTCCCTTTTCCCGCTGCCAGGTAATCCGGTTTCTGACACAAAAAAACTCACCCAGAATCCGCCCTATGATCAGACTGGTCTCCCAATCACAGCATACATAAATCGAACCGTCGTCTTTTAACAACGGCTTTACCATCCCTAACCATTGGCGGGTATATGCTTCATAATCCGGAACTTTCCTTTTGGAAAAGGTCGTACCATGAAAGGACTTCGTGAGATTATAAGGAGGATCCGCAATGATCAGATCCACACTCTTATACGGAAGGAGCGGACAGACCTTTGTCATATCTCCTGAAATCGTCTTATCGATCAGCGAAGAAATATCCTCCTGCTTCCGATTGATCGTAATACAGCGTTCCAGATAGGCGGCTCCTTCTGCTAACGTGGTATCTATCGTTTTATTTCTACCAGCTTTTCCAACCGACATGTCCCTCTCCTGACTATACTTTCTTACTTATTGTAACTACCACAGACACGCTCTGCCGGACAACCGGTCACTGTCTCAGGTAACTATATCATGGAAGCCGGAACAATTCAACTTACTCCTCCTCTTCATCCTCTACCGGTTTCCATGCTTTTCCAAATTTCACATCTTTAAATAACGCACTTAACCCGGTAATCTGTTTTAACCGCAGGATCTCATCCCGATCCATACCAAGATGCTTGGAGATCCAGGCATCAGAGCGGCCCAGCTCATGCAGCTCCCTCACGATATTACTCATCAGTTCCACGTTATGACTTCCTCTTGCCCGGTTATGACGGATGGTGCTTGCCATTCTCTGATCAATGGATTTATTGATCACAGAAACCGGCATCATGCCTCCCTCCTTCTCATATATATCCGGATGCTCCAGCATCACCCGGTAACGGTGAAATCCGTCTACGATGATATAATTATCTTCCGCCTCGTCATGATAACAGACAATGGGCATAGTATAACCATCCGCTTTAATACTTTCATAAAGCAGCTTCATTTCCGGCGGCGCTACCGAATTGGGATTATAGGTATTGGCCTTAATCTTTTCTACTGGTACTGCCACTATGTTATAAACCGGACTTTTAGACTCCATATTCCATCTCCTCAATGCTTTTATACTTATACCGGATGCTGTCGATCCGCTTCTGTTGTTCCCGGTTCAGCCCGAAGCCCATGAACCGGCAGGTATGGTCATTTTTTAATATGCAGTAGCACATCCGCTTCCAGCTTGGAATATCCTTTGTTGAATGAATATCATCCGTATCATCCGGAATCCTCTCCACAAAGACGATCCGGGATTTCTTATTCAGAGTATAATTGGAAACCCCGTTCCGGCGGATCTGATATCCATGCTCCAGCAGCTCCTGAATGGTATCCTCATCCAGACCACCGCCGGTCCGATGCCAGAATTTTATGGAGGTATTAAACTTTCTGGCATAGTTGTTCCGCAATCTTGCCGGCAGGGTATCCAGAAGGAAGCGGGTAAAGGATTCCCAGGTATGCCCTTCCGGAAGTGTTACATTCCGATATCCCATAGCTTTTGTTTTTCCGTAAATGCAGGCAAAGTTCGCCCCCTGAACCCGTCCCACCAGCTTTACCCATATCTCAGGGTCGATCACCCGGTACAGATTCAAGGAATCCTTTGAATAGTCATTAAACGGTGAGGCCACCCGCATCTGTGTAACCTTCAGCCCCGCCATATAATACAGGTCATACAGATGGTTATAATCATAATCAAATACATAATTGGCGTGCCAGACATCATTTAAAGACCAGTCATACAACGGGGAGGCACACCAGACGTCCTTAAACTGCTTACTGATCCAGCACTCTCCCTGATACCCGTACTTTCGATTCAGGAATCCACTATACCGCTGAAGAGATTCATCTGCCCGCATTCCAAGCAGACATACCGTCTTTTTATCTCCATGCGATACCCGGTACCAGCGGCCAAACTGTTTTGCCAGATCCTCCTGGTGCATCCGGTACCGATAGGTCGTGATCGGATTATTATCCAGGGAGATCACATATTCATGCTTTGGCATTTCCCGTACCCAGCTCTCCCTTTTCGTATCATCCCATGGATACCAGAACATCTCATAGCTGCTAAGGGCAGTCCGCGTAGCCATCGGAAGACAGACCCAGTAGGGCTCCACCTCATCCTTAATACGCTCAAAGGTCCGCTCGATATACTCTGTGGTCACTGTATACTGGGCTTCAAAATCCTGGTGAAATACACCGATTGTCCGATCCGAATAATTCTTCCTCCTATAATCCAGCACCAGATTTAAAAGCAGGCCGCTGTCCTTACCGCCGGAAAAGGATATGTAAATGTTATCAAATTCTTCAAATATCAGCTTTAATCGCTCCTGCAGAACCTCATAGACATCCTGCTCTACATACTCCCGTACCATATGATCTCCTCCATGCTTCATAACAACCAAAGGTCTATGTTTCTGTAAAAGGATTCCGGATAATTTCCATTTTCTTCCAATTAATAACTTAACACAAAAATCGAAGGAATTCAACAAAGTACGACGGTACAATCCTATAGCCCCTCACGGGCAGCAATAATGGGAAAGCGATAGCGTTTTACTGAGATTTTTGCTATTCTTCTGGGAAACCAAAAGCTATCTGCAGGCACCGGAGGAGGTCTACACAATGGAAGCCGGTATTCTGAATAATAATCTGACTTTTCGCGATGGAGAGACTGTTGAACTGGAATATGATTTTGACTGTGAAGATTATTCGACTCTGATCCGGGATTATCACATTGATGAAATTGCGGGAACCGGAACCCAGTTTCAGCAGGCACTGAACCTGATGGATGAATTCGCTCCCCGCCTGTATCATGACAGCTATTATGATAATCATGTTGAAATGAATGCACGTTCCCTGCTTTCCTATAGTCTGGACAACCGGAGTCAGGGTATTAACTGCCGGAATAAAGCTCAGATTCTCAATGAAATGTGTCTGGCACTGGGCATCTATTCCAGGAAAGTCTGGATCATGCCCTATTCGGGCTATGATAATGACTGTCATGTTGTAAATGAGATCTGGGATACCAGTCTGAATAAATGGATCATGCTGGATATTACAAATGATCAATACTGGGTGGATGAAGCAGGCACACCACTCTCTGTTCTTGAAATCCGGGAAAAAGGAGCCTTGCGGGAATTCTGCACCCCGGCAGTACCGGGTGAGAACCTGAATAATTTAAAGAGCCTTAAGGCTGCACATCTTTCAGAATTCTTATATATCATGAAGAACCTGGCCTATACGGAGTATTGCAGTCATTACGCCGTGGGGGAGGATGAAACCATATATCTTCTCTTCCCGGAGAATCTGGATACGGATTACGAATATATCATCTCGGAGGAATCCGTTGTCTGCCCGCCAATCGGTCTGGAAGCCCAATGAAGGTATGGCCGGAAACCATCGTTTAACGTTTCCAGACCTTCCTGGTACTCATGCCAGGCCGCTCACTCATCTTTTTCGCTGTAATAGCAGGCTCCTTTTCTAATAGGAAAAGCACTTTATTTATATCGCCATTATTGTCGCCACTATTATCGCCACTGGCAACTTCTTCTTCACTAACGGATAAAGAAACCGAGAAAAATCCCCGCCTACTCTGCCAGAATCTTCCGGCTCCGGATCGCAAACATGGTGACCGTCGTGCTTACTGCTATCACATCGCTGACCGGCTCTGCGATCAACAATCCCCAGACACCCCATCCGGTAATTACCGGCAGGAGCAACGCCAGAGGCATCAAAAGGATCACCTTCCGCAGCAGGGCCAGGAACATAGAGATCATAGATTCTCCTAATGCAAGGAAGGTCTGCTGACAGGCACTCTGGGCTCCCATCAGACACATACCAAGCATAAAGACCCGAAGGGCCGGTATCCCCAGCTGAATCAATTCCGTTTCATCCGTAAACATTCCAATGAACATACCGGGGAATACCTCTACCAGTGCAATAATGAAAAGAGAGAAGCCGAGACAGATCACAAACAGCAGACGAAAGCACTTCTTCACCCTGGCAATATTCTGCGCTCCATAATTATAGCTGATGATCGGCTGGGCTCCCTGTGCAAAGCCCTGCATCGGCATCCAGACCACCTGCATTACACTGAACAGAATGGACATGACCGCTACATACATATCGTTCCCGTAGGTCTGCATCCCTGTATTGAATATCAACTGTATCAGACTTTCCGTTGACTGCATAATAAAAGGAGAAATTCCAAGGAGCAGTGTGGAACCAATGATCCTCCGGTCCGGCCGCATACAGGACAGTTTTAACCGCAATACGGTCCGCTTTCCGGTTAAGAACTTAAGCACCCAGACAGCCGACACCGCCTGGCTGATAATGGTCGCCAGTGCCGCCCCACGCACCTCCATCCCAAAGACAAAGATAAAAAGCGGATCTAAGATGATGTTCAGAACAGCACCAATACAGACCGTCGCCATACTGGTTTTCGCGAAGCCCTGATTCGTAATGAACATATTTAACCCCAATGCGATCTGAACAAAAACCGTACCAAGCAGGTAGATCCCGAGATAACTGCTGGCATATGGCAGAGTCGCTTCACTGGCACCAAATACCATCAGGATCGGATCTCTGGTGATCAGAAATACCACCGTGAGAACAATAGAAAACAAGACCAGAAGCAGCGCAGCATTTCCCAGATATTTCTCTGCCTTATCATGCTCTCCCTTTCCCATGGAGATCGCTGCTCTGGATGCTCCACCCATACCTGCCAGACTGGAGGCTGCTGCCACCAGCATCACAATCGGAAAGGTAACACCTAAGCCTGCCAGAGCCTCCGTCCCTACCTCCGGAATATGTCCCACATAGATCCGGTCGATTATGTTATATAACAGATTCACCAGTTGGGCCACCACGGTCGGTATCGCCAGCCGGAACAATAACCGGCCTACCGGCTCGACGGCCAGCGCCTCATTTTCCTCTGCCTGCTTCTGTGTATTCATTGGGGACTCCTTTCAAACATATATATGATACCTGTTATTATCGCACCTGAGATAAGAAAATACAAGCAATAGAAAATACAGGAGGTTTTTCTGAAACATATGTTGTTCTTATACCTGGAACACAGTATAATACATTGTAAAGTATCTCATCATTAGAATAGAAGCACTGTAAAATAACAAATTAAACGAGGTGTAACATGGAACAACGCTCCATCAGTATTATCGGCCACAGGAACCCGGATACCGATTCCATCTGTTCTGCAATAGCCTATGCTTATCTGAAAAATATTGAACATCCCGGTCATTATATTGCCCGTCGGGCCGGAAATATCAACAACGAAACAAACTTTGTCCTGAATTATTTCGGCGCCGCCCCGCCGGAATATCTGGAGGACGTCAATGTTCAGATGCGTGACATTGATTTTCGGGAAACGAAAGGCGTACCGGATACCATATCGATCCGGACTGCCTGGCAGCTGATGAAGGAGCATGATGTGGTAACCCTTCCGATCATACAAAACCGTAATAAGCTGGAAGGCCTGATTACCATTAATGATATTGCCAAATCCTATATGGACGTATATGATAACAACATTCTTGCGCTTGCCCGTACCCCTATCAGTAATTTACTGGATGTGCTGGAGGGAACCCTGGTCTGTGGCAATCCCCATGCACGCATTATTAACGGTAAGGTATTGATCGCAGCGGCCAATGTAGATATCATTGAGGCATGTATTGAAGAGGATGACCTGGTTCTGGTTGCAGACCGGGAAGAAGCCCAGCGGGAGGCTATTGAACAGGGAGCCTTCTGTCTGATCGTCTGCCTGAATGCCAGGGTTTCTCCATCCATTATCCGGCTTGCAGAAGAACACCAGTGTAACATCATTACCACATACTATGATACCTATTCTGCTGCCCGGATGATCAACCAGTGCATTCCCATCCGATACTTCATGCGTCGTTCCAATCTGATCACCTTCCAGTTAGACGACACACTGGACAGCGTAAAGGAAACTATGTCCAGGCTCCGGCACCGGGACTTTCCGATCACGGATGCAGTCGGCAATTACTATGGTATGGTTTCCCGGCGGAATCTCCTTGCCATGCGTCGAAAACAGGTGATCCTGGTTGACCACAACGAGCGTTCCCAGGCGGTAACCGGAATTGAAAATGCAGAAATCCTGGAGATCATTGACCATCACCGCATCGGCTCCATGGAAACCATTAATCCGGTTTATTTCCGGAATCAGCCGGTGGGCTGTACCGCAACTATCATTTACCAGATGTATACCGAACAGAATGTAACGCCGCCCAAACAGATTGCCGGACTGCTCTGCTCCGCCATCCTTTCGGATACCCTGATGTTTCGTTCTCCTACCTGTACACCGATGGACGAATCTGCCGCCCGGCAGTTATCCGCGCTTGCAGGTATTGATATTGAAACCTATGCCATGGAAATGTTTGCTGCCGGCAGCGATCTGATCGGAAAATCCCCGGAGGAAATATTCTATCAGGATTTTAAAACCTTTCAGGTCGGAGAGATCACCTTTGGCGTGGGGCAAATCAGCTCCTTGAACCGTCAGGAGCTTCAGGATCTGCAGGTAAAGATCAATACCTATTTAGAAGTCTCCTATCAGACCACAAAATGCGACATGATCTTCTTTGTTATGACTAATATATTAGAAGAAGCCTCCAACCTGCTTCTCTTTGGTGAACAGGCAGACCGGTTGATCCAGGAGGCATTCCATACTGAACTGGCCGGTAATACCTGCTATCTTCCGGGTGTGGTCTCACGAAAAAAGCAGATTGTGCCACTTCTGGTCAGCACCTTACAGCAATGGGAAGGCTGAAAGATTCTTCTTCATATTCGTAAGGATTTAAACAGTTTTCTTTAAGATGAAGAACACAGATTCATCACAATTCATAATTATAGTAATAGGTGTTGAAAGATTTTTCACACCTCCCCAAGCAAAGAAAACCCCCGCACATTTGCCATTCGTCAGCGGGGGTTTTCATTGTTTTCTTATAATACTTCTGCTTATATCAGTCGAAATGACTACAGCCCGTGAACAATCATCCCAGCAGGTTTCTTAATTGCTCAAACAGTTCCAGATCAGACTGCTTTACTTTGATATTCGTTTTCATCTCCTGGCCATCCGGCTGGGTCACCTGAATCTCAATTACACTGCCCTCACCAATACCGGAATTCTTCAATGCATCCAGAAATCTGGGAAATTTAGGATGATTCTGAACAAAATGCTCCCATAATCCCTTTAATTTAAATAATGCTGCCGGATTCTTCATTACAACACGCTTCCTTTCTTCTGTATCCTCAGTTATTATCATGCTTCAAACAAAATGATTCATACCATTACAGGAGAAAATAACCCCTATAAAAGATGATCATAATATTGCTGCTCCTTCATTTTGCTTCTGTCCGACCTCAGGACTCCTCCCGGCTTTGGCGGGCCCCTCCTCAAGGCATAGTATAACACATTTGGTTTTATTTGTCTGAATTTTGCAATTTCCAAAAGATCCGGTTTGCCCCGATCGCGATTCCCAACGATACAGCACTGGAAAATAAGAATACAGAGAACTCAAGCCCCTTGCAGATGTCAAATAAGATACCATACAATGCACTGCCAAGGGGCTGCGCACACATGGAAACCGTAAGGATCAGAGCTGTTACCTTGCCGATCAGATTCCGGGGTGTTTCTATCTGGACAAAAGCCATCATCTGTACAGAAAAGATCGTAGAGCATATCATGATCAAAAAGCAGCCTGTCGTCATGACAATATAATTTAGAAGAGCAGATGAACCTACCATCAGCGACAGACCCATGGGCAGAACACAGACTGCAGCAATGACGATCAGGCTTCCAGCCCGTTTAAGGGTCAGCCGTTTTGCAAATATACCGGTACAGATACCGCCTGCCAGTCCGCCTGCCCCTAATACTCCCTGTGCAAAGCCATACAGCTTATTTGCCTGCTCCGGCGCGAAGCACAGCACCTCTGTTATCATATAAGGCAGGCCGACCAGGATCAGCGCAGATAAAAACAGATTGATCCCGCAGGTTACAAGAAGAACCCTCCCGATGACCGGCTTATCCTTTCTGATAAAGCGGATGCTGTCCTTCAGATCATTTTTCAGCATATTCCAGATACCGCTTTCTGATGCTGCTTTTGCAAAAGGTATATGAATAAAAATCTCCATGATTGCCGAAGCCAGAAAGCAGGCCACGCAGACCCACAGGACCGGCTTTAAACCATATGAACTGTATAATATTCCTCCAAGTACAGGCCCGGCAAGCGAAGAAAGAGAGCTGATCATATTAATGACTGCATTTGCCTGAATAAAATTATCCTCTCTTACCAGAGATGGTACACTTGCCTGTACTGCAGGCTGATAGGCACCTGCAATACCGTATAAGAGCATCAATGTAACCGTTAACAACAGCACCAGATCCAGGCCGTCCATAAGCAGGGAAAAGCTTAAAATAACAGCAGCAGTTATAAAGTCCAGTACCACCATAATATTCCTCTTGTTTACTTTATCTGCCAAAATGCCGCCAACCGGTGACAGCAGGATAAATGGAATAAATGCACAGCCGGTAACTACTCCATATAGCGTTGAGGAACCGGTCTGATTTAACAGATACAGCGGCAGGGCAAACCGTATCACAGCATTCCCGAATAATGAAATGATCTGTCCGATCACTACCAGTGTAAAGTCCTTCGAAAACAATTTTGTCCTTGTGCTCATTTTAATCCTCCATATATAATACCGCATGTCGGTATGTAAAAAATTATAAATATAAGAAACGCGCAATGCGGGTTTCTCATATTATGATCGGGTATCAACTATTACCTGTTTTTCTGATATATCTCTGCCAGCTCCCCCAGCCGGTCCAGCATCTCCTCATCTATTACATCCAGGCCAAATCCCTGCATCATCTGTCGGAACACCATGAACTTTCGATTGGCTTCCTCCACAGAATCATCAAATATCATCGGATTCATCCAGACATTCGCCGCCAGGATGATCAACTCTGCCAATTCTGCCGGATACTCCGTTTGAATGGAGCCATCTGCAACGCCTTCCTTTATGATCGGCAAAATATACTTTGGTGCCGCTTCATAAATTGTCTCACGAAAAATGCTAAATAACAATCTGGGATTATTGCTTAAGTTTGGCGCCACAGTGAATATATCATCCTGTACCGGTCTAAAAATAGACTCTTTAAAAATTACCTTTAGCTTTTCCCGGCCATTTATCCCTGAACGATCCCGGATCTCTGCCAGCAGTCGATTTGACTCTGCAGTCATTCGATCCGTAACTGCAACAAGAATTTCCTCCTTGGACTTAAAATGGTGATAGATAGCACCCTTACTAAGTCCTCCCAGATTATCAATGATATCCTGAATGGACGTATGCTCATAGCCCTGTTCCATAAACAGCCGGAATGCAACGTCCAATATAAGATTCACGGTCTCCTCCGGATGCTTGTTTCTAGCCATTGTTTCTCACCTCCCAAATGAAAATACACGCTTTTATGCAAAAACATACCGATAGTATGTTCATATTATCATACTATCGGTATGTATGTCAATTCATATTACCCGGATCAAACTACATCCATCTGATTCATTTTCCCTGGGAAGCAGCCAGATATTTCTGTAATAATCCCATTAATTCCTTAATGTTGATCGGCTTTGCAATATGGGCATTCATGCCACAATCCAGACAGCGCTGGATATCATCCGTAAATGCATCTGCTGTCATGGCAATGATCGGCAGATCGTGATCCGGCCTGGCCAGCTCTCGGATCGCCACAGCCGCATCATAACCCGTCATAACCGGCATCCGGATATCCATTAACACCAGATCATAATAGTTTTCTTCTGAAGCCTGGAATTTCTCCACACAGATCTTACCATTCTCAGCCCGTTCCACCAGAAACCCTACAGAGGTAAGTATCTCGTTGGCAATCTCCCAGTTCATATCAATATCCTCTGTCAGAAGGATCCGCTTACCGGTAAAATCAATGTCTTCCTTTTCCTCCTGCTTTGGTGATTCCGCTTTTCCTTCTATATACTCCCGCAGACAGGTATACAGGGTAGATTTAAATAACGGCTTTGGAATAAACCCTTTGATCTTTGCATCTTTGGCTTCTTCTTCAATATCCTCCCAGTCATAAGCAGAAATCAAAAAGATCGGTATTTCTTCTCCTACAGCCTCCTGAATTGCATGTACGGTCTCAATTCCGCTCATCTCCGGCATTCGCCAATCAATTAAAACAAACTCATAATCATCATCTCTCGCATGGCGTTCCCGTACCATTTTTACCGCCCGTTTACCATCCAGCGCCCACTCTGCATTGACACCAAGCTCTGAAAGATTCATGGCGGCGCTGAGACATAACTGTTCGTTGTCATCCACTACCAGCATATTCCAGGAAGGCAGGATCATCTCCTCTTCCTTTACATCAGCCCGCTCTAAGTCTAAAGCAACCTGGAACTCGCTTCCTTCTCCCAATGCACTCTGTAATTCAATGGTTCCTCCCATGATCTCAACAATCTGCTTTACGATTGCCATTCCCAGCCCGGAGCCTGTAATATGCTGAACCTGTTCCCGGTCCTCCCGCTCAAAGGAGCTCCATATCTTTTTCTGAAATTCTTCTGACATTCCGATTCCGGTATCCTTTACCCGGAAACAGGTACGCACATAATCATCCCCTTTCGGAGACGATTCCTGATTCAGATAGATATCGATCACGCCGCCTTCCGGTGTGAACTTAATGGCATTCGACAAAATATTCAACAACACCTGATTCAGTCGTACACTGTCACAACGTACTTCTTCTACCATGATCTGCTGGATAAAGATATCAAACTGCAGGTTCTTTGCCTTCATCTGCGGCTGAATGATATTCACGATATCCTCCATGGTCTCCCGCAGGGATACCTGATTCATATTCAGGTGCATCTTTCCGCTTTCAATCTTCGACATATCCAGAATATCATTGATCAAGCCCAGAAGCTGTTTACTGGACAATTTCACTTTTCTCAGACAATCTTCCAGCCGGGCAGAATCTCCGATATTTTTTAATGCGATCTCCGTCATACCCACGATCGCATTCATTGGTGTGCGGATATCATGGCTCATGCTGGACAGAAAATCGCTTTTTGCCTTATTCGCACGATCCGCCTCCTGCCTTGCCTCATTCAATTCAGCAATCTGGCTCCTTGTCAGACCATAATATTTCACAAATATGATGATTACCGTAATCAGAATCAGAGCTAATGAAGCAATCATGGTAACCAGGCGAATCCCGTCCAGCTTATTAAGAGAACTGCTAAATGCCGATTCTGACATGACCGTGATCAGATACCAGGAGGAATGTTCTGAAATGGAAGAACAATATATATACTGGCGCTTTCCATTTACCAGTGTCAGAGTAGTGTAATCTCTTCCCTCAGCGATCGCCGCCTGCATCTCATTCACGTAATCCTCCGGTGTCTTTCCATTCAATTTACCATATTCACCCCGAATACGATCATAATAATTATTCCGGTATGCATCAAAGTTCCGAATTACAAAAGTACCATCTTTATCGATTATATGGGAATAAACCATTGTATCATCCCGATCCAGGAACAGTGCTTCATTCAGATATTCCATGGATATCCCCACGATCAGAGCAGTACTGGTATCTCCATCATTCATCGGATATGCTGCTTCCTTCCCCAGGATCAGCATATTTTCTCCTTTTGAATCCTTCCCCCGGGTTACCAGGTTTCCGCTCTCCTCCAATTCCTTCAGAGCTGATTCACAGGTATCAATCTCTACATCTTCTCCATAAAGCTTCTCTATACTGCCATCTTCTCCAATGAATGCCAGATAAGTAAAATTCCTTATTTCCGCACTGCTTTCCAGTTCCTTTACCATATCCTCATCATGGCTGGCAGATTCCGGCGGCGTCCGGTTAATGATGCCATCAACCTGCTCCAGCCGCAGTTCTATAATAGAACTAAACTTCTGCTGGATCTGGATATTCATTTCCTTCATATAGATTTCTGTAATGTCACGGACGGAGTCCTCCGTTTTTCTTGTCATGAACAGAGTCAGGCAGACAAATACCACAATACATACGGACAATAGTACGATCAGACTTCTTTTTAAAAACTGGTTTGTCTTCTTATTCATCGAACATCCTCTTTTCAAGTAAAATGAATTATAACGCTCATGCTTACACTGACGAATGTTTCTTTTCTTCCTTCTTGATCACATTCTCAAAAGCCTTTAGCACCTTGGGATTAAACATACCACATTCTCCGTTATTTATCATATCCACAGCTTTTTCATGACTAAATGCTTTCTTATAGACCCGTTCTGCGGTAAGAGCATCATATACATCTGCAACAGATACCACCTGAGCCCAGATCGATATATCATCCCCACTCAGTCCGTCCGGGTATCCCCTTCCATCCCAGCGCTCATGATGATGCCTGCAAATATCATAGCTGTAATTATAGATACCATCCTCCATAATATTGGAAATCTTCTGTAGCATTTCACTGCCCAATGTCGTATGCTGCTTCATGATCTCAAATTCCTCATTGGTCAGTCTGCCCGGCTTATTCAAAATCTGATCCGGAATTGAAATCTTACCTACATCATGTAATACAGAAGACATAGCAACCTTTTCAATCTCACTCTTCGGCATAGAATATTCCGGATACATCTGACTGACCTCTGCCATCAATGCCCTGGTCAGACTGCTGATCCGCTTTACATGTTCTCCGGATTCACAATCCCGAAATTCAACAATAGTCGCCAGTGTCTCTACCATCGACTGGTTCATCTCATTCAGGCGTTTTACCTGTTCCGCCACGATACTCTCCAGTTTATTTCTATGACGATACAGTTCGATCACGTTGTTCACTCTGCATTTTAGAAAATGCATCATAAATGGTTTTGTGATAACATCAATCGCACCCAGATCATATCCTTCCTGAAGCATCTCCCGACTATCTGCCGCAGTGATCAGAAAGACCGGAATGCTCTCAATCTTACCACTCTCATTCATTGCCTTTAGAACCCCCAGACCATTCAGCTCCGGCATAAGCAAATCAAGAAGCACTGCAGAAATATCATTCTCTCCATTGATTATTTCAAGTGCTTCTACTCCGTTACATGCTTCTATTGTCTGATAGTCCTCTTTAAATATTTCTGTTAAAACAGCACGATTGATCTCAATATCATCTACGATCAGTATGGTTTCTTTTTGGGTTGTTTCAATTTCCATGGCAAATCATTCCTCATATTCAATCACACTATAATACACGTTTACATATACTTTTCAATACATTGAACAATTTCATCCTGAACCGGCAGCACCTTCTTAAGAACCTCTCTTGCCTCCTCCGGCTTTCCTTCCCGTAACAGATTTACGATCTCTGTATATGGCTTATATAACGGGTCTATGGATAAGTTTCCGGTTGCTCCCTTGATCGCATGCGCTTTTTCAATGATATCCGTATAATCATTCCCGTCAAAATCCGGCTGTACCGTCAGATCCTTTATCATAGCCGGAAATTTTTTTAGCATTCTCTCATATAACGAAGCGTTTCTCATAAAGCGATCTACTAATGCTTCATCTACACTTATCCCCATTGTTTTCATTTCTTCTAGCAAACCCATTTTATGCCCTTCCCTTCACTAAAATTATTTTCACACTATACATAACGAACTGATTCCTGCAAAAATAGATATATACATTATACTATATGTCATTTATTATCTCAACATCTTTCTACAAAACTAAGCCAAACATACTTTGCGGGTTCTGCTGGTTTGCCATCCTAACTGTTGCATATTCCTTCATTTTCCTGTTTACCAGGAACATATGTTCTGATATTATGATGCTATAAAACAAAAAGTGAGGTGACTTCTATGCAGACATCTAATATTCCGATACAGGTATTCTGCGTTGTGTCTACCATAGGCGACCTGACTCCTGTACGCTTCCGGTATGAATCCGAGGATCACCGGATTCTTACTGTTCCTATTACAGAAATCCTCTGTCAAAAGGAAACAAAATCCGCTGGAACCCGCGAGATCGTATTTACCTGTACTGCCAACATGGAGGGAAGTATTCATTTATTCAATCTGAAATATAATGTAAATCATCACCGCTGGATTTTTGCAAAATTTCTGGTACAATGAACGCAGGTAACAAGCGGTGCCAAAATCGCGAACTAACAGGCGGGCTGCTTGCAGACATGCCTGTTGGTTTCGATTTTGATAGGGCGACAGCCCGTTCAACGAGGGAAGCGCAGCTTTCCGAGTGGCACCGCGTATAAACGCGAACACAACTCTTCAAACATTCAGCGACTGCTTGCAGACGTGCCTGTTGGTTTCGATTTTGATAGGGCGACAGCCCGTTCAACGAGGGAAGCGCAGCTTTCCGAGTGGCACCGCGTATACTATATAACCGGTAATATTTTATTGTTATTATTATAATATGCGATTTATGAAAGGAATTTACTTATGCCGGAACCGGTAATTTATCATGTAGATGTGAATAGTGCATTTCTCTCCTGGGAGGCCGCACACCGACTGGAGGAGGATCCTGCTGCCCTGGATCTGCGTACCATTCCTTCCGTAATCGGAGGAAGCGAAGAACAGAGGCATGGTATCGTCCTTGCCAAATCCACTCCTGCAAAGGCCTTCCATATTCATACCGGGGAACCCCTGGTCAGCGCCCGGAAGAAATGTCCGGAGCTTTACATTGCCCCGCCCAGCTATGGGTTATATGTAGCCTGTTCCCGCCGCCTGATGGAACTGCTCCGGGAATATGCTCCCGTGGTAGAGCAATACAGCATTGACGAAGCCTTCTGCGATATGACCGGCACCACCCGGCTGTATGGCTCTCCTGTTGTGTTTGCAGAATATCTCAAGGATAAAATCCATTCTGATCTTGGATTCACGGTAAATATCGGCGTATCCTGTAACCGGCTTCTGGCAAAGATGGCATCTGACTTCAAAAAGCCGAATCTGGTTCATACCCTGTTCCCAAAAGAAATCCCGGACAAGATGTGGCCGCTGCCGGTAGAAGACCTGTTTTTCGTAGGTGGTTCTACCGGCAAGCGGCTTCATGAGCTGGGAATCCACACCATTGGAGATATTGCCCGGTGTGATGTGAGTACCCTGCGGTACCATTTCAAAAAACATGGAGAAACCATCTGGAATTATGCCAACGGCTATGATGTGGAGCTGGTAACAGACCACAAGGCGGCGAATAAAAGTTACGGGAACTCTATTACCACCTCTTGCGATGTGACAGATCCGGAAACAGCAAAGGTCTTTCTGCTGTCCTTATGTGAAACGGTAGGTGCCAGAATCCGGGCAGACCACGCATATATCAGTGTGGTCTCCATTTCCATCCTGGATTATAACTTTCAGCACCAGTCTCACCAGACAAGACTGCTGACTCCCACCAATGTAACGGAAGTGATCTATGAAACTGCCTGCCGGCTCTTTCAACAGTTCTGGAACCGGGAACCGATCCGGCAGATCGGCGTATCTACCGCTCATGTCACCAGCGAAGAATGTCAGCAATATAACCTGTTTTCCTCTGAACGAAATGAAAAGCTGTCTAAACTAAATTCAGCGATTGACAGTATCCGCAGTCGTTATGGTGAGGATTCCATTCTTCGGGCAAGGTTTATCAATACGGAACAGTCCCATATGTCAGGCGGTCTTTCCAAAGAGAAGCGCACCGGGGTTCTGGGAGAGCTGCCACCGGAGTAGTTTCACCTCATTTCACCAAACACAAAAACAGCGGATTTCCTTGAAAACCCTAAGGAAATCCGCTGTTTTCTTATCGTCGGAATGACAGGATTCGAACCTGCGACCTCTTCGTCCCGAACGAATATTTTGTTTTAATAACTTATTGATTATACTATGATTTCTTTTGTTTTGACTACATTTTTGACTACATTTACTTGATAATCGCCTTATAGCCCTTTTCAACAAGTTCTGCTACCAGAGCTTCTGCATTCATCTTATCAGCAAACGCTCCGACCTGGACATAATAGAGGCGGCCGCTCAGTTGTTCCGTTGGCAGATCAACATCTACTGCGGGCTGCGCCGCTGGTATGATGATACCCAGAGTCTTCAAGATCCCTCTTGCGTATGCTTCTCCAAATTGTCGGCACTTCTCATCTGTATCTGCCTGCGCTGCGTCTGCTGCATTATCAACGAATACCCCTTCACAGATTACTGCCGGGCAGGATGTCTCCCGGATGAATCCGTAGTAATCTTTACCGCCTGCGCCGGTTCTGGTCCTGCATCCCCGGCTGTACTGACCGATTGCTATTACTTCCGCTTCGATATTCTCTGCTAACGTCTTGCTTGTACCGCCTTTGAAGTGATAATAACATTCAAAGCCATCTCCGCCGCCGGCGTTGTTATGTACGTCAACAGCCAGATCCGGCCGGAATGCATTGCACTCCCGGATCTCTTCTGTTAACGGATCGTCCTCATCTACTGTCCGGCTCATCAAGACTTCTACCCCGCAGGACTGCAGGTATGCTGCCAAGTATCTTGCCATCTTCAGATTGATATCCTTCTCTACTAAATAGCTAACTGCCCCCGGATCACTGCCACCATGACCGACACCGATAAATACTTTACTCATTCTCTTCACCTGTTCCTTTCTTATTCTTCTTTACCAAGCTGCTTAATCATCTGATTGACATATGTACTTAAGCCGGCACATAAGATTCCTTGTACGATCGCTGTGAATATGACCATCAGGACATCACCAGCGCCCGATACAGGCACCGTAACCGCAAATACATAGATGAATGCCAGTGCGATCCCAAACACTCCTAAAGTCGCTGGTATGTACCTGTCTGATACCCTCTCCGTCTTCTTAAGTGCTAATCCGATGAAGTACAGCACGATTGCTACTACCAGCAGCTCCGGTTTTACATAATTCATGATAGCTTCCATTTTTTTCACCCTTTTTAACCTTTCTTGTTTTTATTTGTCTTTGTGTTCTAGATCTTCGATCCGGTGGTTAGCCACTTTGATTTTTTCTTCCTGGAGGGCTGTCTGCTCTTCCAGTTTATAGGTACGCTCTATGACCTGATTGTGCCTGTCCACCCGTTCGGTGAGCTGTTCCAGCTTGTAGTCGATCAGGGCGATCGTTTTTTCATGCTGGTTCTTGACTGCCCGGCTCTGATAGATGTTATTCAGCATACAGACTACGATTGCTACGATTCCTGTTATGATTGCTTCTGTCATTTTCTTCTCCTTTCTTCTGTTAAATAGTCCTCCACGGGATAGAACTCCAGGTTTGACTCTTAATCTTCGTTCTGATCAGCAATGCGTGACTGACATTTGCAATCGATATCTGCATTTGTAATGTCCCGCCATCTATCTGTATCCATGAATATTGCACGCCTCCGGATTGCCAGCTTCCACTATAATTCCCTGTGTTAAATGTCACTGCGCCCGGATCAATCCAGCCGGATGTCTGCGTTATTTTAATGTTGTCCAGATTGTTGATCTGTGATTGAATATTTGCTGTTACTCCATCCAGATACCCAAGTTCTGTTGCTGTAACAGCAGAAACAGATACCTTTCCAGATGAATTTGATACCAGCGCCCGGCTTCCAGTCAGCTTAATCTCATCCTGCTTTCCGGATAACGCTTCATTCATTGCAATGAGCGTTCCGGTGATTGTTCCGTCTCCGAGTGTTGAAATATCATTGCTTCCTAATAGCTTTATGAGATATCTTACATTTGTGACTATCCGGGAACCCTTATTGAGCAGCTCCTTTAGCTTTTCTCCGCTGGTGAGTTTTTCTACAGCCAGCAGCGCAGGATCACCGTCCGGGCCAACATCATCACTGTTAAACGTGATTGTACTGTCACCTGTCGCCTGACTAATTGCTTCAATAGCTTCTTTTGCTGCTTCTACTGCAGTCCTGGCGCTTATGGCCGCATTATCAGCCTCTTGTGTTGCCAAGTCAGCTGACTCTATTGCCTTATCTGCTTTTCCTACTGCAATCTCAGCACTTTCTGCCGCCTGATTTGCTGAATGTTCTGCCTTAGTCGCATTCTCTGTAATACTTTGTATAAGCTCTCTTTGTATCTCCCCGGTCGCTTCGTCATAGCACAGATTAATACTGTCATGGATGGATTGCCTGACATCTTTTCCATATCGAGCCTCCAGGATCTGATTTAACAATTTTTGTATTTCTGACATCTTTTCCTCCTCTCCAGTTTCTGTAGCCTCATGCATCTGCACCAAATCCGGTAAAAATCCCACCTGTAAAATATAAAATATGTCCGTTTCCATCTTTTATCTGCGTTGTAACTCCGTACCGTCCCTGACATACATACGATGCATCACAAAACATATTACCAGTTGTTTGTACGTTGCCACAGATCAACCCGCTAGGTGCAATTTTTACAGTATTATTGCAAAAATTTGCCGATCCGTCCGCATTTATCTGTGTATTTCCTTTTCCAAATACTGCGGATCCATCCGCATACAGCACAAAAATACCAGAAAATGTTTTTCCGGAATCTTCTGATTTCTGACACGACAAAACCCAGGTTTTCTCTGGAGAAGAATTATTGATCGGGGGTTGAAAATATACCCGGTAAACAGTTGATGTTCCTACTACCGCAATATCCTTGTAGATTCCTGATGGTCCAATGTTCCAGCCTGCGATCGTTCCGCTTGTAGCTGTCAATTTACCATCTTTTGTTACCTTAAATGTTCCATTGCCATTGTTAATCTCTATCGCATTCAATATTCCTGTCGTAATATAGTCTGCCACGATAGATCCATCCATTGTCATAGCCAAACCATACGGTCCTTTTACACCAGTCGATGAATAGCCAAGTCCGTTGATATTCCACCTCCAGACTTTTGTTGCTGTATCCGGATCATTTGTATCCATGATATACAGCTCATTATTTGTCTTATATACAAATCCACCCATCGCATTTGTAATAAGCTCTGTTGCATTTTGAGTGGCCTGCTTAATAATATCAGGCACAGGAGTAATGCTTTCCATCGCTTTTTTTATTGCGTAGCTTGCCTGGTTGTTTCTTGCACTTAACGTCCGTTTTTCATTCTTTCCTAATGTAATTGTGTCCTTCTCCGGCGCATCCAGGTGCAACGTCTGTTTTGTTAATCTGAAATACCGATCCAGGCCATGCGGCTTAGATACTACCCGGATTTTATCTGACAGCTTGAAATGTTCGATCTCCTGGCTTGTCCATCCGAGATCAACCGCCTTTGCTTCGATTATCATATTTTCAAACTGCGTATCTGATAGATACTGTTCTCCCTTTTTCTTCAGATTTTCTGCTTCAGTAACATCATCCCATTCCACTACTTTATAAATCCAGCCAAATTCATTTACTGCTTCACTGCTGTGAACATAATCTAATCCATTATTAACTGATTTAATATCCAGCCTTGTTTCCAGACCTTCTACTGCTGCAGTTTCCAGTTTTTTTCCAAGCGGAATGATCGCAGTCGCAATCTCGCTGGAATCAATATTGCTGCTGTAATCGATCAGATTCTTTCCCAGCTTAATGATCTGTCTGTTTGTATTCTGCGAATCATCCAGATAGTCAATGTATTTTACTCCGTTTACATGTCGGATCCGGAAAAAGCCGCCAAGGTCGTCTACAAAATCCTCTTTTAATTCCATCATCGTTGACTGCATATTAGTGAACCGGTACAAAGAATCATTATTATCCTTTACTGTTACCATGCCGACACGAAACTGCTTTGTTGCTTCCACTTGTGCATTGTGATGATTGATGTATTTCTCAAGCAAGCCCCGGACAGTCATGTTCTGATACTTTGCCTGTCGCTGAATAGAATCATTTAAATAAGTAAGTTCACCCTCACAATATATCTCCCGCTGCTTGTAAAAATCTTCTGTTCTTTCAACCGGTACACCAGCAAAAACAAGCTGATCATCATTATAGACTTCTATCACTGTCTTTCGCATTTTTATATGATCATATGCCGGATTCTCCGGCATGATCGTAAACGAAAAAGAACCTGCCTTATTTTCCTCAAGCTCTACAACCGGATTTAATAATGCAAGTTCGTCAATTCTTGGATCATAAAATAAGATTCCGTTATAATATGCTTTATACATTCCCTTCTCCTTAAAGGCTGCCGCCAATATAGTCAATCGTCACGTTTCCTTTTCCTTTAAAAATCAGTTCGTTTATTCCTTCTGACAGGATAATTTCATACATCTTGTTCACACCCTTTTTCAGACTAAACGTTTCAGAATCATATGTTACTGTCATGTTTGAGGATGCTGTTATCGTTGGATACGACTTTTTCCGGCGGCCAACGAAATAAACAGTCGCTGTACCATCCACTGTAATATTTCCCTCATTAATTATTCCATTTTCAAAATCAAATGGATCCCACAGCCATTCCGCTGATGAAGAGGCAATATCATACTTATATGGCTCGCAGATGATATCCAAAACGATTTTACCGATATTTCCCTCTGACTGCCATTCGTTTACATTTATTCTTCCTGTGTAATAAAACGCAATATCATCATCAAAGACTAAGCGTGCCTTTTGTCCATTCAAAAGATTCTGTAATTCTGAAAACTTTGCCGCCCAGGTATCCTGATGTCCGGGGTAATAAAATGTAAGCTTTATTACCCTGTCCTTGTATCTGATATCATTCGTTAATGTCTCTGTCATATCAATCGAACCATCCCGCAGCGGAACAGACACCAGGTTTGTCTGAGCCTCCGGCTTTCCCAGGTCCTTCTCAGTCAGAATCAACCCTAAATCCCGATAACTGTGCTTGTCGTCTATGGTTACCCCAAATTCCTTTCCATATCTCATCGAATCCACCTTTCGCTTCTTCCTGCAAGCCTGCCAAGCTCAGAGTCCATAGCCGGAGCCAGTTGACCGACAACCGCTCCGGAATCCATGACAAGCTGCATATTTGCTATCCCCGGCAATGTTTCCTGTAAGTACCGGTATGTATTCTCTGCAATCATAAGCAATCCTTCATCTGCCGGCTTTGATGTTACTGTTATGTTATTCTTTGATAACGTATCTACAACTACATCTGCTGTAGCCGCATCGGATAAATCATCAATAGCAGAGCTGACTACGTTCATGTTGCCGGTAATTCCTTCCGCAAGCCCAAGATCAACCATTTTTCCGATCTCATCCCGGAACACCCTGGATGGTGAATGTATGCCAAGTGTTTTCTTGATATTATCAACCAGTGATCCGATCAGGCCATTCACCGAGTTACATAAAGAGGACCACCCGTTTTTGATCCCTTCCCAGATTCCAGCCAGCATTTGTTTGCCAACATCCTTAAAAGATGTAAACGACTGTACAAAGGCATCTATCAATGAGCTTACGATCTCGTAGGCAGATTCTACGATCATAAGTATAATCTGCGGAAGCAGTGTAACAAGAGAAGTAAATAATTGAAATCCCGCCTCTACAATTTCCGGTGTCAATATTCCAAACGCATTAATGATTGATGTAATAATCGCCGGCAATACTCCTATAATTTCTTTAATTATTAAAGGAAGATTGTCTACCAGCGCAGTTATTAATTCAACGCCTGTGTCTATGATCAGAGGTATCAGACTGGCGATGCAGCTAATTATCGAATCAATCAGGATAGGTATGATTGCAACGATATCTGATATGATCGTCGGAAGATCGGATACCAGAGAAGTAAATATGTTGATACCGGCTGCAATAACATCCGGTATCAACCCAAGCAATGTTTCCAGTATTGTACTGATAATCACCGGAACTTTTGCAATCAGTCTGGGAAGCGCATTTAATAAGCCGGTCACAAGTCCAATGATCAGTTCGATTCCGGCCCCTATGATAATATCAATATTGTCAATAATTGCATCCCCTATTGTAAACAGCATATCCATGCCGGTACTGATCAGATCCGGAAGGGACTGTGCGATTCCAGATGCAAGCTCTGCTATTGTCTCTGCGCCAGCTTCGATTAAAGGAGGCCCCAGTTCCTGCATAACTTCGATAATTACTTTCGGTGCTGACCCAAGTAAATTTTTAACTGCGGGCAACAGATTATTGGCTGCAGCCAGTACCGATTCTCCAAGTGCTTCAATATCTCCGCTGACATCCCTGCCAAGCGTCATATCAGCAAGCAGATTTTCCCAGGTTCCTTTTACAGCATTGAGAGATCCGGATATAGTAGTTGATGCCTCTTTTGCTGTTGTCCCGGTGATATCAAGATTCTCCTGTATGACATGGATGGCATTATAAACATCTGCCAGGTTGTCAATATCATAGTCTACACCGGTCAGCTCCTTAGCATCTGCAAGCAGTCGTTCCATTTCCGTCTTTGTGCCGCCATATCCAAGTTTCAGATTATCAAGCATTGTATAATTCTGCTTTGCAAACCCCTGATAAGCGTTCTGGATCAGTTCCATGTCAGTACCCATTTTGTTTGCATTATCTGACATGTCAATGATTGCCATATCCGTAATTTCCGCTGCTTTCTGCGTATCTCCTGCTACCCCCTGCAACAGACTTGCTGAAAAACCGGTGGCGGTTTCCATATAGGCATTTGCTGATAAACCGGCTGTTTTCCATGCGTTTTGAGCATAATCGATTACTGCATCACTGGAATCCTTAAACAGTGTTTCAACACCGCCTATACTCTGCTCTAAATTCGCACCATCCATGATGGCATTTTTGATCAAATCTCCAATGCCGATTGCTAAAAGCGCTTTTTTGATGAAGCTGCCGATTGATTTTCCAATGCTATCCCCGGCGGCTTCTCCTACCCCCTCAGATTCCTTTCCAAGTGCCGATTCCAGATTTGCTTTTATTCCATCTGTAGTTGGAATGATTTGTACATACGCTTTTGCCAGTTCAGATCCCATTTTTTATCCTTTCCCGTACAGTCTCGTATTCTTCCGGTGTAGAAAACGATATAATATCCTGTTCGTTTTCCCTTTCCCCTAATAATGCGTTCAAAACAGATTTGGGTTTATTGATACCCTTTTCCGCACCCTTTGTTTTTGTCCAGGTAAGCCAGCTTAATTTATCCAGAATAGTTGCTAATAAAATCGTGTCTGTTGTGATCTTTGACTCTGACATCTTTAACTTAATTCTTGAATCTTCCCTCAGCCCACACGAAAAAGTCGCCACCAGACTCACTGGTAGCGACTGATAGTCAAATATATGATAAGTTTCTGCGAGATCACAGCGCAGAGCATCCTCGTCGATGCAGATCATGTGGGCGAGGATAATTATTTTTTTATTTCTTTGTCCGTCTTTAATGCTTTTATCATTTCAAGCACTTCCTGATTGATGGCTTTAACCGGAACAATTCCATCCTGTTCGACATGCTTCATCAACCGCTTTTCACCGGCTGATCCAAGCAGAATTGTAACGATGTCTGTATACCCCTTGATCTGATCCGATTCGTCTGTACTGTCAGCCATCGCCACGGCCTTCAGAAATCTCCAGTCCTCCTTGATGTTATCATTGATTTCAAATTCAAATCCGGATGATGTAATTCCAGTCATGCTTTATCCCTCCCAGATCCTGATGCTTTCTGCATATACTCATAATGTGTATTGCCTTCTGTGTCTGGTACTGCTGTAATCGTCGTATCATATCCGATCTGTGTTTCATCTGCATAAGTAATGTCGCCCACAGATGAAACGGACGCACAAGGTAATACAATTCGCTTTAAGATATTTCCTTTTAAGATCATATCAAAGACCCATATGTAGTTCTTATGTTCCTTTGAATTCGCTTTAATCGTTATACCTGTCTCCAATGTACCGGATACATTATCCTCTCCATACACAGTTTTCAAAGCATCAATATTCAACGCTTCAATTAACTGAAACTGGAAGGTATCCTTCTTGTCTGTCTGCGTCGTTAACACGGTATCCCCACCCCAGGCTTTGATATCCGTTGATTCTGGCGAATTGCTGTTAACCAGACCAGAATTACTTGCATATCCAAGTTGAACAAACGCATCGCTTAAATTACTTATTGCATCCCCCGGTAACTCCGTCCCAAGTGGTGCTTTAAAAATTGCACCACCCACCTTTGGTTTTCCTACCGTTACGTTTTTAGCATCCATTTTCTTACCTCCATAGTTTAATAATGTGTGATATCATATACAGCCTGATATCTATACTGCTTTGATGTCGGATCTGTATGATTATAATCCGAATTTAGTTTGCTTCTGCAGATTTCATCCAATAGAACAAGCCCATTCATCGCCTGCTTTACTATTTCGTTTAATACGGAAGCTTCAAACAAACTTTTCGCATATGACTGCACTGCAATAGTCGCTCGAAAAATGTGATTGTCCTCTCCACCTCCAAGTTTTTCAATTAATACATATTGTGCCGGTGGTTTTTCCGGGCGTTCCAGTACAACCGGAACGTCAAGGAGTTTTGATAAATAAGTCTGTATCAGTTGCTCTATGATCATGAGGACAGCACCGCCTTTATGATCGTGTTATGTTTTCTGTTTTTCTGTATTGCCTCAGGTGATTTTGCTTCTACTCGTGCAAGTGCACGAGACGGGGCTGTCTGGAAAGTAACCTCATATCCCTCACCCAGTTTCGACTGTGCGGAATACGCATGATCTTTACATACCTGAAGCACTTCGTCAGATTTTAGTAACCTCCCTACACTTTTATAATTTAATTTAACTTTTTTTATGCTACCCATAACGTTCCACCTGCACTTTCTGATTCCACGGTCCCGGTATCAACTCATCAATTCCCCTTTCTGGTATGGCTACAACATGCCAGGTTTCATCAAAGAATTTCACGATCTGATTCTCCCAGATATGCGTATCATTCTTTGGGATCGCAAGATTATACACGATCCTTTTGCCGGTCAGGTTCATAGTATCCAGAATTTCTGTGCTACCCGCCGGAGCTACCAGTACGTTTTCAACCGGTTCTTCGATAAACTTATAAACCGGCTGCTGAAATCCATCTACGCCAATCTGCTCTTTTATACAGAGAATTACTGTGATTCCTTTAAGTCCGGACATAATTCAATCACTCCCATTCTTTGTCTTCGGATCCCCAGACGTGCAAGCTCCGATTTTTTAATAAACAGCCCTCCGCCAGGCACAAGATAAGTTGCGGACATGGAATAACCAAGGGCCGATTGCGACATTTGCGTTAATGGTTCGCTGTTGGTTGATGTCATTAGTGTCCTTGCCAGAATATCTACCGTCACGGACTTAGCGACTGTTGCAAGTACGCTGTTTCCTTCGATCATTTCATCCAGATTCTTTCCTGCCTTTGTTGCCTCATATCTTAAGCTGTCTGATATGACCGGCAAAAGCGCTTCTGTGCGAACCGTTTCAACCGGAGACAAAGGCCGGAAAAGAGTCGTAACATCTTCTATTGTTGCAAAACTATCCATTCTTTCATCCGCCTTTCGCTGTTGCACCGGTGCAACTTATCATTTAGGACTGAAAGGGATTCAATCTTCCCCTTCAGTCCTGATTTAAGATCTCATTATTTTGATGAGGCCTTTGCCGGCTCTGCCTCCTGCGCTACAATACGTGCAAATGCCGTCGGATCCAGGATTCCCCAGCCAATGTATGTTTCACATCTCAAGTAAACCTGATTATATGCCTTTAAATCCTTTCCGGTGCTATCCGGATCACCATACTTGATGATTTCCAGTGGGATTTCCTTTGCGTATCCCCACTTAAATGCACTTTCAAAGTCACCCACCACTGCCATATCCTTTGAACCGCCAAAGGAAACAGTAGAATTTACATCAACCGATAATCCTTTTACCTTGCCTGGATTTGCACCCCATCCAAGCTCTGGATACTGCTTAACACCGTTAACAGTTAGTGACGCTAACGTAGAACTAAAAGTCTTTGACACAGCCATGCCTGTTACATCATACTGTTCCGCTACTGCAGCAATGGCATCTTCAATATTCTCTTCAATGCTTGTCGCATCAAATTTGATCGTAGTAACGCCGGGATTTGTATCAATGCTCCTGGTTCCAATCAGAGCTGACGGACTGTTTGTTCTTGGATTCACACCATGAAATGCCATGATATCCAGCGCCCTTGCCACCTTCTTTGCATAGCCCTCATTAAATGATTTCAGAATATCCAGCTGCTTTTCTTCGGATGCATATAAGAATTCGTCTGTAATTCTCGCACCATACTCTATCTTAAGCGGTTGAATAGTTACAGGAGTTACACTTATGCTACCTGCCGGCTTATTCTCACCCTCTGCTACAATATTTGCCTCATCATCCATACTGAACGTAAAAATCTGATTTCCGTTAAATGGAATCGGCATCGTCCCTGCCAGCTTTGCGATCGATGATCTGCCTGCAACCTTATTAAATAAATCCTTTACGGTTTCCGGGGCAAATAATTCACCCTTTTTTAATGTTTCTGCCATTTTTACTCTCCTTTATTCAAATTTCTCAGTGTCGTTTTTAATGCTGCATCTGCATCATTTCCTGATGCATCCACTTCAGCCAGAGGCGCCTCATCCCTGGTGCCAACTAAGCCTTTTAAACCTTCTGCACTTTTTCGGATTGTTTCCTCATCTTCGCCTTTCAGAAACTCTACAGCACTATAAGGAAGACCTGCCTCATTCGCTACCCGAATCTTGATCGACTGTGTTTCGTATTGCCTAATTTTTCCATCCCGTTCCTCCAGCTCCTTGTTGTGACTTGCCTCCTTTTCCTGCGCCTGCTGCAATGCCTTGTTTAATTCACTGATCTGTTTCTCATAATCGCCGGTTTTTTGTTTAAAATCATCCGGAGAAACATACCCTTCATACTTTTTTGTTTGTACGTCTCTTTCCTGCTTGATCCTGTCGCTGATCACAGCGTCTAGTGCTTCCTGGGTTTCAATTACCTGAAAATCACTCATTACAACTCCTTTCTTCTGTCCTTTATAAGACAAATTAATATATTTAAACTAAAAAAGTCCCTTCCGTAAAGGAAGAGCTTTTAGTAGCTTACCCGTTGTTTCTTTTTTTCCTTATATTCACTACACGCCCAGTATGCATAAATTGCACTGTCTAATAGTGCTATTTCAATATCCTCCCGCTGGGAACGATAGCCAAAACCTCCGTTTGTCCCGATTGCCCGTTTTTCACAGTTGCCTGCTGCCTGTGCAAGAGACGGTTGATTCATATGCACAATATTCGACTGACATATCCCCTGCTCAAAGGTTGCATTCGCAAGAATAATCTCCTTTACAGTTGGAAGCTTTGGCGGTTTTAATCTTTCTGCTTTCATTTCATCTGCAAGCAGTTGCTGCCCGTTTGCTCCGTCTACTATTACTGTCTTTATGTCTGCCCTGGATAAGAAATCTATGATCCATGCATTTCCGGCACGCACTTCCCGGCAATCAATCGCTTCAATAAAAATTTTATCATCTTTGGTTTTTACTGCAATCGATAACGCTGCGTTTCGTCCGTCCCTTCCATATTTAACCCCGGCAAATAATTTACCCTTTAATTCCGGGAGCCTCCGTACACTCAATGATTCCCATTCTGCTTTACTGATTGCAGACTTTTGATTGTACTTTATCCAGAGACCAAGGCGTTGTATGTTAAAATCAACCGGATCGGATGTAATCTCATCTAATATGGCACGTTCTGTCAGAATCGTACCAAGCGACGGATTACACTGATACCAGAGTTCCCGGTCATATACATCTGACTGCTCATTCACGGACCATTCTGCCCATCCTCTATTCACTGCAGAGCCAGACAGGATCGTGTTGCGCAGCTTTGTAAAAACCGTCCCGGAGCTGACAGGTGTCGGCGGGGTTCCGGTAAATATTGTCTGTGGATTCCGACTGTCAGATACAACGTATTTTAATGCGCTCTCCTGATCGTCTGTGTACTCCTGCGCCTCATCAATAATCAAAAGATCGAATCCCTCGCCAAGCCCTCCTTTGGATGACCTAGTTCGAAATTCGACCCTTGAATCATATTCTTTAATATAGACACACTCCCTGCCAGATGCCTTTATTGATTTGTACTGTATTTTTGCTTTATCTAATAAGCTGCATAATCTTTCCCAAGCCGCATGGCTCGTTGTAGTCCTGTGAGCAGTGTGCAGTATTCGTTCTCCATGCTTAATCCCCCACATTTCCCGCATAGTAACCACTTCGTTTTTACCATTCCGGCGCGGGACCGAATATCCAAATTTTGTATGAATCCACAAGCCTTCTTCATTTACTGCAAGGATGTCATACATTAAAAGTTCCTGCCATTCCTGCGCAGTTCTTCCTGTAGAATTATAAATTTCAATCGATTCTCTTCCGTATGTTATCATATATGGAAGAATCACTGATTGCACTGGTTTCTGGCGGCCTTTTCTTAATTCCGTCATATTATCACCTTATTCAACGATTACATTTGGCACTATATGAATATAATTCCCGCATAATTTGCACTCATATGTGTGAACTGGTCCTTTATACCCTTCCTTTGCCACAGGTTCATATACTGCTTTACCGCACTCTGTGCACAGTACCTTTTCTCCTCTTTTTAATCTTACAATTAATTCAGAAGTATCGTCCATTTCCATATCCTCCCTTCTTCCAGTTGTATTCCGGATAACTTGCTTTTACCAGATTAATCAATGTCCGCTTCTCTTCCAGTGTCAAATAGTTGCGCTTTGTTATGTGCATCTTTTCCTGTGCCATGCAAACTACCTCTGCCCACTGACATCTTCCTATGTCATACCTGTAATGCGTCATTTCATGAATGACTGTCTGCGCAGCAATCCTGGTATTTCCAATATTTGAAATAAAAATCTTTATTTTCTTTCCTTCTTGTGATCCTCTGTCTGTGTGTGGCTGCTTACCATAAACAAACTGCGGCCGCACGCCAGATGTCTTTATGTATTTTAGAATTTCTCTCCCGATCGGAGAGGTTTCCAGTTCCTTTTCTACTGCTTCCGGCGTAATCCCTGCACTCACCACGCCGGCACTGTCAAAATACGGATTATACTGCCTTGCATAATTTGTATTTCTGTTGCCGGATGCATAGCGCATCCTTTGCTTTATTTTATCATTCTCTTCTTCTCTTCGCCACTGTTTTGTGTGTACATTCTGCCGCCTCCCGTTTCCTGGCGCATATTCAACCACGCAATCACATTTTTTGTGCCTGCGATATACGTCATTCGGAACGTCAGGGTAAAAATATGTACCGGCTATCTCATCACACCATTTACAGCAATTTCCCGATGATCTTCTGATTATCTTAGGCCGCATTCCTGCCTTTCCATGAAATTCGCTGTTCTTCTTGATAGAATCATCAACTATGCTCCTGGCGAAATTTTGAACTGGTGCGTCCAAGATCCAGCTTATGTTATCGTAGTTTTCTTCCCTGCACAGCCGGTTATCAATTCCTGCTATCCGATCCAGATTCAATTCCGGCCGGATCGCCTGTATACCGATTCCAGCCTTTTGATTTAATAATGTCTGTATGCGCATTGTCATATCGGATATATTGATATAGGCTTTTTCCATTGTCGGATCTACAACCCGCTGGGCAATGTTCCAGTACATCCTTCCATTCGGAAGAACTGAAGATGATAGATTGCGACTATATGCTTCCGCCAGAATCTTTCCGACCTCATCTGCATATTCGCCAGCATCTATGTATGTTGCCATCTCAGAATTTATCCTTGCTTCTATTTCTGCTAACAGCCGGCTTTGATATATTTTATTTTCATATGTCTGTTGTACCAGTCTTAAAAGCTCCGGTGCAATATCTTCCATGCTGTTTCACCCTCTTACACAACACCCTTTAGTATTTTTGATGCTTCCTCTTTGTTAAGTCCTGTTGATGTTGCAATCAAATTAACTGCCTGCCCTTCTGATAAAATACCAGACGTAAATTGTGATATGATCGTGATCAGACTCTGTGTCTGCGCCCCGTTCAAACCTTTGTTTTGTGTACTCTCTGTTATTTTATTGTCTATTGTCGGGGGGGGAGTAATAGCCTGTTGTTCTGCCTTACTTTCATTTATTCCGGTAAGATTTCTTAAATTATCCGTATCAAAATACCCTGGTACTGCCTGATTAATCTTAATTGCCCCGTCGCCAATGCTTGACAGCATCGCTGCATCCGGTTCGAAAATTGGTTCCCATGCCGGAATAGTTAAATTAATCTGCCGCCTGCTGTATGTCATATCATCCCGCAAACATGCTGCCAGATACCCGGCATTCAGAAAGCCGGTTCCGAATGTCCGCTGTGCTTTTCTTGCGATCAACCTTAAATTTTCATGTGATGCTTTAATCGCTTCCGCACTGGATGGATTGTCCGATACAAACCCCAGATCATCCATGGTTAGTCCGGTTTCTCCAGAAAATAAGGCGGCGAACATCTTTAACTGTTCTATGTATGGTGTCATGCTCTGCTGTTGAAACTGGCCTATTGTGGGATTCTGTCCATTATCATTTTTAGTAAGTGTAAGCAGACTCGACATGGTCGCTTTCCATTTATCTATCTCAACGTCTTCATCCAGGCCAAGTATATACCGTTGCGGATAAGAATAAAATTCTCCTGAGATTTCCGCCCGCTTGATCGTCCGGAGTGCCGACTGCATAATACTCATACAACTGCGGCTGATCCTTGAATGTCCAAACGGCCTTGCTGCATCCGGCCGGAATATCACCGGAACCAGCAGGGGGTATGGCGCCGGGTTCTTGATACTTTCTGTTTTGTCTTCTCTTTTGTAAACATAATCTGTTCTCCCCGGCACAAAATATGCCTCCAGCATAGGCTTTTTATAATTGTCTCTTTTTAATACAGCATAGCCCTCTTTTAACAGACCGGTAATAGGATCAATGATTCCGGTTGCGTTGCTTCCGTCGATTATCTGCATCCGGGGATACCCGTCACGATCCGACGATATATAAATAAAGCAGCAGGAGGATATTAACGAGGATAATATAGCAGAATCAAACAAGGTATCCGGATTATTCATACTGTAAATCTGATTAATGTCAAAATGATCATCCTGGAAGGTTCGGAAGATAAGCCGATCAGCAATACTGTCTACTGCCTTTCCGCACCAGCCAAGCGTTCCATTCAGCCATTGCATTCCCGGTGGCGTCATCCGGCTCCTGTCCTTCACACAATTCTTCATTTCATAATATTCATACCGTTCCAGCACTCTTGGGCGCTTATTATTCAATTTATTGCGAAGATATGATATTCCTTTGTATTCTGTCATTTTGCTTCTCCTTTTAAAATCGTGAGAAAATTTTCGTAGTGACGGTGTGAACTACATCCTTAGAAAGAGGGAGGGGGATATGCCCCCTATTTTAATCACTATCCTTGTATCCAATCAGTGCAATAATTACATTATCTTGAAAAGGATTTATTGCTTTATCCTCTATAATTTGTCCAATCCATTGACTGCGGCAATACTCGATTGCTTATCACTTCTGTTTTGTTACTTGTAGCTGTACCCGTACTTGCGATCAGTTTATCTGATTTCTGTCGATTACACGTCCAATGTGCAAGCTGGAGGTTATCTAAATCGCTTGGGTGGCCTCCTTTTGCGATTGGAATAATATGATCAATACATGGCGATAATGGGTGTGGATATCGCAATGTAAAATCAACTTCTTTACCGCATATCGCACAGGTAGTCTGTGTTGCATATATTTTCTTTTTATTCTTCTCAAAAATTCCTCTATGGGTTCCGTTTTGATCTAGTCTTATTTTCTTTTCCATATAATTCCTTTTACAACAAAAGCAACCGGCACAGGAGGGTACCGATTGCTTTATCATGAGGGGGGGAGGTTGCTTGCGCAGCCTTGGGGTTTCACCATATCCTCTATGGCTTATTCTAACTATACCACAACTTACCGTGACAATCGTGACAAACTTTATTTTTTTATAAATTTATGTATTTTCCTTTAGGAAGCGCTCCATCTGCTTTTTACATGAATTCTCCGTATAACCCTTGCCCATCTTTTCAGCCACTTTCCACCAGGGAAGGTTATTTATATATCTGTGTGTAATCATTCTTCGCATACGGCTATCTTCAATCGTATTTATATATGATTCCACATTGACTATTAACTCTGCCACCTTTGCCTTACGCTCCTCCAGTATCCGCAGATTCTTTTTAATCAAATATTTGACTTCATCTTCTTCAGCTACAGGGAATCCCTCAATGTGATAATTCTGCCATCCACCGCCTCCGCCTTTGACTACATCTTTTACATTCCCTTCCTCGTTGATCCGCTCAAGTTTATTTTGGAGTTTTTGAATCCTGGCATTAATCTCATTGATTTCGTTTTTTAATTCTATGTACTGTTCCAATACTGTCTTTTTCATGTAATCTCCTTCTAGTAAATCGTTCCCCTTACCAGCTCCGGGTTGTCAAGGATATTCCCGATCACCTCGCAGCTACTAACAATTCCTTTACTAATAGAAAGATACTGCTATCCAGGCGTTTGCCTTTAAATAATATTTCTCTCATTCCGTATCCTCGCTTTCCTCTAACAATTCTTTATGTATCCCAATCCTCCATTTCTTCAATAGGGATAATAATCTCGTCATAATCCTCTGTTTCAATCGTGATTTCTTCTTTGTTAATATCCTTTATCTGAACATTTTCAAGAGTAATCCTCTTTCCGTTATCCCAATATGAAAGCCGGTCAATACTATCTCCCTCTTCCAGACATTGAGAAGTATCTTCGTTATAAATTCCGTAATTACAGTAACTATGTATCATTCCGCTACCTCCGATCAGATTTTCGCTTTGAAATTCTTCTCTGAAAGCATTCCTCAACGTCAATAGAAACACCGAAATGAATGTTTGGATTGTTACAATACCATTGCCCTCTGTGAAATGCGTTCAAATTACAATAAGTACAATTTTCACAAGACACTTCATTTTTCTTCTTTTCGATAAGTTCAAGTATGTCTTTATTTTTAATCATAAAATCAACTCCTTTGCGGTTATGGTTTTGGTTTTTCCATCCACTTGACGCAGTCGTACATATACTCGTTATCATTTTCAGCACAAAATCCCGTTTCGCTTCCCTCGTCCTCTGCAATATATCCTAAAATCATTTCTCCGTACTTGTCGCAACATAACACTTCTTTGTCTGGCAGGTTATCTTTATCACACGCAATCCACCCACCGCCATAATACCTATCCGACCGCTCCATATTTTCCTCCGCCAGCTTTGCGGATAAGGCTTCTATGGTGTCGGCGGCATTAGAAATCACATCATAAAATCTGTTGTATTCCCATTCGCTAAAAGTTTTTGCAATTTCCCTCATTTCTTTTACTTGCTCCGATAACATACTCATTTCAAAATCCTCCAATCATTTTTTATAATTTGGTCTGCATCGAAACGTACCTTTCTTTGTTAAAGATGCGTTGCAGCAGTCCTCATCACAGAATACTAAAGCCCTATTCCTATTAAAATCAAATTCACCAAGCATACCGCTTTGATTAGTTATATCAACCAATTCAAAAGCAAATGATAATGACCTGCTTACATAAACGGTTTTTTCTTTGCCACAATTAAAGCATTTTAGTGTTATTCCTAACATTTCGTTGCTCCTTCCTCTCCAAACAACCACGCCTATTCAGATTCCACTCTTTGTCCGCAGTTGCGACAATAATTCACATGGTCGACCCATAATTGAGTGCTATTCCCGAGATTTTCGCCGCAGACCGGACAATAATCCTCGGATTCATATCCCTGTCCTTCTGATTTTGTTGTCATTTCCTTTTGTTTGTTTACTGCCTCCCGACATTCCTCGACTGTGCCGATTGCTCGGTACTGCTGGATTTCTTTTAATGCGTCAACTGCAACCCTGCAAGCATTTTTCCCTATTGTGGACTGATACGCTCCATCTGCTTTTGCTGACACTTGCATATCAAAATTATTTAATACCTCAATCGCTTCATTCTCCGTCATTCCACTACCTCTCAAAAACGATTGTTTTATCCATTGCTATCGCATATCCATATTCCCGATTGGCCCCGCAGGACTTACTCCAGCCATTTAGCATGTAAATGCTGTCGCACATATCCAGCATTAAAAAGGACATGCTCATATATTCTTCGTAGTTGGTGTCTTCCGGAAGCATTGAATTGACTGCCGCCGGATTGACAACGGAGTATCCCTGTTCTTCCAGTTCCTTCTGTGCCTTCGCAAACCGTTCCATGAAATCATCCGTGCCAGTAATAGCGCCGCTTATGTAAATCCTCTGTTTCATTTCGTATCTCCTTCCTGTTGCACCGGTGCAACTGTCCTGCTGCCAGGCCAGGGCTGTGAATCCTTTAAAAATTTCCGCAGATGCTGATCACAGATATGATAATTCCGGATCACTTCCTTCCTCTCGCTCTTCTTGTGTCCGTATATGTCTATTGATGCTCTGTAACGGTTCCAGCACCCTTTTCTCTCACAAAAGCCTAATATCTTTTTGATTCTCATTCTACGTCTCCTTTCTGAGAGGTCATTGCAACCTCCCGGATAAACATATTTTCCAATTCCTGATCGTCGTATTCTCTCTGCTGGAAATTCGTAAATTGATTCTGCTTACCTGTACGTTTTCCCGGCACATAGTTTGCATCCAAATAGTCAATATAGCCGCTGTTAAAGAATGTGCTGCCATTCTGTTGTTTTCTCCAGTCATCCTTATCCAGTTCTGTCAGATAACGCTGAATAGCACGCTCCATTTCATCAAAGCCAACCTTCAGCAGTTCAAGCTTCTTAGTATCTGATATTTTCCCTTTGCCTTTCTTGTTCGGGTATAGTTTCCAGAGACGCTCAAACAGTGCGCAAGCGTCAGCTTTGCACATAGTATTCTTTGAATTGGATTCGGATTGGATTGGATTACGGGAACATTTGATATCAAATGATATCATTTGATTGCAAGTATCATCACATGCAGGGTATTTACTCCTTTTTGCACGGATCTGCTGATGCCGCTCCCAAGTTGATAATTGCAGGTACGGTCTTCCCTGGACTTCATATCCTCGAACCAAACCTACCGTCATTAACTTATCAAGAGCAGTTGCAATCTGCCTTAACGTGACATCCTTGAGCGGGAAACAGGAACCTTTTATGATCTGTATTCTCCCGTCAAACCTCCCGAAATCATCACAGACTACAATCAGTCTGTAAAACAGCACTTCTTCAAACCATGTAAGCGAATCAATCGAATCACTCTGACAGATTGATTCTTTTATGATTCGATTTGGCATTTATTCTCCTTCCTGTCCTGCTGCCATCCGGAGTTCCCTGATCTGCCTCTGCAGCTCGTTTACCTCTTTACATTTATCCAGATACAAATCATTCATTTGCTCAATTTGATCCGGCTGTAAGCCGGTATCCTCATAATCCTTCAGCTTGCATAACGCCCCGTATAATTCTCCCGGCACTTTCTTTATGTCATACCCATTATTTAGTCCCCAGCTTCCATCCGGGTTATGAAATATAAGTCTCAATTCTCTTGTCCTCCTTTCAAAAGCTGATTAATCAAAAAATTGTAGCCATCCTTTGCATGTCTATGATACATTGTATCTGTACAATGTATTTCTAATTTCGCTGGTACTTCCCGGAGTGGACACCAGTCCGGCTTCTTACTGCTCTCCATGTTTCTCCTGCCACATCCTCTGCATATGTTTGCATTCAACACAAGTCCTCCGGGTGTGACTCCGACTTCTAACTCTAAAGGACATTCCGTACAATCCTCTGGTGTATCAATCACTAATATTGACTTGCTCATTTCCTGATTCCTTCCTTTCCTGGATCAAGTGATCCATGTTGCCGGCACAGCCCAGGCATGGACTGAACCGGGTCGGTACGTTCTTGTAGGTGCAGTATTCGCATATCCTGTCGTCTTTCAATTTTTCACCTCCAGTTTTAACTATATATCTATCCTTTTTGTGTTGAGCCAGCCGGCCGGACAGCAGACCATGATCCATTGCCCAGCCAGCGTTTTGGAACCTATTGCTCCGGTTCAGCGAAATGCTTCAGTACCGGCAGAATCACTTCCCGCATTTCATTCTCTGGAATCCGGCTGCATAACTTCATTGCTTCCCGATATTGACCGGTTAGTGGAGCATCCGGATCAAAGAATACAGACAGCGGGATGTTGCAGTAATCACAGACCTTTGCGAGAACATCATAGGATACCATCTACTTGCCCCGGCGCACATCTGAGAAGTATCCCGGGTTTAAGTACAGCAATTCGCTTAATCTGGATGGCGGGATTCCGGAAGCAGTGATCAGTTCTGCCAGGCGTTTCCTTACAAATTCCGTCATGGTATATACCTCCTTCTGTTTTTTTACAGTATACCTGACTAATTAAATGGCAGTTTTTCCTCTGCTCCTTCCGGGATCTGCATAAAACCATCCTTGTCCGCATACGCCGGAGGCAATCTGTCCTGCTGCCCTGTCTGATTTCTCTGATATGCCTCACGCTGAGTATTTCCGGCATTTTTACTCTCTGCAAACTCGATTTCCTCTACAATGATCTGTACGGAATAGACCTTCTGACCTTCTTTGTTCGTATAATTGTCGTTCTGGATTCGTCCAATAATCACTACCTTCGTTCCCTGTCTTAAATACTTCTCAACAAAATCTGCCTGTCTGTCAAATGCAGTACAGTTAAAGAAATCTGCATTTGGCTCTCCTTCCCGCTTCCATCTCCGATCTACTGCAAGAGAAAATCTTGCGATGGCAGTCTGACTGGCCCCCTGGGAATAGCGCAGCTCCGGGTCTCTGGTCAGCCTGCCTGTGAATATTACCTTGTTCATGTATGTACCTCCTTTTTAGCCCGGACAGTGGATCCGTTTTCCTTTTTCATACTTCTCACAATCCTCCGGATCACATCCTCTTGCATGACCAACGATCAGGATATACTGACAAATGATCGTATCTCCGGATATGCGGCAGGAATATTTACATGAATTACATTTCTTTTTCAACTTCCTCCTCCTTTCGTTTCTGGATCAGGCGGTTGTATTCTTTCATTGCCTCATCTGTCAGCCCGTCCAGGCGGTTATCCAGGCTGAATTCAATCCCTTCTATAAATGCCTCTTCTTCCTGTGTCATTTCTTTATCCCTGCTTCCTCCTATTCTCCCATGTAGCTTAATTCCGCCTCCAGGATATCCTCCAGCTCCTCTACCGTTTCAACCGGATCTATGCCGGCGACTGCTGCTGCCAGCAGGTCTGTATCTCCGTATTCCCGGAATAACTGTGCTAATCGTTCCATGTCTCATTCCACCTTTTCTTGAATTCGTTCGTGAATGCTTTGCCAAATACCAAAAATCCAATGATCGTTATGATCAGGGATATGACTGCTGCCAGGATCACGATCCCCAGCAATACTGCTGCAAGTATTAAAATAATCTTCATCTGCTACCTCCAGTCATTTTTGTTGTATATCAGATCTTCTTCGTTCCAGTCCCGGTAATGCCGCTGTAGATATTCCTTGAAAAGTCTCAGCATTTCCTCCCTTCTTCCCTTATTTCCGTTATCCAGCATCGTGTGATGAAAGATACAGCCCCAGGCTGCATTCTTTGCGATTCCCAGCCCGCCGCCGGAGCGGGGTATGTAATGCATGATGTGAACCGGCTGAAGTAAGTAAGTATCCTTGCATTCTTCTGTGTGATATCGCATTCTGCAGAAGATACAGCCCCCGTCCCGCTCTTTGATCCGTTCCCTCTCACGCTGAGTAAAATCAGTCTTTCTTGATCGTTTCATGCTTCCTCCTCACTAAGATATAATTCCTGCATCTGCTTAATCATCTTTACTGCATATTCCAGGTCGCTTAATGCCAGATCATACATATCTTTCTTTACATCTGTTCTGGCGTTGTTCAGGCTTGTTTCAAATTCCTTGAAATACGTCTGCATCCGGCGTTCCCGTTCTTCCGGTGGCATCTCTAAAACCGGCTCATGCTGAGTATTTTCCCGGTTTGCCGGGTTTTCTACTTCACCAGATACCACTTTCATGTCCTCCGGTTCCTCCGTATGTTCCGGCACTGCCATAATTTCCGCTTTCATAGTCTCTCGTTCTGCTGCCTCCTGTGCCTTCCCTACATTCTCAATAACTACTTCCACACCCGGAACAACTTCCACTTTATCTTTCTCTAATTTCTGCCCGTTATTCGGTTGCACCGGTGCAACTATTTCCTTTTCCGGATCGTTTACTGTACGTTCCGGTCTGCCTGCCTCTTCCTGAACTTTGTCTTTCCTTACGTCCTCTTGCGGTGTCTCTTTCTTCCTGGACGTATTTGTAAAACGGGAGTTTGGTTTTTCCGGCTCCTCCCGGGCTGGGAAGTCTTCCTGATACAGTTCCTTCCAGTGTTCTTTTTCCTGCCCGGACGGACAGAAGAGGATTTCCTGGATTATTGATGCGATTGCTTTCTTTGGATACGTCTGCTTCTCTCCGGTCCTGACATTGATCAATGCAATGTCCGTTTCTTCCTTGATGGACAGCATCAATCTGCCGGTGCCGGCAACCCGGACGGTATAGATCTTTTCTCCGGCCGGGGCCAGGGAAAGAAATAATTCCTTGTCTGTTTCTTTCACCTTGCAGGCTTCCAGATACAGCTCCGGTTCGTCATGAAAGAGCTGGAGGAACGCCTGATATGCCGGATCGTCCTGCTGCCAGGCCGGGGATTCTTCCAGGCAGACCTCGATATCGGTTATCTTTTTCTCTTCCTCTACCGCTGCCTTGATGTCCTGTATTTCCGCCTTTGAGAAATCCGGACTTAATTCTTCATTGAGCGTATCCGGCAGCTGGAGCATGATCGCCAGCTTTGCAACCCCGAAATCCTGATACTGTTCCCGCAGGACTTCGGAATATCCACCCTCACTGAAACGTCTATTGATCCGGATATACCGGCTGACCTCGCTCCTATCTACCCCGTATTTTTCCTGGGCGTACTCATAGATGCTCTTATAGCCGGAGCCCTGGAGTACGTCTGTATCCCAAGCCCGCCTTAATAAGTAACCGATCTCAACGAAATCGCCGGCAACGGTCTTCATGTGCTGTTTCGTTTCCTGGATCTTCTGACTGAATTTTTGGTCAAATTCTCCAAAACTCTGATATGTTAATTCCATGTTTCCTCCTTTATACTGCTTCTAAGAAATCCTGCTCCAGGCCTTTTAATACCCGTGTATTATTTGCTTCTCTTAATTCATCTATATTTTTTTCCCGCATACGCCGGCTGTGTTCTGCATACTTGCGATCCTTTTTGTTCATCCGTTTTTTTACTACCTGCTGCCACTCTCTTAAAAATCCCCGGATATACTCTATGTTTGGTTCTTCGTCAAAATAAGAGCGATGTTGTCTGATCGTTCCGTCTGGCTCAACCTCTAACGTGTAATACGGAGTTTCCGGATCTTCTGCTTTTCTCAGAAACAGTACATAGGTTTCTCTCGCCCGGATCCGGTCAAAATACCGGTCCGTAGACGCTACGCAGTGATGCAGGGCCTGTCCTTCCGCTACAATGTCTATCAGTCTTTGCGGCACAAGCACTATGAATTCTTCCGTGGAATACTCGTATTTTTCTTTGATCTCTTTCAATACCTCTTCCGTTCCCGGATACAGATGCCGCATTTCATCCGCCCGCTCCTTCTGTTTTCCCGGATTGCTTTTCATATTTTCGATGATCCTCTGCCGGTTTATCTCCTCTACCGCCTCGTCATGCCTTCGCTTTAATTCCCTTGGCCGGTAAACGAGTGCGTCATTGATATCCTTGTTTAATGTCTGGCACATGGACAGATAATCATTCCATTGTCCTAAAATACTGGAACAGTACATACCCGGATATTGCTCCTGCTGCATCCGGATCAGATAATTCATGACCTGGTCCGGATGCATGTTACACAGATGCATCCTGCAATCCCCAGGAGTGATCTTGTTGGATTCAAAGAAATCCAGCGCCTTATCACTGATCCGTTCTCCTGTTTCACAGACATGGGCAAGCCAGTCCATCATTCGTACACCACCGTTTTTATCCCGCAGCCGGTGAAGCATCTGCATATCATCAATCCCTGTGATCCACTGTATATCCGGCGCCGTCCGGAGCCGATATGCATATTCCCAGCTGCGTTCAGTCATTTCCTTTACAAGCCTGTAGTAACGTCCTTTGTATAAATATTCCAGGCGTTCTCCACAGCCTGACATTTGATACATGACTTTGTTGTAGTTTATCTGACTGTGATTCCCTGCTGCTGCAATAAAAAATCGTGTGTGTTCTTCATAACTGGTATCCTTCAGACATTCAGCAATGCCGGATGGATACAGAAATTCATTCCGTATCGTCCTGTTTGCCGGGTTGGTATCCCACCAGGGCTCCCGTAAGCCTATATAGGTGCAAGAATAATTCTTGGGATACTGACGGTAATAGATTCTGCAGTTCCATTTCGGATCGTTTCTGTACAGGAATATCCGGACTGCTTCCTCCCAGGCTACGGAAGCCCTGCTGCCATACTGCCAGCGCACACGGATATTGAAATGACGTGCTACGCTCATGCTTTCATCAATATTGTCTAACAGCATTGCCATGCTTTCTCTTTCTACAGCAGCGCTGCGTTTCTTCACTTGTAGTTTTGCACCGCAGAGCGGACACTTTACAATATCCTTATCCCGGATCTTATTATCTTTTGTAACATCCAGTTTTTCCATATCGGCAACCTTCCCGCAGGAACTGCAGGAATATGTCTTTGTTTTCTTGTCCCAGAATGCATACTGCGTATCTCCGCCCAATACGGCCAGAATCCAGCTTTTGAAATCCTTTTGCACCGGCGGCACTTTGCTCATCAGGCGGTCAATCCGTTCTGTTTTTGTATAGTATGCCCGCTCCCGTTTGGCTTCGCCGAATAAGCTTTCTACATGTTCAATCAGTGCGATGCCTTCGATATATCCGGGTTGCTGCGTCGGGAATGCATTCGAGATGCAGTTTATATCATCCTTGGATGCCCGGATATGTCCTGACAGGCTATATCCTAAATAGCTTTTAGCACTTTGTGTTATGTTACACAGTTTCTGCTTGTGCCAGATCCCGGTCTCAAGTTTCTTCAGTGCATACTCATACGTCTTAATATCGATTGCATAACGATAGATCTGTTTTTCCTGAATCCAGATATCCAGCACAAGATATCCATTCATGACCTGTGCTGTCACAACGAATCCGTCAGTATCAAGCTGGTTTCTTTTTTGTCTTTTGACTGGAATTCCGTCGATTGTCTTGTATTTCATAAATTTCTCCTTCCTTCGTGATCGTATACCAGGTGTCCGGCAGGATCTGTTTTCCGTCAACCTCAAATGCCCGGGCTTCTATGATCTGTCCGTTTTTCTCCAGCACTAAGCCGATCGCACTGCCCGTGCCGCCTCTCGCCCGTGGATTTTTCCCACGGGCAATCGCAATTCCTCTGCCTGTCTCTGCTTTATCAGTGTCTATTTTGTAGCAATAACCGGATGCTTTCCAACTTCTCTGCGGATGCTTTACCATATATATCATGCAGGCAATCACCATCTGCTTTAAGTTCAGCTCCTTGACGAGCGTGATCTCTGTACATGCTATCTTGGAATCTCCCTCTTCCTCATCCATGCTTCCTCCGGCTTCTACAAGAAAGAAGCGGTTGTTTCCGTCCGGTGCGTAAAATTTGAAGCAGTCCGGCAGATATTCCGCACAGTGGAAACCGGCAGACTTGGTCTTTGATTTTGTTTCTTTGTATGTCTTTCCCGGCTCATATGCATATACGCCCTGCCCGCAGGTACACTTTAATTCTCTGTTAAATCCTTTGTATGCCTGCATCCGGATCACCCTTTCCTGTAGTAATCCCGGATGATATCTAACGCTTCCCGCTTCGTCAGCGCCCCGGTATATATGTTTTTCGGAATGCCTGCTGCCTTGGCGATCGTATCCGGGATCCGCTTCCGGTTTTTGGATGCTGTCTTTAGCAGCTTCCCCAGACAGCCCGTAAGCGTTTTTCCCTTTTTCCGGACTGCCAGGGTGAATTCCGGATCTTCCTGGCATTCCTGTTTAATCAGCATCTGGTAAAGCTCAAACTCGCCGAACAGTTCAAGCTCCTCTGCTTCTGCTTTTAATTTCCCCAGGGCCGCCATCAATGGGCTGCACAGCTCTCCGGCGATGCCTTCGATATAGTCCTGTGCGTCTTCCTTGTCGATCCCGTTTTCTTCTGCGATCGCAAGGACTGCCTGCGTATCCCCTTCGGCCAGCTGCGCTGCTGCCGCTTTGTTCAATTCCTCCCAGGAATCGAACTCTCCAAATTTTTTAAACATACAATCTCCTCCTTAATTCATTCAGTTCCGTTTCCATAGCCGGCCTGTAGCTGTTCTCCGTGTTTTCAATCAATACTTCATGCCGCTTAATCAACTCATACACCTGCTGCCAGAGTTCGGCGTGCATCACCGGCTTCCCGTTCGCTTTTATCCAGCCTGCTTTTTCCCATTGAGCGACCCAGTGATTTTCTATGCTGTTTAAAACCTGCTCGCACCGAGTATTTACCCGGACGGAACAGGTTTTTGTGAGCCGGTCAAATGCCAGCTTCATACACTCCAACGTCAGGATGCTTTCCGTCGTTGCATCCCGGATGATCGTCCCCTGCCTTGTGACCGGCGTTCCGTCTTTTTTTATGTACTCGATCAGCCACATCCCGGCTCCGTTCCGTTTTGCCGGTCCCCGGATGGTCGTTTCAATGTAGATAGTTACAAACATTTATTTTTCTCCTAAAAAAATGGCAATCCGTCTTCTTGACTTCATGCCTCAAAAGATATATACTGAAGTTGCTGTAGTATCTCTTTTGAGGTATTCCTAATCAGACCGTTTGCAGACGGTCTTTTTTTATGTACTTGTTCTGGCCGGACCGCTTGCTCTGGATGTGCAGCTGCTGATCCGTTTCTGCTTTTACAAGCCAGTTGTCCGGTATCAGCCCGGCATTCCTTATGATCTCTTTCTGCTTCCTTGTCGGAAGGATCGCTCTTGCTTTTCCCATGTCTTTCACCCCGCATTCCCCGCATTCTTCTGTATACCGGTTCCGGCAGAATTCACACCGCCCGGCGATGTGGCATCGTTCGCAGTTTTCGTAGTGATTGCAGCCCTGTGCTGTCAGATACCTGCATAGAAAACCGGTCAGCTGCATTGTTTCTTACCGTTTTCATTATCATAGATGGCGTTTAATATCTCTACCGCCAGTTCCTTTGCCTGCTCTGGTTCATATCCGACTTTATGGAATGCATCTGTAAGGCTGTTTAAGTTCCAAACACTGCTCTGCGCCGGATTGCTCAGCTCACAGGACACATTCCGTCCCGGCATACACAGATACCAGCCATTGACATGTCTTCCATATATGGTCAGATAGCTCATTCCTCCAACCTCAATGGATATTTCTTTGTGCAGCTGGGGGCTAAATTTCTGTTCTATTTTCACTGTTTTCTCCTTCCTCGCTTATGCGTAATTCTTCATTCAATGTGTCAAGCCTCTTCCAGATCATGCGGATCCGGTCTGTCATGAGCCGCCTGGTCCGCTCCAGCCTGCAGATCTCCTGCTTGATCTCCTCTGGTTTTCTTATGATGTTCTCCCTCCTTTGCGATAAACAATAACCACCCGGTTGAAAATAAGACACCGATAACCGGAAGCCAGAAACATTCAGAATCCAGGGCCATTATGGATAACAGATTTAGGATTCCGGCCAGATATGTGATTGTTCTTATGACTCTTTTCACACTCTTGCTTTCCTTCTCTGCTCACTTCTAATCTTCCTGTACCGAATCAGTTTTTGCCGCTCAGCTTCATCTCTTCTGTTTAATTCAGCAACAAAAGCATCAATATCCTTTAAGCGGTATTTATAATTGCCGCCAGCACCGGTTCTTGTCACCGGAGCGCCTTCCGCATGAGCGATCCGCTTTAATTCGTATTCCGAATATCCAAGTTGGATCATCTCGGACTTTTTATACCAGATCTTTTCCACTTATTTACCTCCTGCCCTGCACTATCCCTCGCAGTTATAAATTACTGCGTCGTCTTTAATAATGATCTCACCATCCCGTACCTCGCCTGGAACAGAATACGGATAAATAAGATCAATAGTTGCTTCACCTTCAGAAATACTTGAGCAGTCTCTTGCATCGACTGCAGTTGCCTCTCTCAACATTTCCGTTTTTTTCCTCTTCTGTTAAGCTACCCCACTTCATTCCTTCAAATTTTTTCATCTCTTTTTCCTCCTGTCTTTTTGTTTTTTTCAATGTTCATACGAACCTTAAAGGCGTAAGCATTTGATAAAAGGACCGCCCGATCCTCTTTAGGGAGCAAAAGAAGTGTTGAAACAAACTCCTTTATTTCCTCCTGTTCATCTTTTGGTATGTTCATTTTAAGTAAATCCTCCATATTTACACCTCCTTGTTTGTTTAATCAACATTATAGATTGTTTAACTTACTATGTCAATACTTATTTGTTGACTAAACTAACTTTTTTTGATAAAATAGATTTAGCAAGGAGGTGTAAGTATGAAAGACCGTATCAAAAAGGTTCGGAAATTAAATAATTTAACGATGGAGCAATTCGGAAATAGAATCGGGATAACCAAATCATCTGTCAGTTTACTAGAATCAGGTAGAAACTCTCCGTCAGAACAAACGCTTAAACTTATTTGTAAAGAATTTAATATTGCTATGGAATGGTTACAGACTGGTAATGGCGATATGAGCAATGAGGTTCCAAACAAATTTTCGTTTTATCTCGGTCAGATAGAAGGTGGAAACGATGATTTTATTAAAGATTTGATTGAGGTCTACATGGAACTGGACCAAGATAGTAAACAAGCTTTGCGGACGATTTCTGAAAAAATGTCAGAAAAAAGAAAAAACAGGGAGCAGAATTAATCTGCCTCCTGCTTTTCTTTTGTGCTTAGAATCCCTTTGATAAATGAATATATACTCCCAAGTATCACTGGATTCTCTATTTTTTGCACCATTTCGATAATAAGTCTTTTGTAATCCATATTATCAACCCCTTATTTTTTTCTTCAAAGGAACCAGGGGTATTCCTTTGGAAGTTCCGCCTCAAAAACAACATATCACATAATTCGACAAATTGGAACACTTTGGAATACGATTTCCATATATATATGGAAATTTGCTTAAAATTACTTATATTTTGAATCAAATAAATCAACTATTCTAACTTCTAATGCTTTAGCAAGCTTCTCCATGTGAATCATTGTTGGAGATGTTTTATCATTTTCAAAATTATTCAGGGCAGATTTACTGATACCTGTCTGTTCCTCCAACTTTGTCAATGTTATCTTCTTTTTTTGTCTTACTTGATTTAACAAAATCTTCATTTTTCATAGCCTCCGTTTATTATTTTCAACAATATACTATGAAAATATACCAATTCGACAAAATTCGATTATTGCGTTTTTGTGTATAATTGCTTACAATATTTGTCATAAGAAGGAGTATGCATAAAAAACAAAAGTGAATTATGTAGAAAACAGAAAAGGAGAAAATATTATGCCTCAATACATAGTATTACAAGTTACATTAAAAGAGAAACTTGTCGGAACAGCTTCTAAAAATCTTGGCGAATTAGAGAAAGTAATCAATGACCAGGCTGCAAAGGGTTACCGACTTCACACTATTAGCACTACATCTGCTCATAGCAGTGGTATAGGTGGTGGCGATAGAATTCAAGCTACAATGGTATTTGAAAAATTGTAAATAACGAAATCTCTTCATAATATTAGCAAAATTACATGCAAGCTTTAACATCGGAGGATATATATGAATTTTCTTTCAGACTTATTTAAACCTAATGAAGCAAATCCAGATATAATAAAACCAATTCCATATATTGAAAATTTATGGAATCACGAATGGCATTCTATTGAATTTCAAGTTGCAGGCGTAACATTTGAAAACCGGCAGGCTATATTAAAAAAAATTGATAACAGAAAACCACACATAATTTTTTTTAAAAAGTCAACATATGAAGATTCTCCTTGTGTAGAAGTGTATGCAAACAAAAAAATGATTGGATATGTTCCCCAAAAGAGACTGAATGAATTTCTAAAATGGAGTATCAGGCCCTGCTCAATTAAATTTGAACGTATTGTATATGCAAAGAATACATATGGATTTACAATAAACGTTATATTTCAAAACATCATCCCTATAGAAAAAAGAAAACTTATATCAGAAAAATCATGGTTAATTGTTGGCGAATCATATGAATGTAGAAAAAACAAGAAAAAAATGCGTAAAGATGTTATTAAAAAAATGCATATTAATGATAAAGTCCTCATTGAAAGATATATATATGATGGTAAAGCTGCATATATGGTTGTTGATCCTAAATCTAAACTAGATTTAGGTGTATTAAGTGCTGGGGTTGCGGAATATCTATCAACTAACTATTCAAATGCTGTATTTGAAGCACATTTGGAGGACAAGTATAAAGATTCCTACCATGTACATATTAATATTTATGTCTAAAGCAGTCATAGTAATCTATTTATCTGACTAAGCAGGGAGGATTCTTTCATGAAAAAAACTCAAGACAAAACTGCTAGAAATAGTATTTTTTGCTTATTATCCGGCAAGAGTTACACAATATTTATGATGTTCATAATTGTCATAAGTATTATTCCACTGGCTTTTAAACAATCATCTCCTCTTTTTAGCCTAATAGATAAATTAGCGACTGTCATTTTCATTGCAGACTATATTCTTCGTTGGATCACTGCCGACTATTTTTTAAATAAAAAGCAGAAATCATTTATTTTATACCCATTTACCCCAATGGCTTTAGTTGACCTTGTTTCAATTTTTCCTGTTTTTGCAGTCTTTAGTAATTCATTTCGCTTATTTAAGATTTTTCGCCTATTTCGTTCATTGCGTGTATTTCGGGTCGTCAAAGCAATTCGCTATAGCAAATCCATCAAACTTATTATTAATGTCTTTATAAGACAAAAAGAAGCTTTTGTTACAATATTTGTAATGGCAGCTTCCTATATCCTCATCTCTGCCCTGGTTGCATTTAACATTGAGCCACAGGCATTTAAAGATTTCTTTGAAGCAATATATTGGGCGACAATTTCTCTGACTACTGTTGGATATGGCGATATATATTTAGTCACTGCGCCAGGAAGAATCGTAACAATGATTTCTTCTGTATTTGGTATTGCAATCGTTGCCTTACCAGCCGGCATTATCACTTCCGGTATTCTCTCAGAACTTGAACAATTAAAGACCCAAAACATTGACTCCAAGTAAAGAACGATATAAAATAAATAATCAAAATATATATTCCCTGCGAGTAACATGATAAATAATGCCTTTGTTCTCTTCTGTAATGCCCAAATTAGCCATTTTAATATTCAATACGATACTTTTATCTATTATAAAATAAAAATGGCTTAAATGGCATCTGAGAGAATCTTTTATGCATAACAAGTATGATTTAAAGTTGCACCGGTGCAACTAAAGGGAGAAGGTTATGGCACGAGCAACAAAGCGAAAAGATAATCGCTATATGAAGAATGTTGGCACCGGGAAGTACGATCCGGTTACCGGCAAGGAAATACGAAAAAGCATATACGGTAAGACACAGAAGGAATTAGAGGATAATGTAGCACATTTTAAAAGTCAATTAATCACAAATACTCTTGTTAAGGATCGGACATGGACATTCGGAATGTATGCAAGGCACTGGCTGGGTATTAAGCAAAACTCTCTTTCAGAATCAAGAATGATGGTACTGAATGCCCTGGTCAATAAGCACATAACGGACATTAAGGACATATTACTGATTGACCTCACTAAAAGTGATATCCAGAAATGTATCAATAAATTAAATGGTCACTACTCTGAACAAAAGGAATTACGGAATATGATCCGCTCCATCCTGGAGGATGCTATTGACGATGGTCTTATTTATCGGAATGCATGTAGAAAAGTAACAATCGGGAAAAAGCCTGCTGCCCGTACACGAGCATTAACTCCAGCAGAGAAACGTGCAATACCGGAATGCGATTTCACAAAAGAGGAAAAGTGCTTTGTATATTTACTCTGGTATGCAGGCTTGCGTCCAGAGGAGGCACGGGCGCTTACAATACACAGTGTGGATCTGGACAATGAAACAATTCATGTAGAAAGCTGCCTGGCGTTCGGGAAAAATCAGGGCAGACTTAAAGAAACAAAAACGCCTGCCGGAGTGCGTGATATAGATATTTTACCACCCCTGCTGCCGGTTCTTCGTGATTATATGTTATCAATCAGTCAGTTATATTTATTTACGCAGACCAGCGGCGAGCTTCATACTAAGACTACCTATCGACGCTTCTGGAAAAAAATATACGATAAAATCAATCTGCAGCTTGGCGGACGGAATCAGGTTATAAAAAAAGGTGAGATCATACAGGAAGCAATGAAAGCGACAGACATCACACCTTACGTCTTTCGGCATGAGTATGCAACTATCTTATATTATTCCGGGATTGATATAAAAGAAGCAGCCCGCCTGATGGGTCATACGGATACAGCTATGATTCTTAACGTATATGCTGAATTAGATAAGAAAAAATCATCATCAAAAGATAAATTAACAAAATATCTATCACAGAATTATTGATCACAGGCTGTTGCAGCTCCGGATTATAGTTACTATTTTGACTACATTTCTGACTACAACAGCCTTCATTTGACTACTTTTTGACTACACTTGTTTTACCTCTTTACACCTTATTTCACCTTATTTCACCAAACGCAAAAACAGCAGATTCCCTTGAAAACCCTAAGGAAATCCGCTGTTTTCTTATCGTCGGAATGACAGGATTCGAACCTGCGACCTCTTCGTCCCGAACGAAGCGCTCTACCAAGCTGAGCCACATTCCGAAAACAAAAGTTGCTGGCTTGTTCTCCAACAACTTTTGCTATTATAACACAACTTCTTTTAAATTGCACGAACTTTTTTAAGAAAAAGAGAAAAATATAACCGAACGCAACCGCCATCCAAACCTGCGCTTACAGATTTTCCCCGTTCGTCTGAACCACATCCCGGAACCAGTAGCCGGAGTCCTTAATGATCCGCTGCTGGGACTGATAGTCTACATAGATCAGACCAAACCGCATATTATAACCACAGGCCCATTCAAAATTATCCATGAGCGACCAGTGCATATAGCCCTTTAACGGAATCCCTTCCTCTGCCGCCCGCTTGAATTCCAGAAGATAACGATGCAGAAAATCAATCCGGTACGGATCATGAACCTTACCGTCCATATGAATCCAGTCCATGCCTGCCATACCGTTTTCTGTGATCATGATCGGAAGTCCGTACCGCTCATAGATAAACTTCGGCGACCAATACATTACCTCCGGGGATACCACCCAGCCCATGCCGGTCCGTCCGCGTCCCTGCCACATATTCTCCGGATATCCTTCCGTTTCATGATCTGCCTCTGAATAATACACATTCATGCCATAGAAATCCAGAGGCTGACTGATCAGCTTCATTTCCTCCTCACTGTACACCGGCATATCCTCGCCAAACAATTCATATGCCTCCTCCGGATATTTTCCCAGGATGACCGGATCACTCCACCAGGTCAGACTAAAGACAAACCGTTCACGGTTCATATGGAACGTCTTTGCTCTTGCCTCTTCGATCGCCTCTTTCGAATCATCCTTCGGAATATAAACCGGTGCGATCGGGGCAAACGAAATCTCCGCCTTCGTCTTTGCATGCTCCCGGATATACCGGACTGCCTTGCCATGGGATAACAACACATTATGGCTCATCGTGATCAGATCCCTGGTGCCAAGCTTCACAAATGGCGCATGGCTTCCTATCGTATGTCCGCAGCCGATAAAGCATTGCGGTTCATTCATGGTGATCCAGCAGGATACCCGGTCTGATAATGCATCCACCACTACCTTTGTATATTCCAGGAACCATTCTGATGACTCCGGATTCATCCAGCCGCCCTTCTGATATAACGCATACGGATAATCCCAGTGGAACAGAGAAACCAGCGGTTCAATTCCATTGGCCTTCAGCTCGTCCACCAGATCCGAATAGAACTGCAGCCCCTTCTGATTCACTGCTCCGGTTCCCTCCGGCAGGATCCGACTCCAGCTTATGGAGAACCGGTAACACTTCATCCCCAGCTCCTTCATCAGGGCTACATCCTCCTTATATCTATGGTAGTGGTCACAGGTCACATCCCCAGTCTCATTAAACAGCACTACATTTCGATCTCTGCCGCATACATCCCAGACACTTGCGCCTCTTCCGTCCTCATTCCATGCACCCTCAATCTGATAAGCCGCAGTTGCAGTTCCCCACATAAAATCCTTATGAAATCCCATTTACGTTCTCCTTTCCGTTTGTTACAGTTCTTTATTTTTCTGAATTATAACAAATGGTTTATCATAAATATAGGGATTCTTATGACAATATAATAGGTCAATTTTGACCTTTTTCATCTAAAATCCGCTTCTCGACATAAGCAGATATTTATTTATCTTCTTTATTCTCGCTGGAAAGCTTAAATTCCTTCTGCGCATACTCCCGCTCCGTTTCCAGCCTGTGCTCCCTTGCCTTTTTCGAACTCTTAACGGCAATAAAATAAAACAGAAATGCGGCGGCGCCAAAGCCCAGACAGGTCAGCCACCAACCCACAGAACCTTCCAGATCCATTTGATCGGACATCGTATGGAACGCCACGCTTCCGGTCATAAGCGCCATACCTCCGCATATTGCGCCAAGAATCGACAAGAACAAGGAAAGTGGTGTTTCCTTAATGATCAAAAATGAAAAGGCATGATTTTTTCCTCCCGCTTTTTATTCTGATTATATAGCCTGCCTTACATAAATGCAACTCCCCGGCAAAACGCACTTTGCGCAACAAAAAAATGCGTTCGACCACAACTTATTGTAGCCAAACACACTTTAAAGTGCGCCTCCGGGGGCTCGAACCCCGCACACCCTGATTAAGAGTCAGGTGCTCTACCAAATGAGCTAGAAGCGCTTATTCTGTTTTGCTGCATTGCTGTCATCCACAACGCAAAATTGATTATAACTCACTGTTTTTCAAAATGCAAGCATTTTTTTCAATTTTCTTTCAAAATTATTATATTCAGCCACCCTTCCGTTTATTTCCATAGCATTCATCCGGCATTTCCATCATTCTCCATCTCTTTCAGCCATGCATTCAGAAGGAATTCATCCACAATTAACAGGATTCCCCGATTTTAAGATATTATACCTGTCTGCTTCCTCTCTCGACTTAAAAATAACTATATTTTTCCGATCCTGATACGTTTCAAGAAGCGCATAGATCTGTGGAAGCCGGGCCTGAGAAAACTCCATGATATACTGTCTGAACTCCTCGTCAAATTCTGTCTCTACCCATGGCATATCCTCCCGTTTCCTGCCGATCCTGGCCTCTACACCTGCTATGCAGGTCTCTGTCGGGATATCCATAAGGAACACCGTATCACATACCCTTAAGCGTTTCTCAAGGGTTCGCTGGTAATTACCATCCATGATCCATCTGTCCTGATCCAGTATCACCTGCAGCCGGGCATCAAATTCCTCCTGCGGAACCGTTGTCCGATCCGGCTTATGCCAAAGCATATCCAGATAATATAACGGAATCCCCGTCTCCGTATGCAGTTTTCTTGCAAAGCTGCTTTTTCCGGAACCGGGACTGCCGATAACAATTACACGTTCCATCATCTACACACTCCCTGCTACACATATCGTCCGTTATCCCCGCTCTGCCACCAGCCGGTGAATCGGCTTACCCTCTGCTGCAAATTTCATCTCATACTCTGTCATAACATTTCCTTCTATATATTCGCTATGATGCAGATCATAGGTCACATTTACCAGTCTCCAGCCGGCCTCCGGCACCTGTTCTACTGAAAAATCAAACAATTCCCGATTATCCGTCTTGAAGATCACCACACCGTCCGATTGCAAAATCTGGTCATAACGGGTAAAGAATTCCTTTGAAGTCAGCCTCCGCTTCGCATGACGATCCTTCGGCCAGGGATCTGAGAAATTCAGATAGATCCGGGCCACCTCACCCTTTGCAAATACATCTGCTATATATTCCGCCTCCATGCGGATAAAATACAGATTCGGAAGCCTTAACTCCTCCTGCTTCTCAATCGCCCGTACCAGCACACTGGAATACTTCTCAATCCCGATATAATTGATATCCGGATTCTGCTGCGCCAGAGTCGTGATAAACTGTCCCTTTCCCATACCAATCTCAATATGAACCGGATGGTCATTGCCAAAGACATCCTTCCACGTTCCCCGGTATTCTGTTTCGTTTTTGATCACAAATTCATTTGTCGCAATGGTCTCTCTTGAACCGCGTACATTTCTTAATCTCATATCCTTATTCCTTACTATCTTCATCCGTCACAGTCAATTCTAAATGCAGGCTTTCTGCACCATATCCGGAATAATACCGCACCAGACCCTTTCCCTTTTCCCATGTAAAGCATTCATAAAAATCCGTTTCCACTCTGTTATAATAATCATTATATATAGAACGGTCACCATCTATCTCTATGGTCTCATGAAAACCTGTTTCCTCTTTCCCGAGCTTGTCCTCCATTGAACTGTCCTGGCAGACAAGAGCACCCCTGCTTTTAAAATCCGCTTCACTCCATGCAGTAATATCCTCATCCTCCGTAATTGCGTCTGTTCTGCCGGAGGTGCCGGTCTGCTCAAAGGCTGGCGCAAACTCTTTCTCAATTACTCTGACCCGATAAATGGAATCTCCTTCTACATAGAAATATCCTAAACGACGCCGATCCCATCCATCGTATTCCCTGCATGAAAACTCTTTGTCATAGTCTAAGCATAATTCATATAAATTTCCGTTCGTATATTCTGCAACATGTGTTATAAGCAGATTCATTTCATCCGGCAGATCGTCAGAGATAGACGCCTCTACATGCACTCTTTGTACTTTCTGATCAGAAGAAAACCAGTACGATTCCGCATCTGCTTCATTCAATTCAGATGTTCCGGTATTTGAATCGTCTATAGCTTCACAGCTTACAAGACATAGGGCAGATAACAAAATAATCAAACATAAATATAACTTTTTCATTCCTTATTCCTCCCTGGTATACAGATATAACGGGTTATAACACATGGAGCTGTAATGCCTTCCCGATGATGATTCCCTTCGAATCCGTTCCATGACCAATCTCCTCCGTAACTGCGATCGGCAGTTCTTCTCCGGCATACCGTTTTACCAGTGCAACGATATCCGGCGTGCATCCCCTCTCCTTCATCCCGGTAAAGGTTCCTAACAGAATACCGCTAATCTTATTAAATACTCCGATCTGCTTTAGCTGGCTGAGGTATGTCACCATCTGTGGAACCTCCCCGCTCCGGCTCTCCAGCAACAGCAGCTTCCCGTTCATATCCGGCCAGTATTCCGTACCGGCCAGCTTCAGCAGGCAACGGATGTTACCGCCTGTCACGATACCCAGCATCTGCTCCCGCTGTACAAAATGACAGGAGAAGGAAAACAGATCATTCCCGTTTTCAAACACCGTATTTGAAAAGTTCTGTACCTGCTGTTTCCCGTTTGCATCAACCAGATTCTTAACCTGATACAATACCGACGGTTTTCCCGTCTTTGTATAAATGGCATTGATAACCGTCGTCAGATCACTATAGCCCCAGAACTGCTTATCGCTTTGTGCGATGCATTCATAATCCAGATAAGGCAGGATCTCATTGGCAATATCTCCGCCTGAAATATCAAAGATAACTTTTATATCATCATCCTGGTAGGCTGCCATCAGATCTTCCGCCCGCTCCTTTCCGGAACCGCTGAATACAGAATCGTCTTCGTAAATATGTCTGCCAAAGACCGGGATCAGTCCCAGCTCCAGTAAGGTACTATTCAGTTTATCTATCACAGCCTTTCCGGTATGGCGCTGCCCGTTGGAACAGCATACAATAGCTGCCTTACTTCCTTTTTTCATATCCCGTTCCCTGTTTTCCGACATCAGGACTCTTGACGGACTACAACTACGCTTGACTCTATCCGACATCAGGACTCCTCCCAGCTACGCTGGGTCCCTCCTCATGTCAAATCCCAGCTACGCCGGGTCCCTCCTCATGTCAAATTATATCATTCTTTATATTTTCTGCCAACCTGCTTTCTGATTTAGGAAACAGATCATAAAGATAATGCATATACAAAACAAAAAACCTCCTGTACACATAGCGCAGGAGGCCTTTCATTTTCAAATAATATCTAAGGAAATAAATCCTTAATTGCTTTATTCATGCCGCAATGCATCAATCGGATTTAAGTTCGCCGCCTTATAAGACGGAAGCAGCCCGAAGACGATTCCAATTACCATAGAGAAGAGTACCGCGATCACAGCCGCCGGTATGCTGATCGCCACCTTCGTCACCATCAGCTTGGATATTACCTCCGCTAAGATGATACCGACGATCACGCCGGCCACACCGCCAAGACTGGTCAATACTGCAGCCTCTGTCAGGAATTGTCCCAGGATCTTTCCCTTTCTCGCTCCGATCGCCTTCTTCAGACCAATCTCCTGGGTACGTTCGGTAACAGATACCAGCATGATATTCATAACACCGATACCGCCTACCAGTAAGGAAATTCCGGCGATCCAGATCAGCATCGTATTCGTTGATTTACTTAGCTCCTGAATCTCCTTTGCCTGCTCTAACAGGTTCTGTGCCTTATATTTCATAGTCTCATCCTGTACCGAAAGTCCTGCATTCAGAATATCCGATGCTTCCTTTCCTGCTGCCGTCATATTATCTGCACTATCCAGCTTCAGGACCAGATTCTGCGGTTCATCATAAGCATAGATCACCGGCCATGTCACATCCGGTACATAAACGGAGCCGCTGCTGTCTTCTGCATACATATAGTAATCATCGATGGAATTGATCACTGGTTCAAACTGAGAGGATTTCTCCACCACCCCGATTACCACATACGGTTCCTGCTTGATCTCAATCGTCTTCCCTACCGGATTCTCCCCGGAGAACAGTGTCTCTGCAGAATCATCGTCCAGGATCACGACCTTTCGGAAATTCGTATAATCAGAATCTGCGAAATTCCTTCCATACTTTATCCTGTAATTGCAGGTAGAAAAATAATTCTGATCTACACCGAATATCTTTCCGCCTGACAATCCGGTATTCTGATGATAGACTGCATCATATCCATCCCGGCGGGTAAACAAAGAAGCATTTTCCACATGATTCAGATTCAGGATCTCCTGTCTAACCTCCTCTGAAATGACCGGTACTCCATCCGGTACTCCATTCCATTCTATTTCATATGGATAATCACCCTGATTAAGCTGTACAGTTACCGTATTTTCTCCGGAGCCCACCAGATTCTCCTTGATCTGTTCGTTCGTTCCCTGAATTGTGGATACAATGGCAATGATTGCCGCAATACCAATGATGATTCCCAGCATGGTAAGAAAGGAACGCATCTTATGTGACCAGATTCCCTGAAAGGACAGTCTTATATTCTCTAACATAATGTTTCCTCCTTATCACTTATAAAAGCCTTCGCCGGACGGATCCTTTACCTTTGCACCCTCTACGGCTTCCTTACCGTATGGAAATGCAATCCGGTCTTCCAATGTAAGTCCAGATACAATCTCTACCGACTGCCCCCAGAGTGACTTTCCGGTAACCACATACTGTTTCACCAGTCTGTCATTTTCATCTGCCTTCAATACATAGGATCTTCCATTCTCTTCCCGGACATATGCCTTCTGCAGGAAAATACTATTGGAATTATCTTCATTACTCGTCATGGTAAGATCCACATATTCCCCATTCTTCAGACCTTCTGTATTCTCAATGTATGCCGTATATGGATAGTAGGATACGTTTGGATTTCCCTCTCCCCAGAATGAATTATTATCCTGCGGATACGTGGAAATCTCGGTAATGGTAGCTTCAAAGCCCATGCCGCTTTCCCAGGAATTCGCATATACGGTCTGTCCTACCTCCACCTTATCCAGCATCAGTTCACTTATGGAACCGCGTACATAGAGACCTTCGGAACCGCTGACCGTCAAAAACGGACTTCCATCTGTCGGCGGATTTTCTACATCACCCAGCTTTTTGACCACTCCATTGATCGTAGCTGTTACCACTCCATTCTCAGAAACCTTCTTCATCTGCTCCAATTCCAGCTCTGCTCTTCGCTTACTCAGATTCAGATCCCGTATCTCCTTCTCTTTCTCTGTGATCAGCTTTGCCAGCTCCTGTGCCGTATATCCCTGTGGCTCTTCCGGCACTGCCGGCTCCACATCCTGCGGATCATCGATTCCCGGATCCGTCGATGGTTCCATGATCTCAGACTTGGTACTCACTGCCCACTTGGAATCCGCTGCCATCTGTGGCAATCCACTGATCCCGCTTACGTTCCATGCAGTCAGCAGTTCACCCTCAAATGTATTATCCTGGTGGATCTCAAATATCACAAAAACCGGATTTGCTGCATCTGCGGACAGGCTGTTTAAGTATTCCCCTAGCACATAACATTCCGATGTACAAAGAAATACATACGGATCCTCTATGGTTCCGGTACCCTTATTCGGTATGGAGGCCGATGAGATATAATTATACGCTTCCCCTGTCTTCTCCGGAAGCTGCGGTTTCTCCGGTTCAACCGGTGTAACCGGCGTCACCGGAGCTTCCGTCGCCGGAGTATCCGGGATTGGCGTCGTATTCTTTAACCGTTCCAGCTCCTTCTTCGCTGCCGCAAGCTTCGTACTGTATGTATTAACATCCAGTTCTTTCATCTCTAGCTGAAGATTTGACATCGTCATATCATAGGAGATCAACGGATCCCCTGCGGAAACCGTCTGTCCCTCCGTTACAAATATTTCATCTATTGTCTGATTTTCCAGAAAGTACACATCCTGAGACGAATCATTGGTTACCATCCCATAGCTGCTCATCTCACTGCCACCGTATCCCCAGTTCAGATTAGAAACCGGTTGAACCTCCGCCATGGTATTTTCAGAACGGTACCAGCGAAATATAAAGAAGCCGCCTGTTGCCAATGCAACGACTACAACCAGAACTATGATAATGATCATTATCCGTTTCTTACTCATCGGTCTCCTCCTTTCCGCCTTCCTCTGTGATCACGCCATCAATGATATGAATGATCCGTTTTGCATGTAAGGCTATATTTCTGTCGTGGGTGATCATTACGATCGTGACCCCTTCTTCATTCAAGCGTTCAAACAGCTCCATGATCTGCTTTCCGGATTTGGAATCCAATGCTCCGGTCGGTTCGTCTGCCAGCAGGATCTTCGGATTATTCACCATGGCTCTTGCAATGGCAACCCGCTGCTTCTGTCCGCCGGAAAGCTGTGTCGGTTTGAAATCCACACGCTCCCCCAGGCCGACCCGTTCCAGGGCTGCTGCCGCCCGTTCCCTTCTCTCCTTCTTCTTAACTCCGGCATAGCTTAACGGCAGCGCTACATTTTCCAGCGCCGACTGTCTTGGCATCAGATGAAAGCTCTGAAATACAAAACCGATTTTACTGAGACGCAGATCCGACATCTCCTTGTCCTTGTATTGCAATACATCCTCACCAGCCAGTTCATAGATTCCTGATGTCGGCCGATCCAGACATCCAATAATATTCATAAGTGTTGTCTTTCCGGAACCGGACGGCCCCATTATGGCTACATATTCTCCTTCATCCACCTGGAGGGATACGTCCTTCAATACCGGAACCACAAGCTTATCCTGCTGATAGTCTTTAAAAATACTTTGTAAATTCAATATCATTCTGCTCATTCCTCCGGCTCTTCTACTGGTTCTTCGGCTCCTTCGTCTTCACCTGTGTAATCCACCATTTCACCATCTTCTAACACTTCACCATCCCCCTCCGGTATCACATTGCCTTCATCGATCATGCCGCCATCATCGATCATACCGCCATCATCAGGCATACCTTCTTCCATACTGCCTTCCTGATTATACAACGGTGATGAATAATCCACTTCCTCTGCATCGGTCACGGTAGTCACACCCTCATACAGACCCGGCATCGGATATGCAATATAGTCCTCTTCAGAAAGTCCGGACTTAATCTCATATTCCCCCAGATCCTCATCATACTCACCGAGCTCTACCTTTCGCTTTTCTAACCGGTTTCTCTTATTGGCAACCCAGATATACGGATCATCCTCATCCATTCCGATATATCCTTCGAACAACCAGATTCCTTCCTTTACTGTACTTTGTCCCTCATCCATTTCTATGTAAACATGCTGACCGAGAATCAATCCGTCCGTAGAGTCCAGATTAATATAAAACGGATATTTGCTGGCAGACTGTCCTGAATCCGAACTGCTGATATAGCCGTTATTATTATTGGTCTCCTGGTTTTCCGTATCCACTCTGCTGATGGTCCCGCTCCAGGTCTGCTCCTCATCGATCCGGGAACGGATGATCACGGTCTGTCCCTCCTGAATAGACCATACACTCTGCTCGCTTACCAGACCCTTGACCCGATAATCACCGGTAGCCAGGATCGTGATAAATGCTGCAGTATTTCCCATTTCATCCATGCCGGATTCATTGATCGTTTTTACAACGCCTGCCATCTGACTGGTCACTGTTGCGTTATCAATGGCCTCCTGCTTCTTTTCCATTTCTATTTTCTTGCTTTCAATATTGTATTCTGTCTGCTTAATACTATTCTGCAGGCTTTGAACCTGAACCGTATAATTGAACTTTTCATCCTCCGGTGCCGTACTTTTTTCTTCATTGAGCTGTTTGATCTGGCCCTGATAATTCGTGATCTCATTCCGCATCCCTTCCAGATCCAGCGCTGCCTGTGCCAGCTCTCCCTTCAGGGTATCCGTATCATACTCAAATAATGGAGTTCCCTCTTCTACCTCATCGCCTTCTGCAACAAAAATCTCTTTAACGGATTTTTCAACATTCTTATTTACTTCCCAGACCTCCTGTGGCTCTACCACGCCGGAATACCGGTTCTGTACTCCGGAATTGCCAGATACTAAGGATGCCACGGATTCTACGTATACTTTATCTGCACTGCTCTCCCCGGTGCAGCCTCCCATTGCCGTTGCCATTACGACAATTACCGCCATTATTACTCCAACTTTCTTTTTGTTCATGGTTCTCCTCCTGCATTTATGATACAATTTCACAAGTTACTATAATATAGAAATTTGTTTCATAGTCACCCTATCACATTTTTTTATAAACTTCAAGTGATGTTTCTTAATATTTCTTTACATATTTATGAATATATAAATCATTTTTTCGTTTGATATTTGATGCATGAATATAAACGCCTCTCCTGCCTGTATCCGAGGGTTTTTCATTGACTAATTTATCCATCTATAATAAAATGTTAAATAAGTATGTTAGTACCATCTGGAGGAAGATTTTGAATAAAAACAGTTGTAAATTATCCGCTGTCATCCTAAGCTTTATGATGACATTATCTTATATAACAGTCTCCCCTTCCTGTACGGTTCCGGTATCGGCCAGGCCCATGGAATCTGCGGCGGTATCTGTCCATTTTACAGATGTCCAGCCAGAGGGAACTGACGCCACAGACGAGACCGGCAGTTCTTCTGATCCTTCGGAAGACCCTGCATCGACAGAAGCACCGGCTGATATCAGTGATCTGAATGCGCCTGCCATTGTTTCGGGTTCCGCCATTGTCATGGATGCAAAAACAGGAACCATTCTGTATGAAAAAAACGCACGCACCCGCTGCTATCCTGCCAGCATCACCAAGGTCATGACCTGTCTGGTGGCGCTGGAACATGTCAACATGACCGATACTATCACCTTTTCCAATGACGCAATCTGGGGAATTGAGCGGGACAGCAATCACATCGCCTTAGATGTCGGAGAGCAGATCACGGCAGAACAGTGTTTTTATGCCATACTGCTGCAATCCGCCAATGAAGCCTCCTGGGGCATGGCCGAGCATGTCGGCGGTTCCCTGGAAGGATTTTCCGATATGATGAATGCAAAGGCTGTCGAGCTTGGCTGCCAGGATACTCACTTTGTCAATCCTCACGGACTGCATGACGATGATCATTATACGACTGCCTACGACATGGCCCTCATTATGCAGGCTGCCATGAATAATCCTCTGTTCCGCACCATAGATGAAACAATCTATTATCAGATCCCGCCGACCAATATCTGCGAAGAACCACGGGATCTATGGCATCAGCTAAAGCCAATATTCCCGACCAGTCCATACTATTACGAACCGATCGAAGGCGGAAAGACCGGATTTACCGATCAGGCAAGGAATACGGCTGTCACCTATGCAAAGAAAAATGATATGGAACTGATCTGCGTTGTCATGAACTGTGAAGGAGCTGCCAACAGCTATCAGGATATGACCGCCTTATATAATTACTATTTTGATAACTATACTTATGTCTACCCGTTACAGACCTTTAACCCGAATAACATCAACCACTCTGACCTGATATTGAATAATTTCTATCACGGACTGGATCACGACACACTGAACCTGTCCGTAAACAACGATCTGACCGTCCTGCTTCCGAGAAATATGGATCCGGCCGCACTGACGACGCAGACCGCATATTATCCTACGCTGGAAAACAACATTGTCGGCAAAGTAACGGTATCCTACAATGGCTCTGTTATTGGAGATTCGGATATCGTCTATCATGATATGACGGTAAATGGCGAGGTTCTGCGCTGGGGCATTTCCCCGGAGGAACACCAGAAACGACTAAATAATACTCTGATCATTGCAGTTTCTGCAATCATTCTGGTCAGTCTGAGTTTATTTATTATATTTCGGATCAGGAACCGTCGTTACCGCTACCTGAAGCGGCGCAGCAAGACCAGTGCCCTGCATTTTTAGCAGGGATTCCAGATCAGATTTCACGACAGGAGGCAGCAGATATGGCTGAAAGGCAGTTCAATATCATAGAAGAATTAAATGCACTGGCCAGCGAAGAAGCTTCCGCCAGCAACGTGGACTCTGATATACAGGAAGGGCCGTCCATTGATGAGCATCTGAATACCCTTCGAACCACCAACTGGGATATCCTGAATTACTTTCGCTCTGCCTATATCACACAGTCAGAACAGATCCAGAATCTGAAGTCAGAATTATTTGAACTGGACGTTAAGATCGAGGAGCTTCAGAAAACCCGGGATATCTATACCTTCCAGTCTGACTCCCGCAAGAATATCTTTTCTCCGTTACCCTCCGGCTCTGTAACAAGGGGAAAAAGCCAGGTCATCCAGGCACAGTTGGATGAATTGCAGGATGTAAGGACTGCCCTGACAGAACGGGTCAATAAACTGGATACGGAGCTTTCCATAATCCGGAATCATATCCGTGCATTAGAGCATTCAAACCAGTGTCTGTCCTCCCTTTATCAGAAGCTTCCCCAGCCGGAGGCGGACGAGACCGTGGAAGTCAGCCCGGACATCCCCTCTACTCCAGAAGAACCGGAGGAAGATGGCGCCATTCACGGCTGCCGGATTCTGATGCTGAATCAATATGATAAATCTCAGGCGGCAGAACGGATCCGAACCGCCCTCCGTCAGGGTATAGAAAATAATCAGAATAAGCTTGAGGTTTTAAAATGGCTGATCCAGTCCGACCCGACCCGGGCAAGACTGACCCTGCAGGAATTGCAGGATTCCAATGAACGATTACTGAGTGCAGCGGATTCTCTGATCCGGGAACTGGATCAGGATCAAAAGCAGCAATGTCCGGTCTGGATGGCGATAGATGACTGCGTTCAGAGTTATCGTACCCTGCATCCGGACTGCACCATTGACGCTTCTGTAGATTGTACGGATTATGATATGAAGGTTCTGCCGATCATTACCATTACCCTGTTACAGCTGTTGCGAGAGTTACTGGATAACATATTCTACTACTCCAATGCGAATAAGATACTGGCAAAGATATATATTAACAGCCGGATGATCGATGTCTATATTAATGATAATGGAGTCGGCATCAGCTCTGACTATCTGACACAAAGCCCGTGGTACAGCGGCCTGCACCGCCTCCATGAGATCATTTACCTGTTAGGCGGCAAGGTGCAGATTGACGGCGACCTCATAAGCGGTACCAATGTCCGCTTTTCCTTCCCGGTGCTGCTGGCTCCGGAGTCGTCTCAGACAGAAGCAGACAATAACAACAACCAAACTTACAATACAGGAAAGGATTTTGACCGATGAAAGAACAATTAGCAGAGATCATTGCAAAGAATGTAGAAGGCTTATCCCCGGAGGATATTCTTTCACTTTTAGAAGTACCGCCGAAGCCGGAGCTGGGTGACTATGCGTTTCCATGCTTCCGTCTGGCTAAGACCATGCACAAGGCACCGAATCAGATCGCAGAGGATTTAAAAAATGCGATAGCCGGTAAGCTGGACTTTATAGAAGAAATCAGGGTACAGGGCGCTTACTGCAACTTTTATTTAAAAAAGGAATTATTTGTTAAAACCATGCTGGATGCTGCCTGTGCAGAGAATTTTGGCGGTTCCGATCTGGGCGCAGGCCAGGCAATCTGTATTGATTATTCCTCACCAAATGTTGCCAAGAACTTCCATGTAGGGCATCTCCGGACTACCATTATCGGGAATTCCCTATATAAGATCTACAGCAAACTGGGTTATACCGTACACCGGATCAATCACTTAGGCGACTGGGGAACCCAGTTTGGCAAGCTGATCGTTGCCTATAAAACGTGGGGATCGAAAGAAGCGGTCGAGGAGCGCGGCATTGCAGAGCTGATGGAACTCTATGTACGCTTCCATACAGAAGCAGAGAAGGATGATACACTGATTGACCAGGCCCGGGCCTGGTTCGTGAAGATGGAGCAGGGAGATGAGGAAGCCCTGTCAATCTGGCAATGGTTTAAGGATATCAGTATGATCGAGTACCGGCGGGTTTATAAGCTGCTGGGTGTAGACTTCGATTCCTATAATGGTGAGAGCTTTTACCGGGATAAGACTCCGGCTGTATTCGAGCGTCTGGAACAGGCGAACCTGTTAAAAGAAAGTGATGGCGCCTATATCGTTGATCTATCCGATTATGATATGGCCCCATGCATCATTAAGAAGGCAGATGGAGGCTCCATCTATGCCACCCGTGATCTGGCTGCGATCTACTATCGTAAGGAAACCTATCAGTTTGTCAAATGCCTGTATGTGACCGGACAGGAACAGAAGCTTCATTTTGCACAGGTATTCAAGGTAGTCGAGCTGCTGGGCAATGACTGGGCCGCCAGCCAGCTGGTGCATATCCCTTACGGCCTGGTCAGCCTGGAGGGTGCCAAGCTCTCTACCAGAAGCGGTAATATCATCTACGCAGAGGATATCCTCTTAGAGGCAATCTCCAAGGTAAAAGAAGTCATTGAGGAGAAGAATCCGGAGCTTCCGAATAAGGATGAGGCGGCACAGATGGTCGGTGTCGGCGCTATCATATTCAACGACCTTTACAATCAGCGGATCAAGGATGTCTCCTTTAAATGGGAAAAGATACTGAACTTTGAAGGTGAGACCGGCCCTTATGTCCAGTACACCTATGCAAGATGCTCCAGCCTGCTCCGCGCAGTACCGGAATTCGATGAAACAGCCTCCATTGATCATTCCATCCTGACCGATCTGGATGCCATGGAACTGCTAAAGGCAATCAATAAATTTCCGAAGGTAGTTCTGGATGCTGCTGAGAAATATGAACCATTCTTAATATCCCGGTTTGCAGTCGAAGTAGCACAGGCCTTCAACCACTTCTATAACAGCTGCCGGATCAATGTACCGGAGGAAGCCATACGGAATGCCCGTTTAAAGCTGGTTTCCGTAACCAGAAAAACACTCCGGGATGCCATGCGTCTGCTGGGGATCAACTGCCCGGAGCAGATGTAGCATACCGGTCAAACACTAATCTGCGTTCCGGGTATATTTACAGTTCGGGTAACCGCTGCATCCCCAAAATGCACCATACCGTCCATTTCGCCGCACCAGCAGTTCCCCGCACATAGGGCATAGCTGTTGCGGCATATTTTTATATTCTGCTCCCAGTCGTTCATAACACTGTTGATTCATGATACAGTCATTCAATGCCCGGTGCGCTCCCTCTGTACTGATCTGATAATAAGAAGCAACATCAACTAATTTATAATGAGATAACCCGGGCAGGCAATACCGTGCCAGGGTCAGCGTATCAATATAATCATTGGAAATTGTTTTTTTGTACAGCAGGCCCGCGGCATTCCATAAAAACAACATGTCAAAGGTATGTATATTATGCCCTACCAGAATATCTTCTCCGATAAAATCCAGGAATTCCGGCAGTATCTCCGATAGCTCCGGCTCTTCTGATACCATAGGATCCGTAATGCCATTTACCGCAGTTGCAGAATACGGGATCGGCCGGCCGGGATTCACAAGCCGGCTGAAGGTATCCGTAACCTGCTGATTCCGGACCTTTATCCCTGATATTTCGATTATGGCATCCAGGTTCGGATTTACTCCGGTTGTCTCCAGGTCAAACACCACATAATCCGGCACATACTGATTCAATTTCTTACCCCTTGTTTTGCCTAACATACGCTCCTCCTTTTGTATTCTATTCACTAATGCCCGTGCGGTGTCTGTTCTATATATGCATGCTCTTTCTTCAGATCCGCATACAGCAGGTCAACAAACACAATGCTCAGAGGAAGCAATGCTCCCCAGATTGCCCTGCCCGCCCACCGTCCGCAGAGTACGGTAGAGAATACTGCTCCCAGAACGAATACCGCCAGCATCCCCGCATGTTCTCCAAGCCGCTTTATATGTGCCGGCTCTCCTCGGGTCTTCACTGCCTTTACGATCGCAACTCCGGTCTGCCGAAGATGATTGGTACAAAAGGTGGTCGCCATCGGAACCCCCTGCGCCTGTCGAAAGGTATTGTACTGCATGGAACAGATAAAATTAATCGTTATCTGGGAAACCTGAAACGGCGTATCCTCGGGGAGGAAGCCCAGTGCAATCACTGCAATGATCTCGATCAGTATCAGTAACGTATCCCAGCGAATGATATGCTTTCTCTTAATCGGTTTCGGCACTGCCTCCGAGACAATGGCTCCCAGCAGATAAGCGCTCATCGGGATCAGATAATAGCAGGCCTGCTGCCATTTTCCCTGTCCTGCCGCCATAGCCATCAGGACAAAATTCGCTGTCTGGGCATTACAGAATACGCCGCCGCGAATCGAATATGTATATGCACCGTAGAATCCGCCAACCATCATAAGCAATGCGAATATCCACCATTTCTCACATTCCAGGTAACCTTTCTCCGGCTGTAAATCATCCTTCTCCTTCACGCTGTTCACCTCTCTCCAGTCACACATCCGGTCAAATTATACTCCTTCACTCATGCAAAAACAACCCTATCGTCTCTTATGCTTATACTCTGCGATCTGATCCCCGATCGTATTATAATCCCGCTGGAACAATTCTTCACAAAGCTGTTCCTGCAGTTCCTCCTCAGCCACCTGCTCCAGCAGCTTCTCAATTACAAAATCCTTGCTTTTCTGTCTGTATTTTGCCATCCGGTTCAGTTCCTGCATATGCGCCAGCTCCGGACGCCAGAGCAGACTCAGCTTCTTCTTCCACTTCATTTTAGGATTTTTCCCCGGCTTTCTCATAATATAGAAATCCGGTCTTCCTTCCTCCAGTTCTACCGTAATGATCCCCCACCAGTCCGGTACGTGTTCCTCGATGTGCATGGCATGCCGGGTTCCTGCAACAACATAATTGTAGTCATAGAACTGGTTATAATCCCGAACCTGACGCTCCAGCCGCGCATAGGTATCTGCATCGCTTTTAATCTCAATTCCATAGATTGCATTCGGGGTTATCATCACAACATCCGCCCTGGATTTCCCCATCTTCTTCTCCTCAATGATCCGGTTCTTTCCATAGGTCTCATCCAGAAAATCAAATAGATGTTCCCTTATATCCTTATCATACAGCATCCTCATCACGCTCCATCCGGTTATGATCGAATTCCTTCTCATAACACCACCAGTCCGTGTCATACAGATTGCAATCTCCTCTGACCTCGAATTCCAGCCTTCCATAAGAACGAATTGCTTTCTCATTGGTCTTACTTACAAGAAAATGAACGCCTCGATACCCACGGTGCATCAACTCCTTCATGGCTGCTTTCAATAGCAATCTGGCAATTCCCCGATTCTGATATGCCTCCTTTACTGTCAGTCGTGCCAGTTCCGCTACCGGTCTTAGTTCCCTTGTCCAGCAGGGCAGGGCTGCCACCGCTTCATCCACATCAATGGATATCACGCCCAATATCTCCTGCTCCTGATTCTTCATGCAGAATAAATTTCCCCGTTGAAAATCATCCTTCAAAATATCTGCATTGGGATAATCCAGAGACCAGGTACAGCCTGCCGTACCAACAGCTGCACGATATAATGCAAGAATATCTGACAACTCTTCTTCTCGTGCCTGCTTGAATACATACGTCTCCCCGCAGGATCTGCGTACAACACTTTCCATGGATTCTCCGATTTCGATCACATGCTGATCCGGGTCATAGATCCGTATGACCCGCTGTCCCTGATCCCGTTCTATCATTTCATGTACATACTCTATCATTGAGGCATTCTGTTCCATTTTTTTTATAAAGGCACCTATATCATGCTCTTCAAAATAGAGTTCTGCATCATTTCCACCGGAAACCACCGGACGTTCCATAACCTTCTCCCACTCCTCCTGTTCCTGCAGCACCAGTCCTTCTGTCAGGATCACATTACTGCCAAAATCCCGGATCACCTCCAGACCAAACAGATTCCGGTAAAATACCTTTGATCGCTCTATGTCCCTGACCACCAATAATACATTTTTTAATCTCATCTTCCCCTGCTCTTTCTCTATTTTTCTACGTTTTCTTCCGGTCTTATTTCTTTCCACTCACTATCTATAATCCCTGTCGTTCCAGCTCCTTCACCGCATCCGCATAGACCTCTATGATATCTGACAGACCTTCTCCCTTCCTCCTGGTCAACCGATGTCTTCGCAAATCAATCTCATCACAATGGGAGATTCCTCTGCCTGAATTCCCTCGGAATACGCCTTTAAAATTCGTCCACTCCGTTGCCCGGGGCGGCAATAATCCATCATTGTCCCCTTCAAAATAATAAACCACCGGATAGGTCCAGCACATAAAGATATCACTAAAGGCATGCTTCATAACAAAGGCATAGCTCTGATAATAAATTCCCTCCACATCCGGATTCTCCTGATTAAATCGTTCCGCCTCCGTGGTTCGGAACATCTGAATGGCAGAATACGTGTCCGGAGTCCGATCCCCTAACAGACGCATCCACAGATCCACACATTTACAGCCACCTCGAATCAGAACATCCGGTACTCTTAGCAGGGCATCTACCGTCAAAGAACCATGATGAGGCGTATTCATCGTCGTTACGGAAGCAATCCGGTCTCCGGCCTTCAGCGTTGAAATCACATACCGGATTTCAAGCCCTCCCTTCGAATGTGCGATCACATTTAATTTCTCTGCACCGCTTTCTTTTATAATCTCATCGATCCGCCGCTCCAGAATCCGGGCATTGGTCTCAATGGAACCGTTTGCATCCTGATTGCCATAATACACCTTACACCCCATCCGTTCCAGCTCCCCTGGAATACGTCCCCAGTAGTTCGGATGCTTTCGATCCCGAAATCCCATACCATGAACCAATAAAATCGGATAATTCAGATTGACGGAATCCCTGTTTCCTTCTTCCTTTTCTTTATTCATTATGTCAACCTATTCCTTTACAATTAATGGATACAAGTTATCAACACACAAAACGATATAATCTGCCCCGGCCGCTTCTAATTCCTCCCGGCTTCCATACCCGTATAATACACCCGCTGATGCAATTCCAATTTCTTTTGCTCCAAGTATATCATGCTTCCGGTCACCTACCATTAGTACCTGCTCCCTTTCATCCATACCATACTGTTTTAATGCATAGTCGATCACATCCGCTTTTCTGATCCTGGAACCATCCATGGAAGCGCCTGCGATCACAGTAAAATACTCAGCCAGTTTAAAATTCTCCAGAATCTGAAGTGCAAACTCCTCCGGCTTTGAGGTTGCTACCAGAAGTGCCTTTCCTGCTCTCCTTAATCTGCCCAACAGCCTATCCATACCCGGATAGACATAATTCTCAAAGATTCCCTTCTCCCGATAATAGTCCCGATAATAAATTACCGCCTGCTCCGCATCTTCTTCTGTAAATCCAAAGAATGACTGAAAGGATTCCAGCAGTGGCGGCCCGATAAACCGGTACAGCTCCTCCCGGTTCTCTACCTGAATATCATATTGCTTTAATGCATATATAACCGCATTCGTGATACCGATCCCCGGATCCGTCAATGTCCCGTCCAGGTCAAACAGGATAATATCATATGCCATGTATATCTCCTCCTATTTCACTTCTGGCAGGTCTACGATCATTGCCTCATGATGAACTGCCGGCAGAAACTTTTCCAGAACATCCTTTGTCCGGAGCTTCAGACTGGACATGCTGACACAGGGATGACACCCCAGCATTTCACTCTTCACTATCTCCCGGTCTATCAACAGTTGTACATGGTTTTCCGTATCATTCATTAATCCCATGATAGAAACTGCCCCCGGTTTAATATGAAGAAACTCTTCCATATATTCGGGCTTTCCAAACGATAATCTGGCACTGTGAATCTGTGCCGACAGATCCTTTGTCTTAAAAGGCTTCTCCCCCGGCATCATCAACAGATAAAACTGTGTTTCCTGCCGGTTGCAAAGAAACAGATTCTTGCAGATCGTGGTGTCTAATATCCGGTCAATTTCATTACACGCTTCCATTGTATTGGCTTCCTCATGATCTGTTCGTTCATATTCCATTCCCAGTTGATCCAACAGATCATAAACCCGTATTTCCCGTTCCAGCCGCCCATCTATATCATCAGGCCTACCTTTTTGCAGCTCCATCTTCTTCCTCCGTTTTCAATTCATTACTGTATAGTTCCTTTTCCATGTGGATATGTTCGCATTTTTCGTCGTAATAAACCGCACCACTTTTAACATACCCTTGTTTTTCATAAAATCCTTCTGCCTGTACCTGTGCAGACAGAACAATCCTCTTTCCGCCCGCTTCCAGAATCCTTTTTTCCATTTCCTCCAACAGCCGGCGACCAAGTTTTCTCCCACGATACTCTCTTAATACAGCAAGTCTTCCTGCTACATATTCTCCATCTGCTTCACCTGGAAAATAACGACCGCACGCCATAGGTTTACTCTCCTCGTAAAGCACCAGGCAGACAGCTTTTGCATCTATTTCATCAAATTCATGACGAAAGCCCTGTTCCCGCATGAACACTTCCTCCCGAATCATCTTTGCGGCATCAGATAAATAATCTGTCGTTACAGCTCTAATCAATCCGGTCTCCTCCTTTTAAAATACAGAAGGCTGTCCGCTATTTGACAGCCTTTTGTCTATTTTCTACGCTCTCACATTGGCAATCACACACATGATTCCGCCTAACAATAGCACCACAAATGCAATACCATGACCGAGGACTGCCGGATTCACAGTTTCATGATTAATTCCCCCGTTTGCATTCTGCTTTCTCATATCCAGGAGTCCCGTAACAACGGAAGCGATCAGCGCAACCGCAGTTATGATTCCCAATGTAATACTATGATTCACATAATGTACAAGCGTTGTTACGATTCCTACAACAGCCAGCCCTAAAGAAACAAAACCCATTTTTCTTTCCTCCCTTGTACAAATTATTTCTTTTTATTAGAAGTATATACTTCCTGTAATCTAAAGTCAACTCTTCCCTGCAGATACCTTTTTCTTTTATTTTAAATATTTGTCCATGTATTATTCGCTAGAATGTTTCACGTGAAACATTCTAACTTGCACTTTTCTTTCAATCTCACTCGTCAAAACCAGAAAATGTTTCACGTGAAACATTTTCTAGTGGATTGATTGACACAATGATGTTATACTAACATAGGACTATAAAATGATAAGAGACAACAAAAAACGCAGGAGGCGTAATATGGGAAGAATAATTGCAATCGCGAATCAAAAGGGCGGCGTTGGAAAGACCACTACTGCTATCAATCTTGCATCATGTATTGCAGAAAAAGGATTAAAGGTTCTGGCCGTCGATATGGATCCCCAGGGCAATATGACAACCGGATTGGGCGTAGATAAAAATCAAATTAAATACACCATATATGATGTTATGTGTGATGAATGTAATATCGGAGAATGTATGTTAATTAATGTCTTTCCGGATTTGAATCTGATACCATCCAATCGTTTACTGGCTGGTGCGGAAGTAGAATTCGTAGGGGTTCCCGATATGCAATACATATTGAAGCAGAACCTGGACAAGATTCGGGATAAGTTTGATTTTATCATTATTGATTGTCCGCCTGCTCTGGGATTGTTAACGGTTAACTCTATGACTGCTGCAGATACTGTACTGGTTCCGATCCAATGTGAATTCTTTGCCCTGGATGGATTATCACAATTGATATATACGATTGAATTGATTCAAAAGAAGCTGAATACTCATCTTACAATCGAAGGTGTTGTATTTACGATGTATGATTCCAGAACAAATTTATCCCTTCAGGTTGTTGAAAACGTAAAGGACACCCTGAAACAAAATATTTATAAAACCATTATTCCGAGAAACGTACGTCTTGCGGAGGCTCCAAGTCACGGGTTACCAATTAATCTCTACGATGCCCGCTCTGCCGGTGCAGACAGTTATCGTTTACTGGCAGATGAAGTAATCACAAATATAGGAGGATAAAACAATGGCACAAAAAAGAGGGCTTGGCAGAGGACTGGCTTCACTGATTCCAACCGAACCACAACAAGATAACAATTCTGAAACCATAAGTGCCTCCTCAGGAAAATCAGCGAGAAAAAACAGCTCGAATGGGGAAGTAAAAGAAGTCGTAAAAGAAGTCATTAAGGAAGTTGAAAAAACATTAAAAATTACAGAACTGGAACCAAACTCCAATCAGCCCAGAAAATTTTTTGAGGAAGATCCCTTGCAGGAACTTTCAGATTCCATTAAGGAATTTGGCATCATTCAGCCTATTGTGGTAACACCTAAAAATGGATACTACGAAATCATTGCCGGGGAGCGTCGCTGGCGCGCAGCTCGAATGGCCGGCTTAAAAGAGGTTCCGGTTATCATACGGGATTATACAGAACAGGAAATCGTAGAAATCTCCTTGATTGAAAATATCCAGCGTGAAAACCTGAATCCTATTGAAGAAGCACAGGCCTACCAGAGACTGATCCAGGAATTTTCTCTGAAGCAGGACGAGGTAGCAGAGCGAGTCTCTAAGAGCCGGACTGCGATCACGAATTCCATGCGCCTGCTAAAGCTGTGTGAGCTGGTTCAGCAGATGGTCATTGAAGATAAATTAAGCAGCGGCCATGCGAGAGCCCTGCTGTCGATTGAAGATCCGGAGCTGCAATATGAGATTGCCTGCAAGGTATTTGATGAAAGTCTGAGTGTACGTCAGACGGAAGCTCTTGTTAAAAAGATGAATTCTACTCCGAAACAAAAGAAACAACCGGAGGAACTGGAATACAGATACCTGTACACGGATACCGAGGAACGCCTGAAGGAAATCCTGGGCAGCAAGGTATCCATTAAAGCCAAAAACAACGAAACAGGAAAGATTGAAATCGAGTACTACTCCAGTGAAGAACTGGAAGCACTGGTCGATAAATTAAAGGAAATTCAGAGATAACGAACAACAGGAGGTCACAATGAGTTCATTTTTCAGCAATTTAGGAATTGACATTGGATATATCATTATAGCACTTATTGTTCTGGTTATTGCACTGCTTGCATTTGTCATTGCACTATCCGTTCAGATAAAGAAACTGAATACCCGCTATACAAAATTTATGAAAGGAAAAAACGGGGAAGAACTGGAGCAGATCATATATGAACGATTTGGCGAACTGGATATCATGCAGCAAATTGCCACTCAGCATGCAACGGAAATCAAAAACTTAAAACGACAATTTCGTTCCTCCTATAGTAAAGTTGGTATGGTAAAATATGACGCATTTAAGGAAATGGGCGGAACCCTTAGCTTTGCACTTGCTCTATTAACAGATAGAAACAGTGGATTTATCCTGAACTGTATGCACAGTAGAGAAGGCTGCTATACGTATGTAAAGGAAATTATTAATGGTGAGTCCTATATTGCATTATCAGAGGAAGAAAAAAAAGCGCTTAAAAATGCAATTAATATGAAGGATCCTTTAGCAGAATAATATCAAACAGTACCGCAAGAATTAAAGAGGTGGTTAATATGCATCATTATTTACGAGCAATCGGATTCAGCAGGATTCGCAACCTGAAACAATTAAATCATTTATTAGATGAAATCATTCATCATCCTACCGAACGCTCGATTACAACGATCGGGAATGGAACAAGCCTGGTGCAGATAAAAAAGGAATATGACACTGCATATGGGATCAGCATTATCGGCGAATACGATGAAGATCATAATTTCATTCTTGAACATTACTTTCCATATGCCCTCGGTAGTGCTACAAAATTAGAGGACAGCATCGTAATTGAACCGCAGACAGATAAGGAAGGCTATGCAGGAGTCAGTGAGAATACCAATATTGGTGTTCCCCTTATCTTCTTTCTTCAGAACATCGCAGAATATGTCAGAAATAAATGGTCGAACGAATATAGCAGAGCCCTGAATCTGGTCAGCTATAGCGCTCTTTCTACTGAAGGAAGGATTATTCTTGGCATTGATAAGGACGAGGAACAAATACGATTAGAGGAGAATGGACAAAAAAATCGTAATCGTTTAATCGCTGCTGCCAAGGAGGGGGATGCAGATGCCATTGAAAATCTGACCCTGGAGGATATTGACCTCTACTCTACCATTTCCCGCCGGGCAAAAACTGAAGATTTATACAGTATTATAGATTCCTGCTTTATCCCTTATGGCATCAACAGTGAACAATACTCCATTATCGGAAGCATACACGATATTCATACCTATTCCAATCCGGTCAGTAAGGAACGTCTGTACCTGCTTCTGGTAGAGGTAAATGAGATTTTTATCGACGTCCTGATGAATGCGGCAGATCTGCTGGGAGAGCCTGCCATTGGTCGTAGGCTGAAAGCAAACGTATGGATGCAGGGCCATGTCTACCTGCCATAATTTATACAATATTCTCTTGACGGGAGACGAATAATTGCATAAAATAGTTAAGTAATTGTTTGTCGCTATAGCTCAGCTGGATAGAGCGACCGCCTCCTAAGCGGTAGGCCGGAGGTTCAAATCCTCTTAGCGACGCTGTAAAAATGCCGGGAATACTGGGGTTCCAGAGTTCCCGGTGCTTTCATTATAACCAAGTCTGCTAATCAAAATGGCGATTCTGCCAATTTTTCAAAAACATAGTATATAAAGCCTGCTAATCTAATTTGGAATTTCGAGTTTAAGAATATATGAAGTAACAGAACCTGAAGTCACAAATTGTGATTTCAAGTTACTCATAGATTTGAGGTACCAATCTGGCAATTCAAAATAGAAAGGACGATAAAGATGACGGATAAAGAACAAACATCTCTGATAAAGGCAAATGGTGATATTCAAGAAATAAACATTGCAGTAGCAGAACCCGATATAAAAAGCATGATATATGTTATTCGTAACCAGCAGGTTATGATAGATAGCGATTTAGCGATGCTGTATCAAGTAGAAACTAAAAGGCTTAATGAAGCTGTAAAAAGAAATATTGTTCGATTTCCAAACGAATTTCGTTTTCAGTTGACTGATAAAGAATTAGAATCTTTGAGGTCGCAATTTGCGACCTCAAACAATAGTGAAATGGAAGATGGGAAAAAAGGCGGTCGGAGATATTTACCTTATGTTTTTACAGAACAAGGTATAGCTATGCTTTCTGCCATTTTAAGAAGTGATGTGGCTATACAAGTAAGCATTAATATAATGAAGTCTTTTGTAGAGATGAGGCGTTTTATCGCTAACAATTCTCTTCTCTTTGAGCGTATCAGCACAGTTGAATTGCGGCAGCTAGAGTATCAGAAACAAACAGACGAAAAATTAGAGCAGATATTTGAGTACATATCTGAACATGAGGAACCCAGCCAAAAGGTATTTTTTGACGGACAGATTTACGATGCGTTCAGTCTGATAGTAAACCTAATTCAAAAAGCAGAGAAAGAAATCACTCTGATAGACGGATATGTGAATGTTGGGACATTGAATCTGCTTTCAAAGAAAAAGTCTGATGTTGCAGTTACAATTTATACGCAGAAACAGACGAAGCTGACGAAAGCTGATGTTAAGAATTTCAATGCACAGTATCCGACCTTGAAAATAAAATACACCAAAGTATTTCATGACAGGTTTTTGATTCTTGACCAAGCGATAGCCTATCATGTAGGAGCGTCTTTGAAAGATGCAGGAAAAAAGTGTTTTGGAATCAATCTAATTCAAGATGCAGGCATTATCAAAGACATCCTGCAAAGGCTGGAACTGGAAACGGAGAAATGAATCGAAAAAGTTTTATGTTTAATTGTTATTATGATATTTTGAGTTAATTATTGAAATAGATAAATTTGTGCTATACTGAAAAATATCCAAAGGGGTTGGACAGCTTATGATGAGGAGGAAGTTATATGTCTATTGAAAAAGTAAGAGAATATTTCAAAACAAAGGGGCTTGACGAAAGGATACAGGAATTTGAGATTTCAAGTGCAACGGTCCCTCTTGCTGCTAAGGCTTTGCATTGTGAAGAAAGTCGTATTGCGAAAACACTGTCGTTCCACACAGGAGAAACGGTAGTACTGATCGTCACTGCGGGCGATGCCAGGATTGATAATGCAAAGTATAAAGCCCAGTTCGGAACAAAAGCAAAAATGTTATCTTTTGATGAAGCAGAGCCTTTGACCGGTCATGCTGTCGGAGGCATCTGCCCCTTTGCAGTAAAGGAAGGTGTGGAAGTTTATTTAGACATATCATTGAAACGCTTTGATACCGTGTTCCCTGCGTGTGGAAGTTCCAATAGTGCGATCGAGCTTTCACTTCAGGAATTAGAAGAATATTCCGGCTTTATAAAATGGATTGATGTCTGCAAAATATTATAAAAAAAGTAAGAAAATCTACATAGGAACGACATGAAAAGCAAGCCGGCATCTGCTATACTAAAGCATATACATTAAAACAAAACAGGAGAACCCATTATGCTGTTTATTCAGGAAATACTCGGATATGTGTTTATCGGATTCATTGGGATGCTGGGACTGGCAATCCTTTATCTGCCGTTTTGCATATTATTACGAAAACGAGTTTCGATTCCAAGACAGACCGCATTCTTTCTGCTTGGCGTCTGTGTGCTGGTCATCCTTGCCGCAACAGTCTGCGGCTCTGTCATAGACCGGGTTGCACTGGGGGAGGGCCTTCTTGCCAAGAATCGTTCCTATAACATTATCCCCTTTCATTTTCTGACAGAGTCCTGGACCATGGGAGCCAGAAAACAGGTAACACAGTCCTTTGCAAATATTGTCATGTTTATACCATTGGGATTTATATTACCTGCTGCCGTTCCCTATACGCGTAAGCTTTGGAAAACCACAGTTTTCATGGCCCTGTTCTCATTTATGATTGAGTTTATGCAATATTTTATCGGCAGATCTGCAGATATTGACGATCTGATGCTCAATACGCTGGGCGGTATGATCGGATATGCGATCTATTTATTATCTGCAACGCTGCTGAAACAAAAAAAGCTTTGGATACAGTTTACCGGTAACAGAAATAACGACACATGTGAAAAAGCAGGATCAGAAGCAGAATAAATTACTACAGAGGAGTATAATATGAGCATTCGCAGACAAATTATTGATTATTCAAGAGGAGATAACCTGCGCCATTTCTGGCATTTATATAAGCTGCAGAAGAAAATAGGATCCGGATTGATCCATGATATCCTGACCTTCTTCCTAAGCCGCAGCGCCCACCGGCACGGAGGGTACATCGGGCCGGATGCCGTCATTGACGAAACGCTTTCTCTGCCCCATGGTCTGCATGGTATCTTTATTTCCCGGTATGCAGTCATTGGCAAAGACTGCTGGATGTATCAGAATGTTACGATCGGGGAAGTAAACCGCAAGGCTCCGGTTATCGGTGATAACGTTCTGATCGGGGCCGGTGCTGTCATCATTGGAGATATCACCATTGGAAATAACGTCAAAATCGGGGCCGGTGCTGTTGTTACCACCGATATTCCGGATAACTGTACGGTTGTCTCTCAGCCGGGTCGTATTATAGAGCCATGATCCCTCCTCCTTCCTTCACAGATGATGGACACTTTTTCTATACTGCTGCAACTCATCTTCGCTGGCATTCTCTATGATCTCATCCAGAAATGCCAGCAGTTTCTTTCTGTCCTTTGGCAGCTGCCCATAAAACTGATATGCATTAGATGCCCCCATTGCCGCAAATACGGTTGGTATCTGCAAATGTTTAATAAGTGTCCGTATCTCTTTGTATTTTTCAAGTTCATCCTCCTCCTGCCAGTTCCCGCGCTGTATTTCAGCATAAAGCTCAGATTCAGGATAAATCGTAAGCATATTGGCTCCAATGAGTGCAGGGTGAATCCGGTTGCATAACTCAGCAGTCCGTTTTGCTCCGACCTCTCCACGACCTGCTCCGGAAATACCTGCCAGATAAAAGAAACGGTAATGAATTCCTGCGGCATCCAATCGCCGGCACTGTTCTATAATGTCGAACGATGTATATCCCTTGTTCATGAACCGCAATGCTTCATCATCTCCTGTTTCAATTCCGATGGTCAGACCGTCATATCCCATTGCATGTAATTTTGCAAGCTCTCCATCCGTCTTGATCGTAACATCTGTAATCCTTGCAAATGAACCGATCGACTCTACGGACGGAAGTTCCATGTGAATTCGCTCTGCGATCGCCGTCAATCTGTCACAGGACAAAACAAATGGATTTGCTCCTGTCAGAAACACCCGGTTCATACGCCTGCTGCCCCAGACTCTGACTGCACTTTTTACCTCCTGCAGATCACTCTCAATATCTTCAAGCGGAGACATTCTGAATTTAAAAGGTAAATCGTTATACAAGGTACAAAACCTGCATGAATGATGCGTACAGCCTGCAGTTACTTCTAACAGAAGCGATCCTGCTTCATATGGCGGCCGCCAGATGGTTCCTGTGTAGTGCATAAATATCTCTCCTTTCCCGTTATTTATGCTAATTATACGTTTGTACAATGCTTTTACAAGTACTGTACTTTTTTATAGTACCCTCCAGATAACTGTACATTGATTTTTAAGACGCCTGTGCTATAATTTTCAGAAAGGGGTGAACACAATGAAAAAAAGTACACAGGCTGTTGAACGCTGCAAGACCGTTTCTACCATACAAAAAATCCTGGGCGGCAAATGGAAAATTGAAATTATTTATTATATTGCTTTTCAGGACATCCATCGCTTCGGAGAGCTTCGCAGACAGATCGGCGATATTACGGAATCAAGCCTGACAAAGCAGCTTCGGGAACTGGAAGCCGACGGCTTTATTACCCGTTATGATTACAAAGAAGTACCTCCCCATGTGGAATACAATCTAACGGACTTAGGAAAAAGCTTTCTCCCTGTTTTTGAACATATGAAGCAATGGGGCGATGAAAATCTTACCGGATAAGTCATATCCTGAGATGACAACCGTGTTGACGCGCCTTCCATCTTGTAATTCGAGTTAAAATATGTTATCTTATAGGTAAGTGATTTATGATTATAGATGTACTTTCCAGCATCTTAACCAACATACGGAAAAAGGAGAGACTATCAAATGAAACAGAAACTGAAAACCAATCTGCTGATCAGCTCCGTTGCCATGATGGCAGCATTAATGACCATGATCTATCTTATTGCAACCATGCCGGGACGGATCGGATTAATCGTTGCTTTTGGATTGATCGTTGTAACAGATACTTACTTTTTAGCAGACAGTATCATCCGCAAGGTAGATGAGATCGCCAATCGTTCCCTGGATAAGCAGAATGAATTGACGAAGGTGGAGAAAGGACTCTATTCTGTTGCAAAACGGGAAGAGATTTCCCTGAATCAGAAGCTGGAATCCCTGATCTCCACCGTAGAGGAATTAAAAGCGGACAATATTCGTCTGAACGATGAACTGATCGAGCAACAGAAGCTTTGCACCAAGCTTATCATGAAAAAGAATCAGGAAAACATGGTACGCGTTGTGAACAGCAATGACCGCATTACCAAGCAGGTACTGCAGCTATCCGGCGATAACAAGCTTGCTGCATCAGAAACCAATGAGACCTTACTTAACATTCACAGGTCACTGGAAGGGGAACGCAGTAATTCCAAGATTACGCGAATGCCTTCTTAACCACACAGGGAATGAGAACAGGTATGAATTATATCATTATTGACTTGGAATGGAATCAGTGTCCCCGGGGACCGGAATTCGAGAATCCAAGGATCCCCTTTGAGATTATTGAAATCGGGGCGATAAAACTAAATGAATCCTTTGAAATCGTTGATGAGTACAGCAGCATCGTAAAACCCAGAATTTACAAGCATCTTCATAAGCATGTCCGTCAGATGCTAAATTATGACGAATCCTATTTAAAGAGCGGACGTCCCTTCGATATGGTATGTCGTGAATTCATGAGCTGGTGCGGGAACGATTATACTTTTGGCACCTGGGGTACCACGGATCTGGTTCAGCTACAGAAAAATATGGACTACTACTATATGAATAAATTTACGGAACCTTTCAAATATTATGATATCCAGTCCATCTTTGCTGATTATTATCATGACCTGGGTTCCTGCAGACTGGAACGGGCAGTAACCGCCATGAATCTGCCAAAAGACGAAGCCTTTCATTCTGCGATCAACGATGCACGCTACACTGCCCGGATCTTTCAGCTCTTATCGAAAAAGCACCTGAACGATCAATATACATATGACTATTATCATGAACCGAAGGATAAGCAAAGCGAAATCTTTTCCTTTCACCGGACTTATTCTGAGCATATTACCCGCGGATTTGAAGACCGGGCCGACATCATGGAGGATAAGGAAATCATTACCTTCCGCTGTTATAAATGCAGAAGAAAGATTCCTAAAAAAATCAAATGGTTTTCCTATAATCAGCATTCCTTCGTAGGCGTTGGAAAATGCTTTTATCATGGATATCAAAAGGGGATCATTAAAATAAAGACATCTAATAACGGCAAGATCTTTGCGATCAAAAAAGTAATGCCGATCAGTAAACCCGAAGTCGAAGATGTCTATAAACGACAGCTTGAACTTCGGGAAAAACGAAGAGAGAAACGAAATTCACACAAGGGGTGATCTTGAAGCAGTTCCTGCTTTTCTGGGATACTCCTTGGGTGTATTTTTTTTCTTCCGGATCCGGATAAATTGTCTGATAACCCCGGTATCCGGAAGTTCCAGGGATATCGGGGGCTCCATACTGCCGCCCAATACTGTTACCGCCTTTTCGGCCTGCTCCAGCTCCTCCTGAATCTCAGAAGACTTATAGGAGATAAAATATCCCCCCTTCTTTACAAAAGGCAGGCAATATTCACTTAAGGTCGATAGATTTGCCACCGCTCTGGAAACGCACAGATCATATTGTTCCCGATACCGGGGATTTCGCCCCGCATCCTCTGCTCTGGAATGAATCGCTTCTATTCCGGTCAATGCAAGCGCATCCATTACCTCGTTTAAAAAATTCACCCGTTTATTCAGAGAATCCAGTAATGTCACCTGCAATCCGGGAAAGGCGATCTTAAGCGGGATACCCGGAAATCCGGCTCCGGTTCCCACATCGATCACAGAACACGCTCCGGAAATATCATGGATACTGCCAAGCATGATACTATCAACAAAATGCTTGTCAATGACCGCCTCATATTCCGTAATGGCAGTCAGATTCATGACCTTATTTTTCTCTGTCAGCATTTCATAATAGGTCTGAAACTGCTGAAGCTGTTTGTCATTGAGATTGATTTTCAGTTGTTCTGCTTTCCTTCTTAATGCTTCCATACTATTTCCCCAAATAGATCAGCAATACCGAAATATCTGCCGGCGACACACCGGATATCCGGGATGCCTGCCCCACAGAGGCAGGACGCACCGCCTTTAACTTCTGTCTTGCTTCCTTTCTTAGATTACTGACATCATCATAGTCAATTTCCGCCGGGATCAACCGCTTCTCCAGCTTCTTAAAATGCTCTACCTGCTGCTGCTGCCGCTTTATATATCCCTCATACTTTAGATTGATATTGATCTGTTCAACCACATCCGCCGGAAGAGGCTGACGCTCCGGATCGATTGCCGCAAGCTTCTCATAATCCAGTTCCGGTCTCCGGATCAGCTCCGCCAGGGTTGCCGCTGTCTTTAACGGTGTGCTTCCTGCCTGCTCTAAAAACTCCTGCATCTGCTTATTCGCACCTGTTACAACAGACTCCAGCCGCTTTATCTCATTCTCGATCGCTGTCCGCTTCCTGCAGAAGTTCTGATAACGTTCTTCTTCGATCAGGCCGATTTCATAGCCGATATCCGTTAACCGAAGATCCGCATTATCCTGCCGAAGAAGCAGACGGTACTCTGCACGGGAGGTCATCATCCGGTAAGGTTCAAAGGTTTCCTTCGTCACCAGGTCATCGATCAAAACACCAATATATGCCTGAGAACGATCCAGGATCAATGGCTCCTTTCCCTGCAGCTTCCGTGCTGCATTTACACCTGCCATAAAGCCCTGGGCGGCTGCTTCCTCGTAACCGGAGCTTCCATTGATCTGACCGCCGGCAAATAATCCATCATACTCCCTGAATTCCAGGGAAGGTTTCAAGCGGGTTGCATCAATACAGTCATATTCAATAGCATAGGCATTCCGCACGATCTTCGCATGCTCCAGACCCGGTACACTCCGATACATGGCATACTGCACATCCTCCGGAAGAGAACTGGACATCCCGCCCACATACATCTCATTGGTATACTCTCCCTCCGGTTCAATGAATACCTGATGCCGGTCCTTCTCCGGAAACTTCATAACCTTATCCTCGATCGACGGGCAGTAACGGGGGCCGGTTCCCTCGATCGCGCCGGAAAATAACGGAGAACGACTGATATTTTCCCGGATGACCGCATGGGTCGTTTCATTGGTATAGGTCAGCCAGCAGGAAACCTGTTCCCGTTTGATATCCTCCTCCGTATTGGTAAAGGAGAATGGAACCACACGGGCATCTCCCTTCTGCTCTGTCATCTTACTGAAATCAATGCTCCGCTTATCAATCCGCGCCGGCGTACCGGTTTTAAACCGGCGTACCGGGATTCCCAGTTGTACCAGAGAATCCGTCAGATGATTCGCTGCCCGCAATCCATTGGGGCCGGTCGGATAGCTGACCTCTCCAAAGATACAGCGTGCCTTCAGATATACGCCGGTACACAGAATAACGGCACCTGCATGATAGGTACCACCGGAACAGGTTCGAACTCCTGTGATCTGCTTTCCTTCTGCAAGAAGCTCTGAAACCTCCGCCTGCCGGAGGGTAAGATGATCCGTCTGCTCCAGCGTCATACGCATGGCGCGGGAATATTCTGCCTTATCCGCCTGGGCCCGGAGAGAATGAACTGCCGGCCCTTTGGATTCATTCAACATCTTTGACTGGATATAGGTCTTGTCAATATTCTTGCCCATCTCTCCGCCCAGAGCGTCAATCTCCCGGACCAGATGGCCCTTCGAGCTTCCGCCTACATTTGGATTACAGGGCATCATCGCCACGCTGTCCATGCTGACGGTAAAGAGAATGGTCTCCAATCCCATTCTGGCTGCTGCCAAAGCCGCCTCACAGCCTGCATGGCCGGCTCCTACAACAACTACATCATAGGTTTCTTCTATTTGTGGCATACCTCTTTCGCATCCTTCCTATTTTCCCATACAGAATTTACTGAATATTTCATTGGCCAGATCATCATTCAGAGTTTCTCCCAGAATATAACCAAACTGCTCATATGCCGCCATCAGATCAATGGTCAGAAAATCCTCCGGCATCTGTTGCTCCAGACCTGTCAGTACCTGCCGGAGACTGTCAGCGGCCTCCTGCAGTGCCTGCTTATGCCGCAGATTGGTAATATATACTTCATCATTCATAGACAGCGTTCCGTGAAAGAACATATCTGTCAGGCACTTGCGCAATTCCTCCATCCCTTCTCCGGTCCTGGCTGATAATTCCACAACAGGAGCCTTTATCTGTTCCATTATCCACATTTTATCCACCGTCTGTTCCACATCGATCTTATTAATGACCGTAATGACCCGCCGGCCTTCCAGAAGCTCCATGATCCTTGTATCATCCATATCCAGAGGTCTGGCCCCATCCACTACATACAACACCAGATCCGCATCCGTTACACTGTTTTTCGCTTTATCCACACCAATCTTTTCCACAGTATCCACTGTATCCCGGATTCCGGCAGTATCAATGATCCGTAATGGAATCCCCTGGATCTGGACATCCTCCTCCAGAGTATCCCGGGTCGTTCCTGCGATCTCCGTAACGATCGCACGCTCTTCTCCCAGAAGCTGATTCAATAGAGAAGATTTACCTGCATTGGGTTTTCCCAATATGACTGTCCGGATTCCCTCCCGGATCAGCTTTCCTTCCTCCGCAGTTGCCAGCAGCCGGTCTACCTGTACAAGCGTTTCCTCAATCTGCGGCCGCAGCACATCCCCATAACCCTCCAGACTATAGTTCTCCGGATCATCCAGTGCGGACTCAATATAGGCTACATGCTCCAGTATCATCTCCCGCAGTTCTCTTATCCGTAAGGAAAGTGTTCCCCGAAGCTGTGCTGCTGAAGAACGGGCAGCTAATTCATTTCTGGCATAGATCATGTCCATCACTGATTCCGCCTGCGCAGCATCGATCCTTCCACCCAGAAATGCACGCTTTGTGAACTCACCCGGTTCCGCCGGTCTCGCACCGCTGCGAAGAACCAGATCCAGAATCCGCTGCAGCATAATCCGGCCGCCATGACATTGAAGTTCTACCACATCTTCCGTAGTATAGGAATTCGGTGCCCGCATAACAAGACAGACAGCCTCATCCAGTACACAGTCACCATCACAGACATTTCCAAATAAAGCAGAATAACCCGGCAGCTGTTCTACTGTTTTTCCCTGCTTCTTTGCACGGAAAATGCGGTCTGCAACTGCGATCGCCTCCGTTCCGCTGATCCGGATAATGCCGATTCCCGCATTTACTGATCCTGTTGCGATTGCTGCAATGGTATCCTTCTGAAACATATACCCTCCTTAAAATAATATCTGTAAGAACAATTAGTAGCAGACGGGAACATCTGTATATTCTCCGGTCTGCTACTAACAATTATACGAAACGAATGCTTTCCCTATCTTGCACGATTGTAATAAATAACCACCCGTCTGAATGGTTCCTCTCCTTCGCTTCTGGTACCTACATATTTGTCGCCCTGAAGCGCAGAATGAATGATCCGTCTTTCATATGGATTCATTGGCTCTAATACGACCTGCTTCTTTGTGCGCTTTACCTTATATGCAAGATTCTTTGCAAGGTTCTCCAGCGTATCTCTTCTTCTTGCACGATAATTCTCGGTATCCAGCTTCACACGGATGAAATCCTCGCTGTGCTTGTTCGCCACGGACTGTACGATCTTCTGCAATGCATCCAGTGTCTGTCCCCGCTTGCCGATCAATACACCCATCTCCGGCCCGGTCAGATTAATATCCATGGTCTTATTTTCCTCGTCATAGGTGATATCAACCACAGCCTCAATCTCCATTACATTAAAAAGCTGTTCCAGGAATTCCTGAATGATATCCTCAAAGGAATCTTTTTTCTTTGCCCGGATAATGGCAGGCTTCGTATTGATAAAGCCCAGGATTCCGGTACTGCCTTTATCTACAACTTCATAAATCAGCTCATCACTGGTAATGCCAAACTGAATGGTAGCCTCCGTAATTGCATCATCTACAGTCTTTCCCTTGAATTCAATAAATTCCATCCTTACTCCTCCTTACTCTTCTGACTGGTATTATACTGCTGCATAATATTTGCCTTGGAAGCAATGCTTCCTTTCCGATAGGTTGTAGAAGTATTATTGTCTGCTGTACTGTTATAACTCTTCAAGCTGGTACCTGCAACACTATTGGATGAACTGCCTGTTGCCTCTGCATTTCCCGCAGCATCTAACATACGTTCCATAAGGGATTTCTTATTCTTCTTGTTTTTCTTTTTAGCCCGCTCCATCTGCCTTTCCAGGATCTTGTCCATATCGGCAAACTTATCATAATAGACATTGATCGCCAGCTGGATCAACAGTGTGATTAATGCACTGATGGACCAGTAAAGGCCGATACCTGCCGGTAAGGATACACAGATGATCAGTGACATGATCGGCATGGTATAAGTCATCGACTTCATCATCTTCGCAGATTGTGCAGTTGCCGGATCACTGGCTTCCGCCTGTGGCATCTGCATTGTCTTTGTGCTTAAGAACTGAAATACCGCCGATGTGATAGGAATGATCAATGCCCAGCTGAGCTTCCAGCCCGGTGCCTCTGAAATATTTATTCCCAGAATGAACCGGTTCAGATCATTAATCTGCGGAACATTTACGGAAATTGCATGGATCAGATCCGTATTATCGGAAAATAATTTACCAAACGACTCCCACTGTGTCATACTGAACTGTGAAATTATATCAATAATATTATTATCCGTAACTGCATTTGCATCCAGATTTGATAATGTTTTGATCGCTCTGGAAGCTGTACCGATCTTATTATCCGTAACAAAAGTAGACAATGTTGGCACATAATCCTTCACCTTTAATATCTGCTGTGCGATCGGTGTATACAGATCCTTGATCGCAGGCACATATGCCGGTATATTATAAATTACCCGGTATAATGCATAAATGATCGGTAACTGAATAAAGGATGTCAGACAGCCATTGGTCATGCTTGTACCATATTTCCGGTACACTGCCTGGGTCTCCTGCTGCTGCTTCAGCATGGAATCCTGATCCGTCTTATTCTTATACTTTTTCTGAATCTTCTGAAGCTCCGGCTGTATATACTGATTGATCTTCGATCCTCTCTGCTGTTTCAACGTTAACGGCAGAAGGATCAGCTTAACAACTAACGTAAATATAATGATACAAAGTGCCAGATTATTAATCCCAACTGCTGCCAGTCCTTCATAGATCAAATCCAGAATCTTTCCTAACAACCAACAAAAGGGGCCTAAAAAACCGCCTTGTGCAGTTAAAAAAACCATATTAACCTCCTTCAATTATGGAACCGGGTCGTACCCACCCCTGGAGAACGGGTTACACCGAAGTATCCGCCAGACTGCTAACAAAGTGCCTTTTCCAACGCCATATTTTTCAATCGCTTCCATAGCATACTGGGAACAGGTCGGATAAAATTTACAAGTTCCATGACCCTTTAAGGGTGACAAATAAACCTGATAAAAACGAATCAATTTCAAAAAAAGTTTCTTCATATATTAATCATCTTCTTTATTCAACAAATGATGAAGCCTGCATACATGCATAAATGCACGTTCCACTTCCCAATAGTTACAATCCTTCACATTCACCCGGGCAACCACCACAATATCATACCCGGTCTTTAATTCTGTCTGATGCAGACGATAGGCTTCCCGGATCAGTCTTGTTACACGATGACGGATCACACTGTTTCCTACCTTCTTACTCACAGACATTCCAAATCGATTCCTTTTATCATTCTTCTCCAGAACGTACATCACCAGATATTTATTGGCAAAGGATCTGCCGCACTGATATACGTCTCCAAACTCTTTCCTGTTTTTCAAAGAAATATAATGTTTCATATCTCGCATCCCGCAACTTGTGTTGCTCGATTTCACGACGTTCGCCAAATGAAAATGCCTGCATTTTCATTCGAATCAGTCTTCACACAAATGTTCAAGCCAGCTTAAACATTCTGTGCTTGTCTGCTTCTTAGCGAAAATACGTTGTATTTTTCGCCTGGCTCACTGTTACGCGAACATAAAGAAAGGTCACATGACTGCGACCTATACCGTTAAATGCTTTCTACCTTTTGCTCTTCTTGCAGCGATTACTTTTCTGCCATTCGCAGTACTCATTCTTTTTCTAAAACCATGAACTCTTGCATGTGGTTTCTTCTTTGGCTGATATGTCATCTTCATTTTGATACACCTCCTTTTTCCATTCGTTAAATCTATTATTTAACTACTTATTTATGGCTTATGAAAAAACACCTAGTTTATTATATGGAAATCCAGGTCAACAGTCAAGAAGTAATTTAAATATAGAAGCATTTTTCCGTAAAGATTATTTTTCAATTAACATAATGTTATTCACAATTTGTGCAAAACCTGTGGATAACTTGATTTTAAGCTGTGGATATTCTCATTAATAAATCAAAATCTGCTGTAAAATCAACTCATCTGATTGTGAATTACATAATTTTACATAATTATTTGCAACACATTATGTTAAACGGTTTTTAAAAAATCCAGTCCTTTTTCTTGCGAAAAACCGAAATTTGTTATATATTATATATGGGTTCTTTTGCCCGCATTTTTCTGTGATGAAAGCAGGATGAATTATGACAGGAGAGGAATTTTCCTTTATGAAAGAAAAGATTGAAGAAAACTGGGAAAAAATTCTATATTCGATCCAGCTTGAGCATGGAGTTGCACCAATTACGATCAATACCTGGATCCGTCCGCTAAAAGTATATGATATCATTGATAATACCATCTATCTGCTGGCAGATGACACTCTGGGTCAGCGGGGAATCGAATTTCTGAAAACAAAGATGTATGATATGTTTCTAAAAGCATCCATTCAGATTGTCATGAACGAAGACTTTGATATTCAATTAATCTCTTCTCCCGATGATATAAAAAAGGAGAATACTCAGCCTGTTGTTTCCGATCATTATATGGAATACAATATGGAAGCAAGTAATCTGAATCCTAGATATACCTTTGATACCTTTGTAGTCGGAGATAACAACCGGCATGCGCATGCTGCCTGCGTAGCAGTGGCAGAGGCTCCCGCACAGGCATTTAATCCATTATTTCTTTATGGCGGAGTCGGACTTGGCAAGACACATTTAATGCATTCCGTGGGACATTATGTGTTGCAGCACAATAAAAAAGCAAGAGTCCTTTATGTGACCAGTGAAATATTTACGAATGAATTAATTGAGGCATTAAAAAGAAATAAAACAGAAGAATTCCGGAACAAATACCGGAATATAGATCTGCTGCTCCTGGATGATATTCAGTTTATAATAGGAAAGGAATCCACTCAGCAGGAATTCTTTCATACCTTTAATGTGCTGCATGAAGCAGGAAAACAGATTGTGATCTCCTCTGATAAAGCGCCAAAGGAGATTGAGAATCTGGAAGATAGGATCAAATCCCGTCTGGAATGGGGCCTGCCTGTTGACATTCAGTCTCCGGATTATGAGACCAGGATGGCAATCCTGAGAAAACGTGCAGAACAGGATAACATTAATATTCCGGATGATGTCATTCAGTATATTGCGACTCATATTGTTTCCAATATCCGGGAATTAGAAGGAGCCCTGAATAAAATCAGTATCTTTTCCAAGCTGGATAACAAGCCGGTTACGGTTTCTTTTGCAGAAGAAACCTTGAAGGATCTGATATCCAAGGATAAAAACAGAGAAATCACTCCTTCTCTGATCACAGATGTTGTTAGTGAACATCTTGGCATTTCCAAGGAAGATATCTTATCCTCCAGAAGAAGTGCGGATATTGCCAATGCAAGGCAGATTGCTATGTATATGTGCCGGATCCTGACAGAAAAACCACTGGAATCCATTGGCGAATATTTCAAAAAGGATCATTCTACTGTCATGCATGCGATCGAGAAGATCAAAAAAAATATGAAAACAAATGAAAACTTAGCGGCTACGATTGCGACGATCAAAAAGAAAATTATCCCTTCCTGAACACAACAGGATGTGGATAAACAGTGAACAGGCTGTGAATAGATGTGTATAATCGCAGGATCAGAAAATCCTCTTTCTGAAGCCGGATGATATCCATACATATCCTTTGTGAATAACATGAATATTTTCACAGATTATCAGAAAGGAATCAACATTCTTATCCCTGTTGCCATATTCATCTTTTTCAAGCTATAAGAAGGGTTATCAACATATCCACAGCCCCTACGAATAATACGTCTAAATACATTTAAATATTAATATATTAATTTTAACCCCGGCCGGGGGAAAGGAGTTTTACACATTATGAAAATCGCTTGTTCAAAATCATTGTTATTATCTGCTGTTAATGTAGTAATGAAAGCAGTATCAAATAAGACTACACTTCCCATTCTGGAATGTATTTTAATTGAAGCTGATCAGGAGATAAAACTAACTGCAACGGATATGGAGCTGGGAATTGAAACCTATGTAGATGGAACGATCATTGAAGGCGGAAAGATCGCATTGGATGCTAAATTGTTTTTTGAGATCATAAGAAAACTTCCAGATAGTGAGATTACACTGGAAACAAATGAAAATCATCAGGCAGCAATCCGTTGTGAAAAATCAAAATTCACTATTTCCGGTAAATCAGGAGATGATTTTTCACTGCTTCCGGAGGTAGAACGGAGTAAAGGAATCAGTCTTTCCCAATTTACAGTAAAAGAATTTATAAGGCAGACCATATTTTCCACAGTTGAAAATGAAAGTACAAAATTAATGAGCGGTGAATTATTCGAAATAGAGAATGATAATCTGAGGATCGTATCTCTGGACGGGCATCGGATTTCCATCCGCAATGTAGCTTTAAAAGAACAGCATGAAATGATCAAAGTCGTAGTACCGGGAAAAACTTTGAACGACGTAAGTAAAATCCTGGATGGCGGTGTGGATGATTATGTAGATATCTATTTTACAGATAAACATATATTATTTGAATTTAATAAGACAAAAGTCGTATCCCGTCTTCTGGAAGGGGAATATTATAAGATCAATCAGATGCTTACAAATGATTATGAGACAAAGATCAATATTAATAAAAAAGAATTTCTGGATTGTATAGACCGGGCTTCTCTTCTGATCCGGGAATCGGATAAAAAGCCGATCATCATTAATATCGGCAATGACAGTATGCACCTGAAAATAGATTCTGCCATGGGTTCCATGAACGAGGATCTGGATATCCGGAAGGAAGGAAAGGATCTGATCATTGGTTTTAATCCGAAGCTGTTGATGGATGCACTTCGTGTCATTGATGATGAGGAGATCAGTATCTATTTTATTAATCAGAAAGCACCTTGTTATATCAAGGATGAAAAGGAATGCTATCGTTATGTTGTGCTTCCGGTTAATATCAGTACGGTCAGCATATAAGGAGAGCAGATATGGAAGTCATTAAACTGAGAGATGAATTCATCAAGCTGGGACAGGCATTAAAGGCGGCAGGACTGGTGGATTCCGGTGTTACTGCCAAGGAAGTTATTCAGAATGGTGAGGTTACGGTCAATGGTGAAATAGATACCAGAAGAGGCCGGAAATTGTATGACGGAGATGTTGTTACATTTCTGAACCAGTCTATCCGGATTGAACAATAGCAGGAAAATAACATGTATATTCATTCCTTGGAATTGAAAAATTATCGTAATTATGAAAATTTGAATATCTGCTTTGATTCCGGTACAACAATCCTTTATGGCGATAATGCGCAGGGAAAAACAAATATTTTAGAAGCAATTTATATATCTGCCACAACAAAATCCCATCGGGGGAGTAAAGACAGGGAAATCATCCAGTTTGATCAGGAGGAGGCTCATATCAGAATGCAGATCATGAAATCAGAAGTTCTGCACAGAATTGATATGCACCTGCGAAAAAATAAGACAAAGGGAATTGCCATTGATCAGTTGCCGATCCGAAAAAGCGGAGAATTATTCGGAGTTGTAAATGTTATATTTTTTTCACCGGAGGATCTGAGCATTATTAAAAACGGTCCGGCGGAACGGAGACGATTTCTTGATCTGGAGCTTTGTCAGTTGGATAAGCTGTATTTATATAATTATACAAATTATAATAAAGTGTTGAATCAGAGAAATAATCTATTAAAACAGATTTCTTTTCAGCCCCAATTAGCGGATACCCTGGAGGTATGGAATCAGCAGTTGGTTCAGTATGGTTCTGAAGTGATTCAATCCAGAAGATCATTTATCGGACAGTTGAATGAAATATTAAAAAAGATTCATTGTAATCTGACCGGAGGGAAGGAACGGTTAGAGCTTCGATATGAGGAAAATATAAAGGAAAAAGCTTATGCGGATACCTTGATCCAGAAGCAGGAACAGGATATAAGGTATCAGTCCACGCAATACGGACCACACAGAGACGATATGGGATTCTATATTAATGATGTGGAGGTACGAAGGTTCGGTTCCCAGGGACAACAGCGGACAGCAGCACTTTCCCTGAAGCTGGCGGAGATTGAAATCGTAAAACAGCGGATTCATGATACTCCGGTATTATTACTGGATGACGTAATGTCAGAGTTGGATGAGAACCGCAGAGATTATTTATTACACTCGATTGATAATATACAGACCATCATTACCTGTACGGGATATGATGCTTTTATCAGGGAGCGGATGAATATAAATAAAATATATAAGGTTGTAAAAGGACATGTTTATCCCGAAGGTAACAATGTCCGGGATAATTAAGTAGGAGGATATGAAATGGCAAATGATTATGGAGCAGAACAGATTCAGATTCTGGAAGGATTGGAAGCAGTTCGAAAGAGACCCGGTATGTATATCGGAAGTACATCCGAACGTGGTCTGCATCATCTGGTATATGAGATCGTAGATAACTCCGTAGATGAAGCACTTGCAGGCTTCTGTTCTGTCATTGATGTTACAATTAACGAGGATAATTCCATAACCGTTGTTGATAATGGCCGGGGGATTCCGGTAGGCATTCATGAAAAAGCCGGAATTCCGGCAGTTGAAGTAGTGTTTACGATCCTTCATGCCGGAGGTAAATTCGGCGGCGGGGGATACAAGGTATCCGGTGGTCTTCATGGTGTAGGTGCATCCGTGGTAAATGCTCTTTCAGAATGGCTAGAGGTGGAAATCAGCCGGGATGGAAAAGTATACAAACAGAGATATGAGAGAGGCAAGGTAGTTTATAAGCTGAAGGAGGTTGGTACCTCAAAGCATACCGGTACCAAGGTTACCTTTAAGCCGGATGCAGAAATCTTTGATACCACTGTTTATAATTTTGATACCTTGAAGGTTCGTCTGCGGGAAACCGCATTCCTGACAAAAGCATTAAAGATTAATTTAAATGATGCCCGGGAAGAGCCGGTGAAGGAACGTACTTTTCATTATGAGGGCGGTATTAAAGAATTCGTAGAATATATCAATCGTCATAAGGATCCGTTGTATAATAAAGTCATTTACTGTGAGGGAAGCAAGGACAATATCTTAGTGGAGGTTGCCCTGCAGCATAATGATTCCTTTAACGAGTCTACATACAGCTTTGTTAATAATATCAATACCCCGGAGGGTGGTATGCATTTAACCGGATTCCGGAGTGCGATCACCAAGGTATTCAATGATTATGCAAGAAATAACAAAATGCTGAAGGAGAAGGAGGATAATCTATCCGGTGACGATCTGCGGGAAGGTCTGACTGCGATTATCAGTATCAAGATTGAGGATCCGCAGTTTGAAGGCCAGACCAAGCAGAAGCTGGGTAATTCTGAGGCAAGAAGCGCAGTTGAGGCCATCGTTACGGAACAGCTGACATATTTCCTGGAGCAGAATCCTGCAGTTGCAAAGATTATCATCAATAAGGCCGTGTTAGCACAGCGGGCAAGAATCGCAGCGAGAAAGGCAAGGGATGTAGCACGGAAAAGCAATCTGGCGGATAACATGTCTCTGCCGGGTAAGCTGGCAGACTGTTCGGATAAGAATCCGGAAAAATGTGAGATCTATATCGTCGAGGGTGATTCCGCCGGCGGTTCTGCAAAGACGGCTAGAGACCGGGCAACCCAGGCCATTCTGCCGCTCCGGGGCAAGATCCTGAATGTGGAAAAGGCAAGGATTGATAAGATACTGGTCAATGAGGAGATCAAGGCAATGATCACTGCATTTGGTACCGGTATTCATGATAATTTTGATATATCCAAGCTTCGTTATGGCAAGATCATCATTATGACCGATGCCGATGTAGACGGCGCCCATATTGCAACCCTGCTGCTGACCTTCTTCTATCGTTTCATGCCGGAGCTGATCCGCCAGGGACATGTCTATCTGGCACAGCCGCCACTCTTTAAGCTGGAGAAGAATCGTAAGGTATGGTATGCCTACAGCGATGAAGAGCTGGATAATATATTAAAAGAGGTTGGAAGAGATACCAATAATAAGATCCAGCGGTATAAGGGTCTTGGAGAAATGGATGCAGAACAGCTCTGGGAAACCACCATGGATCCGGATCAGCGGATTTTGTTACGGGTAGCCATTGATGAAGAGAATGAGTCCGAGATTGATATTACCTTTAATACCTTGATGGGTGATAAGGTAGAACCACGCCGGGAGTTCATTGAAGCAAATGCAAAATTCGTTAAGAATCTGGATATTTAGGAGGAAGTAGCATGGACGATAGTACAATCTTTGATAAAGTACATGAGATAGACCTGCAAAAGACCATGGAGCGTAATTATATTGATTATGCCATGAGTGTTATTGCCGCCAGAGCCTTACCGGATGTGCGGGATGGATTAAAGCCGGTACAGAGAAGAATCTTATACTCAATGATAGAGTTGAATAACGGGCCGGATAAGCCTCATCGGAAATGCGCCCGTATTGTCGGTGATACCATGGGTAAGTATCATCCGCATGGCGACAGTTCCATTTATGAAGCGATGGTCAAGCTGGCGCAGGAATGGAATACCCGTTATATGCTGGTGGACGGACATGGAAACTTTGGTTCCGTGGATGGCGATGGTGCTGCAGCAATGCGTTATACGGAAGCAAGACTTTCCAAGATTTCTATGGAAATGCTGGCAGATATCAACAAGGATACGGTAGATTTCATACCGAACTTCGATGAGACAGAGAAGGAGCCGACGGTACTTCCAAGCCGTTATCCGAATCTTCTGGTTAATGGTACCTCCGGTATTGCAGTTGGTATGGCGACGAATATCCCGCCCCATAATCTGCGGGAGGTAATCGATGCAGTTGTAAAGATCATTGATAACCGGATCTTAGAGGATCGTCAGACGGATATGGAGGAAATCCTTTCGATCGTAAAGGGGCCGGATTTCCCGACGGGTGCACAGATACTGGGAACCGGTGAGATTGATGCCGCCTATCGTACCGGACGGGGAAAGATCAAGGTTCGTGCAGTTTCCAATATCGAGCCGATGTCAAATGGAAAGCAGAGGATCGTCGTGACCGAGCTTCCATATATGGTAAATAAAGCACGTCTGATCCAGAAGATTGCGGAGCTGGTAAAAGATAAGAAGATTGAAGGCATTACCGATCTTCGGGATGAATCCTCCAGAGAGGGTATGCGTGTTGTCATGGAACTGCGAAAGGATGCCAACGCCAATATCATTCTGAAGAATTTATATAAGCACACGCAGATGCAGGATACGTTTGGTGTTATCATGCTGGCACTGGTAAATAATGAACCGAAAATCTTGAACCTTCTGGAAATGCTCACCTATTACCTGAAGCACCAGGAGGATGTGGTTACCAGAAGAACAAAATACGAGCTGAACAAAGCGGAGGAACGGGCTCATATCTTAGAAGGTCTGCTGATCGCACTGGATCATATCGACCGTGTGATCCAGATCATCCGCAGTTCGAAAAACGTGGCGGAAGCGAAAGAAAAATTAATAGAGGAGTTCAGCTTATCAGATGTACAGGCTCAGGCGATCGTGGATATGCGTCTGCGGGCTCTGACCGGTCTGGAACGGGATAAGATTGAGAATGAATACCGGGAGTTAATTGAACGGATCGCGGAGTTAAAGGCAATCCTGGCGGATGAGAAGAAGCTGTTAGGCGTTATCAAAGAGGAATTGCTGATCATTTCCACCAAATATGGCGATGACAGAAGAACCGCAATCGGCCCGGACGAAGACGAGATTACGGATGAGGAACTGATCAAGCGGGAAAATACTGTGATCGCCATGACGAAGCTTGGTTATATCAAGCGTATGACGGTAGATAATTTCCGGTCTCAGAATCGCGGTGGTAAGGGAATCAAGGGAATGCAGACCATTGAAGATGATTTCATTGAAGAGCTGATCATGACCACGACCCATCACTTTATCATGTTCTTTACGAATATGGGGCGGGTATATCGTCTGAAGGCATATGAGATTCCGGAATCCGGGCGGACTGCAAGGGGAACTGCCATTGTGAACCTCTTACAGATGCTGCCGGAGGAGAAGATCACAGCCGTTATTCCGATCCGTGAATTTAAGAAGGGCAGATATTTATTCATGGCAACGAAGAAGGGCATGGTAAAGAAGACTCCGATCACGGATTTCCAGAATATCCGAAAGAACGGTCTGGCAGCGATCACCCTTCGGGATGAGGATGAATTGATCGAGGTAAAATCAACCAATAACCGGAAGGAGATTCTGCTGGTCAGCAAGCTGGGTATGTGTATCCGCTTCCAGGAGACAGATGCCAGAAGTACCGGACGGACCTCTATGGGTGTGAAGGGTATGAATCTGGGTGCCGGTGACGAGGTGATCGGTATGCAGCTGGATACGCAGGGAGAAGACCTGTTGATCGTTTCAGAGAATGGTATGGGTAAACGGACCTCCATGGACGAATTCACACCGCAGAACCGGGGCGGCAAGGGAGTGAAGTGCTATAAGATCAATGATAAGACCGGAAATGTAGTCGGTGTGAAGGCTGTCAACGAGGAAAATGAAATTATGTTGATCTCTACAGAAGGAATTGTCATCCGTCTGCAATGTAAGGATATTTCCCAGCTGAGCCGTGTTACATCCGGTGTAAAACTGATCAATATGGATACAGAGAATAATATTACGGTTGCCAGTGTAGCCAAGGTTCGGGACAGTGATCCGGAGGAGGATATCCGGAAGCTGGAATCACAGTTGCAGGAAGAACAGGAAGAAGGAATCGTTGAAGAAATTTCAGAAGAAAATCCGGAGGAACTTGTAGAAGGGTCAGAAGAGAATCCGACCGAGTAAGGATAGATCATTATGAAATTTGAAGGAAAGGAGCGGTTTTTTCCGCTCCTTTTTGTCACATTTTTACATAAAATGTGACAATATTGTGAATTAAATCAATTGTAGAAGATTCCTGAACGTGATACAATGAACGCATAAGCGTAAATATAGCGGTGTAGAACAATGCGAAGCCACGGGCTTTGAGGGAAACATTTAATTATGAGGAGGTGTAGTATGGATTTTAAAGATTTTATGCATTTATCCGATCAGGCGGATACCTTAAGCGGTGTTATGCTGTATGTGCTTGCCGGTATCGGTGCGTTGCTTGTAATTCTTTTTATTGTCTGGCTCCTGTTTAAGCTGTCAGATTTTATACAGAATAGAAAAAAACATACGAACCTCAAGGAAGAACCCACAGATGAAGAGCAGTTGTTTGGGGATTGATGAAGGAGCTTTGCTGCATTTATGAGAACCATACATACAGATACGATCATTGAGAATATAAAGGAAATGTGCATGGAGGCCAACCTGAGACTGTCACCGGATATGGAACAGGCAGTCAGACAGGCGGAACAGGCAGAGGACAGCAGAATCGGAAAACAGATTCTTGGACAGTTGTGTGAGAATTTAGAAATTGCCGGCGAAGAAAAGATACCGATCTGTCAGGATACGGGAATGGCAATCATATTCGTCCGGCTGGGACAGGATGTTCATATCGACGGGATCAATCTGTCGGATGCGATCCATGCAGGTGTGCGTCAGGGATATCAGGAGGGTTATCTTCGAAAATCAGTGGTAAAGGATCCTCTGTTGCGGGTGAATACAGGAGATAACACACCTGCTATTATCCATTATGATATTGTTCCCGGTGAGAATGTGGAGCTTCTTCTTGCTCCGAAGGGCTTTGGCAGTGAGAACATGAGCCGGGTATTCATGCTTAAGCCTGCAGACGGAGCAGAGGGTGTGAAGGCGGCGGTGATCCAGGCGGTAAAGGATGCAGGACCGAATGCCTGTCCTCCGATGGTTGTCGGCGTAGGATTAGGCGGTGATTTTGAAAAGTGTGCAATGCTGGCAAAGCAGGCATTGACAAGAAATATAAACGAGGGTTCTCCGCTTTCTCATATAAGAGAGCTGGAGGAGACATTACTGGAAGAGCTGAACCGGCTGGGAATAGGGCCGGGCGGACTGGGCGGCAGGACAACGGTACTTGCAGTTAATATCGAAACTTATCCAACCCACATCGCAGGTATGCCGTTGGCAGTAAATATATGCTGTCATGTAAACCGGCATGTAAAACGAGTGCTATAGATCATAGAACAAAAGAGAAGAAACAAGAGGCTGATTTATGGAACGACACATTCAGGCACCAATAACAAAGGAAATAGTAAAAGAGCTTTATGCCGGGGATTATGTGTATATTACAGGAACAATATATACGGCCAGGGATGCGGCACACAAGCGCATGTACGAGGGAATGCTGGAAGGCAACGAGCCGCCATTTTCTCTCGAGAATAATATCATCTATTATCTGGGGCCGACACCGGCCAGGGAAGATCAGGTAATCGGTTCGGCCGGGCCGACCACCAGTTCCCGTATGGATAAATATGCACCTTTGCTAATGGAGCACGGGTTATGCGGGATGATCGGAAAAGGAAAACGTTCGGAGGCTGTGTTACAGGCAATGCAGAAACATACCTGTGTATACTTTGCAGCAGTAGGCGGCGCAGGCGCATTATTATCCAGGTGTATTAAACGGGCAGAGGTAATTGCTTATGAAGATTTAGGCACGGAAGCGATCCGCCGGCTGGAGGTTGAGAACCTTCCGGTTATCGTGGTAGCAGATTCGGAGGGAAACAATATGTATGAGACTGCCGTGCGGGATTATCGGATTTCACACGGGCTGGAATAAACAGGAAAGGAGGTTATGTGTAAATGAATATGACAATGTTAGAGGCTGAGAATTTTTATCAGGCGATGTGTAATACAATAGAGGGATATGTATTTGTTTGCAAGCATCCGACCTGTCATTATGAGGTAAGTCTGCCGGATGAGTTTATCGAGGAATTCGATCTGCCAAAGGATTATGCAGAAAATTTCTTTGAGGACTGGATCAGACGGATCCATATTGAAGACAGAGAGAAATATAAAAATACATTGATCAGCATGTTTGATAATAAAGCACAAACCTTCTGTCTGCAATATCGGGCGAAGAACCGGTACCAGAAATGGATCTGGCTGGAGAGCCGTATTAATATACGGTTTGATGAAACGGGTACGCCGGTTTTACTGGCCGGAGTAATCCGGAACTTAGGAAAAGAAAACCAGTTGGATCATATTACGGGCCTGTTAAATAAATATGCGTTTCGTGAAAATGTGAAAAAGAAAATGGAGGACGACATTCCATTTGGTGTGCTGTTATTAAATATTGATGATTTCAACCGGATCAATGAATTATATAATCAGTCCTTTGGAGACAGTGTATTGCGGGAGATCGGAACCTATATCCAGAGCCGGATCGACAGCAATGCATCTGTATTTCGCCTGGACGGAGATGAATTCGGCATTCTGATCACAAATCCGCAGGAGCAGGAGGCCAGGGGTTTATTTGACCGGATTGCCAATCATTACAGAACCCAGAAGGAATTGTACGGAAAGCGGTATTATTGTACATTTTCCGGTATTTATCATGAATATGAGACGGGAGTGGTTTATGAAGACTTCCTGAAATCCCTGAAGATCGGAATCAGTGTGGTAAAGCGTCAGGGCAAGAACAGTCTGATCAAATTCCGTCCGGAATTCTTACAATACAAAGAGCGGGAATTGGAGTTGATCGAACTGCTCCGGGATTCCATTGAAAATGATTTTGAGAACTTTGAACTGAATTTCCAGCCGCAGGTATATGCGGATACCAAAATCCTGAAGGGTGCGGAAGCATTACTCCGATGGGAATGTGAGAAATACGGTAAGGTATCGCCGGTAGAGTTCATTCCGTTGTTAGAGAAAACGGATATGATACAGAGGGTTGGTAAATGGGTGTTCCGTCAGGCAGTTGAGATGTGTAAGCACTGGGTATGCATTTATCCGCAATTCAGCATGAGTATCAATGTGTCTTATCTGCAGCTCTTTGATCCGCAGTTTGTGGATTTCATGAAGGATTGTGTGGAAAGTGCCGAGATCAGCTACCAGAATATTATTGTTGAGATCACAGAGAGCAAATTTATCTCCGATAAGGATCTGTTGATGCAGGTATTTGATTCCGTGCGTACCCTGGGCATGAAGGTTGCCATGGATGATTTTGGAACCGGTTATTCCTCCCTCGGGCTGTTGAAGGAGGCGCCGGCGGATATTGTAAAGATTGATAAGATATTTGTCCGGAATATTAAGGAGAACAGCTTTGATTCTTCCTTTATCCGTGTTGTGGTCGAGTTATGCCATAAGGCGGGGATTAAGGTCTGTTTAGAGGGCGTTGAGGAAGATGATGAGATGAATGTTGTGGCAGAGATGGATCTGGACTTTATTCAGGGTTACCTGTATGGAAAGCCGGAGGAACCGGAGAACTTCTATCAGTTGTATCTGAAGGAGGCAGCAGATTAATGTCGGGAAGAGACTGGTGATGAATGTATATCATGCATTGAATGAAATGACAGGCTATATTGAGGAGCATCTGACGGATCGGATCGATTATCATGTATTGGCCAATATCCTGGGTGTAAATGAGTATACCATGAAGAGTCTGTTCTCGCTGCTGTGTGATATGTCTCTGTCGGATTATATCCGGAGCAGAAGGTTGTCCGATGCAGGCTATGATTTATATTCCGGTACGGATAAGGTAATAGACGTTGCTATAAAGTACGGATATAACAATGCAACCTCTTTTTCCAGAGCATTTGAACGGTTTCACGGCATGAAGCCCGGCCAGGTCAGGAGGAATCCAAAGCAGTTGAAGAATTTTCCAAGGCTGACCTTTCAGGAGAATACGATAATACCGGATGCGATAGAGTACCGGATTCTGGAACTGGAGGAACTGGTTCTCTACGGGATTGGTTTTCAGACGAGCTGTGAAACTATCCGTCAGGAGGTTCCGGATTTCTTCGAGAGAATGCAGCAGCAATACTGTTTTCACGGGAATGTTGATTATGGAATGACAGTCTATGCGGATCGGTTTGAGCATGGAGATTGTGAATACTGGGTGCTGTGGAAAAATTATGCAGAAGGACTGCAGGAGTACCGGATTCCCGGATCAAAGTGGCTGGCATTTTCGATTCCGACTGACGAGGCCGAGGATATTCAGGCCAGGATACAGCAGTTCTATTTTCAATTTCTTCCAAGCTGTAAATATAATTTAAGAGATCTGCCGGAGCTGGAATATTACCATGATAATAAAACAGATTTTCTGGTGTCGATTGAGGACTGACTTATCTGATCAGAGAAAAGTCAGTCTTTTTTTGTGCGAAGGGGATAAACTGGTCTGGTTGATAATAATCATAAAAGGAAAGGAAGACAGAAATATGGAACAGATATTGCGTTACTACAGGCAGACAAGCTGTTATACCGACCTGGGATATTATAAGGAGTTTGCGGAGAGGCTCCCGGATTCTGTTGATGCACTGTGTATCCTGCAGCGGATGCAGATCATCCATCCGGTCGTTTTTTTGAATGACCCGGATATCCGGAGAAAGCAGGATACCTTCTGGGGGGATATGACAAAGGTACCGACTACAAAGCTGATGTTTGAGGATGAATTATTTCCGACAGCGATCAGTATGCTGTCAGAGCTGTTACGCAGGAATACAGATTATTCCGTTCACCGGGAGGCAAAGGACAAGCTTCATGTAACCTGCCGGGGACAGGCGATCCTGCTTGCGGCTGTCTTAAAGGCCAAGGGATATCCGGCAAGAGCCAGAAGCGGGTTTGCACCCTATATCAAATATTACGGAATCTGTTATGACCACTGGATCACGGAATATTATAAAGAGGAAGAGGCACGCTGGGTTCTGGTGGATGCTGACCTGCATTGTCCGGATCATGAGATTGATTTCAATCTGAATGATATGCCCCGGAACCGGTTCCTGTTTGGAGCGGAGGCTTATCTTGGATTGCGGAGAGGTGCATATACAGAGGATCAGATTCTTTATGCATCGAATCCGCCTACGATTGGATTAAAGGCGGCCATCCGGGGGCTGTTGTTTGATTTTCACTGTCTGATGAATGATGAGATATTATTTTATCATGTTCCAGTGTATATTCAGGATCAGGACTTTACATTGTCGGAGGAGGAGTATCAGGAGCTGGATGAACTGGCAGAGCTGATGCTGGAGCCGGACGGGAATTTTGAATCGCTGTGCGGGATATGGAAGACAAGGGAGAAGTTCAGGATGATGACCGGTGCAATGAATTAGGTATATCTTACAAATCTGTAAGACAGTTTGTTATTATAATGTAATACAGGGGGTATATAATAGGCATATAAGAAGGGGCTGATCCGGCGCAGAAAGAGGTGCAATATGAAAAGTTATTGGATGCTCGGAATGAAATACATACGACAGAACTGCCAGAGAACAATCGTTACAGTGCTTGGAGTAACGGTTACGGTAATGCTTTTATTTGCCGGATTAAATCTGGCATACAGTTATCTTCTGCATGAACGGGAATCGGAACGTAGCAGGCAGGATTATGAGTTTGTCTTATTTGCAGAAACCGAAGAAGTGATAGAGGGAATTCTTGCCGACTCCCGGGTCAGAACTGCCTATATAGGGAACTATTATGACTGGAGTAATCAGCGGGAGAAACGATTGTATGAGAATGCTATTTACATTAACACCAACAATCCGTATCGGATGAATAAAATCTTTGCGGAGCTTACCGATACCTATGGTATCAGCGGAGAATACAATCGTTATCTGGCATCACTTTATTTACAGGGATATGACGGAAGTTATGCACCGGTAGTCATTCTGTCTGTTTTACTGGTCTGTTATATCTTTGCAGTATTCGGTGTAAGCATCGTCCGGACATCTCTTCAGCTTTCCATGATAGAGAATATCTGTGATTATGCAAATCTAAGATGTATCGGCAGTTCAAAGAAGCAGTTACAGTATATTGTATTTATTCAAGGCCTGATCCTTGAGGGAATCGGCATTGTTGCCGGAAGTGTGCTGGGTACGCTTGTCTGTCTGATTATCACCGCTGTTTTGAAGCGTGAACAGATCGTTGATATGAATGCCGGTTTTCACCCGCTTCCGTTTCTTATCCTGATGTTTGTATTTTTGTCGGACTTATATTTTCTCAGGGGTGAAAATGTAAAACTGGTTACAGAAATGAGTCCGGTGGAAGCGATCCGTGGAAAATACAAGCTTCCGGTGTCGAAACGAGTGAAGCACAGAGCAGGCTGGTTTTCGTTTCTATTTCAAAAGCTTTTTGGGATAGAAGGAGAATATGCATTAAAAAATGTTATGCGGAATCCGAGAAGGTTCCGGCAGACGATCGCAGTTGTCATATTTGGAATGACGATCTTTATGATGCTTGCATCCATCGTCCGATCCGTAATGAAATGGAACAGGGATCAGATTGCAGAGTATAAGTATTTTCAATTATATGCTGTAAACAAATACGATGAGACTAAGACTCTGGAGATGGCGCAGGCAGGGCTTCCGTCCGTGGATATTCTGGCAGAATTATCAAAGCTGAACGGAATCACCGATGTAAGACAGGTGTATGCGGCAGAATCTTATTTGTCATCTGCGGAGGTATTGCATCAGCAGATGACCGAGGAATTTCTGAATACGACCACGGGAAACCGGTGGAAAACGGCCTACGAGGATCTTACAAATGATAATCCTGACAGAAAATATACATTTTTGCGGGAGGTTGGATGTTATGGATATGATCAAAGGGAGTTGGAGCGTTATCAGTCCGTGCTGGTTGAAGGGACACTGGATGTTAGTCCTCAGGGGGTCATCCTGGTGAATCAGATCCGGACGGAAAACACATATACGGATATTGCGACAGGACTGGAAAACAGAGAACCGGTACAGGTTCCGTACACCAATTACAGAGTAGGGGAAACGATAGAGCTTTTAGACATTGCGGAATTACACAGGCGTATAGATGATTCCCTGAAACAATTAGATGCAGAGCTTCACCGGAAGGTGAATGATATGGAAGATCCGGAAAGCGGTATTTCCGGAACGGAACGGACGTTGCTGGTGAGTGAATACTACAAGGATCGGAGAAGCATCATTCGTGAATGTGAGAGGCAGCTAGAGGAGGAGGGCTGTTATAAAACCTATACGATTGAAGGAATCGTATCAGAGGATGTAAATCTGACACAAAATTTCTACGGAGAAAGATTGAGGGTACTTATGCCTCTGGAGAATTATTTTGAACTGACTGGTACGAATAAGGCCCAGCCGACCGGAATCATGTATCATGTTGAAAAGAGTGCAGTATACTTGAACCAGCTAGAACAGATGATGATGCGTCTGGAGGAGGAAGCATATGTGAGATTTCGCGTAAAGGTAGATGGAGTTGAACAGATGCTGATCATAACCGATTGTGAGATATCATCTTATATTGACTGTCTGACTACGATGGCTGCTGTAAGAAACTGGTTATCAGGGACGTTGATCCTTGTATTATTTATTCTGACTGTATGTGCATTAAATATCATAAATACCACGGCCAGTAATCTATATCTTCGTCGTAATGAATTTGCTCAGATCCGTGCGATCGGTGTAACAAAGAGAGGGATCATACGGATGGCGGTTCTGGAGGGCGTCGCGGAGGTACTGATCGCGGATGGGATCGCGATACTGGCAGGTACAGCAGTGAGTTACGGGGGGTATCGTCTGCTGGATCTTTTAGTGCTGGAACATGTGAAATTCTATTTCCCGTATGGTATGGTGCTATTGGGGATTGCCGGTTCTATACTCCTGCTCTGCGGTTCTATCTATATTACGATCAAACGGCAGGGAAATGATCTGGCATCAGATTTAATAACAACGGAATAAAGAGTTACGTTGTTATCGTTCATTTTACTATATTTACAAGGAAGCGCGGGCGTTATATGATTTTTGTGTAACGAATGATCCTGCATTATCAGAGAGGGGACGTATAATGAGTTGTTTTGAAATTAAGATCAGAGCTTCGATCCGGATGATTTTACTTTTATTGTTTCCTGTTATGTTGGCCGGTTGCAGAAATGAAGCAGCAACCGGCAGTATAGAAGGTACACATGCGTCTGATGTAGCTGTGCTGGAGCGGATTCTGGAAGAACAGACTGCCATTGGAGGAACCATACCATCGGATTGGGATGATACGGAGCATTATACCTAGGATGAAAATGGGCGATTGACGGCCATCAACTGGCGTTATGAAAAAACGTTGAAGGGTAATCTTTCACTGGAAGGCTTGACAGCATTGGTTCGTTTGAACTGTGAGGGTAACGAACTGACCGGACTGGATATCGGTAAAAATACGGAGTTGACGACAGTAAACTGCAGCAGTAATGAATTAACGGATCTGGATGTAGGCGGGAATCCGGCATTGACCCATTTGCTATGTGATTATAATGCACTGACAGAATTAGATGTAAGTAAGAATGTAGAATTAGTAAGGCTGGATTGCAATGGAAATCAGTTGTCGGTATTAAATGTGGATCAGAATGAAAAATTAGCGATACTGTGGTGCGCCGGAAATGAGTTGACGGATCTGGATGTGAGTAAGAATCTTAAGCTGCATGATTTAAATTGCTGTGATAATGAATTAACCAGTCTGGATGTGAGTAAAAATGCAGAATTAGAAAGTCTGATCTGTTTTAGCAATCAGTTATCTGTATTGGATGTAAGTAAGAATCCGGTATTGGAATCGTTATCTTGTGGCACCAACCGTTTAACCGGTTTGGATGTCAGTATGAACACAGACCTGACGAGTCTGGATTGTAAGGAGAATAAACTGACGGAGTTAGATTTAAGTCAGAATACGATGCTGAGTGTCCTGGATTGTAGTCACAATGAACTGGATGCTTTGGATATAAGCTTTTGCAGTACCTTAGAGATCGAGAATCTGATTTATGATGAGGAAAAGGTTACTATAACCGGAAAATAGCGTTGCGGCTTTAAAGATTTGACGTTCTGTTCTATGCAGAGAGGGTGGAGACAGGGATAAAAGGGAAAGCAGGAGTCTGTATATTGTAAAAATATGCTGAAGAATGACAGACAAAAAGGATTGCTGGAAAATTGCCGGAAGAATCAAAAAAATGGTTGACAAAACCTGGGGATTTTGTTATTCTAATTAGGCGTCACAAGTGAATATTGTTATTATAATTCAGACATGGAGAAGTACTCAAGAGGCTGAAGAGGCGCCCCTGCTAAGGGTGTAGGTCGTTTACGCGGCGCGAGGGTTCAAATCCCTCCTTCTCCGTATTATTTTTCGCCTATTTTGCGAAAAAGAGAAATAGAAGAAAAATAATCATGAAATATGTTGACAAGAGAATTCTGTTGTGATAATGTATTACTGTTGTCGCGTTAAATGCGGCAGTTCAAACGAACCATGATAATCAAACAATAAGACAACCCTGAAAATTCAAAAGAATTTCAGAAAACGGACAGCATGCTTTCCGGTCTGGGAACAGACAGGGGAAAGGATGCACCTTAAAAACAGTAAAAAAGGGAATTATTAGCCAGAGGTTGATAATGACCGGATCAGACTTTAATTGAGAGTTCGATCCTGGCTCAGGATGAACGCTGGCGGCGTGCTTAACACATGCAAGTCGAACGAAGCATTTCAGTCTTAATCTTCGGAAGCGGACTGATCTGACTGAGTGGCGGACGGGTGAGTAACGCGTGGGTAACCTGCCCTGTACAGGGGGATAACAGTTAGAAATGACTGCTAACACCGCATAAGCGCACGGTAAGGCATCTTAGTGTGTGAAAATATTAATAGGTACAGGATGGGCCCGCGTCTGATTAGCCAGTTGGCAGGGTAACGGCCTACCAAAGCGACGATCAGTAGCCGGCCTGAGAGGGTGAACGGCCACATTGGGACTG